>NZ_JAGFNU010000001.1 GCF_018457175.1 Pseudohalocynthiibacter aestuariivivens
CATCAATGTTTGGCTCAGGCAATACAACCGGATAAGACCACATCACGCATTGAACATGCGCCCGCCAGTGCTTGAAACCTTATTAGAGAAAACGAAAATTACTGGTACTGAAATTGGGGGCTAGACACTATCAGCATCCGATTCTGTGCTGCTTTGTTATAATCAAGAACGATGCCATAAAGCTGGGTCACTTGTGAACACAAGCTCGGTTGTGGGAGTTGTGTTGGTGCCTTGAGTGTCCAAGGGCTTATTGATGTCCCCGTGCTACTCCCTCAAGCATAAATGGTTTTTATGCCAATTGCACACTTCGTTTTTGTAGCAAAACTCTTATTCGCCATTAGAGACAAAGCTAAATTGCCAACGACAATCTTGGGGCAACACGGAGATTTGGAAACAACATTGCTAAACATTCAAGATTTTGATGCTTAACGAAAACAGGTTTTATCTGTCGCTAGAAGGTCAAAACCCTAGCCTGCGCGAGTTACTCAGCCCCTTTTGTCGGCCAAATCAAATCGCTGCCAGCGATCTTCCAGTTCATTATGCAACTCATCTACCTGCTTCTCATATTATCTCGCGCGGAACTCAGCAGGCACACCCATTTTTCATCGGCGTTCATCTTCGCGGAACTGCTCGTGGCAAGAATTGCAGGCGTGCGCAACACGCCAAAGCCCAGCCTCTAGGCTTGTGCCGTTCCGGCCACCCATCATTCCACCACTATGCATCATCCCTCCCATCACTGGCACGTCCTCCCATTTTCGGGGCAGCAGCGACGGATCGGACGACGGTGCGGGGTTCTCTTCGAGCAGCGTGGCAAAATCGCGCAGCAAGTCCGCAAAATGCGAAAAGCTCACGGAATCCTCCCAGATCTTTGGGCTGGCTTCGCTCGGCTCGCGTAAGCTGCCTTCGGGAAACAGCCCAACCAAATCCCCGCCAGACGTTTCCCTAAGCTCGGCAGCCGCGTTGCGCACTACACTTTGAGAATAGGGAAGCTCGCCATGGGCCATTGCGAACAACCGGTCGGCTAGTTCCTCGTAGCGCTCCATCAACTCCATGCGCTCTTTGACCACGCCGCTCGCGCCACCGTGGCCAACAACCGGGGCTGCGGCCCCAAACACACCAAGAGCAGCCATTGCACATCCAATCAACCAATACCCCTTCCAATTCATTTTCTTTCCTCAATTCAATCCAAAGCAATTTTACTTTGCCAATGTATCCCAGTTTCGCCTACACAACTTTTTTCAATGTACGGTCCACTGGCCTGGCTGCACATTGATCTCATTCAAGTGCTATACCATGAAATACCGCAAGGTTTGTTAATCGATTGCCCTTGCCATGCGGGACACTGCATTGTTAAGGCTCTGAAACTCAACGGCCCTCCGTCTTGCTAAGCCAGAAAGACAAAGCCGGACGCGATTTTTGTAAGCCCAGTTGAAGATCGGGCCACAAAAGAAAGCGAAATTCCGTAAATGCCCAAGGTAAATCTGCTGAATTACAGACTTATAAAACTATCCTGCCTTATCCTTGTCAAGAGATCACCGCCAGCCCGTTCAAGAAGAAACGTCAACAATTTCTGAGCAATTACCCCAAGCCCTTGCCTTTAGCCGTTTGGGCTACAATCCGTCCATCTTATTAGGTCCAAAAAGATTGATATGCCCTCATGCTTATGCGTAACTTGAAAAAGGCAGGGTGCCTAAAAACTCTAAGGGACATTCTCCAAACACCACGCGAACAGAGATCCACAGCGCCAAGCAGGCCATTGTATCGCTAATACCTAGAGTGCGTTTTTCTCTTGATACAAATCAATCGCTGGTTGACGTTAATCCACGTACGTGGTTACCGTTCCCCCCAAGAGTACCCGCGCCACCCACCGAAAAAAACGATGAAATGGCCCACATCATATGACTTCGGGCACTGCCTAAAATTCAATGTCTGCGACGAAAACAGGTGTGGCAAGAACTTCACACTCAGCACCATTGAAACTAGTTCTCACGGGAAAGTTAAATGGTAGCAACAAAGCTGAAAAAATCCCTTCATGCCGCGCGAAAGACAATTTTTTCTGCTCTGGTAAACCATCTTCACAAACGCAAAGAAATGATCCCATTTAAGAGTGATTTGGTTGGCGCCAAAGGTTTCTTGGAAGTGGTTAAGGTCTGCAATAACCGCATCCAGATCGAGGGTTGGGCAAACACGAAAACTTTGCGTTTCAGGTGTGCCGGGCTGCAGAAAATCGTGACGCCTGATCTACATCGTGGAGATTTAAAAGATATACCAGAACATCGCAACTTTCAGGCGGCAGGCTTTACAGTTGACATACCTTTTGGGCCAGAGTTGGAAGTTCAGTACTTTTCGGCCGGTCGATGGAAAGACGTAGCTCAACTATCAACGATTGGCAGACCTGATTGGCTGCGTGCAATTTTTCATCTGGCCCTGATCCTGCTGAGAATTGGTGTGACTCGTCCGCGCGCACTCATTCAGTATTTCTTGTTTGGCGACAGGCTGGCTGCAGGCGAACTGGAGCGCATGCTTATCCCGCAAACATCAAAACCTGCGCCCGCCAGATTGTCTGCTGATTTGTTCATGGCGGTGTCTCATGATCCGAAAGCCAGCGCGGAAATTGCAGTGATTGTTCCTGTCTTCAATGCGTTTGAGCTATTACAGAATTGCCTTGATCGTGTTGTGTTGCACAGCGACATGGCCTTTGAATTGATTGTGGTCGAAGACGCCTCGACCGATCCACGCGTTAAACCCTGGCTCAGAGATTGGTGCGCCAAACATAGTCCCAAAGTTAAATTGATCGAAAACTCACAAAACCTGGGCTTTATTGCGTCAGTTAATCGTGCGTTAGAAGAAACCACGAACCGTCACGCAGTTTTGTTGAATTCGGACGCATTCGTGCCAGCAGGGTGGTTATCCCGTCTGATCAAACCGATCTTGGATGACCACCAAGTCGCAAGCGTTACACCTATGTCAAATAACGCTACAATAATGTCAGTCCCGGTCATAAATGGAACACTGCAGCTAAACGCAAGTGAAGTAGATTCGATTGACGCTATTGCAAAACAGCTGAACCCGCAGGTTACAACGAAGAAAATTCCAACCGGTGTTGGGTTTTGCATGGCTATAAATGCCAGGCACCTAAGGCGCATACCCACTTTGGATACGGTGTTTGGAAAAGGATATGGAGAAGAAGTCGACTGGTGTCTGAGAGCTTCCAAAATTGGTGGGATCAATGTTGGAATCGGAAACTTGTTCGTCGAACATCGGAGCGGGCAGTCGTTTTCTCCAGAGACGAAAGCCCACCTTCTTACGAACAATGGGCAAATTATTTCGCAACGATTTCCGCTTTTCAATACTGAAGTCCAAGATTTTATTGCAGAGGATTCTTTGATCTCGGCGCGTATCGCCCTGGCAATTGCCACATTGAATGGTGATGGCGAAGTGCCGATATTTTTAGCTCATACTTTGGGTGGCGGTGCTGAGATTTATCTGACCAATCGGATTGCCGCGTTAAACGAACGGGGCAAGGGCGCGATCATCCTGCGAAAGTCCGGGTCTGAAAATAGTTACGCCCTAGAAGTGCACACTTGCGTAGGTATGCTTGCCTGCCAGATGGATGACTTGCATCAGCTTGAAGCCCTTCTTTCCTGCTTAGACAAGCGCCTGTTTATCTATTCGTGCGTTGTGGGTGCAAAGGATCCTATGGATTTTGTCGAATTCGTCTTTTCGCTGATGGACCCGACCTCTGATAATGCGCACGTTCTGTTGCATGATTTCTTTCCGGTTTGTCCTTCTTACAACCTGTTGAATTACAAGAATGAATTTTGCGGCGTTCCATCACAGAAATTCTGCCAAAAATGCTTTCCCAGCCTCACTTTGGGACATCACCTTGCCTCGGAAAACCTGAAGGATTGGAGAGAACGTTGGGAAAGCCTGTTCAAGCAGGTTGAACGAATTGAAGCATTTTCTGAAAGCAGCAAAGAAATTTTTTCCCGCGCCTATCCCGAATTTCGAAACAAGGTAAAGGTCAATCCACACGAACTGCCAGTCCGCCCTAACACTGTCTCAAACCTGAGTCCGCCAGAAACTGTTATTGCTGTTCTCGGGAACATCGGCTTTGGAAAAGGAGCAGATGTTGTCAGGCGAATGGCTCAGAACATTTCCGACCGCAGAATTAAAGTCATTGTCATTGGAACGATCGACCCTACCTACAGCCATCCTGACGTCTCAGTCCTTGGCCCATACAAAATTTCAGAACTGACCGCTATCGCGAAAGATAACAAGGTATCCTGTTGGTTGATCCCGTCTATCTGCCCGGAAACATTTTCGTTTACAACGCACGAAGCTTTGGCAACGGGCTTGCCGGTTTTCTGTTTCGATTTTGGTGCGCAAGCTGAAGCTGTTTACAAAGCAAAAAATGGCATCGTGCTGCGCAGCAACCCCGAGAACAGCGCAGATAGCCTCGAGGAAATTCTAGACTACTTCACAACCGGAACGACACAACATCAAAGCGAGGTTCTGGTTTGTTGAGTAACGAAATACTTGCAGAACGATCCAGTCAGAAAAGTGTCTTCATTCACATTGGAATGAACAAAACTGGCAGCTCGGCAATTCAAAGCGATTTATTTTCAAACCGGCATTTGCTTGAAGAAAATGGGCTGTTGTATCCGACCTTCGGAGCGGCTGGTGCCGCCCACTATGGGTTGAGCGATTTTTTGGGGTTCAGCCAGAAACCAAACCGAAAACTGGACAGTAATGAATTTGAGAAAAAAAGAAATGCATTTGATGTGGAATTCAACGCGAGTTGTTGCCAATCCGCGGTTTTCAGCTCGGAATTTTTTGTACTCTGGGGTCAACCTGAAGATGTTGCAAAGTTTTTTAATGATTATAAAGTTACCATAATTGTATACCTGCGGCGACATGACAATTGGTGGGTGTCTGCCTACAACCAAGCGTTAAAGACCGTGGCCACCCCCCCTTGGGGGCTCGGCATTGAAAGCTATCTGAATTTTCATAAAGGGAGAAAGTCCCAAGTCTTTAACCACCGCACTCTCCTTAATAGATGGGCAGATGTATTTGGCAAAGAAAACCTAATCGTAAGGCCACACGAGGAAGGCCAGAACCTTCCGAATATCACTAGCGATTTCCTAAGCGCGATTGGACATTCGGCAATTTCGGAAAAGCTCTCCGTAGAAAAGAAGCGTCTGAATGTTTCACTGCCTTATGGCTCGATGGAACTCATGGACATATTTCAGCGTCTTGACGTGTCAGACAGTCTTCGCAGCTTGCTTGTTACGTACACTTTCTCCCTTCCGCCAGATGAAACCAAAACTGAAGTACTTTCTCCCGAAATGCGCCTCGAATTAATCAATGAAAATATAGAGGACTACAAATTCATCGCGCGTGAATTTCTTGGAAGGTCAGATGGTGTTCTATTCTACGAGCAATTGCCTAGTGCAGAACCTTCATGGGTTGGACCAAAACCAATAGACCGCGTCGACCTCGTTCAACATGTGCTTAAAGCACTGAAAAAGCGTTGAGATCAAATTTCCGTAGTATTTCTCACAAGCAACTTTAGATTTTGAAGAGCTTCGACCAAAGGTCAATCTGGTCCTCTTTGTGCGACAGTTTTCCAATGGTTTCAGACAGAGCTTTTGCTTTGATTTTCACGTCCTGACGATTCTCATAGCAATGAATGATTTTATCTGCCCACATGTCAGAATTATTCGGAACTTTTAACGTGTTTGTCGCGAACGCTTTAGGTAAATTCTCTACCCACCAATCCGAATACAAACCAACTGCACCTGTAACAGCATGTTCAATAATCTTGTTGATCGAGCGCGCCCGGTTGAACGGCGTGTCCAGCAAAGGATAGAGAGCTAGGTGAAACCTTTTTTTCGGCAATAATAGCCGATAGTCCCGCCAACGCAGCGCCTGCAGCCGGCGGACACGCGGATGGGTCTCGAGATCACTTGGAATCCGGTGGCCTACAGACAAGGTAAAAGAAGCTTCTGGAATTTCGTCAAGAACGCGCCTTATCGCTGGTAGCAAAAATTCCAGATCGGCCCGGTGTACCTGTCCCCCAAGATAAGCAATGTCAAAGCTATGGCGATCAAAATGATCAAGATCAGCAACAGGTTCAGACCAATAGGGATTGACCAAATAAACATCCGCTTGCGGAGACATCTTACGCAAGTCATCTGCTAGCAATGGCGTGCTCACCACAAACGCGTTTGCCCGTTTCAGGTACCAATCCACAGCGCGCGCCTCAACCAACGCCATCTTATTTCGGTAGAACCAAGACAATCCGGGGTCTTCATCTCTGAAATTCCACAAATCATCAATAAAGTAGACCAAACAGTCGCGAGTCAAATGTGCCGGCGTTCTCGCGTCGTGCCGCATAACAAGTTGGGTGCTAGCAGAAGCAAAAACAGTTGGCGAATATTGCGTAACAAGGCCTTCGGTCAAAATTTCCTGACAGGCGTTTGCGAAATAGAGATCTGATGTTGGCGAACTATCACTGGTCAACCATCGGTTCAAAAGTCCGGTCGGGCCCAATCGTCGAAATGACATCGCCAATGGAATCATGAATTATCCAACTTCGCCGCACCCCGGGTTTTAAGTGGTAAGTTTCTTGCATCGGCGAACTGACAACGCAAGCCCCGCCACAGATTTTTGCTCGAGATGGGATCTCAAAAACTTAGACCTTGGAGCCACCAAAATTTCTACGTATACTTGCATTGCGCCGTCCATGAGCAATCTTGGAGGGAGGCGTTGCTCGTTTGGGCGAACCAAAATTGAGCTTAGAAAGTAGGGCTTAGGCGTTGGGAGACAATAACGAACATTTGAACGAAATCGCCGTCATCGGTTACTCTGTCCGCGTGCCAAATGTAAATTCTCCAGAAGAATTCTGGCAGGTGCTCAGCAATGAACAATGCGTTGTTTCGAGTATTACGCCCGACCGCTGGTCCACTGACAGATATGCGCATCCGAGTAAAAATGTTCCGGGCACAACATATTCAACAGCCGCAGGGCTACTTGAAAATATCTGGAGCTTCGATCCAGGTTTCTTTGGGATTTCTCCGCGCGAAGCTGAACAGATGGATCCGCAGCAGCGCCTGCTTCTTGAAGTCACCTGGGAGGCAATGGAGTCTTCCGGATTAACCCCAGACAGGTTGGATAAAACCCGCACGGGTGTCTACGTTGGCGCATCTTCTTCAGATTATTCGACACAATTCCTAGGCAATCTGGGAGCAATTGATTCCCAGTTTATGCTCGGAAACACGCTTTCAATCCTGTCGAACCGGCTTTCCTATTTCCTGGACATCAACGGGCCAAGTTACACTGTGGATACAGCTTGTTCATCCTCATTCTATGCATTGGATCAAGCGGTTAAGGCAATGAAAGCCGGAGAAATCGACACCGCAATCGTTTGCGGTGTTAACGCTCTGCTTTCGCCTCTACCCTTCATAGGCTTTTCGCGGTCAGCAATGTTGTCACCAGATGGGCTTTGCAAAGCTTTTGACGCTTCTGCGAACGGATATGTCCGCTCTGAAGGGGCCGTTGTTTTCGTAATTCGTAAGTTAAACGTCGCGCAACAATCCGGCGATCTTGTACGCAGTGTTATCATGGCGTCTGGTATAAACTCGGATGGTAGAACTATCGGGATGGCGATGCCCTCCTCGGAGAGGCAAGCAGATTTGTTGCGATCCATTCTAAACACCCATCGGTTTGATCCCAACGACCTCGCATTCGTAGAAGCACATGGCACTGGCACATCTGTAGGCGACCCGCAGGAAGCGCAGGCGATTGGAACGGTTTTCGGTTCTGCACGCGGAAACTCGCTCCCAATCGGCTCTGCCAAGTCAAACTTCGGACATCTTGAGTCAGCCTCCGGGCTGGTTGGTTTGCTCAAAGCTCAATTGTCTCTTGAAAACGGCGTTTTTCCTAAAACGCTTCATGTAAAAAAACTCAATCCTGATATCCCCTTCGAAGAACTGAACCTTTCAGTGGCGACTTCTGCAGTAAAACTGGAAGACCGGAAACGTCCATGGGTTGCGGGTGTGAATTCTTTTGGTTTTGGTGGAGCGAACTCACATGTTTTGCTGCGCCAACCGTGGGAGCATGAAAAATACACCCCAACACCCGTAACGCCAAAGGTAAACGCCCTCGTTCTCTCCGCGGCGACAGAGGACGCACTAAAAGCAACTGCGGCGAATTGGCAAAAGGTTTTGGCAGAATCCTCTGAACGCACAGGTTCCTGCCAGATCAATAATGCGAACCACCGCCTGCATCGACATGACCATCGGCTTGTCGCTCTGGGGAACAACAGTTTCAGCATTGCAGCCGCGCTAGAAGATTTCGCAACAGGCAAGCAGACCTCAGATGTTGTCCAAAGACATACGCGCGGGACAAAGAAAAAGGCCGCATTTGCCTTTTCAGGAAATGGCTCTCAGTGGCCTGGCATGGGGCGGCACCTGTTTGAAACGAACGAGATTTTCAGGCACCAATTTAGACGTGTCGCCAAAATACTATCCGAAGAAAGTGATCTTGATATTGAAGCATCGCTGCTTTCTGACGATCTGGACGCGCAGCTTGCTATCTCAAAGATTGCTCAGCCACTCTTGTTTGCCATCCAAGTCGCGCTTGTAGAGGCTTTGTCCGCCACGGGTTTAACGCCTCATGCCGTTATCGGCCATTCCGTCGGCGAGATTGCAGCGGCTTGGGCAAGCGGAGCTCTGAGCCTACACGATGCCACGCAACTGGTTCGCACCCGCTCTGAGGCACTTGAAGACCTAAAAGGAAAAGGCAGTATGGCTGCCGTCTTGGCAGGAAAACAAACCTTAAGCGACCTGCTTGGAGAGTTTGGAAACCACAGCATAGAGGTTTCGGCCCAGAACAGCCCAAGAAGTTGCACCCTTACAGGTCCAAAGGATGACCTTGAAATATTTGCTAAATTCGCACGCAAAAAACGCGTTGCCATCAAACCGCTGGCGATTGATTACCCATTTCATAGCCGGGCTTTAGACTCAATCAAGAGCCGCTTCTTTGAGAATGTCAAAGATATCGTTCCTAAGAGTGGGGTGCCCTCATATTACTCTTCAACGTTTGGCAAGCGTATCGACTCAAGCAAATTGAATTCAAACTATTGGTGGAAAAACGCCAGAAACGAAGTTCAGTTTCAAAGCGCATTAGAGGATATGGTTGAAGACGGTATCGACTTAGTGGTCGAAATCGGGCCGCGTCCGGTTTTGCGGAATTATGTAACCGATACTGTAAAAACGGCAGGCGGAACGCTTGTCTACATGCCATCGATGGAACAGGGCAATCAGTCTGAAAAAACCGTCCTGCAGATCGTTGCAGAAGCAATTGCTCTGGGAGCCGAGTTACAAGAGTCAAATGTTTTTGGACTTGAAATCCCATTCCGGGGCGGTCTCCCCCCTTATCCGTGGCAACACAAACCGTATCGGGCGGGTTTAACCCCGCAATCAGTGGAGCTGTTTGGCCGCGAAAAGGGCCATACCCTTTTGGGTATTCGGCTTAGAAATGGTGAAGGCGCCTGGCACAGCGAAGTTGACCCCACCAAGTTACCTTGGCTTGCAGATCATGTTGTTGACGGCTTGCCCGTGCTGCCAGCTACAGCTTTCGTTGAAATTGCAATGGCAGCTGGAAAATCCGAATTCGGGCAAGACGCGATCGAGCTCACCGATTTTGAAATTCTTCGCCCTGTGGTTTTTGGCGATGAAAATCCTGTCGAGCTACGCACAGTTTTAGAGCTCTCTTCAGCAACTATAAGGATTGAATCGCGCAAGACCGGCGAACAAATGGATTGGCAACTTTGTGCCTCTGGAACGTTGCGAAAGGATTACGGGTTTTCTGCATCTGATTACCCTGAATCTTCAGAGAGACCAGACATCGTTTCCCTGGACAGCCTTTACACCAAGCTCAAAGATATCAAGCTGGAGTATGGTCCTGCCTTTCGTCGACTTTCCAACCTCAGAACATCAGGGCAAACTGCGTTCGCCGAGTTTTTGCCGTCGTTTCTCGAGTCTTCGGGATACGCTCTGGACCCGACGTTAGCTGATGCTGGTTTTCACGGAATTTTCGATCTTATCAAAAACAACATCACTGGCGATCTCGTAAAAACGCAGTCATTTCTTCCTGTTAGATTTGGGCGGGTAAGGCTTTTGAAGTCAGGCATCGCCCCTGCCAAAGCGATCTTAAAACTTTCGCGGCTTCCCGCGCTTGGAGCAGAAGCTGAGATTGCGTTTTATGATGCACATAATGACCTAATTTGCCAAATTTCTTCGGTTCGGTTCAAGGCCATTAGACTTTCTTCCGAAACCGGGAAAAACCTCCCGCTTTGGCATCAACGCGAGGTAAGACTGCTCGTACAAGGTTCTGGTACGACACTCCCGGAGGCGTGGGCAAATCCTTCTAAGCGACTATTGGAAATTGGCATAGCCGCCAACTGCCTGCCTGACCCCGATGATGCGGCACTTCTTATCGATGCGTTAGCACATCGGATTAGCTGGAATTTGATTGCGCCATATGCGGACACGGAAAGAAGAATTCATGCTTCCATTTTTGACGAATTTGGAAGAGGTTCTTCTGCCCTGCTAAACAGAATGCTAGACGCATTGGTCGAAAGCGATGCGGCTACCGTCTCAGAAAAAGATGTAGTCGTCCTTGCTGAAAAGTGCCCGTTTCCAGCAACTGAAGACCTTTTTGAACTTATTACGACAGCAACTCCTGAACGCTCAGGTGAACTGAAAGATCTTTTGCAACTTGACCAGCAATTGGCGAAAATCTTGCAAGAGGGATTGAGCAAACAGCCACGGCCCTTGAAAGCTGTGGATTTCAGCCCTGCATCACGTTCAATTTGGTCGAAAGCCGCTGATATTATCGTTGATTTAGTAACGACTTGGCCAAAGGAAACGCGACTAAATGTTCTGGTACTTGGGCTAGCGCCACAGGGGTTCATCGACACTCTGAGTTCGTTAGTGGCAATCGACAATCTGAGCCTGTCCGACGTGGAATCAAGGGGCATCGAGTTGATGCGCCAGACCCGAAGAGAAACAGGCAAAGCTAAGATTTTCGGCATGGATGCCGCTTTGAATTCTCTTAGCTATGACGTGGTTCTGCATGCTGATCTACTGGGCCGGGTCGATGCAATGTTTTTCTCTAATATCAAACCAGTGCTGGCCGATGGTGGCCTATTGGTCGGTGTTGAGCGGGAACCTGACCTCGTAGAAGACATGATTATGGGGCAAGCCGAAGAATGGTGGGGTACCACAAAAAATCATCAGCGCCCGCGTAGTAGAAAACGGCCCGGCCAAGAACACTTGAAAGAATTGGAAATGGTCGGCCTTTCTGAACCAATCTCGCTACCACTGAACATTGATACGACAAGCGCGTTTGTGACGATCTCAAAGAATTCAGACGCGTTGGAGCATGTGGAAATCGAACCGCGGTCCTTTCGCGTCTTAGGTTCTGTCGGAAACGATGATCTCGCCAAAAAACTTTCAGATGCTTTGATCGCCAATGGACATTTGGTTTCGGAAGAGGGTGAAGAGGTGATCTATCTCTCACACAAACAGCAAGCAGACGAAGATGACCTGACAAACTCTCTGACGCATGTAATGGCATTGCACCAGTTAATGCAGAAACCACCAGCACAGATTTGGATAATTTCTCAAAACAAAACCAACAAAGCAGGGTCCGGGGCGGCGGCACTGGGTCTTGGGCGCGTGCTAACGAATGAATACCTTCAAACCGAGTTTCGTTTCTTAAAAATGGCGTCGGGGTTATCGGACTCACAGATTGTCAAAAATTTCCTGAATAGTTTGTCGATCGATCCGAACGAAAGTGAAATTTTATGGGACGACAACGGTGCATCTGCAACTCGCGTAGAGCAAAAAGCAGGTTTCGAAACTCTTGCGTCTGACCTTTCTTTTCAAGGATCGCACACACGGACTCTAGAGATTGGTCAATTCGGGAATTTCGAATCCCTGGAATGGAAAAGTACCGCCCGGCACGCGCCAACCGCAAAAGAAGTGGAAATTGCTGTTTCGGCAACTGGGCTGAACTTTCGTGATGTGATGTGGGCACAGGGCCTTTTACCTGAAGAAGCCTTGGAAGATGGTTTTGCGGGCGCAACGCTTGGTATGGAGTGTTCGGGCATCGTTATTCGAACGGGTGCAGACAGCACATTCAATGTTGGCGACCACGTCATCGCATTTGCCCCATCTTGTTTTTCCAGCCATGTGACGGTTTCGGAAAAGGCTGTTGTCAAAGTTCCAGATGTTGTCGATCTTAAAACTGCTGCTGCAATTCCGGCCATATTTGTCACCGCACAATACGCCTTGGCCGAAACCGCCCGCCTAAAAGAAGGTGAAACCGTCTTAATCCATGGCGGAGCCGGGGGGGTTGGGCTCGCGGCCATACAGATTGCCAAGCACCTTGGCGCAAACGTGATTGCGACAGCTGGCAGCCCGGAGAAACGAAGGCTTCTTCAGATTCTGGGTGCCAAAGCGGTCTTTGACAGCAGATCGTTGCAGTTTGCGGATGATCTTATGGCTTACACGTCCGGAAAAGGCGTCGACGTGGTTCTGAACTCCTTGTCTGGCGAAGCAATGGAACGTTCGCTTGGATGCTTGAAAGCCTTTGGCCGGTTCGTTGAGTTGGGGAAACAAGATTTTTATCAAAACAGTCGTATCGGCCTTAGACCCTTCCGACAAAACCTGTCTTACTTTGGAGTTGATGCTGACCAGTTGTTGTCACAACGCCCAGAACTTGTAGAGCAGCTTTTTACCGACCTGATAGATGGATTTGTCAACGGTTTTTACAGGTCGCCACCCTGCCAGATTTTCGAACCCGGAGAGGTTATTGATGCATTCAGGTTGATGCAAAAATCGGGCCATATTGGCAAAATTCTTGTGCGGGCTCCCTCCGTTCCCAAACTGCCTGTCGCAAGCGCAGTGACAAAAATTTCTGGTGGTGCTTGGCTCTTGGTAGGGGGGCTTGGGGGTTTTGGGCTTGCTACGGCACGCTGGCTTGCGAAACAGGGTGTTGAAAAGCTCTGGTTGCTAGGTCGTTCAGGAACATTGTCACGACAAGACCGAACAGAACTTGAAAGCACCGGCGTAAAAATTGAAGTCGTTGCAGCGGATGCTGCAGATATGGATCAATTAGCGACAGTTTTCGAAAAAATTAAAGCTGACCATTTGCCCCTCAAAGGCGTCCTTCACGCTGCGATGGTTCTTGATGACGCGCTTTTTTCCAACCAAACCCCGGAAAGAATGCAGGCGGTTATGCGCGCCAAGATCGCGACCGCCGAGAACCTTGACACGCTAACCCGTAGCCTGCCGATAGACCATTTTATCGTCTACTCGTCTGTCGCCACCCTTTTCGGCAACCCCGGACAAGCAGCCTATGTTGCGGCGAATGCATATTTAGAGAGCCTTGTTGCGTCGCGTCGCAAGCAGGGACTGGCCGGTCTGGCTGTAGCTTGGGGGCCTCTATCTGATCACGGCTACCTCGCTCGAGAGCAAGAGGCACGTGAAATATTGGAACAAAGAATCGGAACCCGGATGCTGACCGCTGATGAAGCATTGGAAGGCTTAGCAACGATCATTGCTTCCGGCTCTCCTGACCCTGTTGTTACAATGGCCCCTATGAACTGGGGGCGGCTAGCCTCTGATCTGAAGCTTATGAAAAAGGCCTTGTTCAGCAGAATCGACCTTAAAACTGATCAGGCGCTTACGGAAACAGCGAATGATCTTAAAAGCCTGATCAACGGATTGAACGAATCCGAGGCTCTGGAAAAAATAACATCCTTACTCGTCGAAGAAACTGCTGGAATTCTGCGACAGCCGGTATCGGAAACGGCCCCTCTTCAGCCCCTTACGGATATGGGGTTTGACTCGCTAATGGCCGTAAACCTTCGCATGGCTGTGGAAGAAAAGTTCGGTGTTGATCTGCCTCTGATGGCTCTCGTCGATGGAATGACCCTCATTCAACTAAGCCGAAAACTTCTGGACGGATTGCTTGAAGAAGATACGGGCCAAGATTCTGCCATCTACGAAACCATTGTTCAGCATGTCGACGAAAACCAGGAAATCGATCACGAGCTTGTCGAGATTCTCAATAGTAATGCAAGAACTGTTACCTCAATCAGTCGGAAAACAAGCTAATGTCAGGCACTTTAAGCAAGACCGCAATTTTGTCGGGTCTGCGTAAAGCGCACGCAATTCGTGAGACACAAAAAGCGTCCGCCCCGGAGAATGAAACACCTGTCACCAAAGCCGCCGCTAAAGCGTTTGATTTCGGCACGCTACCCGCCTTCGAACATATGCGTCTGCAAAGGGCCGCCGCTGATATGCTGAAAATAAACCCGCCTTTTTTTCGGTCAATTGAGGCTGTGTCGGAAAGCCACGTAATGATCGAAGGGAAGGATTGCATCAACTTCGCATCTTACGATTATCTGGGGCTGAATAAATCCCCAGAACTGATAGAGGCAGTTTGCGAAGGTGTGAAAACTTGGGGTGGGTCTGTTTCCGCCAGCCGATTAGTGGGTGGGGAACGGCCGTTTCATGGAGCACTTGAACGCAACCTGGCAGATTGCTACGGGGTCGAAGACGCAATTGTTTTCGTGTCGGGCCATGCAACAAACGTTACGGGTATCAGCACTCTCACCGGCCCGGGTGATCTTGTATTGATAGATTCCCTGATACACAATTCCGTAGCCGAAGGCGTACGCCTGTCCGGCGCATCACATTTGACATTCCCGCACAATGACTACGCCTGGATCGACCGAAAGCTGAGTCAAAGCAGAGATGACTATGGCCAGGTACTGATCGTAATCGAAGGTCTTTACTCAATGGACGGTGACGTTCCCGACCTTGCAAAATTTGTTGAGGTTAAAACGCGTCACAACGCATGGCTCATGGTGGACGAAGCGCATTCTTTCGGTGTTATGGGGAAAACCGGTCGCGGAATTTCCGAAGCCCAGAACATTGACCCAACTTCAGTTGAAATCTGGATGGGCACTTTATCTAAAGCTCTTTGTTCGTGTGGAGGGTTCATTGCAGGGTCAACCGAGCTGGTTGAGTATCTGCGTTACAAAGCAGCTGGGTTTATCTATTCGGTGGGGCTACCAGCATCGCAATCCTTGGCGGCAAACGCTGCGCTGAAACTCATGCTGGCCGAACCAGACAGGGTTGATACGCTTCGTGAAAATGGCGCTCTATTTCTGGAACAGGCTAAACTGTCGGGGCTTGATACAGGCCCGTCGCTGGGATTTGCAGTTACACCAATCATTGTTGGTGATTCACTCAAGACTGTTTTCATTGCGGACAAGCTTCTTGAACGGGGCATCAACGCGATGCCAATCATTTTCCCTGCGGTTCCAGAGAAAATGGCGCGGCTACGCTTCTTTTTGACCGCGAGCCACAGTAAACAAGATATTCAATATGCAGTTGAAACAACTAAGGAACTGGTCGACATAGCAGCAGGTACAAACCTGCTTGAAGGGCTCAGGTCAAAAAGCTGAAGTCATTCGTTTTCTGGCCTAATTTCCGCAGCAAAGCGACGCTCGAACCAATCTGATACAGGCGCGGGCAGTAAATTTCCCAATCGTATCAGAAGCAGAAGTTGCCACGGGAACGAGATCATTGACCGATTATTTCTTATCCCCCTGACGATGATTTTGGCAGCATTCTCAGCTGAAACTTCGAATGGTTTAGGGCCATGATGTCTTGCGGACATTGGCGAAGTAACAAAACCGGGCATAATGACACTTACCCCGACACCCTTGCCTCGCAACCAACCGCGCAATGCGATGCCGTAAGCACGCAAACCGGATTTTGAGGCGCTGTAACTTGGCATATCGGCGTGTGGGCGAACGCCCGCAAGCGAGCTGATAATCGCGATATGGCCCGCTTTCCGGGTGATAAATTCGGGCAAAAGTGTTTCGACGGTGTTTATTGCCCCAATGAGGTTAACTTCGATCAAGCGTTGTGCATGGCCCTCTGGTTCAGGGGATTGGCCCTGCCCCAACCCCGATGAAACACCAGCATTTGCGACCAGAAGATCAACATTGCGACGAGCATCAAATTCTCTCACCAGTTTTGAAAGCTGGCCACCGTCTGTGACATCGCAAAAAGCGAACTCCGCCATTGCCCCCTTTGAGCGCGCTTCTTCAGAAACTTCCTTTAGTTTTGAAATATTGCGACCCAACAAAAGCAAACTCGTTCCTGGTCTGGCAAGTTCATAAACAAGCGCTCGCCCGATGCCGCCAGAAGCGCCCGTTATCACGATAGAGTGGAACTCTTTCATATTTTCGTTCTCCTAAAATACCGGTGGTTGCATCAGCTTGTCAGCTATATTGCGGACTCCGTCTGCGACGCCTTCCCCATCGAATCCACCGGGTACCTGAATTGTTGCCTTCAGCATGTCAGCAAAAGCTGTCACTCGTGCGGGATCCGGTATCTCCGGATCTTGCCAAAAGCTCTGAACTGGACGCTGATCCGTCAATCCTGGAAGGTCATAAATCGCCTTTCCGAGCACCTTTACCGGAGTGCCACCCAAAAGGGCCGTAAGCCCAACTGTTGAGTTCACTGTCACAAGACCAGCCAAACTATTCAGAAGATCGCTTAAGTCGCCACCATCCAGAAAAAAGCACCTCTCTTGGCACCCGTTCTTACTCGCGGCTTGGATCACAAGTTTGCGCCAAGGGGCCAAGCCGTTGTCCAAAGGGTGCACTTTAACAATCAAAACGGCATTCGGTGGAGCGTGCTTGGCAAAGGTCGCTACTACATCGTCTAGCGCGCTGCGCAGCCCGCCATCTGTTCCGTGCTGACGAATTTGATAGTCAGTTTCAAGTTGCAGCGGGAAAACAAACCGGGGGGCTTCTTGGCGCTGTAGCAACAACTCGGTTCGATGAATCTCTTGCTTTCGTAAAGGAAGCATCAGGGCCTTTTTGACCCATCCAGCCCACTCCTGGAACGGAGAATGAATAGAGTGGTTTATAGTGTTTGGATAGAGAATCCAGCCAAATAATACATTTGCCAGATGATACCCTATATCTAATCCCGCATACTCAAGAAAACTGGTTCGATATCCTGTTTCAGGCGGCCAGTGCTTCGAGCCAGATTTAAAGACTTCCGTTTCGAATGCCTGTGGAAATCGCGAGCGTCCGCCCGTTCCATCCGGTTCAATGGTGAGCCAATCAGGACGTAAGTAACCATGTTCCACAATATTAATTCTGGTTTCTGGAAAGCAGCTTCTAATTCTCTCGATCGCAACTTTGTGCCAAAATCGGCCGTCCCCGAGACAAACTAAATCGGTGATTTTTTGTTCTCTCATCGTTTCCGCAAAGAAACGGGACCACATTTCCTTTGGCCGGCGAAAAACAATAGTAGAACCACGCCAGTACAAGCGATCTCCCGGACAGAAACTTACTCGCTCAACAACGCCGCCTCGATCACGCAGTTCATTCGCTAAGGTGTTGAAAAACCACGATGATGGGCCCTGCAAAAATAGAAATCTACGGTTAACGAGGTCTGAAGAGTTGCTGGTGATCATCTGCTCTTTGTTGATTACACATTCCTATTGCAATTCCACCTTGGATTGCAGAAAAATCAGATGAGTGCAATATCGTCACCTGTAAACTCAGCAAAATCAGCCTTCCATCTGGCCAGAAAATACATGAACTCGATCGATAGAAAAATTCTGTTTCTACAGGGGCACCCTTCGGGGTTTTGGCATCGGCTTGCGACAGGGTTGGAAACCGGAGGAGTTCCCACTCGTAAAGTGAATTTTTGTCTCGCGGACTGGGCTTTCTGGCACAGGCGAGGCGCTATCAATTATCGTGGGCGATTTCGAAACTGGCCCACTTGGTTGGAAATTTTCATTCAGAATGAAAAAATTACCGATATTCTATACTATGCAGACCGCCATCCCTATCACGCAGCAGCAGCGGATGTTGCAAGGAAATTGGGCGTGAACTGCTGGGCTATTGAATTTGGCTATCTGCGCCCTGATTGGCTAACGATGGAAGCCGATGGGATGGGGCCAAAATCAAGATTCCCAAAACAGAAAAATCAAATAGAAACTTTGGCACGAAAAGCTGGCAAAGCTGACATGGTGCTACGATACCCACATTCTTTCCTGGAAGAAGCGGTCGGCGAAGTTTTGTTCAATCTTCTTTTGGTGTTTGGAAGACCATTCTATCCCTTCTTTTTTTCCGACAAATACTATTGGCCTGTTATCGACTACTTGGCCTGGTTACCCGAACTTGCAAGATCCCGAAAACAAGCTTTTATTGCAAAGCAAGTTTCACAAAAATGCCTGGACGATCAGTTTCAATACAATCTGGTCGCGATGCAGCTACAGAGCGATTATCAGATTAGATCATCAACAAAGTACAATCATCTTGAAGAATTTCTTCGGGAGATCCTGACCTCATTTGCCAAGCACGCCCCTGCTGAGCGTCATTTGGTTTTTAAAATCCATCCCCTTGATAACGGCCTCGAAAATTGGCCTCGCCGAATAGCCAGCCTGACGTCGGAGTTCGGCCTTAAACATCGGGTGCACGTGATAAAGGGCGGCCCACTCGACAAACTGATTTCCAACTCAAAAGGTGTTGTGCTCGCAAACTCTACGGTTGGTCTTCACGCGATACGACTTGGCGTTCCAATCATCACGCTTGGTGACGCTGTTTTTGATATCCCCGACCTCTCGCACCAAGCCGGGCTAGATAAATTCTGGAATGAGGCCGAACCGGTTAGCCCAACTTTTGCCTCTGATTTTTTTAGGGCATTAACAACAACTCAGATCAAGGGTTCCTTTTATAATCGCACAGGCCAGAATGCAGCTATCAAACAAATTGTCGGTAAGTTTTCATCCTAACTTTCTATCACATAGCTCTTGTGGCGAATGAGCAGAGCCGAACCTAAAACCAGCGATCCCACACCTATCCCTCCAACATAGAGCAAAGAAACATAGTCGGCGTTATAGCTCGCGTAGAACCCTCGGCGCATAACACCAACAATATGTACCAGTGGATTGTACCAGAGTATCGTCTGAATTTGCGGCGGCATTGATTCATAGGTGAAAAAGACACCTGATACCAAAAACAGCGGTCGGCTTAAAACCATCCAAACGCGCTGCCATACCGGGAAAAATGCGAACAATACGCAGTTCATCGTTCCTAGCCCAAGTCCCAACAGCGCCGCAAGTCCGGTAGCTAGAACAATTGCGCCCAGATCCAGGGTGCCGCTCCATTCAGAAACAAATGCTATCGCGAAAAATACAATGACGCTGACAACCAGTAAAGTTAGCACCGAAAGAATAAACCGGGCGATAACGGCGTCCAAAGGCGTAATCGCCGGGAAATGCATAAGCTGCTTGTTAAACGCAACAGCCATGCTCGTATTGTTAGTAATCTCTGAGTAAATATAAAACGGTATGTATCCTGTCGCATAGAACAGTTCAAAGCTGGCACCAATCGGAGGCGCATGAATAAACTGACTGAACGCGAGCGTTAGAAGTGCAATCATTCCGACGGGATCAAGTATTGCCCACATGTAACCACCCCATGTGCGACCGTAGCGTGTATTCATCTCGCGCATGACCATAGCAAACAGAACGCGCGCCGCCTGAAATCTTGGGTTTTGATTTGCTTTTTGGGATGCCAGTAACATTTTCCTGCGCCATGCCCGTGAATGAACAGTTGCTTGCTATCTTATGGCATTCGCGGTTAGATTGTGCAACAATTCGGGGAAAGATTTGTCGGAGATACTAGACAAACAAACGCATATTGAAGGTGTTCCTGAATGCTCGATCAGAAAACTGCGGTTCTAGAAACTGTACCAAACGGGACAGGGAAAATCGAGCCTCCCGCTTCAGTCCCTTGGGCACGAATGAAGATTCGGCACCATATTGTTTTTCTTAGTTTTCTACTGTTGTTTTTGTTCCCCAGCACAGCTGCGAACGTCTACATCGCAGCTTACTCGGCAGATCAATACCACTCAACTACCGCATTTTCTGTACGGTCTGAAGAAGCATCAAATCCGCTTGATATCCTGGGCACGTTTACGCAGGTTGGAACGTCTTCTGCGTCGGACAGCGACATACTTTTTGAATTCATCCAAAGCCAACCTTTGATTGAAAAACTGAATGAAGAACTGGAACTGGAAAAGATTTACAATCGTGTGCCACAGGACTTTGTTTTTTCTCTACGCCAAAATAAATCGATTGAAGATTTAACATGGTATTGGAGCTGGATGGTTTCAGTATCCATCGGCAGCACGACAGGTCTGATTGAGGTAGAAACACGCGCATTTGATCCGGATGACGCTCAACGAATTGCAAAAGCGATTTTGGAAGAAAGCGCCAAGCTCATCAATGATCTGTCACTAATCGCCCGAAACGACACCACAAAATTTGCCCGGGAAGATTTGGAAACAGCAGAAAACCGGTTGAAAAACATACGCCTTAAAATTCGCGAGTTTCGTAACGTTAACCAGATTATTGACCCCGAAGCTGGCGCAGTGAGCCAGCTTGGGCTTCTGTCCGCGTTGGAAATTCAATTGGCCGAAGCGTTGGTGGAGTATGAGATTCTGGAAACATATACCGAAGCAAGCGATCCACGCAGGGTTCGGGGCCAACGAAGAATTGAAGCAATTCAACATCAGATTGATCAAGAAAAATCAAACATCAGCGAAGATGGCTCAGGTGCTGAACAACGCCCCTTGTCTGATGTCATAGGCGAATACGAAGAACTATTGGTTGATCTTGAATTTTCGCAAGCAGCCTATGTTTCCGCGTTAGCGGCCTATGAACAGGCAAAGGCCGAGGCGCGTCGCCAAAGCCGTTACCTGGCGGTTCACGTTCCACCGACAATCTCTGAAGAACCTCAATACCCGCAGCGGTTGGTTCTTGGGTTTCTGGTCACGGCGTTTCTGTTCGCTATCTGGGCGGTCGTAATCTTGATTGGTTACAATGTCCGAGATCGACGGTAGCATAACGATGATCCAGTTTCGAAATGTGACGAAGTTCTACCAGCTAAAAGGTGAAAAGCGCACAATAGTAAGCAATCTGTCGCTAACACTTGAAAAGGGTCATAGCCTTGGATTGCTCGGGCGCAACGGCGCAGGCAAATCTACACTACTCAAATTGATCAGCGGGTCACTTGCTCCCGACCGAGGAGAAATTTTAAGGAAAGGGCGAATATCCTGGCCACTGGGCTTCGCAGGCGGGTTTCACCCTGCGTTGACTGGCATTCAGAATACGCGCTTTGTTGCCAGGATCTATGGCGTCGATACAGACGAACTGGTTGCCTACGTCGAAGAATTTGCAGAACTTGGGCCTTTCCTCAAAATGCCAGTAAGTACCTATTCTTCCGGGATGAAGGCCCGTCTTGCCTTCGGTGTCTCCATGGGCATCACCTTTGACTATTATTTGGTCGACGAGATTACTGCTGTCGGAGACATGGAATTCAAACGCAAATGCCAAAAAGTATTCGAGAACAGATTGTCCGGATCCGATGTGATTATGGTCTCTCACTCTCCGGAAACCATACGTAAATTCTGCAGCGTCGCTGCGATCCTTGAAAAAGGGGAAGTGCGGTATTTCGACGATGTGAATGAAGGCATCAAAATTTACGAGCGTATGATGGCTGGCGCCAATGGGACAAAATAGGGTGATTTGGTAAGGAAGTGCCCCGATAGCCCGTACTTATCTACACAGTTCACACGTACAATAATGCGAGCCATAGCAATATTACAAGCTCTGCCAAGATTGCTGGAACACCGAGTTGGTTACGGTTCTGAGGAATAGCTAACTCAATCATGAGCCAACCTATATAGAGGTACAAGTAAGAATAATATTGCTCTCTTTGAAACAAAGTGTTTCCTTATGATGCTGTTATCATTGCCGTAGCCCGTCGTTTCCTACACCCTACACCCTAAACTCGTCACGAGATTATTTCGCTTCATTAATCGCACTGCATGCGCAAAAAAAATTGACCGGAGCCCCTGAATCTCCTCCAGATTTGTGCAGGCTGCACGGCATCAGCCAGGGCACGCTCTACAAATTTAAATCGAAGCACGGCGGTATGGAGCCGTCCGGTCTCAGCAGCCTGTTCATCGTCAGGCGGGTTGTTCGGTTTTGCTGGAAACTTCTTCAGCCACGCATACTATAAATGCGTAAGCGTTGTTCCGGCCCCATCCTATCCGCTTAGTCCCTAATCTGCGATTCAGGCTTTTCATGATATGAAGGGAGTTTCTCGATGGGAGCTACAAGCGAGTTTCTGGCACGGGTTCCGAGACGGCGGGATGGTAAACGGAATTGGCCTTTGGCGCTGAAGGCGCGGATTGTGGCGGAGACGTTGATTGAAGGCGAGACTGTTAATGCTGTTGCCAAGCGATACGAGCTGATCCCCAGCACGGTATCTGATTGGCGTCGGATGGCGCGTCAGGGCAAATTGGTTCTGCCGAACTTGGATGGTATGGATTTTGTGCCTGTTCAGATAGTGTCCTAGCCCCATATCTATGGGCCACTTTTTTGCAAGGTTTCTGGTACGGGCGGACGCATGTTTAGCGACTGATGTGGACGAAGGGCCAATGTGGTTTATGAAAGAGCGTAAACCTGATTGGACTGGAGGTTGAAAGCTAGGGTGGCTAAAGAACTGCATGCAATCCCTACGCGCACATCCGGAAGAAAGCGATCGTTCACTTTCGAGCAAAGAACGTCGCGCACTTCTCAGAGATCGTGGTTGATACCGATGCTGCGCCCAACCAATAACTCTTTGCTGACAAAGAGATTAATCAAGGTATGTGGTATTCTGCACACGAAACCGGTTTCATCGTCACTAGTTCAGGAGGCAAATGCCCAATAGAGAACCTTGACCTGTCTGACAAACCAGGGTTCAGCTCGTCGTAAATGATCGTGTTTCCTGCACCAGCTACTTAATCGATGAGTGCAATAACCTCGATTTCCACCTCAACATCCATTGGCAAACGAGCAACCTGTACGGTTGAGCGTGCCGGTTTGTGGTTCCCAAATTCTTGGGCGAAGATGGAATTAAGGCTAGAAAAATCGGCCAGATCCGTTACGAAAACAGTCGCTTTGATCACCTTGTCCAATCCGACGCCCGCTTCGTTCAAAACTGCGCGCAGGTTAGCAAAGACTTGGCGGGTTTGTTCCTCAATTCCACCAGAGACCTTTTCCCCGTTTGGTGCCAAAGGAATTTGCCCGGAGCTGAAAAACATATTTCCGCTAACCATTCCCTGGCAATAGGGACCAATGGCTTGCGGCGCTTTGTCGGTTTGGATGGTTCGCATGATCTTTTTTCCTTTACGGTTTCGCGGTATCTGGACGGTGGTATCGTGCGGTAGAACCGCGGTTGCACGGGTTTTCCCCAAATCTATCTCGATAGTTCTTGGTAAAATTCGTCGTGCTTCGGAAACCACAGGCGAAGGCGATTTCACTCATGGCCAGTTCGGTCCCGCAAACCAGGGAACGGCCAAAATCGAGCCTGATGTTTTTATAGTATTTGGCGGGGCTTGTACCCAGATAGCGATTGAACAGGCGTTCTAACTGACGATTCGAAAGATTGACCTGAAGGGCAATATCGCAAAGCGGTACCTTGTCTTCCAGTTTGTCGTTCATGATCCGCACGGCTTCGATCAGGCTCGGGTTGCGCGTATTGATGACTGCTGCAATCGATTTGCGTTGTCCTGTGTCATTATTGCGTTGCATTCCCAATACGCACATATCTGCAACCATATTGGCTAGATCCGTCCCGTGGTCTGTCGCTATCAGGGCGAGCATCATATCGACTGACGAGACCCCCCCACCGCAGGTGATGACCAGACCGTCAATCTCAAATAACTGACCCGAGACTTCAAGGTACGGGTACTGCTCGACAAAAGCCTGAAGGTTTTCCCAATGCAGGGTGACACGTTTGCCGGATAAAATACCCACTCTAGCAAGGGAATAGGCGCCGGTACAAATACCCCCCACCGATCCTCCCTGGCGTATGTGACGGCGGATTGCATCCAGACTCCTGCTTCTGGCTGCCGAGTAGCCATTCAGGCCCGAGCATACCAAGAGGGTATCGTTTCGTGTCAACGGGCCAATCGCGCTGTCCGCGGGTAATGATATTCCGTTCGAGCACTGCACCGCCGCCCCATCCTCTGACATCAAATGCCAGCGGTAAAGGCACTTCCCGGTCAGTTGATTGGCAATACGCAGTGGTTCGATTGCCGCGCTGAACGCCAGCATTGTGAAGCGTGGCAGAAGAAGAAAATGGAAATTCCGGGTTTGCGCGACTGTATTGAGTGGGAAAAACGCAATCCCTGAAGGGACGAAATTGTTTTCGCCTGCCGCATCGATGCATTCTTGTTTCTCCAGGGTCCAAATCACGCCACTCCCTCTGCCATTCATCACTTTGCCCATGCATCCTGAAATCGATCAGAATTGCGCCGAAACCCTGTCGCCGCTAGATGTTCGCGGAACCAGAGCTTTTACAAGGTCGCGCATATCGATCTCGCCGATGGCCTGATCGTGTTCGACAACCCGGAACTTGTGCGAGGTATCGCCGCCGGAGCGCGCGATCAGGCTTTCCAGATTGTCGGTCGGATCAACATCACCGGAAAAACCCTTTTTTCCGCTCAGTTCCTGCATAACCGAACGCACCCGTAGCACGCGGGCACGGTTGATGTCGCTGACGAAATCCTCGATATAGGGATCTGACGGGTTGAGCAGGATTTCCTGGGGTTCACCCTGCTGGACCACCTCGCCATCCTTCAGAATAACCAGATGATCGGCGAGCTTGAGAGCTTCGTCTAAGTCATGTGTGATAAAAACGATGGTTTTGTGAAGCTCGGTTTGAAGCTCAAGTAACAAGTCCTGCATGTCGGTACGGATCAGCGGATCGAGTGCGGAAAACGCCTCGTCCATCAACATGATGTCGCTGTTCGAGGTCAGCGCCCGAGCAATGCCCACGCGTTGCTGCATGCCGCCTGACAGTTGGTAAGGATAGTGGTCTTCGACTCCCTCCAGGCCGACACGTGCCAACCAGCGGCGCGCTTCGCTTTCCTGCTTCTCTTTCGGTTCTCTGCGTGTATGCAGCGACATGGCAGCATTTTGCTGCACTGTACGATGCGGCAGAAGCGCGAATTTCTGGAACACCATCGACATGTCCATTTGCCGAAGATGGCGCAACTCGTCGCGCGACATCTTCATGACATCCTGACCATTCACCAGAATTTCTCCATCGGTCGGATCGATCAGCCGATTCAGGTGCCGAACGAGCGTGGATTTACCCGAACCCGACAGGCCCATGACGACCGTGATCTCGCCATCCTGCATATCCACGTTGATGTCTTGCAGTCCCAGCACATGGCCATGTTCGGTCAACAATTCGGGCTTTCCCATACCTGCCTTCACGTAAGGCAGAACCTCATTCGGCTTGGCACCGAAGATTTTATAAAGGCCGCGTATTTGAATTTGCGGGGCTTTTTCCTGTGCGCTCATCTTGGTCCTCACTGGCTCTTATGGTGTTGATTTGCGTTGAGAACTGACCCGGGTGATTGACGGCATACAAGGATCACGGATGCCATCCAAAGTTTGGGCCGATCTTTATCACAAACCCTGGAAGAGAGCCTCCTATGGCGAGGTTTTACTCGCAAACGATTTATAAATGGGTGACCAGAAATGTGCACATCTGGTCACCCGCTCCTATTCAGGAGTGTCGGTCAGGTCGTCTCGGCGCTCCAGCCGGTGCTGAAGCCAGTCCAGAACTTCATCCTCTACCCATCCCACTCTGTTCGGGCCAAGCTGTACCCGCTTGGGGAATTGACCGGCCTTTTCCAGACGTGCGACGTGTTGCGGTGAATAAAGAACCAACTCCTTCAGCTGGGGTTTTGAAAGTATCCTCATCACGATATCTCCATCTCTGAAGAGCATCGCGATGCCCAAGGTTACGACAATACCCAGGCGGGATAAGGCTAGCAGCAGAAATGCTCTATGGCGAGAACTAGGTTGTGTCTTTCTTGAATTGATCGACCAAATCCGCCCAGTCGGTCATAAGCTGTACACGCTGATCCCAGTACGTGGCGCGGTTATATGTTCGGCGAATAGCGTTCTTGTCCTGATGTGCAAGCGCAGCTTCAATCACATCACCGTCAAATCCACGATTGTTAAGAATGGTGCTGGCGGTAGACCGAAATCCGTGGGCGGTCACTTCCTCCTTCGCGTATCCAATTCTGCGAATGGCTGAGTTGAAAGCGTTCTCGGAAAGCCATTTTCTGTTGGAGTTCAGCGACGGAAAGATCAGCTCGACGCCGTCCACGTCAATCCAGTTCTTTTCGACCAGTCGCAGCGCCTGCTCCGACAATGGGATTATGTGATCTCGGCGCATCTTCGTTCGATCTGCTGGAATACTCCAGGTGTGTTTACTTAGGTCAATTTCTTGTTGCTTGGCTCCGCGGGCCTCTCCTGGCCGTGTCATCGTCAGGATTTGGAACAGGATGGCGTCTTTAATTACGTCAGCTCCGGAATACTCATCCAAATCACGGAGAAACTGTCCGAAGGTAGTTTCGTCGGTGATTGCGGCCCGATTCGTGACTTTCACCGGCAACAGCGCACCCTTTATCGCGTAGGTGGGATCGTTATCGGCACGCAAGGTTACTACGGCCAAACGAAATACGCCGGACAGGGTCCCGCGCAGCTTCTTGGCGGTTTCCCGTCGCCCGCTGAGTTCAATGCCTTTCAAGAGATGGAGAATCTCAGCGGAGGAGATTTCGTTGACAGGACGGTGATGGAGCGGTTCGGCGAGTGTTTGGATATGCCAGACTTTCTTGCGCATGGTTGCATCGGCCAATTCCCGATCATAGGCCATCTGAAGATACTCTTCAGCCACCAAAAGGAAGGTCGTGCGAGCCTGGGTTTCAGCATTGATCTGATCGAGACGTTTTTTGACGGCAGGGTCAATTCCGTCAGCGAGATGTTCGCGTATTGCGTCGCGTTTACTTCGTGCGTCCTTTAGCGAAACGGATGGATATGTCCCATGCGCAATCAAACGCTCTTTACCCATAAGCTTGTATTTTTGGCGCCAGAGCTTTGAACCATTTGGTTTAACCAGCACGTAGAGTCCAAGCGAATCGTACATCTTGTATGGTTTGTCTTTTGCTTTCGACTTTTTGATTTTCAGGTCTGTAAGGGCCAATTGGGGTATCATCTCCGAAAGAAGTCTTCGATACCCCCAAACTGTACCCCAGTTTGGTTGGGGTATGGGTGGTTAGGAGTGTTCGACTATGTTCAGATCATATTCATAAAAGCCCCAAAAAATCAATGTTTTTGAGGTGTTATAAGCAGCTATGTTCAGAAGAATTGGTGCCCAGAAGAGGACTCGAACCTCCACGTCCATACGGACACTAGCACCTGAAGCTAGCGCGTCTACCATTCCGCCACCTGGGCAGGTGTCGTGACGTCGCGATGTAAAGGCAGGCGTTTAAACTGTCAACGGGATTCGTCTCTAATTCCTGCGACGCGATAGCGGGTTGTCCATATCGGTCCGGAAAGATATTGAAGACAAGAGATTCAGACGCGGAGAAGACCCATGTCAAAACTAGTCACTATATACGGCGGTTCAGGTTTCGTCGGGCGCTACATTGCCAGACGTATGGCAAAGGAAGGGTGGCGTGTGCGTGTGGCAGTACGGCGTCCAAATGAAGCGATGCACGTGAAACCCTATGGAGTCGTCGGGCAGGTCGAACCGGTGTTCTGCAATATTCGTGATGACGCTTCTGTTCGGCTTGTGATGAAGGGCGCAGATGCAGTTGTAAATTGTGTTGGCATTCTGAATGAACTTGGCCGCAACAAATTTGACGCAGTTCAGCACGAAGGTGCAGAGCGTATCGCCCGTATCGCTGCCGAAGAAGGTGTTGAGGCGCTGGTGCATCTGTCAGCCATTGGCGCGGACAAAGAAAGCGACAGTGACTACAGTAAATCCAAGGCGCTGGGCGAAGAGGGTGTTTTGCAATACTTCCCTAACGCAATGATCTTGCGTCCGTCCGTCATTTTTGGTCAAGAGGATCAGTTCTTTAACCGTTTCGCCGCAATGACACGCTTTGGGCCTGTTCTGCCGCTTATCGGTGGAAATACAAAGTTTCAGCCGGTTTATGTTGACGATGTTGCACAGGCGGCCGTCAAAGGTGTTCTGGGCGAGGTGGAACCGGGCGTTTACGAACTTGGTGGTCCCGATGTGAATACGCTGCATGCGCTGATTGATCAAATGCTGGGGGTTATTCACCGTCGTCGCCTTGTGATCAACAAACCCTTCTTCGTCGGGACAATCATAGCAACTGTGTTTGACGCAATTCAGGGCGTTACGCTTGGCTTGATATCAAACGGTATCCTTACCCGCGACCAATTGAAGAATCTTCGCAGGGACAATGTTGTCTCTGAAGGGTCCAAAGGCTTTTCCGATCTCGGCATCCAGCCAACAGCGTTAGAGGCTGTGCTACCAGATTACTTGTGGCGGTTCCGCCCGTCTGGCCAGTATGAAGCGATCAAGGAGTCAGCAAAGAATTTGCGGACCTAGCTGTAAGCGATTCCCAGCAAGATCAGACCTAGCGCAACGCGGTAAATCACGTAGGGCGTAAAGCTGACGCTGCGCAACAATCGCATCATCAGGGATAGCGCGAAAAGCGCAGAGATAAACGCGAAGACAGCTGCAATGGCACCATCGCGTGCCATTGCAGCGTCGGCGTTCGCTACAACTTCGGCACCCAAAAGCACGCCAGATGCGATAATCGTCGGTATAGACATAAGCATCGCTAGTTTCGCGGCGTGTTCGCGCCCGTATCCCAAAGCACGGGCACCTGTGATTGTCGCGCCAGATCGTGACGTACCCGGGATAAGTGCAATAGCCTGCCATAACCCCATTATGATGGCGTCTTTGAGGGACCATTCCTGAGATGTTTTCCCGGATGGGCTACGTTGATCGACCCAGTAAAGAACTAGGCCGAAACCCAACATTGTCCAACCTATGACCGTGACAGAGCGCATGGCATCCGAAAGCCCGGTTAGCTTCAATATCAAGCCAAACAGAATTACAGGTAATGTTGCGATAACTAGCAAGAAGGCTAGTTGAGCGCCGGGCGTATCCACTTTGCCGCGCATCAGTCCGGGAATTCCCGAAAACCCCATCACTACGTCGCGCCAAAAATAAATCACGACGGCTGCAAGCGTTCCAACATGTACCGCGACATCGATTGTTTGTCCCTGATCCTGCAATCCAGTCAGTTTAGGTAGCAAAATAAGATGGCCGGAGGAAGAAACAGGTAAAAACTCGGTAATTCCCTGAATAACAGCCACCAAAAAGAGATGGAACAAAGACATGCGTGCGCCTCAATTGATTCGAGCCTCAACCTAACCAAAGGTTCTTGAATAGGAAGGGTGTTTTTATGTCAGCTACTATTCCCTAAATACAAAAGATACAGTGCTGATTTGCGCAAGAATCAGCCATGAGAGCGAAAATTTCCAAAATATGAGCAAGAAAACATTTATATAGGTCAGTAATAATGACTTTTATTTATTTTACTCAGCCGCTAAAAGGGCCGAGTCAGCGTTTCGCGGGGATTGTGATGACCAAAAATCAGATGCTTAAATTTGTCGATGTGGAGCGGGATATGCCTGCTAAACGTGACGCTGGTCTCAGGAACAAAGATTTTCACGAGATTTACGCAGAATTTGCAGATGCAAAAGCACAGGAACAAGCAAGCCGGTGCAGCCAGTGCGGTGTGCCTTATTGCCAAAGTCATTGTCCGCTACACAACAATATACCCGATTGGCTGCGGTTGACCGCCGAAGGCCGGTTGCAGGAAGCGTATGAAATTAGCCAGGCAACGAATACCTTCCCGGAAATCTGTGGTCGCATCTGCCCACAAGACCGGCTTTGTGAGGGAAATTGCGTTATTGAGCAATCCGGCCACGGGACTGTAACGATTGGTGCCGTTGAAAAATATATTACAGATACGGCGTGGGAAAAGGGTTGGGTAAAGCCGATCGTTCCCGCGCAGGAATACGATCAAAGCGTTGGTATCATCGGCGCGGGTCCCGGTGGTCTTGCTGCGGCGGATCATCTGCGCCGCCAAGGTGTGCAGGTCACGGTTTATGACCGCTATGATCGCGCAGGCGGGCTGCTGACCTATGGAATCCCAAGCTTCAAACTGGAAAAACCCGTTGTCATGCAACGCATTGAGCAACTGGAACAAGCGGGCGTTGAATTTGTACTGAATACCACAGTTGGCGAAGACATCTCATTCGACGCGATCCGGGGCAAACATGACGCGGTTCTGATCGCGACAGGCGTCTATAAAACAAGAGATTTGCAAGCCCCGGGGAGCGGTGCTGAAGGCCTCGTAAATGCGGTCGATTACTTGACGGCAAGCAACAAAGTCAGTTTTGGCGATGATGTCCCAGAATTTGAAAGCGGCGAGTTGAATGCAGCCGGTAAGCGGGTTGTTGTTATCGGTGGCGGAGACACTGCGATGGATTGCGTACGCACCGCAGTTCGCCAAGGCGCGACCAGTGTTAAATGTCTGTACCGTCGCGACCGCGCGAATATGCCGGGATCACAACGCGAAGTTAAGAATGCAGAAGAAGAAGGCGTTGAATTCGTCTGGCTATCAGCACCCAAAGGATTCACTGGCGATCCGGTGGACGGCGTGATGATACAGAAAATGCGCCTTGGCGCGCCCGATGCAACCGGACGGCAAAGCCCCGAGTTGATCGAGGGTGAAGATTATATCGAGAAAGCTGATCTTGTGATCAAGGCACTGGGGTTTGAACCAGAAGACCTGCCTAAACTCTGGAACGAAGAGGCGCTGACGGTTACCCGTTGGGGTACCATCCGGGCTGATTTTCGCACTCACTCAACGGAGCTGCCCGGTGTCTACGCAGTGGGCGATATCGTACGTGGCGCGAGTCTTGTCGTCTGGGCAATTCGCGATGGATGCGAAGCCGCAGACAGTATTTTGAATTTTCTGGCACAGCCAGCGCAAGTAGCGGCGGAATAGGGTCGATATGCAGGGTCATTGTCTTTGTGGTGCGGTTCGCCTTTCCTTTGAGCCCAAACAACCAGAGTTACACGCCTGTCACTGTGAAATGTGCCGGCGTTGGACCGGATCGGCGTTTGTTGAGATTGATGCCAAACCTGGAAGCCTGACGTATGAGGGGCCGGTCAAATCTTTTGCTTCTTCTGATTGGGCAGAACGTGCGTGGTGTGACACCTGCGGCTCAACGCTTTGGTACCGTCTGACGCTACCTGGACACGACCACTATTCCATCGCAGCTGGTTTGGTTGATGACGCTGGTGGCTTGGAGCTGACGAAAGAGATTTACATCGACGTAAAACCGGCTGGCTATTCCTTTGCCGGGGAACACGAACTGAAAACCAAGGCGGAAGTAGAGGCAATGTTCGCCTCCTTCCCGGAAGGAGCCAAAGAATGACCAAATATGATGCAAGCTGGGTCGCTGCCGAAGAAGAGAAAAGAGCCTATCTAGCGGAAAACGGGCTCTATAACCCAACCGAGGAGCATTCATCCTGCGGTGTAGGTCTGGTGGTTTCTGTTGACGGTAAACCCAGTCGCGGTGTGGTTGACGCAGGTATTGCCGCCCTTCGTGCAATCTGGCACCGGGGTGCTGTCGACGCTGACGGAAAAACCGGCGACGGCGCTGGCATCCATGTTCAAATTCCGGTTCCGTTTTTCTATGACCAGATCAAACGCACGGGGCACGAGCCGCGTCAGGAAGAACTGGTTGCTGTCGGGCAGGTTTTTTTGCCGCGCACAGATTTTGGCGCACAGGAAAAATGCCGCACAATTGTTGAGACCGAAGTTTTGCGTTTGGGCTATTCTATCTACGGCTGGCGGCACGTTCCGGTCGATGTGACCTGCCTTGGTGAAAAAGCAAACGCGACCCGACCAGAAATTGAACAAATCCTGATTTCCAATTCAAAGGGTGTCGACGAAGACACCTACGAACGTGAACTCTACGTAATTCGCCGCCGGATTGAAAAGGCGGCAATCGCTGCTCAGGTCTCTGGCCTATACATAGCATCTCTAAGCTGCCGGTCGATCATTTACAAAGGTATGATGCTGGCAGAGCAGGTTGCGGTTTTTTACCCTGATCTTATGGATCCAAGGTTCAAATCCGCCTTTGCAATCTATCACCAGCGTTATTCGACAAATACCTTCCCGCAGTGGTGGTTGGCTCAACCGTTCCGGATGCTTGCACACAACGGCGAGATCAACACGCTGAAGGGCAATATGAATTGGATGAAAAGCCATGAAATAAGGATGGCGAGTGCGTCTTTTGGTGATCGTGCAGAAGATATCAAGCCAATCGTTGCGCAAGGGGCATCGGATTCTGCAGCACTTGACGGTGTATTCGAGGTTTTGGTGCGCGCTGGACGATCTGCGCCAATGGCAAAAACAATGCTGATCCCGGAAAGCTGGTCCAAGCAGGCGGTGGAGTTACCGCAGCCATGGCGCGATATGTATTCCTATTGCAACTCTGTGATGGAGCCCTGGGATGGCCCAGCTGCTCTTGCCATGACAGACGGGCGCTGGGTATGCGCCGGGCTTGACCGGAATGGCCTGCGGCCAATGCGATACGTCGTAACGGGTGATGGGCTGCTGATTGCCGGATCTGAGGCCGGAATGGTGCCGATTGACGAAGCGACCGTTGTACACAAAGGCGCGCTGGGACCTGGACAAATGATCGCTGTCGATATGGCCGAAGGACGCCTGTATCGCGACAAAGAACTGAAGGACAAGCTTGCCTCGAACCAGCCGTTTGGTGAATGGGTTGGCAAGATCGTCGATATGGAAGAAACGCTCTCTCAGATCACCGAAACATCGGTTTTCAGTGGTCCAGAGTTGCGTAAACGCCAGATTGCAGCGGGCTACAGCATTGAAGAGCTGGAACAAATTCTGGCACCAATGGCTGAGGATGGCAAAGAAGCGCTGGCGAGCATGGGGGATGACACACCCTCGGCTGTTCTGAGCAAGAAGTATCGCCCTTTGAGCCACTTCTTTCGCCAGAACTTTAGTCAGGTCACGAACCCGCCGATTGACAGTTTGCGCGAATTCCGGGTGATGAGCCTTAAGACAAGGTTTGGCAACCTCAAGAACGTGCTGGACGAAGACAGCAGTCAGACGGAAATTTTGGTTTTGGAAAGCCCATTTGTTGGGAACGCGCAGTTCGAGCTCATGAAGGGCGAATTCAACGCTGCAATGACCGAAATTGATTGCACCTTCCCGGCCGGGCAGGATTCCGACGCTTTGCGGCGAGCGCTGGAAAACATACGCGCAGAGGCTGAAGATGCCGTACGTTCGGGTGCCGGGCACATCGTGCTGACAGATCAGCATCAGAGTGAAGACCGCGTTGCCATGCCAATGATCCTGGCAACAAGTGCTGTGCATAGCTGGCTGACACGCAAAGGTTTGCGCACGTTTACGTCCATCAATGTGCGCTCAGCCGAATGTATTGACGCGCATTATTTCGCGGTTCTGATTGGTTGTGGTGCGACAACGGTAAACGCTTATCTGGCCGAGGATTCGCTGGCTGACCGTATAGAGCGCGGCCTTTTGGAAGGAACCCTGACAGAAGCTGTGGCACGCTACCGCGCCGCGATTGATCAGGGGCTTCTAAAGATCATGGCAAAGATGGGGATTTCGGTGATTTCCAGCTATCGTGGCGGTCTTAATTTTGAGGCAGTCGGTCTGTCGCGCGCAATGTGTGCCGAGTATTTCCCGGGCATGATTAGCCGAATTTCAGGCATTGGTGTCAGCGGGATCCAGAAAAAACTGACAGATGTGCATCAGCTTGGTTGGCTTGGGGGCAGTGATGTTCTGCCGATTGGTGGCTTTTACAAGGCGCGTCATTCCGGCGAAACACACGCGTGGGAAGCGCAGTCAATGCATATGCTGCAGGCGGCCTGTACGCGCGCGTCTTACGAGATGTGGAAGCAGTATTCTGCCAGGATGCGGAGCAACCCGCCAATTCACCTGCGTGACCTTCTGGATATTAAACCTTTGGGCAAACCTGTGCCGATTGAAGAGGTGGAAAGCATCACCTCGATCCGCAAACGGTTTGTGACACCGGGCATGTCGCTGGGCGCCCTGAGCCCAGAGGCACATAAGACACTGAACGTGGCAATGAACCGGATCGGAGCCAAGTCAGATAGCGGTGAGGGTGGTGAAGACCCGGCGCATTTTGTGCCGGAACCAAATGGTGACAACCCGTCCGCGAAAATTAAACAGGTCGCATCGGGCAGGTTTGGTGTGACGGCGGAATATCTGAACCAATGCGAAGAGTTGGAAATCAAGGTCGCACAGGGCGCTAAACCCGGCGAAGGCGGTCAGTTGCCCGGCATGAAGGTGACTGACCTGATAGCGCGGTTGCGGCATTCGACCAAGGGGGTGACGCTGATCTCCCCTCCGCCGCATCATGACATCTATTCAATCGAAGATCTTGCTCAGCTCATTTATGATCTGAAGCAAATTAATCCGCGCTGCAAAGTGACGGTAAAACTGGTGGCGTCTTCGGGCGTAGGTACCATTGCGGCCGGGGTGGCTAAGGCGAAGGCCGATATCATCCTGATCTCCGGCCACAATGGTGGTACAGGGGCGTCACCAGCGACATCTATTAAATATGCAGGCCTACCATGGGAAATGGGTCTGACCGAGGCGCATCAGGTGCTCAGCATGAACAACCTGCGCGAGCGGGTGACATTGCGTACCGATGGTGGGCTTCGCACAGGACGCGACATTGTAATGGCAGCAATGCTTGGGGCCGAAGAATACGGTATCGGCACCGCCGCGCTGATTGCGATGGGCTGTATTATGGTGCGCCAGTGTCAAAGCAACACCTGCCCCGTTGGGGTTTGCACCCAAGACGAAAACCTGCGGGCAAAATTTACCGGCAGTGCCGATAAAGTTGTGAACCTGATCACCTTCTACGCAACCGAGGTTCGGGAGCTATTGGCGAGCATTGGTGCACGGTCTATCGATGATGTGATCGGTCGGGCGGATTTGCTAACGCAGGTTTCACGTGGCTCTGCCCACCTTGATGATCTTGACCTGAACCCGTTGCTAATTACCGTCGATGGGGCGGATCAGATCACCTATGACCGGGACAAGCCTCGCAACGAGGTGCCGGACACGCTCGATTCCGAAATCGTGAAAGACGCGGCGCGGTTCCTGAACGACGGCGAAAAGATGCAACTATCCTATGCGGTGCAAAACACGCTGCGTTCCGTTGGAACGCGTGTCAGCAGCCATATCGTTTCGAAGTTCGGGATGCGTAACAGTTTGCAACCCGACCACCTTACAGTCAAATTAACCGGTTCTGCAGGTCAGGCACTGGGCGCATTTGCAGCTCCGGGCCTTAAGATCGAAGTGTCGGGCGACGCCAACGACTACGTTGGCAAGGGGCTTTCAGGTGGTATGATTGTCGTCCGTCCACCGATGGCGTCACCATTGGTTGCATCGGAGAACACGATCATCGGCAACACGGTGCTTTATGGTGCAACAGACGGGTATCTGTTTGCCGCAGGTCGTGCGGGTGAACGGTTTGCTGTGCGGAACTCTGGCGCAAAAGTTGTGATCGAAGGCTGCGGATCAAACGGCTGCGAATACATGACAGGCGGGGTTGCTGTGATCCTCGGGTCAATTGGCGCTAACTTTGGTGCGGGCATGACCGGCGGGATGGCCTATCTTTATGATCCTGATGGCAGCGTCGATGCGCTGATGAACGTGGAAACGCTTGTGACGTGTCCCGTGACAGTTGCCCATTGGGAGGCAGAACTGAAAGGCTTGATAGAACGCCACTACGAAGAAACAGGTAGCCGAAAGGCCGAAGACATTCTGCAACACTGGGATCTGGAGCGTGACAATTTCCTGCAGGTTTGCCCGAAGGAGATGCTAGTGCATCTGCCAGCCCCACTAGGTGTCGAAGTGGGTGCCGCACGCGCGTGAACTAAGCTCGTTTAAGGTTAGTGAGACATAACTCCCGGCAATGAATTTATTGCCGGGAGTTTTTTGTGAGCTTGCAGATTGGCACCGAAATCAAGCCTGCAGGTGCCAAATTTTTTCCTGACAATGCAAATTTGATCTTGATTTATTTTTAAAACAGGCTAATTACCTCGACATCTAATAACTTGATATAAAGATACTTTGCAAGAAGACACTTGAAATGCGGCGCAAAGCTGTAGCACATACGAAGGAGAATGAAATGAAAATGGAACGCATATCAGAAAATCCCGTAAACACGATCTTTCTGGAGCGGTGGTCACCAAGAGCGTATGACGCAACCCCGATGCCTGAACACGATTTATTAACGATACTAGAAGCCGCGCGATGGGCGCCGTCTGCGTTCAATGTACAACCTTGGCGATTTGTTTACGCACACCGAGGCGATGCACACTGGCAGCGTTTTCTGAGCTTGCTTGACGACTTCAACAGGAGTTGGGCCCAACATGCCTCTGCTTTGGTATTTGTTTTGTCTGATACTGTTATGCCCGGAGACGGGGACCGCGTGGCAAAAGTTTCCCGGACAAACAGTTTTGATGCGGGTGCTGCTTGGGCACAGCTCGCGCTCCAGACAACTTTGCTGGGTTATCAGGCGCACGCTATGGCAGGAATTAATTTTGAAGCGGTCAGAAAGGCGCTCTCAGTACCCAAACAATACAAAGTCGAAATTGCCGTAGCGGTTGGAACCCGCGCGGACCGGTCAAACTTGCCGATTGAATTGCAAGAACGTGAGCAACCCAGCCAACGGTTTTCTTTGGATGAAATAGCGTTTGCCGGATCGTTCCTAAAAGGAGAGGCGTGATCATAGCTCTTTTTGATCAGAACCTTCTACATTTTAAAACGGTTTTTCGCGAACGCTTGATGCGGCACGTTCAAGGGGCAAACTGAAAAAACGGGTAGTAAAAAAATGATACCCTTCAAAGCAACTTTTCCATATGCACGCGAAGATGCGCATCTTCGCCGTGATCAGGCAGCGCTTTGTGGGTTTCTCGGAATCCGAAATGTTTGTAGAGGCGCAACAGGTCCAGCATAATTTCCCCGGTGTGAAGTGTTAGTCGGGTTGCGCCTTCGTTCCTTGCCAAGGTTTCGATTTCTTTCAGCATCCATTTTCCGATGCCTTTACCTTGCCGCTCCGGACGTACCGCAATTTGGTTGATCGAGAGCAGGTCATCTTTGCGGGTTGCCGTAACAGCAGCGACAATTTCGTTTTTTTGAATGCCAACAAATACCGTCTCATTCGCGATGGCCTCTTTGAGCCAAGGGTAGGGTCCGGCTGTCGCGCTGTTTCGTAATTTTTGAACATATGTGGTGAAAGCGCTTTCCATGAGTTGATAGATTGCGTCATGTTCAGCAGCGCGAACGATTTTAAAGCTTAGCATTTCATATCTGCCTTTCAAAAAAACGGGTTACGCGATGCCTGTACGTATTTCAATGTATTCTCGTTAGACGCCGATCTGGTTGGTAGCTTCTTTTGACGATTGCGTGTTTTTCGATAATGCCGCTAAGCTCGCAGAGTGAAACCTTACCAAACGGGAGACGTTGATGAGCCACGGATATGAAAGCGGTCGTTTGAACCTGCCCTTTGTTGGCATCTCAACTTTTGGGAAAAGCCCGTATCAGCCGGATTGGGATGCGATTGACGCTGACATCGCAATTCTAGGTGCACCGTATGATTTCGGGACACAGTGGCGACCCGGCGCGCGGTTTGGCCCACGCGCAATCCGCGAGGCATCGACCCTGTTTTCCTTTGGTCATGCGGGTGCCTATGACTTTGAGGATGATGAGACATACCTTGATGGTGTGCGCATGGTGGATCTGGGCGATGCAGATATCATCCATACCAATACAGAAAAAAGTCACGCGAATATCGAATACGGTGTGCGTAAAATTCTGGCGGCGGGCGCACTGCCTGTTGTGATGGGCGGTGATCATTCGATTAACATTCCATGTGTGAACGCCTTTTCCAATCATGGGCCGATCCACATTGTTCAGATTGATGCGCATCTTGATTTTGTCGATGAACGTCACGGCGTGCGGTTTGGGCACGGTAACCCCATGCGCCGTGCTGCGGAAAAGGATTATGTGACAGGGTTGTCGCAGGTCGGTATTCGCAACGTGTCATCAACAGCGAAAGAAGGATACGAAGACGCCCGTAAGATGGGATCAGACATTTTGTCTGTGCGCCAGTTTCGCAAGATGGGTGTCGAGGCCACGCTTGCACGTGTGCCCGAAGGTGTCGACTACTACCTGACAATTGATATCGACGGGTTTGACCCCTCTATCGCGCCGGGTACGGGCACACCCAGCCATGGCGGGTTCCTTTACTATGAAATGCTGGAGTTCATCGACGGGTTAACCAAACGTGGTCGTATCGTCGGCATTGATCTGGTCGAAGTTGCGCCCGATTATGACCACACCGGGACGACAGCGATACTCGCAGCGCAGGTTCTGTTGAATGCAATCGGGCGCATCATGCTGCGCTAGTCATCCGCGTTTTTTCAGCGTGCGAAAATCAAAGGCGGTTTCAAATTTTGTCGGGTCCTGCCCATCGCCAAATATTTTGTGTTTTTGAATTTTTTGGGTCCCTGTCACAGGCAGTTCATCGACAAACACGATCCAACCGGGTGATTTGTAGTAGGTAAGCCGTTCAAAGGCGTAGTCAAAGATATGTCGGGCCTGTTTTTCGGATTTGTCGCGGTCGTTCAGAACGATGCAGGCCATGACTTCTTCGTCACGCAGATCATCTTCGACCGCAATCACGGCAACTTGCGCGACATTCGCGTGATCCTGGAGGCAGGCTTCAACTTCGGCGGCGGCGATGTTTTCACCAGAGCGGCGGATTATGTTTTTCTGCCGGTCAACGAAGTAGACCATGCCGCTCTCGTCCTGTGTGACCGTGTCACCGGTATGAAACCAACCGCCACGCCATGCGTCTTCGGTTGCATCGGGGTGGTTTAAGTAGCCAGAGAACGCGCCACGCCGCGGCGTTTCTTTGGAGTGGCGCAACACCATTTCGCCGGGCTGGCCTCTTGGAACTTCAGCATCATTGCTGTCAACGACTTTCACGTCCAACCCCGGTCTCGGTCGCCCGATGGCGCGGGTATCTATCTGACGTGGCTCATGGCAATTGGCGAGAATGCGGCACATTTCTGTCATTCCCCAAACCTCTATCAGCGGGAACCCAAAGCGGTCTTCAAACGCGCCATGCAGGGTGGGTTCCACCCCGGCACCAACCGCCCATTTTACTGAATGGGTCTTGTCCCATTCGCCTTCTGGTTCATTCATCAGAACGGGAATAATAATGCCAAGATAATGGGCAACGGTGGCGTGCATTTTGGTTATTTCACGCCACCAGGCGGTTCGACGAAACCTTTCCGGAATAATCTGGCAACTGCCGGTGGACATCACCGCGAAGAACAACAGGATTGCGGCATTCACATGAAACAACGGGAGCGGGCAGTAAACACGCTCTGTTCCGGGTTCAAACGCAATTCTACCGCCACAGTTTGCGTACTCGTGACCCATCATCAACTCGTACTCATGACCCATAATGCAACCTTTGGGTCGACCGGTGGTTCCTGAAGTGTAGATCAAACTGGCTTCGGTCTGGGGGTGAGGTTCTGACTCATAAGGTGCTGGGCGGGGCGCCTTGGTAAAACCCTGACCAAGCAGGCTTATCTCAATTTCTCTGCCACTTTCTGTGATCGCTTCTTTTATCTGGCCAGCAAGCTCCGGTGCCGTCACGATAAGATCCGCATTGGAATCTTGCAAAAGATATGCGGTTTCAGAGGCGCGGTAATCCGGATTGATTGGCACCCATGAAATACCAAGCGTATTAAGCGCCAGTTTCAGCAACAACATTTCCGGTCGGTTTTCCAGAAGTACGGCGACCCTGTGCCCGTGGCCGTAGCCCGCCATGCGTAAACCGGTTACATAGGCTTCTACATGCCGCCCTGCCTGTGTGTAAGTCACCTCGTACCCACCAGAGTGGTAGGCGCGCTCCGGATCACGAGGCACCGCTAAAAACGGATTATCACCGTGTCGTTTAACCATTTCCCGGAAATAGCGGCCAATCGTTTCATCGGTTTTTTGGGTCATGATTTTCTTCTGACAGGGTGCGGAGTTTTCACCCCTGAGCGATATCTTACAGTGAATTTATTTGGTGTTCACCCTCAAGATCAATTCATTTTGCACGTTAGACAAGATCATTCCTGAGCCCGAAGAACCTGCGCAGGCCGCGCGGCAAGTGGTCGCCACGAGAAGATAAGCCCGGCCACAAGGGTCGCCAGAATTCCGCCAAGAATAACTGCAAGAGCAGAGACTGGTTCAAAGCTGTAATCTGTTTCCATCACAAAGCGCGTGACACCCCACCCGGCAAGTGCCCCGGCACCAACCGCAACGCCGCCCGCAGCGAACCCAAGAAGCGCCGAGCGAAGTGCGAAATTTGCAAGAATGGACCGGCGTGAAGCCCCCAAAGTCTTGAGGATCGCAGCCTCGTAAGTCCGTGCACGTTCGCCCGCAGTCGCGGCTCCAATCAGAACTATGCCCCCAGTGATCAGCGTGGCGAGCGCGCCATAAGTAACTGCAGCCGCGATGCCCTCTAAAACGTCGCTGACCCGTTGAACCGCGTCCCGTACCCGAATGGCAGTAACATTCGGATAAGTGTTTGCGAGGTCGCGCAAAATTACGCCCTCTGACGCCTGATCAGCATAGATTGTTGCAATATGTGTATGCGGAGCGCCTTGTAATGCAGCCGGGTTCATCGACAAAACAAAGCCAATCCCAGCGGTGGAAAAGTCAACTTCCCGGAGACTGGTAATGTCCGCAGTGATATCGCGGCCCAAGACGTTGATGGTCAGTGTATCACCAAGCCTCAGACCAAGTTCGTCAGCCTCTTCCGCCGCAAAGCTGATTTGGGGCGTGCCGTTGTAATCCGCTGGCCACCATTCACCTGCGGTAACAGTTGCCTTTTCGGGTGGTTCTGCAGAATAAGTTAAACCACGGTCTCCGTTTAAAACCCAGTGATCGCCCCCAACCTCGCGTGCTGGCAGCCCATTAATCTCTGTAATGACGCCGCGCAGCATTGGTGCGCTTTCAAAGTTCGAGACAGCGGGGTTCTCGAGCAAGCCATGACGGAGTTCGGCAAGCTGGTCGTTCTGAATATCGACAACGAAATAGGAAGGCGCAACATCTGGTAAATCGCGGGCGATGGCACTGCGCAGGTTCCAGTCGATCTGCCCGACAGCAGCGAGCACCGACAGTCCAAGCCCCAGCGACAGCACGACAGAAGTTGTCTCCCCTCCGGGCCCACCAACAGCACCAAGCGCCATTCGAAGAGTCGTGCGTCCACGAAGCGCCCGCATACGCGCCAGCCTTCGTGCAATTTGTCGCGTCAGGGCAGCCATTATGACGAGCGCCACAAAGGCCGCAAGAATGCCACCTGACGCCCACAGGGTCAGCTTGAACTGGCCCGAAAACGCAACCGCTGATCCAACGAGCAGGGCAAAGAACCCGGTCGTTACAAAAAGCCAGAGCGGACGAGGCCAGCCCGTCAACCGGCCTGATGCTTCGCGAAACAGGGCTGCAGCGCGCAGCTTTTCAACCCGTGCCAATGGCCAGAGTGTGAAGAGCGCGGCTGTCAAAAACCCATAAAGTGCGGCCTCTACTAAAGGCATTGGGTATACGCCAAAGGCGGTTGGGATTGGCAGGCGTGCGGAAATGATCGGAGCAAAAACCAGCGGGGCGATGACCCCAATCGCAAGGCCAATCAGAACACCCAGCAGTGTCAGTACACCAATCTGAATGAAGTACACCTGAAAGACCGTTCGGCTTTCTGCTCCCAGCGTCTTTAGCGTGGCGATCACGGCTGTTTTCTGATCAAGATACGCCCGAACGGCGGCGGAAACACCAACACCCCCGACCGCCAGACCGGACAGGCCGACAAGCACCAGAAAGGCTGAGAGACGTTCAACAAAACGGCTGATCCCCGGGGCTCCATTACGTCTGTCGTGCCACCGAAACCCTGACCCTTCAAGCGCACGGGCCGCTTCCGTGTTCAGCGTCGTAAGGTTGGTTTCGGGATCAAGCCTGAGTCGATATTCCGATTCAAACAACGTACCCGGTTGTAAAAGCCCAGATTGAGACAGGGACTCTGCCAGAACCAATGTGCGCGGTCCAAGCGTGAAACCTGCCGTGGTACTGTCAGGTTCGCGCGTAAGCTCTGCCATCAGAATATAGTCCTGCAGTCCAAGGCGAAACACGTCGCCAGGCCGAACGGTAAGGCGGTCCATCAGAACCGGGTCCATGACGGCGCCAGGGATGCCATTCTTCCCGGCGAAGGCCTGTTCAAGCGGCATTTCGGGCGACAGTTCCACTGCGCCGTAAATCGGATAAAGATCGTCAACACCCTTGACCTGCGTCAGCCCGCGTTCGGTTGTTCCATTTCGTTCAACCACAGCCATAGAGCGGAAATCAACGATCTCTGAGACGTCCTCGGCAGCGCTTTGCATCCAGTCACGTTCCGCAGGGTTTGCAAACCGGTAAGTGAATTCAAGTGATACATCGCCGCCCAGCATCGCCGCACCCTCGCGTTCCAGGCCCGCCTCTATACTATCGCGCACTGTTCCGATCGCGGCAATTGCCCCAACGCCAAGCGCAAGGCAGGCCAGAAAAACCCGAAACCCTTTGATCCCGCCGCGTAGTTCACGCCGGGCGATACGCGCTGCCACAGAAAGGCTCATTCTGCGGCCTTCGCTGTATCAGAGGTGTCGATGACGCCGTCACGCAAACGAACAACCCGGTTACATCTGGCAGCAAGAGAGCGTGAATGGGTCACAAGAATCAACGTGGTTCCGTGACGTTTCCGCAGGTCAAACAAAAGGTCCATGATTGTGTTGCCGGTTGTTTCGTCAAGATTGCCAGTCGGCTCGTCCGCTAACAGTATGTCAGGGTGCGAGGCGGCCGCGCGCGCAAGCGCAACGCGCTGCTGTTCGCCACCGGACATTTGTGAAGGGTAATGCCCGGCACGATCAGCCAGACCAACGGCAGCTAATTCTGCCTCCGCTAGTTGAAAGGCATCCTTTTTTCCAGCTAGTTCCAAGGGTGTTGCAACGTTTTCAAGGGCTGTCATTGTTGCAATGAGGTGGAAGGATTGAAAAACAACCCCCATATGTTGTCGACGAAAGCGGGCAAGCGCATCTTCACCCAGTGCTGTGAAGTCGTGGCCAAGCACGTTAACCTTACCACTTGTGGCGCGTTCCAGACCGCCCATAATCATGAGGAGCGAAGATTTGCCCGAACCCGATGGTCCGATAAGCCCGATCGAGTCGCCCCGCGCAACATCAAGTGTAATACCGTTCAGAATATCGACCCGCCCGGCGTTACTGTCTAAAGACAGATACACATCGGCCAAGGACAGGATTGTCTCGGTCATTTCTGGTGTCCTCTTGCTTTGGGCCTCTCTGGTATATGGGCTGCGAAGTGCCGCCCGCAACCTTGGACTGCTATTGATTCTGCCAACAGCAGGATTTGCCGAGCCGATAACCATAGCAGCACTGGGAGATAGCCTAACACAAGGCTACGGGTTGAAGCAGGAACAAGGCTTTGTCCCACAGCTTGAAATCTGGCTTCGTCAGAATGGTGCGGATGTTGAGGTGTTGAATGCCGGCGTGTCAGGCGATACAACGGCGGGTGGTCTGGCGCGTATCGGCTGGACGCTGACGGATGACGTTGATGCGGTGATTGTTGCGCTTGGTGCCAACGATCTGCTGCGCGGTCTGGATCCTGCATTGACCAAAAGTAATCTTGACGAGATTCTAGCCCAGATTACGGCGCGCGATTTACCCGCGATGTTAGTCGGCCTGAAGGCACCGGGGAATTATGGACCAGATTATCAGAAATCCTTTGATGCGATCTATCCGGAGCTCGCAGAAAAATACGACGCGGTGTTGCAGGAAGATTTCTTAGCGGGTTTGCGCGTTTTGGACGATCCGGACGCGACGCGCCAAATTTATATGCAAGCAGATGCGATCCACCCAAATGCTGAGGGTGTATCGCTTATCGTAGAGGCACTGGGACCTGCAGTTTTACAGCTTGTGGATCGGACAAAAGAGAAGTCAGCATCAATGAACTAAACGCATGAAATGCAGCGCTGACTCAAGTCAAATCGACAAAATTCAAAGTAGTCTGTGAATTGCGACATTCTCGGTCTTGACCCCAAGCTGATTAGCGTGGCTAAGGTGGGGCGTGGCAAAGAGAGCAAAAACCAAACCCGCAAGAAAGACGCCGTCGGGGCAAAAAAAGGCGGCGAAACGAAAATGGTTTCGCTCGTACCGCTTGATATTGAAGTGGGGGTCTCGGGCTATGCTGGCAATGGTTGGAATCGCTTTCCTAATGGTTGTTCTATATGCACTCGTGAACCCGCCCACGACGTATTTCATGTGGTCCGAGGGGCGCAGGCTGGACAGTGTGAAACAGGAATGGGTCTCTTACGAGGATATTCCTTCACATGTTGTCAGGTCTGTTGTAGCGGCGGAAGACGCCAATTTCTGCCAACACTGGGGTTTTGATATGCGAGCGATCCGCGCCGCACTGGCAGAGGGCAGCCGTCGGGGCGCATCAACGATTTCGCAGCAGACTGTCAAAAATGCGTATCTTTGGCACGGGCGCAGCTGGCTCAGAAAAGCGATGGAAGCGATGCTAACCCCAATGGTCGAAGCGGTCTGGTCAAAGCAGCGGATTCTTGAGGTATATCTGAACATTGCTGAATTCGGTGAAGGGGTGTTTGGTGTCGAGGCAGCGGCGCAGCACTATTTCCGGGTTGGTGCAAAAGATCTGACAACGGTGCAGGCCGCACGGCTTGCCGCAGTTCTGCCAAGTCCGAAGACAAGGTCTGCCTCAAATCCGTCGTCTTCAACCCGACGGCGTGCCGCAGCAATTATGGACGGGGCCGCAACCATCCGCGCAGATGGGCGGTCAGCATGTTTCGATGGTTGAATTGTTTGACGGTTAACGGCAATTAGAGTGAAACCAAATGAGTGATTTGAAGATGAATCGATTGTACCATGTTCCGTTATCGCCTTTCTGTCGCAAGGTCCGTCTGGTTCTTGCCGAGAAGAAGATCGAGGTCGATCTGGTTGAGGAACGGTATTGGGAACAAGATGCAGATTTCTTGCGCCGCAACCCGGCTGGGAAAGTGCCTGTCCTGAAAATGGACGGTTTGATGATGAGCGAAAGCACGCCCATCTGTGAATACATCGAAGAGAAACACCCAACACCACCTTTGTTGCCCAAATCAGCAACCGAAAGATTCGAAACCCGCCGACTTGTTTCGTGGTTTGATGACAAGTTTCATAGCGAGGTAACCTCGAAACTGCTTTACGAAAGGGTGAACAAGAAGGTCACCGGAGAGGGGTACCCGGATAGCAAAAATGTCAAAGCCGGTGCAAAAGCAATCAAGTATCACCTCGACTACATGGCCTGGTTGCTGGATCAGCGGCGCTGGCTTGCTGGCAACGAAATGACACTTGCTGATTTTGCAGCCGCCGCGCATCTTTCTGCGCTTGATTATATCAGCGATGTTGATTGGAATCGCAGTGACGTTGTGAAGGACTGGTACGCCAAAATCAAATCGCGGCCAGCGTTCAGGTCAGTGCTCGCAGATCAGATTCCGGGCTTTCTGCCGCCGCCCCATTATGCGGATCTGGATTTTTGAACGTTGCGCTGAAAGCAGCGCTTACCCGGACAGCCCTTGAAGAAGGGTTTGCGAAAATTGGGATTTGCAGGCCGGGGGATGTGCCTGAAATAGCGTCACGGCTGGAAACCTTTGTGGCGTCGGGCCGACACGGGCAGATGGGATGGATGGCCGAACGGATGCATTGGCGCGGAAATCCCGCCGCGCTTTGGCCCGAGGCACGTTCCGTGATCATGCTGGCAGAACCTTATACGCCAGCGCATGACCCACTGGACATTCTTGACCAGCCAGATCGGGCCGCGATTTCTGTTTACGCACAAAACCGGGACTACCACGACATTGTCAAAAAGCGGCTAAAGCGGGTAGGGCGCTGGCTTTTGGAACAAACACCGGATGCAGCGATCAAGGTGTTTGTTGATACGGCACCTGTGATGGAAAAGCCTTTGGCAGAGGCGGCGGGTTTAGGCTGGCAAGGAAAGCACACAAACCTGCTGTCGCGTGACTTGGGCAGTTGGTTTTTTTTGGGGGCAATTTTCACGACAGTAGAGCTGCCAACCGATGAAAGAGAACAGGAAAACTGCGGTTCATGCCGTGCCTGTCTTGATATTTGCCCGACAGGGGCCTTCCCGGCGCCAAATCAATTGGATGCGCGGCGCTGCATTTCTTATCTTACAATCGAACATCATGGCCCGGTGGATGAAGAACTACGCCCACTTATGGGCAATCGGATCTATGGCTGTGATGATTGCCTCGCGATTTGCCCGTGGAACAAGTTTGCGCAAAAGGCGACAGAAACACGCTACGCCGCGCGACCTGAACTGGTGTCAGCAAAGCTGGAAGAACTTGTCAAGCTGGACGACGCGGCATTCAGGGCGTTGTTTTCAGGCTCACCGATCAAGCGGATCGGACGGAACAGATTTGTTCGAAATGTGCTCTATGCAATCGGCAATTCCAACGACCGGAGATTGCAGCAATCAGCGATGGACATGTTGGATGATCCTGATCCGACGGTTTCAGATGCGGCGCGCTGGGCGGTTGCACAGTTGGACAATACAGGAAGTCAGCGATGAACCCGATCAAAGGCATCCTTCTGAAAATCTGTGCGGTGTTGCTGTTCATCACCATGTCGTCACTGATAAAGGCGGCTTCGGGTCGTGTGCCTGCGGGTGAAGTGGTTTTTTTTCGGTCGTTCTGCGCATTGCCAATCATTATCATTTGGTTGGCAGTGCGGCGTGATCTGCGAACGGGGCTGCGCGTGAAAAGTCCGCTTGGTCATTTCTGGCGTGGATTTGCCGGAACCATCGCAATGGGTAGTGGTTTTGCCGGGCTTGCCCTTTTACCATTGCCAGAGGTAACGGCTCTGGCCTACGCCGCCCCTTTGCTGACGGTTGTGTTTGCGGCGATGTTTCTGGGCGAAGAGGTGCGCGCCTTTCGTCTGTCAGCGGTCGCTTTAGGCCTCGTGGGTGTGCTGATCATATTGGGTCCAAGGCTGACGTTGCTGAATGATCCAGCAGGCGATGCAGGCGCTGCCGCGGGCGCGTTGCTTGTATTGATGGGTGCAGTTTGCGCTGCTCTGGCACAGATATACGTGCGAAAACTTGTTCAGAGCGAGCAAACCTCTGCAATTGTATTTTACTTTTCCATAACGTCGACGGTTCTTTCACTGCTCACAATTCCCTTTGGCTGGGTCGTGCCAACTGGGCAAGAGGCTACGCTTCTGATTACTGCCGGACTATTGGGAGGAGTGGGACAGATTTTCCTGACTTCTGCCTATCGGTTTGCCGATGCATCAGTTGTTGCACCGTTTGACTATGTCTCAATGATTTTTGCACTCGCGATTGGCTATTTCATCTTTGATGAAGTTCCAACGCATAGCATGCTGGCGGGTGCCGCGCTTATAGTTACTGCAGGAGTTATCATCATCTTGCGCGAACACAAGCTGGGGCTTGAAAGGGCGCAACAGCGAAAATCCACTACTCCGCAAGGCTGAATTTGGGGTCGTTGTACAATCGTGCTAGGATGATTCCATAACACGTAAGGAGGCAAAAATGGGCCGACATGTTTTAGACCACGCAAGCTCCGGCGAAGATGGGGCTGCTCTTCCTCGTTTCACTGAAGAAGAGCGGAAGAAAGGTGTGAAGGGTCCACACCCTGCAACAAAAACACTTCAGCAGCGCAAACGTGAAAAGAGTTCCGAAAGTGCACGTGTGCAGGCGTATGCACGCATTGAGCGCGGCCAAAAAGAGTAATTTAATTATCAGAGGTTAGCCGGTAGGCCGCAATCGCGGCAGAAATGCCCTCGGCCGCACGATAGGCTGAAAACGGGCCGATCATGCTTGCGCCCACAGTGTATGTGACTGCAACCTGATTGCTTCCCGGCGTTTCGTGAATCAGAACGCGGGCCTTGACCCCATGGCCATAGAAAGCGTTCAGAATGTCTTGTGAAAGACCTTGCACGCTGATGTTCTGAACCTTGGTGGTTCCCCAATGAATATGCGCAGTAATAAGTTCGTTCGCCTCGCCGCTGCGCCCTGCCTGCATTTCACCTTCGCGTGTCAGCGCAAGTGGGCGAACCGTGGGGTCCCGGGTAATCAGAAAGTAAAGTGATGACAGGCTGGCCGGCGCTGCAAGGGCAGTTATTATCGTGGCAATATAAAGAATATTGTTACCGCGTTTCTTTCGCATAAGCGGCGTCCCCCAATTAATAGGGAGGACTGTATAAATAATTTGTTTACGAAAGGTAAAAGAGGCGCCGTGACTCTGGTACAATTTGTGTGCGTAGGAAATGATTCGTGATTTTTATTGCGAATGCACCTGATACGTCAAAGAAACGTGCCAAGGCCCGTCAAATAGCGGATGCAGGCCTTGGCGCGAGATTTCTTTTCAGTTCATGAACGAACCAGCTTTTCATAACCTTCTGCGATGTCGCGCGTTAGCGCGCCGACTTCGAAGTTATAGTCACCAATTTGTCCTACAGGCGTAACTTCGGCGGCTGTGCCGGTTAGCCAGCATTGTTCGAAACCCTCAAGCTCTTCGGGCATGATGTGGCGTTCATGAACCTTGATCTGGCGGTCTTTCAACATACCAATCACGGTCTGGCGGGTCAGGCCGTTGAGGAAGCAATCAGGGTCTGGTGTGTGCACTTCACCATTTTTGACGAAGAAGATATTTGCGCCGGTCGCCTCGGCAACATAGCCGCGATAGTCAAACATCATCGCGTCCGAGCAGCCTTTCGCCTCGGCCGCGTGTTTGGACATGGTGCAGATCATGTAAAGACCAGCAGCCTTTGCAGAAGACGGGATCGTTTCAGGGCTTGGCCGTTTCCATTTGGAAATATCGAGCTTGGCCCCTTTCATCTTGGCGTCACCGTAGTAGGCACCCCATTCCCATGCAGCAATTGCCATGCGAACGGGGTTGCGCGCAGAGGCGACACCCATGTCTTCACCCGCGCCGCGCCAGGCGACAGCACGAACATAGGCGTCCTGCAGGCCAGAGGCGGCAAGAACCCCTTCTTTCGCTTTTTCGATTTCATCGACGGAATAAGGAACTTGGAAATCAATCAACTGGCCAGAGCGGATCAGTCGTTCTGAATGCTTGCGGCTCAGGAAAATCTTTCCGTTATAGGCGCGCTCACCCTCAAACACGGACGACGCATAGTGCATTGCATGGGTTAGAATATGCACATTTGCATCACGCCACTCGATCAGCTTGCCATCCATCCAGATTTTTCCGTCGCGGTCGTCATATGCTCCGGCCATAGGCTCTGTCCTTCTATAAACTGCCGGAAATACCGGTCAGGTTTGCAAAAGTTGCGCAAACTAAGTCCGGATCGGACATAATGTTGCGTAAAAACTGACGGTTATTACGAATTGATTCTTGGAAAGTCAACAAGGCTGACATAAAATTAAGTTTGCAAAGATGGTCTGTAAAACGGGGGAAGCGTATGGTGGATGGTGCAATGAAAGGATCGTTGGGTGGTGAAGGGCTGTTGTTTTTAACGGACGAACAGCTTCGAAAAGGTATCGAGGCGATGTTCTTTGCCTACCGTGGGTTTACCGCGGATCCTGATCGGATTTTGTCAAACTATTCTTACGGGCGGGCGCATCACCGTGCTGTGCATTTCGTGAACCGCGCACCTGGCACAACCGTAAACAACCTATTGGCGATTCTTGGCGTCACTAAACAGTCACTTAACCGCGTTTTGCGCACATTAATCGAAGATGGACTTGTTGAAAGCCGCGTAGGCACCCAAGACAAAAGGGAGCGGCATTTGTTTCTTACCGAGAAAGGCGAAGCTCTGGAGCGAGAACTGTCAGATGCACAGCGCGAAAGAATGCGTGCAGCTTATCGTGCCGCAGGGCCCGAGGCAGTACAGGGCTTTCGTCAGGTGCTAGAGGCGATGATGGATCCGGAGTTGAACAGAAAGTTCAATACACTGAAAGAGAGTTCATCATGAACGGTCCGAACGAAGCGCATTTGCTGATAGTTGACGATGATGAACGTATTCGGGGTTTGTTGCAGAAATTTCTGATCCGGCATGGGTTCTGGGTAACTGCCGCGCGAAATGCAGAACATGCACGCAGAATTTTGAGTGGCCTAGAGTTCGACCTGATTGTCCTTGATGTCATGATGCCGGGAGAAGACGGGATCAGCTTGACGCGCAGCCTGCGTGAAACAGTGACAACCCCGATCCTGTTGCTGACGGCCAAAGGCGAGACCGAAGACCGGATTGTCGGCTTTGAGGCGGGCGCTGATGACTACCTGTCAAAGCCGTTTGAACCGAAAGAGCTGCTGCTGCGGATCAACGCAATCCTACGCCGGGTGCCACAGGCGCAGCTGAACGAAGCGGGGTTGAAAGTGCTGCATCTTGGCCCGGTTCGCTATGACATCGAACGGGGTGAAATGTGGCAGGGTGACAAGCTCGTGCGTCTGACAGCGACCGAAAGCCAGCTGATGAAGATATTCTCGGCCTGTCCGGGAGAGCCGGTCAGCCGCGCGGATTTGGTGGAAGAACTTGGTCGCGACGACGGTCAGGCGCAGGAACGCGCTGTTGATGTGCAGATTACCCGATTGCGCCGCAAGATAGAAACCGACCCGAAACAACCACGCTATCTGCAAACCGTGCGTGGTGCCGGCTATATGTTGGCGCCGGACTAATCCGTCGCGTTTGGAAGCGGCAATAGGTGATCTTCGGGCAGACAAGGTTCGGGGATTGTGTCGTCAAAATCTTCGATAGGGATTGCCCCGGCAAAAACTGTGAATGCAGATGTCTCGGCGTTCTCGCCGCGCTGAAGTACACCATTTCCCGTCAGGAAATTCACATCGCAAGTACCATACTCGCTTAGTTCAAGCGTGTCGTACCAATTGTAGGTGAAGCCCGCGAGGATGAAATCATTCTTGCGAAAGGCGATGGTGGCAATGCGGTGCCAGCGGTGACGGCCGATACTTTCGTTCATTGAATGAACTTGCAGCGATCCGCGTTCATTCAACTTCAATTCTGGAATCGTTCCGGCGGCCAACCCGCGCCAGGCAATTTGAGGTGCATAGGTGATTTCCGGGGTTTCTAATTCACTGTTAGATAAAATTACCAAAGACGCAAAGCCGTCTATGTCGCTAAGCAAAAGAGCCTTGTCTGTGCGGCCATCCGCGTCCAGATCGGCTGAAATCTCGTGAATGATTTCATCCGCATTAATCTCTGGAGTCTGCGCTGCGGCAACCGCTGGTAAAAGCACCGCCAGGATCGCAAAAATGCGCATTGTAAACCTCCGCCTGTGTTGGGTCTTGCCTGAGTCCGAGTATTGCCTTAGCTCGGTTTCATGACAACACTCCTCTATACACATCCCGACTGCGACGCGCATGTAAACCCTACGGGTCACCCCGAACAGGTCGCAAGGTTAGAATATATAAAGGCTGCATTGAAGGATCCAAAGTTTAGCTCGCTGATACGAAGAGAGGCACCACTCGGTCAGGAAGCAGATGTTTTGCGGTGCCATCCTCAGCACCACATAGACAGAATAACCGATGCTGTACCAACGGCAGGTTGGGTATCGCTGGACGGCGACACCTCGATGTCACCCGGGTCACTAAACGCAGCATATCGCGGTGTCGGGGCAAATGTTGATGCGGTGGACTCTGTTGTTTCGGGAGCGGCACAAAATGCTTTCGTTGCGTGTCGCCCACCTGGACACCATGCAGAAACTGAGACTGCGATGGGGTTTTGCCTGTTCGGAAACGTCTCTATTGCTGCGAAACATGCGCTGGACCACCACAAATTGGCGCGCGTTGCGATCATTGATTTTGATGTGCATCATGGCAATGGAACGCAGGATTTGCTGTGGAATGAACGGCGCGCAATGTTCGCGTCAACACATCAGATGCCGCTCTATCCCGGTTCAGGATATGAGAGCGAGCGAGGTGCATTTGGGAATGTGCTGAACGTTCCCCTGGCGCCGAACAGCGGCTCTGCGGCGATGCGCGCGGCTTATGACAACGTTGTTCTTCCAGCGGTAGAAGAGTTTGCACCAGAGTTGATTCTTATCTCTGCCGGGTTTGATGCGCACAGGCGCGACCCACTTGCGAACCTGAACTGGGAAAGAGATGATTTTCGATGGGTGACAGAGCGAATTTGCGATGTTGCAGACGCTGTTTGTCAGGGGCGGGTGGTCTCTACTCTGGAAGGCGGTTATGATCTGGACGCGCTGGCAGCATCTGTTGCTGCGCATGTAGGTGTTTTGATGGAGCGGGCAGGATGAGCGACAAGCTAGTCGAAGAAATGAGCTTTGAAGAAGCGATGAGCGCGTTGGAAGCAGTTGTTGGCCAGCTTGAACGTGGCGATGTGCCTCTTGATCAATCCATAACGCTTTATGAACGCGGTGCTGCGTTAAAGAAACGCTGCGAAGCAAAGTTGAAAGAAGCTGAGGAAAAAGTTGCAGCGATCACGCTTGGCGAAGGTGGAGAGCCGACAGGAACGACACCGGTCGAAGGGCTCTGATGTTTGAAACGCAATTGAAAGAAGACAATGCGCTTGTTCAAAGTGTCTTGTCAGCCACACTTCGGGGATTGCACGGGCATTCTGTGAATGCCGCAATGCTATATGCGGTGCGGGGCGGAAAGGGGTTACGTGGATTTCTGGTGCTGGAGAGCGCACGGATACACGGCATCTCTCCGGAACAGTCTGTCTATCCGGCTGCGGCTGTAGAGGCGCTGCATACCTATTCGCTGGTCCATGATGATTTACCCTGCATGGATGACGATGATTTGCGCCGGGGTTCGCCTACGGTGCATGTCAAGTGGGACGAGGCGACCGCCGTATTGGCTGGGGACGCGTTACAGACCTTGGCGTTTGAGCTTTTGACCTATGCCGAAATTGGACCAGCAGACAGACGATTGTCGCTTATCATGACGCTAGCCCATGCAGCAGGTGCGCGTGGCATGGTGTTGGGGCAGGCACAGGACATTGCAGCCGAAACAGCGAAACAGCCGCTTTCGCTTTCCGAGATTACAGAATTGCAGCGTAACAAGACAGGCGCTTTGATCCGCTGGTCGGCAGAGGCTGGCGCATTGATCGCAGCCAAAGACCCCGAACCAATGCGGCATTATGCGCGCGCACTCGGCCTTGCCTTTCAAATTGCTGATGACATCTTGGACGTAGAAGGTGATGCAGCTAAGACAGGCAAGCGCCTGCAAAAAGACGCGGATGCAGGCAAAGCCACCTTTGTTTCGCATTTGGGGCTCGACGGCGCAAGAACACGGGCCAAAGAGTTGGTCGCACAGGCAGAAGCAGCACTTGATCCATTTGGTGACGCGGCGAATAACTTGCGGGAAGCGGCGCGTTTCGTTATTGCCCGCGAGAGTTAGTTAAGCCCCGAAAGGGCAATGCGCGATGAGCGATGATATGAGTGATAAACCTAACACCCCTCTGCTGGATCAGGTTCACCTGCCAGCAGATATGAAGGGTTTGTCAGACGCAGAATTGAAGCTCTTAGCAGATGAATTGCGCACAGAAACGGTAAGCGCAGTTTCAGTTACAGGCGGGCATCTGGGTGCCGGGCTTGGGGTGGTTGAGCTTACGGTAGCGTTGCACGCTGTGTTTGACACGCCAAAAGACCGGTTGATCTGGGACGTGAGCCACCAGTGTTATCCACATAAAATTCTGACCGGTCGGCGTGATCGTATCCGTACCCTGCGCATGAAAGATGGGCTTAGTGGTTTTACCAAACGCAGCGAAAGCCCTTATGACCCCTTTGGCGCCGCGCATTCATCGACCTCGATTTCGGCGGCATTGGGGTTTGCCGTCGCGCGTGATCTGGGTGGTGTAACAGAGCACGGGATCGGTGATTGCATCGCCGTGATTGGTGATGGCGCCATGTCAGCCGGTATGGCCTATGAGGCAATGAACAACGCAGGCCATTTGAAAAAGCGTCTGATTGTCGTTTTGAACGACAATGAAATGTCTATTGCACCACCTGTCGGGGCGATGTCATCTTACCTTTCCAGCCTATATGCAGGTGCCCCGTTTCAGGAGTTTAAGGCGGCAGCCAAGGGTGCAGTAAGCCTGCTGCCCGAACCTTTTCAGGAAGGCGCACGCCGGGCCAAGGAAATGCTGAAAAGCATGACAGTTGGCGGCACTTTGTTCGAAGAACTTGGGTTTTCCTATGTTGGCCCTATCGACGGGCATGATCTTGATCAGCTTTTACCATTGCTGCGCACCGTGAAAGAGCGCGCGACCGGGCCGATGTTGATTCACGTGATCACTAAGAAGGGCAAGGGGTACGGCCCTGCTGAACGCGCACGCGACAAGGGTCATGCCACGGCAAAATTTGATGTGCTGACCGGGGAGCAGAAGAAAGCACCTTCAAACGCGCCAAGTTACACAAAAGTTTTCGCCGATGCTCTTTTAGCTGAGGCCGCAGAAGACAGTAAGATTTGCGCCGTCACCGCTGCGATGCCGGATGGGACCGGGCTGAATTTGTTTGCGGAACGCTACCCAAGCCGGTGCTTTGATGTTGGTATCGCCGAACAGCATGGCGTTACATTCTCCGCAGCTTTGGCAGCCGGTGGAATGAAGCCATTCTGCGCGATATATTCAACTTTTCTACAACGCGGTTACGATCAGGTTGTGCATGATGTGGCAATCCAGCGTTTGCCAGTTCGGTTTGCGATTGATCGGGCGGGGCTGGTCGGGGCCGATGGGGCCACCCATGCCGGGGCATACGACATCGCCTATCTTGCAAACCTTCCCGGGTTCATTGTCATGGCGGCAGCTGATGAGGCTGAGCTTGTGCATATGGTGGCGACTGCTGCGGCCTATGATGAAGGCCCGTCCGCCTTTCGATTTCCACGAGGCGAAGGCGTTGGGGTTGAACTGCCCGAACGTGGCCAGCCCTTGGAGATTGGCAAAGGCCAATTGATTGCAAAAGGTGCGCGGGTTGCAATTCTGTCATTTGGCACGCGATTGTCAGAGGTTCAGAAGGCCGCTGAAGCGTTGAGCGCGAAGGGGATCAATCCGACAATTGCGGATGCGCGGTTTGCCAAACCTCTGGATAAAGAGATGATCCTGAACCTCGCCGCTGAACATGAGGCCCTGATAACGATCGAAGAGGGCGCTGTTGGTGGCTTTGGTAGCCATGTCGCACAGCTTCTTTCCGATGAGGGGGTTTTTGACGAAGGGTTGAAGTTTCGCTCGATGGTGTTGCCGGATATTTTCATTGATCAGGCGAGTCCCGAAGATATGTACCGTGTTGCGGGATTGTCGGCGGCAGATATAGAGGCGAAAGTGCTCGAAGTTCTTGGCGTCGCGCGTATCGGAGAAATGCGGGCTTAAGAGTTTTCATGCCTCCGGCGGGGATATTTCCGGGATAAAGAAAGCGGTTACGAAGCTTACGGTTTGCGATTATTTATCTGCCGAAGTTTTCTGTTGTTCTTCAGCCAACAAAGCGGCCAGACCTTCATTATATGCCGGAAATTTCAATCTGACGCCCAGCTCTGTTTTAATCTTATCATTTCTGACTCGCTTGCTTTCAGCATAAAAGCTGCGCGCCATTGGTGTCATTTCGGCTGTTGCGTAGTCGACCGCTGGCGGCAGAGGGAGGCCGAGCAATTCAGCGGCATGGGCGATCACTGTTTCTGGCGGGGCGGGATCATCGTCACAAACATTGTATATGGCGCCGGGGTTGGGCCGGGCAATGGATGCTGCCAGAACCTGCGCAATATCGGCAACGTGAATGCGTGAAAATACCTGACCGGGTTTGATGATGCGACGTGCAGTACCCGCCCGTACCTTTGCAAAGGGGCCACGACCGGGGCCGTATATTCCCGCAAGGCGAAAGATGTGCAGCGGCAACCCGGTTTCAGAAGCGAGTGTTTGCCAGGCAGCTTCGGCAGCAACCCGCATTTCGCCGCGTCGTGTTGATGGCGTGAGCGGTGTATTCTCATCGACCCAAGCACCTTGGTGATCTCCGTAAACACCTGTTGTAGACAGATACCCCACCCATTTGAGTGAAGACGCGCGGGCGGAAATCTGGTCGCGCAGAACGGCCAAAACAGGATCACCCGCCTCATTCGGGCCAGCGGAAATCAAAAGATGGGTCGCTTTGGCCAGATAAGTCGAAATATCCTGCCCCGGCCACAATATTGGTGTGACTCCGGTTGTCCGCAGAGCTTCGGCCTTATCCTTGGACCGTGTGGTTCCGATGACTTGCCAATCTTCAGATAGCAGGAGCGCACCAAGCGCTTGGGCTGAGTAACCGTGACCAAAGGAGAGTAATATCTGTTCCATGGTGTGACTATTGGGAAATCATCCGGGCAGTGCAACGCCTGAAATGATTTATGGATTTCTTAGTTGTCGCTTTTTGGCAGGACCTCTCAGGCGGGTTGTTTGCCACCTGCAAAGTAAGTGTGACGGAATCGCCTCAAGGGACGGGGTTGTTTGAAAATCACTGGCACTTTTGTTGCATGGCCGCTAGATGCAGCACGAATTCGCGAACAAAGGGTGGCGCTGCCGTTGCCCATATTCTGGAGATTTCTCTGTGAAAGCTGACTTTGTGACCAGTCTGCAAAATGACTGGCTTGGCAACATTCGTGCCGATCTTCTGGCCGGGCTTGTTGTTGCGCTGGCGCTAATACCCGAAGCAATTGCATTCTCGATAATCGCTGGGGTGGATCCAAAAGTGGGGCTATTTGCGTCATTTTCAATTGCAGTGATTACTGCGATTGCAGGTGGCCGGCCGGGGATGATTTCAGCAGCAACTGCTGCAACGGCAGTATTGATGGTGACTCTCGTACGAGACCATGGTCTGGAGTATCTTTTGGCGACGACAGTTCTGGCTGGTCTGCTTCAGATTGGTGCTGGGATGTTGCGCCTTGGCAGTGTAATGCGCTTTGTCTCTAAGTCAGTGATGACCGGGTTCGTGAATGCGCTGGCGATTCTGATTTTCATGGCGCAACTACCTGAGCTGATCGGGGTGACCTGGATTACTTATGCGATGGTCGCTGGCGGTTTGGCGATCATCTACCTGTTTCCGCTTTTGACAAAGTCTATTCCATCGCCGCTGGTGACGATCGTCGTTCTGACGGGCCTTGCGATGTATTTTGGGCTGGATGTGCGGGTTGTTGGCGATATGGGAGACCTGCCCGATACGCTTCCGGTATTTCTTTTGCCGGATATACCGCTGACACTCGAAACCCTGCGCATCATTTTTCCGGTTTCAATCGCGATTGCGGTTGTGGGTTTGCTTGAAAGCTTGATGACTGCGACCCTCGTGGATGATTTGACTGACACGAAATCTGACAAGAACCGGGAATGTATTGGCCAGGGTTTGGCAAATACTGCCACGGGCTTCATTGGTGGCATGGCAGGATGCGCGATGATTGGCCAATCGATGATCAACGTGAAATCGGGCGGTCGTGGACGCCTGTCGTGTTTCGCTGCAGGGGTATTCCTGTTGTTTCTGATTGTCGTGCTCGGGGATTGGGTTAAACAAATCCCGATGCCAGCACTGGTGGCGATCATGATCATGGTATCTGTTGGTACATTTAGCTGGTCTTCGCTCAAGAATTTGAAAGAACATCCGACAGCCTCGTCCGTTGTGATGGTGGCAACCGTTGTTACGACGGTGTTCAGCCACAACCTTGCAATAGGTGTTTTGACCGGAGTTTTGTTGTCAGGAATTTTCTTTGCCTGGAAAATTGCGGCAGTGTTTCGCGTGACATCAACGCCGACAAACGGCGGGCGTGGACGCCACTATCTCGTTGAAGGTCAATTGTTTTTTGCGACAGCGCCAGACCTTTCAGATGCGTTTGACTTTAACGAGGTGCTGGAACATGTCACGATTGACGTAAGTCGCGCGCATATCTGGGATATTTCGTCGGTCAGCGCATTGGATATGGTTGTTCTCAAATTTCGCCGCGAGGGTGCGGAGGTTGAGATTGTTGGTATGAATGAAGCAAGCGAAACCCTGATGGGACGGCTTGCCGAGCACGACAAACCGGGCGCGTTAGAACGGCTGATGGGACATTGAGGATGGCTGATATGGCAAAAATTATCGCGCTGGTTGACGGTTCGGTTTATTCGGAAAGTGTCTGCGACTACGCGGCGTGGGTCGCACTGCGAAAAGATGCCTCGGTTGAAGTGATGCACGTCCTGGGGCGCAGGGACGAAGCAAAATCAAACCTGTCTGGCAATATCGGCCTTGGAGCGCGTACAAAACTTATGGATGAGCTTGCGGATCTTGACGCACAGAAAGCAAAGTTTGGCCAGCAACGCGGCCGTGCAATTCTTGAGGATGCGGAAGCACGTCTGCGAAGTGATGGTGTGGAACATGTCACCACAAGATTACGCCATGGTGATCTGATCGAAGAGCTTCTTCTGGCGGAAAAAGATGCAGATCTGGTCGTCATCGGGAAACGCGGCGAGGCAGCAGATTTTGCGACCCTTCACCTTGGGTCAAACCTTGAAAGAGTTGTGAGAGCATCCAGAATTCCTGTGCTCGTAACATCACGTGCTTTTTCCGAACCGTGCAGTTTTCTGCTCGCTTTTGATGGTGGAAAAAGCGCGATGAAAGCGGTGGAGCATGTTGCGAAGAGCAAAGTTTTTGCGGGCCTCAATGCGCAATTGCTGACGGTTGATGAGCCAACAACAGTGAAAAATCGCGCGTTGGAAGGTGCAGCCGCCACGCTGAAGAATGCGGGTTATGTTGTTGAGAGCACGGTTGTTAAAGGTGATCCAGAAGCAGTAATTTCTGAACGTTGCAAATCGGGAAGATTCGATATGCTTGTTATGGGTGCTTACGGCCATTCGCGGATTCGCAGTCTTATCATCGGATCAACAACAACAGAAATGGTTCGGCTTTGCCAGATTCCGGTGCTGCTGTTCCGGTGAAGACGACCAGATACTGCTTGAAACATTAAAAATTTGAGGCGCACAAGTGCGCCAATTCTTCTGGCACGTCGTGCGATTTTGCGCTCCGCGCGGGGATATTTAAAGGATGTAGAAAAGGTAAAACCGCCATTCTTTTTCCCCAAAATATCCCCGCCGGAGGCATCATGCACCCCGCTAGGGGTGCGTAAATGTTTGGCGCGCTTGCGCGCCTCGATTTCTAAGCGGCAGGCTTACGCACAGAGCGGCGGCGACGCTGTTGATTTGGTTTGTCGCCAGACGGCTTTGCGGTGGCTGCGTTTCTTCGGCCGCTTCCTCCGGCGTGCGATCTGGCTTTGCCACCACCGTGTGGTGCGCTTTTACGCCCGCCCCGGTTGCCGCCTCGTGGCTCAGGCTTCTCTTCAGCCGGGCGAATGCCACCGATCACCTTGATTTCGGTTTTCATGATTTTTTCGATTTGCCGAAGATATCCGATTTCCGTTGCGGCGCAAAAAGCAATGGCTTCGCCGTCTTTTCCTGCGCGCGCGGTCCGGCCAATGCGGTGAATATAGTTTTCCGGCACTTCTGGCAGATCGTAGTTATAGACATGGCTGACGTCAGGGATATCGATTCCGCGGGCTGCAACGTCGGTTGCAACCAGAATACGCGCCTCGCCTGATTTGAAGGCTTTCAATGCTCGTTCGCGTTGGCCCTGGGATTTGTTGCCATGGATCGAGACAGCGTCAAATCCGCGAGCAACCAAAGTGTTTTTAAGTTTTTCAGAGCCATGTTTTGTGCGGCCAAAAACGAGAGCGAGACCTTCGGGCGATTTGTTCAGGTAACTCATGAGCAGATCCGTCTTTTCACCTTGTGAAGCGAAATGTAGAGATTGCGTCACTTTATCGGCAGCTTTGCCAGGAGGGGCGACTTGAATGCGCACTGGGTTTGTCAGGTATGCGGCGGAAAGCTCGTTCATCTGCTTGGGCATCGTTGCTGAAAACAGCAGGGTTTGACGAGGCGTTCCAAGAAGGGGAGCGATTTTGCGGAGGGCGTGAATGAAGCCAAGGTCGAGCATTTGGTCAGCTTCATCGAGCACGAGGTACGTCGCGGAATTCAGGAAAAGCGCACGACGATCCACCAGATCGATCAGGCGGCCTGGAGTTGCGACAAGAATATCTGTACCTCCAGCCAAACGCTTGATTTGGGTATTGATTGATGTTCCGCCAACGACGGTTACAACTTTCAGATGGCTACCAGAAACGTAGGTCGAAAGGTTTGCTGCGATTTGGTTTACCAGTTCACGCGTTGGGGCAAGAATCAGCGCCTTGACGGATTTTGATTTACGCGCTTCGGTCTGAGACATGAGGCGATTGATCAATGGCAAGCCAAAGGCCGCAGTTTTTCCGGTTCCGGTTTGGGCAAGGCCCATCAGGTCACGCCCTTCTATAATTAATGGAATGGCACGCGCCTGAATCGGAGTTGGTTTATCATAACCAGCGGCTGTGATTGCGGTCAGAAGTTTGGGCGAAAGGCCCAGATCAGTAAAATTGGTCATATTGACCCCTTATATGGTCATGCAGCACGAGAATGCGCCGCATGTATGAAACAGCGGAGTAGGGCCAACACTAATGCGGCCACTTATCTGCGGTTGCGCCCTGAAGCGTGCCCCGGACCGGATGTCCAAAAAGCAGATCAAGGCGTCAGAACCCCGCGTGAATTGGGAACTTGGGAATTTGAGGGGTCGCCGAAGCGGAACCCGCATGTCTGTTCTTATCTCACCAATGGGTGGGCTGCTCACGCGGCAGCGGGACTAGACAGGGTGCGTATTTGCCCTTTCTGCTCAGATGTCAACTGTTTAAGATAAACCGAAGCATGCTGCGTGACAGTGTGTCATTCGCAAAGTGTATCGTTTGCATGGTTTTTGCGCCAGGAAAGCACCAACTGAACATCTCGGGCGATCGCCTCTTTCCCCCGCGTGCGCCTTAGGCTAAGAACCCGCGTCCGCTGATGGACAAAACGTAAAGGAGGCCCGTGATGGGTTACAAAGTCGCTGTCGTAGGTGCCACAGGTAATGTGGGCCGCGAAATGCTGAATATTCTGGCTGAACGCCAGTTTCCTGTGGATCAGATTGTTGCGGTTGCAAGCCGTAGATCTCTGGGCACCCAAGTCAGCTTTGGCGATAAAACTCTCACGACCAAGGACCTTGATACGTTTGATTTTTCCGGTTGGGACATCGCACTATTTGCCGTGGGCTCTGAGGCTACAAAAAAATACGCGCCACTTGCTGCTCGTGCGGGATGCTTGGTAATCGATAACTCGTCGCTTTATCGCTATGATCCCGCTGTGCCGTTGATTGTACCCGAGGTTAACCCCGAAGCGATCAAAGGTTATGCCAAAAAGATGATCATCGCTAATCCCAACTGTTCAACTGCGCAGATGGTTGTGGCTTTGAAACCGCTGCATGATCGTGCGCGGATCAAGCGGGTTGTTGTATCAACATATCAGTCTGTTTCCGGGTCTGGGAAAGACGCTATTGATGAACTTTGGAACCAGACCAAAGGTATGTATGTTCCGGGCCAGGAAGTTGCGCCAAGCGTCTATCCAAAACAGATCGCGTTCAACGTTATTCCGCATATCGATGTTTTCCTTGAGGATGGCTCTACCAAGGAAGAATGGAAAATGGTCGCCGAAACCAAGAAGATTGTCGATAAGTCAATCAAAGTAACTGCAACCTGCGTGCGGGTGCCCGTTTTTGTCGGCCATTCCGAAGCGATCAACATCGAGTTTGAAGAGCATCTGGATGAAGACGAAGCGCGTGATATTTTGCGTGAAGCACCCGGCGTTATGGTGATCGATAAACGAGAAAGCGGTGGTTACGTGACCCCGGTTGAGTGTGTGGGTGACTACGCAACGTTTATCAGTCGTATTCGGCAGGACAGCACGATCGACAACGGGATCAACCTGTGGTGTGTCAGTGATAATTTGCGCAAGGGCGCGGCGCTGAACGCCGTGCAGATTGCAGAACTGTATGGCCGGGAAATTTTGAAAAAAGGCTAGTTCCAGATCGTGAAGAGATCTTTGAGGGCGGCATTGGCCGCCCTTTTTTCGTGACGTTAGTGCTAAAAGTTTTGTTGGTGAGTTGTTGTCGGCGTGACGCGATCTCGAGCAATCGGTCAGAATCGGGCCGTTTGTGCTGCGCCTAACGCTGAGTTTTAACTGGGAGCAACGAAGCAGATAAGCGAACTGATTTGTTCGTAAAAGCGGGCACATCGATACAAACTTGATGCACCCGCCAAAAATTTATTTTCGGATGTTGCCACTCACAGCAATCACCCGGACTAACAGAACGATTGTCGCAAGTTCTCAAATAATGTCAATATGATATTATTAACCTTTCGTAAACTCGCTCATAAATTGAAGAAATCTGCAAGAATTCGTCTTTGCCTAGAAGTGTAAACTAATTGTTAACTTATAACTCACAAGTACAAATGTACTTTTAGGTATTTGCTCCTAAACTGGGTATGAAACGCGACTAACCAAACGATTTGAAACTGAGAAGAATATCATAGTGATTGAAACAAGTAAGATTGCGCAGCTTCGGCGGTTGTTACACAGCATGGAAGAATCATTAGGCCTGGTAGAACTGTCGTCTACTGAGCGAGATGTTTATTACGCCGCTAGTGAGCTTTCAGAACAAGACAGAATCGTTCGCAGTGATGACTTACAGGAGCACCCTTTGATTAACGGTGTCGCGAAACCAACGTATTTCAGGGCGCTAAAAACGCTCGTTAAACTTGGGTACTTGCATCATGCTGCGGGGACGAAGACGGGCAAGTATGTTGTAGATCTGCCATCAGAATAAGGAAGCGATTTGCCGCATTTTAAATGTCTGAAAAACAATCTTTGGTTTTTGGAAATGTTAGCGGTATCAATCGCTTATATATTGGCTTTTTTTCTGACGCACTATCTCTTTTACCCGCTTCAGTTAAAGATCATTCCAGAGTTTGATAGTCTCGCAAACCTTTTGTATTTGCCTCATGGCGTCCGAGTATTGGCGGCATGGCTTCTTGGGTGGCGTTCCGTAGTTGCGATTGCAGCCGGAGCTTTCGTTTCACAAAATTTGCTATTTGAACAACCGATCTGGGATTTTAATTTTTTTGGGGTATTTTTCATCGGCATAGTCGTTGCGCCTTTGGCGTTCAGCCTGTTGAAGTTCGCAAAATTTGATGCAAGCGCACGGGAAGAAAATCCACCTTGCTGGCAATGTGTGATGGTTGTGGGTATTTTCGCGTCTTTGCTTAACGCTCTTCTGGCCAACCTTGTGCTTGGGACGCTTACCATTGATTTTTTGGGATATCTGGTTGGTGACGTGTCTGGATTGTTTTTCCTTGTTCTGATTCTGATGCTTGTTTTCAGGCAAATGCGCGCTTGGGGCTACTGAAAAGGCAACCATTCCCTTGGCTAAATTTTCCCAAACAAGTCGCTTTCCGGAAACTGGATATTGCACCTGACCGAAATGTAAGACATTTGATTGGCTGACAATTGAAGACAGCATTGGATCAGCGGAATGACAAATAGGATTGACAGTTTACTCGAAGCTGCTCGCACGCATTGCGACGAAGAAGTACTTCCAAATGTGGACAAATGGAACGAGGTTGGCTTGTGGCCCCGGTCTTCGTCAGACAAGGCTGGAGACCTCGGTTTAACAGGGCTCTATGCACCCGAAGAATTCGGAGGTCAGGGACTGCCGCTTGGTGAAGGTATTCGTATTTACGAAGAGTTGGGGCGTGGCGACGGTGCCTATGCCTTTGCGCTCTCGATGCATAATATTTGTACATTCGCTGCTTGTGGTTACGGTACAGAGGTTTTCAAAAACGCCTGGGCCAGAGATTTAACCTCGGGCCGCAAACTCGCAAACTTTTCGCTGACCGAGCCGCAGTCTGGTTCGGACGCAACCAATATGTACTCTCGAGCTGTCATAAATGGCGACGGCACGTGGACAATCAGCGGTGCAAAGGCCTGGGTTAGTTTGGCGGGTGAGGCGGATATTTACTTTACCGTCGTCAAAACAACTGACAAGCCCGGCCATCAGGACATGGCCATGATCGCAATTCCAGCGGATGCCGAAGGCGTGAGTTTTGGACCCTTATACGAAACGCCCTCATACAACTTTTTGCCAATGGCAGAGATGTACCTGAAAGATGTCGTCGTCAGCGAAGGCAACATTATCTTGCCGGTGGGTCAGGGCCTGCAAGGGTCACTTATGGCAATTGATATTGCGCGTGTTTCAATCGCGTCCGGATGCTGCGGACTGATGCAATCTGCTCTCGACACTTCATTGGCCTATTCTGCGAACAGGAAGATGTTCGGCGGTAAGAACATCGATCTGGATGGCATACAGTGGATGCTTGGCGATGTCGCAACAGAGCTTGAAGCGTCCCGGCTTTTGTACCGCGCTGCAGCCAATGCGCTTGGAACACCAGAAGGTCCGCTTATGGCGGCCCACGCCAAACGGTTCGTGCCAGATGCAGCGGTGAAAGCTGCGAACACATGTACCCAGGTGCTGGGTGGTATGGGGTTGCTGAAGCCCTACGGGATGGACAGACTATCCCGGCTTTCCCAAATGCTTCGTATTGTCGACGGAACAACCGAAATCAGCCGCGTTGTGATCGGGCGAAGCCTGAAAAAACGTGCGGCCCAGTTAAAAACACCTGTCATCCCGAAAGGTTTTGGCGAAAGCTAAACACAATTTAAAACGAGATGGCCTCTGACCCATTCTAACGGTCAGGGGCCATTTCTTTGCGCATCACCTAATTAAAGCCCAAACCGGTCCATCATTGAATTCCAGCGCAGAAAAGCGGGCAGGAACCACGGTGTTCCATTGTAAAAGGGCTTTGACTCAAAGGACAGATCGTCGAGTTCGGTGCGTCCTTCCGGATCTCCCAGCATTTGTAATGCAACTTTCCGGCCAAAATAGCTAGCGCGGCCGACGCCGGAACCGCAGTAGCCCATGACATAGTGTACGCCATCATGCACCCCAAGGTGCGGTGCGTGATCAAAAGTATAGGCCACAGTACCTGACCATGCATGGGTGACCTGAGTGTCAGATAACTGCGGAAAAATACGGTGCATCATTCGTCTGAGGTCAGGTACATAGCGATCAGGTCGATCCGCAAGATCAAAGGCCCGACCGCCAAAGATCATCCGCGTACCATCGGGCGACGGTCGGTAGTAAAGTACAAGGCGCGAGCTTTCCCCAAACCCGCGGTTCTTCGGCGAAAGTTCTGACATCAATCCGGCTGGCAATTGTTCCGTCGCGATGATGGCAGAACGGATGGGAATGACGCGGTGGTGGAAAAAGGGCATTTCTGGCCCGGAATATCCGTTTGTTGCGACCAGAACCTGCCCGGCTGTAACTTCCGTTTCGCCAATACGTACGGTCAGTTTGGCGCCATTCCTTGTCACCCCGGTTACACGGGCGGGCGCAATGATTTGTGCGCCAGCTACAAGAACCCTTTCGACCAGTGCTCTCGCATAAAGACCGGGGTGCAGATGACCGTCATCTAGATAAACAACGCCACCATGATAATGATCACTGCCAATTTCTGCGTGTTGGGCCGCGCGTGGTATCATTTCAAACTGCATGCCTGTCGCACTAGCCAGGTCTTCCGACTCGCGGGCCACGCTTTCATAGCCTTCCGGTTTAACGACGCCCCGGAAACGTCCAGTCAAATGCAAGCCGCAGTCGATCTTTTCTTCGACAAGGAAGTTTTTCAGGTATTTCAGGCAATCCATCGATTCTCGCAGAATCGCGGTGGCTTTTTCTTGCCCGAAAGCAGATTTCAAACCGGACAGACCCAATTTGTGAAAGGACGGGCCAATCAGCCCACCGTTGCGCGACGAACAGCCGTAAGCGGGCATTTCGGCGTCAACGACCAAAACTTCGCGGCCAGAGCGCGCCAATGTCAGGGCCGCAGAAAGGCCGCTGTAGCCAGCGCCAACGATCAGGGTTTCTACATGCTTGGGCAGGTTATCAGGCGAGCTTGCCGCGACAGATAAATGCGGTTCAGCAGCATCCCACCAATAGGGTCGGGTCAGATAGTTTGCCAACGCGTGACTCCTCCGGTCGATCAGACAGGAACAAATTTTGCCTGTTTCGGATCGTAGGCTTCAAGACCACCTTCCGCAATGTCATTCCAAAGGCCATGAATGCTTAATTCTTCTTCTTTCACGGCATCGCGAACGAACGGAAAAGTTATGAGGTTCTCTAACGAGATTAATACGGCTTCTTTTTCCAGTGCACGTTCACGATCTGGTTCGCTTTCTATATGGCGAACACGTTCGAAGCCGGGGCGCAAAATATCCATCCAACGCCCAATGAAGCTGGATTCTTCATCAAGATCGGGTGCCTTACCAGAGCACATTTCATGGCATCCGTGAACTCCGCCACAATTAGAGTGACCCAATACGATAATATGGGCAACTTTCAACACTGTTACGGCGTATTCAACCGCTGCGGATGTGCCGTGATGATCGCCATCCGGTGCATAGGGTGGGACGAGATTTGCAATGTTGCGATGGATGAAAAATTCACCCTGTTCTGCCCCGAAAATCGAGGTCACGTGAACGCGGGAATCGCAGCATGAGACAACCATGGCCCGAGGTCGCTGGCCCTCTGTCGCAAGCCGCCTGTACCAGACTTTGTTTTCCGCATAGCTGGTCGCCTTCCAGCCCTGGTAACGTTGCACCAGATAGGCTGGCAGCGGTTTTGCATGATCCATTGCGTGTGCCCCTCTTATATACCTCCAGCGTATCTATGCGAAATTTGTACGAAATTCGAGCGAATTCTGTGTTTGGCCTCAACCTTTTCGAAGGGTCGAGAGTAGAATATCGCCATGCTGTGGGGGCGTTCAGAAGCGGGGTGAGCTTATGGAGATTGTAACCATACTCAGACATGAAGAAACAGTCAGGATCAATCCTGATCGACTGACGGAGCTTTTCCTAAATTTGGGTGAGACAGCGGCAGAGGAATTTATTTGCTGGGCTGTCGAGGACCTTGCAATTAAAATTTCAGAGATTAAACGCGCGGCCTCAAATAAACAGTACGATCTATTACAACTTAGTTCAGAACAGGTGGCGGAGATAGCGACGCGGGTTGGCCTAACGAGTTTGGCGCGTGTCGCACTGGATGTGGACTATTGCCTGAAAATTGAAACGGATACAGCATTGTCAGCCACTGTTGCGCGGCTTATCCGCATCGGAGAGATGTCTCTTTTGAAGGTTTGGGACGAACGAGATTTATCTGTTTGATGCGCCGCTTATTGCCCCTTTGCTGGTTCCAAGCAAACCGATAGGGTGACGGGCAGACAAAGCAGTGAAAAGGTCACGGGATGCCGCTGAAATTTGCAAATGGGGATACCTCGTCGATCCCGGTGCACGTCGTTAAAAAAGACGCTTTTAAGGGTTGGTTGGCAAGCCAGCCTGAAGAGGTTGCCTCATGGCTGGGCCGGACCGGATTCGAGGCGGAAGCTGGTGAATCGCAACTTGTCCCGGGCGCAAGTGGAAATCCTCAGATGGCCGTTGTTGGCTATGGTACTGCTAAAAGCCGTGCGCGTGGCCGGTTTCATATTGCGCGTGCAGCCAGAGCGTTGCCAAAGGGAACGTATCATATTGCAAGCGGACTTATAGGGCCCGCCCTCGAAGAAGCAGCCCTTGGCTGGTTATTGGCCAGTTACCGGTTTGACCGGTACCGAAAGCAAAAACCGCAAAAAGCACGCCTCAAAGCACCCAAAGGTGTTGATGCGGCACGCTTGGAAGTTATCGCTGAAGGAGAGGCGCTGACGCGTGACTTAATCAATACACCAGCATCTGACATGGGGCCGGACGAGCTTGAGTCCGTCTTTTTGGCGTTGGCGGACCAGCACAGCGCATCGGCTGCGATAATAAGTGGTGATGATTTACTCAAACATAATTTCCCAATGATTCATGCGGTTGGACGCGCGTCAGATCGGACACCGCGTTTGCTTGACATGCGTTGGGGTACGGCGGGGCCGATGCTCACGTTGGTGGGTAAAGGTGTCTGTTTTGATACAGGCGGATTAAATTTGAAGCCGAGTTCATCAATCGGGCTTATGAAAAAGGACATGGGTGGGGCCGCCGCCGCCCTTGGGCTGGCCCATATGATTATGTCACTGGGCCTGCGTTTGCGATTGCGTGTCTTGGTGCCTGCTGTCGAAAACAGTGTTTCAGGCAATGCATTTCGCCCGCAAGATATTTTGACATCGCGCAAAGGATTAACCGTTGAAATAAACAACACCGACGCCGAAGGTCGGCTGGTTTTGGCGGATGCTTTGGCTCTGGCAGATGAAGAGAAGCCCGATTGTCTGATTTCGATGGCGACATTAACGGGTGCGGCCCGTGTCGCCGTTGGACCAGATTTGGCCCCGTATTTCGCAGATGATTCTGGGTTCGTCGGAGCGCTCGAAGCAGCGGCTGCGCAAGTTTGTGACCCGGTCTGGCGAATGCCCTTCTGGTCGCCTTACGAAAACCTGATCGAACCGGGCATAGCCGACCTTGATAACGCCCCAAAAGGTGGATTTGCGGGGGCGATCACTGCGGCCCTGTTTTTGCGTCGTTTTGTCGAAAACTCGCCAAAATACGCACATTTTGATATTTATGGATGGCAACCGACCGCTGCCCCTGCCCGGCCCAAGGGTGGTGTAGGACAAGCAACTCGCGCTATTCTAGAGGCGCTGCCATCGATTTTGGAGATTTAGATGGACCGACGTTTGATACCAGCGAACGAACGCGTTGCCGCTTTGCATCTGAAGGGGAAAGTTGAGGCAGAGCAATATCTGAAAGGGGCGGCGCGTCAGGTGACGGCGTCCGAAGCAAACCTTTTGCGCGCGCCGGGTGGTAAACGGGATCGCCAGTTGCTGATGGGGGAAAGGGTCACCGCCTATGAGGACCGTGCCGGATATGCGTTTGTTCAGGCAGCACGCGACGGGTACGTCGGGTATGTCGATAGCCTGGCAATTGGCCCGGCGCAAAGTATGACTCATTGGATCGCGAGCCGGTCAACGCATATTTATTCGACTGCCAATTTCAAGAGCCCGGAAACAGGAACACTGTCGTTTGGCTGCGAAGTCTGTGCCAGATCACAGGCGGAAAATTTTGTCGAAATCGGAGACGGGCAATTTCTGCCGTTGCAGCATTTGCTGGAAATCGGCGAAGGATTGCAAGATATGGTGTCCGTTGCCGAAATGTTCCTTGGAACGCCTTATCTCTGGGGGGGCAACAGCGGCACCGGAATAGACTGTTCAGGGCTGCTGCAGGCGGCTTGCCTTGCCTGTGGTATTCCCTGCCCACGCGACAGTGACCAGCAAGAGGCGCAGCTTGGAAAAGAATTGCCCAAAGAAACACCCCTTGAACGAGGTGATCTGGTGTTCTGGAAAGGACATGTTGGATTGATGCTGGACGGCGAGATTTTGCTTCACGCAAACGCGCATCACATGGTTGTGGCGGTTGAGCCTCTGACCGAAGCGATCAGTCGTATTTCAGCTAAAGAATTTGGTGATGTTACGGCTGTCAAGCGATTGTGATTTAATCGATTGGCCGGATGAGTTTGCGCTCCAGAATGCGCAACACCTTTTTCAGATCAGCCCCACGCTTTAGGATTTGCCCGTCCATTGCGATAACGGAATATTGCCCTTGTCGCAGGCGCATTTTAGGGCGCTTTTCTATTCGGTAAAGCGGATGCTCTGCGGTGCGGCGGAAGACAGAAAAAACAGCGACATCCCGCAGACAGGAAATGCCATAATCGCGCCACTCACCGGCAGCGACCATACGCCCATAAAGCGCCAGAATATCCCCGAGCTCTTTCCGGTCAAAACTGATCTGATCCGGAATCCCGTTGCTTTGCGGAAAAGGCGTCGGTGACTGAATTGTCATATTGTAAGACTGGCCTGTGTTTCGGACAAAATCAAGCGCTGCCCCGAGTTTGCCTAAAAAAGATCAGGAAAGAGCCTTGCCACAGCTATTATACAGCCCTGATTACCTGTTCAATTTGCCTTGTAGCGACCAACGCTAGCCTCGGTGTCATGGATTAACAGCCCCCACCCAGCCTGTGGCACCGGGGCAAGATCAACCAAAGCCCTCACCTCTGTGGTGGGGGCTTTGTCTTTTGCAGTCTTCCTTAAAACCTGGTCCGAAAACGACAACGCAGTTATGGCGGAGCGCATTGTTGGCAATGGTTAAATCATAGGGCCGTACTGCGATTCGTGGCATTGGATTGTTGGTCACTTTTAACGATGGGTCGTGACAGCCCAGATTGGCGTCGTCTTTGAGTTGATAAGTTTCATGGATTCGATCAAAGTGACTCCGAGTTTTAAAAAGGGAGGAGTGACCATGCGCACCCGTGCAGCCGTTGCCTTAGAGGCGGGAAAACCGCTTGAGATTATGGAAGTGAACCTTGAAGGCCCGAAGGCGGGCGAGGTTTTGGTTGAAATCAAGGCAACCGGAATTTGCCATACCGACGAGTTTACCCTTTCAGGGGCTGATCCGGAGGGGCTTTTCCCGGCGATTTTGGGGCACGAGGGTGCAGGTGTGGTTCTGGAAGTTGGGGCTGGTGTGAGCAGCCTGAAACCCGGCGATCACGTGATCCCGCTCTATACCCCGGAATGTCGCGAATGCGAATATTGCCTTAACCCGAAAACCAACCTGTGCCAGTCGATCCGCAGCACACAGGGTCAAGGCCTGATGCCGGATGGAACAAGCCGGTTTTCAATGCTCGATGGGACGCCGATCTTGCACTACATGGGGTGTTCAACCTTCTCAAATCATACGGTTCTGCCGGAAATCGCATTGGCAAAAGTCCGCAAAGACGCGCCATTTGACAAGATTTGCTACATTGGTTGCGGGGTCACCACGGGCATTGGTGCGGTGATCAATACAGCAAAAGTAGAAATTGGGTCCAGGGGGATCGTTTTTGGCCTGGGGGGTATCGGTCTCAACGTGATTCAGGGGCTGCGGTTGGCAGGCGCTGATCAGATTGTTGGCGTTGACCTGAACCCAACCAAAGTTGAAATGGCAACACGTTTCGGCATGACGGACTTCGTGAACCCAACTGAGGTTGAGGGCGATCTGGTCGCGCATCTGGTTGAACTGACTGGCGGTGGCGCGGACTATACGTTTGACGCAACAGGAAACGTTGGTGTGATGCGGGCGGCGCTTGAATCTGCGCACAAGGGCTGGGGTGAAAGCATAATCATTGGCGTTGCACCCGCCGGAGCAGAGATTTCGACCCGACCTTTCCAGCTTGTCACCGGCCGGAGTTGGCGCGGTACAGCCTTTGGCGGCGCGCGCGGTCGTACCGATGTGCCAAAAATTGTTGATTGGTATATGGCCGGAAAGATCGAGATCGACCCGATGATTACCCATGTGCTGCCACTGGAGGACATCAACAAAGGCTTCGACTTGATGCACGAAGGCAAATCGATCAGGGCTGTGGTGGAGTTCTAGGGACCCAAAGATTTTAACGAGCAGCGTGTTCCTGTTTTGGAGCGCGCGGTTCGTTATCGAGCGTTTTGAGAACCATATCGCGCCATGAACATGTCCACGGTGCCGGCGATGATTTTGTCGATTTCGGCTTGGGTTGGTACAGAGGTTACGTGGAAACTGACGCGTACCCAGATATCAGTTTTGCAGAGAGCCGCAAACTGATCTGCGGCGAGATCAAGGTCATCTATATTCAATTCGCCGCGGCGAACACCGGCGGCGAACAGAATTTTCAGCCTTTCGCGCCCAAGTTCCGGACCGGATTTATAGAATGCCCGAGCGAGTTCAGGAAAGCGGTCAGATTCTCCGACAGCCAACCTGTGAATGCTTTGAGAGAATGGGCTGATGAGAAAATTAACAAGAATAGATGCGGCAACCGTCAGCAGCTCATCAATGGGTTTGTCGCATTTTTCCAGATCAAACGCGGCATCTGCCTGCTTCAAGCATTGTTCTTTGCAAATTTCCAGAAACAGGATGCGCTTGTCAGGAAAGTAACTGTAGAGCGTAGCCTTTGAAACGCCAGCTTCGCGTGCAATGTCGTCAACGCTTGCGCCTTCAAAGCCGTCTCTTAAAAAAACATTGCGCGCGCCTTCAATCACCTGATCGAATTTTCGACCTTTTCGAATGGTGCCAACGTCCGCGTTCATATGTTTTCCCCTAGGATCACGGACAAGTATAAACTGATCAGTTCAATTCCAACAAGGCGACAAAAACACCCAATCAAACCATATCGCTACTGAAGCAGGCATATCTTTGGTTATTTGTCTTTGGTGTCGGGCTTTGTGACTTCGGTTGGTTGAAAAGTACCCTGATCCGCACCATCAGATTCTGGGTAGGTCAGAGTAGGGAATTCTACGCTCAAGTTTCCTGCGCTGGCAGGTATGGCAGCGATTGTAACTGCAAGGATAAAGGCGGACGTTTTGAGTATGGACATTGCTGATCACTTTCTAAACCGATTAGTTCACTTTATCTAAACTGATTAGTTTAGAATTCAAGTGCATACTTCGAAAATTCGCGGTGATTTGCCTTGAATTTGGCGGGTGGATTGATACTTTAGAACAATTCTAAAAGGAAAAAGTTATGATCCCCGGATTTAGCCAGCGCCGTCGCTTTTCAGATTTGACCGAGCAGGAAATTATCGCTCTTGCCATTTCATCAGAAGAAGATGACGCTCGGATTTATCGAACGTATGCGGAGCGCCTAAGGGCGGATTACCCTGCTTCGTCTGCAGTATTTGACGGCATGGCTGTTGAAGAGCAGGAACATCACCGAAGGCTCATAGAACTTCATCAGGAACGATTTGGTGACGTCATACCGCTGATCCGCCGCGAACATGTTTCTGGCTTTTATGCGCGCAGACCTGTCTGGCTTGTCGAGAACCTTGGCCTTGAAAGAATGCGGGACGAAGCTGCCCGTATGGAACACGACGCCGCAGAATTCTACACGAAGGCTGCGGGCAGGATGACAGACGCAACAACGCGCAAGTTGCTGAGTGATCTGGCGGCGGCAGAAGCAAGCCACGAACACTCTGCCCAATCGTTGCAAGACGAGCATCTGACAGAGGATGCAAAATCTGACGAAGATCGCGCAGCGCACCGCCAATTCATACTGACCTGGGTTCAGCCCGGGCTTGCCGGTTTGATGGACGGGTCCGTTTCGACCCTGGCGCCGATTTTCGCCGTGGCCTTTGCGACCCATGATACACACACAACATTTCTGGTTGGCCTTGCCGCGTCAGTTGGTGCCGGTATTTCGATGGGCTTCACCGAAGCAGCCTCGGATGATGGAGAACTGTCAGGGCGTGGATCACCGTTAAAACGTGGAATAGCAGCCGGGGTCATGACCACGATTGGCGGTCTGGGACATGCGCTACCTTATCTGATACCGGATTTTTGGACCGCAACGATTATTGCTTTGATCGTGGTGTTTATTGAGTTGTGGGCGATCGCCTGGATCCAGAACAAATTCATGGAAACACCGTTTTTGCGCGCGACATTTCAGGTGGTTCTCGGGGGTGCTTTGGTCTTTGCAGCGGGGGCGTTAATTGGGGGTGGTTAAACCGACCATTGCCACAGATACGCGTACGCGATAGGCCTCGGACAAGGCGGCGCGAACCATGATCCAGATTTTCTTTAAGACACTTCCATTTTTTGCGCTGATCGGTCTTGGGTACTGGGCGTGCAGAACGCGGTTCTTCACGGAAGAAGCAGCCGCTTATCTAACTAAATTTGTGTTTTATTTTGCTCTGTCGGCCATGCTTTTTCGCTTTGCGGCCAGTCTGCCAATCTCCGAAGTTTTTGATACGCAATTTGCATACGCGTATTTGGCAGGATGTTTCACGGTCTATTTTTTGTTCACCGCAGTTGCCTTGTTTCGCGGAATTGGCATCGAGGAAGCCGCGATAGAGGCCCAATGTTCAGTGATCGGGAACGTAGGTTTTCTGGGCGTGCCGATGCTGGTTGTTTTATTGGGTGAAGCTGCGGCAGGGTCAGTCTTACTGATACTTGCGATTGATCTGATCGTCTTTTCCAGCCTTATTGTCATCCTCATAACAGGCGGCCGCGATGGGCGCATGTCGTTTGGAATGCTGCGAACTGTGGGCCTTGGGCTGCTCAAGAACCCAATGATTGTGTCGATAAGCCTTGGTTTGATTTGTTCGGGATTATCATTACCAATCCCTGCGCCTGTAGACGAATTCTTGTCAATTTTGGGCGCTGCTGCAACGCCTGGCGCTTTGTTTGCGATTGGCGCGTCGCTTGCTGGTAAATCTGCAGAACGCCTGTCGGTTGCCAGTTGGTTGAGTTTTGGAAAATTGGTGCTTCACCCCATTGCCGTCGCGTTCTTTGCGTTGATGGTTTTTGACGTCGATCAGTTCTCTGCATACGTTATGATTTCGGCGGCCGCGTTACCTGTGGCTGGAAACGTCTACATTCTGGCACAACACTATGGTGTTGCACCGCAACGGGTATCAGCCTCGATCCTGATCTCTACAGCGATCAGCGTGTTAACTGTGAGCTTGGTCATTGCGGTCTTGCAAGGATAAACACGCCGAAGGTTTCATAAAAGATCGAAGTTCGATTTGTCGGTTGGCGTAAGTGATCTGTCGATTGTATCGGTCCCAAAGAATGTAAATACAGTTTAGGTTTGTCTCATACGCACGTCCTGTTAGTAGAGGGCAACGCGATAAAAAGGGGCGATCCAATGGAAACCATCTCTGAAAACAAATGCTTTGGTGGCACACAGGGTGTCTATAGCCACACATCAGCAGTGTGCGGTTGTGAAATGACGTACGGGTTGTTCCTGCCGGAAGAGGTGGAATTTGGCCCGGTTCCGGTTCTTTGGTATTTGTCCGGGCTAACCTGCACCCACGAAAATGCGATGGTCAAAGCAGGAGCGCAAGCCTGGGCGGCTGAGCAGGGCATTGCTTTGGTTTTTCCAGACACATCCCCTCGTGGTGACGGTGTTGCTGATGACGATGCCTTTGATCTGGGCCAAGGCGCGGGTTTCTATGTGAACGCGACAGAGGCACCATGGGCACCACATTTTCAGATGTGGGATTATGTGACAGAAGAGCTTCCCGCACTCTTGTTTGAAAACTTTGCGATCGATGAAGCGCGCCAAAGCATCACTGGCCACTCGATGGGTGGCCATGGTGCATTGACGATTGCGATGAATTTACCAGAACGTTTTCGTTCTGTTTCAGCCTTTTCACCAATTGCCAATCCGACCAAATCTGATTGGGGCCGCAACCAGTTAACGGCGTATCTTGGCTCGGACGAAGGCAAATGGGCAGCCAATGATGCAAGCCTGCTGATGCGCGAAAAAGGTTTTCCCGGTCCGGTTCTGATTGATCAGGGAACAGAGGATCAGTTTCTTGACCTGTTAAAGCCGGAGGCTTTGGCAGACGCAATCGCGACACGTCGGCAAGAAGCAATTGTTCGGATGCAAAAAGGGTATGACCACAGCTATTTCTTCATTTCCACCTTCATGGAAGACCACGTGAATTTCCATGCAGAAGCTCTCTATGCGGGGTAAATCATGAGCCATTATGATCTGATCGTTATCGGAAGCGGCCCTGCGGGTCGCGCCGCCGCTATTCAGGCTGGAAAGCTTAAGCGCAACGTTTTGGTGGTTGAACGCAGCGGGCGAATGGGCGGCGTATCTGTTCATACAGGGACGATTCCATCAAAAACGCTCCGCGAAACGGTGTTGAACCTGTCAGGCTGGCGCGAACGCAGTTTTTATGGCCGTTCCTACCGGGTGAAAGACCAGATCAATGCGGGCGACCTGAAGGCCCGTATGCACATGACTTTGGACCATGAAGTCGATGTTCTGGAACATCAGTTTGCCCGTAATCATGTAACAACGGTCGAAGGTGTGGCACGTTTTGTCGGCGAACATGACATCGAGATTACGAACGAAACTGGCGAAGTTAGCCGGCTTACTGCTGACAGATTTCTGATTTCGACAGGGACGCGCCCCTATCGACCCGAGTATGTGCCGTTTAACGGCACCAATATTCTGGACAGTGATGAGTTTCTTGAACTGTCACAAATTCCCCGAAGCCTGATTGTTGTTGGGGCCGGTGTTATTGGGGTGGAATACGCCACGATGTTCGCAGCCCTTGATGTGCGGGTCACATTGGTTGAGCCGCGTGAAACATTCCTCGATTTCATCGATAAAACTCTGATTGGCGAGTTTACCCACCAGGTGCGCGAAAACGGTTTGGATCTGCGCCTTGGCTCTGAGATCGAGAAGGTCGAGGATAAGGGTGAGTTCGTTGAAATCTCGCTCGACAACGGTCGGCATGTCCGCGCTGAAATGTTGCTATTTGCCGCCGGGCGTCTCGGGGCTACGGGTGAACTCAATCTGAAAGCCGCCGGGTTAGAGACTGATCATCGAGGTCGCTTGGAAGTGGATCGGAAAAGCTATCAGACAAAGGTGCCACATATCTACGCAGCCGGTGATGTGATTGGTCACCCAAGTCTTGCGTCGACGGCATTACAACAAGGCCGCGTTGCCGCATGTCACGCCCTTGATACGCCAACGCTCAAGGAAAGCCCGTGGTTCCCCTACGGCATCTATTCCGTTCCTGAAATTTCCACCTGCGGCATGTCCGAGGAAGAGGCGCAGCAACGTGGCATTCCTTACGAGGTTGGCACCGCACGCTTTCGCGAAACATCGCGCGGTCAAATCATGGGGCTTGATCATGGAATGCTGAAAATGCTGGTGTCGCTTAAAACGCGCCGTCTGCTTGGTGTTCAGATTATGGGGGAAGGTGCGACGGAACTTATTCACATCGCCCAAGCAGTTTTGAACCTGAAAGGCACCGTGGATTATTTCGTGCAGAATACATTCAACTACCCGACATTGGCAGAAGCTTACAAAATCGCCGGGCTTGATGCGTTTAACAGAATGCCGATACCCGAAGAGTACCGGGTAAAACCCAAGCCACAGAAAGCAGCAGAGTGAGCGCGATTTACGTTGATGCAGACGCCTGCCCTGTGAAGGCCGAGGCAGAACGTGTCGCTACCCGTCACAAGCTTACGATGTATGTCGTTTCAAATGGCGGTATCCGGCCGTCTCCAAATCCGTTAGTTGAAACGGTGATCGTACCGGATGGTCCTGATGTAGCCGATATGTGGATCGCAGAGCGCGCTGGGCGCGGTGATGTGGTCGTGACAGGCGATATTCCCCTGGCGGCGAAATGCGTTGCATCTGGCGCGCGCGTCTTGCGTCACAATGGTGAAGCGCTGACCGAGGCGAATATCGGCAATCAGCTAGCAACGCGTGACTTGATGACAGATCTGCGCGCGGCGGACCCGTTTCGCCAAGGAGGCGGTCGACCTTTTTCGAAGGCTGACAGGTCGCGGTTTCTGGATGCGTTGGAGCGTGAAGTCCGGGTAGCACTTCAGGCATAGCCCACCCGCGATTTAGCGACAGCTATGTCGCGGACGGAACAGCAGCCTGGCGGGTTTTGGGTCAATCAAGTTGTATAGGAGCCGTTTTGACTTTCGCAACAACTCAGCAAAAAACATCTTTGGGTGCTATTTGGGCGCTCTTCGCTGTGATGTGTTTTTCAGTCAATGACGTGACGATCAAGTTTCTGAGTGGTGATTATGCCCTGCACCAGATTGTACTGATCCGCTCTTTTGTCGGTATGGCTGTTTTGCTGGCTGTAATTATGCCGCTGGAAGGTGGGTATCACCTTATTAAGACACGGCGGTTGGGGCTGCACATTATCCGCGGACTCTGCGTTGTTTTTGCGAATATGACCTTCTTTCTGGGCCTTTCAGTATTGCCGTTGGCCGATGCAGTCGCTGTCTTTTTTATTAGCCCGATGATCATCACAACCTTGTCGGTGTTGGTTTTGAAGGAAAAGGTCGGGCTGTTTCGCTGGGGAGCGGTTATTGTCGGTATGCTCGGTGTGCTGGTGATGTTTCGCCCGGGTGGCGAAAGCTTCAGGTTGGCGCTTTTATTGCCGTTTGCTGCCGCCTTTGGGTACGCCTTTCTGCATATTCTGACACGCTTTATTGGCGGAACAGAACGTGCATCAACCATGGCATTTTACATTCAGTTTGTTTTTATAATCGTCAGCGGGTTGATTGGCTTGATGTTGGGCGATGGGAAGTTTGCGGGTGGGGATGAACCGATGCTGGAGTTTCTGTTTCGCAGCTGGGTCTGGCCGGCAGTATCGGATTATCCTTTGCTGGGCCTAATCGGGGCGACCAGTGCAATGGGTGGTTATTTTATCAGTCAGGCCTATCGACTTTCAGAAGCCAGCCTTATTGCGCCCATGGAGTATGGCGCGCTGGTCGCGGCAATATTCTTTGGAGTTGTTGTTTTTGGCGAATGGCCGGATTTCGTAAGCTGGTTTGGTATTGTTCTGATCGCAGGGGCCGGGTTATGCGTGATCTGGCGCGAGTCAGTGCTGAACAAACGCCAGCGTGCAGCCCTTCCACGGTCAAAGCATTAGAACTGGTTTCGCTGCAATCCGTTAGCGGTTAAAGCGGTTTGCAAATCGAGAACAAGGGAATTTCAATGTCGCAACCCAAAGCCGTCATCTTCGATATTGGAAATGTTCTGATCGAATGGAACCCCGAACGATATTTTGACCAGGTGATCGGACAAGAGCAACGGGAAAGGATGTTTTCCGAGGTTGATATCCATGGAATGATGGAACGGATTGATGCGGGTGCACCCTTTGCCGAAACCGTGGCGGAAATGGCGGGCGAAAACAGCAAGTGGCACGATGCGATCTTGCATATTCGCGATCATTGGACAGACGTTGCAAGCCCTGCAATTGACCATTCCGTACGCTTGCTCAGAGCGTTGAAAGACAACAACGTTCCAGTTTTTGCACTGACAAATTTTGGAGTTCAGAACTTTCCGCTTAGCGAGGCAAAATATTCTTTTCTGGGTGAATTTGACCGCAGATATATTTCAGGGGAATTGGGGCTAATTAAACCCGACCCGCAAATCTATGCGATCGTTGAGGCCGATACCGGGTTAGCACCCGAAAATTTGCTTTTCACAGATGATCGTGAAGATAATATCACTGCTGCCAACGTACGAGGTTGGAAAACACATTTGTTCGATGGACCAGAGGGGTGGGCGCAAACGCTTGTTTCATATGGTTTGCTTGATCCCGCGGAGGCAGGTTTATGAAGTTTGAGGTTATTGAGTTTGAGGCAGACAGCCTGTTGAGCTGGGACGGGCTGTGCGAAACCTTTCTTGAAGGTCACAAGCTGCCCAAAGCTGAAATTGACGACACATTCCTTTATCGTGGTAAGGATACGCTCTTGTCACGTGCGGCATGGATTGATGGCATGGGAATTGCCGTAAAATCCGCTACGATTTATCCGGATAATCCTGCTAAGGGCACCCCGATGATCAATGGGGCGGTCAGCCTGTTCTCCGATTCCGAAGGAACGCTGGACGCGCTGATAGACTTTCATCTGGTGACAAAATGGAAAACCGCTGGTGACAGTTTGCTTGGGGCGAAGCTTTTGGCGCGCCCTGATAGCCGTAAAATCCTGATTGTTGGTGCTGGTACAGTAGGGCGAAATTTGCGTTCTGCTTACGTCAGCGCCTTTCCAGATGCGGAGTTTATGGTCTGGAACCGCACCTCTGCCGGGGCAGAGGCATTTGCATTGGAGTTTGAAAATACAGTCGCGGTTACGGATCTGCAGGCAGCCGTTGTTGACGCCGACATTGTAACATCTGCCACGATGTCGACCGAGCCGCTGATCATGGGAGAGTGGCTGAAACCTGGTCAGCACATTGACCTGATTGGTGCGTATCGTCCGGACATGCGCGAGGTTGATGATACCGCGCTACTTCGTTCTCGGGTTTTTGTGGACAGCCGTGACACAACGCTTGACCATATAGGTGAGCTGAAAACTCCGCTGGCTGAGAGCGTGATAAGTCGCGAACATGTTGTGGCGGATTTCTATGACGTAAAGACAGGTGGGTTTAAACGGACATCAGCGGATGAAATCACCCTTTTCAAAAATGGCGGTGGCGCGCATCTGGACCTGATGACCAGCCGCTATATTCTGAAAGCATGGATTAGCAGATGATCACGGAACAGAAAATCAACGAATTTCAGCGAGACGGTGCAACCTGCATCCGGGGGGCGTTCAAAGACTGGGTTGATGTTATGGCCGTAGGGGTTGAGCGCAACATGGCAGAGCCGGGCCAATACGCCTCAGAAAATGCTGTGACGAAAGGTCGGTTTTTCGACGACTATTGCAACTGGACACGGATACCCGAGTTTGAGCGCATCGTACGCGAAAGCCCAATGGCAGAGATTGCGGCGCAGGTGATGCAGTCCAGGTCCGCGCAGTTTTTTCATGACCATGTGTTGGTCAAGGAAAGCGGCACACCAAAGCCCACGCCCTGGCATCAGGACGGGCCATATTATTTTGTCGAAGGTGAACAAACCGTTAGCTTCTGGGTTCCACTGGATCCGGTTGATACTGCCAGTTTGCGCCTGATTGCCGGGTCACACCATTGGGACAAGCCCGTACGGCCCGTTAGCTGGGCAGACAACAGTGATTTCTATGAAGGCGATCAGGAATGGATCGAAGTCCCTGACCCTGATGGCGACGATGGGGAATATGACGTTCGCGAATGGGCCATGCAGCCGGGGGATGCCGTACTGTTTGACTACCGCACAGTGCACGGTGCGCGCGGCAATCCGGGGGGCGCACGGCGACGGGCACTTTCAATGCGTTGGGTTGGTGATGACGCGCGGTTCATTGAACGACCCGGGCGAACTTCACCTCCGTTTCCGGGGCATGATATGGTTGCAGGGCAGCGCCTGCGCGAGGATTGGTTTCCTGTAATCTGGAAAGGCTGAGATGGGCTGGATTCTGTTTCTGTTATTAATTGGTGCCATTGCGGTCGTGCCTCTGGTTTTGGAAAGCCGCAGGTTGCCAATGGATCAGGCAGAACGGGCCAATGCGCCGGGTCGGTTTGCGAACCTGTCCCGCGGGATGACGCACTACGATTGGTCTGGCCACATAGATGGGCCAGTCGCTGTTTGTGTTCATGGGCTGACCTCGCCAAGCTTTGTCTGGAGCGCTGTTGTAAAAATACTGACCCTGATAGGGTTTCGCATCCTGACCTATGATCTTTACGGGCGAGGATTTTCTGATCGGCCGAAGGACGCGCAGGATGCAGACTTCTTTGTCACCCAACTGAATGAACTGATGGATGATCAGGATGTAGGGGACAATGTCACCTTGCTTGGGTATTCAATGGGCGGCGCAATTGCGACAGCCTATGCTGCGCGCCATCGCGACAGGCTTGAACGGCTCGTCCTGATCGCGCCGGGTGGCCTTGGCCATGATCTTGGAAAATTCTTTGAGTTTGCTGCGAAAACACCGCTGATAGGTGATTGGCTTTTCCTCACGTTTGGGGGATTTATGCATCGGCGCAATATTGCGAAAGAAGCAGCAGTTTGGCCAACCGAGGTTCCGGATATCCATGAAGATCAAGCAAACGAAACCCATTTTCAGGGTTTTCTGCCAGCAGTTCTGTCTAGCATGCGTCACATGCTGAGTAACGATCAGGAACCGGAACATCGCGCCATAGAAAAAACGGATTTACCGGTTCTTGCGATCTGGGGGGAAGAGGATGACGTTATCCCGATTTCAGGACTTGGCAGGTTGGCGGAGTATCACAGGGATGCGAGACAGGTCTCTATCCCCGGCGCGCCGCATGCGTTGGCCTATACCCATCCCAAGGATGTACAAAAGGCCCTTCAGGATTTGTTGCATGACGGGCTTTAGCTGACGGATATTCAGGCCGCAACGGTAAGCGGTTTTTCACGCACAGGCAAATGCACGATGGCTGAAAATTCACCAACGCCAACGCCAACCCACCAGACCGCCGTATAGTCGCCGTAGATGTCATACATCCGTCCGCCCAGCCAAACACCCAGAAAACTTCCAAGTTGGTGGCTGAAGAAGACAATTCCGTACAACGTGCCCATGTTCCGCAGGCCGTAGATATGCGCAACCAGACCAGCCGTAAGCGGTACAGTTGCCAGCCAGAGAGAGCCCATCGCGAAGGAAAAAAGGACTACGGATGTCGGTGTGATTGGCATTAGGATAAAGGCTGCAGCAATTAGGGTTCGGCCCGTGTAAATTCCCGCCAGAAGGTACTTGCGGGAATAGCGATTGCCCAGCCAGCCCGCAAAAATTGTACCCGCAATATTTGTCAAACCGATCAGAGATATTGCAAGAGCGCCGAGGCTTGATGTCGTCGAAACCCCAATCGCCGCCAGTGTGCCCGAAGGGTCAATTGCGCCGCACATTTCGGTCACAAATGCAGGGAAATGTGCTGTGATGAATGCAAGTTGATAGCCACACGAAAAGAAACCGAAAAATATTAACGAATAAGATGGATCTCTGAACGCTTTGAGCAAGTTCTGACCCATCGATCCCTCAAGCTCGGTCCTGCTAACAGGCTGCGGGCTGCGCATCATTGGCAACGCGAAAAGTGCTAGAAGTATGAGAGCTGCAAAAACCATGAACACCTGTTGCCATTGCATAAAGCCAAGCAGGAACTCGGCAAAAGGTGCGCCAATAACTTGTCCGGCAGATCCCGCTGCGGTGGCAATACCCATGGCGACCGATCGGTTTTTGTCACTGGCTGCGCGGCCAACAACCGCCAAAATTACGCCAAACCCCGTTCCGGCGACGCCAAAGCCGACGAGAATTTCAAGCCATTGATGTGCCCCGGGTGTGACGGCGTAAGACGATAGAACCAAACCTGTTGCGTAAAATAAAGCACCAACAATAATTGCTCTTCGATCACCGAATTTTTCAGCTAAAGCGCCGAAAATAGGCTGCCCAATACCCCATGCGAGATTTTGAATGGCGATTGCAAAAGAGAACTCTGTTCGCAGCCAGCCAAACTCCTCGGCGATGGGAATTTGAAACACGCCAAAGGACGCACGTATGGCAAAGCCGATCATGATAATGATGCAGCCGCCGACCAGAACCGGGGTAAACAAGGGTGTACGGGTCTCTGTCATCGCGGTCTCCAAGCGTTCTGGTGACCGTCACGGAAAAAGCGCACAACGTCAATTCAGTGTTTTTTGCGCCCTGCATCAGCTTTTCTTATTCGTCACGGCGATTTATGGGAGGGTATGGCAGAGAGCTTGCAAGATATTTACAACCGCCACGTTGCGGAGGGCCTGCTGACAGCAGATAATGCGCAGATTGCAGCACTGCCAGCACTAGAGGATATTCGTCAGCATTTGGAAGCAGCAAAAACCCGCAAGCGCGGCATATTGGGTGGCTTGTTTCATAAACCCGAAGAAGTGCCGAGCGGTTTATATCTTTGGGGCGGTGTTGGGCGCGGTAAATCTATGCTGATGGATCTGTTCGTCGATCATTTGCAGGTATCTGAAAAACGCCGGGTGCACTTTCATGCCTTTATGCAGGAAGTACACACTGCAATGCATGAAGCACGGAAAACTGGTGTAGATGACGCAATAGCGCCCGTTGCGGCAGAGGTTTCTTCCAAGGTCCGTCTGTTGGCTTTCGACGAAATGCAGATCAACGATATCACGGATGCGATGATTGTTGGTCGATTGTTTGAAAAACTGTTCGAGGCGGGCGTTGTGATTGTCACAACCTCTAATCGCGTGCCAGATGACCTTTACAAAGACGGGCTGAACCGGCAACTTTTCTTGCCTTTCATCAAACTTCTGAAAGAACAGATGGTTGTGCATGAACTGATTAGCCCGACAGATTACCGGCAAGACAGGCTAGCAGGATCAGAAGTTTATTTTACGCCTGTTAACGCGGAAAACCGCAACGCTATTCGCGCGATCTGGGAAAAGATGAGCGGTGGCGCGGCGGACCCTCTGGTTCTGACGGTCAAGGGGCGTTCGGTGGAACTTCCTGCGTTTCGCAATGGTGTGGCACGGGCAACTTTTTATGATCTATGTGGCCGCCCACTTGGACCAGCGGATTTTCTGGCTATCGCCGAAGCCGTTCGCGTTTTGGTGTTGGAGGATATCCCACAACTTGGCCGGTCAAACTTTAACGAAGCAAAGCGTTTCGTCACGCTGATAGACGCGCTTTATGAGGCCAAGGTTCGGCTGATATGTTCAGCAGCATCGCTCCCTGAAATGCTTTACATCGAAGGCGAAGGAACGTTTGAATTTGAACGCACCGCAAGCCGCCTGCGAGAAATGCAGGACGCTGACTGGGGGCACTAGCCAAAGGCTAAATTCCGGCCCATTCCAGCGGGTCGGGCAAATCAAATGCAGCGAAATCCACTTGCAATACGCGTCTGCGCGTCGGGTGTTGAGCGGCGTCAGAGGCATGTAGAATAAGCGTGCGATACGCCCAGATATCTCGGGGCTTTGCCAGACAGTCCAACTGTTCTGAGCTTGCCACGGCGTCTGCGATATCATCGACACGAACAAGCCCCAGCTTGTGAGAGCCAAGCGCCACTTTCAAAGGGGCATTTTCAGCGCCACACGGATCAAGATGCACACGAAGTGTCAGCATGTGTTCCAAGATGGACGCGGGCGGTTGAACATGAAGCAGGCCGGATTTGCGCGTAAATGGCCCAAACTCCGCAACATCAGCAATTCGTTTCACGCAAATTGTCCGATCCTGATGCCAGCCGAGCGGCCAGTTGTTATCGGCAGTTTTGTCAAACAAGATCGCCCGGACAGCCCGCGCATTCGGGCCAAGGAACTGCACGGCGATATCGCGCATTGCGCTTTGGTTTTGTGTCAGCAGCTTGGAAGCCGGGTTGCCTTTGAGACGCTGGCCGGGTTGGCGCGGGTCCGTTTCTTCGCCGAGCTGTTCCAAAAGTTGGAACTCTGCGTCAGAAAGCGCTTTCGAAAAACACTCGGCACCTGTCGTTTCAAGCGTGGGTCTCATCCGTTTTCACGTAATACCGTGCCCGCTAAATAAAGCGATCCGCAGATCAGGATGCGGGCATTTGGTGCTCTTTTAGCGATGCTATTAATTGCCGCTTCAACGTCCGGTGCCGTGCTGGATTGCAACCCGGCTTTTTCAGCGGCTTCAGCGGTTGTTTCGGCGGGCAGGGTGTTTGCCTCTCCCGGGATGGAAACAGCCGTCAATGATGAGGCAACTTCTGCCAGCGGCCTGAGATACCCGCCGACATCCTTCGTGTTCAGCATACCGCAGATCAAATGGGTTGGTCTGGGTGACAGACTTTTCAAAACTTCGGCAAGCGCATCTCCGGCTGCCGGGTTGTGACCGCCGTCCAGCCAAAGCTCTGCTGGGCCAGCGGCTTTAATCAACGGGCCGGATTTTAATCGCTGCATCCGGGCGGGCCAGTTCGCGTTTGTCATCGCCGCTTCGCAGGCGGTTTCGCCATATCCAAGCGCGCGCAATGCCGCGATCGCGGCGGCGGCATTTTGCATCTGATGCGCGCCCAGCAAGTTGGGAAGCGGCAGATCCAGAAGACCATGTTCATCCTGAAAAATCAGACGGCCCCGTTCCTCAAAAACATGCCAGTGCTGGCCATGAGCTAGAAGCGGAACGCCAAGCCGCGCGGCTGTTGCTTCTATCACGTCCAGCGCTTCTTCCGGCTGTGGGCCAACGACACAGGGCACACCTCGTTTCAGAATACCGGCTTTTTCGGCGGCAATCTTTTCCAGCGTGTCCCCAAGGTATTGTTCGTGATCAACAGAAATGGGTGTGATCACGGTCAACGCGGGTTTGTCGATCACGTTCGTGGCGTCCAAGCGCCCGCCAAGACCCACCTCAAGCAGCGTGTAATCTGCCGGGGTGCGGGCAAATGCCAGCAAACCGGCGACGGTGGTGATCTCAAAATAGGTGATGTTTTCGCCGCTGTTCGCCGCGTAGCATTCGTCAAGTATTTCGGTGAGATGTGTCTCTGAAATCAGGGTACCTGCGAGACGAATTCTTTCGTGAAACCGGGCAAGATGTGGCGACGTATAGGCATGCACTGATTTACCGACGCCTTCTAAACCGGCACGAATCATCGCCTGAGTTGATCCTTTGCCATTGGTGCCTGCGATGTGAATCACTGGTGGTAGCTTACGCTCCGGATGATCAAGCGCAGCCAGCAAACGCCAGACGCGATCAAGCGTAAGATCGATAATTTTAGGATGCAGCGCCATCATCCGTGCCAGGATGACGTCCGATGTAGCCTCGTTCACTTTTTGGCATCCTCGGCAGGGGTACCATCCGGTTGGTCATCGGTTTTGGAATTTGTATCAGGTTTGGGCAATTCACCCATGACGGCTGGCGGTAAACCCATCAGCATTCGGGTAATGGTGATCAGCTCTTCCCGCAGATCCTTGCGGTGCGTCACGCGATCCAGCATACCGTGGTCCAGCAGATATTCAGAACGCTGGAAACCTTCAGGCAGTTTTTCGCGAATGGTTTGTTCGATCACGCGGGTTCCGGCGAACCCGATAAGTGCGTTTGGTTCTGCGATTTGCACATCACCAAGCATCGCGTATGAGGCGGTTACACCGCCCGTTGTTGGATGCGTCAGAACAACGATGTAAGGCAGGTTAGCCTCGCGCAGCATTTCCACCGCTACAGTTGTGCGCGGCATTTGCATAAGGCTGAGGATACCCTCTTGCATTCGGGCTCCACCAGCGGCGGAGAACAAGATAAAGGGACGTTTCAGGGCAACGGCACGTTCGGCACCGGCAATAATGGCGTTTCCAACGTACATACCCATAGAGCCGCCCATGAAGGAAAAGTCCTGTCCGGCGGCAACAACAGAAGTGCGTCCGATTTCACCTTCAACCACCAGCATCGCGTCTTTTTCACCGGTCTTCTTGCGTGCATCCTTCATCCGGTCAGGGTATTTTTTCTGATCGCGAAAGTGCAACGGGTCAGCGACAGCGGCGGGCACTTCGATTTCAGCGAAAATTCCACCGTCAAACAGCGCCTCGAAACGCTCACGTGGTGCAAGCGCCATATGATGGTCACACCCCGTGCAAACATTCAGGTTCTCTGAAAGTTCCCGGTGAAACAGCATGGTCCCGCACTCAGGGCATTTGGTCCAGAGATTGTCCGGCACCTCACGACGGGAAAACAGCGAGTTGATTGTGGGTCGGACGTAATTGGTGATCCAGTTCATTCGTGCTGTACCTTTGCTAAAGTCTTGCTCTGAAATAAGACGCCAGCGCTTGAAATGCAATCAGCGCCTTATTGCAATACGCGCCGCAAGCCATGCAACAATCAAAAAGCCGAAATCAAGCATGATAAGCGGGCTTGCTGCCTCAATGTCTGACGCGCTGTAAGGCAGATGATAGAGTGCGAGACCACCAAGTTGATCCGGAAAGCCTACGATCAGCATAGCGTAGGCGTTGTTTGTGAAGTGAAAACCGATAGCTGCGCCAAGGTTGCCACTGCGTGCTGTCAGGTCTGCCGCCATCAAGCCGAACATCCCGGCCCAAAGCGTTGCCCAGATCGCGTTGTCACCCAGAGTTGCGGTGTCGAAATGCCCCAGAGCGAACAGAAAAGAGGGCACCCCCATCCAAATGATACGAGAGTTAAAACGCGCCGCGAGTTGGCTTTGAATGTAGCCGCGAAACAGAATTTCTTCTGCGCTGGTTTGGATCACAATCCCTAAAACAGACAATGGCAATAAAGCCATCCAATGCCTGAACGACAGGTTTGCAACAACTTCGAACGGGTCATAAGGCGGCAAGATTTCCAAGACGATCTGAAGAAGGATCAACGCAAAAGTAACGCGAAAAAAATATCGCACGGTGAGGCGTAAATCACCAACCAAAGTCAGGCCCGGCCTTTTGTGTAACCATCGCACAATCAGCATCGGAGGAAGTGCCATCATGACAAAGCTGAACAGCATAACAAGCGTAGCAGTTGGGTTACCAGTGCTTAGCAGCATTTCGAAAGACCAGGCAGGTATCTTCAACAGAAAAGAGATCGCCTCGCCCAAAGCGATAATTCCGAAGAGGTAAAGTACGGTACATAGCACCAGCCCAACCACAAGTCGCCAGATTTGAGGTTTTCTGCGCGCGGGCGCGACGAGTTGTTCGTAAGGGACGTAGGACATCAGGGATTTTCTGGACTGTAAAAGACGAAGGCTCACTCTGACGGGGATGTGCGCGGAAATCAATAACGGTGGGTTGTGTAAGTGGGGAATGGTCCGTTTCAGTCGACCTGCCGGGTTAGGAATACCGCAAACCAAACCTACAAGGAGGGCAGGAAAGCCGCAATCACGCTTGTACACAGGTCGACTGTCGAATATTCCAAGTCGAGGTCTGAAACGGGAGTCATTCCATGTCCAACAGCAAGTTCGATAAATCTAAACTACCAAGCCGCCATGTAACCGAAGGTCCGTCACGCGCGCCACACCGATCTTACATGTATGCAATGGGGCTTTCTGAGGAAGAAATTCACCAGCCGCTGGTTGGCGTTGCGACGTGTTGGAATGAAGCCGCACCATGTAACATCTCGCTGAACCGTCAGGCACAAGCCGTGAAGATGGGTGTCAAACGCGCCGAAGGCACGCCACGCGAGTTTACGACGATCACAGTAACCGACGGCATTGCGATGGGCCACGAAGGCATGCGTTCGTCTTTGGCAAGCCGTGAGGCAATCGCGGACACGGTTGAATTGACCATGCGCGGCCATTGTTATGACGCGCTTGTCGGACTTGCGGGATGTGACAAATCATTGCCGGGCATGATGATGGCGATGATCCGTCTGAACACACCATCGGTTTTCATCTATGGCGGATCGATCCTGCCGGGTCGTTATCAAGGCCGTGATGTGACGGTGCAGGACGTGTTTGAAGCTGTAGGTCAGCATCAGGCTGGCAACCTCAGCAGTTGTGAGCTGGAAAAACTTGAGGCTGTGGCGTGCCCAAGTGCCGGTGCTTGTGGCGGTCAGTTCACCGCGAACACTATGGCATGCGTGTCCGAGGCAATTGGCCTTGCATTGCCAAACTCTGCTGGGGCACCTGCACCTTATGAATCTCGCGACCATTACGGTGAAGCATCCGGCCGCGCTGTGATGAACCTGCTGGAAAAGAATATCCGGGCGCGTGACATTGTTACCCTTGAATCGCTGATCAACGCGGCGCGTGTTGTTGCATGTACTGGTGGGTCAACCAATGCCGGTCTGCATCTGCCTGCGATGGCCCATGAAGCCGGAATTGATTTCGATCTTGATGATGTCTGCGACATTTTCCGCGAGACGCCGTATTTCGTCGATCTGAAACCGGGCGGCGCCTATGTTGCGAAAGACCTTTATGAAGTTGGCGGTGTGCCAGTTATCATGAAAGAGCTTGATAAAGCCGGTCTTATCAACCGCGATTGCATGACTGCAACCGGTCGGTCCATGGGCGAAGAGATTGACATTGTAACGCGCGAAGCCGACGGCAAAGTCATTTATCCAGTAGCTACGCCGCTGAGCGAAACAGGCGGCGTTGTTGGCCTAAAGGGAAATCTGGCTCCGCAAAGTGCGATTGTGAAAGTGGCCGGGATGACGAAGGAACAGCAGGTCTTTAGTGGTCCGGCGCGTGTATTTGAAAGCGAAGAAGACGCTTTTGAAGCCGTGCAAAACCGCACGTACAAAGAAGGTGAAGTGCTGGTCATTCGAAACGAAGGTCCGGCCGGTGGGCCCGGAATGCGCGAAATGCTGGCAACAACGGCGGCGCTTTCAGGTCAAGGTATGGGTAAAAAAGTAGCACTTATTACCGACGGGCGTTTTTCCGGCGCGACACGTGGTTTCTGCGTTGGCCATGTTGGGCCAGAAGCCGCGCATGGTGGCCCAATCGCGTTGCTGAAAGATGGCGACGTTATTACGATAGATGCGATCAAGGGCGAACTATCGGTGGCGTTGACAGATGAAGAACTTGCAGCACGCAAAGCTGATTGGAAAGGCCCCAAAAAGACGCTCTACGCGTCAGGTGCTTTGTGGAAGTACGCGCAGCTTGTTGGCCCGACCAACAAAGGTGCTGTTACACATCCAGGCGCAGAAGCGGAGCTACATGTCTACATGGACCTCTGACTTAAAAACATGCGCGGTTGCAGGCGTAGCCGCGCTTTTGGCTTTGGCCGGATGCATTGACGGGGGCGGATTTGGCTATGCCCCCAGCCAAATGATTGTGTCCCAAAACAGCGTTGTGATCTCCGGTCCGCCGGGGTTTTGTATCGATCGGCCCGCGAGCCGTGATAATGCGGACGGCGCGTTTGTTCTTATGGGAAGCTGTGCCGCTATTGCACGATCATCAAAACAGCCAACACCTGATGTGGCCGCTGTTTTGATGGCTTCCGTCTCGACACCGGTCGCTGGCAAACCAGTATCTGAATCGCTTGATACGTTGGAGCGGTTTTTTACTTCGGAAGAAGGTCGCGCAGCGCTTAGTCAAACAGGTCACTCTGACAGCGTCGAAGTACTGGACACTCTTCAAAGGGATAAGGTTTTCTATATTCATGCGCGTGATGCGAGCGAGGGGCTGGCGAGCGAAGTGCGAGACGAATATTGGCGGGCATTCTTTGATGTGAAAGGCCGACTGGTGACAGCGTCTGTTTTTGGCACCGACGAACGGCCATTTTCAAGCGACGCAGGACGCGCCACATTGACTGAATTTGTACAGCAAATACGCCGCCGCAACACAGGCGACAGCTAATACTGAAATTTTGCCTGACTTTTGCTTCTATGAAACCTCTTTGGGCGATATAAGAAATCAGAAGCCGGATTAACTGGCGTGTCGAGGTTTTGGGTATACATGGCAAAACGCATAGATTCCCTGTTTCAGCGTCTGTTTCACCGGCGTTTCCTGTATCGCTGGAAAAAAATTGCTGATGCTGCGGCGCAGATGGATCTGGTTCGCCTGCGCCTGTTCCGCACCCGTGCGCGTCAGGTGCGGCGTCCGATTGACCGGTTTATTCAGGTTGCAGAAAACCGGTTGGCCCTGCCGTTGATGGGCTCCAACGCGATACAGACCCCACTTGGAACAGACTGGTCTTACAGGCCGGAACTTTGGCGTGGGCCGATAACACCTTCGGGACAAGCAGGGGTTGAGAGCAAATCCATTTTTGGTGACGAGGCAACCGTGTTTCATGACTGCCGCATATCTGAGTTAACTCTTCGGCAGTTGCGGAACACAAGAGAAGCAGATCTTGCCCCCTTTGGCGTTCGAATGGATGTTTTTAGGTTTGACGGAAGTTTTTTATCTTTGGTCATCGAATTGCCCGAAGCAGCTGTACAGGGGCTCAAGAAGAAACACGTGATCCGAATGGATGTTATTGTTGAGTTGGAAAAACCTCTCGAAATTTTTGCGCGCCTAAACATCAAGCATGGACCAAACACCGAGCAGATCGTGCGGGAACTGCCACTTAACCAAGATGAGGTGATGGTGGAGTTCGATCTGGCTTACACCAAACTGAACGAAAAGCGGACAGACCGGATCTGGATCGATTTGATTTTTGAAGGTCCGGAAATGAACCAGATTATTTTACGCGACGTCACGTTTAGCCGTCGCCCACGTGCAGAACTTTAGGGGGTCGGCATGGTTGAGACAACGTTGACACACACACGCACTTCGGAAGGTGTTTGGGAAGGGCTGCTTGTTATGGGGGGTGATACGCCGCCTGTACCGGAACTCAAGGTAACACATCTGGAAAAACCAATTCCGGAGGTCAGCCTGACCGAAAATCCTGAAAAAGGCGGCGAATGGGTGCTCAGTTTCCCAATTCCCGTTGAATGCCTTTCGGATGGGGTGCAAACCTTTTTGATTACTGACACACGCAGCGGGGCGCGGCTTGGCAGTTACACAATTGTGACAGGAATGGCGCTGGAAGATGACTTTCGGGCCGAAGTAGATTTGCTGCGCGCTGAACTGGATATGCTGAAACGCGCATTTCGCCGTCATTGCCTTGAGACCGTTGGTTAAATTTAATTTTTTCACGTGCTTTGGTCTGAAATGCGACCCTTTCAAAGTTGACGTGGCGTTCTTCGTGACAAGATGACGGAAATTACTGCATCTTCATCGGAGTTTTCCAAGGACCTGTCATGATAAATTACCCGCATCTTCTTGCCCCTCTGGAGCTTGGTTTTACCACGTTGAAAAACCGCGTGCTAATGGGGTCTATGCACACCGGTCTGGAAGAGACGAAAGACTGGTGTCGGGTCGCTGAGTTTTATGCAGAGCGTGCGCGCGGTGGAGTTGCGCTAATCGTAACGGGTGGAATGGCGCCAAACCGCGAAGGCGGTGTTTTCCCGGATGCTGCAGGGTTGTTCAGTGCTGAAGATATTGCGAACCATCGTACAGTCACAGACCGGGTCCATGCCGAGGGCGGCAAGATTGCGATGCAAATATTGCACGCGGGACGCTATGCATACGGACGCGAATGTGTGGCTCCTTCGCCCGTGAAGTCACCGATATCTCCTTTTCCACCAAAAGAACTGGGTGAAGCGGGAATAGAAAAGCAGATCTCGGACATTGCTACTGCCGCCGCGCGTGCGCGCGAGGCTGGTTATGATGGCGTAGAGATAATGGGGTCGGAAGGATACTTCCTAAATCAGTTTCTGGTCACTCACACAAACAAGCGGACGGATCGCTGGGGTGGAACTTACGAGAACCGGATGCGCTTGCCGCTTGAGGTTGTGCGTCGTGTTCGCGAAGCGGTGGGTGACGACTTTATTCTTATCTATCGGCTGTCGATGATTGATCTCGTGCCCAACGGGTCAACCTGGGACGAAGTTGTAGAGTTGGCAAAGCGAATAGAAACCGCTGGTGCAACAATCATTAATACCGGAATCGGTTGGCACGAAGCGCGTATTCCAACCATTGCGACGTCTGTGCCACGTGCGGCTTTTAGCTGGATAACGAAGAAACTGATGGGAGAGGTTTCCATTCCCATCATAACATCCAACCGGATAAATTCACCCGAGGTTGCAGAAGGTGTTCTGGCCGATGGCTGTGCTGATATGGTCTCTATGGCGCGGCCTTTTCTGGCGGACCCTGAATTTGTTAAGAAAGCTGCAGAGGGGCGCAGTACGGAAATTGCGCCCTGCATAGCTTGTAACCAGGCCTGTCTGGATCATACCTTTAACGGCAAGGTTTCGACATGTCTCGTAAACCCACGTGCCTGCTATGAAACGGAACTGGTACTGGAAAAAACCAATCGCGCAAAGAAGATTGCTGTGGTTGGAGCAGGACCGGCAGGGTTGTCTTGTGCGCTCGCCGCATCCGAGCGCGGGCATGAGGTAACTTTGTTTGACAGGGCTGATCAGATCGGCGGACAGCTTAACATGGCAAAACAGGTTCCCGGTAAGGAAGAATTCCGCAGCTTTGTTGATTGGTTTCGCGTGATGGTTGAAAAGTCCACCATTGATCTTTGCTTGGAGACCGAAGCAACAGTAGAGCGATTGCAAGGCTTTGACGAAGTGGTTATCGCCACGGGCGTATTGCCGCGTGATCCTGATATTGCCGGGCAGGATGCAACAAATGTCGTAGACTACATTGATGTCCTGCGTCGCAAGTTACCCGTGGGGGATAGTGTTGCAATCATCGGCGCGGGTGGCATTGGATTTGATGTCGCAGAATACCTGGTGCACGAAGGCACGAGCCCCTCTGAAGATCTGGAACGCTGGAAGGCTGAATGGGGTGTTGGCGACCCGGAGGAAACTGCTGGCGGGTTGGCACAACAAGGCCCACAGCCAGAACCAGCCGCGCGTTCGGTGACCCTTTTGCAACGCAAGGCTGAAAAACTCGGCAGACGGTTGGGCAAGACGACGGGTTGGATTCACCGTACAGAATTAAAAATGAAGGGCGTCAAAATGATTGGTGGCGTCAATTACGAAAAGATCGACGACCAAGGTTTACATGTGTCTTTTGGCGAAGCGCGGGAAAACCCGCAAACCTTGAAAGTTGATACCATTGTTCTTTGTGCGGGGCAGGTACCTGATCGCAGTCTTGTCGGCGGTTTGATTGCGTCCGGGGTAACACCGCATGTTATTGGCGGCGCGGATGTGGCAGCAGAACTGGATGCAAAGCGTGCAATCAATCAAGGTACGTGGTTGGCCTCACAATTTTAGGGTAATTTCGTAGATTCAATTTCATTTCCTGCGGAGTTTGGTTCGAAACAATTGTTTCCAAATTTCGAATTTTATTGTGATCACCGCTTTTTCGTCCGTCGCGTGACCCATTGTTGCCAAAATTGACTGTAATACACATCCGGAATGGGTGAGCGCAGTATTGGGTAACGCAATGGACCGACTAACCGAAATGGAAGCTTTCGCCACCGTCGTGGATCAAGGGGGATTCACGGATGCGGCGAAGAAAATGGGGATTTCAAAATCTGCCGTTTCCAAACATGTTTCATCACTTGAAGCACGCCTTGGTGCGAGACTACTAAACCGCACGACGCGTCGCGTCAGCCCGACAGAAATTGGCCTGGCCTATTATGATCGTGCCCGCCGCGTTTTGAACGACGCCGGAGAGGCAGATGCATTGGTTACATCAATGCAATCGGCACCTTCCGGATTGTTGCGAATATCCGTCGCGACAGATTTTGGTGTCAATCACCTGTCGCCTGTTTTGGGCGAGTTTCTTCAGGAATTTCCGGATATCACCGTTAATATGGTGCTTAACAACCGTTTCGTTGAGTTAATTTCCGAGGGGTTTGATTTAGCAATCCGTATTGGTGAATTGGAAGACAGTACGTTGCGCGCCAGAAAGCTGACTGATACCTCCAAACGTATGGTCGGCTCTCCTGACTATTTTAGAAAATTTGGTCGGCCAGAAAAAATCGACGAACTGAATGATCACAAATTGCTGCATTATTCGAACCAATCTAATGGGTCTGTCTGGAAACTGACGGCACCTTCTGGCGAAAAGCGTCAGGTGCGTACCGCAGGTTGGCTGAGCGTGAATGACGGGCAATCCCTGCTCAACGCGGCGATTTCAGGTCTGGGAATCGCGTATCTTCCTAGTTTTCTTTACGCAGAAGCCTTGAAAGATGGTCTGGTTGAAGAGGCGATGCCAGAATTGCCTGCTGACCGTCAGGGCATTTATGCGGTCTACCCACCCGGTCGGTTTACACAGCCAAAAGTGCGTGCATTTATTGATTTTCTCGTTCACGCGTTTGCAGATAAGGGGCCAGACAACTGGTAAGCACGCCTGTTACCACTTCTGTGAATCCTAAAATTTAAAAGACCGAAGTGTTTAACGCTCCGGTCTTTTTGACTGTTTTGGGGTGTTTATTCAATCGATGTTAATATGACTTCGACGCGTCTGTTTTGAGTTCGCCCATCTTCAGTCAAATTTGTTGCGCGTGGCGAAAGAAAACCCATGCCTTCGGCACTCATCTGTGCACTATCTACCCCGTAGTTGGACACCAAGTGTTGCAAAACAGAACTTGCACGCCGTTTGGAGAGCGCGACATTTCCCGCCAGTGAACCTTCTGCATCCGTGTGGCCAACAAGTGCTATGGTTTTGTCCCTATGCGCGTTTAAGTACTCCGCCAACGCCACCAGAGTAACATAGTCGCCTTCGTCAAGTTCGGATGACCCGGTTTCAAAGTTGAGGTCTTCAAGAACGACATATCCCTCCTGCTCCAACATCTCACCCAAAGCCGAATGTATACGCCCTGCGGCGAGGGGCGCAGGCGTCTCTGCTGAGGCGACAAATTGTGGCGCCGCCGCATTTTCAGCGCCAACGTGCATAAACTGAACGAAACCAGTGTCACCACTACGGCTTACCAAAAGGCTTAGATACTGCGGGGTTTCGCCGTTCAGGCGTCTTGCTGAAAGAAATCGGTAATCGCCAAGATCGACATGCATCGCAGGTTCCGGAACAACATCAATATCGAACCGAAAGTCAAAACCGCCACAGACCGTTGATTCACATTCAAAGACAATCTCGAATCCTGCTGCTGTCAACTGTTCCCGCAAAGGTGCCAGCAGTTGCAGTGTTGTCAAACCCTGAGCCGGAACTTTCCATGCTTGCTGGGTTATTTTGCCTTCGGCATTCTCCGAAACAATTACACCGTCAGACCAAGGGCCAAGGGGAAATGCGTAACTTCCGTAGGGTTCAACCTGTTCTGCAGATTGAACTGCGCTGCCGGTGAACTCCAGCGTCATGGCATGGCCTGGTCCGGAAATTACTGCCGCGACAGTCGCCAATATGAATGTGCGAAGGGTCATCTGTGTGACGCGTGGTACTCCGAGTTGGGTCGCATATCGACAGCAGATGCGACGCGATTGGTCATGTTGAAAAAGCCTGCTACAGACGCGATGTCGAATATGTCACGGTCGCTGAAACCCGCGTCCCGCAACGCCTGCCGGTCTGCTTTCTGAGTTTTGGCGCTTGCTTCCGTCAAATTTGCCGCGAAATCGAGCATTGCACGCTGGCGCTTGTCCAGGTCTGCAACGCGGTAATTCATCACAAGCATTTCCCCAAGTTCGGGGTTGCCCGACAGTTCGCGCACCGCTGCGCCATGGGCGACGAGGCAATAAAAACATTTATTGATCGATGAAACCACCACGGCGATCATTTCGCGTTCAAGTTTGGATAATCCGCTCGGTGCCAGCATGAGATCATTGTACATACCTGCAAAAGCGTTCAGCTTTTCGACGTCAAAGGCATAGGCCTTGAGCACATTTGGAACCAACCCAAGCTTTTCCGCGCAGATGTCAAAATACTTTTGCGTTGCCTCAGGAAGAGGGTCGACCATAGGAAGGTCAAGCGCGGTTACATAGGGTTCTGTCATCTGTTAGCCTGCTCTCTTACCGCTTATGCGGCTTTTATTCTGTAGTGATAGTTTCCCACATTCTGCATGCTGAGGGAAGAATAGAGAGCATTCGCCCCCTTATTTTCTTGAGTCACCAGTACTAACAGAGTTTCGGCACCCTGATCTTGTGCCCAATGCGCGGCCGCCCGCATTATATTGATGGCAACTCCTTGCCGACGCTGGTCTGGTGAAACCTCTAGCGCATGAAGAACCGCGGTATTTTGATGAATTCCGACATACGCGACCCCGGCGGCACGATCATTTTGTCGCCCGAGAACGGTGGTTTTGGGCCCTTTGGCGCGCAGCATAACGTTGATCCTTGCCGGTCCAATTCCACCCTCCGCCCAAAGTTCCCGCATGATCTGAAGTGGTGGAAAAATGTTAAACGTTGAAACGCGCGGAGGTTTTACACCGGTGAGATCTTTGACCGGACAAGAATACATGACAACGGGATCCTTGACGGTATATCCTCGAGCGTCCAGAGCAGCATCAAGTGCATGTTCACCCTTTCGGATCATGAAAAGATTAGGTTGATCAAGGGCTGCCATGGCTTTTTCGGCCATTTCAATATCGGGCAATGTTCCTAATTCTGCGGCTGTCGTAGACGAAACACGTTGCCCGCCGCCTGCTCCATCTCTCACAACCCAGCCCTCTATTTCGTGGAAAGCGGCAGGCGGCCACGTAGCTTCGGAAATCTCGAAGAGTTTGGTTAGCTCATTCGGGGTCATCTGTAACCTCAGGTAAAAGGTTTGAAAGCCGGATCATGGCGGCGTCAATCAGCCCGCCGTCAGAGCCGCGAACGACGATATTTGTTCCGTAAACACCATCTTTCTGAAATGGATAAGATCCAATTGAAAGGTCAGGAAAATCTGCGGCAAGTGCACCCAGAGGCTCGGCAATCGTGCCTTCGCCAACCATGAACCGCATCGTTTGTGACAAAAGAGGTCGCCCGCCGGAAAGCTGGTGAATAACACCAGCGACCATGGCCTGAAAGACCGAAGGAACCCCGGCCATTACGAAGACATTACCCAGAATGAAACCGGGAGCGGCAGAAACCGGGTTTTCTATTAACTCTGCGCCTTCGGGAATACGTGCCATGCGAAGACGCGCTGCATTTAATTCCAATCCTGTGTCCGCGTAGTGTTTTGTCAGAATCGCGCGCGCATCATCGCGAATATCGATAGGGATACCAAAGGCTGCTGCAATGCAATCCGCCGTAATGTCGTCATGGGTCGGCCCAATCCCGCCCGAGGTAAAAACGTAAGTGTAAGTTTCCGACAGGGTACGCGTCGCAGAGATGATTGCACTCCGATCATCAGAAACGACACGTACTTCGCTGAGTGCGATCCCGTTGTTCGTAAGCTCACCCGCAAGATGGTACATATTGGCGTCGCGTGTTCGGCCCGAGAGTATCTCGTCACCGATAACCAACATTGCTGCGGTTGGATTAGACATGTGAAGCTCCTTGTTCGGATTTCACCTTGGGTATAGGTCGGGTTTATGCGCTTTCAAACCCCCTTGGTACCTGCCGTGCTAATCCGCCGCTACAAACGTTTTCTGGCAGATGCCAGGCTGGAGGATGGACGCGAAATAACTGCCCACTGCGCAAACCCAGGCTCGATGCTGGGTTTAAAAGAACCAGGCACACGTATTTGGCTCGAACCGAACAATGACCCGAAGAAAAAGCTGAAATACGGGTGGCGCCTGGTTGAGCATGAGAATGGTCATTTTACCGGCGTCGACACAGCGCTACCCAACCGCGCAGTTCGGGCTGCCCTTATAGCAGGTGAAATACCAGAGTTGGCTAGCTACAAGACAGTACGACCAGAAGTTAAATATGGTCAAAATAGCCGTGTCGATTTCTTGCTGAGCGAGTCCGGGCTCCCGGACGCTTATGTAGAAGTCAAATCCGTCACGTTAAGACGGCAAGGCGATTTGGCGGAATTTCCTGACAGCGTAACTGCGCGGGGTGCCCGGCATCTGGAAGAGTTGAGCGCAATGGTTGCCGCAGGGAACCGCGCCGTTTTGTTTTACTTGGTGCAGCGTACCGATTGTTCCCGTGTAAGCGTGGCGGCAGATATCGACTCTGTATATGCCCAAACCTTTGCAAAAGCGCGCGCAAAAGGTGTCGAGGTGCTGTGTTATGATACAAGCATTTCGGTCGAAGATGTTTCGCTAAACCGCACGTTGCCGTTTGAAATGCCAGTTTGAAATCGGGCCTGCTGTTCGCGGTAAGGGCGCACTCCGAATGCGGTTTGTGACATAAGCTGTCTCCAATATGATTGCGGTTTGCTCTGGATGAAAGTTGTCATTATGTGTAGGAGGTTTCGAAATTGAGACTGACCAAGCAAGAGCAAACCAAATGAACGACCTTCGCGGCAAAGTTACTAAAGACGGAATTCGGATTTACGAGGCTGATGATTTCGCCGGTATGCATGCAGCAGGTCGTTTGGCTGCGCAAATTCTTGACGATATGGCACCGCTGGTTGTGCCAGGCGTAACAACCGGTGAAATTGACCGTGCAATCACTGATATGGTGGATGCGGTTGGGGCCAAGTCAGCGACGATTGGGTACAAAGGGTATAAACACGCAAGCTGCATAAGCGTGAACCATGTTGTGTGTCACGGCATCCCCGGCGAGAAAAAACTTAAAGATGGCGACATCCTGAACATTGATGTGACTGTAATTGTCAACGGATGGTTCGGTGACACAAGCCGGATGTATGTGGCCGGTCAACTGAGCCGCAAATCCGAACGTTTGATCCAGGTTACGCATGACGCGCTGTTCAAGGGTATCGAACAGGTCAAACCCGGCAACACATTTGGTGACATAGGTGCCGCGATACAAAGTTATGTCGAAGGCCATCGCATGTCGGTTGTGCGCGACTTTTGTGGTCATGGCTTGGGTCGGGTGTTCCATGCTCCGCCGAATGTGCTTCACTATGGTCGACCTGGTACTGGCCCAATGCTGGAAGAAGGCATGTTCTTTACGATTGAGCCAATGGTCAACCTTGGCCGCCCTGAAACAAAGGTTTTGGCCGATGACTGGACAGCTGTTACACGAGACAAGTCCTTGTCAGCGCAATTCGAACATTCAGTAGGTGTTACAGCAGATGGTGTCGACATTTTCACATTATCACCCGGAAACAAGTTCCACCCGACGTGGGGCGAATAATCTGCAGTAACTCACAGCGATCCCTCTAGTTATGTTCTCCCGAGAATGGTAACAAACGTGTCCCCGTATTTCCGACTGTCATGCAGTTCAAAACCTTCTGGCGCCTTTTGGGGGCTTTTTTCTTCCCACACGATCAATGCGCCTTCGGCGATCCATCCGCCCTTAACTGCCAGGTCTAAAGCGGTCTCGCCCAGGCCTTTGCCATAGGGTGGGTCCATAAAAACCAGATCATAGGGTTCGTTGCCGTTCACGGGCAAACGGCAGGCGTCACAACTCAAAAGCTGTGTATCCGGCTGGCGGCGTGTCAAAGCAATATTTTCGCGGATGAGCTTTTTAGCAACGCGACCGTTGTCAACAAACGTAACGTGCGAAGCCCCGCGAGAGAGTGCTTCAAGCCCCAGTGCACCTGTACCCGCAAACAGATCAAGCACCCGGGTATCCGTAATTGGGTCGCCAAAGCGACCACCCAGAAGTACGTTGAACAGACTTTCGCGCACCCTGTCAGCGGTTGGCCGCAAATGCGCCCCGGCATCGCCTTTACCAACCGAAGTGAGCGTAAGCCCTCGATGCGTGCCAGCTATGATCCTCACGCCTTCAACAAGGCTTTCATGTCGGTGTCCGGGTTTGCAATTACGCTAGGTGCAGGGGATTTCCCCGATTCAATAAGCCGCTTTCCGATCATATAGCTGCGTGGATCATTCATCGCATCAACAGCAAGCAAAGTGTCTCCCTTGTAGTACCAATGCGATACAGCATCGCCCTTGTCACCCGGGCGCACGACGATAGTGTCGTAGCCTGTGTTTAATCCTGCGATCTGCAATTTGGTGCCAAACTGATCAGACCAGAACCAAGGCATAGGGACATATTCCTTTCCCGCACCCAGAATGTTTTCGGCGACCAACTCTGCCTGATCTATCGCGTTTTGAACGCTCTCAAGACGAATACGATTGCCTTTGTAGGGAAACGAAGCACAATCACCCGCGGACCAGATTGCAGGGTCAGAGGTGCGACCCTGTGCATCAACCTTGATGCCATTCTCAATTGTCAGCCCAGCGACCTCTGCCAGCGTACTTCCCGGCATTATGCCAACACCCACGATAACAAAATCAACGTCGGTTTCACTGCCATCGGTAAAGCGAGCGCCACTGACACGACCCTCACCCAGCAGACGTTCCAAACCCAGCCCTTCAAGGATATTTACGCCGTGAGACTGGTGTAGCTTGCGGAAATAGTCTGACGTTTCAGGCGCTGCAACGCGTTGCAAAATGCGATCTGCCATTTCAACGAGCGTGACTTGTACGCCGAGCTTGGATGCAACTGCCGCAGCCTCTAGCCCAATATAGCCACCGCCAACAATCAAAACGCGACGTCCGCTGGTAAACTCCGGTGCCATGCCGTCAACATCAGCAAGGGTGCGTACGACGTGAACACCTTGTAATGCGCCGCCGATTGCATCAGGCAAATGACGCGGAACGGAGCCAGTGGTTAGCGCGAGTTGATGGTAAGAGATTGTCTCATCCCCAACGGTCACGGTTTTGGCAGTCGTATCGATGCTTGAAACGGGTTTGCCGAGCCTTAAAGTGATGTTTGCCTCGTCGTAGTAACTTTTGGGCCTTAAATAGAGCCGCTCCAGATCCATCTCACCGAGCAGATATTTCTTTGACAACGGCGGGCGTTGATAAGGGGGGACTGGTTCTTCTCCAATCAAGGTCACTTTGCCTTCGAAACCAAGGTTTCGAAGTTTGACGACAAGAGAACACCCAGCTTGTCCTGCGCCGATAATCACAATATGACTCATCTCTTTCCCCGTGACCTAGTAGTTGCAGGTATGAAGCCTATATCTTCGTCTACACGAAACGCAATCGCGCAAGAGGGGCCAAGATGACAATATCTGTCGGAAACAGACTACCAGAGGCTACGCTGCTGAAAATTGGCGAAGATGGGCCAGAATCAGTGGCGCTTTCAGACAAGCTTGCCGGACGAAAAGTGATTATTTTCGGCGTGCCGGGCGCTTTTACACCTACGTGCCACTCCGCGCATGTCCCGAGTTTCATTCGGTCAAAAGATGCGCTTGAAGCGAAAGGCGTTGACGAGATAATCTGTATTTCGGTGAATGACCCTCATGTAATGAAAGCCTGGAGCGACGCGACGGGTGCATCCGATGCCGGTTTGACGATGCTCGCGGATGCACAAAGCGCTTTCACCACAGAAATTGGGATGAGTTTCGATGCTCCACCTGCCGGTCTGATGGCGAGATCAAAGCGTTATGCAATGCTTGTTGAAGATGGTGTTGTAAGAATCTTGAACGAGGAGGTTGCCCGGGGAACCTGCGAAATCTCAGGCGGTGAAAATCTTCTCGCAGCACTTTAATTCTTTATCCGTAAAATATCCCTGCCGGAGGCACTAAAGTTTTTGCCTCCGGCGGGGATATTTATTGGAAAAAGAAAGTTTCGCGGTTGTCTGAGCTTATCGAATAGGCTCGATGGGTTTTTCAACAAAGCAGATGTTTAGTGCGCAAGCGTATCCATCTTGTTGGCCAACTTTACATCAAGCTCTGTCAGACCGTCTGAATCGTGCGTCGTAAGGGTCACGTCCACTTTATTGTAGACGTTCGACCATTCTGGGTGGTGGCGGTATTTTTCAGACCAGATTGCAATCCGGGTCATCCACCCGAACGCCTCGATAAAGCTTTTGAAGGTGAAGGTTTTCGAGATCGCGTCGCGATCCGGGACGAGAGACCAGCCGTTTTGAATTAGTGGAGCGAGGTCAGATTCACGTTGTTCATCGGACAGTTTCATTTTTCTTCTCCGGATGATTTCTTGAATGGGCCATAGCTGGTCAGTACATCGATATCATTGTCAACGGCTTCACGTTCTGCGACCAGGTATTTTTCAACTGCATTCGCAAAGCCGGGGTCGGCGATCCAATGCAGCGAATGAGTCGTGACCGGCAGGTAGCCGCGCGCCAGTTTGTGGTCGCCCTGAGCACCAGCTTCGACGCGTGTCTGGCCGTGGGTAATGGCGTAATCAATCGCCTGATAATAGCAGAGTTCAAAATGCAGGCAGGCGTGGTCTTCGGTGCACCCCCAATAGCGGCCGTAAAGAGTACCTTTTCCGATCATGTTCATGGCCCCAGCTATCCAGCGGCCATTGCGCTCTGCCAACACCAGCAGGATATCGTCACGCAGAGTTTCTTGCGCAATATCAAAGAATGCGCGCGTCAGATAAGGGGTGCCCCATTTTCGTGCGCCTGTGTCCTGGTAAAATGTCCAGAATGCGTCCCAGTGCTCGGGTTCGATCTGGTCCCCGGTAAATTGATGGATTGTTCCGCCAAATGTCTGCGCCGTTGCACGCTCTTTTCGGATGTTTTTGCGTTTGCGCGCCGCAAGGCTCGCTAAAAACGCATCAAAATTTGCATAGTCTGTATTTTCCCAGTGGAACTGCTGGCTCGTGCGGTGAAGCAGACCCATTGCGCGGCCTGCTTCGGCCTCGGCTTCAGTGCAATATGTTATGTGCAGCGAAGAAAGTTGATTTTCAGACGCGAGCTGTACTGCACCTTGTACCAGTGCAGACTGACCCATCTCCTCATACCCTGGGCGCGCCAGAAACCGCCTGCCAGTGGCTGGTGTAAAGGGGACGGAAATTTGCAGCTTCGGGTAATATCGTCCGCCAGCGCGTTCATAAGCGTGTGCCCAGCTATAGTCGAAAACATACTCGCCCTGACTATGGGTCTTTGCGTAGGCCGGGGTGACAGCAATAGCCATTTCACCGGAGTAAGCAACTAGGTAACGAGGCGTCCAACCCGTACCCGTGCCAACAGACCCGCTGTCTTCCAGCGCTTTGAGGAATCGGTGGGTTGTAAACGGATCAATCGGCCTGCTTTCGTTTGATTCGGGGCAAGCACAGGCATCCCACTCTGCTTCTGAAATATCAGAGAGCGACGTCAGAACATGTATTTCGATTTGTTGATTGCTCATCTGCCTCACCTGTCTGCGGGACATAGATTGGGGGCGAAGCGGCCAACGTCAAGCGGTGGGCAAGGCAGCGGCGTAACCTTCGAAGGTAATATTGTCGGCAATTTTGCGCGCTTCGGCTTCGGCTTCGGGGCTGCGTATCGTCCAGCACAAAATATGCGCGCCACTTGCTTTTAGTTCTGCAACGCGTGGTCTGGAGAGATCTGCTGCCTCGTGGCTGATAAAGCAAGCGCCAACGCGATCATAATCCGGGATATCACGCAAGATTTGGCGTCGTGCTGCCGGAATCATTTGTGTATCTTTGTCTGTCCAGCCTTCTGTAACGAGTCCGCGCGGAAGATGCGGTGCAAGTTCTGCAAGTTTGGCAACTGAATGCGGGTTGAAAGACATTAGTGCGACCGGACCTTCGTAGCCTATCAACGCATTCACAACTGCCTGCTCCAAAGGCCCGATGTTTGGGCCCATCTCACCGTCTTGGTCTTTTAGTTCGACAAGTAGAGGAGCACGCCCGGCGACAAGGTCTAGAACTTCAGCAAAACTCGGTACATTTTCGTTGCTGCCAATCAGTTGAATCTCTGCCATTTCTGCGGCTGAACGTTGCTGAATCGGGCCCCTTTCACTAGTTAGACGGGTCAAATCATAGTCGTGAAAAACCATGGCCTGATCGTCTTTGGTGCGCTGCAGGTCCATCTCAATGCCGTAGCCTGCTTCAATAGCAGCAAGAAACGCAGCGCGCGAATTTTCAGCACGGCCTTTTGCAAGATTGTGGTAGCCTCGATGCGCAATCGGAGTTGATAAAAATACCGGGGGCAGATGCGTCATTTTATTTGAAAAATACCTTCAATTTCCACAGCAACGCCCAACGGCAGTGATGCAGCACTAACAGCAGAGCGCGAATGACGCCCGGCGTCACCCATCGCTGCAACAAGAAAATCGGACGCCCCATTTATGACTTTAGGCTGGTCAGTGTAGTCGGCGGTCGAATTGACGAATCCGGTGAGTTTTACGGCGCGGACAAGGCGGTTAAGATCGCCACCGCAAGCGGCCTTAACTTGCGCGAGTAGGCTGATTGCACAGGATTTTGCAGCGTCTGCGCCTTGTTCAGTTGACATATCGTCACCAAGCTTGCCGGTGATTAACCCATCAGGCCCATTAGAGATTTGGCCAGAGACATACACAATGTCGCCAATCTGTACGAACGGCACGTAGTTAGCGGCCGGGGCAGGTGCATCGGGTAGTGTTACACCAAGTTCAACAAGTCGTGCTTCGAGACCATTGCTCATGAGAATTCTCCCTATTCGAATTTGAACAGACGCTAGCCCGGACTGCGGACGGGGAAAACCACAAAATCGGTTCTGGTCGAATTTCAAACCAAAATTGTTGAGATTGTTCGTCCCTTCAAGCCTCTAAGGCGTTAATAATGCATTAAGATTAGGCCTACGTGGCGCGTTGAAAGTACTATTGGCAACAAAGCAACGCCCTCCGTGTTCCATAGAAAAAACAAGATTAATTGATTTATCGTTGCTCGTTGTAACCAAACAGTCACAATGACGTTTTCTACACCGCCGATTGATTGGACTTTGTAAGTAAAATACTATTTGAGGGGCTGAATGGGATTGTCGAAGAGAATTATTTTGCCTGGATCCAGAACCTGCCCCACAAGAGCTAGGCTAAAAATGGCTTGTGTACTTGTCGTCGCGCTGTCTCTCAGCGCGTGCGGTTTTTCGCAGCCAGTCGATGGAATTCAGGATCCAAATGAGAGACTAAACCGCCGTATTCATGCCGAAAACATAGCGTTTGACCGTTTTCTGTTCCGCCCAGCTTCAAAGGTTTATGGCAGAGGGATACCGATGCCTATTCGCCGAGGTATCGGTAACTTCGCCGGAAACCTGAATTTGCCGCGTGTTGTTGTAAACAACCTCTTGCAGTTTAGGATTGGGAAGGCACTGAAGCACACCGGGCGTTTTGTGATCAATACAACGCTAGGTATGGGTGGCCTTCTGGACCCGGCCACACCTATGGGTGTTGAGGAAGACAGAACCAATTTTGGCGAAACGCTATATGTCTGGGGTTTCAAAGAAGGTAACTTTATGGAATTACCTTTGTTGGGGCCGTCGACGGACCGGGCTACAGTGGGCATGATTGTCGACCTTTTTACCAATCCGCTTGTCTACATGGTGCCATCGCCTGAAAACGCAATTGGTGTATTTTCAGCAGGACTCGCAAAAGTTGGTGATCGGTACGAGTATTCGTCTACGATAGACTCTATCTTGTATGAGAGCGAAGATAGTTACGCACAGGCACGTTCTCTTTACTTGCAGAATCGCAGGTTTGAGCTGGGTGTAGAAGTAACCGACGACGAAGTTGACGAAATAGATTCATTGTTCGAGGATCTGTATGGTGAATGATGTAAAACGACGAACTGTTCTGGCCGGACTTGGTGCCGGCGTGGTTGCCGCGGCGGTGCCCGGTTCAGCGATGGCGCTGACCACCGCTGAAGCGCGCAGACTGATTGATGATGTCGTGAGCGAGATCACGCGCGTTATCAACTCTGGCGGATCTGAATCACGTATGTTGACGCAATTCGAACGAATATTTGATCGGTTTGCGAACACTGCCGTCATTGCTATCCGGGTGCTTGGAGCCGATGCGCGCTCTGCCAGCCAAGCGCAACTACGCGATTTTACAGTGGCATTTCGAAGATACATTGCACGCAAATATGGTCGTCGGTTTAGGGAATTTATAGGGGGTCGGATCGAAGTCGATTCAGCCCGCGCTGTAAAAAGCTGGCACGAAGTGCAGACAACTGCACATCTGCAGGGAGAAGCGCCTTTCCGCATCGATTTTCTGGTCAAGGAAGCAGGTGGTCGAAACCTGTTTTTTGACATGGTGATCGAAGGAATTAGCCTGACAAAAGTTGAGCGCGAAGAGATAGGCGCAATGCTTGACCGGCGACGTGGGAATCTTGATCAGTTGATCAGCGATCTCCGGAACACCGGCTGACGCGATGCGCTTGGGCATTGTCATAGCCACAGGCCTCTTGGCCTCGGCAGCAATAGCTGAAGAACAGCTTGGGAGTTTCGATGGTATCTACCGTCAGGTGGCTGGTGCTGATTGTGCTAGGATTGGCGAAGAGGGTGGTGCACTAAAGGTCGAAGACAACACCTTTATTGGTGTCGGTTCACAATGCACGATGATTAGCCCGGTCTCTGTTCGGGATATGAATGCCGTTCTCTATGACATGGAATGCGAAGCCGAAGACGCCCATTGGGTCGAACGGGTGCTGTTCATGAAAGCTGCCGATTCAGGGCTGATCATGGTCTGGAACGGCTATGCATTCAAATATGATAACTGTTCAGAGGAAGATCTGGTTGAGGGTGCTGTTGACGACGTCGTTAGCAACGAGTGAAAATCACATTAGCACTCGCCCGCGCTAGCGGCGCAAGCAAACCAGTTAAGAGGCGTCTCTGGTGCAAAAGTTAGCGATTGCGACCGCCGAATATGCTGTTCAATACATCAAGAATTATGCCATCTGCCTGACGGTCCCGTCTGCCCCTGTTGCCACGTGTACGCAATTCGGACAAAGGTGGCTGCGGTGGAACGGGTGTTATCATAGGCAGCGGTTGAGCAGGCAAACCTTCATGAACCCGTAGCATCGTTTCGTGCCATATTTCGGCTGGCAGACCACCGCCTGTCACACCAGTGAGCGGAGTGTTGTTGTCATAGCCCATCCAGACGCCCGCAACATAGTCGGCGGTAAAGCCTAAAAACCACGCATCGCGCGCGGCCTGAGTTGTTCCTGTTTTACCTGCTGCTGGCCGTCCCGGCAACTTTGCACGCTGACCAGTACCGGCTTCGACAACCTGGTTCATCATATAGATGAGTTGCGCAGCTGCATTTTCACTGATGACACGTTCACCGATGCCACCCTCTTGTCGCATAAGGGGGTCCTGCTCGCCCTGTAGCCGAAGCTCAACAAGCCCGTAAGGTGTCACACTGCTTCCGCCGTTTAAGATGCCAGCGTATGCGCCTGTCATTTCAATAAGAGTGGATTCCGATGCGCCAAGCGCCAGTGCCGGGCCCAAAGCCAGATCACTTTCAATGCCGAAATCGGCTGCGATTTTGCGCACATTTTCGCGACCTACGCTTTCGGAAACGCGGACAGCCGGAATGTTAAAGGACTGTCTCAGGGCGTCGGTCAGGGTCACTTGGCCATGAAATTTGTGATCATAGTTCGTCGGAGACCATGCGCCGGACCCCGGAATGTTGATTGTGAGCGGTGAGTCATCAACGTAATCGTTGTAACTGTACCCAAGGTCGAGAGCGGCGGCATAAACGAAGGGTTTGAATGCTGACCCAGTTTGACGCAGAGCCTGCGTCGCACGATTGAATGCGCCTGATACGCGTGTTTGCCGTCCGCCAACCATTGCACGCACCGCCCCGTCGGATGACATGACAACGATCGCGGCTTGTGCTTCTGAACCGTCGCGTACCTTGGTTTCAAAAATGTAGGCCAGCGCTTCTTCGGCAGCAGTTTGTATGCGCTGATCAAGCGTTGTGCGGATGATAACGTCTTCGGTTGTGTTGCTGGTAAAGAAATCTGGCCCACTTCCCATGACCCAGTCCGCAAAATACCCACCGGCGCGTGCGGCTGCGGCTGCGGATAATTCCGCGGGGTTTTCGCGTGCATTCACTGCCTCAGCCGTAGAAAGATATCCCTGCTCTTCCATCAGATTCAAAACGACCTGCGCACGGTCACGAGACCGTTCAAGGTTGTTCGTCGGTGCATAGCGTGTCGGGGCTTTCAGCAAGCCCGCCAACATTGCAGCCTCTGTCGGAGAAACTGTGTTTGCTGATTCACCGAAATAACGTTGGCTCGCCGCCTCAAAACCACGTGCACCTGCGCCTAAAAACGCGCGATTGAGGTAGATCGTAAGGATTTCGTCTTTGCTGTACCGTACCTCCATCGCAAGTGCGTAGATCGCTTCTTTCGCCTTACGCCAGAGCGTTCCCCGGCGACAATCAGCCTCGTATTCTGCTTCAGTCATCCCTGAACTAGGGTCGTGTGGAACACCAAGACACAGCAGTTTCGCTGTTTGTTGCGTTATTGTAGAGCCACCGTTGCCGGACAGCGGGCCGCGTCCGGCGCGTAGGTTGATGCGTACTGCGCTCGCAATCCCACGCGGGCTTATGCCAAAATGCCGGTAAAAACGCTTGTCTTCGGTCGCGATGACGGCGTTTTTCAGATGTGGGGAAACGGTATCAGCCGTAATCATGCCGCCAAACTGATCGCCGCGCCACGCGAACACCTGCCCGTTTCTGTCAAGCAGTGTGACGGATCCGCGGGTACGTCCGTCGATCAGCTGTGTGGCGTCAGGCAGTGTTGCAGCGAAGTACCCAACGGTCAGGGTGACTAGCAGCAGCAGCACAGCAGAGCTGCGCCAGACCACACCCCAGATCATCCGAAATACCCAACGAAACAATCCTGATATCGCCCTAATAATTGGGTTGCGAGATCTGCTCCGCCTACGTCGTGTCGTTTTCCTTGGGGTGGGTTTGCTTTTAGTTGTTCGGCGTGTGGTAGCTGTCTTGGCAGCAGGTCTTTTACCTGATGCTGCCTTTGACGCATAACGCCGATCCGCCACCAATGGCGGTTTCTTTTTGCCAGTACCACTCATGCGTCACCCAATCCGGCGCCTGCCTTTTTTTCGCAACTTACACGCTTCGCGTTGGAATGTGGAGCTTATAGAGCCAATCGCAATCCATTTTTCCAAAGCTTAAATTTTAAGCATAGCCCGAAAAAACCGCAAAAAATGTGCGATCGAAGGGATTCATGCCTAAATTTTCGTCTCTCTCCCTTGAAGCGCGCATGTGCGGCATCGCTATGCTGCAGCTGCAAACACGCGGTCAGAAGGGAAATAACGTGAAACTTATCATAGCGACCATCAAACCGTTCAAGCTCGAAGATGTCCGGGTTGCACTTACAGAAACAGGCGTACGGGGCATGATGGTGAGTGAAATCAAAGGATTTGGTGCCCAGTCCGGTCATACGGAAATTTACCGGGGGGCCGAATATACGGTGAACTTTGTTCCGAAGATCAAACTTGAGATCGTTGTCGCTGCGGCAATGGCCGATCAGGTGATCGAAACAATCCAGAAAACAGCCAACACCGGCAAGATCGGCGACGGCAAAATATTCGTGCTTGATGTGGCGCAGGCAATGCGTGTGCGGACCGGCGAAATGAACGAGGACGCGCTGTAAAGCGGCGGACTGTCAGAGAGGAATATAGAAATGAGACTGACAACACTTAGTCTGGCCGCACTGGTGGCCGCACTTCCAAGCCTTGGGTTTGCGCAAGAAGTGGATGAAACACCACTGAACGCCGATATCGGCTTTATCTTTACGACATTCATGTTTCTGGTCACCGGGTTTCTGGTGTTCTGGATGGCGGCAGGGTTTGCCATGCTTGAGGCGGGTCTTGTTCGCGGCAAGAACGTCACCATGCAGTTAATGAAGAACGTTGCATTGTTTTCTCTGGCGTCGATCTTCTACTACCTGATTGGTTACAACCTTATGTATCCGGGTGACGGCTGGTCGATTGACGGAATTCTTGGGGCGTTTTCTCCGGCTTCGTTAGAACCTGTCGGCCTTGCAGACACCGAAGCAGACCTGACTTATGCGTCTGTGGGTTCAGACTTCTTCTTCCAGCTTATGTTCTGTGCAGCGACCGCGTCGATCGTGTCGGGTGCCATGGCAGAACGCGTAAAATTGTGGCCATTCCTGATTTTCACCGTGCTGCTGACGTCTGTCATCTATCCCATTCAGGCAAGTTGGAAATGGGGCGGCGGATTTCTGAACGAAATGGGCTTTCTTGATTTTGCCGGCTCGACCGTTGTGCACTCGGTCGGGGGCTGGGCTGCCCTGACAGGTGCTATTATCCTTGGGCCGCGTATCGGCAAATACAAAGATGGCAGAACCGTCCCAATGCCGGGTTCGAACTTGACGCTGGCTACATTGGGAACGTTTATTCTGTGGATGGGTTGGTTTGGTTTCAATGGCGGCTCGCAGCTTTACATGGATACCGCTGGTAACGTTTCTGACATCAGCCGGATCTTTAGCAATACCAATCTGGCTGCTGCCGGGGGCGCGCTCGCCGTACTCATCCTGACTCAGGTTCTTTATAAGAAACCTGATTTGACGATGGTGCTGAACGGTGCACTTGCCGGGCTTGTATCGATCACTGCAGAACCGCTAACGCCAAGCCTTGGCGCATCTGTTCTGATTGGTGCAATCGGTGGTGTGATTGTTGTCTTTGCGGTGCCAATGCTGGATCGGTTCAAAATCGACGACGTCGTCGGTGCAATTCCGGTTCACCTGCTTGCAGGTATCTGGGGAACTCTGGCGGTCTGCCTGACAAATAGCGATGCATCTTTTGTCACCCAATTGATCTCGATCATAGTGGTAGCTGCCTTTGTCGTGGTTGCTTCAGCTGTGGTCTGGCTCGTTCTGAAGGGTCTGATGGGGCTCCGAGTGAGCGAAGAGGCCGAGATCACAGGGCTCGACATGACCGAATTGGGCATGGAGGCCTACCCCGAGTTCTCTAACGGCTGATTCCCTTCCTTTTCAGCCGAGAGACATCTTGCCCGGGCCTAAGTGCCCGGGCCTTTTTTGTTTGTCTTAACGAAAAACGCGGCCTCCCGGGGCACGCTTTCGTTTAAAGCAGAGTGTTAAATTGGTTCAAATTCCAACATCGATGATTGCTTTGGCCAGAATAGGCACTGAGTTTTTATTCAGGCCTGCAATGTTTAGCCGACTGTCACCAACCATGTAGATGCCATGATCGCGGCGGAGCGTTTCGACCTGCTCTGGCGTTGCACCAAGGCGCGAGAACATGCCGCGGTGCTGCGCAAGAAAAGCAAAGCGGTCAGAACCAGCGAGTTTTTGAAGCTCTTTCGCAAGCTGTTCACGCAATGCGAGCATTCCAAGGCGAACCTCTTCAAGCTCGGCGCTCCAGTCAGCGCGCAGTGCTTTGTCATCAAGGATCATTGTAACAAGCCGTGCACCATGATCCGGCGGGAAGGAGTAGTTCTGACGGTTCAGAAACGCGAGGTTCCCCTGCGTAACATCCCGCAACGATGCATCCTGTGTCACCACCATTAGAATACCCGTGCGTTCGCGGTAGATACCGAAGTTTTTGGAACAGCTCGCCGCAATCAGGGTCTGGGGCATTTCAGAGGCGACCATACGTAAGCCTGCTGCATCTTCTTCCAGACCGTCACCAAACCCTTGATATGCGATGTCAATAAACGGGATTGCGCCGGTTTCCTGTAGCACGGCGATCACTTCGGCCCATTGTGCGTTGGTCAGGTTTGCACCGGTTGGGTTGTGGCAGCAACCGTGCAATAGCACAACATCGCCTGCGGGAATCTGTGCAAGGTCGGCGAGCATACCCTCAAAATCTACGCCCCGGGAGTCGTTATCGAAATACCGATACTCGCGCATCTTCATCCCAAGATATTTGATGATCGACGGGTGGTTGGGCCATGTTGGGTTTGATATCCAGATAGTGGCATCTGGTGATGCCATCTGGATGAGTTCCAGCGCCTGTCGCACAGCACCAGTTCCACCCGGAGTCGCAGCTGCAGCCACGTTTTCGCGCGCGACTGAGGAACTCAGAACCAGAGAAATCATTGCGTCCTGATACGCAGGCTCACCGGCAAGACCAGTGTACGATTTGGTTGTTTCGGTTTCCCAAAGTTGCTTTTCAGCAGCTTTGATTGCACGCATCACAGGAGTGACACCTTCGGCGTTTTTGTAAACGCCAACACCAAGGTCGATTTTGTCAGAACGCGGATCGTCGCGATACATTTGGACCAGCTGGAGGATTTTATCAGCGGGCTGTTGTTTGAGATTGCTAAGCATATCAGGCCCCCGTTTTTATTTTAAGATCATTGTACATGCCCCATTCCGCCCATGAACCGTCATAGAGCGCGTGGCGACGATGCCCAATACGTTCCAGCGCAAGGCTGAGGATCGCTGCAGTTACACCAGAACCGCAAGTGGTGATTGCTGGCTTGCCAAGGTCGACGCCAGCATTTTCGAAAATGGGTTTCAGTGCATCCACGGATTTCATCGTTCCGTCAGCGTTCAGAACATCCGGGTAGGGAACATTTACCGAATTGGGTATGCGTCCGGAACGAAGGCCCGGACGCGGCTCTTCTTCTTCGCCCCGAAAGCGTGCAGCGCTGCGAGCGTCGACGATTGTATAATCACCCAGTTTCGCTGCTGCGGCGACTTGCGTAACATCTTTGGTCAGATGTGCCTGCCGTTGAACTGTCATATGACGGTCGCGCACGATTGGGGGCAAGTCTTCGACTTCACGTTCTTCGGCGATCCATTTGGGAAGGCCACCATCCAGAACAGCGATGTCTGTTTTGCCCATAAGGCGAAACAACCACCAGACACGTGCCGCGGAAAACAGACCAGAACCATCGTAGGCAACAACCTGATGGCCGTCTCCCACGCCCATTTCGCGCATTCGTGACATGAATTTTTCAATTGGAGGTGCCATATGTGGCAGCTCAGAGCGATGATCACTGATGTCATCGATATCGAAAAACCGTGCACCCGGAATGTGGGCCTCTTCATATTCCGCACGTGGGTTACGCCCAGATTGCGGCATATACCAGGATGCATCAAGAATACGCAGGTCTGGATCTTTCAGATGCTGGGCTAGCCAGTCTGTTGAAACCAGTGTTTTCGGATCATTTTCGGACATTTTTCGCCCCCAGAAGACTCGGTCGATCCTTGCCTACCGAGAGGGACGCGCGCTGGCAAGAGGCAGGTGCCTTACCTAAGGGGCAGGCACCTGCAATTTTTCTTATTTTGCCATCATCTTTTTGACGATTCCGACGATTGCCAGCAAAACGCCGCCGCCAACACCGCCGCCAGCAATTTGGCTAACGATTGCGCCAAGGTCCATTCCGCTGCCTGCAGCCGCGTCGGCCATGCCACCTGCGCCAATCATTCCAAGGAGCTGGCCACCAATACCACCGCCCAAGATTCCGGCAATCGAATTCAACAGAGTGCCTTGGTTAAGGTTCTTTAACAGGCCGCCAGCTACGTTGCCGCCGATGGCACCCGATATCAGACTGATCAGGAGTTCCATTTTTGTGTCCTTCTTCCGTCATGGGCCATTAAATTTATACACCAATACCCGGCCCAGATACTTGGCTTAGGCGGAGGATATCAAATTTAATGTTTTTCCGCGAAGGGGAATAATTTGACTGATCTAACCGTTACGTAAAAGACGCTGTTTCTGGCGGCCCCAGTCGCGTTTTGCCTCGGTCGCACGTTTGTCGTGAACCTTTTTACCTTTGGCGATACCGATCTTAAGTTTGACCATACCTTTGTGGTTGAAATACATGACCAGCGGCACAAGGGTCATACCTTGACGCGAAGTTGCTTGCCAAAGTTTTGATAATTCTTTCTTTGAAACCAGAAGTTTACGTTTGCGCCGCTCTTCGTGACCCCAGGTTTTAGCTTGCGCATAAGGGGAAATGTAGCCGTTAATCAGCCAAAGTTCACCGTCTTCAACATTTGCATAACTGTCGGCAATGTTAACCTGACCCGTGCGGGTCGATTTTACCTCGGACCCAAAAAGCACGATGCCACATTCGAGATCATCCTCGATGGCATAGTCATAGCGCGCGCGCCGGTTTTCGGCGATCACCTTATAGTTTGGGTCTGATTTCTTGTTCGACATAATGTCTGTTGCCTACACCGCAGCAAAGAGGGTGTCCATCGGGGACCGACGCAGAAGGTAAGTTGAAATTTAAAAATTATAACCAGTGCCTTTGAATTCTATTTTAGCTGGAAGGCCATTCCGCGATCACGGCGTCTGCTTCTATCTCGATCAACCATTCCGGATTTACAAAGCGTTCAACCGCCATGATTGTATCAACCGGACGCACATCGGCGAAATAATCTTTGCGGACGTCTATGGCAGATTTCCAATCATCAATATTTGTCAGGATAATCCGGGTACGCACAACGTCGTGCATGCCAGACCCCGCCTGTTCAAGCGCAGCCTTAATGATCTCCAGAATACATTTTGTCTGCATCGCGACATCACCGATACCAACGGTTTTCCCGTCGGGACCAACCGGGGCAGTTCCACCAATCGAAATAAATGGGCCAACCCGAACGGCACGAGAGAAGCCCACGATCGCCTCCATCGGGTTTCCGTTGGAAATAAGCTCTCTGTCAAATAGCGCCATGTTGGCCTCCGGTAATGGATTAAGTAGGGGCACGTTAACGGAAAATTTCGTTTTTGCGAAATTAGGCGGCGAACGCCTACTCAATTCAGTTTTCACTTGTCATTTTCGGAGAAACCGATTGCCGCATCGCAACTAAAGATTGAAGAATTGATGCTGACGTATATTTAGAGATGCGGGTTTCTAATTGATCACTTTTGTTAATCGCGAGCCGTTAGTTAGTGAATAATGGAGAAATTTGTAGGCGATGGAGATATTGAGCGAAATCTATCAGGGTGGTTTTTACTTACTCTCGCGCAGGTTCGAGAAAAAGCAGTTTCCGTTTATTGGCGTGGAGGAGGTACTTCCACCTGTTGACGTAGATCTAAACTTACTTGCGGATCAAACTGTGACCTCTCCCGAAATCTTATCCGAAGAATTAAGAAAGCATGATTTTCAGTTAACGCTCGCAGAACTGCAAACCGAATTCGCGGGCCAAAATGGTCTTTTGCTTTTACATGCTTTGCTAATCGCGGTTTTACGCAGACGCGAAGCGCCGGAAAATGCAACGCATCTCTTTCTGCGCCTGTGGCGAGAGCAAGGAACTCGTTTAGCCAAAGACCTGACGATACGATGGAAGATATCCGCAGCGACCACGTTTGCCGACCACGGTAACTCATATGAGCAACGATCACTGGGGATGGGTCTTTCAATCCTATTTGACATGATAAAACTGCACGACAGTGAAAGGCGCCTTACCGGTCAATCAGGTCGCGCCCCATTTAGGCGAAATCCAGAAATACGCCGATTTCCGCTGGCTTTCGGAATGGTGCCATATTCATTTCAGAACGGCGATCTTGATCGCAACATGCTGGCACGCCTCTGGGCGCTCTCTGAGAAAGATGAAGTAATCGCCCCGCTCGCTCGCTCAATGTTGTTTGCTGTTATGACAGATCAGCGATCAATTTTCGCTCGTGCCCAGCGCCTTAAGCCCAAACACGGCAATGAATCTGTCTTGGACCTGATCCCACGCGACGAAGGGTCAAAGTGAATTTTGAATAGAGAAACTCTGGTCGTGCTAGCGACAATTGCAGGGCTTTGCCTGGTTAAACTATCTCAAGAGATGTCTAATTCACTTTTTCGCGTCTCTTCCAGAGTGAACAAACACAGGTATTATTGTTACATTAATTAATCAAATCTGCATGGCGCATTGCGGCGTCGATTTGCGCCTTTGTTTCGTCCAGCAATTCGGTCAGCGGAGAGCGGACTTCGGCGGAGCACAGGCCAAGTTTCGAGAGGCCGTATTTTGCGCCAACAAGGCCGGGCTCTGTGAATATTGCCTGATGCAACGGCATGAGCTGGTCCTGATACTCAAGCGCAGTGGTGAAATCACCGGCAAGCATGGCTGCCTGAAACTCCGCACAAAGGCGCGGCGCAACGTTTGCTGTGACGGAAATACAACCAATACCCCCGTGCGCGTTAAACCCAAGTGCCGAACCATCTTCGGCAGACAATTGGATGAAATCTTTGCCGCAAGTTTCACGTTGTTCAGAAACACGAGTCATGTCCGCCGTGGCGTCCTTCACACCGATAATCCGTGGCAAGCGCGCAAGTTCACCCATCGTTTGGGCTGTCATATCAACGACTGAACGGCCGGGGATGTTATAAATAAAGATCGGCAGGTCGCAGCAATCGTGCAATTCGGTGTAATGCGCGATCAGCCCGCGCTGAGTTGGCTTGTTGTAGTATGGTGTCACGACAAGTGCAGCGTCTGCGCCAACCCTGTGCGCATGGCGCATGAACCGCACGGCTTCGACCGTGTTGTTTGAACCGGCGCCCGCGATAACAGGAACGCGACCAGCGGCTGCTTTTACGACCGTCTCGACAACAATTTCATGCTCTTCATGGGTCAAAGTTGGGCTTTCACCCGTTGTGCCAACCGGGACAAGACCAGTTGAGCCCTCTGCAATATGCCATTCGACCAGCTTCTTAAGCGTATCGAGATCCAGCTGGCCGTCTTTGAACGGCGTTACCAGAGCAGGGAGAGACCCTTTAAACATGATACGCATCCTTTTGCTTGAGGGCTAATCCAGTCAACCCGACGAATTCGCGGCAGACCCTAGCCATATTTGCCCCAAATGCCAAGTTTGTGTGTCGAAGGGAAGGGGGATGCGCTACATTTGTCGAAGGAATCTCAGAATTCGAGCAGGGACTACAGGCTGATGCACCAATTAATTGTTCTACTATTGCTTTTTTGCGTATCCGTCAGCGCTGTTGAAGCGCAGACCACCGAACAAGGCCAAGCTATGGCCAGTGCGATGAAAGAAGTGCGCGATGACAATTGGGATGAAGCCGTAAAACTTGCGCGTCCGGAGGGTCAAGTAGCGCTCGATTTAGTGGAATGGCGCCGCCTTCGTGCCGGAGAAGGCGATTTTACAGATTTCCAAAGGTTCTTAACGCGCCGTTCTGATTGGCCCGGGTTAAAGCGGCTGCGGGCTCGGGGGGAGATATCCATCACTGATGCTATTCCGACAGCTGATGTATTGGCATACTTTGAAGACCATCCTCCTCAGACCGGGAATGGTGCGTTGCAAAGAGGGCGGGCTTTTCGCGAAATTGGTGCGCAGCATGACGCGAACGACGAAGCGGTCATTGCATGGCGAAGCCTTTCAATAGAGCCATCAGCACGCACAGTATTGCTACAAAGATACGGGCATATACTTGGGGCGCATCATGAAGCACGCCTCGACATGTTGCTTTGGCGCGGTTTGGTGAGTGAAGCAAAGGCAATGTTCCCGCTGGTTAGTCCGGGCTGGCGAAAACTGGCCGAGGCGCGATTGGGGTTGCGCGCGGATTCCAACGGCGTTGACGGTTTGATCGCGGCAGTTCCAGCGGCTCTAAGAAATGACCCTGGTCTGGCCTATGAACGGTTCCTGTGGCGCGCAAAAAAGGGGCGTGACGAAGCCGCCATCGAAATTGCTCTGGCGCGAAGTGGAAGCGCAGTCTCGCTTGGCGAGCCAGAACGCTGGGGGCGGTACCGGCGACAGATGGCGCGACAGCTTATGCGCGATGGACAGCCAAGATTGGCATACCGGCTCGCGTCTGCACACCATTTGAGTGAAGGTAGAAATTACGCCGATCTTGAGTGGCTGTCAGGTTTTATAGCGTTAAGAAAACTAGATGAACCAGCGCAAGCCTTAGAGCACTTTCAGAATTTTCAAGCCGCAGTTTTCACACCGATCAGTCTTGGTCGTGCAGGGTATTGGAAGGGCCGCGCAGAAGAGGCGTTGGGCAATACAGAGGCAGCGCAGGCAGCCTATGCTTTTGGCGCGCGATATCAGACGAGCTTTTACGGCCTACTCGCCGCTGAACGGGCTGGCCGGAAAATGGATGCGGGTCTGACCGGAGCGGAGAGTTTTCCGGATTGGAGGAACGCCGACTTCATGCAATCCAGTGTCATTGCGGCGGCTTTGCTGTTGTTGGAAGCTGGTGAGCCAGATCTTGCTAAACGTTTCTTTCTGCATCAGGCGGAATCGCTAAACCGAAGCGAATTGGGCCAATTGGCGGATTTGGCGTTGTCATTGGATGCGCCCCACATCGCGTTGAAAATTGCGAAACAGGCCGCGCAACAGGGGTATATGTTGCCACGATCCTACTACCCGCTTCATCCTTTGCGCAGCGAGGAACTGCCTGTTGCGCCAGAGCTTACGCTCTCAATTGCGCGGCGAGAAAGTGAATTTAATCCGGTAGCAGTCAGCGGTGCGGGTGCTCGGGGTATCATGCAACTAATGCCACGAACGGCGCAGGCAATGACCAGTAAATTGGGCTTGGGGTATAATGGTGATCGTTTGTTGACGGACTGGCGCTACAATTCGCAGCTTGGAAGCGCATATCTCGCGCTACTGATCGAAGAGTTCGGTAAGTCTTATGTGCTGGTTGCTGCGGGCTACAATGCCGGACCATCCAGACCGCGTAAATGGATCGAGCGTTTCGGAGATCCGCGCAATGAAAGCGTGGATGCTGTCGACTGGATTGAACATATCCCGTTTGATGAAACGCGAAATTACGTAATGCGCGTTATGGAATCTCTGCCGGTTTACCGCGCGCGCCTCACGGGTCAGGTTCAGGAACTGACATTGTCGCAGGAATTGCGGCAGTCGCCGTAGGGCTTGGCGCGCCTTTCGCGCCAAAGTGCGAACAAGCCGGCACCAACGACCAGACCCGCTCCGACGATGACATTGAACTCCAGCGTTTCGCCAAAAAGCGTTATGCCGATCATGGTTGCGAAAACCAGTTGCAGGTAGGCAAAAGGCTGCACAGCCCCGGCTTCAGCGACTTCGTAACATTTGATCAGCAACCAATGCCCCAGAACACCTGTAACACAAAGACAGGCCATCCAACCCCAGTCGGTTGCGATCATAGGTTCCCAGAACCACACCCCAATGGATGTCATCGCAACAGAGCCTGCAACACCTGTCCAGAAAAAACTGGTTGCGGCGGTGTCACGTCGCGCGGCATATCGGGTCAGCAACCCGTAGAGAGCAAAAAGAAAAGCAGCGATCAAAGGTATGACGGCTTCTGGTGCAAATACCCTGAAACCAGGTTGCAAGATGATCAGAACCCCAATGAAACCCACGCCAATGGCCGTCCAACGCCGCCAGCCTACCGTCTCACCCAGAACCGGGCCGGACAAGGCGGCGATCAATAGAGGGTAGCTTGTAAAAATGGCGTGGCTTTCGACCAGCCCAAGATAGGTGAAAGCAAGCACCATCACACAGATTTCAACGGCCAGCAGGACCCCGCGAAAAATTTGCAGCACGGGCTGAGTCGTTGCCGCCGCCGCGCGAATACCCCCGGTTTTTCGGCTCGCTATGCTGATCACGAAGGCTGCAAAGAACCAGTAGCGGATCATGACGACCATCAAAACATTATAGGTGTCTGCAAGATGACGCGACAAACCGTCTTGCGCTGCAAAGACAAAGGTTGTCGCAATCATGAGCAGGATGCCAAGACGGGTGTTTGATTGCGTCATGCTTTGGTTTCCATAACGGCGGTTGTCATGTGGCGTTTGCGCCCAAAGCCTGTTTGACGGGTCACTGTAAATCCAGCCTCTGATAAGGCGCGGCGAACGAAACCTGCGGCTGTATAGGTGGCGCATGTGCAGTTTGGTGCTGTATGCTTGGCGACCTGTTGGATCAGAGACTCTTCCCAGAGCTCTGGGTTTTTGACCGGGGAAAACCCATCAAGAAACCAGGCGTCAGCTAAGCCATGCCAAAGGGGTAGCATTTCACGCGCATCGCCAATGCGAATGTCAGCTATAAGATCATCGGTTTCGATGTAGGTTTTGCCCGAACGCCATTGATCAAGGAATGGTCCCGCAATCGCCTGCGCTTCCGGAAACGCAGCAAGCGCTGTTTCGATTTGATCTGCTTCCAGCGGGTAGGCTTCGAATGATGTAAACCGCAGCGGCCCAAAGGTGTCGGACACGCGCCAATCAAGCAGGGCGGTCAGCATGTTGAGCCCAGTGCCGAATCCAAGTTCTGCTATTTGAAAACCGGGGACAAACCGGTCAGGTAATCCGTTTCCTGCCATGAACACATGCCGGGTTTCAGCAAGACCGTTTTCGATGGAAAAATAAGGGTCATCAAATTGCACGGATACCGGAGTTATTCCGTCGCGCCATTCTAACTCTGTCCGCTGGTCTGTCGTCATGGGATGCCCTAAAAGCGCTTAACGAACGGACAATGATGAAATCGGAAAGGTTTGGCAATGGCCGACATAACAGTCGTGGGCGCAGGGATTTTTGGGCTTTCAATTGCCTGGGTCTGCGCAAGCCGTGGCGCAAAGGTGCGGGTTATTGAAAAACATGCAATTGGTGCCGGATCAAGCGGCGGAATCGTTGGGGCATTGGCCCCTCATACGCCGGACAATTGGAACCATAAGAAAGAGTTTCAGTTTCAGAGCCTGATAATGATGCCGGGCTTTTGGAAAGCCGTTGATGATGCCTCAAATCTATTGTCCGGCTACGCCCAGTTAGGCCGGTTGCAATCGTTAGATGATATGAGAGTTCTTAATCTTGCGCAGGAGCGGATATCCTCTGCAAAAGATTTATGGCGAGGTAAAGCGATTTGGCGGGTCGAAGAGGTGGGTGATCGCGGAGATTGGGCGCCTAAAAGCAAAACTGGGATGCTGGCGTTTGACACTTTAAGCGCTCGTATTAACCCCCGTGCCGCAACCCATAGTCTGGCGGCTGCGGTTCAGTCGCTTGGGGTTGAAATTTTGATTGGTGAAGCGCAGCCAAAAGGGCGGGTAATCTGGGCAACTGGTTATCATGGCTTGCTCGACCTGTCGCGCGCGCTTGGTCAGGAGGTTGGTAAAGGGCTGAAAGGCCAGGCGATATTGCTGCGTCATGATGCAGGTGATCAGCCACATTTGTTTGCTGACGGTATCCATATTGTACCGCATGAGAATGGCACTGTTGCTGTCGGCTCAACCAGCGAACGCGAGTTCGAAGATGAAACCAGCACCGACGAACAGCTTGACGACCTTCTTGAACGTGCGCTGAATGCGTTTCCTGTTTTGACTAGGGCAAAGGTAATTGAACGCTGGGCGGGTGTTCGACCACGGGCAAAAACCCGTGCTCCGATGTTGGGGGCGTACCCCGGCCGCGCGGATGAGTACATTGCCAATGGTGGGTTCAAGATAGGGTTGGGAATGGCACCCAAAATCGCAGAGGTAATGGCGGATCTTGTGTTGGAAGGGCGCGACGAAATCCCTGATCCATTCAGGGTTGAAGCCAACCTTTAACTCGCTGTTGCCTGCATACACTGCCGTCCGTCTGGGCCGCGAACCCACATATCTGCACCCTCTTTACAGCACGTCACAGTTTCAAAATGCATGACGGGTGCTGTTGCCCGGAAAGAAAAAGTTTTAAGTGAACCAAGTTCGCGCTCTGCCATATGCATCAGCAACTGCGCCAGCAATGGGCCGTGAACGACGAGGCCATCATAGCCTTCCACTTCACGCGAATAGGTTTCGTCATAATGGATGCGGTGGCCGTTCAAAGTCAGCGCAGAGTAACGAAACAACAAAGTTGAATTGAAACTGTGGTTTTCACGTGTGCCCTCATCCGTTCTTGCAACTGGGGGTATTGGTTTCGGCGCACCCGGATCAGGGTCTTCGCGGTAGACGAGGTCTTGATGTTCTTTAAGGCAAAGCTTGCCATTCTGGTAAACTTCGTGGCGCACGGTGATAAAGGCAAGTGGCCCGCTGCGCCCGTCTTTCAACGCAACATTCTCGATAATGGTGTGTTTATCCGCTGGGGTGCCGATAAGCAAAGGGGATAGAAATTCCATCTGGCCACCGGCCCACATGCGGCGGGGCAGACCCAGATCAGGTATGAAACCCCCAATTTTGATGTGCCCGTCGCGACCAAGCTTTTCGGCTGGCAGCGGGTCCCAGAAGTAGATTTGATGCCAGAAGGGCGGAAGTGGATCACCTTCTGCTGGTGCAGGACCGTTCAAGCCAAGTAAAACGTGCAAGGCGGCGGCGCGAGCCGGGTCCAGCGTGCAATGAAGGGTGTGTGATCGTCCAATAGCGTCGTGCATGAAGGCGACGTTAACCGCAGCGGTCAAAAAGGAAAAGATGTGATGGCACCAAAACTAACATCCCTTGATCATCTGGTGCTTACTGTTCGCAACATTGAACAAACCACGGATTTTTATACTGAAGTTCTTGGAATGACGGCGGAGGAGTTTTACCCCAGTGATGGTAGTCGCCGGACTGCGCTGAAGTTTGGCAAACAAAAGATAAACCTGCACCTCGCAGGGGCAGAGTTTGAGCCAAAAGCGCAGGCGCCTGTATCTGGTTCTGCGGACCTGTGCTTTCTAAGTGATGTTCCACTCCCGGAATGGGAGGCGTATTTAACTGCTTCGGGAATACCAATCGAAGATGGCTCAGTCGCACGCAATGGCGCGACAGGGCCCATTCAGTCATTGTATATTCGTGATCCAGACGGGAACCTGATCGAAATTTCGAACAAGGTTTGACACGCTTGATGCAACAGAAATCCCGAACAAGCCCAGATATTCAGATCAGCGTTTAGCGTCTGCATGCAATGCGGCCATCAACTCCGTCAAAGCCTTGATGTAGTGCTTGTTCGTCAGAAGACCGTCATCATTGAATTCGGCTTGTGCGCCAGCAACGCCAACCTCTGGACCGGTTAGCAATCTTGGTCGAAACGGGTTCATTGCCAGACGCAGAGAATATTGCGCACGCGCTCCACCTGCACGACCGGCAGCGGCTGAAATGATCGCGACAGGTTTATTTTTCCAAGGTGCGCCATCGGTGCGGCTGACCCAGTCGAGCGCATTTTTCAAAACTCCGGAAAGGGCCTGATTGTATTCTGGTGTCGAAATGATTACTGCATCAGCGTTTGCAATCTGTTCTGCGAGTGTTTGAGCGGGTACAGGAACACCGCTGGCGCTTTCAAGGTCGCCATCGTAGAGCGGCATTTGTAGGTCCGCCTCAATGAAATCACCATCGAACAACCGCGCTGCTTCGCGGATCAGTTTTCGGTTAAAAGAGTCTTTGCGAAGAGAGCCGGAAATTCCTAGCAATGTTGGTTTCGACATGAGTCACCTTTTAAATCAGTTACACATTAGATGATCAGCAAACCAAAATGACGCAATACCTGCCTGCGCACAGGCTGTGCATGATCGATGCACAGCGCCTGCTAGACCATCCCTCGTTATGGAAACGTCGAGAAAGGAGCGGTTTGCAATTTGGCTCTAAAATTCCACCCCAATCTGGGCTTTGACGCCGGATCGGAACGGGTGCTTGATAAGTTCCATTTCCGTTACCAGATCAGCGATTTCGATCAGCTCTTCCTTTGCATTTCGCCCTGTCAGAACCACATGAGTCATTTCAGGTTTTTCCGCCTTCAAAAACTCAACGACATCATTGATGTCGATGTAGTCGTAGCGTAGCGCAATGTTGATTTCGTCAAGCAGAACCATCTTGTTGGCTGGGTCGCGGATCAGTTCTTTTGCCTTTTCCCAGGCGGCTGCCGCCATTTCGATGTCGCGGCTTTTGTCTTGGGTTTCCCAGGTAAAGCCTTCGCCCATCGTGTAGAATTCGCAGGCATCGGAAAACTTGTTAAGGATCAGATCACGTTCGCCAGTCGACATCCCACCCTTGATAAACTGCACGACGGCACATTTCATGTCGTGGGCGATGCAGCGAAAGATCATGCCGAACGCTGCAGAGGATTTACCTTTGCCCTTACCGGTGTGCACGATGATCAGACCTTTCTTGTCGGTCTTGGTTGCCATGATCTTATCGCGCGCGGCCTTCTTCTTGGCCATTTTCATCGAGTGGCGGTCAAGGTCTTCTGGTTTGACGTCGGTCATTCTGCGTTTCCATTTAATGAGGTCGTTTGATACTTTGGCAAATCATCCGTGATATGCAACCACTCAACACGCTCTTTGTAGTGAACGTGAAATTTTGGTTTGAAATCTGCGGGATCATCAAGTGTTGTCGCATAGAAGTGAATTTCACCCGGAAAGCGTTCCGCTTCATAAGCCATGGGTGTTCCACATTTCGCGCAAAAATGCCGGGTAACATCGGCAAAAGATTTATAGGTTGCAGGGGGTGTCCCAAGCCACCTGTAGTGTTCATTTGCTACACCAAAGAAAGCCGCAACAGGTGCTGCGCAATTTCTGCGGCAACTTTCACAGTGGCAAAAGCCAGACCACAGGGGTTTGCGCTCAAACTTGAACTTGGCAGCACCGCATAGGCATCTTCCAGAACCACTCATTATTCTCTCCTGCGCGGGGTAAGAGTTAGTTTCCATTATAGGCGCAAAAAACGGCATTTGAATTTGTTTAAATTTGCGATGTGCGCGGCAAGATTGGTTTTCTTGTGGCTGTAATGATGACACAGTTTTCATGCCCCGAGGGTGCCTTTGATCGGTTTTTGCAACGTGTATGAGGTTGCGTTTTGATATCCGGGATGCGCCGTTTCCCCGACGATGCCAAAGCCCATGGCTGCAAAGGCTGCGTGGTTTTCAACAAGTTCGACGCGGCTTTCAAGCTCCAGTTTCGATTTGCCTAAATCTCTGGCTCGATTCTCGGCTAGTGTGGCAAGAGCACGGGCCAGCCCTTTGTTTCTCGAACTCTCGTTAACTGCGAGTTTTCCAAGATATAGCGTGTCGGGTTTAACGGTTAAAAAGATGCATGCAATTGGGGCGTCATTTTGCTCGATCACCCAGATTTCATTCTGTTCAGCGTGTTCTGCAATGTTTTTAAGTGATAGCAGGTGCATTGATGAGGGTGGATCAATGCGCCCTTCCATATAGGCAAATGATGTCTGAATTAGCTGCAGCAATGCCGCGTGATCCTCGCCCGGTTTAACGCGACGTGGTGTCATTGGGCAAGCTCTGCCAGCAATGCGCGTGCTGAGTTTGATCGCGGCGTCCAAAGCCCCCGGTCAATCGCCTCATTCAACCTTTGTGCCATTTCCCGCAGTGCGGGTTCATTGTGTTCAGCAATAAATGTGCGCGTGTCCTCGTCTTCCAGAAAAGCGGTGTGGACAAGGTCAAAATGATGGCCTTTCACCGCGCCGGTCGTTGCGGCAAAGGCAAAGAGGTAATCAACAGTCGCCGCCATTTCAAAAGCGCCTTTGTAGCCGTGGCGCTTGACCCCGTTGATCCATTTCGGGTTCACCACACGCGAACGGACAACGCGCCCAATCTCATCTTCCAGCGTTCGAATAACAGGGCGTTCCGGGCGCGAATGGTCATTGTGGTAGATCGGCCTTTCTTTGCCCTGAAGCGTGCTGACAGCAGCGGCGGCGCCGCCTTCGAACTGATAATAATCGTCACTATCCAGAAGGTCGTGTTCGCGGTTGTCCTGATTTTGAACAATGGCTTCGGTCTGGGACAGACGGGTCTCAAATGCTTCCCGCGCACGCGTACCTTCGGCATTCTTGCCATAGGCGTAGCTGCCCCATTCAAGATAAGCCTCGGCAAGATCAGCTTTACCTGCCCAAAGTCGCTCGTCAATCATGGCTTGCAAGCCAGCACCATAAGACCCGGGTTTGGACCCGAACACGCGATGATGCGCTTCTGGCCCTTCAGTGCGGGCACGTGCGGCGGCTGGGTTCAAATCTTCGAGTTCATCAAGCTCCATAACTGCGCGGGCCGCAGAATCAACCAGGGCAATAAGCTGCGGAAACGCATCACGAAAGAAACCGGAGACTCGCAAAGTTACATCCACACGTGGACGGCCAAGCACGCCTTGGGGTAAAATTTCAAAACCTGTAACGCGGCGGTTTGAACTGTCCCATTTCGGTTTTACGCCCATCAGTGCAAGGCATTGTGCGATGTCGTCACCACCTGTCCGCATATTGGCGGTACCCCAGGCGGTCAGCAACATGGTGCGCGGCCAGTCGCCATGCGTTTGCAAGTGCTTTTCAATCAGAAGATTTGCAGATTTCCAGCCTAACGCCCAAGCGGTTGGCGTCGGTACGGCGCGACTGTCGACAGAGAAAAAGTTCCGCCCGGTCGGCAGTACATCCAAACGCCCACGGGTTGGCGCACCGGAAGGGGCCGGGGCGACAAACTGGCCTTGAAGCGCGGTCAGAAGCCCCGCGCCTTCGTTCTGTCCGCAGGCGCGGAGTGCGGGCAAAACAACGGCGTGGATTTCTTCCATCAACAGAATGGTGTGTTTCCATTTTGGGTCGGGTTTTGTGCCATCAAGCAGGCAACAGCAAAGCTCCTCCAGCCGCTCGACCGTGTCGCCGGCCGTTCGCCAAGGGTCTGCTGACATTGCCTTTAGCACTTTGGGGTGCGAGCCGGACCATGCGTGCGACATGGCGCAATCCAACGGGTCAAATGCCTGCTCAACTCCGCCACTTGATGGAACACTCACTGCGTTGAACCCCAGATCAGCAGACAAAGCCCGGAGCAGCGAGGCATTTGCCCCTTCACCATCCCCGCGCGGAACGCGGACGAGGGCAAGGGTCAGATCGCGTTCTAACCGACCCTCGGGAGAGGTGCCAAAAACATGCAAACCGTCACGAATCTGCGCCTCTTTCAATTCGCAAAGATAGGCATCGAGCTTTGCCAGATCTGTGTCTTCATCTTCGCCCTTCATGCCAACGTCGGCATCGATCCCGGTTGTAGAGGTAAGCGACAGTATCTCGCGTCTCAGGTGTCTAATGCGGCGCGGGTCAACGCCTGCGGCTTCATAGTATTCATCAACCAGTGCTTCCAGATCGCGCAACGGCCCATAGGTTTCAGCGCGGGTCAGTGGTGGCGTCAGATGGTCTATAATCACCGCTTGCGAGCGACGCTTGGCTTGTGTGCCTTCACCGGGGTCGTTCACGATGAAGGGGTATATATGCGGCATCGGTCCAAGGACAGCCTCGGGCAGGCACGTATCAGACAATGCCAGTGCCTTGCCCGGCAACCATTCAAGGTTGCCATGTTTGCCCATATGCACAATCGCATCAGCCCTGAAACTGTGGCGTAGCCAGAAATAAAACGCGAGGTAATTATGCGGCGGGACAAGGTCCGGGGAATGGTAGGTGTCGGTCGGGTCAATGTTGTAGCCACGCGCAGGTTGAAGGCCGACAACAACATTGCCAAAGGTCAGAATAGACAATTTGAAGCGCCCGCAATCAACCTCACCGAGTTCAAAAAACGGATCAGCCTCTGGCTTGCCCCAACGTTCCTCAATCCTCTCGCGCAGTTCCCAAGGCAACGTACCGTAGGAAATCTGATAGTCAGCCATCGATAGATCGACGCCGCCCTGCCTTTCGGCCCTGTCGGTCAGCCAATTTGTTGGGCCAGCCAGTATAGCCTGCATTAAGGCGTCACTGTCTGCAGGGAGATTGCGCAGACTATAGCCACTTTCCTGTAGTAGATTCAGCACGTGAACGGTTGCAGCCGGGGTATCAAGCCCAACACCATTTGCAAGGCGGCCGTCCTTGTTCGGATAGTTCGCAAGAACGAGCGCGACACGGCGCTCAGCATCAGGCTTTCCACGAAGATTCGCCCAGTTCTTGGCAAGCTCTGCAACAAATTCCACCCGATCGCCGCGCGCGCGGTATGTTGCTATCGGGCATTCGGTGGCTTCGTCAAAATAGGCCTCACCCTTGAAACTGATCGCACGCGACAGAACCCGCCCGTCGACCTCGGGTAGGGCGACATTCATCGCGATGTCGCGGCTGGAAAGACCGGTCAGGCCGGTTTCCCACGCTTCTTCAGACGAGGCCGCAAGAACGACCTGAAACACAGTACTGCCGTTTGCGGCGGCCATCTGAAGCGGATTTGCAGCACCTTGAAGGTGTTCCCCCTGATGAGGGGAGCCCACCGCGAAAGAGGTACAGTTCAGGATGACCGAGGGAGGTGCAGCCTTGAACAGGCTTTCAAGCGTAGCAACTGAAACCGGGTCTTTCAGGGACGCGACAAAGATTGGCAGCGGGTTCAGCCCCTGACGCAAAAGCGCCTTCACCATGCGGTTGATCGGATGCAACCCAGCACCCTGCACCAAAGCACGGTAAAAGATCAGCGGCACAACCGGGGCGTTTTCAGTCCAAGATTCTTGTGCAGATGAAAGGTCCTCAACTCCGGAGCCGGGCCAGTAAACACCAGCCCGCAGCAACGGACTTGCGCTTGCCGGCTTTTCGCCGCCGTCCAGCATCGATTTCGTATAGCGTAGCAGGTTACTGGCATTATCTGGCCCGCCCTCGACAAGGTAGGCCCATAGCGCGTCATAATCTTCACGATTGACCGTCGATAACCTCCACAAGTCTTCGTCGGGTTTGTCGTCACCCGGAAGTGCAGCAAAAGGCACACCAGCGTCGTGCAAATGGGCTGCGTATTGTTCCAGCCCATATTTCCAGTAGCCCGCACCACCCAGCACCCGGGCAACGACGATACGGGACTTTGTCGCACATGCCTCGATGTGCAGATCGACAGACATCGGGTGCTGTAAATGCGTCAGATTGGCGAGCCGAAGGCTTGGTGCATCTGCCAGTTCAGACCGAGCTTCAGACAGCGCAGCCAATTCCGTGTCAGCCGCAGAGATAAACACAACATCGGCCGGGGTTTGGCCCAGGTCGAAGGGTTCATTCCCGTCGTCAATAGCACCGGGGGTGGCTGCAAGAAGGTGCATCAGAGCGCGTCTTTCGCTTGCATAGTTGTCAGCAGTGCTGCACTTGTTCGCGATGCACGGCGGATCAGGAGTGTCAGGCAATGGCCTATTCGAACCAGAAGAACAGCGCCTTCAATAAAAAAGGCCCGCGCTTTCAGGATGCAAACGCGCCAGGTGGGCGTAACAATCCATTTGGCGGCGCGAAAGCCAAGAAGCCCGCAACTAAACCTGCAAAGTCTGCCGCTGGAAAAAAGCAGGCTCAGGACGGTGCTGATACTTAAAGTTAAAATTTTCACAGCGGTTTTTCCATAAACAGGCTGTTCGGATCATCCGGGTAATCCCCGAAAGGACCGCGGCGGATAAAGCCAAACCCTTCGTACATTTTATGCGCAGAATGCAGCTTTCCCCCCGTTTCAAGCCTTAACAGTGGAAGGTCTTCTTTGTGGGCTTCCTCTTCAATCCGCTTCAAAAGCCTGATACCCAGACCGGAGCCGCGCGCAGCGGGGTCGACAAACATGGATTTTACTTCTCCATAGCCATCCCTTAGAGCCAGCGCACCGCAGCCAAGAACAGAACCGTCAACCTTGGCAACGAAGAACCGGATGTCATCTGTGCACAGAGCATCAACCGACAGATAGTGGTTCGACTCCGCCGGGAAAAGCGATTGCATCAGCGCGTGGCTCGCCTGAAGCAAAGCAGTGGCTGCCGCGTCGCGCGGATTACCCAACTCGACCGTGGTCGCCTCGCTGCTCATGCAACCAATGCAGCTTTGATAGCGCCGCGATCAAGGCCAGACTGACCAATGACCACAAGCCGTGTTTCACGGGTTTGGTTGCCGAAAGGTTGATCGAAATAGGTGTCGATGCGGGGGCCTACAGCCTGCAATGTAAGGCGCATCGGTTTTCCGCTGACGGCTGCGAAACCCTTGAGCCGCAAAATGTCATGGTCCCGGATCACCTGTGCGACCTGCTCTGCAAATCGTGCGGGATCGGCGATTTCCTCTCGGGTTACGACAAAGCTCTCAAACTCGTCATGATCATGGTCGTCATGATCCTCGTCGTCGTGGTCATGATGGTGATGGTGTACTTCGTGACGCGATTCCAGATCAGCCTCAGCACCGATGCCTTGACCAAGCAGGACATCGACAGGCAACTCACCCATGGTGGATTTTACCACCTGAACACCTGCACGGGACTCGCTGCGCAGTTTGGAAACCAAAGCATCCGCTTCGTCGGCACCAAGCAGATCTGATTTGTTGACCACAATCATATCGGCGCAGGCAATCTGATCTTCAAACAGTTCAGAAAGCGGCGTTTCATGATCCAGGTTTTCATCCAGCTTGCGCTGGGCATCGACAGCGGCAACATTATGCGCGAAACGCCCCTCACTCACGGCCTTGCCATCAACCACAGTCACAACGCCATCAACTGTCACACGCGTCGAAATTTCAGGCCAGTTAAAAGCGCGGACCAAAGGCTGGGGCAGTGCCAAACCGGAGGTCTCAATCACGATGTGATCAGGCGCATTTTCGCGGGCGAGCAGTTTTTCCATCGTCGGGATGAAATCTTCGGCCACGGTGCAGCAGATGCAACCGTTTGATAGTTCCATGATGTCATCTTCGGAACAGGTTTCATCACCACAGCCGCGCAGGATGTCACCATCAACACCAAGATCGCCAAATTCATTGATTATAAGTGCAATGCGCTTTCCTTCTGCGTTTTGCAGCATGTGGCGGATCAATGTGGTTTTGCCAGCGCCAAGAAAACCTGTCACGACGGTTGCGGGAATTTTGCCAGCCATTGGGGCAGCTCCTGTAAAAATTCGAAACGGCGGCACAGGATGTGCCGCCGATGTTTTTAGTCGGTTTGGCGATGCCAGAAATACCCGGCGACGCCACCTAGAACAACCCAGGCAATCATCATAACGAACAACGTGCGCGACACAAACAATGCCGAGAGTTCGGGTGGGGCAAAACCCGCGTAATACGGAAGGTGCGGCGCACCGATGATATGCGGGGCAGCAAGCAAAGCAGCGCCGATCACGATGTAAACCAGCCCACGGCCAAAGACGACAAAGGCGATGCCCGTAATCGTTGTCACAACTGTGGTCATCCACCAATACTGACGCAGAACAACATTGTCTGCGGGTGTGCCCGGCAATTCAGGATAAAGTCCCGCTGCCGGGGCAAGCTGAACGGCGATAAACCCGGCAAGTCCCCAGACCATTCCGCTGTGAAATGTGACTTGATGTCCAAACTGAGCGGCAAGCGCAAAGCCAGCCACCAAAATCAAACCAAACCCTGAGAAGACGACCATGTTCATAAAGAATGTGGTGGCATGGCGCGCCATCAGGTTTTCTTCTTCCTCAGCTACTTCGGCTGCCTCTTCTTCGGGCGCAACAATATTGCCTTCGGAATCTTCAACCACAACCAAAACACCCTCAAAATGTGTTTTGGCGCCAGTCTCATATTCCTCGCCTTCAAGAAGAAGAGGTGTGACAAGCCAAAATTGCAGCAGGACGGCGATCAGCCCTGCTGCAAATCCAGCGAACACCGCGCTGGAAAGCAATTTTAGCGTCATAGTTTAGTGGCAGGGAAACGCGATTGCGTGGCGCGTGTCATGGGCGGTGTCGTGAAACACGGTAGCCTGCGCAAAACCTGCAAAGAAAATCAGGAACACACCAGCAAGAGCTGTAGAAACGATTGGCAGAAGGCCAGTGTCAGCTTTTGCAGCGGTTTGGGTCATGGTTGTCATAGTTCGTTCTCCTGTATCTGTCACACCCGACAGAAAGATTTCAGTTCCATGCCTGGCTGGTCTCCTGGCTTGCGGATGATCACGCTTACGTCGCCTTCCCGAGAAAAATCCCAGTGGCATATGACGCGCGCTACCGCATACAGTCGCGGGGGCGGCTGTGGCTTCGGGTCCCGGATTGGGTCGCCCATACCACATTCCCAATTGATCCCCAGACGCTTTGCGTCCGGTGGGGAACCATGCATGTCACCATGTGCGTCTTTTCCGGGCTTTCGGTCAAGTGCGATTCCGACGCGCAATGTGAAAATTGCGGCACGTTATTTTGAACCCAATGCGCGAAAAGCCGCGATATCTTGTGGATAAGTAGCGCTATCTGCCTAGATGATGGGGTTGAGCGTTGACAGCGCGGCATTGCAGCCGAAAGATTAACGAATAACGAGAATCACAGGTAATAGCCCCTTTTGCGTTTTTCAAAGCTCAGACTGAACGGATTTAAAAGTTTTGTTGACCCGACCGATCTGGTGATCGCCGACGGGCTGACAGGTGTTGTCGGGCCGAACGGTTGTGGCAAGTCTAATCTATTGGAAGCGTTGCGTTGGGTCATGGGGGAAAATCGGCCAACCGCCATGCGGGGCGGCGGCATGGAAGATGTGATCTTTGCCGGGGCCGCCACACGACCGGCGCGCAACTTTGCTGAAGTGTTGCTGCAAATCGATAACAGTGATCGTCTGGCACCCGCGGGCTTTAATGATCTTGATACCCTGGAAATTGTACGCCGGATTACACGCGATGCAGGCTCAGCCTATAAGGCGAACGCCAAGGACGTCAGGGCACGTGATGTGCAGATGCTGTTTGCTGATGCATCTACCGGCGCGCACTCACCCGCGCTCGTTCGGCAGGGTATGATTTCTGAACTGATCAACGCAAAGCCTAAGTCGCGACGCCGAATTCTTGAAGAAGCTGCAGGTATATCAGGCCTCTATCAACGGCGACACGAGGCGGAGCTCAAGCTAAATGGAGCGGAAGCGAATCTGGTGCGTGTTGACGATGTGATTGAGCAACTCGCCACCCAGCTTGCACAGCTCGCAAGGCAGGCACGGCAAGCAGCGCGCTATCGCACCATCGGTGACGAACTGCGGAACGCAGAAGGATTGCTTTTGTATCGTCGGTGGAAAGAAGCCGAAGATCAACGCTTGCGGGCCGACGAAGATCTGACTGAACGCACCAAGGCAGCCGCACAGGCAGAAGGGGCAGCGAGGCAAGCGGCAAAGACCCGTGCTTCGGCAGAGGAAACACTGCCTCCGTTGCGCGAAGAAGAGGCAATTGCCGCCGCTGTTTTGCAGCGACTTCAGGTTCAGCGCGATACACTCAGCGATCAGGAAGCGCGCGCTTTACAAACCATTGAAACCCTTAAAGCAAGAATTGAACAACTTACGCATGATATAGAGCGTGAGACCGGTCTCAACAAAGATGCGGGCGAAACAATAGAGCGTCTCGACTGGGAACAAGCTCAACTTGCAAAATCAGGTGAAGGGCACGAAGCGAGACTTGTGGCCGCCACTGATGAGGCAAGCAATGCAGCAAGGATTTTGCAGGAACGCGAAGGTGCGCTTGGCCAAATGACCGAAGATGTGGCGCGACTCGCAGCACGACATCAGTCCGCGCATCGCTTGCTGGAAGATTATAAAACAACGCTGACCAAAAACGAAAATGAGGCAGAACGCGCTCGAGGAGCCGTATCCGGTGCAAAAACTGCGCTGGCTGCAGCGACACAAGATTATGCCCGTGCCGAAACCGCGCAGAAACAGGCTGCCGACGCCTCTGAAGCTGCAGAACTGGCGCTGGTAAACGCAGACGACGCCCGGTCTGAGGCGCAGGCGCGTGAAGCGGATGCAAGGGCAGAACGGTCCGAGGCCGAAGGTGAGGCCAACGCTCTTCGGGCAGAGGTTTCTGCACTGGCCAAGCTTGTTGAACGGGATACAGCCGAAGGCGGGCAGGTGCTTGATTCTATGCGGGTTGAGTCGGGTTATGAAAAGGCACTGGGCGCATCACTGGCGGATGATCTGCGTGCACCAGAAGTTGGGCCAGAGGCCGCGTCAGGGTGGGCGGTTTTACCTGCCTACAATCAGGCACAGACCTTACCCGAGGGCGTGAAAGCGCTGACCAACCATGTTAGCGTTCCCGAGGTTCTTGCGCGTCGGATGGGGCAGGTCGGGCTTGTTGATGCGGCGGATGGCCGACGTCTTCAGGGCGAACTGAAACCAGGTCAACGATTGGTCAGCATTGAGGGGGACCTCTGGCGCTGGGATGGGTTTCGTGCCGGTGCAGAAGATGCCCCAAGTGCTGCCGCATTGCGCCTGCAACAGCTCAATCGTTTGGTCGAATTGAAACGCGATCTGGAAGAAGTAAGCGCGCGTGCAGAGGGGGCAAGCCGTGCGCATGAGCATTTGACACAAGAACTCGTCGCGCTGACACACGCTGACCAGCAGGCTCGTGAAGCCCGCCGCGATGCTGATCGCGCAGTGACAGAAGCAAACCGCGCCCTTTCGCGCGCCGAAGCAGACCAAAGCATTTCCCAGGGCAAGCTTGAATCGTTAGGCCTCGCAGTCACGCGTTATGAAGAAGAAGCGATGATCGCAAGCAAATCTGTGGGTGAGGCCGAAAAGGCCGTTACAGAATTGGGTGATCTGGAAACCGCCCGCGCAGAAGTTGAAGACGTCAAAATGACTGTTGAGGCCGCGCGTATGACGATGATGGCAAGGCGATCAGAGCAAGATGAACTGCGCCGCGAAGGCGAAGCACGCGTGAAGCGCAGCCAGGAAATCACGAAAGAGGTCAGCGGCTGGCGGCACCGGTTGCAAACCGCCGAGAAACGCATTGGCGAACTTGAAACCCGCCGTGCCGAGTCCGAGGTGGAGTTGAAAGCGGCTTCTGAAGCGCCACAGGAGATTGCGGCAAAGCGGTCTGAACTGACCGATGCAATTGATGTAGCGGAACAACGCCGCAAAGATGCCACTGACACATTGGCCGAAGGAGAAAACGCATTGCGCGCAGCGGTCGAAGCGGAACGTGAATCAGAGCGCGCGGCAAGCGAGGCCAGAGAGATGCGGGCCCGCGCTGAAGCCCGCGCCGAGGCCGCACGTGAAACCGTGTCTTACGCAGAAGAACGCATTGCGGAGGAGCAAGAGACAACGCCGGGGCAGCTCTTGGAAGCTCTGGGTACTGACCCGGACAAAATAACCTCTTCGGAGGCAATCGAAGCGGATGTTAACCGTTTGAAGCGCCAACGTGATGCCTTGGGCGCGGTCAATTTGCGTGCCGAAGAAGACGCCAAAGAAATTCAGGAAGAACATGACACCTTGCTGACGGAAAAGATTGACCTTGAAGAGGCAATCAAAACACTACGCTCTGGCATCGCGAACCTTAACCGTGAAGGCCGCGAACGTCTTTTGACGGCTTTTGAGCAGGTGAACAGTAACTTCTCGATGCTGTTCAAGCACCTGTTCGGGGGCGGTGAGGCGAAGCTTGTTTTGGTTGAATCCGATGACCCGCTGGAAGCCGGGCTAGAAATTATGTGCCAGCCCCCGGGCAAAAAATTAAGCACCTTGTCGCTCTTGTCTGGCGGCGAGCAAACACTGACAGCACTGGCGTTGATCTTCGCGGTGTTCCTGGCGAATCCAGCACCTATTTGTGTTCTGGACGAGGTGGACGCCCCGCTGGATGACGCGAATGTTACGCGGTTTTGCGATTTGCTGGATGAAATGACTCGGCGTACGGATACGCGATTTCTGATTATTACGCACCATGCTGTTACAATGGCGCGTATGGACAGATTGTTCGGAGTTACCATGTCAGAACAAGGTGTTAGTCAGCTTGTAAGCGTCGATTTGAAGAAGGCGGAAACGCTGGTTGCTTAGTCATCTAGCGTTCAATCTGGACTTATATTATTATTTGTCTGGATGATGAAATTGGTCCAGTTTGCTGCTGATAATGGACTATGATCAGACCATGCGCCTCTCTTGCCTGAGATTCGCGAACGATTTGCGTCTGAATTCCGTCAAACATTCCCGATCCTGAACTTGGATTGGCCTCATCTATGGATACGTCAAATGGACAATATGCCCCACGCCAATGACCTCTCGGATGTGATCGAAAATGATCGTGCCCATATCTGGCATCACCTGAGCCAGCACAAAAAATACGAAACCGTTGACCCGACAATCATCGTCGAGGGCAAGGGGATGCGCGTTTGGGATGCAACAGGTAAAGAACACCTTGATGCGGTGTCCGGCGGTGTCTGGACCGTTAACGTTGGTTACGGACGCGAAAGCATCGCAAATGCGGTGCGCGACCAGTTGATCAAACTGAACTATTTTGCTGGCTCTGCCGGGTCTATCCCCGGGTCGACATTTGCCAAGGCTTTGATCGACAAAATGCCGGGCATGACCCGCGTTTACTATGCTAACTCTGGTTCTGAAGCGAACGAAAAAGTCTACAAAATGGTTCGTCAGATCAGCCACAATAAATACGGTGGCAAAAAGCACAAAATCCTGTTTCGTGACCGCGACTATCACGGCACAACCATCACCGCGCTAAGCTCGTGTGGTCAGCCAGAGCGCGCGGCGCAATACGGCCCGTTCACGCCCGGTTTTGTCGAAGTTCCACATTGCCTCGAGTATCGCAGCCAATGGGGCGAGGTATCAGATTATGGTATCCGTGCAGCCAACGCGATTGAAGAGGTTATCTTGCGCGAAGGCCCGGACACTGTTGGTGCTATTGTGCTTGAGCCGGTCACTGCTGGCGGCGGCGTCATCACGCCACCCGAAGGTTATTGGGAGCGTGTTCAGGAGATCTGCGAACAATACAATATCCTTCTTCATATCGACGAAGTTGTCTGCGGTGTTGGCCGGACCGGCAAGTGGTTTGGCTATCAGCACTACGGCATCAAGCCTGACTTTGTGACGATGGCAAAAGGTGTAGCTTCTGGTTACGCAGCAATCGCCTGTACCGTGACGACAGAAAAAGTGTTCGAAATGTTCAAGGACACACCAGATGATCACATGAGCTATTTCCGCGATATCTCTACCTTCGGCGGGTGTACCGCCGGCCCAGCTGCCGCTATCGAAAACATGCGGATTATCGAGGACGAAAACTTGCTCGACAATGTCAACAACATGGGTGAATACCTGATGGGCCGTCTTGGTGAGTTGGAAGGCAAGCACACAGCAATTGGCCAGGTTCGCGGCAAGGGCCTGTTCTGTGGTGCCGAACTGGTTGCAGATCGCGACACACGCGAGCCTGTGCATGAATCTATGGCTGCTGCTGTCGTTGCCAATTGTATGCAACAGGGTGTGATCATTGGTATGACCAACAGGTCACTGAACGGGTTGAATAATACCCTGTGCCTCAGCCCGGCGCTGATCGCGACAAAGGACGATATTGATGAGATCACACAGGCAATCGACAACGCCCTGACAACGGTTTTTGCTAAAGCTTAAGCTGGTTTAAAGAGTTACAAGAACGGCGCCTTTCGGGGCGCCGATTCTGATGGGACGTATCTGTATTGAGTTGGTTTTTGTGTGGAACTTGCGGTACTATCAAAATCTCACAATCAGAGTCGATTTAAAAAAATCGTTCTTCGGCCTAGCAAGCCCGAAAACTCCAATCGAATTTCATCACCAGTATCTGGCTTGGACTTAGAGCGAGTTTATCTTCTCTCTGAGTTTTCGATAATTTGTGCGATCTCTTCACGCAACCGGGCAAAAATGTCTGCGTATTCCTTGTCAGTCTGGGTGATTTTTTGCCCAAGTTCCGCGCTCATCCTGGAAATTTCTTCCACGCTGACATTTGGCGCTTTCACATCATGGAGCAGCTCATTTAACCAGAGTTCTCTCTGTTTGTGCACTTCGCGCACCCGGGCACCTTTGTTTGCGATTTCTTCGTGAATTTTTACGATTACCGGTGCAATCGCGTCACGTTGTTTCTCAAACAGCGGATTATGGTTCTCGTGATCGAGATAGGGAACATCAATGCCGCTAAAGTAGTCATGCCCTAGTTGGAGGGGTATGAACCACCTGGACATTGCACGGGAATGGTTTGAAGCAAGCTCTTCAGTTTCCGTTTTGGTCGTTATCAATAAGGCGTGCGTATCAGCACCCATAAGATACTTCACAAGCCAGAAGTCATATCTTTCCCTAAGAAGATACGCGATGGACGAAATGGTGATGTAGGTATTATGTGCGTCACAGCTAAGAGGAAAGCGATGCTGCTCATCATTTAGGTTGATCCAAAACTGATCTCCCCTCCATTCTGCTATCAGGTTATCGTGGGCTTTTAGCTTCCAGCCCAGTGGTGTGACGAGGCCTTCTTGTTGTTGAAGCCAGCCAAACCATAAAAATTCATCACCAACGTCATCTTGGGAAATAAAATCATCGTCGGGCGTTCCATCTGAGGTGTAGATGGAAGCATCATCTTTGTCATAATCGGGGCCGGATGCATGGATTGCAGTGACCTTGAGCATCCTCAGCAAGTCTCGCATCTCAAAGACCTTTTTGTACGATTGTCAAAGACGGTTTAACAACTCTGTCGTCGGCCATGCGTCGGCCGGCAGGCCAAGTCTCACTTGTTCAGCTTGCACCGCGGCCCGGGTTTTTGCACCCAAAATTCCGTCTATCGCGCCAACGTCACGGCCACGCGCTGCGAGCTTGCTTTGCAGGTTACGCATCTGCGCATCGGAAAGTGCGGGGCTTGGGGTGCGCGCATCATAGACCGGCGCGCCTTCAAGCCGTGTTGCGAAATAGGCGGCTGTTGTCACATAGACAAAGCTCTTGTTCCATTCGAAATAGACGCTGAAATTTGGATAGGCGAGGAAAGCTGGCCCGTTACGCCCCATAGGGAGCAGCACGGATGCGTTGAGGTTCGCTGAACCTAACCCTCCACTGCGTGCCGCAACACCCATGCGCGCCCATTCGCGAACTGAACGCTCATGGTTCAACCCCGTTTGTGACCAGTCGAGATTGGATGGTACGGTGATTTCCTGCAGCCAAGGCTCATTCGCGCGCCAGCCAAGGCCGCGCAGCATGCGTGCACCTGACAACAGCGCGTCAGCAGGCGAGGTTTTAAGACTCACACGTCCATCACCGTCGCCATCAACACCGTTTTCCAGAATGTCTTTGGGCAGCATCTGGACCATGCCAATTTCGCCGGCCCAGGCACCTTTTGTATTCACAGGGTCAAAATCATCACGCTCGTATAACTCCAGCGCGGCAAAGACCTGCGGGCGAAACAGATCGGGGCGGCGGCAATCATGCGATAAGGTCAGCAAGGAATTCAGGGTGTTAAAATCGCCCTGCACCGCGCCATAGTCTGTTTCCAGCGCCCAGAACGCCAGTAACACCCCACGCGAAACACCATATTCACGTTCGACCCGGTCAAAGACGGTGTCATACCGTTCGGCGTTTCGGCGACCGTTGGTCATACGGTTCTGGCTGATCACGGCGCGAGAAAAATCAATAAAGGTTTTTTTGAAGACCCCCTGTGCGTTGTCCGCTCGGATCACGGCAGGATCGCGCCGCGCATTTGAAAAGAAGCGATCAACATTCGCGCGTGAATGGCCGCGTGACACAGCTTCGGTCTTCATATTGGAAATGAAACTGCCGAAGCTTCCTCCGCAAGGAACAGAAGCGAGCGCAACGGATGGTAGTGATAAGAAAAGGGCAGCAGCAAAAACAGACAAACGCATAAAAAACTCCAAATTTGATGCGTTGAGGTTAGGCAGGTATTTTGCCCAAGGCAACTGTATCAAAACAGTGCAATCAGGAGCACCAAACCTAATAAACCCACCCAGACCCGCCAAAGGGCGGACGTTGCTGCGTCAATATCCGTAGGTCCGGCGGTTCTTCGACCCTCTGGGTAAACATAAGGGAAGTCGCGGATCTCGCCATCGTAACTGCGTGGACCAGAAAGTGAGACGTTCAAAACGACCGCCATCGCTGCTTCGGGCCAGCCAGCATTTGGCGACCGGTGTAGCCCGGCATCGCGCCGGATGGTATGCCAAGCGTCAGGACGCAGATAGGTTGCCGCAATAAGTACCGCAGTCAGGCGTGCGGGAATCCAGTTCAGCAGATCATCAAGGCGCGCAGAGGCCCAGCCAAAATCCTCGTAACGTTCGTTCCTGTACCCGATCATAGAATCTGCAGTGTTGATAACTTTGTAAACCAATAGGCCGGGCAAACCTGCGACGAGAAACCAGAACGCAGGCGCGACGACACCGTCAGAAAAGTTTTCTGCGGCGCTTTCAATCGCACCACGGGTAACTGCCGTTTCGTCCATCTCTGCGGTATCACGCCCCACAATCTGCGCCACAGCGCGGCGGCCATCACCTAGCGAAAGGCGCAATGCGTCGCCAACGGCCTGCACATGCTGCGCGAGGCTTTTCTGCGCGAGCAGGGTTGCTGCCAACAGAAGCGAAACAAGGTCGCCAAGGAAGAAATCCGCGAGAAATGCTCCGATAGAAAAGGCACCTACGCTAAGCCCAATGCAAAACAGTGTTCCGTTCCGTTTTCTCGCGGCACCTGCGTTAAAACGCTTGTCCGCCCAGCCGATGACACGCCCCATCAAAACTGCAGGATGCGGAAACTTAGACCAAAGCCATCGAGGTTCGCCAAATGCCGCATCAAGGCAAAGCGCCAGGGCGAGGATTAGGGCGGTATTCATAAGGCGGCCTCTAATTGTGACCATCGGTCGGGTGCGGGCAACCCAAGGCGCAACCATGTGCGGCTATAGGGGAAAACCCGTGTCAAAACAAAACTCTTTGCAAGATGATCTTGCCATTGTGCCGCGCCGTCAACGTTGTAGAGACGAAACAGCGGAGTCCCGCCAAGTAAATCGGCACCCTTGGCCATCATCATGCTGTCGAGCCGCGCTGCGTCTGCGTTCAAACGATCACGGGCATTGGCTGCCCATTCAGTATCGTCCAAAGCTTTTGCACCTATGGAAAGGGCCGGGCCGGAAACGGACCAGGGGCCAAGCCCGTCTCTCAAACGAGCAACATGGTCAGGGTCGCCAATAACGAACCCCAGACGCAAGCCAGCGAGTCCCCAAAATTTACCAAAGCTTTTCAACACAAGTGTTCCGGGGTTTTCGGCGAGGTGGATCAGACTTCGTCTGGGCGCGATGTCACAAAAGCTTTCGTCTATAACTGTAAGTGGTGCGTTTAGATCAGACTCGTTCCACCATCGCCCATCCGGGTTGTTTGGGTGCACCACGACGGTTGCATCTGAGGTTTGGTCAACTGTGTCCGAAACACGCCAGCCAAACGAACGAAACGCCGCCGCGTGTTCGTTGTAAGTCGGCCCCGGTATGGCAACAGTTCCCGCCGTCGCGAAAGACGGGATGCGCGCAATAGCGGCAGATGCCCCATGGGTAGGCAGAACATCTGCTTTGCCCGGTACATTCCAGAGTTTCCGGGCGGCCGCGATCAGGGAACCAGCCGCCGTGCGGTCTGGCAGAGCCGTCCAGGCGTCTGCAGGTAAGTCGGGTATCGGGTACGGTACAGGGTTAATCCCTGTCGACAAATCCAGCCATTCGGCGCGGGTGCCGCCATAACGCGCGATTGCGGCATCAAGGCCGCCGCCGTGATCTCGGGTCTCGGTCATTCATCGTCAGGCAGTGGGGGGTGGCGGGTGATGAAATGGCCTTTCACACCCTGAGGCCATTGACGATAAGGCACTTGTCCTGTTTCGCTTTCGGCGTGCAGTCGCGCGTATTCGACAATCGCGTCGGCGGACGTGTCGTTTGGTGTGAATTCACCCAACGTGTAATTGAGCTTACCAGCACCTTGAATTGCGACGTTACAGCTTCGAGTGCATCCCATAAGACAAGACACGCGACGTGTTTTCACATCACCATCCGCACGGTTCTCGATGAGTTCGGCCAGAACCTCGCCATCTGTCAGATCGCCGCTGGCGGCATCCCAATCTTCACGTTTGCACGTATCACAGATTGTAATCCAGGTCGTCATAGTAAGCCTCGCGCGCTCAGTGTTCCGGTTTCATCAATCGGATTCGGCTCGCAAGTGCAAGGCCAAGCTGAAGGATAAAAGTACACGACGGCGTGTCTCGAGGCGACATGGTCACATAGAATGCTTCTGCAAATTTCTTGCTAACCCCTACCGTGTGGCGTGCGAAAATCAAGGATCGGATTGATCGGGATGATCCGGTTTGGATTGATGGTATCGTGGCTGTAATGATAGTGGCGCACGATATGTTCAAAGTTCACAGTTTCGGCAACACCGGGGTGCTGGAACAGTTCACGCGTGTAGCCCCAGATATTCGGATAATCGATGATCCGTCTGCGATTGCATTTGAAATGCAAATGATAGACCGGATCAAAGCGCACCAAGGTTGTGAACAAACGCCAGTCCGCCTCGGTCAATGATTTCCCGAGCAGGTAGCGGTTATTCGAAAGATGTTCTTCTAACCAGTCGAGCGCGTCGAAAAGAGTGCTGACTGCAGAGTCATAAGCCGCCTGAGAGGTCGCAAACCCCGCTTTGTAAACGCCGTTGTTAATTTCGCCGTAGATCCGGGCGTTTATATTTTCAATCGCCTCTCGTTGATTAATCGGCCAATAGTCGTCTGTGTTTCCAGTCAAGCCATCAAAGGCAGAATTGAACATTCTGATGATTTCAGAAGATTCATTAGAGACGATGGTTTGCTGTTGTTTATCCCAAAGAACAGGCACTGTTACACGGCCGGACACATCCGGCATAGCTTTGGTGTAAATATCACGCAAGAAAGGCAGACCATAGAGCGCATCACCAGTCGCTCCGTGGGAATCCGCTTCAAACGTCCAGCCGTCAGACAGCATATCGGGATGTACTGCTGAAACACTGATGTGATCGCTCAAGCCCTTCAGAGCTCTGAAAATCAGGGTCCGATGCGCCCAGGGGCAGGCGTAAGAGACATAGAGGTGGTAACGGCCACTTTCAGCTGGAAATCCGCCGTCACCTGATGGTCCGGGCGTGCCATCCGGCGTGATCCAATTGCGAAACCCTGCATTAGAGCGCACAAATTTTCCACCAGTCGATTTGGTGTCATACCAGACATCCTGCCATTTGCCTTCTACGAGCTGTCCCATTTGGTCTCCGTTCCTTTGTTGCGCTGAAGGTAAGGGTCAGTGAACGGCTGGAAAACCTGTACTTTAGCGCAAGACACCTGCGTCTTTGCACATGAGCTTGATATTTGCGAAGCTACGCACACTCGAACATTGCTCAGGGGATGATATGGCTGACGAAAAAGACATTATAAGCGACGTATACGATACGGCGAAATCCGGCGGGGCGGAGGGGTTGTATGATAAGTGGGCCTCGGATTATGACGCCGATACGGCTGCGAAAGGGTTTCGTTTGCCAGGGATTGCTGCCGGGTTCGCAGCACGCCATATACCTTTGGGTTCAGGTCCAATTTTGGACGCAGGCGCGGGTACAGGTCAGGTTGGGTCGTGTCTTCAAATCCTGGGATACGATCAGATCACAGGCATCGACATCTCTGAGGCTATGTTGGCAGAAGCGCTCAGGACGGGGGCTTATGAAGCCGTAAAACGCCAAGTTCTTGGTGAAGAACTGAGCTTTGCTGACAATATTTTTTCCGGGGTGATCTGTGTTGGATCATTTGGGGTTGGACATGCGCCGCCGAGCTCTCTTTTTGAATTGTTGCGTCTGACAAAACCGGGATCGCCATTCATATTCAATGTGGTTGAAAATACCTGGGTCGAGCAGGGTTTTCCTGACGTAATGGATGCAATTGATGCTGCGGGCACGTGGGAATTTGTTGAAAAATCAGAAGCATTTTGCCCGTACACGAATGGCGAAGAAGATCTGCTGACCAGAGTTTTCGTGTATCGGGCTCTTTAGTTCGTTTAGATGTGCTTGTCGGTTTTATCCGCCTGTGCGCCGCGAATCCGTTTGCGAAGGTCTGATCCCCAACGTATACAAATTTCAGACGAAGCCCGTTGGGCCAGAGAGGTTGGCTGTGCGTGATTGACCCAAGCTGGGAATCACAAGCAGCATCGTCGGAGACATGCGTGTCTGCCGCTTTGGCCTGTCCGGGAGGATTGAGAAAAGGACGCATGTAATGAAATCTTTACTGACCACTGTTGCAATTCTTCCCGCAGCGCCTGCATTGGCGCATCCGGGCCACATGGCGGAAGCGCTGGGTCATGATCATTGGCTTGGTGCCGCTGCTATCGGGTTGGCGATTGCTTTGGGGCTCTGGGCTAAGCTGAAAGGCAAGGATCAGACAAAAACAAAAGACAATGAAGAAGCTGAAGACGAGGCCGAGGCCGAAGAATTACAGGAAGCCTGAAATGTCCAAAATTGGTGTGATGATTTGCGGCCATGGTTCGCGCAGCCACGCGGCGGTTGATGAGTTTGCCGTTCTTGCAGAAAAGCTGCCAGCACTGCTGCCAGAGGGCTGGGAAACCGACTATGGCTATCTGGAGTTCGCTAATCCAGTTATTCGCGACGGGCTTGATCGTCTGCGCGAAAAAGGATGCGACCGTATTCTGGCAGTACCCGGAATGCTGTTTGCCGCGATGCACGCCAAGAATGACATTCCTACAGTGTTGAACACCTATGCGAAGAAACACGGCGTTGATCTGACCTACGGGCGCGAACTGGGCGTTGATCCAAAAATGATCGCTGCCGCAGGCGCGCGCATTCAGGAAGCGGTGGACTCAGCCAATGATACGCAGGGCGATGTCCCCCTTGAGGAAACTTGTTTGGTTGTGATCGGGCGCGGTGCAAGTGACCCGGATGCAAACGGAAATGTTTCAAAGATCGCACGCATGTTGCAGGAAGGCATGGGGTTTGGCTGGTGCGAAGTTGGCTATTCCGGCGTTACCTTTCCGCTGGTTGAGCCTTGCCTGAACCACGTCGTAAAGCTTGGATACAAGCGCGTCGTCGTATTTCCGTATTTTCTTTTTACCGGCATTCTGATCGACCGGATTTATGGGTTCACCGACAAGGTCGCAGCCGCGCATCCGGACATTGAGTTCGTCAAGGCAGGCTATCTGAATGACCATCCCGATGTGCTTGCGACCTTTGCGGAACGGGTCACAGAGCAATTGGGTGACGTTGTGCCGCCTACATGCGGTACCTGCAAATATAGAACGCAGGTATTGGGCTTTGAAGCTGAAGTTGGCGCAGTTCAGGAAAGCCATCATCACCATGTTGAAGGGCAAGGTGCGAACGCGCCCGGCTCAAACGTGGCAGATTGTAAATTGTGCGACACTTTTTGTACCGGGGAATGTAGGTTGGAGATGGAGCATCACCACCATCATCACGATCATGACCATGTGCACGAGGACGGCCACCACCACCATCATGATCATCAGCATGCAGTTTACCCACACGCAAAACACCCGCATGGCCCGGAAAGCGCGCGCACCAAAGGATAGCGTTTTCAAAAGGAAAAGCCCCAAGGGGCTTTGCGTCATCAGTTTGATTGGCGCTTGCGGCAAAGGCATCGCATGAGACCATATGAAAAAGACCCCGGCGCGATCTATGCGCAAAGCTTTGCAACAGTCCGGAAAGAAGCGCGCTTGGAACGCTTTGGGCCGGGGATGGAAGCATTGGCGATACGGCTGATCCATGCTTGTGGAATGGTCGAAGTGGCGGACAGGCTTGCTTTCTCTACGGAGGCATATGTGGCCGGGCATGCGGCGCTTAAGGCTGGGGCGCCGATTCTTTGTGATTGCGAAATGGTCGGTGCCGGAATCATCCGTCGTTATCTGCCTAACAACAACCGGGTTATCGTGACGCTGAATGACGCGACAGTGCCAGAACGCGCAAAATCAATTGGTAACACACGCTCTGCTGCCGCTGTTGAACTTTGGGCCGATCAGTTGGAAGGGGCGGTTGTGGCAATCGGAAACGCCCCCACTGCTTTGTTTCATTTGCTCGAATTATTGGATTCGGGTGCGCCAAAACCGGCAGTGATCCTGGGGTTTCCTGTTGGTTTCGTCGGTGCCGCCGAAAGCAAAGCTGAACTTGCCACAAATTCCCGAGGGTGTGAATTTGTTGCATTGCGTGGACGGCGTGGTGGATCGGCCATCGCTTCGGCAGCCGTAAACGCACTTGCTGTCGGCTTGCCGGAGGAAGCACAATGAAATCATGGTTGCACATTGTTGGGATCGGCGAGGACGGGCTGGATGGCCTGACACCAGCGACGCGTGCCGTCGTTGAAGCCGCCGAAGTGATTGTTGGTGGCGACAGGCATCATGAACTGTCCGAGATCGTGAGTGCAGAGCGCGTCGCGTGGCCTTCGCCTTTTGATGCGCTGGTTGACTTGCTTGGCAGCTACAAAGGCAAGCGTGTTGTTGTGCTGGCAACAGGGGATCCGCTTTGGTACTCGGTTGGCGCAAGGATCGGGCGGGCGATTGACCCGGCAGAGATCACGTATTATCCGCAGGTTGGTGCGTTTCAATTGGCGGCAGCACGCATGGGCTGGTCGATGGCGGATCTTGAAACGCTGACGGTTCATGGGCGACCTGTTGAGCAAATGATTGCCTTCATCCAGCCTGACCAGCGGCTGCTGATTTTAACGACTGGTGCAGAGACACCGGGACAGATCGCCAAGTTTTTGACCGAGCGTGGGTTTGGGCAGTCCAAAATGACTGTCTTGGCCGCGATGGGCGGCGAAAATGAAAAGCGGTTCGATGGAATCGCTGAGAGCTGGGATCACATCGTTCCTGCATTCAATACGCTGGCTGTTGAATGCATCGCGGCACCTGATGCAGCGCTATTACCGCGAGTTCCGGGTTTGGCAGACGATCTGTTTCAGCATGACGGGACGATGACGAAGCAGGAGGTGCGTGCCGCGACATTGGCCAAGCTGATGCCGATGCGGGGTGCTTTGCTTTGGGATATCGGAACAGGCTGCGGGTCGGTTGCTGTCGAATGGATGCGCGCGGCGCGCTATGCGCGTGCCATCGGTATTGAACCTCGCGCAGACCGGCGGGCGATGGCGGCTGCTAATGCATTGGCACTTGGTACACCCAAACTGGAACTGATCGATGGTCAGGTTCCGGAAGCTCTGGAAGGACTAGACCCGCCGGATGCTATTTTCATAGGCGGTGGTCTAAGTATTGAAACGTTCGAGACCGCGTGGGCGTCTTTGCGTCCACTTGGCCGGCTCGTCGCGAATGCAGTGACGCTTGAAAGCGAAGCGGTGCTTATAAATCTGCACAAGACTTACGGTGGGCAATTGGTAAAACTGCAGGTCCATCGGGCAGAGCCCGTCGGGCCGCGCACCGGCTGGCGCCCGCTTATGCCAGTGACACAATGGAGCCTCGTAAAAAGATGAGCGGAACACTTTATGGTGTGGGTCTGGGGCCGGGCGACCCGGAGCTTTTGACGATGAAGGCGCATCGCTTGATTTCCGGCGCGGGTGTTCTGGCCTATCCCGCATTGGCTGGTGGCGAAAGTTTGGCGCGGTCAATTGCATCAGAGTTTATTCCTAACACTGCGCGCGAGATTGTCATGGATGTACCGATGACTGTCGAGCGCGCGCCAGCGCAAGCGGCCTATGACAAAGGTGCAGCGGCGATTGCCGCGGAACTGCAAAAGGGTGAAGATGTTGTCTGCCTTTGTGAAGGCGACCCATTCTTCTACGGTTCTTTCATGTATCTGTTTGCGAGGCTGGCAACTGACTATCAGGTCGAAATTGTACCGGGGGTTACGTCTATGACTGCCTGTGCAGGTGCAATTGGAATGCCCCTTGCGGCACGCAACGAGGTTCTGACCGTGATCCCTGGGCCGCTCGCTGCAGCGGAAATGGAAGAGCGGATAGTGTCGTCCGACAGCGTGGTCATCATGAAGGTCGGGCGGCACCTGGGTAAGATACGCGCAATCCTTGAGCGGCTCGGTTTGCTGGAACGCGCGTCTTATGTTGAACGCGCGACGCTGGGTAATGAGCGGCGTATGCCCTTGGCCGATGCCCCCGCGCCCGCGCCATATTTTTCAATGATACTTGTTACAAAAGGGGCCGACCCATGGCTTTGAAACCCGTTGTTTTATGCCTTTCTCGTTCTGGAGAGAAAACGGCACATTCCGTTGCTGGCGCGCTGGGCGCGTCAGTGCACGGGCGCGAAGGGCGTGTTGACGTGGCGGACGCCTATTTCCCTGACGCGCTTGAGCATACCCGGACTTTGTTTGCCAGTGGAACGCCGATTATCGGGGTTTGTGCTGCTGGCATACTGATCCGGGCGGTGGCGCCTTTGCTGGCTGACAAGACTGTTGAGCCACCCGTGGTCGCGGTGTCAGACGACGGTTCCGTCGTTGTCCCCTTGCTGGGTGGGCATCGTGGGGCCAACCGTTTGGCAAGCGAGATCGCGACTGCCTTGGATGCTGTTACAGCCGTTACGACTGCTGGCGATGTTGCGATGGGCGTTGCACTTGATGAGCCACCATTGGGGTACCGGCTCGCAAACCCTTCGGACGCAAAGGCGGTAATGGCTGCTTTGCTTGGCGGAGCAGGTGCGAAACTTTCGGGTGAGCAGATTTTTGATCTGGCCTCAGACCAAGCCGGTACTGTTGAATTACTGGTAAGCGAAGCACTGGCTGAGGGGTCAGAAAAGCAGTTGGTTTATCACCCGCAGCGTTATGCGTTGGGCCTCGGGTGTGCGCGCAACGCGGACCCGGAAGAGCTTTGGTCGCTGGTAACAGAGAGTTTGGCAGATGCAGGAATTGCAGAGGGTGCGATTGCATCGGTCAACTCCATAGATTTGAAGGGTGACGAGCCAGCAATAATTGAAGCCGCACGGCGGCTTGGCGTTCCGTTGCGCTTGTTCACCGCAGCGCAGCTGGAGGCAGAGGCAGGTCGCCTGAAAACACCGTCAAACGTAGTATTTGCCGAAGTTGGCTGTCACGGCGTAAGTGAAGGTGCGGCCCTTGCGGCGGCTGGTGCAGGGTCTGAGTTGACCATCGCAAAACGGAAAACGGCGAATGTAACCTGCGCTGTTGCGCGATCAGAAGATCCAATTGTTGATCTGCCGGGGCGTGCGCGTGGCCGTTTGTCGATTATCGGGATTGGTCCGGGCCAACATAGTTGGCGAACACCAGAAGCAAGCCATTTGGTTGCTGAGGCTGAAGAACTGGTTGGCTATGGGCTTTACATCGATTTGTTGGGGCCGCTGGCCTATGGCAAGGAAAGGTCTGATTTCCCGCTGGGTGGTGAAGAAGACCGCTGCAGATATGCGCTGGAACAGGCAGGCAAAGGCAAAAATGTTGCGCTTATCTGTTCAGGGGATGCCGGTATTTACGCGATGGGTGCGCTGGTTTTTGAGCTGCTTGATCGCGGACCTGAAGCGATGGGTGTGACCGATGCCGCGCGTCGGGTTGAAGTAATTTCAACGCCGGGGGTTTCGGCACTGCAAGGTGCAGCAGCAAGGGCTGGAGCGCCGCTGGGCCATGATTTCTGCGCGATTTCGCTGAGCGACTTGCTGACGCCACGCGAAGATATTGTGAAGCGCCTGAAGGCGGCGGCGGAGGGAGATTTTGTCATCGCCTTTTATAACCCCGTGTCGATGCGGCGGCGCACTTTGCTGGCTGAAGCCCGGGACATTCTGCTGCAGCATCGCCCTGCTGACACGCCTGTAATGCTGGCAAGTTCGCTTGGACGGCCAGAAGAATATGTGCGGTATCGACGCCTTGATGAACTGGAAGTTGATGAGGTCGATATGCTGACAGTCGTTTTGGTGGGGTCCAGTCATACAAAACTTGCGGCGTTGGGTGAAGGTCCGCGTATGTACACACCGCGTGGCTATGCGCGGAAAATTGATGGTGATTTGGCCAAGGGGGCTTGAACCAAACAGCTTGGGCTGCGCCCACACGCCATTCATTTGTGCGTGTGTTGAGGCGAGCCCGCTTCTGATGGTTCTCAGGAGATTGATATGACGGTTTACTTTATTGGTGCAGGTCCGGGTGATCCGGAGCTTTTGACACTGAAAGCGCAGCGTGTGATCGGGGAATGCCCGGTTTGTCTTTATGCAGGGTCTCTGGTTCCGCCAGAGGTTGTTGCATGTGCGCCGGAGGGTGCGCGTGTTTTGGACACGGCGGTTATGACGCTCGATGATACGCATGCTGAGATACTGGCGGCCCACCAGCGCGGCGAAGATGTTGCGCGTGTGCATTCGGGGGACCCGTCGCTTTATGGAGCGATCGCTGAACAAATAAGGCGATTGAAGGCGGATTGTATCGACTACGCAGTCATTCCAGGCGTGCCTGCCTATGCAGCGATGGCTGCGGAAATGAAGCAAGAACTGACAATCCCCGAGATTGCGCAATCTATCGTGCTGACCCGGATGTCCATGCAGTCTACCTCAATGCCAAAAGGGGAAACGCTGGAAAATTTCGCCAAGACCGGAGCGACACTGGCGATCCACCTTGCTGTAAGGAATATGCGGGAAATTGAACGTGTTCTGGTGCCTTACTATGGGGCTGAATGCCCTGTAGTTGTTGGCTATCGTGTCGGTTGGCCAGACCAGATGCTAATTCGTGGAACACTGAGCGACATACGCAAAAAAGTCCGCGCGGAAAAGATTACGCGCACGGCTTTGATCATGGTTGGGCCTGCTTTGGCAGCCGGGCAAGAATTCAAAGATTCAGCGCTTTATGATCCCGAAAAACCGCATGTTTTGCGGCCTGTCATTGGTGTGGGTTTGGTGGAGGATCACAACACTTAGTAAAAAATGCAATGGTCGCAAAAGGTTAACTTGACCTGATGTAATCTCATGCCGAAAATGTGATTCGGGGAGTGGGATGTTTGCTATGACTGATTTTTTACCAAAGGAAGTGCGCGAAGGGCTGGAAGCGGCCCGCAAGCGTGATTTGATGCGCAAAAGCCGTTTGCGTGTTCATACAGATGACGAGATTTTTCCGATACTGCGGTTTTGGGAAACAGGTTTTGCCCTGGATGCTGAAAATGCACCACATCTTCGGGGTTTGGTTGACGTTTTCGATGGCTCAAGGCACCTGTACCAATGTCTGATCGTCGCTTCTGAAGAAGAAGACGGTCAGATGATTTATGATTTCAAGCGCAGTACGCTCGCTCTGGACAAAGCGCCGCTGGATTTTGAGCGTGCAGAAAACGCGCCAATTGCGCTACTGGGTCAGTAGAAGCACAAGTTATTGATTTTATTGAAGGTCCCCGAAGGCCTTTTGCATTCTATCAACAGCTTCTTTGATTAGCGCGCGTGGCGTTCCAATATTGAACCTGAGATAGTTTTCGCCACCCTTGCCGAAGGTAGATCCATAATTCACCGCGATTTTTGCTGTTTTGTTTACGCGGGATTTGTACTCTTCGCGGGTCATTCCAGTACCAGAAAAATCAACCCATGACAGGTAGGTCGCTTCCATCGGCATTGATTTCAAGCCGGGGATTGCATTGATGCCTTTGTCAAAAAGTTTGCGGTTACCATCAAGGTACTCGACTAACGCGTCCGCCCAAACAGCCCCTTCTGCTGAATAGGCGGCGGTCGTCATGGCAACACCAAAATTGTTGGGAGAAATGCCCATTGCGGCCATTGTAGCAGCAAAGCGCGCGCGCAGTGTTTCATCCTGAATAATGACATTGCCCGTGTGCGTGCCGGCAATATTAAAAGTCTTAGACGGCGCGGTTAGCATGATCAGCCGATCGATGATATCCGGTGCAGCAAGAGGCATTGGAATGTGTTTTGCACCGTTAAACACCAGATCATGATGAATTTCATCGGAAACAAGCAAAAGGTCGTGCCGCTTGCAAAAATCTGCAAGATCACGCAATTCACGCTCAGTCCAGACCCGCCCGCCCGGATTGTGGGGCGAGCATAGAATGACCATTTTTTCGTTGCCCGTCATCTGAGCATCGTAAGTTGTAAAATCCATTTCATATTTATCGTTATTCAGCACCAATGGGCACTCTACGACTTTACGCCCAGCAGATTTAATAATGCGGGCAAAGGCGTGATAGACGGGTGTAAACAAAACGATGCCATCGCCGGGGTTTGTGAAGGTCTCAAGCGTAAGGCCGACACCATTGATAAGACCGTGCGTGGTGAAAACCCACTCTGGCTCAACGCGCCATCCGTGACGGTTCAGCATCCACCAACTAATAGCCGCTTTGTAAGGGCGGTAATCGCCGATATAGCCGTAGACACCGTGATCAAGCATATCACGAACGGCTTTCTGGATTGGGTCAGCCGATTTGAAATCCATATCGGCGACCCACATTGCCAAACCTTCATCCGCAGCGACGCCATAGATTTTTTCCATCATGTCCCATTTACCGGACAGGTGACCGCGCCGGTCGATGATTTCGTCAAAGCTCATGTGTGCCTCCTGTAGAATCGACGACAAGCTAGTCACTTAAGCGCCAAGCGCAAGAGGCGTTGCACGCAGGCCGATGTTATCCTAAATCACACTTATGACTGTTAGACCGATCCTGATTTATCCAGAGCCGCGCCTTAAGAAGGTGTCGCGTTCTGTCGACGTCGTGAACGACGAGCTTAAAAAGCTCGCGAGCGATATGCTTGATACCATGTATGATGCGCCGGGTGTTGGTCTTGCCGCGCCGCAGGTTGGCGTACTGAAACGTCTGATCGTGCTTGACTGTGTTAAAGAAGAAGGCGCTGCGCCCCAACCGATGGTGCTGTTCAATCCAAAGGTCGTCTGGGAATCTGAGGAAAAGAACGTCTATGAGGAAGGCTGCCTGTCTATCCCGGAACAATACGCCGAGGTCGAAAGGCCCGCAGAAGTGACTGTTCAGTGGACGGACATCGAGGGGGCTCAGCATGAAGCAACATTCGATAAACTGTGGGCCACATGCGTTCAACACGAGATTGACCATTTAGACGGTAAGCTGTTTATCGATTACCTTAAGCCGCTGAAGCGCCAGATGATTACACGCAGAATGGTCAAGGTAAAACGTGAACGGGCGCGTGAATGAGCGTTCGTCCCTTTGTTCCCTGGCCTGACAAGCGGTTGAAAACGGCAGCCGCACGGGTTGAGAAAATTACCGACGACATACGTGCAATCTGGGCTGACATGGTTGACACGATGGAGGCGATGCCGGGTCTCGGACTTGCAGCGCCGCAGATTGGTATGATGAAGCGGTTGGCTGTTGTCGATTGCTCTAACGAACGCGGACAAGTCGTAAAAATGGCGAACCCGGTGATACTTCATAGCTCTGTTGCGCCTCGCGAGCATGAAGAAGGAAGTCCGAACCTGCCCGGCGTTTCGGCAAAAGTGGAACGGCCGCGCGCGGTGACAGTTCGGTTTCTGAATGAAGACGGCGTTGTTGAGCGCAGGGACTTTGTAGGTGTCTGGGCAACTTCCGTTCAGCATCAGATCGATCATCTGGAAGGCAAAATGTATTTTGACCGGCTTTCGCTAGTGAAACGCAACATGCTGTTGAAGAAGGCAGAGAAGCTAAGGAAACGCTCATGAAAGTGGTTTTCATGGGAACGCCTGAGTTTTCTGTGCCTGTATTAGAAGCATTGGTTTCAGCGGGACACGAGGTTGTTTGCGTTTATTCACAGCCACCGCGCCCGGCTGGCCGTGGTAAGAGGAAACGCCCGTCTCCGGTACAGGCCAAGGCCGAAGAACTTGGTCTTCAAGTTCGGTGTCCGGTTAGTTTGAAAGGGGCAGAAGAGCAGGCAGAGTTCGCAGCACTTGACGCAGATGTTGCTGTTGTTGTGGCTTATGGGCTGATCCTGCCGCAGGCAATACTAGACGCGCCTGTTCAGGGGTGCCTGAACATTCACGCGTCGCTGCTGCCGCGTTGGCGGGGTGCTGCCCCAATACATCGCGCAATCATGGCTGGAGATATAGAAACGGGTGTTTGCATCATGCAGATGGATGCAGGGCTGGACACGGGAGATGTGGTTTTGCGTGAGGCGACGCTAATTGGCAAAGAAGAGACCGCCGGGATGCTACTTGACCGCTTGTCTGAAATGGGCGCACGCCTGATATGTGACGCGTTGGAACGATTGGAAGAATTGCCTCGGGCACCACAACCGCCCAGCGGCGTGAGCTACGCAGAGAAGATTGAAAAAGCAGAGGCGCGGATTGATTGGACAGCGTCCTCGGAAGAAGTTGACCGTAAAATACGCGGCCTTTCACCGTTTCCGGGGGCATGGTGTGATGTTGCGGGGGAGCGGGTGAAGCTGCTTCAAAGCCGTTTGGTTGCTGGTATGGGTGCGCCGGGCGAAGTGCTGGGTGGATTGCGGATCGCTTGTGGTAAAGGCGCTGTCGAGGTGCTGAAAGCACAGAGGCAAGGCAAACGCGCAATGGAAGCAGAAGAGTTTCTTCGCGGTTTCGATTTGCCAGCCAGGCTTAGCTAACTATTCGTATTGAACACCTGCGGCGCATTTCTTTAAGTGCTTTGCGTGGAATGGGCTTCACATTTGTTCGAATTCACCCATATTCAGTGGCATGGGATTTATTGCATTGTTCATTGTTGGTGCCGCAGCCGGGTTTCTGGCTACACGGTTGATGAAAATTGAAGCAGATGTCATTACAACCGTTTCGGTTGGCGTTCTGGGGGCGTTAGTCGGTGGCGTGTTGCTGCGCACTTCACTCGCGGTTATGGGATGGGCCGCAGGGTTTGTTGGCGCGGTACTGGGTGCGATGGCTCTGATCTGGTTGTGGCAGCGGTACTGGCCAAAGTAACGAATTTTAACCGTCTTTCTTTTTTTTGGGCTTAAAGGGTTCCATCCCTGCGCGGGCCAATTCATCAGCACGTTCGTTTTCCGGATGCCCTGCATGGCCTTTGACCCATTCCCAAGTCACTTTATGACGCATTGTCGCTTCTTCCAGCCTTTGCCAAAGCTCAACATTTTTGACAGGCTTTTTGTTCGAGGTCCGCCAACCGTTTTTCTTCCAACCATGAATCCAGCTGGTCACGCCATTTCTTACGTATGCGCTATCCGTAACGATGGTCAGCGTTGAGGGGCGACCGAGAGCTTCGAGTGCATGAATCGCAGCCAATAGCTCCATTCTGTTATTAGTGGTGTCGGCTTCACCACCTTTGAGTTCGCGGGTTTTCAGAATTGTCTCACCCTCACGTGCGATCAACAACGCACCCCACCCACCGGGTCCTGGATTGCCAGAGCAGGCTCCGTCAGTGTAGGCAAAAAGATCAGGCATGGGCGGAGATCATGATCCAGGGCGCATCTTTACCGTCAAGCCCAACACCGCTACTGAGACTTCGGTCTTCGGTCTTAAAACCAGCTTTTTCAAGATGTGAAGTTAGCTCATCTTCACTGTAATAGGCGTAAAAACGGCCAATATCATCACGGTGCTCCCCAGTGCCAAGCTTCATGCCGATGTAAAAATGTCCATTTGGACGAAGGCTGCGATGTAGCGCCGACAGATAACGCGGAAAATCGGATTTCTTGGCGTGCAGCAGGCTGAAGCTGGCCCAGATACCATCGTAGATGTGTAACCCCTCGATCTCGTCGAAAGTGGCTTGTTTTACAGTAAGGTCGAATTGCTCTTTTGCGAGTTTAACCATGGCAGGCGAGGCATCCATTGCAATAACGGATAGTCCTGCGTCGCGCATTCTGGCAGCAGCAGCACCGGGGCCGCAGCCCAGATCAAGCACATTATCGCCCTTGTTCAATGCTGCGATGAACCGATTGAGTTGCATGTTTTCCGCGCCAGACGGGGTCATTGCGGCATAGTCTGCAGCGCGGCTGTCATAGACAGCGATTGTTTCACTATCTTTGCTCATGTTGCTTCGCGCATTATGCGAGGGACTTTGAATTCAACGTTTTCTTCAGCCGTTTTTATCAATTCCACAGTAACCTCATATCTTTCCCGGAAGGCATCAATCACCTCATCCACAAGTACTTCTGGTGCAGAGGCCCCTGCGGTTAGACCAATAGTGCGAATGCCGTCGAGCGCCCGCCAATCAATGTCACGGGCACGCTGAACCAGTTGCGAATAGGTGCAACCTGCGGCGGCGCCCACTTCGACAAGGCGTTTGGAATTGGACGAATTGGGAGCGCCTATCACCAGAATGGCGTCTGACTTGGGTGCCATTTCTTTTACTGCGTACTGCCGGTTTGTTGTGGCATAGCAAATGTCTTCTTTATGGGGACCAATGATGGTTGGGAAACGTGCCTTCAGTGCATCGACAATTCCGGCAGTATCATCAATTGAAAGCGTTGTTTGGGTGATGTAGGCCAATTGTTCGGGTTCGCGAACAACAAGTGACGCTACATCTTCCGCAGTTTCAACAAGCAGAACTTCACCTTCTGGCAATTGTCCCATTGTGCCAACGGTTTCCGGGTGCCCTTCATGACCTATCATCACCATTTGAAGACCATTCGCGAAATGCCGTTCAGCCTCGATATGCACTTTGCTGACCAGTGGGCAGGTGGCGTCCACAAAAATCATTTCGCGCTTTTCGGCTGCCCTTGGCACCGCTTTGGGTACACCGTGGGCGGAAAAGATGACAGGCCGATCAGTTGGACAATCGTCAAGCTCTTCGACAAAAACCGCACCTTTTGCACGCAGCCCGTCAACGACAAATTTGTTGTGCACAATTTCATGGCGCACGTAGACGGGTGCGCCCCATTTTTCGAGTGCAAGCTCTACGACTTTTATGGCACGCACAACTCCGGCACAAAACCCGCGCGGTGCGGCCAGATAAAGAGTGAGCGGTGGCTTGGGCATACTAAAACCTGTTCGTTCGTTTAGAGTGGTCTAACGTGACAAATGGGGTGAGGTCCACGGTGGAGTTCACCCGAGCACGAAATTTCCGGTTTTGCCGCTTGACCTTCCGCTTGCTGGAAGTTGTAGCGAGGTGTCGAAGCTGAATACCGACAGATTGCGAAACGCTCTATGAAACAAAAATACGCATTGGGATTCCTCGTGACTGCGATAGTGGCTGTAGGTGCAGCGACGTTTTGGCAACCTTTAAAAGCGCAAGATGGGCTTATTCCGTATTGGGAAACGACCGAAGTCGCACGAGGTGCCGAGATATATTCGGCGCAATGTGCTTCCTGTCATGGTGAAGAATTGGAAGGCGCTGGGGACTGGCGCAGACCGCTGGCGAATGGACGGCTGCCAGCCCCGCCCCACGACGAAACCGGTCATACGTGGCACCATCCTGATCCGATTCTGTTTCAGATAACAAAGTTCGGAACCGCCGCTATGGTCGGTGGTACATACAAAAGCGATATGCAGGGATACAGTGAGATTTTGTCCGACGAAGAAATTCTAGCGGTTCTGGCCTTCATCAAAAGCCGCTGGCCGGATCAGATAATCGAGCGACACAATCAAATCACAAAAAGTGCGTTGGATTAGGCGACCGGGGCGAAACTCGCCCTGGTCAAATTCACTTAGTCTTCGCTGGAAGCGAGATCATCATCGCCATAGGGCTCGCGGGGAGGGCGGCCAATCACGTCCTTCAGTTCCTGAAGTTCGATGAAATTATCGGCCTGGCGACGCAGTTCGTCCGAGATCATTGGTGGATTTGATCTGATTGTGGATACGATAGATACGCGCACACCTTTGCGTTGCAAGCTCTCAATCAATGGTCGGAAATCGCCGTCGCCGGAAAACAAGACCATGTGGTCTACGTAAGGCGCCAGTTCCATTGCATCGACGGCAAGTTCGATGTCCATATTGCCCTTAACTTTACGGCGCCCCATCGCGTCGGTGTATTCCTTGGCAGGTTTTGTAACCATGGAGAAACCGTTGTAATGCAGCCAGTCGACCAACGGACGAATAGGTGAATACTCGTCATTCTCTAGCAGAGCCGTATAGTAAAATGCGCGGAGTAGTTTGCCACGGCGCATAAATTCTTGCCGCAGAAGTTTATAGTCAATGTCGAACCCGAGAGACTTTGCAGCCGCGTAAAGATTCGAGCCATCAATGAACAGCGCGAGCCGTTCGTCCTTGTAAAACATAAAATTCCCTTCCAATCGTAAGGTATTCGTCTTGCGTTACGTGAGTGAGTGAGTGAGTGAGTGAGTGGGTAAGCGAGTGTATACTAAAAATAGACGAAACCTGTCGTAACCTAGGGAAATTCTGGAATGTCGCAACCCTTGGATCAACTTAATCACGAAACTTTGTCACATGTTGCGATAGGTGCGAATGATTTGGCAGATATTCGCCTGCTTTTAGAGCGGGTGAAGCGCGCTTTGGCAGAGCTTGAAATGAATGATGTCATAATTCGTAAGACCAGCAAATTTTATAAAACTCCTTGTTTTCCGGCGGGTGCCGGCCCTGACTATGTTAATGCAGCGGTAACTCTGTCGACAACTCTGCCCCCGACGCAACTTTTGGCACATCTGCACAAAATTGAAGCCGACTTTGGGCGCGAAAGAATCCAACGCTGGGGGGTGCGCTCACTTGATCTTGATTTATTGTCATATGGAGATCAGGTTCTGCCGGACGTGGCGACCTATGAATGCTGGCGCGCCTTAGAGGTGGAGCATCAAAAACTCAGGGCCCCAGACCAGCTTGTACTTCCGCATCCCAGAATGCAGGATCGGGCGTTTGTTTTACTTCCGTTGGCTGATATCGCACCTGACTGGAAACACCCGGTTTTAGGGCAAACAGTACGAGAGATGCTGGAAGAATTGCCCTCATCCGCAAAAATGGGTGTTGTTCCGCTGTAATCCTTGGGGAATCGGGGTTGTCAAGCGTGTGGGATAAGCATAAATAGTCGGTTTCTAACCATCCGATATGAATTGGAGTCGCCGATGGCCCGCGTTACGGTTGAAGACTGCGTAGATAAAGTTCCAAACCGGTTCGAGCTTGTAATGCTTGCTTCGCACCGCGCCCGCGAAATCGCGGCAGGTGCAGCATTGACTGTGCCGCGTGACAACGACAAAAATCCTGTTGTTTCCCTGCGGGAAATTGCTGACGAGACTCAGTCCGCGGAAGAACTGCGTGAGCGTCTTATTGAAAGCAACCAGACTCAGATCGAAGTTGATGAACCAGAAGAAGACGCAATGGCGCTTCTTATGGGTGCTGAGGCTGACAAGCCAGCCGATAACGATATGTCAGAAGAAAAATTGCTACGCGCTTTGATGGAAGCACAGGGGCAACAGTAAGGGCAGAAACAGCCCAGACTAAAGGTGCGGACCGGATGATCACTGTCGACGACCTGATCCAACTGGTCCGCAATTACAATCCGAAAACAAATCAGCAACTGATCCGCGATGCCTTTGCCTATGGCGAGGCAATGCATGAGGGTCAGTTTCGTCATTCGGGAGAACCGTACTTCACGCATCCCGTTGCTGTTGCTGCCATTTTAACGGAGCAGCAGCTTGATGACGCAACGATAATTACTGCGCTGCTGCACGATACCATTGAAGACACTAAATCCACCTACAGCGAAGTGGCGGAAAAGTTCGGCACGGAAATTGCTGAGCTCGTCGATGGCGTTACCAAACTGACCAACTTGCAGCTTTCGTCGTCGGAAACGAAACAGGCCGAGAATTTTCGCAAGCTGTTCATGGCTATGTCCAAAGACATGCGAGTCATCCTCGTGAAGCTTGCTGACCGGCTTCATAATATGCGCACCATTAAATCCATGCGTGTGGAAAAGCAGGCGCAAAAGGCCCGCGAAACCATGGATATTTTTGCACCACTTGCTGGCCGCATGGGTATGCAGTGGATGCGCGACGAACTGGAAGATCTTGCCTTTTCTGTCCTCAATCCGGATGGCCGTAAATCGATCATGCGCCGGTTCATAACGCTGCAGAAAGAAAGCGGCGATGTCATTCTGAAGATCACCAATGACATTCGTCACGAGTTGGAAAAGCAAACGATTAAAGCCGAAGTTTTTGGCCGTGCGAAAAAACCCTATTCGATCTGGCGCAAGATGCAGGAGAAAGACCAGGGGTTTTCACGGCTATCGGATATTTACGGTTTCCGCGTGATAACCGAGAACGAAGCAGATTGTTATCGTGTGCTAGGTGCGATTCATCAGCGTTGGCGGTCTGTTCCGGGAAGATTCAAAGACTATATCAGCCAACCTAAATCAAACGGATATCGTTCTATCCACACAACTGTTTCGGGTCGCGATGGTAAACGTGTCGAAGTGCAGATCCGCACCGGGCAGATGAATGATGTTGCGGAAGCCGGCGTTGCTGCGCATTGGTCCTATCGTGATGGGGTTCAATCTGAAAATCCGTTTGCCGTCGACCCCGCGAAATGGATCGCGGGTTTGACGGAGCGATTTGAATCGGCTGAAGACCACGACGAGTTTTTGGAACACGTCAAAATGGAGATGTACTCAGACCAGGTGTTCTGTTTCACACCGAAGGGCGAAGTTGTGAAACTTCCACGCGGCGCGACACCGCTTGATTTTGCCTATGCAATCCACACTCGAATTGGCGAAAGCTGCGTTGGCGCGAAGGTCGATGGAATCCGCGTTCCTTTGTGGACCAGGGTTAAGAACGGGCAATCGGTTGAGATTATGACAGCCGAAGGTCAACGCCCGCAGGCCACATGGATTGATATCGTTGCGACAGGTAAGGCAAAAGCGGCGATCCGCAAGTCTTTGCGCGAGGAAGACCGGGATCGTTTCATCAAGCTTGGCCGCGAGCTGGCCCGCGTGGCATTTGAGCATATCGGAAAGAAGTCCACAGACAAAGCGCTTGGGATTGTGGCAAAGCATCTTGGTTTGGTAGATGCCGCAGAGGTTCTCGCAAGGCTTGGCAGCGCCGAACTGACAGCGCGCGACGTGGTTGAAATTCTTTACCCTGAACTAGCCTCAACAAGCGGCGACGAGATTGATGCGAGCCGCGCAGTTGTTGGACTGTCCCAAGGTCAGTCTTTCACGCGGGCGGAATGCTGCCAACCGGTTCCTGGCGAGCGTATCGTCGGAATTGCATATCGTGGGCAAGGTGTTGTGGTGCACGCAATCGACTGCCCGGTTCTTTCGGATTTTGAAGAGCAACCGGGCCGATGGGTCGATCTGCACTGGCACAGTGGTCGCCACCCGGCTGTGCACTCTGTCACACTTAGTATCACGATCAGCAATGATGCGGGCATACTGGGACGAATTTGCACATTGATTGGTGAGCAGAAGGCCAATATCTCCGATTTACATTTTGCGGACCGCAAGCCGGACTTTTACAGGCTTTTGATTGATGTTGACTTGAGGGATGCGGAGCACCTGCATACTGTCATGACGGCTCTTGAGGCTGACAGTGATGTCGCTTCTCTGGAGCGATACCGAGACCCGAACCGTAAGCCCTGAAACACAGACCCACAAAAGGACATAACTGTTGGTCTTTAAGCGACGCGACAAACGGCCAATCTGGCAGATTGTGACCGACTTTTTCTATCCGCGAGGCGGATGGGCGCGTGCGTACAGATATGTCAAACACCGTATGCACCGTTTGCCTGACCCGCCTGACAGGATCGCGCGTGGCATTTTTGCGGGTGTTGCGGTTTGTTTTACGCCTTTCTTCGGGTTCCATTTCTTTTGGGCGGTTATTGTAGCCAAGCTTATGAGGGGAAATATCTTTGCCGCTTTGCTGGCAACATTTTTCGGCAATCCCGTCACCTTCCCAATTATTGGCGCGCTTAGTCTTAGCCTTGGCCATTTCATGTTGGGAACAACTTTTGAAGAATCAGCAAACGCAACGCTTGTCGCAAAATTTATCGCAGCGGGCGCTGATTTTAAGGACAATTTTTTTGCGTTGTTCACGGACAAAGGTGCTGATTGGTCAAACCTGAGCGAGTTCTATTCCGAAGTATACTTGCCTTACTTGGTCGGTGGCTTGGCGCCGGGGGTCATTGCCGGAACAATTGCTTACTACCTGTCTGTCCCGGTCATAACTGTATATAAGAACCGCCGAAAAGGCAGGTTGAAGAAAAAACTCGAAGAGTTGCGTAAAAAAGCATTGAAGAAGGCTGACGAAACTAGGTCGAAGCGGTAGCGTCTGTTCTGAAAGACAACAAAGGATATTACTGATGAGTGTCACGCCTTTAGGCAAGCTGCGGCTTGGGGTAAATATTGATCACGTGGCGACCGTGCGAAATGCACGCGGCGGGGACTACCCGGATCCGCTAAGGGCGGCCCGCATTGCAGAAGAAGCTGGGGCAGATGGTATTACCGCGCATCTGCGTGAAGATCGGCGTCATATTTCAGATGCAGATATCGAAGGGCTGATGGAAATTCTGTCAGTTCCACTTAACTTCGAAATGGCGGCAACGGATGAAATGCAGGCTATTGCATTGCGTCATAAACCTCATGCGGTCTGCATCGTTCCGGAAAAGCGCGAAGAGCGGACAACCGAAGGTGGCCTTGAAGTTGCACGCGAGGAAAACAGGCTGGCGCATTTCATCGCCCCATTGCGCGAGGCAGGCAGCCGCGTTTCTATCTTTATTGCAGCTGAGCCAGCGCAAATTGAAGCGGCTAATCGCATAGGTGCAGAGGTGATAGAACTTCACGCCGGGGCTTACTGTGACGCGCATGTTGAAGGTCGTTTTGACGAAAGGGACAAAGAGCTTGAGAAACTGCGCGACATGTCCAGTTTTGCCCACTCGCTTGGGCTAGAGGTGCATGTGGGACACGGGATTACATATGACACTGTAAAGCCTGTCGCGGCTTTTCCGGAGGTTATGGAGCTTAACATCGGGCATTTCCTGATTGGCGAAGCTATCTTTCGTGGTCTGACGCCAGCGGTGTTGGAAATGCGACGCCTGATGGATGAAGCACGGGCGCAAGATTGAGCAGAGCGGGAGCATTATGAAAGCTGTCTGGTACGAAAAATTTGGCGCGGCTACAGGCGTTCTCACGATCGGTAGCTTACCTGACCCAACCCCAAATACTGGCGAAGTTTTGGTGCGCTTACACGCCTCTGGTGTAAACCCCTCTGACGTTAAACTTCGGGCTGGTGCGCGTCCCGGCGCCATTATGGAATTTCCCAAAGTTGTTCCTCATTCTGATGGTGCTGGCGTTATCGAAGCCGTCGGCGCGGGTGTTGACACCGACCGGATTGGTCAACGTGTCTGGATTTGGAACGGACAATGGAAGCGCGCCTATGGCACAGCCGCAGAACTTATCTCCATCCCGGCAGATCATGCTGTTTACCTACCTAAAACAACCAGCTTTGCTGAAGGCGCCTGCTTAGGCATACCCGCAATGACCGCCTGGTACTCGGTCTTCGCAGACGGATCGGTCGAGGGTAAAACTGTTCTCGTGACAGGCGGTGCAGGTACAGTTGGACGCTACGCCTGCCAGATGGCGAAGCTAGGAGGCGCGCGCGTCATCACCACCGTCTCCTCACTGGAAAAAGCCGCGCATTCTACAGCTGATGAATGGATCAACTACCGCGAAAATGATGTTGCCGAAGCCGTGATGAGCTTAACTGACGGAGTTGGCGTTGATCGTATCGTCGACGTGGATTTTGGCGCGAACCAGGCCACTTCACTTGCCATTCTGAAGCAAAGGGGTGTCATTGCAACCTATGCGTCCGCAAGTGTCATGCGGCCTGTTCTCGATTTTTACCCATTCATGTTCAAGAATTCTGTGCTGAGAATGCTGATAGTTTATCTTCTGGATCCCGAAGTGAGACGCAAAGGTGAAGCACAGATAACTAAGTGGCTGGAGAAAAGTGCCCTATTGCACGCACCCGTAGCTGCTGGCAGATTGGACGATGCAGTTGCAGCGCATCAATTGGTGGAAGCTGGTGACAAGCTTGGCACTGCCGTTCTGGAGTTTTGATACCATGATCCTTGGTATTGGTACCGATCTGGCAAATATCGAACGGATACAAGGTACGCTGGACCGTTTTGGTGACAGGTTCAAGAACCGCGTTTTCACAGAGATAGAGCAGCAAAAAGCAGAGCGGCGCAAAGACACAGCTGGCACCTACGCCAAGCGCTGGGCCGCAAAGGAAGCCTGTTCCAAAGCGCTTGGAACAGGGCTCGCGATGGGAATTGCCTGGCGCGACATGTCAGTTTCCAATCTGAAGTCGGGTCAGCCCGTGATGCATGTTACGGGCTGGGCGGCTGAACGACTGGCGGAAATGACACCGGCAGGACATCAAGCGACAATTCATGTAACACTCACTGACGATCATCCCTGGGCACAGGCATTTGTGGTCATAGAGGCGCTGCCAGTTTCGCCGAGCAATGCGTAAACTTGACTCCCCGCTGTCGGCACCTCATGTAGCGCAAGGACAAAAATCAACATACAGGACGCGAATACATGACCACTGAGGCAAAAAAAGGCGATGGCTTGCTTGAGACCATCAAAACAGTGGTCTACGCGCTGCTAATTGCGGGCTTGTTTCGCACATTGTTTTTTCAGCCATTCTGGATTCCATCAGGGTCTATGAAAGATACTTTGCTGATAGGTGATTTTCTGTTCGTGAACAAAATGGCCTATGGGTATTCTCAGTATTCCTGCCCTTTTTCCGCCTGCCCTTTTTCCGGTCGTATTTTTGGAGGTGACCCAGAGCGGGGTGATGTCGTGGTGTTTCACCACCCGGTCAATGGTCAGGATTTCATTAAACGGCTGATCGGTTTGCCAGGCGACAAAATTCAGGTCACGGATGGGGTGCTGAAACTGAATGGAACCCCGGTCCAACTGGAACCGGCAGGGCAATTTGAAGAGATATTCGAACCTCAGGGCCCAAACCGCGGTTTTCCCATTTGCCAGAACCAGCCAGTCCGTCGCGGTGAGGTGTGTGTGAAAGAACGTACCGCCGAAACTCTGCCTGGCGGATTAACGCATAACATTCTGAATGTTAGTGACTCTCGGACCGACAACACGCCCGTCTTTACGGTGCCGGAGGGTCATTTCTTCTTTATGGGAGACAACCGGGATAACTCTACTGATAGCCGGGTCTCACCGACGGTTGGCGGTGTTGGTTTTGTTCCGTTCGAAAACCTTATTGGCCGTGCTGACCGCGTCATGTTTTCATCTGCTGGTCGGTCCTTATTTTACTTTTGGACGTGGCGCAGTGACCGTTTTTTCAAGGCGATAGAGTGAAGCTTTCGACGGAATTAAAGGCCTTTGAAGGCCGGATTGGCTACCAGTTTTCCGAGCCAGAGTTGTTGGTTCGCGCGGTGACGCATTCTTCGATGTCTTCGGAGACGAGGGATGACAACCAGCGCTTGGAATTTCTTGGCGACCGGGTGCTTGGACTCGTAATGGCAGAGGCGCTGCTTTTTGCTGACAGATCTGCTAGTGAAGGTCAGCTTGCACCGCGTTTTAACGCACTCGTGCGCAAAGAAGCACTGGCCGATGTTGCACGTCAGGTTGACCTTGGCACCGTGCTTAAACTTGGTCGCTCAGAAATGTTGTCAGGTGGGCGACGCAAAGAGGCATTGCTTGCCGATGCGATGGAAGCGGTGATTGCGGCGATATATCTTGATGGCGGCTTTGAGCCAGCCCGCAACACGGTTCTTCAGATTTGGGGAAAGCGTGTCAGCACTGTAAAAGCAGATGCACGTGATGCCAAAACGGCATTGCAGGAATGGGCGCAGGCCCGGAAACAGACGCCGCCAACCTATGATGAATTACGCCGCGAAGGCCCCGACCACGCACCGGTTTTCACGATCAAGGTTCAACTGGCAAGCGGCGAGTCAGAAACAGCGACCGCCGGATCGAAAAGACAGGCCGAACAAATGGCGGCACAGGCGCTTTTAGCGCGATTGGAAGGCAAATCATGACCAAAACGCGTGCGGGCTTTGTCGCCCTTATCGGCGAACCCAATGCGGGTAAATCGACGCTGCTTAACCGGATGGTTGGGGCAAAAGTTTCGATAGTGACGCATAAAGTGCAAACCACGCGTGCGCGTATTCGTGGGGTGGCGATTGAAGGAGACTCTCAGATCGTGTTCGTGGATACACCGGGCATGTTCCCTCCACGCCGCCGGCTAGACCGTGCAATGGTTGCGGCAGCCTGGGGCGGTGCTGCGGATGCGGATATCGTGGTGCTGCTTATCGAGGCTAATCGCGGTATGACCGAGGGTGTCCAAGCGATTCTAGAAAAGCTGAGAGAACGGCAGAACGACAGACAGAGAGTAGCGCTTGCTATCAACAAGATTGATCGGGTGAAATCTGAGGCCTTGTTGGCACTGACTGAAAAGATGAATGACGCCTATCCGTTTGAAGACACCTTTATGATCTCTGCTGAAAAGGGTCATGGAGTCGATGATTTGCGGGACTGGCTTGCCGAGCGTTTGCCAGAAGGTCCATGGCTTTACCCAGAAGATCAGATTGCTGATTTACCAATGCGCATGATCGCGGCGGAAATGACACGCGAGAAACTGACACTGCGCCTTCATCAGGAACTGCCTTACCAACTGACCGTTGAAACCGAAAACTGGGAAGAACGCGAAGATGGCTCTGCCCGGATTGACCAGTTGATCTACGTGGCACGTGACGGACATAAAGGCATTGTACTTGGTAACAAGGGCGAAACGATCAAAGCGGTTGGTAAAGCTGCACGTGAAGAACTGGAAGAGTTTCTGGGGCGTAGGGTGCATCTGTTCCTTCAAGTGAAAGTACGCCCAAATTGGCTTGAAGAATCCGAACGTTACTCGGAAATGGGCCTCGATTTCAAAGACGGGAATTCATGACGCGCCTGACCGCAGAGTTTTGGGTGCACGCCTATCTGCGCAGGCTTGCATTGACGGATATACCGGCATTTGTAACATCCAAGGGTGATGTGACGGCCGGGGCGGTGCTGATCAAACTGAACACGCTGGACGGTTGTGCGGTTGTCTATCAACGCTCATTTGACTTGATGACAGGTGAACGCGCATGGATGGTTCTTTCCCAAGGCGTTGAGCAAGAGGTTGACCTCGCGATAACCAAGCAACGTTCCTTTGACCCTGATCTCTGGGTCGTGGAAGTCGAAGACCGCCAGGGGCGTCACCTCTTGGATGAACCGGGGCTCAAGGCTTGAGGCACGCCTGAAACGGCTTGCATAGGTGTGAGACAAAGGTACTCTCCCTAATATGGATTGGCGCGACGAGGGGGTATTGCTTAGTGTCCGACGACACGGGGAAACCTCTGCAATCATTGAAGTATTTACGGCAGAACATGGCCGGCATGCAGGCGTGGTGCGAGGTGGCACCAGCCGCAAAATCGCGCCTGTTCTGCAACCTGGAGCACAGCTTGATGTGACGTGGCGTGCCCGTTTGGAAGATCATCTGGGCAGCTATACGGTTGAACCTTTGCGAAGCCGTGCAGGTGTTATGGCGGACCGCCTTGCGCTGGCAGGTCTGAATGCAATCTGTGCGCTTCTCGGTTTTGTACTGCCGGAACGCGAGGCACATATAGGACTCTACCAAAGGTCGGTAACCCTGTTGGATTTGCTCGAGCGGACGGATGCCTGGCCGCTAGCCTACCTGCGTTGGGAAACAAACCTTCTTGAAGAATTGGGGTTTGGTCTCGACTTAACCCGGTGCGCCGTGACAGGAACGCGTGAAGATCTGGCATATGTTTCGCCAAAAACCGGGCGTGCAGTCAGCCGTGACGGTGCGGGCGAATGGGCCAGCAAGCTGTTGCCATTGCCTATGTGTTTGCTGGGCCAGGGGCCAGTGACAGATGCGGATATAACCCAAGGGCTTCGCACGACGGGTTTTTTCCTTGGAAACTGGGTTGCGCCCTCGCTTGGGAACAAGCCACTGCCAGCTGCACGACAGCGCCTTGTTGATCTTCTGGCGCGTCAGGGTTGAGCCAGCCTAAAAACCATTTCGCGTCCTGCGTCATTTGACATAATCAGCGTTTCGCCAGAAACCTCGACCAATGTCATTTCCTCAAGCGCTTTTAGAAATTCGGCTTCTGCAGGTAAATCGGAACAGGCCATTTTGGTGGCGCCAATCTCGGAAAGGGCGATCCACGGGTAAGGTGCCTGCTGATTTCCGAAGTACCGATTGCAGGGTGCTTGCCCTTCTACCCGCCCTGGTTCGGGAAAGGATATTGTGGCACTTGAGGAAAAGGGTGCGCCATCAAGTTCGGAAAGTACCCACGTGGATTCGGAGCTAACGTAGCCAGAAATGGATTCATCCTCTTGGCAAGCGTCAAATAGCAACAGAGGGATCATCAGGATAAAAGCACGCATAAGGTGTCTGCCTGTTTATGTCAGAAACATTTTCACAGTAAACCTAAGCGCAAATTGTGCATAGACCAATTCGTCTGAAAACTGGGTGCGGCATTCGTGCGGAAGGCCGTGCTGCTAAGTTTACCCGAGCAGGCGCCGCGCAATCACCTGCGCCTGAATTTCTGCCGCCCCTTCGAAGATGTTGAGGATGCGCGCGTCACACAAAATACGGCTGATCTGGTACTCCAGCGCGAAACCGTTTCCACCGTGAATTTGCAATGCATTGTCCGCCGCCGCCCACGCAACACGTGCGCCGAGTAGCTTGGCCATCCCGGCTTCAAGGTCACAACGTTTGTCATGGTCTTTCTGCCAGGCGGAATGATAGGTCAATTGCCGCGCAACCATGATTTCAACAGCCATCATCGCAAGCTTGCCAGCAACACGTGGGAAGTTGATCAGTGATTTGCCAAATTGGTTGCGGTCGATCGCGTATTGCATCCCGACTTCAAGCGCGTTTTGTGCAACGCCTATGGCACGCGCTGCTGTCTGAATACGAGCGGATTCGAATGTTTGCATAAGCTGTTTGAAGCCTTGGCCTTCAACACCCCCAAGCAGGTTTTCTGCCTTTACCTTGAAGCCGTCGAACCCAAGCTCATACTCTTTCATGCCACGGTAGCCGAGCACGTCAATCTCACCGCCGGTCATGCCGGGGGTTGGAAATGGCTCTGCATCGGTTCCCGGCGTTTTTTCTGCAAGGAACATCGACAGACCTTTGTAGTCTGTCGTGTTTGAGTCTGTGCGGGCAAGCAAGGTCATCACATGGGTCCGTGCTGCATGGGTGATCCATGTCTTGTTGCCGGTTACGGTGTATTCGTCACCTTCCCGAACGGCGCGTGTGCGCAGGCTGCCAAGATCGGAACCTGTGTTCGGTTCAGTGAAGACGGCAGTTGGCAGAATTTCGGCACTGGCAATTTTTGGCAGCCAGTGTGATTTCTGCTCGTCTGTTCCACCACAAAGGATCAGTTCAGCTGCAATTTCGCTCCGGGTGCCGAGCGAACCAACGCCAATGTAGCCACGGGAAAGTTCTTCCGAGACGACAACCATAGACGCTTTGGAAAGACCGAAACCACCAAGGTTTTCCGGAATCGTCAGGCCAAAGACGCCCATTTCAGCCAGTTCCTCAATGATCTCCATCGGGATCAGCTCGTCGTTCAGATGCCAGTCATGTGCATTTGGGCTGACGCGTTCATCGGCAAAGCGGCGAAACTGTTCGCGTATCATTTCAAGTTCGTCATCCAGGCCAGAGGCGCCGAAGGTCGCGTGACCATGATTGTCTTGCATCAGCGTAACAAGCCGGCTGCGCGCCGCTGCCGAATTGCCCGATTGAGCGAGAGTGGCGATAGCAGGCGCCTGTAAAATTCCACCTGTCAGGCCGATATCCTGCAGGCGCGCAATTTCGCCCTGACTCATCGGAATGCCGCCCTTAAGCTGCGAAAGGTATTCGCCAAAAGCGATTTGCAGGATCAACTGCTCCATCTCGCCGAACTTACCATCTGTGTTTAGCCGTTCTGCCCAGGCTTGCATCTGTGTCAGTGATTCGACGTATGTTGCGATCCATGACAATGCATGTGCAGCATGCTGGTGCTCTTCGATCAATTTGCCGGAGATACGGCCATCTTCGCTAACAAGGTTGCGCAAAGCCGTCTTGGAGGTCTCAAACAGTTCATTTGCTGGGGAAATAGCCTGTTTTGTCAGTTTCAGGAGGTCGGAGAGAACCGGTCCATTTGTCTCTGGGTCGCTCATATCCTGTCCATCATGGGGCATATCCGGGCTCCTTTATCGCGGTAAGCCGGGAATAATCTTTTTGCACCTGCAGCGCAACTTAAATGCGTGATTGCCATGTATTTTGAATAAAAATGACTTTCCAAAAACGGTGCGGCGCCGCGTGAACCATTGTATAGCATAGAAAAGGCGGGAGTATTTCTTGGGTCAGCTATTTGCGGAGCTCAGTTGGTTGACGATCGGAATGGCAGCCGGCGTAACCTTTGCAGCTGCCTTTGTAAAAGGGGCTGTCGGCTTTGGGATGCCGACGATAATGATTTCCGGCATTGGATCGTTTCTTTCGGTTGAAGCCGCTCTTGCGATTTTGATTGTCCCGACGGTTTTAACCAATGCTGCGCAAGCGCTGCGCGAGGGATGGCGCGCGGCTTGGGAGTCGATCATTCTGTATCGAAAGTTCTTGCTGGTCGGGTTTGTCTTTCTCGTGCTGAGCGCACAGCTTGTTTTGTTTTTGTCATCTCAGGTTTTGTTTCTGCTGATCGGAATTCCAATCAGTCTTTTTGCGTTTTCCCAACTTATCGGTTGGCGGCTACATTTGCGGCCAGATCAGCGGGATAGGGCAGAACCCATTGTAGGCGCGGTTGCTGGCTTTGTCGGAGGCTTGTCAGGTGTTTGGGGGCCACCCACAGTTGCCTATCTGACAGCGATAGACGCGCCGAAGCGCGAACAGGTGCGTGTGCAGGGGGTGATTTACGGACTTGGGGCAATAGCATTAATGTTGGCGCATATACGTACGGGGATTGTTTCGGTTGAAACGGTTCCACTATCCACGACGATGCTGATTCCGGCGTTCATAGGTTTGTGGTTTGGTTTTCAGGTTCAGGATCGGCTTGATCAGGAGAAATTTCGACGTGCTACTTTGTTTGTGCTTGTTATTGCTGGGCTAAACCTGATCCGGCGCGGAATTATGAGCTAGCTGCGAAGCGTATTCGAAGCACCAGGGGAAACGAAAACGGCCGCCCGGTAACGGGCGGCCGTTTCTGATACGTTTAGTTTGGGAAATCTACCCGATAGCGACGGCTTTCACGTCATCATCGATGTAATCTTCGTACTGGGAAAAGTTTTCAGCAAACATATTGACCAGTTTCTTGGCCTGCCGGTCATAAGATTCCGGGTTGTCCCATGTGCGACGCGGGTCAAGCAGAATGTCAGCAACACCAGGCATAGAAACAGGAACCTCAAAACCAAAGTTTGAATCTTTGCGGAACTTGGCTTCTGCGAGTGTGCCGTCAAGAGCCGCCGTCAGCAGCGCACGCGTTGCTTTGATTGGCATCCGGCTGCCTGTGCCATATGCACCACCTGTCCAGCCAGTATTAACCAGCCAGCACGTCGCGCCATGCTTCGCGATTTTCTCACGCAGCAAATTGCCATAAACCTCTGGCCGGCGCGGCATGAATGGCGCACCAAAGCAGGTTGAGAATGTCGGCTCAGGCTCCGTAACACCACGTTCGGTCCCAGCAACCTTGGACGTAAAGCCTGAAAGGAAATGATACATCGCCTGTGCAGGTGTAAGACGCGCGATCGGAGGCAGAACACCAAAAGCATCACAAGTCAGCATGATGATATTTTTTGGATGTCCACCGAGCGAGCTTTTCGAAGCGTTCGAAATGTAGTTCAGAGGGTATGCACAGCGCATATTCGCGGTCAGGCTATCGTCTGAAAAATCAAGTTCTTTGGTTTCTTCGTCATAGATCATATTTTCGATGACCGTGGCGAATTTTTGCGTCGTTGCGTAGATTTCAGGCTCGGCTTCAGCCGACAGGTTGATCGTCTTGGCATAGCAACCGCCCTCAAAATTGAAGGTGCCACGGTTTGACCAGCCATGTTCGTCATCGCCGATCAATACACGCGAAGGATCTGCCGAAAGGGTCGTTTTGCCCGTGCCTGAAAGCCCAAAGAAAATAGCGGTATCAACAGGATTGCCCGGTGCATGGTTTGCCGAGCAATGCATCGCCATAATGCCTTTGCCCGGTAAGATGTAGTTTAACAGGCTGAAAACTGATTTTTTATTCTCGCCTGCGTATTCGGTTCCGCCGATCAGAATAAGCTTTTTGTCGAAGTTCAGCGCAACCACGGTTTCCGAACGACAACCATGACGTTTTGGATCAGCTTTGAAGCTAGGGCAATTGATGATGGTGAACTCTGGCACAAAAGTATCGAGTTCTTCACGGTCCGGACGGCGCAGCAAGTGACGAATAAACAAACCATGCCAGGCCAACTCGGTTACCATCCGCACGTCTAAACGATGCGCAGGATCAGCGCCGCCATAAAGGTCTTGGACGAAGTAATCGCCACCCTTCATATGGGCGAGAATGTCTTTTTGAAGCACATCAAAGGCATCGGGTGCCATTGGTGCATTGTTTTCCCACCAGATTGTGTCTTCGACACTTTCAGTGCGAACCACAAATTTGTCTTTGGGTGAGCGCCCGGTATGCTTGCCAGTGGTCACAAGAAATGTGCCACCGTTGCCAAGCGTGCCTTCACCGCGCTTCAGCGCTGCCTCGACTAGGGCAGGCTCCATTAGGTTGTAGTAGACATTGCCCAGACCTTTGATACCCTGATCATCCAGTCGGTGTGCGGGGTTTACCCGTCCTGTCATCTAAACACTCCCGTGGCCGCCTCACAGACGGCGCATCACTGCTGTTCAAATCCGGCGCAAAGGGCCACTTTTGCACCGATCAGACGCTCTTAGTCTGATAAGCGTCTCTTAACATGACGTTTCTTGGAATGAACAGGACGCATTCGAACAGTTAGCGCAACCAACAGAAGATTAGCGCAACCATACATCGGTTAGCGCAACCATCATAGTGCCTAGTGAGACATATTAGCCATTGGTTACCTTTTTTCAGGTGAAATAGGTGGGGTCAAAACAAGTGATTCGCAGTTAGTTGTTGATTCTAAAGGCCAGAAGCAGGAGAATATGTCAAAAAATAGACAAACAGAGCAGTATAAGGATACCACCCATGTCGAAAATCGCGCTGGTGGATGATGATAGAAACATCCTGACCTCCGTCTCAATGACACTTGAGGCTGAAGGTTTCGAAGTAGAAACATATAACGATGGGCAAACTGCGTTAGACGCATTTAATAAGCGTCTGCCGGATATGGCCGTGTTAGATATAAAAATGCCGCGTATGGACGGCATGGATTTGCTTCAGAGATTGCGGCAAAAGTCAGCTATGCCCGTAATCTTTCTAACCTCCAAAGACGATGAGATTGATGAAGTTCTTGGCCTCAGAATGGGCGCAGACGATTATGTGAAAAAGCCGTTTTCACAGCGTTTGCTGGTAGAGCGTATTCGCGCCTTATTGCGTCGACAAGAAGCAATCGCCAATGATGAAGTTGCTGTTGAAGAAGATCAGAAGATTATTCAGCGCGGCGATCTAACAATGGATCCATTGCGCCATTCGGTCAGTTGGAAGGGTGGTGAGGTTTCGCTCACTGTGACGGAGTTTTTACTTCTTCAATCCCTTGCGCAGCGCCCCGGTTTCGTCAAAAGCCGTGATCAGTTGATGGATGTTGCCTATGACGATCAGGTTTATGTTGATGACCGGACTATCGACAGCCACATCAAACGACTGCGTAAAAAGATGCGAACCGTTGATGATGAGTTTTCAGCAATCGAAACCCTTTATGGCATTGGCTATAGATACAACGAAGAATGACACTGGCCTCTAAGATAGATTTATCCAACCCAAAATCCGGACAGAAAGGCGATGTCGTTCTGGGCGAGGACTGGGTTGGCATGGACAGTTCGGTTGATAGCGAGATGCGCGCCAGCAGGGAGCGGCGCGGTTTCCTTTCTCTGAACCGGTCTCCTTTGGCGCGCAAAATCATCACGTTCAATTTGCTGGCCCTCATTTTACTGGTCGCCGGCGTAATGTTTTTGAACCCGTTTCGTGACAGTTTGGTACTGCAGCGGGAAAACGGCTTAGTTGCTGAAGCAGAACTGATTGCAGATGTATTTGAGGCGCAATTGTCAGAAGATGCGCCCGTTGATCTGGTCTCGGATGATTTGCTGGATCCGGCAGAAACGCTTCGCGGGATAGATCTGGCGTCTGGTGTCGAAATTTTTGTGTTTAATCCTTCCGGGGTTCTTGTGGCGACAACAGTGGGTGAGCCGCGAAATGAAACACCTGCATTGGACAATTTGCAAGTGGACGATAGCAGTACGTTAATCACCGATTTTCTTGATATGACGTGGCGTGGTGTGTCATCGGTATTGACGCCTGCAGATACAGCTCGACCAGAACCCAACATTGAAGGACAGGCGCGTGCACTTGTTGCGGATACCGTGAGTATTGGTGCTCAGATCAAGACGGGCCGTCAAAAAGACGGCGGCACTATTTTTTCTGTGGCAACACCAATTGTGCAGGGAACCAACGTTGTCGGTGTGGTCTCAATTACAAGCGCAGCAGGTGAGATCGACGAATTGGTCAAGCGTGAACGCGAACAAGTCTTGCAGATGTTTGTAATCGCAATATTCGTTTCAATAGGCCTTAGCCTTGTGCTGGCGTCCACTATAGCGAACCCGCTGTCCGACTTGGCTGCCGCTGCGGAACTCGGACGTGACAAAGACGCGCGTAAGATGAGTCCTGGTCGGGTCCGTATTCCTGATCTGACGGCCCGACCAGACGAGATTGGCCGCCTGTCCGGGGCGCTGCGCGGCATGGTGGCTGCACTCTATGATCGTATCGACGCGAACGAGCAATTCGCAGCAGACGTCGCACATGAAATCAAAAACCCTTTGGCCAGTCTTCGCTCGGCGGTTGGTACGTTAAGGGTCGCGAAGAAAGAGGACCATCGCGTAAAACTGCTGGATGTTATTGAGCATGATGTGCGTCGGCTTGACCGGCTTGTAAGTGACATTTCAAACGCGTCCAGATTGGACAGTGAGCTAGTGAAAGAAGAAGAAGAATCTTTCAACTTGCTAAAAATGCTGAAGAACCTGACCGAGTATCTGGGGCAGGAGGCGTCGTCCAAGGGGATCGAATTCATTTCGGATCTGCCTTCGGGGCCAATTGTCATACAAGGGTTAGAGGCCCGATTGGCACAGGTTTTTGTGAACCTGATCACGAATGCGATGTCTTTTTGCGAAGAAGGCGACGCAATTAGGGTTTGGGCGCGCCGTCGTGAGAACCGTGTCCTGGTTGTTGTTGAAGACACTGGCCCTGGCATCCCGGATCAGGCGTTGCACAAGATTTTCAACAGATTCTATTCCGAGCGTCCCCCAGGGCAGTTCGGCAACAATTCCGGTCTCGGACTTGCGATTTCAAAACAAATCGTTGATGCGCATGGTGGCGTAATTTGGGCCGAAAATATTCGTCCCACAGATGCTGATATCACCTCGGAGCCGCTGGGTGCGCGGTTCGTGGTGGGCCTTTCAATTTAGTTGGGCCCGAGGTTTGGCCGATCACATAATCGGGCCGTCACCAAAGCCGGGCGAATTGCGCCCTTCACACACGACGCTTCATGCAACAACTGTCACGTTGGGCGGACGCGGCCTGCTGATTGCCGGCAAATCCGGAAGCGGCAAATCCGAACTTGCCTTACAGCTTGTGGCTTATGGCGCAATGCTTGTCTCCGATGATCAGACCTTCATTCAAGAACGGGAAGGGGTATTGGTTGCGAGCCCCCCGCCCGCTATTGCAGGGCAAATTGAGGCACGTGGCCTCGGGATACTTTCTATCGAATATGCAACTCAGAGCGTTCTGGTGGCCGTAGTTGATATGGAACCTGTCGAAAAGGACCGGTTGCCGCCATTGCGCGATTGCAGCATTCTGGGTGTCCGGTTGCCGTTGATTTACAAAACTGAGGCGCCATATTTCCCTGCAGCAATCCTGCAATATCTGAAAGCGGGGCGGAGCGCCTGACAATGATAGACACACAAACAGCGCCTGTATTAATCGGACAACGGCTCGTTCTGGTCACCGGCCCATCAGGTGCCGGACGCTCCACCGCAGTTAATGTGCTGGAGGATATTGGTTACGAAACAATCGATAACCTGCCTCTCAGCTTGCTTCCGCGGCTTCTGGATGGTCCGCCAATCTCACACCCTCTTGCGCTTGGGATCGATGTGCGCAACCGTGACTTTAGTACCGCCGCGTTAATAGAGGTGATTGATCGGCTTACGGACACTGCGGGAATAGAGGTTGAAGTTTTTTATCTCGACTGTCGACCTGATGTTTTGGAGCGTCGATATTCAGAAACGCGTCGCCGGCATCCTTTGGCCCCCGCTGAATCGCCCGAGGAAGGCATCAAACGCGAAATTGATTTACTAAAACCGATACATGCGCGCGCCGACATCCTGGTGGATACGTCAGAGATGACACCCCACGAACTTCGGGCGGAAGTCGAAAAATGGTTCGCGCCAGATACCGGGCAGCGGCTTGCAATTTCTGTCCATTCGTTTTCCTACAAGCGCGGCTTACCGCGCGGTGTGGACATGATTTTCGACTGCCGGTTTTTACGAAACCCCTATTGGGAACCAGACTTGCGCGGGTTGAATGGAAAAGATGCAAAAGTGGCGCACTATGTTGCAGAAGACGCTCGTTTTCAGTCCTTCTTTGACAAAGTCGCCGATTTGGCGCAAATGCTGCTCCCGGCCTACATAGACGAAGGCAAAGCACATCTTTCGATAGGGTTTGGCTGCACCGGTGGGCAACATCGGTCGGTGATGGTAACTGAAAGACTGGCGTATGCTTTGGGTGAAGCTGGCTGGCAGGTGTCTGTAAGACACCGGGAATTGGAAAGACGGGCATTGCAAATGCCCGAAACGAACCGGGGTGATAAAGCGTGATCGGAATAGTGATCGTCGCGCATGGTGGTTTGGCCAGGGAGTATCTGGCCGCTGTCGAACATGTTGTCGGCAAACAAACCGGTGTTCGTGCGATTGCTATTGAAGACAATCACAACCGCGCAGAAAAACAGGACGAGATTTGCGTTGCAGCGGACGAGGTGGACCAGGGATCTGGTGTTGTAGTGGTGACAGATATGTTTGGTGGCTCTCCATCGAATTTGTCCCTGCGCGCCTGCGCACCAGAAGATCGCAAGGTCATATACGGCGCAAACTTGCCGTTGTTGGTAAAGCTGGCGAAGAGTCGCCACAAACCGATCGCAGAAGCGGTTGCCTTGGCGCTTGCCGCAGGGCGTAAGTACATTGACTTTTGCGACGGTTAGAACGTGTAAAGGGTTGAGCAAGATGGCAAGCAGAGAGCTTAGCATCATTAACGAAAAGGGTTTGCACGCTCGTGCGGCCGCCAAACTGGTTGAAGTCGTAGAGGGGTGTGACGCGACGGCAGTTGTCTCAAAAGACGGTTTGGATGCCTCTGGCGACTCGATTATGGGCCTTTTGATGTTGGCAGCCTCGAAAGGAACCTCTATTGAGGTTGCTACTAGTGGACCAGAGGCGGACAAACTAGCCGAAGCTCTGCAGGCGCTAGTGGCCGACCGTTTCGGCGAAGATTTCTAAGAAGCGCAATAGTGCCAAACGCAAAACCGGAATAGCCCATTGGTTGATCATTCGCAAACTTCAGACGACGTAGAGTCTGTTAATCAGCCCTATGATGGACGAAACCTGTCTTACTCAACAACTTTTACGAATCCGTGGAAAGTCCTGCTGATCAAGACAATGGAATGGTCCACAGGCAAAATTCGTTTGCTACGTCTTGTGCGAAAGTTTGAGAGAAAGGGTGTTCCGAAGGGACAAGCATTCTGGGATGATACCCTTGGATTAATGGGCATTGATTTGCTCACTCCAGAAGAGCAGATCGCGCGTATCCCAAAAACCGGGCCGCTCGTTGTTGCAGCCAACCATCCGCATGGGCTTGTGGATGGCATGGTTCTTGCTGGCCTCGTCGGCAAGGTGCGTCAGGACTATAAAATTCTGACACGGAACCTGCTAACTGGTGTTGAAGAGATTGAACAACACATGGTCCCGGTGGCATTTCCGCATGAGCCCGACGCAATTCGTAAGAACATCGAAATGCGCAATATCGCCATGACTCATTTGAAGGCGGGTGGTGTGGTCATTTTGTTTCCATCAGGTTCTGTTGCGACGTCAAAGACATTCTTTGGCCCGGCTGAAGAATCAGACTGGAATCCGTTTACGGCCAAAATGGTTTTAAGGTCGGATGCAAAAGTTCTGCCAATTTATTTTCCCGGTCAGAACTCGCGGTGGTTTCAGATTGCGAACAAACTGTCTGATACATTGCGCCAGGGTATGCTTTTACACGAGGTCGTATTCTCGCTGAACAAGCCGCAGTCTCCGGTTGTCGGAGAGTTGATTGAGCGAGAAGAAATTGATAAATGGTCGGATAATCCACGGGGTTTCATGGCGTGGATGCGTGAAAAAACGCTTTCTCTAAAAAACCAGTAAGCAGTTCTGATCGCTCTTTGCAGCCACGGGCACGAATTTAGCGCGTCGGAACCGGAGTTTCGCCGCGATAGTCATAGAACCCGCGTTCTGTTTTTCGGCCAAGCCATCCTGCTTCGACATATTTTGTGAGCAACGGGCAAGGGCGATATTTGGTGTCAGCCAGCCCGTCATGAAGCACGTTCATGATCGCAAGGCACGTGTCGAGCCCGATGAAATCCGCGAGTTCCAGTGGCCCCATCGGGTGGTTCGCGCCAAGCTTCATCGAACTGTCAATCGACGCAACAGAGCCTACACCTTCGTAAAGCGTGTAAACGGCTTCGTTGATCATTGGCATAAGAATGCGGTTCACTATGAAACCTGGGAAATCCTCGGCAGATGCAGAGGTTTTACCAAGCTTCTCCACAACGCCAAGACATGTTTTGAAGGTTTCTTCATCGGTCGCGATGCCGCGTATCAACTCCACCAATTGCATGATCGGCACTGGGTTCATGAAATGGAAACCCATAAATTTTTCTGGCCGGTCTGTGCGTGATGCAAGCCGTGTAATCGAAATCGACGAGGTGTTGGAGGTCAGAATAGTAGTAGGCTTCAGATGCGGCAGCAAGTCTTCAAAAATGGCGGTTTTAACGCTTTCACGCTCTGTCGCTGCCTCGATCACCAAATCAGTCTGCGCTATGTCGGGCAAATTTAATGTTGTTTTGATTCGTGCCAGAGCGCCGCTTCGCTCTTCGGCAGAGATCTTTTCGCGGCTGACCTGCCGCGTTAGATTCACGTCGATCAGCGCAAGTGAGTTGTCGAGGCTTTCTTGAGAAATGTCATTCAAGATAACGTCAAAACCGGCAAGGGAAAATACATGGGCAATACCATTGCCCATCTGACCCGCGCCAACAATTCCAACTGACTTGATTTCCATAATTGCCCCTTTCGTTTTCGACCAAAGCTTATGCCGCAGTGCAGAGGAGGCGCAAGGGGGTCTTGTCTTTAAAGATTGGGACAAATGCGCCGTTTAGGATTTTGGCAATGACAACCACTCATTTTGAACCCGGGTGAGTCGAATTAACGAGGTGGGTGGATATGGCCTATGAAAATCTGGGCGAAGGCCTGTTAAACTATTTTCCGTGTCAGTACCAAGGATCGAGGCTTCTTTTTCGCGGTCCGCGGCGAAAACTGACCGGAGAGTTTGTGGCGTATTTGGGCGGTACAGAGACCTATGGGAAATTCATAAAGTCCCCGTACCCGGCCTTGATCGAGGAAGAACATGGTGGTGATCGGGCGGTAAATTTCGGGTGTGTGAATGCCGGCCTGGACGTTTATGCAAATGATCCATTTATCATAGACGCCTGTCGAAACGCCCGCGCAACTGTTATCCAGGTGTTAGGCGCTCATAACATGACGAACAAATATTACTCGGTTCATCCAAGGCGGAATGATCGGTTTTTGCGCGCTTCACAGCATCTGCAAACAACATATCCAGAAGTGGACTTCACAGAGTTCAACTTCACAAGGCACCTTTTGATGACTCTGCGCAGACTGTCTGCCAACCGGTTCAGAGATGTGGAAGCACAGCTTAAAGCAACTTGGTTGGACCGAATGAAACTTCTTTTAAACAAGATCGGTGGAAAGACAATTGTGCTTTGGTTCGCAAACGACATGCCACTATCGAAAATGGGCAAAGAAACCCATTTGCGCGACCCCCTGTTCGTTGACGAAAACATGATTGAGGAAATTCGGCTTCTGACATCTGAAGTGGTTTTTGTTACGCCGAGTTCCGTCGCGCGAGCACGCGGTACTGCTGGCATGATTTTTTCACCGATGGAGCAACTTGCTGCAGAACAAATGCTCGGCGTTTTCACGCATCATGAAGCAGCCCGTAAAGTGTCAACTGCGCTCGAGAGGCTCAGGTAAAAAAAGGCCCGCTTGGAAGCGGGCCCTTAAAGAAATTCGAACTACGTGAGCCAGAGTTTGGCTAGTCCAGTTTACTGGTCAGTTCTGGCAGCGCAGTAAACAGGTCTGCGACAAGCCCGAAGTCAGCGACCTGGAAAATGGGCGCTTCTTCGTCCTTGTTGATCGCGACGATCACTTTGGAGTCTTTCATGCCGGCAAGGTGTTGAATGGCACCTGAAATCCCTACAGCGACGTAGAGGTCCGGAGCAACAACCTTACCGGTTTGACCAACCTGCCAGTCGTTCGGTGCGTAACCAGAGTCAACAGCAGCGCGCGATGCGCCGACTGCAGCACCAAGCTTGTCGGCTAACGCCTCAATCAGTGCGAAGTCATCTTTAGATCCGACACCACGGCCACCTGACACAACCACACCAGCACTAGTAAGTTCTGGGCGGTCGCTGGCTGCAACTTTGTCTTCAACCCATTCGCTAAGACCAGGCGCTTCCGCAGTACTGATCGTTTCCACAGGGGCAGAACCACCGTCACCCGCAGCATCAAAGGTCGATGTGCGGATAGAAACCACTTTAGTCGCATCCGAGGATTTTACCGTCTGAATTGCGTTCCCAGCGTAGATTGGCCGTTCAAACGTGTTGCCGTCAATTATGCCGGAAACATCCGAGATCACCATCACGTCGAGCAAAGCAGCAACGCGCGGCAGGACGTTTTTCGCATCGGTCGTGGCGGGGGCCACGATATGCTCGTAGTCGCCTGCCAAAGACGCGATCAGCGCGGCAGTTGATTCTGCAAGACGGTGTCCAAGTGATGCATCTTCAGCAACGAGTACTTTCGAAACACCTTCAATTTTGGACGCGGCTTCACCAGCTGCGGCAGCCGAGGCGCCTGCACAAAGCGTGGTTACTTCACCCAGCTTCGTTGCAGCGTTTACAGCTTTTGCAGTTGCGTCGAACGCCAGTTCACCGTCGGTGACTTCTGCGAGAAGAAGAACAGCCATTATACAGCCCCCACTTCTTTGAGTTTCTCTACCAGCTCGTCAACCGAGCCAACGATAACGCCAGCAGCGCGTGCTTCCGGTTCTGCTGTGCTAATGATTTCCAGGCGTGGCGTGACATCGACGCCGTAATCAGCAGGCGTTTTTTCATCCATAGGCTTCTTTTTAGCCTTCATGATGTTCGGCAAGCTTGCATAGCGTGGCTCGTTCAGGCGCAGGTCAACAGTCACAATCGTTGGCAGGGTGACTTTGATTGTTTGCAAACCACCGTCAACTTCGCGAGTCACGACGGCATGATCACCGTCGATGTCTAGATCAGAGGCAAAAGCAGCCTGCGACCAGCCAAGAAGAGCCGAAAGCATCTGGCCCGTTGCGTTCATGTCATTGTCGATCGCCTGCTTGCCGCAGAGAACAATGCCGGGGGCTTCTTCCTCAACAATTGCTTTCAGGATTTTAGCAACTGCGAGTGGTTCAATGTCGGTATGCACGTCATCAGCGGCAACGACAAGAATTGCGCGATCAGCGCCCATCGCGAGGGCGGTTCGCAGCGTTTCCTGTGCTTGTTTAACACCAATCGAAACGGCAACAACTTCGTCAGCCTTACCAGCTTCGCGCAGGCGGATAGCTTCTTCAACTGCTATTTCGTCGAACGGGTTCATCGACATTTTGACATTCGCGAGATCAACACCGCTGCCATCCGCTTTCACACGGACTTTGACATTATAGTCGATCACGCGCTTGACAGGCACGAGTACCTTCATGAGCGTTATTCTCCTCAAAAATGGATCCTGAAACGGACCCGTTCAAGCTCTCGCGCTGTTGTTAGCGTTTCATTCACTGGGAAAACAGGCCAAAATCGACGCAGTGGCATAATATGACGTCGGGTTTTGGTAATTTTATTGCTTAGCGGTTCGCGCCTGGCACCCAGAGAACATCATCAACGCCGTTATTGTTGGCGATGCGGGCTGCGACAAAAAACCAATCAGATAGACGGTTTAGGTACTTCACCGCCGCTGGGTTTAGCGACTCAACAGAAGCGAGTTCGGTGGCGAGTCTCTCTGCCCGGCGTGAAACTGTTCTGCAAAGATGCAGATAAGCTGAAAGAGGCGATCCCCCGGGCAAAATGAAACTGCGAAGCGGTGTAAGCAAATTGTTCATCGAGTCGATCTCTGATTCGAGACGTTCAACTTGTGTGTCAGTGATCCTCAAGGGTGCATATTCTGCGTCTGAATCTTTTTCCATTTCAGGGCGGCAAAAGTCCGCGCCAAGATCAAAAAGATCATTCTGGATCGCAGCCAGTTTGTGATCCATTTCGCCAGTTGCGTGAAGGCGCGCCAGACCAACAGTTGCGTTGGTTTCATCAACCGTTCCGTAGGCCGAAACTCTGGCAGAATGTTTCGCAACGCGGCTGCCATTTCCGAGCGCTGTTTCACCAGTATCCCCCGTGCGGGTATAAATTTTGTTCAGAACAACCACGGGCTAGTTCCCTCCACGCAGATAGATAAAAACGAGAATTAGTAAAACGGCGACCGCCTGAGCCGCGACGCGATATCGCATAAGGCGATTTGCGTGTTTGCGATTGAATTCGCCACCTTTGGTGAAACTTCCAAGGCCAATCATCAGAATGACAAGCACAACCAAGATTGCAATCGCAACTATGATGAACAATGGATCCTGAAACATGGTTTATCCTTTCGGTCTGGAGTGCATGTAATCCGACCTCTCACAAATTGCGACCGAAAAAGTCTCAAAAGCCTTCTTGCGGGGATTTAAGAACCTTCATCGACACGCTGGTCAGACCTTTGCGAGAAACCAGTCCAACACACGGGTTGGCAATGCGCGTCGTAGCATGTCCATCATGTAGGTTGGTACGGTTACGTAGTATCGTGGTCGGGGACGGCGAGATTCCATTGCGTGGATCAATTTCTTTGTCACAGCGGATGACGGTAATTCGAAAAGGTCAGGTTTTCCGGCTTCATTGCTCAGTCGCTTGCAGAGTTCCTTTTCGTAAGCGTTACGAACAGCGGAGGTTTTCCAATCAATCCACTTTTCAAACTGAATTCTGGCATTTTTACGAAAATCGGTCGCGATAGGGCCTGGTTCGATCAGAATGATGTCAATAGGGTGATCACGCATTTCGATGCGCAAGGTATCTGTCAAACCTTCAAGCGCGAATTTCGTTGCGTTGTATGCACCGCGATATTGCATTGCCACAAACCCCAATACCGAAGAACAGTTTACAATCCGCCCATGCCCCTGTTTGCGCATAACAGGTATCACACGGCACGTCAGATCGTGGTAGCCAAACAGATTTGTCTCAAAAATAGTTTGTAGCGCGGCGCGCGGAAGATCTTCTACTGCACCCGGTATCGCGTAAGCGCCGTTGTTAAATAACGCGTCAAGCGTTCCACCCGTACGGGCCAAAGTTTCCGCAACCGCAGCCTCAATCGTGGCTTCATCCTCGTAATCGAGAACGAAGCTTTCAAGCCCTTCTGAAATCAGGCGGTCACAATCAACTTTTGCTCTGCAGGTTGCAAAAACCCTCCAGCCGCGTTTTTTCAGGGTGTGGGCAGCATCATAACCTATGCCAGAGGAACAGCCGGTGATCAGGATCGATTTTTCTGCCATGGTTCTGCCTGTCGTTTGTGTTTTCACCGCCATATGTCATCTGCCCTAGCAGGACAAATAACTTTCGTGTTTTGGCTGTTGGTTGTCTTTGTCGGTGCAACAGCGCTTTACCTGCGCGAGCGCCACGTTTATCACATCATCTATGACAGATATTACTGACGACCCCAACATCAGCCCAAGTAGCGGGCCTGGCGAAGTTACAGAACCACTGCGCCGCGCAATCGGTGAGCGCTACCTGACCTATGCGCTTTCAACGATCATGCATCGCGCATTGCCTGATGCACGCGATGGGTTGAAGCCGGTTCACAGGCGCATTTTGTATGCGATGCGCGAACTCAAGCTGGCCAGCAATGGCGGCTTCCGAAAATCCGCTAAAATTTCAGGCGATGTGATGGGGAACTACCATCCGCATGGTGATGCCGCGATTTACGATGCCATGGCCCGGCTGGCGCAGGATTTTGCGGTTCGCTATCCGCTCGTCGATGGGCAGGGCAACTTTGGCAACATCGACGGTGATAACCCTGCGGCAAGTCGATACACTGAGGCGCGGATGACCGCTGCCGCAGAGGCCTTGCTGGAAGGTTTGTCCGAGAATGCCGTTGATTTCCGCGAAAACTATGATGGTACTCTGACCGAGCCCATCGTTTTGCCAGCGTCCTTTCCAAACCTTCTGGCGAACGGGTCAAGCGGTATCGCCGTGGGCATGGCAACAAACATTCCGCCCCACAACATTGCCGAGCTTTGTGACGCCTGCCTGCATCTGATCAAAGTGCCAGACGCACGGGATGACACGCTGATCAACTACGTTCCGGGGCCAGATTTTCCAACCGGTGGCGTGATTGTTGAGCCGCGTGAAAGCATGCTTGAAACGTACCGCACGGGTCGCGGCGCGTTTCGTTTGCGGTCAAAGTGGGAAATTGAAGAACTGGGCAGGGGGCAGTGGCAGATTATTGTTACTGAAATCCCGTACCAGGTGCAAAAATCCAAGCTGATCGAAAAACTGGCAGAGCTGATCCAGTCAAAACGCATTCCGATTTTGGCCGATGTACGTGATGAATCAGCTGAAGACATTCGGCTGGTGCTGGAGCCGAAATCAAAGAACGTCGTACCAGAGGTCTTGATGAATACGCTGTTCCGTCAGTCAGACCTTGAGCTGCGGTTCAGCCTGAACATGAACGTGTTGATCGACGGGCGAACCCCAAAGGTCTGTAGCCTGAAAGAAGTGTTGCGCGCGTTTCTTGACCATCGTCGCGAGGTTTTGCAGCGGCGCAGCCAACACAGGCTTGAAAAAATCGACCACCGTCTCGAAGTGCTGGAAGGGTACATTGTTGCCTTCCTGAATCTGGATCGCGTGATCGAAATTATCCGCTACGAAGATGAACCAAAAGCGGTGATGATTGCTGAGTTCGACCTGTCTGATGTTCAGGCCGAGGCTATTCTGAACATGCGGCTGCGGTCCTTGCGCAAGCTCGAAGAACTGGAGCTGAAGCGCGAGCTTGATGTATTGCTGCTAGAGCGCGAAGGTCTGGCCGAGTTGCTGGCAGACGAGGGCCTGCAATGGAACCGGATCAGCGAACAGTTACGCGAGACGAAAAAGAAGTTTGGCAAAGACTACGAAGGTGGCGCGCGGCGAACCCAGTTTGCTGAAGCCGCCGTGGTCGAGGACGTTCCTATTGAAGCAATGATTGAGCGGGAGCCGATTACGGTGGTCTGCTCAAAAATGGGCTGGGTGCGTGCGATGAAAGGGCATATCGCGCTGGAAACGACCGAACTGAAGTTCAAAGATGGTGACGAAGGACGGTTTGCCTTCCATGCGGAAACCACCGACAGGTTGCTTGTGCTGGGAACGAACGGGCGGTTTTACACGGTTCCAGCCTCCAACCTGCCCGGAGGCCGTGGGATGGGTGAACCACTGCGCCTGATGGTGGATTTGCCAAACGACGCCGATCTGGTGGATTTGTTTATACACGTACCCGGTCGCAAGCTTTTGGTCGCTTCAAGTGCGGGTGATGGCTTTGTCGTGCCCGAAGATGACGTCATGGCGCAAACCCGCACCGGTAAGCAGGTGTTGAACGTGCGGAACGAGGTTCGCGCACAAGTTTGTCGCCCGATAGATGGTGACAGTGTCGCCTGCGTTGGCGAGAACCGCAAAGTGCTGATCTTCCCGCTTGATGAGTTGCCGGAAATGACCCGTGGCAAAGGTGTGCGGCTGCAGAAATACAAAGATGGCGGGCTTTCGGATGCAACGACATTCACCCTGGCCGACGGGCTAAGCTGGCTTGACCCTGCGGGGCGAACGCGAACAGAAACCGCGTTGGTAGAGTGGACGGGCAAACGCGCAGGCACAGGCCGTATGGCGCCGCGTGGGTTCCCAAGGAACAATAAGTTCACCTGATCTGGGTTTCAGGGGTTATTGGTTGACCTAAGAGATTTAACACTGATGGAGTAAGCTCATGAACCTTGGGGCATTTTCTATAAGTTTAGGCATCAAGAATCTTAAAAATTCGAAGGAATTTTACGAAAAACTTGGCTTTGCGCAATTCGCTGGTGATGAAGAGCACAACTTTCTGATTATGAAAAATGGAGAAACGCTGATCGGGTTGTTTCAAGGTATGTTTGAAGGTCCGATGCTGACATTTAATCCCGGGTGGGATCAATCGGCTCAAAACATTGATGCTTTTACGGACGTTCACGAAATCAAAGATCGCCTGAAGGCTGCGGGGCTGGAAGTAACACAGGAAACAGGTGAAAAAGACGGCCCGGCCAGTTTCACAGTGATTGATCCAGACGGGTATCCCATCTTAATTGACCAACACCGATAGTTTTGCAGGAAAGAGGTGGGTTGGGGCCCATGTTAGCTTAGATTGCCCTAATTTTAACTGCGTCGAAAACGGATACCCTAAGCTTTTTCAACCTTCAGCCAGACACCCCCTTCGGGGCGCAGGGTTAGGATCATCACGGGTTTGGGCGTTTTTCCGGGTATCGTGCTGAACCTGAACTTTGCGAGCAGTGTCGCCAGAATAATCACCGCCTCCTGCAACGCAAAGCTCGCCCCGATACAAACGCGGGGACCGTCACCGAAAGGCAGATATGCATAGCGGTTTATTGCCCTCGGGTCAGCAAAGCGGTCTGGGTTAAACGTATTAGGTTTGTCCCACAGCAGATGGTTGCGATGTAACGCGTAGATCGGAAGAATGACTGTGTCTTTCGCCCTGACTTCACGGCCACACAAAGTATCCGGCTTCTGCGCGGTGCGGGACAACATCGCTGCAGGCGGATAAAGGCGCAGTGTTTCATCTACGATCTGGCGTATGTATGGCAGGTTTGCACAGTCTTCCGCTGTTGCGGCACGGTTGCCAAGCACAGCTTGCGCCTCTGTCCGCGCACGGTTTTGCACTTCCGGGTCAAACGCACAAAGATATAGCGCCCAGGCAAGTGTAAGCGCAGTCGTCTCATGGCCAGCAACGATAAAGGTAAGCAGATTATCCCGCAGTTCGGCCGTTGTCATCTTGCGTTCAGTTTCGGGGTCTTCACCTTCAAGTAGAAGATCCAGCAAATCAGGCGTTTCTTTGGTCGCTGCTTCGCGCCGTCTATCAATCACTTCATCTGCAACGCTCTTCATCTGTTTCATTGAACCAGATGAAAGGATACGCGAAGGCCGCGGCACCCAGTTGGGTGCGCCCAGAATATCCAGCAACGAGATCTTTGCTGTCTGATCGATGTAAGAGTTTATTGCGTTGTGCATTGCACTGCGGTCAAAACCCTCATCCCCTGAAAAAGTTACATCGGAAATGACTTCAAAGGTGGCCCTTACCATCTCTTCGTAAAAATCTACGCCTCGCCCGATGCTTTTCTCAGTGCGTTCAGCGCAACGTTCTGCTGCGGTGGTCATCATCGGTGCCAGATTCTGAATGTTTCGATGCGAGAAAACCGGGGCAGCGGTGCGCCGCTGCCAGCGCCAATGTGTCCCTTCGGCGACGAACAGGCTTTCGCCAATTGCTGGGCGCAGGATATTCTTGGTCACATCGGACTTGGGATAGTCTTCAAGTCGGTCTTTCAGGATATGGCGAAGCGTGTCAGGGTCCATAACCATATGCCACCGCTTGCCGGTTTTGCCTGAAACAATTGGCTGACGAGTTGCGATCTCCGGCAAAATTTCAAGCACGTTACGCCGTGCCGCCTGAAGCGTGCGCAAGATACCCCATGGTTCTTTAACCAGTGGGACGTGGGCCGGGATATTCTTTAGGGCGGTCTGATCCATCACGCGCTCCTGTCTTTAAATCATATAGGAGCAGCGAAGCCCCGTGCAACGTGGTGCAATTGCACGGGGATGGGTCATAGGTTATTGCAATATAATAATGAGTTTGGGAGTTTCTGATGCGTAAGCTGTTACTGTCGCGTCGCGTTCTTGTTTTAATTGGTTTTTTTGGTTTGCCGGCATGTAGCGGAGGCGGCCCAATTGACGGCCCACTTGAACCGATGGGACAATTCCGGCTTGGCCACAATATTGTCGTCGCAGACAACGCACAGCTTGGGCCGCTGTCACGCGAAGCAGACCCGGACGAATGGAAAGCTGCGTTGACCAGCGCAATTTCTGACCGGTTTGGCCGGTATGAAGGTGAGCGGATGATCCATATCGGTGCCAGCGTTGACGCCTATGTTCTGGCTGTTCCCGGTGTGCCGATCCTCTTCTCCCCAAAATCGGTGCTTATTTTAGGGGTAAATGTCTGGGACGACGCCACACAAACCAAACTGACCGATCAGCCACATCAGATTACCGTTCTTGAAAGCTTGTCTGGGCGCACAGTCGTTGGCTCAGGGCTGACACAGCGTAAAGAAATCCAGATGCGCAACTTGTCGCGAAACGCTGCTGCATCAATCCAACGCTGGCTTCTTACGCATCCTGAATGGCTTAATACGGATGATGTGGCTTCAGAAGATGTTGCGTCAAACACGGTCGATCCGGAAACAGATGATGTTTCGGATCTTGTCGCAAACAATGCGCTGGAAGGTGCGCCGGAGACCGCGCCCGATGGCGCGGCGGTGCGTCTACCTGAAGAAACGCAGGAAAGTGTTGCTGAAGAGGCCAAAACGACCAACTGATGCTTGATTTTTCCGTCCAGTTTTCGTAACGAGCGCGCGATGTCAATTCGGGTCGCGAGTGGCCCCAGAACACGAGGCCTCTGAACCATGGCTAAGGAAAAGTTTGAACGAACAAAACCGCATTGCAACATCGGCACGATTGGGCATGTTGACCACGGCAAGACGACGCTTACGGCTGCGATCACGAAGCAGTTCAGCGACAATTTCAAAGCGTATGACGAGATTGACGGCGCGCCTGAAGAGAAGGCCCGTGGTATCACCATTTCAACAGCGCATGTTGAGTATGAGACCGAAGCGCGTCACTACGCCCACGTCGACTGCCCAGGCCACGCTGACTATGTGAAGAACATGATCACCGGTGCGGCGCAGATGGATGGCGCCATTCTGGTTGTGAACGCGGCTGACGGCCCTATGCCACAGACCCGCGAGCACATTCTGCTTGGCCGTCAGGTTGGCATCCCGTCAATGGTTGTCTTCATGAACAAAGTTGACCAGGTCGACGATGAAGAGCTTCTCGAGCTGGTTGAAATGGAAATCCGCGAACTTCTGACCGAGTACGGCTATCCTGGCGACGATATCCCAATCATCGCGGGTTCTGCCCTGGCGGCTCTGGAAGACCGTGACCCGGAAATCGGCAGCGAGAAAATCGCAGAGCTGATGGCCGCTGTTGACGCGTATATCCCACAGCCTGCACGTGCGATTGACCAGCCGTTTCTGATGCCAATCGAGGATGTGTTCTCGATCTCTGGTCGCGGTACTGTTGTTACGGGTCGTGTTGAGCGTGGCGTCGTGAATGTGGGCGACGAGATTGAAATCGTTGGTATCCGTGACACGAAGAAAACCACCTGTACCGGTGTTGAAATGTTCCGCAAGCTGCTTGACCGTGGCGAAGCCGGCGACAACATCGGCGCACTGCTGCGCGGCATTGACCGCGAAGGTGTTGAGCGTGGTCAGATCCTGTGTAAGCCAGGTTCCGTTAAGCCACACACCAAGTTCGAAGCCGAGGTCTATATTCTGACCAAGGAAGAAGGTGGCCGTCACACGCCGTTCTTTGCGAACTACCGTCCACAGTTTTACTTCCGTACGACGGATGTGACGGGCACGGTTGAGCTTCCGGCAGGCACCGAGATGGTGATGCCGGGCGACAACCTGAAGTTCAACGTTGAACTGATCGCCCCGATCGCGATGGAAGAAAAACTGCGCTTCGCCATCCGCGAAGGCGGTCGGACCGTAGGCTCCGGTGTCGTGTCCAAAATTATCGAGTAATCGAAATCAAGATGAACATGCGAAAGGCGGCCGATGTGGTCGCCTTTTTTTGAAATCCATGCCCTACCTTTTCCAAACTTTTTGATAGAATTTGATGCAAGCTTTTTTTGTGGAAATGTTTTAGAAACGACAAAAGACGCCAGCCGCAAAACGTGACAATCAATGCTGGCGAAAGAGCAGTTGAACGAACCAGCATGGATTTAAAAAATCATGATGCTTAATAAGCGTGGATACAGCGTTGTTTTGATCGTATATGCGATCATTGCGGTTTCTGTAATAAAGCCGCCAAATGACTGGGCCAAAACCCATTTTCTGCTTTCCTACGATCTTGGGATTTTCCGCCGCGGATTTCTTGGCCAACTGCTGCGCCCTTTCTACGACACAGAGATGAGCCAGAGTGCTGTCTTTATGATAGGGGCGCTGCTTACATTCGTGGCAGGCCTAGTATTGGTTTTGTTCATGACAAAGTGCCTGCGTACCGCTGAGAACGGCATTGAGATGGCGTTGGTGTTTGCGACATCTTTCGGTCTGGCAACGTTTCTTGGAAATACTGGGTACTTCGATGGTGCCCTTGCCGTATTGGGTGTTACGGCACTTCTTTTTCCGACCCGTGGGGTAATTCCGCTTTTTGCGAAAACAATGATCTGCCTTACCGGTGTTTTAGTGCATGAAATAATGCTGCCGACTTACACTCTTCTCGTTGCCTTTCAGATATTCTTTGCGCGAGATGCGGAACCCTTCCCAAAACGTATTTTGCTTAGCGTTTCGCCGATAATTGCGTCTTTGCTTGCGGTGATCGTCCTTTTCCAGCTCTCTCCAAATGCAAGCGAGATGTATGTTGTAACCTTGGCTGAAGTCACATCGCGCGCGATGGACTTCAACGTTCGAAAAGGCGCTGTTGAGGCGGTGATGAAATACGCTGAAGGTGAAGAGCCAGGGTATAATTATGTCTGGAATTCAAATCGCTATCTGTTCGAACTGAAATACGTCAGCTGGATTGGTGTTGGTTTCATTCTTTATCTGATTGGCGCCGGATGGAAGCTGATCTGTGATCGACCCTTCATTGATAGACTCGCCGTACTTGCCGCAGCTCTCGGGCCGCTATCCTTGCTTTTTGTCGCCTTTGACTTGTCGCGGCTGGTGTCGTTGGCAATCATTCAGTCATTCGTTGTGCTGGCGCTTATATTGCAGCATGACGATGCTGCACGATCGCGACTTGCCAATGTCTTCAGTCATCAGGTGATTGTTTTGTTGCTGGTTGCAAATGTTTTGATCAGCTTTCTTCCTTTGAATTTCACACCGGTTAACCGCATTGGCTTTCCTGCGGCTTTACTGGACCTGCCGATCTGGCGTGGTGAGTTTTAATGGCTGCGTCCGTGCGTATTTGAAACAAAAATCAAAATGTGCCCTTGATTCATTTCGCGTCGTCGCGTAACCCGACCTCGGTCCTAGGGGTTTAGCTCAGTTGGTAGAGCATCGGTCTCCAAAACCGAGGGTCGTGGGTTCGAGTCCCTCAGCCCCTGCCAGGACAATCTGACCAAGAATTTTCTAAGATATCTATCTGCAAATTATTCAAAATCGTCGCTGGCGAACCTGCCGTTGTGTTTCCTTGCCACATCAAAGCTTTTCCGGTCATTATATGATGATCAGGGTTCTGTTGTGAGATGTGGGTTACACGGACCCAATGATTGGAGGCACTATGAAACTGTTTCAATGGGTGTTTTTCTTTTTGGTTTTTCTAAGCCCCGCATTTGCGCAGGACATGTCACAGGAGCGGGCTTGTCGCAAAAGTGCGACGCCATTTGAAGAGCGAATTGCGGCGTGTACGGCCCTTATCGAATCCGAAGACTACGAAAAAAGGTATTGGGCCTACCAGCGACGGGGCGATGCGTATAGCGATAACGGCGATTATGCCGTTGCGATTGAAGATTTTAACCGTGCACTTGAGATTGACCCGCAATATGAAGCTGCACTTGGGACGCGTGCTTATGCTCTCTATGAGGAAGGTCGGTACGAAGAGGCCTTGGCAGATACAACGCTGCTTATCGAAATAGATCCGGAAGATCATTGGAATTTCTATTATCATGGCCGAATACTGGATTGGCTTGACCGGGATGTTGAAGCACTTTCAGCACTGACACAGGCTATAGACCTCAAGGGTGACTATTTTTATTCTCGCTACCAGCGCGGGCATGTTCACCAAAAAATGGAAAACTTCACGCCCGCAACCGCAGATTATCAGGCCGCGCGCGACATTTCCCCGTTCAGGTCCTTCATTCACATGCGGCTCGCGGACAACTACTGGGATATGGGAGACGCAGATAACGCTGCCCGCTATTATCGCATGGCGCAGATCATTAACCCAAACGAGCGGTTTACTAGTAGAAATCTGACCGAACTTGTTCAACTTGATCCGAACGTTCAGTTGTCTCCATTGCAATATGAGCCGCCTGAGGATGGGTTGAGCATCAGATATCTTCAGGTTTTTCTTCCGTTTGACACGCGGGATGAAATGGAAATCGCAATTATGGATCTGGCAAACTGGTTTAGTGCCCCACCGAAAGCGATGCCAGAGGCATTGGCCTTGATAACGCGTAATTTGACGGTTCACGACGGTGACGTTGTACAAATTGATCTGGATTTGGAAGCGGAAAAAAATCTGGACGTCGTTACATCGACTGGTGGAAAGATACCGGAATCCATTGATACATTCAGAGGTCTTTTTCTTCGCACGCTGCGCACAGAAGCGGGTGGCCCGGAGTTCAGAAAAGTTTTTGACGAAGGTGAGCCGGCAACGTTATGGCCCCTTGTGGTTGGAAATACCGTGACAGGCCGAGGCGGATTTGAACTTGTTTGCCCGGAAGAATTTTCAATGGATGCGATGATGATGGGCTGTTTGCACGATGTCCCCTTTGTACGGCTCGGCACGCTGGAGTTTAGTCTGGTTGTTGAAAAACAGGAACAGATACACGAACCATTGGGGGTTTTTGACACTTTCGTTGTCCGCTACCGGGAGCTTTCAAAAATGGAAGCTTTTGGCAGGGAGGTGAAACGCGAAGTCGAAACACGTTGGTGGATCAGCCCCGAGCTAGGCTTTTGGGTAAAACGGACCAATCAGCGTGGTGATAAAATCGCCAGCCTGCATGCAATTTCGATTTTGGAAAACTGATATCGGTCAGTGTCGGATGGGGTTGAATTCCCCGTGATACAGGCGTATCTGCGTGGCAATCCGTCAGAAGGGCTATTTTTATGGCAAAAGCAAATCCAGCGCAGTTTATCCAGCAGGTTCGGTCCGAAGTTTCAAAAGTTGTCTGGCCAACACGGCGCGAAGTATTGCTGACCACGGCAATGGTCTTTGTCATGGCGACGTTGACTGCGATCTTTTTTTCGCTGATCGATTTGACGATCCGCGAAGGTCTGAGAGCTTTGTTCGACGCTTTTAGATAAGAAAAACTCGTCTCTACGGTCTTGAAGTACCTTGATTTCACTAGTAAAGCGGGCGGCATCATCAGGGCAGGCGTACAGCGATTCGGGTTGTGCGCTGTTTTTGTTCTGGACTAAGGCGGCGTAACCGTCTGAATAAATTGAACTTTCCGGGCCTAAGGCCACGGGCGATGTGAGGCAAGAAGCAGTATGGCGAAGCGGTGGTATTCGGTAAGCGTTCTCTCAAACTACGAGAAAAAGATTGCCGAGCAAATCAAGCACTCCGTCATTGACGCCGGTCTCGAGGACGAGATCGAAGAAGTGCTGGTGCCTACCGAAGAGGTTATCGAGGTGCGCCGCGGTAAGAAAGTTACCGCCGAGCGCCGTTTCATGCCGGGCTATGTTTTGGTCCGTATGGAAATGTCAGATCAGGGCTATCACCTGATCAACTCGATCAACCGTGTTACCGGTTTTCTGGGCCCACAAGGCCGCCCGATGCCAATGCGCGACGCTGAGGTGAACCAAATTCTCAACCGGGTTGAGGAAGGTCTGGAATCGCCTCGTACGCTGATCCACTTCGAGATTGGCGAAAAAGTGCAGGTTACTGACGGCCCATTCGAAGGGTTCGACGGAATGGTCGAAGACGTCGATGAAGAAAGCAACCGTCTGAAAGTGACGGTATCAATTTTTGGCCGGGCAACCCCGGTCGAGCTGGAATTCACTCAGGTTACAAAAGACGCCTGAGCGCATCTGTGGGAGGTACGGTGGGCGCGCCCATCACGCCGGACCACACAACCCAGATCGGTGAAACGCGTTTCACCGTTGTTGAAGAAGGAGAGGCCACATGGCCAAGAAAATTGCTGGTAAGATGAAGCTGCAGGTGAAAGCCGGGCAAGCCAACCCATCCCCACCCGTTGGACCTGCACTGGGTCAGCGCGGAATTAATATCATGGAATTCTGTAAGGCGTTTAACGCCCGTACGCAGGATCTGGAGCCCGGAGCACCGTGCCCAACGGTGATCACCTATTACGTGGATAAATCGTTCAATATGGATATCAAGACGCCCCCTGCGTCTTATTTCCTGAAAAAGGCGGCCAAACTGAAATCTGGCGCAAAGCTGCCGGGTCGTGAAACAGTTGGCACAGTCTCCACTAAGCAGGTGAAAGAGATTGCCGAAGCGAAAATGAAAGACCTGAACGCGACCGATATTGAAGCAGCAATGCAGATCATTCTCGGCTCGGCGCGGTCTATGGGCATCGAGGTGAAATAATCATGGCAAAGCTTGGAAAACGTACCAAAGCCGCACGTGAGGCTTTCGCAGGTAAATACGACGTCACCGTCGAAGAAGCCGTTTCGCTGATCAAAGCAAATGCAAATGCAAAGTTTGACGAAACTGTAGAAGTCGCAATGAACCTGGGTGTCGACCCACGCCATGCAGACCAAATGGTTCGTGGTGTTGTGACTCTGCCGAACGGTACCGGTAAAACAGTACGCGTCGCTGTGTTTGCACGCGGGCCTAAAGCTGAGGAAGCACAGGCTGCTGGCGCAGACATCGTTGGTGCCGAGGATCTGATGGAAATCGTTCAGGGCGGCAAGATCGAATTTGATCGTTGCATCGCAACTCCGGACATGATGCCAATCGTTGGCCGTCTGGGTAAAGTGCTTGGCCCACGGAACCTGATGCCAAACCCACGGGTTGGCACAGTAACCATGGATGTCGCTGAGGCTGTAAAGAACGCCAAAGGCGGCGAAGTTCAGTTCAAAGCAGAAAAAGCTGGTGTTGTACACGCAGGTATCGGCAAAGCCTCTTTCGACGAAGCAAAGCTGGTGGAAAACCTTCGGGCATTTGTCGGTGCGGTCGCGAAAGCAAAACCAGCAGGTTCCAAAGGAGCCTACATGAAGAAAATCGCTGTGTCCTCGACAATGGGCCCAGGCGTTTCCGTATCAGTGGATTCTGCCAACAGCGAGTAAGAATTCCGCCCGGGGAAACCCGGGCTGAATAGCGGGGTCGTAAGGCTCCGTTCTGTCCGAGACGGAGGGTGTGGCGCCCATAATAACAAAGCGTCACATAATTCCTTCCCGAGATGGGAAACGAGACAGATTTTTCGAGGGGCCTCCCTCGAGTGATTTTGGCCTCGGGACCCTGAAATTGGACCCGAACGTCGGCGACCCCGCAAAATTGGGGAAACTGACACTAACTGAGCCGGAGAGGGAAACCTTTCCATAATTGGAGTGAAACTGTGGATAGAGCACAAAAAGAGAAGTTGGTCGACGAACTCGGCCAGATCTTTGAAAGCTCTGGCGTCGTAGTGGTTGCCCACTACGAGGGTCTCACGGTTGCTGAGATGCAGGACCTGCGCGCGCGAATGCGCGAAGCTGGTGGGTCCGTTCGCGTTGCCAAGAACAAGCTCGCCAAAATCGCTCTTGATGGGAAGCCATGCGCAAGCATCGCTGATTTCCTGACGGGCATGACCGTTCTCGCCTATTCGGAAGACCCCGTGGCTGCAGCCAAGGTCGCCGAAGACTTCGCTAAGGAAAACAAGAAACTTGTGATCCTTGGCGGTGCTATGGGAGAGAACGCTCTGGATCGTGCCGGCGTTGAAGCCGTGTCGAAAATGCCATCTCGCGAGGAGCTTATTGCTTCTATCGCTGGCTGCATCGGCGCACCTGCTTCGAATATCGCTGGCGCAATTGGCGCACCTGCTTCGAACATCGCTGGCATCTTTTCCACTTTGGAAGAGCGGCTCGCCGCTTAAGCAACTTCGTGACCTCGTAGGGTTGAACACCTGACGTTGGAACACATTTATGAATGGGAACAGTGAAATGGCTGATCTGAAAAAACTGGCTGAAGAGATTGTGGGTCTGACCCTTCTCGAAGCACAAGAACTGAAAACGATCCTTAAAGACGAGTATGGCATTGAGCCTGCTGCCGGTGGAGCTGTAATGGTTGCTGGCCCAGCAGATGCTGGTGCTGCTGCTGGTGAAGAGCAAACTGAATTTGACGTGATCCTGAAGTCCGCTGGCGCTTCTAAAATCAACGTCATCAAAGAAGTTCGCTCGATTACCGGTCTCGGCCTTAAAGAAGCGAAAGAGCTTGTTGATGCAGGCGGCAAAGCTGTCAAAGAGCAAGTTTCTAAAGAAGAAGCTGACGACATCAAAGCCAAGCTCGAAGCAGCTGGCGCCGAAGTCGAAATCAAGTAATTGGCCGGGGCACAAAGCCCCAACCAACGAAAATCTTGGCTGGATCCGGGAAAATTCCGGGTCCAGCCGAATCTGTCTTAGCAAGCGCATCTGAACGGTGCTTTTTCTAAGGAGAGGTTCAGCGGATCGGGAGCAGACCGGTGGGACGGTTTGCATGAATAGGTCCGAACCCCTCTTGTTTCGTGTGCGGCGCGGTCTTGTGGCCCGACTTGGACGTGCCCGCGAAAAAAATAAAGGTGACCACGCGCATGGCTCAGACTTTCCTAGGCCAGAAACGGCTTCGCAAATACTTTGGTAAAATCCGCGAAGTTCTGGAAATGCCGAACCTTATCGAGGTTCAAAAGTCTTCATATGATCTGTTTCTAAAATCCGGAGACCAGCTTCAGCCGCTGGACGGCGAAGGCATCAAAGGTGTCTTTCAGTCGGTTTTCCCTATTAAGGATTTCAATGAAACATCAATTCTTGAGTTCGTGAAATACGAACTGGAGAAACCAAAATACGATGTTGAGGAATGTCAGCAACGTGACATGACCTATGCAGCACCTTTGAAAGTGACACTGCGGTTGATCGTATTTGATATCGATGAAGATACCGGTGCGAAATCCGTTAAAGACATCAAAGAACAAGACGTATTCATGGGCGACATGCCCCTGATGACACCGAACGGCACATTTGTCGTCAACGGTACCGAGCGTGTGATCGTATCCCAGATGCACCGTTCACCAGGTGTGTTCTTTGATCATGACAAAGGCAAAACCCATTCGTCTGGTAAACTACTGTTTGCCTGCCGGATCATTCCATACCGTGGTTCGTGGCTCGACTTCGAATTTGATGCAAAAGACATCGTCTTTTCCCGGATTGATCGTCGCCGCAAACTTCCTGTTACGACCCTGCTTTATGCGCTGGGTCTGGATCAGGAAGAGATCATGGAAGCCTACTATGACACCGTTACCTACAAGCTGAAGAAGAACAAAGGTTGGGTCACCAAGTTCTTCCCAGAGCGTGTACGAGGAACGCGTCCGACTTTTGATCTGGTTGATGCAAAAACCGGAGAAGTGATTGCCGAAGCTAATAAAAAGGTTACGCCACGCGCTGTGAAAAAGTTGATTGACGATGGTAAAGTCGCAAATCTGTTGGTGCCACACGAACAGATACTGGGACGTTTTGTTTCCAAGGATATTATCAACGAAGAAAATGGGGCGATCTATGTCGAAGCAGGCGATGAACTTACGCTTGAACATGACAAAGAAGGCAAAGTAACTGGCGGTACGCTGCAAGATTTGCTGGATGCTGGCATTACTGAAATACCAGTTCTCGACATTGATAACATCAATGTCGGTCCGTACATGCGCAACACTATGGCGGCTGACAAGAACTTGGGTCGCGACACCGCGCTGATGGATATCTATCGCGTTATGCGTCCTGGTGAACCACCCACCGTCGAGGCGGCCTCGCAATTGTTCGACACGTTGTTCTTTGACAGTGATCGCTATGATCTTTCGGCCGTAGGCCGGGTCAAGATGAACATGCGTCTGTCGCTTGATGCCGAAGACACACAGCGCACACTTCGTAAGGAAGACATCGTTGCCTGTGTCAAAGCGCTGGTTGAGCTTCGCGATGGCAAAGGCGATATCGACGATATTGACCACCTCGGCAACCGCCGTGTGCGCTCGGTTGGCGAACTGATGGAAAATCAGTATCGCGTTGGTTTGCTGCGTATGGAACGTGCAATCAAGGAACGCATGTCATCCGTTGAGATCGACACTGTGATGCCACAAGATCTGATCAATGCGAAACCAGCTGCAGCGGCTGTTCGTGAATTCTTCGGTTCTTCGCAGCTATCGCAGTTTATGGACCAGACCAACCCGCTGTCGGAAGTTACGCACAAGCGTCGTCTTTCAGCACTTGGGCCAGGTGGTCTGACGCGGGAACGTGCTGGGTTTGAGGTGCGCGACGTGCACCCGACTCACTACGGTCGGATGTGTCCGATTGAAACGCCAGAGGGGCCAAATATTGGTCTTATCAACTCGCTCGCGACATTCGCGCGTGTGAACAAATACGGCTTTATTGAAACACCTTACCGTAAGGTTGTGGATGGTAAGGTGACCGATGAGGTCAACTATATGGCCGCTACCGAAGAAATGCGTCACACAGTGGCGCAGGCCAACGCGAAGCTTGATGACAAAGGTGTGTTCATCAACGATCTCGTATCAAGCCGTAAATCTGGCGAATACATGCTCAGCCCGCGTGAAAACGTGGACCTGATCGATGTTAGCCCGAAACAGCTGGTTTCTGTTGCGGCTTCGCTTATTCCGTTCCTTGAAAATGACGATGCGAACCGTGCCCTGATGGGGTCGAACATGCAACGTCAGGCAGTGCCGCTGTTGCAAGCAGAAGCGCCGCTGGTGGGAACGGGTATCGAAGAAGTTGTTGCACGCGATTCCGGTGCTGCGATTATGGCAAAGCGTGCTGGTGTAATTGACCAGGTTGATGCACAGCGGATCGTGATCCGCGCAACCGAAGATCTCGAAATGGGTGACGCGGGCGTGGATATCTACCGCATGCGCAAATTCCAGCGTTCGAACCAGAACACCTGCATCAACCAGCGCCCGCTGGTGAAAGTGGGCGACACCGTTCAGAAAGGCGAAGTTATCGCTGACGGTCCATCCACAGATATGGGTGAACTGGCGCTTGGTAAAAACGTGGTCGTCGCGTTTATGCCTTGGAACGGTTACAACTACGAAGACTCGATCCTGATTTCCGAGCGGATCGCGCGTGATGACGTGTTTACTTCGATTCACATCGAAGAATTCGAAGTTGCCGCACGTGATACCAAACTTGGACCAGAGGAAATCACACGCGACATTCCAAACGTCGGTGAAGAAGCGCTGCGTAACCTCGACGAGGCTGGCATTGTCTACATCGGTGCTGAGGTAGAGCCGGGCGATATTCTTGTTGGTAAGATTACGCCAAAAGGCGAAAGCCCGATGACGCCGGAGGAAAAACTGCTGCGCGCCATCTTTGGTGAAAAGGCAAGCGACGTGCGTGATACTTCATTGCGCGTGAAGCCGGGCGACTTTGGTACGGTTGTTGAGGTGCGTGTCTTTAACCGCCATGGTGTGGAAAAAGATGAACGTGCACTTCAGATCGAACGTGAAGAAGTTGAGCGTCTGGGCCGTGACCGGGATGACGAGCTGGCGATCCTTGATCGCAACATCTATGCGCGTCTGAAGTCTCTGGTTCTTGGCAAAGTGGCTGTCAAAGGTCCGAAAGGCGTGGCGCCAAATTCCAAGATCGATGAAGAGCTTCTGGACTCACTCTCACGAGGGCAGTGGTGGCAGTTGGCGTTGGCAGAAGAATCTGACGCACAGATCGTTGAAGCCCTGAACGCGCAATACGAGGCGCAGAAGCGTACGCTTGACGCGCGGTTCGAGGATAAGGTCGAGAAAGTCCGTCGTGGTGATGATCTGCCTCCGGGTGTGATGAAGATGGTCAAAGTCTTCGTCGCGGTGAAGCGCAAGCTGCAACCGGGCGATAAAATGGCCGGTCGTCACGGCAACAAAGGGGTTATCTCCAAGGTTGTGCCGATGGAAGACATGCCGTTCCTCGCAGATGGGACGCCGGTTGACTTCTGTCTGAACCCGCTTGGTGTGCCGTCGCGTATGAACGTTGGGCAGATTCTTGAAACCCATATGGGTTGGGCTGCACGCGGTCTGGGTCTGAACATTGACGAAGCGATGCAGGAATATCGCCGGTCAGGTGATCTGACCCCTGTTCGCGAAGCGATGGAACTGGCCTATGGCTCTGATGTTTACGAAGAGGGCATCAAAGGCATGACCGAGGATGACCTGTTGGAAGCGGCGGGGAATGTTACCCTTGGTGTGCCAATAGCAACGCCAGTCTTTGACGGAGCCAAAGAAGCAGACGTTAACGATGCGCTGGTCCGTGCCGGGTTCAGTCAATCTGGTCAGTCGATCCTGTTTGATGGTCGTACGGGTGAGCAATTTGCACGCCCCGTTACCGTTGGCGTCAAGTACCTGCTTAAACTTCACCACCTTGTGGATGACAAAATCCACGCGCGTTCAACCGGGCCTTACAGCCTTGTCACGCAACAGCCGCTGGGTGGTAAAGCTCAGTTCGGTGGTCAGCGTTTCGGGGAGATGGAAGTCTGGGCGCTCGAAGCATATGGGGCTGCCTACACGTTGCAGGAAATGCTTACCGTCAAGTCGGATGACGTGGCGGGCCGGACCAAAGTCTACGAGTCTATCGTCAAAGGCGAAGACAACTACGAGGCTGGCATTCCGGAAAGCTTTAACGTGCTGGTGAAAGAAGTTCGGGGCCTCGGTCTCAACATGGAACTCCTGGATGCGGAGGAAGAATGAGGGCGTACCGCGCCCCCATTCACCCATCCCTGACATAAGGAACGCAAAATGAACCAGGAACTTACAACAAACCCGTTTAACCCGCTTGCAGCGCCTAAAACCTTTGATGAAATCAAGGTTTCCCTGGCATCGCCCGAGCGGATTTTGAGCTGGTCTTACGGCGAAATCAAAAAGCCGGAAACCATCAACTACCGGACGTTCAAGCCCGAGCGTGATGGTCTTTTCTGCGCCCGTATCTTTGGCCCGATCAAAGACTATGAATGTCTTTGCGGCAAATACAAGCGCATGAAATATCGCGGCGTTGTCTGCGAGAAATGCGGTGTCGAGGTAACTCTTCAGAAAGTCCGCCGCGAGCGGATGGGCCATATCGAACTTGCAGCGCCAGTTGCACACATCTGGTTCCTCAAATCGCTGCCATCCCGTATCGGCCTGATGCTTGACATGACACTGCGTGATCTGGAACGCATTCTCTACTTTGAAAACTATGTGGTGATTGAACCCGGGCTCACCGATCTGACCTATGGCCAGTTGATGAGCGAAGAAGAGTTCATGGATGCGCAGGATGCTTATGGCATGGATGCATTCACCGCTGGTATCGGCGCAGAAGCAATTCGCGAAATGCTGGGTCAGATTGACCTTGAAAGCGAAGCAGAAACGCTGCGCGCAGACCTTGCTGTAGCGACCGGCGAATTGAAACCCAAGAAGATTATTAAACGTTTGAAAATCGTTGAGAGCTTTCTTGAATCCGGTAACCGCCCCGAGTGGATGGTGATGACTGTTATTCCGGTCATTCCACCAGAACTGCGCCCGTTGGTGCCGTTGGACGGTGGGCGTTTCGCGACATCTGACCTTAACGATCTTTACCGTCGGGTGATCAACCGGAACAACCGCTTGAAACGCCTGATTGAATTGCGCGCACCCGATATCATTGTTCGTAACGAAAAGCGGATGCTGCAGGAATCTGTGGATGCGTTGTTTGACAATGGCCGCCGTGGCCGGGTGATTACAGGCGCAAACAAGCGCCCGCTGAAATCGCTGTCAGACATGTTGAAAGGCAAGCAGGGACGTTTCCGTCAGAACCTTCTGGGGAAACGGGTCGACTTTTCTGGCCGTTCGGTGATTGTGACGGGTCCGGAACTGAAGCTGCACCAATGTGGTCTGCCGAAGAAAATGGCGCTCGAACTATTCAAGCCGTTCATCTATTCGCGTCTTGAAGCGAAAGGCCTGTCTTCGACCGTTAAGCAAGCCAAAAAGCTGGTTGAAAAAGAGCGTCCTGAAGTCTGGGATATTCTGGATGAAGTGATCCGTGAGCACCCAGTCATGCTGAACCGGGCACCGACGCTGCACCGGCTTGGAATTCAGGCGTTTGAACCTGTGCTGATCGAAGGTAAAGCTATTCAGCTGCACCCGCTGGTGTGTTCGGCATTTAACGCTGACTTTGACGGCGACCAAATGGCCGTTCACGTTCCGCTGAGCCTTGAAGCACAGCTGGAAGCCCGTGTTCTGATGATGTCGACGAACAACGTTCTTTCGCCGGCAAATGGCGCGCCAATCATCGTTCCATCGCAGGATATGATCCTTGGCCTTTATTACATCTCGCTTGAGCGGGAAGGTATGAAGGGCGAGGGTATGATCTTTTCGGATGTCGACGAAATTCAGCATGCGTTGGACGCAGGGCTTGTTCATCTTCACTCAAAGGTGACTGCACGGATTGCACAGATCGACGAAGAAGGTAACGAAGTCATGAAACGCTTCGACACCACGCCTGGGCGTATCCGCCTGGGTGCGCTATTGCCGAAGAACGCAAAAGCTCCGTTTGAACTGGTGAACCGCTTGCTTCGTAAAAAGGAAGTTCAGCAGGTTATTGATACCGTTTACCGTTACTGCGGTCAGAAAGAATCTGTCATCTTCTGTGACCAGATCATGACCGTTGGTTTCCGCGAAGCGTTCAAGGCAGGTATTTCGTTTGGTAAAGACGATATGATTATTCCTGACAGCAAATGGCCTATCGTTGATGGTGTCCGCAATAACGTTAAAGAATTCGAACAACAGTATATGGACGGCCTGATCACTCAGGGCGAAAAATACAACAAAGTTGTCGATGCCTGGTCCAAGTGTTCGGACGAGGTCGCAGATGCGATGATGGCAGAAATCTCGGCAATGCGCCTTGATGATGCCGGGGCGCAGATGGAGCCGAATTCGGTTTACATGATGGCCCACTCTGGTGCGCGTGGCTCCCCTGCTCAGATGAAACAGCTGGGTGGTATGCGTGGTCTGATGGCCAAACCTTCGGGCGAGATTATCGAAACGCCGATTATCTCGAACTTTAAGGAAGGTCTGACCGTGCTTGAGTACTTCAACTCGACACACGGTGCCCGTAAGGGACTAGCGGATACAGCACTTAAGACTGCGAACTCTGGTTACCTGACTCGTCGCTTGGTGGATGTTGCACAAGATTGTATTATCCGTGCGCATGACTGCGGAACTGAAAAGGCGATTACTGCACAAGCAGCCGTAAACGATGGTGACGTTGTCGCTTCGTTGGCAGAGCGTATTCTTGGCCGGGTATCGGCTGATGATGTGATGAAGCCAGGAACCGATGAGGTGCTCGTTTCTGCGGGGGAACTGATCGACGAGCGCAAAGCAGATACCATCGAAGCGGCAGGTGTTGCGACGATGCGTATTCGCAGCCCACTGACCTGTGAAGCCGAAGAAGGTGTTTGCGCAGCCTGTTATGGCCGCGATCTTGCACGCGGTACGATGGTGAACCAGGGTGAAGCTGTCGGTATTATCGCCGCGCAGTCAATTGGTGAGCCTGGCACGCAGCTTACGATGCGGACATTCCACATCGGCGGTATTGCGCAGGGTGGTCAGCAGTCGTTCCAAGAAGCCAGCCATGATGGCAAGGTTGAATTCCGCAATCCATTGTTGCTGAAAAACGCATCGGCCGAGCAGATCGTTATGGGCCGGAATATGGTTTTGGCGATTCTGGACGAAAACGGTCAGGAGCGCGCAAGCCACAAGCTGAGCTACGGCAGTAAAGTCCACGTTAAAGATGGCGCAAAAGTCTCTCGTGGTGACAAGTTGTTTGAATGGGATCCTTACACCCTGCCAATCATTGCCGAGAAAGCCGGTACGGCTAAATTCGTTGACCTTGTCAGCGGACTTTCGGTACGTGACGATACTGACGATGCAACTGGCATGACCCAGAAAATTGTGACTGACTGGCGTTCGGCCCCTAAGGGGAACGAGTTGAAGCCTGAAATCCTTATCGTGGGTGAGGATGGCGAACCGGTACGCAATGATGTGGGTAACCCGGTGATCTATCCAATGTCGGTGGATGCGGTCTTGTCGATTGAAGATGGCTCTGAAGTCAAAGCTGGTGATGTTGTTGCGCGTATTCCACGTGAAGGTGCAAAAACCAAAGACATCACAGGTGGTCTGCCACGTGTGGCCGAACTCTTTGAGGCACGCCGCCCCAAAGACCACGCCATTATCGCAGAGATCGACGGCTATGTTCGGTTTGGTCGTGACTATAAAAACAAACGTCGCATCAGCATCGAGCCTTCAGATGAATCGCTCGAGCCCGTCGAATACATGGTGCCCAAAGGCAAGCACATTCCGGTTGCCGAAGGGGATTTCGTCTCTAAAGGTGACTACATCATGGATGGCAACCCAGCACCGCATGACATTCTGGCGGTTATGGGTATCGAAGCGCTGGCCAACTACATGGTTGACGAAGTGCAGGATGTTTACCGTCTGCAGGGCGTTAAGATCAACGATAAGCATATCGAAGTGATCGTGCGCCAGATGTTGCAGAAATGGGAAATCTTGGATTCCGGCCAGACAACCTTGCTGAAAGGCGAGCATGTCGACAAAGCCGAGTTTGATGCAGCCAACGAAAAGGCGCTCGCACGTGGTGATCGTGTTGCTTTGGGTGAACCAATACTTCTTGGGATTACAAAGGCAAGCCTGCAGACACGTTCATTCATCTCAGCGGCCTCGTTCCAGGAAACTACGCGCGTTCTGACCGAAGCATCGGTTCAGGGTAAACGTGACAAACTGGTTGGTCTGAAAGAAAACGTTATCGTCGGACGTCTGATCCCTGCCGGAACTGGTGGTGCTACACAGCAAATGCGTCGCATTGCAGTCGAACGTGACAACGTTGTGTTGGAGGCTCGTCGCGAAGAAGCTGCCGCCGCCGCTGCGTTGGCAGGGCCGGTTGACGGCTCGCCGGAAGACATGGGTAACATCGTTGGCGAAGATGTGCTGGAGGCAGGTATGGCTGATACGCTTGAAAGCCGCGAAGAATAAGCAAACCTGAAAAAGAATAAAAAAGCCCCGCTGAAAACAGCGGGGCTTTTTTTGGTCTGGCTTGATGTGGCGCGCAGCTGATTACTTTTGCATGTGCAGGCCAACGCGTGTATCGGCAACGCGTAGCTATTATTTTGTTCAGGTCCCCGAAAGAGTCCCTTAGAATTTGAAATTTTGGCAAATCGAGCGGGGCAATAATTGCAAAGAGTCCAAAGCCATTGCTGGTGGGCGTAAAAAGCGAAAGCAGAATAAACGTGGCAATCCTCAGCGATAATGCACGTGGTGCAATTCTGATGATGGCGAGCATGATCGCCTTTACCCTGAACGACACCTGCTTCAAGGCTTTGTCAGATGAACTACCGCTCTTTCAAGCTCTGCTTATTCGGGGTGTCGTGACAATGGTTTTGCTTTTCGGGATAGCCTGGGGAATGGGTGCGCTTCGTTTGCGGTTACCAAAGGCAGACTGGGGGTTCATCGCGCTCAGAACGATTGCCGAAATTGGCGCCGCATATTTCTTCCTGACGGCATTGTTTAATATGGAAATTGCCAATGTCACCGCCATTTTGCAGGCGCTTCCACTAACGGTAACCTTGGCAGGCGCCGTTTTTCTTGGAGAGGCGGTTGGCTGGCGTCGCTTGCTTGCCATTCTGGTTGGCTTTGTGGGTGTTATGCTGATCGTACGTCCGGGCCCCGATGGTTTCAATAGTTATGCGGTTTACGCGTTGATTGCTGTCGCCTTTGTTACGATGCGCGATCTTGCATCGCGGAGATTGTCAAAAAATGTGCCATCGTTGGTAGTAGCGTTGGCCGCTGCTGCGGGGGTCACTTTGTTTGCTGCGATCGGGACCTTTTCTGAGCAATGGGTACCTGTGAGCGAATTGGCAGCGCTGCAATTAATGGGGGCATCTTTTTTCATAATTGGCGGATATTTATTCAGCGTAATGGTGATGCGTGTTGGTGACATCGGGTTTGTTGCGCCGTTCCGATACACAGGACTTCTATGGGCGCTAATCATGGGATTTTTTGTTTTTGGTGATTGGCCAGACCCTATTACACTATTGGGGGGTGCGATTGTTGTTGCGACAGGGATTTTCACATTTTACCGTGAACGCAAATTAGCAAAAAGGGAAAGAGGGTGACATCTGAAGTTCAAGTTTTGGGGCTGTGTCGTTTTTCATACCCCGCACCTATTGATTCATTTCAGACTCGCCATAAAACCCTGGAAGACCGAAAAGCGATGCTTTACTCGCCCGAGAGGTTGGAACTGCGGTGTTTCTGGTTTGAACAAATTACCTTGCCTTCATTGCTCGCGCAGACCGACCCCGATTTTACACTCCTAATTTTGTTTGGTGACGATTTTCCAGAACCTTACCGAAGCCGAATTCTGAAGCTGGTTGAAGGCGTGAAGCAAATCAAACCCGTTTTCCGGGCATCGGCACCGCATCGCGACGTGTATCGGGAAATTATGCAGGCAGAGCGAAGATTTGAATCGCGTGCTGTGGCAGAGTTTCGGTTAGATGATGACGATGCGGTGGCAGTTAATTTTGTTGCTCAAACACGCACCAGATTTAGACAGGTTGCACCAGTGTTTGAGAGTGCTGAGCGAATGGCGATGGATTTCTCGCGCGGCGTAATCATCAGCGCCAAACCCGAAGGTGTTGAGTTTTTGCCTGTAATCACGCGGTTCTGGTCGGCTGGCTTGGTTGTATTTTTCAAGCCAGAGCATGATCGTTCGGTGATGGATTTTCCGCACCAGCAAATTTGGAAACGGATGCCTGCTGTCTCCTTCAATCAAAGCATTATGTATTTACGTGGAATGCACCGCACCAACGACAGCAAAGTTCGTACCAAAGGGAACGGTCGTTTCATCTTGCCGGAAAAAGAACTCGCTTCAAAGCTTAGACAACGGTTTCGGGTTGAAAAGGATCGTTTTGTGACAGGAGTCACACCGCTTCTTTAAGAAACTGCAATCTTAGAACAAGGTAGAATATGCAATAGTCGCGATTGCGGTCACAATGTCTGAACCGTTGCTGTTGACAAGCTCTGCGACTCCCCATATACGGCGGCCACTTGGGCAGGGTGTATTCCCGTTATTGCCTTAATCAGAACTGAAGTGGTCAAGATCCGGGCTAGCGCTCCGATCCTCTGAATGCCCACCGCGTCGTTCCCAAAAAATGGGGGCGAATGTGGTTTTTGCGCTGTGCGGACGCGTATGAGCGCGTGAATTTGAAATGTGTTGCAACACGGGGAATGAACCGGAATGCCAACGATCCAACAGCTGATCCGCAAGCCGCGGCAGCCGAAAGTAAAACGCCAAAAGTCCATGCACCTGCAGGCTTGTCCTCAGAAACGTGGAGTGTGCACCCGCGTCTATACAACGACGCCGAAGAAACCAAACTCTGCTATGCGGAAAGTTGCCAAGGTTCGTTTGACCAATGGCTTCGAGGTGATTTCGTACATCCCAGGTGAAAGCCACAACCTTCAGGAGCACTCTGTGGTTCTGATCCGTGGCGGTCGTGTAAAAGACCTTCCCGGTGTGCGTTACCACATCCTTCGCGGTGTTCTGGATACCCAGGGCGTCAAAGACCGTAAGCAGCGTCGTTCGAAATACGGCGCTAAGCGTCCTAAATAAGGAGAGGCCGAGATGTCCCGTCGTCACGCCGCTGAAAAACGTGAAGTTCTGCCGGACGCCAAGTATGGCGACCGCATTCTTACTAAATTTATGAATAACCTGATGGTCGACGGCAAGAAATCCGCCGCCGAGCGTATCGTTTACAATGCGTTTGAACGCGTTGAAGACAAGCTGAAGCGTGCACCGGTTGAAGTTTTCCACGAAGCTCTGGACAACATCAAACCTTCTGTTGAGGTTCGGTCGCGCCGTGTTGGTGGCGCAACCTACCAGGTGCCAGTTGAAGTGCGCCCAGAGCGCCGCGAAGCTTTGGCGATCCGCTGGTTGATCATTGCTGCACGCAAGCGCAATGAAAACACAATGGAAGAACGTCTTGCTGGTGAACTGCTTGATGCAGTCAACACACGCGGTACGGCCGTGAAAAAACGTGAAGACACACACAAGATGGCAGAGGCAAACAAAGCCTTCAGCCATTACCGCTGGTAAATCTGGCCAAGGACTGACCCAATGGCACGCGAATACCCCCTCGACCGTTATCGTAATTTCGGGATCATGGCGCATATCGATGCAGGTAAAACCACCTGTTCGGAGCGTATCCTGTACTATACCGGGAAATCTCATAACATCGGCGAAGTGCACGATGGCGCTGCAACCATGGACTGGATGGAGCAGGAGCAGGAGCGTGGCATCACGATTACTTCGGCTGCGACCACGACTTTCTGGGAACGTACTGAAAACGGTGTCGATGCGGAAACTGAAAAGCATCGTCTGAACATTATCGACACGCCAGGTCACGTTGACTTCACAATCGAAGTTGAACGTTCTTTGGCTGTGCTTGACGGTGCTGTTGCTGTTCTTGACGCCAACGCTGGTGTTGAACCGCAGACAGAAACCGTCTGGCGTCAGGCTGACCGCTACAAGGTTCCGCGTATCGTTTTCGTCAACAAGATGGACAAAATCGGCGCAGACTTTTTCAACTGCGTCGAAATGATCAAAAGCCGCACTGGCGCAATCCCTTGCCCAATTCAGTGCCCGATTGGCTCAGAGACAGAGCTTGAGGGCATCGTAGACCTGGTCACCATGCAAGAGTGGGTGTGGGCTGGCGAAGATCTGGGTGCGACCTGGGAACTGCGCGAGATTCGCGACAGCCTTAAAGACAAGTGCGAAGAAATGCGCACAACCATGATCGAGCTCGCCGTCGAGATGGACGACGACGCCATGGAAGCTTACCTTGAAGGTAACGAGCCTGACGTCGCGACCCTGCGCAAACTGATCCGTAAGGGTACTCTTTCGATGACGTTTATTCCGGTTCTGGCTGGATCTGCGTTCAAAAACAAAGGTGTGCAGCCTCTGTTGAACGCAGTTGTGGATTATCTGCCAAACCCGCTGGATGTTATTGACTACATGGGTTTCCGTCCTGGTGACGAAACAGAAACACGTGATGTTCCGCGTCGCGCGGATGACAACATGCCGTTTTCCGCTTTGGCGTTTAAAATCATGAACGACCCATTTGTCGGCTCGCTGACGTTCACCCGGATTTACTCGGGTAAGCTGAGCAAGGGCGACACCATGCTCAACTCTACCAAGGGCAAAAAAGAGCGTGTGGGCCGTATGATGATGATGCACTCGATCAACCGTGAAGAGATCGAAGAAGCATTTGCAGGCGACATCATCGCGCTGGCAGGTCTGAAAGACACCACAACAGGTGACACGATCTGTGCCGTAAATGATCCTGTTGTTCTGGAAACCATGACCTTCCCAGATCCGGTTATCGAGATTGCGGTTGAGCCAAAAACCAAAGCTGACCAGGAGAAAATGTCTCAGGGTCTTGCGCGTTTGGCGGCCGAAGATCCATCCTTCCGTGTGGAAACTGACCTCGAAAGCGGCCAGACCATCATGAAAGGCATGGGCGAGCTTCACCTCGACATTCTGGTTGATCGTCTGAAGCGTGAATTCAAAGTCGAAGCTAACATTGGTGCGCCTCAGGTGGCTTACCGTGAAACCATCGGCCACGAAGCTGAAATTGACTATACCCACAAGAAACAATCTGGTGGTTCTGGTCAGTTTGCACGCGTTAAAATGGTTATTTCGCCAACACAGCCTGGCGAAGGTTATTCATTCGAGTCAAAAATCGTCGGGGGTTCTATTCCAAAAGAATACATTCCTGGTGTTGAAAAAGGCATCAAGTCAGTTATGGACTCTGGTCCTCTTGCTGGCTTCCCGGTTATCGACTTTAAAGTTGCTCTGATCGATGGTGCTTTCCATGATGTGGACTCCTCAGTTTTAGCGTTTGAAATCGCTGCTCGGGCCGCCATGCGTGACGGTTTGAAAAAAGCTGGCGCGAAAATGCTGGAGCCGATCATGAAGGTCGAAGTGGTTACTCCGGACGACTACACTGGTGGCATCATTGGTGATCTTACGTCTCGTCGTGGTCAGGTGCAAGGCCAGGACAGCCGCGGGAATGCGATTGCGATCGAAGCATTTGTTCCACTGGCAAACATGTTTGGCTACATCAACACCTTGCGCTCTATGTCTTCGGGCCGCGCAAACTTCTCGATGCAGTTCGATCACTACGATCCGGTACCGCAAAACATCTCTGACGAAATTCAGGCGAAATACGCGTAAGGCGGGGACCGCCCCCCTTCACGCACACAGTTAACAGGAGGCCAACATGGCTAAGGAAAAGTTTGAACGAACAAAACCGCATTGCAACATCGGCACGATTGGGCATGTTGACCACGGCAAGACGACGCTTACGGCTGCGATCACGAAGCAGTTCAGCGACAATTTCAAAGCGTATGACGAGATTGACGGCGCGCCTGAAGAGAAGGCCCGTGGTATCACCATTTCAACAGCGCATGTTGAGTATGAGACCGAAGCGCGTCACTACGCCCACGTCGACTGCCCAGGCCACGCTGACTATGTGAAGAACATGATCACCGGTGCGGCGCAGATGGATGGCGCCATTCTGGTTGTGAACGCGGCTGACGGCCCTATGCCACAGACCCGCGAGCACATTCTGCTTGGCCGTCAGGTTGGCATCCCGTCAATGGTTGTCTTCATGAACAAAGTTGACCAGGTCGACGATGAAGAGCTTCTCGAGCTGGTTGAAATGGAAATCCGCGAACTTCTGACCGAGTACGGCTATCCTGGCGACGATATCCCAATCATCGCGGGTTCTGCCCTGGCGGCTCTGGAAGACCGTGACCCGGAAATCGGCAGCGAGAAAATCGCAGAGCTGATGGCCGCTGTTGACGCGTATATCCCACAGCCTGCACGTGCGATTGACCAGCCGTTTCTGATGCCAATCGAGGATGTGTTCTCGATCTCTGGTCGCGGTACTGTTGTTACGGGTCGTGTTGAGCGTGGCGTCGTGAATGTGGGCGACGAGATTGAAATCGTTGGTATCCGTGACACGAAGAAAACCACCTGTACCGGTGTTGAAATGTTCCGCAAGCTGCTTGACCGTGGCGAAGCCGGCGACAACATCGGCGCACTGCTGCGCGGCATTGACCGCGAAGGTGTTGAGCGTGGTCAGATCCTGTGTAAGCCAGGTTCCGTTAAGCCACACACCAAGTTCGAAGCCGAGGTCTATATTCTGACCAAGGAAGAAGGTGGCCGTCACACGCCGTTCTTTGCGAACTACCGTCCACAGTTTTACTTCCGTACGACGGATGTGACGGGCACGGTTGAGCTTCCGGCAGGCACCGAGATGGTGATGCCGGGCGACAACCTGAAGTTCAACGTTGAACTGATCGCCCCGATCGCGATGGAAGAAAAACTGCGCTTCGCCATCCGCGAAGGCGGTCGGACCGTAGGCTCCGGTGTCGTGTCCAAAATTATCGAGTAATAAGACCTCCGGGTTCGACGTGGGGCGGGGAATGATCCCCGCTCCACCTATCAACTCTAACGCCGCGAAAGGCTCAGAAATGACAAGCCAAAACATTCGCATTCGGCTGAAGGCATTTGACTACCGTGTACTGGATGCCAGCACACAGGAAATCGTCAATACTGCCAAGCGTACCGGCGCCCAAGTGCGTGGGCCGATTCCGCTGCCGAACAAGATTGAGAAATTCACGGTTCTCCGTGGTCCTCATGTTGACAAAAAATCCCGCGATCAGTTCGAGATCCGGACGCACAAACGTCTGCTCGACATTGTCGACCCGACACCGCAAACCGTTGACGCGCTGATGAAGCTCGACCTCGCTGCCGGTGTTGACGTCGAGATCAAGGTATAAGGAGCCATACTGAAATGCGCTCTGGTATTATCGCAAAGAAAGTCGGCATGACCCGGCTTTTCATGGAAGACGGGAAGCAGATTCCTGTAACCGTTCTCCAACTCGACGGCCTTCAGGTGGTTGCGCAGCGTACCGCCGATAAAGATGGCTATTCCGCAGTTCAGCTTGGTGCTGGAACGGCGAAAGCGAAACGCACATCCAAAGCGATGCGTGGCCATTTCGCAGCCGCTAATGTAGCACCGAAACGCAAAGTTGCAGAGTTTCGCGTCAGCCCCGACAATCTGATCGGTGTGGGCGAAGAAATCTCGGCCGAGCATTTCCTTGAGGGTCAGAAAGTTGACGTGTCCGGCACGTCAATTGGTAAGGGCTTTCAGGGTGCAATGAAGCGCCATAACTTTTCGGGTCTTCGGGCGTCTCATGGTGTGTCGATTTCGCACCGTTCGCACGGCTCGACGGGTCAGTGTCAGGACCCTGGCAAAGTGTTCAAGGGCAAGAAAATGGCCGGTCATATGGGCGCAGTCCGTGTTACCACTCAAAACCTTGAAGTTGTACGCACCGACGCCGACCGTGGTCTGATCATGATCAAGGGCGCGGTTCCGGGTTCTAAAGGTGGCTGGGTCACAGTAAAAGATGCTGTGAAAAAGAAATTGCCTGATGGCGTTCCTTTTCCAGCGGCTCTGAAATCGGCTGCGGCACCGGCGGAAGCGCCTGCCGAAGCTCCGGAAGGAGGGGCTGAAGAATGAAAACGGATGTAATCACTCTCGACGCAGGCAAAGCCGGCACCGTAGATCTCGATGATGCGATCTTTGGTCTGGACCCACGCGCTGACATTCTGCACCGTGTGGTCCGCTGGCAGCGCAACAATGCGCAGGCTGGAACCCATAAGGTGAAAACCCGGTCCGAGACCAGCTATTCGACCAAGAAGATCTATCGCCAAAAAGGCACCGGCGGCGCACGTCACGGTGACCGGAATGCGCCGATCTTCCGCTCGGGTGGTATCTACAAAGGTCCGACACCGCGCAGCCACGGCCACGACTTGACGAAGAAATTTCGCAAGTTGGGCCTACGTCATGCATTGTCTGCAAAGGCAAACGCCGGCGAACTGGTTGTGATTGACACAACAAACCTGAAAGAGGCGAAAACCTCTGTTCTGGCGAAAGCTGTCAAGGAACTGGGTTGGAAACGCGCGTTGATTATCGACGGGGCAGAGGTGAACGAAAATTTCGCTCGCGCCGCTCGTAACATCGAAGGCCTGGATATCCTGCCATCGATGGGTGCAAATGTTTATGACATCCTGAAGCGTGACACGCTTGTGCTCACGAAAGAAGGGGTCGAAGCACTGGAGGCTCGTTTGAAATGAGCGCGAAAGCAGAACATTACGATGTGATCCGCAAGCCGATCATCACGGAAAAAGCAACTATGGCTTCTGAAGCCAACGCTGTTGTCTTTGAGGTGGCGATTGACGCGAACAAACCACAGATCAAAGAAGCTGTTGAAGCTTTGTTTGGTGTAAAGGTTAAAGCGGTCAACACTTCCATTGCCAAAGGTAAGACCAAGCGGTTTCGCGGTCAGCCCGGCAAACGGAAAGATGTGAAAAAAGCTTATGTTACCCTTGTTGAGGGAAACACTATCGACGTCTCGACAGGCCTCTGATAGTAAGCACCGAATCTGCGCAGCCCCGGTTCGCCCGGGGCTGACGCTATTTTAGGACGGGGACCTTTGGGGCCCTATAGATCGGGCACCTTCGGGGGCCTAAACACAGTCAGGCTAGAGAGTCTGGCATAGCTAAACGGAAGACAGAAAGCATGGCACTAAAGTCGTATAAGCCGACGACGCCAGGCCAGCGTGGGCTGGTGCTGATCGACCGTTCGGAGCTTTGGAAAGGTCGTCCTGTTAAGTCTCTCACTGAGGGTCTGAGCAAAAAGGGCGGTCGGAACAATACCGGACGGATCACAATGCGTCGTCGTGGTGGTGGCGCAAAGCGTCTCTATCGTATTGTTGATTTCAAACGGAACAAGTTTGATGTGGCAGCCACCGTTGAGCGGATTGAATACGATCCGAACCGGACTGCCTTTATCGCGCTGGTTAAGTATGAAGATGGCGAGCAGGCATATATCCTTGCGCCACAGCGTTTGGCTGTTGGGGACAAGGTTATCGCTTCTGCAAAGACCGATATCAAACCTGGGAACGCAATGCCGTTTTCGGGAATGCCAATCGGTACGATCGTACACAACATTGAGTTGAAAGAAGGCAAAGGCGGCCAGATCGCCCGTGCAGCCGGTACTTACGCCCAGTTTGTCGGTCGTGATGGTGGCTACGCTCAGATTCGTCTTTCTTCGGGCGAGCTTCGCATGGTGCGCCAGGAATGCATGGCGACCGTCGGTGCCGTGTCGAACCCAGATAACTCTAACCAGAACCTCGGTAAAGCTGGCCGGAACCGCCATAAAGGTATCCGCCCATCCGTTCGGGGCGTGGTTATGAACCCGGTTGATCACCCACATGGTGGTGGTGAAGGCCGGACATCTGGTGGTCGTCACCCGGTTACACCGTGGGGCAAGCCTACCAAGGGTGCACGCACCCGTAACAAGAACAAGGCGTCCAGCAAGCTGATTATCCGCTCGCGTCACGCTAAGAAAAAGGGCCGGTAGTTATGTCGCGTTCTGTATGGAAAGGGCCTTTTGTCGACTCTTATGTGCTTAAGAAAGCCGAAAAGAGCCGCGAATCCGGCCGCAGCGAAGTGATCAAAATCTGGTCGCGCCGCAGCACAATTCTACCCCAGTTTGTTGGTCTGACCTTTGGTGTCTACAACGGCCACAAGCATATCCCCGTAAACGTGTCTGAAGACATGATCGGTCAGAAGTTCGGTGAGTACTCACCCACCCGGACTTACTATGGTCATGCTGCTGACAAAAAAGCGAAGCGGAAGTAAGAGCCATGGGTAAAGAGAAAAACGCACGCCGCGTGGCTGACAACGAAGCATTTGCAAAATCAAAAATGCTTCGCACGTCACCGCAAAAGCTGAATCTGGTTGCTGCGATGATCCGTGGCAAGAAAGTGGACAAAGCGCTTTCTGATCTGACTTTTAGTAAAAAGCGGATCGCCGCTGATGTAAAGAAATGTCTGCAATCTGCCATCGCAAACGCAGAGAACAACCACAACCTGGATGTGGATGAACTCATCGTTGCTGAAGCTTATGTAGGCAAAAACCTGACCATGAAACGTGGTCGTCCACGCGCACGTGGCCGGTTTGGCAAAATTCTGAAGCCATTCGCCGAGCTGACCATTCTGGTACGGCAAGTTGAGGAGCAAGCATAATGGGTCATAAGGTTAATCCAATTGGCATGCGCCTCCAGGTCAACCGTACCTGGGACAGCCGCTGGTATGCAGACACGAAAGACTATGGCGATCTTTTGCTTGAAGACCTGAAAATCCGGGAATTCATCAAAAGCGATTGCAAGCAGGCTGGCATCAGCCGTGTGATCATCGAACGTCCGCATAAAAAATGCCGTGTCACGGTTCACACCGCACGTCCTGGTGTGATCATCGGTAAAAAAGGCGCGGACATCGAAGGTCTTCGCAAGAAACTGGCAGCGCTGACTGCTTCGGAACTGCACCTCAACATTGTTGAAGTTCGCAAACCCGAGCTTGATGCACAGCTCGTAGCTGAAAGCATTACGCAGCAGCTCGAACGCCGTGTTTCTTTCCGCCGTGCGATGAAACGCGCAGTGCAGAACGCGATGCGCATGGGTTCCCTTGGTATTCGTGTTAACGTTGCTGGCCGTTTGGGTGGTGCCGAGATTGCGCGGACTGAATGGTACCGCGAAGGACGCGTTCCACTGCACACACTGCGTGCCGACATCGACTACGCCACTTCAGAAGCGCTGACTGCCTATGGCATCATCGGGGTTAAAGTCTGGATCTTCAAAGGTGAGATCATGGAGCACGACCCAAGCGCCCGTGAGCGTAAGCAACAGGAACTCCAGGAAGGCCCCGCACCACGCGGGCCCCGCCGCTAAGGAGATAGTAAGATGCTGCAACCAAAGCGCACAAAATTTCGCAAACAGCACAAAGGCCGTATCCACGGTGAAGCAAAGGGCGGATCAACTCTGACCTTTGGCACCTATGGCCTGAAGTCGACTGAACCTGAGCGCATCACCGCGCGTCAGATTGAAGCCGCGCGTCGTGCGATGACACGTCACATGAAACGTCAGGGCCGGGTCTGGATCCGGATTTTCCCAGACACCCCTGTGACATCGAAGCCAACCGAGGTTCGGATGGGTAAAGGTAAGGGCTCTGTTGACTATTGGGCCGCCAAAGTAAAACCCGGACGAGTCATGTTTGAGATTGACGGCGTGTCCGAATCTGTGGCAAGGGAAGCGCTCCGTCTGGCTGCGATGAAATTGCCGGTTAAGACCCGCACTGTCGTACGCGAAGACTGGTGAGTTTTTTATCGGACCCCCGGATGGTTTCGGGGGTTCGGTTTTTGTTGGAAAAGCGCCGACGGGTTCGGTGACTTCTGATGGAAGGATGAGGCGATGAACGCCCAAGAATTGCACGATAAGACCCCGGACCAGCTTCGTGAGGAGTTGGCCAACCTGAAAAAAGAATCGTTTAACCTTCGGTTCCAACAGGCCACCGGGCAAATGGAAAATACTGCGCGGATGAAAGCGGCTCGCCGTGACGCTGCGCGTGTAAAAACCGTACTTAACCAAAAAGCCGCTGCCGCGGCTGCAGAAGAATAAGGGAGCCTGAATAATGCCCAAACGTATTCTTACAGGCACCGTGACAAGCGACCAGAACGAACAAACCGTAACGGTTTCCGTTGAGCGTCGCTTTACACACCCTGTGCTTAAGAAAACTATTCGTCGGTCCAAGAAATACCGGGCCCACGATGCTAAGAACGAATTCAAGACTGGCGATATTGTCCGCATTCAGGAATGCGCTCCAGTCTCGAAAAACAAACGCTGGGAGGTTCTGGGCGCGTAAGCAACCAGACCTTTCGGTTTTATCGAAACCCTGGGGAATAACCTTAAAGGTCCCCACAGGTCGGGAGAAACCACATGATCCAGATGCAGACCAATCTGGATGTCGCTGACAACTCTGGCGCTCGCCGTGTTCAGTGCATCAAGGTTCTGGGTGGTTCCAAGCGTAAATACGCTTCCGTTGGCGACATCATCGTCGTCTCGGTTAAAGAAGCCATCCCACGCGGTCGCGTGAAAAAAGGCGATGTCCGTAAGGCCGTTGTCGTACGTACCGCTAAAGAAGTCCGTCGTGACGACGGCACCGCGATCCGGTTTGACCGGAACGCAGCAGTTATTCTCAACAATGCAAACGAACCAATTGGTACCCGTATCTTTGGGCCAGTCGTTCGTGAGTTGCGCGCGAAGAACTTCATGAAGATCATCTCGCTCGCACCGGAGGTGCTGTAAGATGGCCGCTAAATTGAAAAAAGCCGACAAAGTTGTTGTTCTGGCTGGCAAGGATAAGGGTAAAGAGGGCGTTATCGTCAGTATCGACCCAAAATCCGGAAAAGCTGTGGTTGATGGTATCAACCTTGCAGTTCGCCACACACGCCAGACCCAAACGTCACAAGGTGGCCGCGTGCCGACAGCCTTGCCTGTTCAGCTCAGCAATCTTGCGCTGATTGATAGCAAGGGCAAAGCGACGCGTGTTGGCTTCCGCGTGGAAGATGGCAAAAAAGTCCGTTACGCCAAATCAAACGGGGAGACTGTCTGATGCTTGATACAGCAAATTACACCCCGCGCCTAAAAGCGTTGTACAAAGAAACGATCTGTCCCGCGCTGATGGAAGAATTTGGTTACAAAAACGCGATGATGCTGCCCAAGCTCGACAAAATCGTGTTGAATATGGGTATCGGTGACGCTGTTAAAGACACCAAAAAGGTGAAACTCGCAGAAGACGAGATGACCCTTATTGCGGGTCAGAAAGCTGTCACCACCAAGGCTAAAAAGTCGATCGCTGGTTTCCGCGTCCGTGAAGAAATGCCGCTGGGGTGCAAAGTAACCCTGCGTGGCGAACGGATGTATGAATTCCTGGATCGCCTGATCACCATCGCGATGCCCCGTATCCGCGACTTCCGCGGTGTTTCAGGAGCATCCTTCGACGGTCGTGGCAACTATGCCATGGGCCTTAAAGAGCACATCGTTTTTCCAGAGATTGATTTCGACAAAGTCGATGAGATCCGTGGGATGGATATTGTGATTGCCACAACCGCGAAAACCGACGCGGAAGCTAAGGCGCTGTTGAAAGCTTTCAACATGCCCTTCAACAGCTGATCGCGGGAGGAAAGTAAGACATGGCTAAGAAAAGCATGATCGAGCGCGAGAAGAAGCGTCAGAAGCTGGTGGAAAAATATGCCACCAAGCGTGCTGAGCTTAAAGTGATCGCGAATGACGAGAGCAAGCCGATGGAAGAGCGTTTCAAAGCGCGCCTGAAGCTGGCTAAATTGCCGCGCAACTCTTCGGCGACACGGTTGCACAACCGCTGTCAGCTGACGGGCCGCCCTCACGCTTATTATCGTAAGCTGAAGGTATCGCGGATCGCGCTGCGGGAACTTGGCTCTGCGGGCCAGATCCCCGGCATGGTGAAATCAAGCTGGTAACGGAGAGAACGATATGAACGATCCTATCGGCGATATGCTCACCCGTATCCGGAATTCCCAGATGCGCGGTAAGTCCACCGTCAGCACACCTGCCTCCAAGCTTCGCGCTTGGGTTCTGGATGTGTTGGCTGACGAAGGTTATATTCGTGGTTACGAGTCCACGACTGATAAAAATGGCCACCCGGCCATTGAAATCAGCCTTAAATATTTCGACGGCACTCCTGTCATTCGCGAGCTGAAACGGGTTTCGACCCCTGGTCGCCGCGTTTACATGGGCGTCAAAGACATCCCATCGGTCCGTCAGGGTCTGGGTGTCTCAATCGTCTCCACACCAAAGGGTGTGATGTCGGATGCATCTGCACGTTCTGCCAATGTTGGTGGCGAAGTGCTCTGCACCGTATTCTAGGGAGGTCTGCATGTCTCGTATCGGTAAGAAACCAGTCGAGCTTGTAGCGGGTGTATCTGCATCTGTCTCTGGTCAGACGATTGAAGTGAAGGGCCCTAAGGGTACCCGGAGCTTCACCGCAACTGATGATGTCACCATCACGGTTGAGGAAAACAATGTAACAATTGCGCCGCGTGGAAATTCCAAACGCGCGCGGCAGCAGTGGGGCATGTCACGCACCCAGATCGCCAATCTGGTGACCGGGGTGACGAAAGGCTTCACAAAAGAACTAGAGATCAACGGTGTTGGTTATCGTGCGCAGATGCAGGGCAGCAATGTTCTGAAGCTGAGCCTTGGCCTCAGCCATGAAGTCAACTTTGAAGTGCCGGCAGATGTGACTGTCACCGCTCCGAAGCAGACTGTCATTATTGTTGAGGGCATCGACGAACAAAAAGTTGGTCAGGTTGCAGCAGACATTCGTGAATGGCGCAAGCCCGAGCCTTACAAAGGCAAAGGCATCAAGTACAAAGACGAATATATCTTCCGTAAGGAAGGTAAGAAGAAGTAAAGGACCCAGGATATGGCAAACAGCAAAAGAACACTGTTTCTGAAGCGCCGCCTGCGCGTTCGGAACAAACTGCGGAAAACTGCAAACGGGCGTCCGCGCCTTTCGGTTCATCGCTCGAACAAAAATATCAGCGTGCAGCTGATTGATGATGTGAACGGCGTAACACTCGCGTCAGCTTCTTCTCTCGAGAAGGACCTGGGCATTGTTGGCAAGAACAACATCGAAGCTGCAACAAAAGTGGGCTCTGCAATAGCGAAGCGTGCTAAGAAAGCTGGTGTTGAAGACTGCTACTTTGATCGTGGCGGCTTCCTCTTTCATGGGAAAGTTAAGGCTCTGGCCGATGCTGCTCGTGAAGGCGGACTGAAGTTCTAAGGAGACGATAGATGGCAAGAGAACCAAATACCCGGGGTGGACGTCGCGATCGCGATGAAACACCGGAATTCGCCGATCGTCTCGTAGCGATCAACCGTGTGTCGAAAACTGTTAAAGGTGGTAAGCGTTTTGGCTTTGCTGCTTTGGTGGTTGTTGGCGACCAAAAGGGCCGCGTCGGTTTTGGTAAAGGTAAAGCCAAAGAAGTACCCGAAGCGATCCGCAAAGCGACAGAACAAGCCAAGCGTCAGCTTGTGCGCGTTCCACTGCGCGAAGGTCGTACACTCCACCACGACATCGAAGGCCGTCATGGCGCTGGTAAAGTTGTGATGCGGACCGCACCACAAGGTACCGGTATCATTGCTGGTGGTCCGATGCGTGCGGTATTCGAGATGCTCGGTGTGCAGGACGTTGTTGCGAAGTCTATCGGCTCGCAAAACCCCTACAACATGATCCGTGCAACCATCGACGGGCTGAAAAGCGAAGCGAGCCCACGTATGGTAGCGCAGCGCCGCGGTAAGAAGGTAGCGGAAGTTCTTCGCAAGCCTGAAACCGAAGCCGCAGCGGAAGCCTGAGGAGAAGACCCATGGCAAAAACCATCGTTGTAAAACAAATCGGCTCTCCGATCCGCCGTCCGATCAAACAGCGTCAGACGCTGATCGGTCTTGGCCTTAACAAGATGCACAAAACCCGTGAACTGGAAGACACACCAGCAGTACGCGGCATGGTTGCTAAGATTTCGCATATGGTTGAGATTATCGAAGAAAAAGGCTGAGCCTTTTCGGATAGAAAACGGAAAGACGCCCTCGGGAAACCGGGGGCGTTTTTTGCATTGGTGCAAGCAGCAATGGCGCTTGCCCGTAAAGTTTGCCAACAAACAGCGAATCAATTATAAGTTGTTAATAATTTGTTAAATCGCCTTTATCGCGCAATCTTTTTTAGAGGGGAATATGAAAAATCTTGTGCTGGTTCTAATTCTGTGCAGCCCAACGTTCGCAGTTGGAAGTTTTGCCGCAACTTCTACTTCTGCACGTACTTCAATCGAAGAGAGTGAAATTGGGCACAGCGGCGGGTGTCGCAAATCATCCCCACCGGGACGATGTTGTCACGCGGGATCTCGACCCTATCACTGTCACTAAATGAATATGACCCGAAAAAAGATCGTTGATGATCTAGCCCAGAGCGATTTCAAAGCGTTCGAGCTTTTCGAATTGGGTTTCTCCCGGTGTTATTGGGCGGGCCGCCGCAAATCCAATCAAAGGGATTGCATCTCGAGCCGCCCAATAGCGCACTAATTGTTAGCGAGACATTGTCTGATCGAAGTGTTCTGAGACTTCAATTTAAATCAGTACCTTTAGTGTTCGGCTAAGGCTTTTCATACGACCTCAATGATGATTAGTTTCGGTTTACTGCGTTAAACAGGAGACAGCTTATGATCGTCAGAAACCTCACATCCATCCTTGGCACCGATCGTCATGTTACGGGCGAAGCATTCGAGAGCCGCCGTATTCTCCTCGCGGATGACGGGCTGGGTTACTCACTGCACGATACGGTGGTGAAGGAGGGGAATGAACAGCACCTCCAATACAAAAACCATATCGAAAGCAACTATTGCGTCGAAGGTGAGGGCGAGGTGGTCAATGTTGCCACTGGGGAAGTACACCCTCTGGGCCCGGGCTCACTTTACACGTTGGACAAACATGATGCGCATATCCTGCGTGCGACCAGGGGAGATATGCGCCTGATATGCGTTTTTACGCCTGCTCTTTCCGGGCACGAAGTACATGACGACGATGGGGGCTATCCTGCGTCAGAGTAATCACCGACGTTGGGTCCGGTATCTGATGGGATAGTGCTTGATCGCAGCTATTATCCCGTTTATACGCCCCCGGTGGTCTTCTTGACCACGAGAATCAAAATCAAGAAAAGCCGTGTTTGGCCCGCTTACGCTTCAGGGGCCATTTCCGGCATAGGAGAAGCGAAATGAAACTGAACGAACTGCACGACAATCCCGGTGCAACGAAATCCCGTAAACGTATTGGCCGCGGTCCTGGTTCCGGCACTGGTAAGACCGGTGGCCGTGGTATCAAAGGTCAGAAATCCCGTTCGGGTGTGGCGATCAAAGGGTATGAAGGCGGGCAAATGCCGCTCTACCAACGCCTGCCAAAGCGTGGCTTCAATAAACCAAACCGCAAGAAGTTTGCAGTCGTAAATCTTGGTTTGCTGCAAAAATTCATCGACGAAAAGAAGATCGATGCCAAGAAAGCGATTACCGAAGATGTGCTGGTCGACAGCGGTCTTGTACGTCGCAAGCTCGATGGCGTTCGTATTCTCTCCAAAGGCGAATTTAAAGCCAAGGTTGACCTCACAGTGACCGGCGCCTCCAAGTCGGCGGTCGAAGCCGTGGCTAAGGCCGGTGGCTCTCTGACGGTCACAACTCCGGCAGCAACGGACGCGGCAGCTGAATAAGCGCTTGTGAGCGGCGCTTGTGCCGCTTACATACATTTAAGTTTTCCCAGCGCCGCCTTCCGGAAAACCGGACTGGCGGCGTTTTTAATGACAGAGAGGCCCATAAATGGCATCTGCGGCAGAGCAAATGGCGTCAAACATGAGCTGGGGTGCCTTTGGCAAGGCAACCGAGCTACGCCAGCGCATTCTTTTCACAATCGGTTTGCTTATAGTTTATCGGCTGGGCACCTATATTCCGGTTCCGGGCATCGACGGCGTCGCGCTTCGCGAATTTATGGAACAGGCCGCCAGCGGTATCGGCGGTATCCTGTCAATGTTTACGGGTGGTGCCTTGTCCCGGATGGGGATATTCGCACTCGGCATCATGCCCTATATTTCGGCGTCGATCATTATCCAGCTTTTGACAGCGATGGTTCCAAAGCTTGAGCAGCTGAAAAAAGAGGGTGAACAAGGCCGCAAAAAGATCAACCAATATACCCGCTACGGTACCGTGGCTTTGGCAACGTTCCAGGGGTATGGGCTGGCGGTTAGTCTTCAGGCGGGTGACCTTGCGCTAAATCCGGGTTTCGAATTTATTGCATCTACCATGATCACACTGATCGGGGGCACGATGTTCCTGATGTGGCTGGGTGAACAAATTACCGCACGGGGTATCGGTAACGGTATTTCGCTGATCATCTTTGTTGGTATTATTGCCGAGGTTCCAGCCGCGCTTGCGCAATTCCTAAGCCAGGGGCGCTCCGGTGCTATTTCACCAGCGGTGATCGTTGGTGTTCTGGTCATGGTTGTGGTCGTCATTGCATTCGTCGTGTTCATGGAACGCGCTTTGCGCAAAATCCACATCCAGTATCCGCGCCGTCAGGTTGGTATGAAGGTATACGATGGTGGTTCGTCACACCTGCCCGTGAAGGTGAACCCTGCAGGTGTTATTCCTGCCATCTTCGCCAGTTCTTTGCTTTTGTTGCCAACGACACTCGCGACCTTCTCGGGTAGCCAGACCGGGCCAATCATGGCGACGATCCTTGCCTACTTCGGACCAGGACAGCCGCTTTACCTGCTGTTCTTTACAGCGATGATCGTTTTCTTCACGTTCTTTTACACCTTCAATGTGTCGTTTAAGACCGAAGACGTGGCCGACAACCTTAAGAATCAGAATGGTTTTGTTCCGGGGATTCGGCCTGGCAAGAAGACAGCAGAGTATCTGGACTTTGTCGTGACCCGCCTTTTGGTTCTGGGTTCGGCTTATCTTGCGGCAGTTTGTCTCCTTCCAGAGATTTTGCGTTCACAATTGGCCATTCCCTTTTACTTTGGCGGCACCTCGGTTCTGATCGTCGTTTCCGTAACGATGGATACGATCCAACAGGTACAGTCGCATCTGCTGGCGCACCAGTATGAAGGGCTGATTGAAAAATCTCAGCTCCGCGGCAAGAAGCGCGGGAAAAAAGGGACGACTAGAAAATGAACATTATCCTTCTCGGCCCACCGGGCGCTGGTAAAGGAACCCAAGCCCGTAAATTGGTAGACGAGAGGGGCATGATTCAGCTCTCTACAGGTGACATGCTGCGCGAGGCAAAGACCTCGGGAACTGATATGGGTAAAAAGGTCGCCGCGATCATGGATTCGGGCGAACTTGTGACCGATGAGATTGTGATCGGTCTGATCGAGGAAAAGCTCAAAGGCGAAAATGGCGGCGGCTTCATCTTTGATGGTTTCCCACGCACTTTGGCTCAGGCGGATGCGCTTGCAGAATTGTTGGACAAGGTTGGTCAATCGTTGGAATGCGTGATTGAAATGCGTGTGGATGATGACGAACTTGTGCGTCGGATTACCGGGCGTTTCACCTGTGGTAACTGTGGCGAAGGTTATCATGACGAGATGAAGATACCCGCGGTCGAGGGAACCTGTGATAACTGCGGAGCACAGGATATGAAGCGCCGCGCTGACGACAACGAAGACAGCTTGCGCACTCGACTGATGGAATATTACAAAAAAACATCGCCGCTGATTGGCTACTACTACGCTAAAGGCAAGCTTAAAGATGTTGATGGTTTGGCAGCGATTGACGAAGTGGCAAAATCAATCAGCGACGCTTTGGCCTAAGGGTCTGACAAGCAAGTTGTAGAAAGTACCTATTCTCGCTTGACGTGAATGGGAAAACCCCATATTTGGCACTATCCCAAAAGAGGGAATCGGCACGGATTCGGATAATTCGATTCAGCCGTTTGAGATTCAGCTGTGGCCCGCGGGTTTTCGCCTCGGGCCCATGTTGTGAAAAAAGGTTCTGGAATTACGGAGCCGCAACAAAAAGGAAAGCAACACGTGGCACGTATTGCCGGCGTAAACATCCCGACCCATAAACGGGTCCCGATCGCCCTGACTTATATTACCGGTATCGGTAACACATCTGCGAAATCTATCTGTGAAGCCGTTGGAGTCGACCCCGCACGCCGGGTGAACGAACTCTCGGATGCCGAAGTTCTGGCGATCCGCGAACACATCGACGCGAACCACAAAGTTGAAGGCGACCTGCGCCGTGAAGTTCAGATCAACATCAAACGTCTGATGGATCTGGGCTGCTATCGCGGTCTGCGTCATCGCCGCAACTTGCCGGTTCGCGGCCAGCGCACCCACACCAACGCTCGTACTCGCAAAGGTCCTGCAAGGGCCATTGCTGGTAAGAAGAAATAGGGGGCGGATCAATGGCACGCGAAAAGACTCGTACTAAGAAAAAAGAGCGTAAGAATATTGCCTCTGGTGTTGCGCATGTGAACAGCTCATTCAACAATACTAAAATCCTGATCTCCGACGTCCAGGGCAACGCGATTGCCTGGTCATCAGCCGGGACTTGCGGCTTTAAAGGGTCGCGGAAATCCACACCTTATGCAGCTCAGATGGCTGCAGAAGATGCGGGCCGGAAAGCTCAGGATCATGGTGTTAAGACCCTTGAGGTCAATGTTCAGGGGCCGGGTTCGGGCCGTGAATCTGCACTGCGCGCTTTGGCTGCGATCGGTTTGAACATCACGTCAATCCGTGATGTGACCCCAATTGCACACAACGGCTGCCGCCCACCAAAACGGCGCCGCGTCTAATATTTCTTTGCTTGGGCTGCGTGGTGAGCACGCGGCCCAAACACGTCTTTTTACCTCGGGCGTTTCTGTCTTGGGACATGAGCCAGAAACTTGAATGGAGGCGACACGCATGATCCACAAAAATTGGGCCGAATTAATTAAGCCAACACAGCTTGATGTGAAGCCGGGCAATGACCCGTCACGTCAGGCAACTGTTATCGCCGAACCGCTGGAACGCGGTTTTGGTCTGACACTTGGCAACGCGCTGCGCCGCGTCCTAATGTCGAGCCTGCAAGGCGGAGCCATCATCAGTGTTCAGATCGACAACGTTCTGCACGAGTTTTCGAGTGTTGCTGGTGTACGTGAAGACGTAACCGACATTGTTCTGAACCTCAAAGGCGTTGCGATCCGTATGGAAGTCGAAGGGCCAAAGCGCCTTTCAATTTCCGCGAAAGGCCCGTCGGTTGTTACCGCTGGCGATATTTCGGACAGCAGTGGCATTGAAATCCTGAACAAAGATCATGTGATCTGTCACCTCGATGATGGTGCGGATCTGTTCATGGAACTGACGGTAAACACCGGCAAAGGTTATGTTTCGGCAGAAAAGAACCGTCCAGAGGACGCACCTATTGGCCTCATGCCAATTGATGCGATCTTTTCACCGGTTAAGAAAGTATCCTATGACGTGCAGCCGACCCGCGAAGGTCAGGTGCTCGACTATGACAAGCTGACACTGAAGCTGGAAACCGATGGTTCCATCACGCCTGACGATGCGGTGGCGTATGCCGCACGCATTCTGCAGGACCAACTATCGATCTTTGTGAACTTTGATGAGCCCGAGTCAGCGACACGCGCTGACGAAGATGACGGTCTAGAGTTTAATCCGCTGCTTCTGAAGAAAGTGGATGAACTTGAACTGTCAGTTCGCTCTGCGAATTGTCTGAAGAACGACAACATCGTTTATATCGGTGATCTGATCCAGAAAACCGAAGCTGAAATGCTGCGCACACCGAACTTTGGCCGTAAATCTTTGAATGAAATCAAAGAAGTGTTGTCAGGTATGGGCTTGCACCTCGGTATGGACGTTGAAGAATGGCCACCAGAAAACATCGAAGACCTGGCAAAGAAATTCGAAGATCAGTTCTGAGTTGACTAAAAGGGGGTCGTCGCTTAAATGGCCCCCGAAAATGCCCGCAATAGCTGGGAAAATATGGGCATACTGCCCCAAGGAGAGCGGCGCAGGACCAGCGACCGCCAGACAAAGCAAAATAGAAGTAGGAGATAAGAAATGCGTCACGCGAGAGGCTATCGCCGCCTGAACCGCACCCATGAGCACCGCAAGGCTCTGTTCGCCAACATGGCGGGATCGCTCATTGAACATGAACAAATTAAAACGACCGTTCCAAAAGCAAAAGAGCTTCGCCCGATCATCGAAAAACTGATCACGCTGGGCAAGCGCGGTGACTTGCACGCGCGTCGTCAGGCAGCAAGCCGTTTGAAGCAGGATGCTTATGTTTCGAAATTGTTTGAGGTGCTTGGCCCTCGTTACAAAGAACGCAACGGTGGGTATGTCCGTATTTTAAAAGCCGGTTTCCGGTATGGAGACATGGCGCCGATGGCAATCATCGAATTTGTTGACCGCGACCCGGCAGCAAAAGGTTCGGCAGATAAAACACGCGTTGCCGAAGAAGAGGCAGCGCTCGACGCTGAATAACTCAGATCGACGTAAAACAAAAACCCCGCCAGATGGCGGGGTTTTTTGTTTTCAGAACCAGCTCAACTGTAGCTGGGTTCATTCTGCAACGGGGATCGCATTGCAGCAATCGATGATTCGATATTTTCAATGAGATCGTTCAATTGGCCCTCCCCGATCGGTGTCGCACCAAGAAATTCCAGCAAATCGTGCCTGGCGCTGTCCGGAAGTGTCATCAATTTAGCAAATAAATCGGGATTGATCGTGTTCACAACACATCTTTCTTTTGATTCTTGTCAGCGTGTTCAATTTAAGGTTGACGAATTTTCGATCAACTTGTCTAAAAAGACATGTCCTCTAAGCTAGGTGTAGATCTTGAACTCCATAAACTGTCGCTGATTGCGCCGGCGGGGTACTTTATTGGACTGCACATTCGCTTTGCTGCACCGTTGATGTCTTTTCAGACATATAACCAGCAGTGGTTGGATCATTACACCGAACAAGGTTATGCGCTGCGGGACCCGACGATTGCATGGGGATTCAGCACGGTTGGGGTAAGCCGATGGAGCGAACTGGGTATTCCAGATCCATTCGGCATTCTTGAAGAAGCAAAAACCTTTGGTTTGACATTTGGTATGTCTGTGTCCTGTGGGGAAATCAGCTCGCGTACAATTGCGAGCTTCGCCCGTACGGACCGGGAATACACCGAAAGCGAAATGGAACAGATTTCGCTCATAATTCGTCGGCTTCACGATATCACGGAGCCGCCGGAGAGCCTTACTAAGGCTCAGATCGAGGCCCTGCGGTGTATAGCGGCAGGCGATCGACATGCGGCGGCAGCCGCCAAACTGAATATTTCAGAAAGCGCACTAAAGGCCAGATTGACTGCGGCTCGTCAGCGACTGCTCGCTCGTACAACCGCAGAGGCCATACAACGCGCTAAAGACTACAGGCTGCTATAACCGGATGTCATCACTGTTTGCTGTCAGGGCTTAGGGGTATTTCAACCAAGCTGGAGACTGCCATGCAAACCACAACACTATCTTTCGAAAACATGCATAACCACGGGGAACTTTTTGCGAACCTTTTTCGCGCAAGAAAGCAATCCTTTATTGTGCAGAAAAACTGGAACCTGCCTGAAGCATTGGGAATGGAGTATGATCAATATGACACTCCGGCAAGTCGTTGGATTGCGATCCACGAATTTGGCGAAGTCTATGCTGGTATGCGGCTGACCCCGACAAATGCGCAATGCGGGATTTACAGTTACATGATCCGGGATGCGCAACGAGGGCTTTTGAATACGATCCCTCAGGATCTGCTTTATGATGAAGCGCCTATAGACGCGCACACATGGGAAAGTACCCGTGTATTCGTGTCGCACAACACGCCTCAGCGGATTCGTCGTCGTGTACACGCCTATATGGTTATGGCGATGCTTAAATCGGCGCGTGAACTTGGGGCAACCCGGCTTATCGCACTAACCGCTGCAAACTGGCCGCGTTGGTTTGGCCGGTGCGGTCTTGAGGCTTCGGCAGCAGGTCGGGAGATGTTCATTGGTGACGGTGACTACCAATGTGTATCGATCGATCTGGCATCGAAGCTGCACTAAGCAAACGGGCCTTCCGGAATATCGGGAGGCCCAATTCGCTTTTAACTTTCTGTCAGCGCGCATAGATTTGCCGTATGGCAGATCTGTTTGACTCATTTCAAAGCTCAGCCCCGGCAGATGCACCGCGTCCGCTGGCAGACAGGTTGCGACCAAAAAAGCTATCTGAAGTCATTGGACAAGATCATATTTTGGGTCCTCAAGGCCCGCTTGGAACTATGCTGGCCTCTGGTAGCTTGTCTTCGCTCATTTTCTGGGGCCCTCCGGGAGTTGGCAAAACAACGATCGCCCGTTTGCTGGCCAATGAAACGGAAATGGCTTTTGTCCAGATCAGTGCAATTTTCACCGGTGTTCCCGACCTGAAGAAAGTTTTCGAGTCTGCGCGGATGCGCCGAACGAACGGGCAGGGCACTTTGCTGTTTGTTGACGAAATACACCGTTTCAACAAAGCGCAGCAGGATGGGTTTCTTCCTTATATGGAAGATGGGACGATCCTTTTAGTAGGCGCAACTACCGAAAATCCTTCCTTTGAGCTGAACGCAGCGCTGTTGTCGCGTGCGCAGGTCATGGTGTTGGAACGTCTATCGTTAGGTGATCTCGAAAGATTAGCGCAACGAGCAGAGAAAGAATTGGCCAATGGTTTGCCGCTTGATGGTCCCGCGCGCGAAGCCTTGCTGGAAATGGCAGATGGCGATGGGCGAGCATTGCTCAATTTGATTGAACAAGTCACCGCTTGGAAAACCGAAAGTAAGATCAACAAGGAAACGCTGGCCAAACGGTTGATGCGGCGTGCAACGAAGTACGACAAAAGCGGTGATGAACATTTTAATCTTATCTCCGCACTCCATAAATCTGTGCGCGGATCGGATCCTGATGCGGCACTTTACTGGTTTGCCCGGATGCTGACGGGGGGAGAAGACCCACGCTATCTCGCGCGTCGCGTGACACGCATGGCGGTGGAAGACATTGGCCTTGCTGATCCGCAGGCGCAGACGATTTGCCTTCATGCCTGGGAAACCTACGAAAGGCTTGGAAGCCCTGAAGGTGAACTGGCGCTCGCGCAAGCAGTGGTTTACTTGGCATTGGCCCCAAAATCGAACGCGGCCTATGTCGGGTACAAATCAGCAATGCGCGCAGCGAAGGAAACTGGATCAGAGCCACCACCGAAGCATATCCTGAACGCGCCCACAAAATTAATGAAGGATCAGAAGTATGGTGATGGGTACTCCTATGATCACGACGCCGAAGCAGGGTTTTCAGGGCAGAACTATTTTCCCGAGGAAATGAAGCGTGGCATTTACTACCAACCTGTTGAACGTGGTTTTGAGAGAGAATTGAAACGCAGGCTCGATTACTTTGCAAAACTACGTTCAAAGCGACAGGGCGGTTGACTCTGCCTCTGTGACGCGAAATGAGAAGCGCCATGATCTGGACCGTTTTACAAGTTGCTCTGGGTGGCGCGATCGGCGCTTCTGGCAGATACCTAACTGGTGTGGCAGCGCTGCGTTTATTTGGCCATGGCTTTCCCTGGGGAACGCTGGTTGTGAACGTCGTTGGCTCGTTCCTTATGGGAGTGCTGATTGTTATGCTCGCAACGAAAGGCGACAACCGATTAGCGCCGTTTTTGATGACGGGTGTTTTAGGGGGTTACACAACCTTCTCGGCATTTTCTCTCGACGCGCTTACGTTGTTTGAAAGGGGACAGGTGGGGACCGCTGCACTTTATGTTGCAGGAACGCTTGTACTGACGCTATCGGGTATTGCGCTTGGTGTCATGGTTGCACGGGGGATTTTGGCATGAGCCGCGTTCAAATACTTGAGATTGGAGCAGATGATGCCGACCAACGGCTGGATCGTTGGTTTCGCCGGACGTTCCCGCATATTGCACAGGGTCGGATCGAAAAGATGTGCCGGAAAGGTGACATCAGGGTTGATGGTAGCCGGGTTAAACCTGCGACGCGTCTCGCGCAGGGCCAAAGCGTTCGTATCCCGCCGTTGCCGGATGCGAACGAGATCAGCTCTCAGGCGAAGCCACCCCGTTCGACGGTTTCAGATGAAGATGCCAAGCTTATACAGTCTTGTGTGATATATCGCGACGATCATGTCATCGCGCTGAACAAACCACCCGGGCTTGCCACACAGGGCGGAAGCAAACAAACCCGCCACGTCGACGGTTTGGCCGAGGCGCTGCGCTTTGGATACGAGGAAAAGCCACGGCTTGTGCACCGGCTTGATAAAGATACCTCCGGTGTATTGCTTTTGGCGCGCACCCGAGCTGTCGCTTCGGCACTGACAAGCGCATTTCGATCACGTGAAACACGTAAGATTTACTGGGCTGCAGTCGCTGGGGCACCGATGCCACGGCAGGGATCGATCCGCTATGGTCTTGTGAAGGCGTCAGGGCACGGTGGGCATGGTGAAGCAGAAAAGATGATGTGTGTGCACCCAAGCGAAGTTGAGCGCGTGGAGGGGGCGAAACGCGCCACGACAGACTATGCTATTCTTTCAAATCTCGGAGGACGCGTGTGCTGGGTCGCCTTGGTGCCGATAACGGGGCGCACCCACCAACTTAGGGCGCATATGGCTGAGATCGGGCATCCGATCATTGGTGACGGAAAATATGGTGGCTCAGGGCAGGAAAACCTTGGTGATGGTTGGGGAGCACAGCTGGGCGGCGAGATAAGCCGCAAGTTGCATTTGCACGCCAGGTCGTTGCGCATTCAACATCCCGTCAGCGGTGCGGCACTGAACATTACCGCACCTTTGCCCGAGCATATGGAGCGTACATGGGAGACACTTGGATGGTCACCTGCCGACGTTCCCGAAGACCCTTTTGAGGACGAGTTTTGACGGACGATCCGCTGCGTTTGGTCGTATTTGATGTCGACGGAACACTTGTCGACAGCCAACAGCAAATACTTGCTGCGATGTGTGCTGCGTTTCAGGCGTTAGACTATCCCATGCCCTCTCGGTCCGAAGTATTGAGCATTGTTGGTTTGTCTTTACCGGTCGCGATGGCAACGCTTGCTCCAGACCTAAGTGACGCGGCGCAGGCTGAGTTGGTCAATGGATACAAGCATTCTTTCATGACCACGCGACAGAATGGTGGGGCCCAGGCACATGCGCCGCTTTACCCATATGTCCGCGAGATGATTGCAAGGCTAAGCTCTGCCCCCGGTATATTGATGGGCATTGCGACCGGAAAGTCGCGGCGTGGTCTGGACCACCTTTTGGAAAGCCACGCATTGCAGGACGTTTTTGTGACCCAACAGGTTGCCGATCATCACCCGTCAAAACCGCATCCGTCGATGTTGCATACTTGTTTGTCCGATACAGGCGTACAGGCCGAGCATTCAGTTATGATCGGGGACACAGAGTTTGATATTGAAATGGGCCGCGCGGCTGGGTTTCATACCATAGGGGTCAGTTGGGGTTACCACGACCGGGCGCGTTTGTGTGCTGGCGGTGCAGATCAGATTATCGATGATTTCAGAGTACTGCCCGAGGTGCTCTTTTCGCTGTGGGGAACGCATCTATGAGCGAATGGAAGAAGAAGCGATTCTGGAAAACAGTTTCCGTTGCTGAAACGCCAGACGGTTTTGAAATTCGTTTGGATAACCGCTCTGTAAAAACACCATCCAAGGTCACCCTTTGTATGCCAACACGTATGTTGGCGGAAGCCGTTGCCGAAGAATGGGAGGCTCAGGTCGAAAGCATTCAACCTGAAACAATGCCGCTGACCAGAGCGGCAAATTCTGCGATCGACAAAATTATGCCGCAGCATGCCGAGGTCGCTGCTTTGATCGCTGATTATGGGGGGACGGATCTTTTGTGTTACCGGGCGGCTGCGCCGGTAGAGCTTGTCGCGCGTCAGGCAGAGGCATGGGACCCGGTTCTAAAGTGGTCTGAGGAGGAGCTTGGGGTTGCGCTGAAAACAACAACCGGGGTCGTCTACGTGCCACAGCCGGAGAAGAGTATTCACACACTCAATGGTCTGGTTCACGCGATGACGCCGTTTCAACTTGCGGGTTTTCACGACCTCGTCTCAATCACTGGCTCTCTGATTGTCGGACTTGCCGTATCAAAGAAATTTCTTTCCGTTGACGAGCTTTGGTTCAGGGCACGAATCGACGAATCGTGGCAGGAAGAGCAATGGGGCAAAGATGACGAAGCGAGCGAAACAGCAGAACTTAAACGCCTCTCCTTCCATAATGCCGCAAAATTCCATTTTTTGTCCTCTGACCGAAACTATCTATGATTTCGCTTGTCAAACAGGGTTATTGTCGGCGTGAAACGTAGTTCACGTAACGTTAATATACGTACAACCCCTTGACCTTGGCTCCCATATTTGGCCTAACTTTATGCACTTAGGGGGGATTAACCCCTATGTATCGCCTCCGGCTTTTGACGAAGCTGGAATAACCGCTCTGAAATGAGCGGACTATCAGGAAGAGGTAAACATGAAAAAATCCGTATTTCTTGGCGCCCTGACCGTCGCCGGTATTGCTGCCGGCGGTGTCTTCGCCGGTACGCTCGACGACGTTAAAGCACGTGGCAAGCTAAACTGTGGTGTTACCACTGGGGTGGCGGGCTTCGCTGTGCCAGATGCAAACGGTGAATGGGACGGCTTTGACGTAGGCGTTTGCCGCGCCGTCGCAGCCGCGGTCTTTGGTGATCCAACTGCTGTAGAGTTTGTGCCAACCACTGGTAAAACTCGCTTCACCGCGCTCGCCTCCGGCGAAATCGATATGCTCGCCCGCAACACGACCTGGACTTTCAGCCGTGACGTTGACCTGAAGTTCGACTTCGTTGGTGTCAACTACTATGACGGCCAAGGCTTCATGGTTCCGACTGCGCTGGGTGTGACTTCGGCTAAAGAACTGGACGGTGCCACGGTTTGTATCCAAACCGGCACCACAACCGAGTTGAACCTAGCGGATTTCTTCCGCGCTAATGGTATCAGCTACGAGCCAGTTCCGATCGAAACCAATGCAGAAGGCCAGCAACAATATCTGGCTGGCGCTTGTGACACTTACACCACAGACGCATCTGGCCTTGCTGCAACACGTGCAACTTTTGAAAGTCCGGACGACCACGTTTTGCTGCCCGAGATTATTTCGAAAGAGCCACTCGGACCACTCGTTCGCCACGGCGACAACGAATGGGGCGATATCGTGCGTTGGTCTTTGAATGCGCTGATTTCAGCTGAAGAGCTGGGTGTAACATCCGCAAACATCGGTGAGATGTCCGCAGGAACCAACAATCCAGAGATTAATCGTCTTCTGGGCACCGAAGGTAACTTGGGTGAAATGCTGGGTCTGTCTGCTGATTGGGCAAAAAATGCCATCGCAGCTGGTGGTAACTACGCCGAATTGTTCGAACGGAACATCGGCGAAAATACCCCGATTGGTCTGTCACGCGGACTGAACGCACAATGGACTGATGGCGGTTTGCTTTACTCGCCTCCATTCCGCTAAGAGAAAATTGAAAGGCGCGGCCTCGGCCGCGCCTTTTGCGCTCTATAAGTAAAATAAAACAATAACGCCTTGGGCTTAACGAGCGCAGCAAATGCGCCAAAAAAAACAACCAAGGCTTACGGGGATGTCTTCTATGACAACACTGACCGACCCTCCTAAGGAGTCGTTTCGGCTATCTATGCTGATTTACGACACCCGCTATCGGTCCATGACGATACAAGTCGTGGCACTGATAGGCTTCCTTATCGCGATTGGCTGGCTTATCAGCAATACCGCAAACAACCTGGCCGAACTCGGGAAAGAACCAAGTTTTGGGTTTTTGTGGGAACCAGCTGGCTATGACATCAACCAGAGATTGTTGGATTACAATTCTCAGAGTCCTCATATCCGCGCAGCCGTAATCGGCTTAATGAACACGCTTGTCGTGGCGGTGCTTGGATGTATCACGGCCACAGTACTGGGCGTGACAATCGGTGTACTGCGGCTTTCCAAAAACTGGATCATCGCACGTTTGATGACGATTTACGTCGAAAGTTTTCGTAATGTCCCTGTTCTGTTGTGGATCGTGTTCGCAATGGCGATCATTACCGAAACATTGCCGCAACCCAAAGACTTCAGAGGCGAAGACGCGATTGCAACGATGAAACTTGGTGACAGTGTTGCTATCACAAACCGCGGTGTCTACATTCCCGAACCTCTGTTTTCGAGCGGAATTGGAGATGTGTCGGTTTTCAACGACGCATTTGAAGTCAGCCTTGATCTAATGGCCATTCTTGCACTTTTGGGTGCTTCATTGGTGATTTCTGGCTTGATCAAAAAGCGCGCCGATCAGATACAAGCCGCAACGGGCGTCAGACCGACGACCTGGTATGCCAGGCTTGGCGTTATCGTTATACCGATGGCGATCCTTTTATATGTGCTCGGTTTCCACCTTGGATATCCTGAGCTCAAAGGATTTAACTTTACCGGTGGTACGCATCTGCGAAACTCTCTCATCGCACTTTGGCTTGCGTTGTCGCTTTATACAGCGGCCTTTATTGCCGAGATCGTACGGGCTGGTATCCTTGCAATTAGTAAAGGGCAAACAGAGGCTGCATCAGCGTTAGGGTTGCGTCCCAGCCGCACGATGAACCTTGTGATCCTGCCGCAAGCGCTGCGTGTGATCATTCCGCCGCTCATTTCTAATTATCTGAACCTGACCAAAAACTCCTCGCTCGCTATTGCGGTGGGCTACATGGATCTCACCGGCACTTTGATGGGCATAACGCTCAACCAAACAGGCCGCGAACTTGAGACGGTTCTGTTGGGAATGCTTGTTTACCTGACCATTTCATTGAGCATCTCGATGGTAATGAACTGGTATAACAATTCTGTTAAGCTGAGGGAGCGATAAGATGTCTGAAGTTTCATTTGTACGCACCGAAATGCTTCCGGAGCAGGCACCGCCAGCAACGACGGTGGGCTTTGTCGGCTGGATACGACACAACCTGTTCACAGGTTGGTTCAACTCGATAGCTACGGTGTTATCGATGCTGGTGATTTACTTTGTATTGTCCAAGATTTTACCCTGGATGTTCATGTCTTCCTGGTCGGCTGGTTCGCTGCACGAGTGCCGCGAGGCGATTGCTGCCGCTTACGGAGAGCATCACGAAGGCGCGTGTTGGGCGGTGATTAGGGAACGCTGGATTCAGTTGTTCTTTGGGTTTTATCCTTCAGAACTTTATTGGCGCCCGATACTGGCATTCTTTTCATTGTTTGTTGCGCTCGGACCAGTATTGTTTGCCGAGTATGTGCCAAAGAAACTGATCTGGTTCACAGCCATCTTCCCATTCTTTGGGGCATGGTTGCTATGGGGCGGATCGATCTGGGTTCCGATTTCGGCAATACTGGGGTTTGTATTGGGCTACGTTGCCTATCGGGTGATCACACCTATTTTGGGTAGCCTAGCCGGCGTTATCGCTGCAGCAGCAGTTCCGGTTCTCTGGTGGATCGCACTTGCGAGTCTTTTTGCGAGTTCTTTGGAGAGCATCATACCACTTGGTATCGAAGCAGTAGAAAGCCGCAAATTCGGTGGCTTCATGTTGTCGATTACCATTGGGGTCGTTGCAATCTTTGGTTCACTGCCTTTGGGGATCGTCCTGGCGCTAGGTCGGCAGTCTGATCTGTTGATTGTTAAGGCGCTATGTGTCGGCTTTATCGAGTTCATTCGTGGCGTGCCGCTGATTACTTTGTTGTTTGTGGCTTCAACATTGCTGAATATCTTTTTGCCACCGGGTACCAACTTTGACATCATCCTTCGGGTGCTGATCATGGTTACGCTGTTCGCAGCAGCCTATATGGCAGAGGTTGTTCGGGGCGGGCTTGCAGCCCTTCCAACCGGGCAATACGAGGCCGCAGATGCCTTGGGACTTGATTATTGGAAAGCGCAGAGGCTGATCATTATGCCGCAAGCGCTGAAAATTTCGATTCCCGGGATCGTGAGTACCTTTATCGGTGTTTTCAAGGATACAACTTTGGTTTCGATCATCGCCTTGCTTGACCCACTAGGTTTGCTCGCAGGTATTCGGGCAGATTCGAATTGGAATGGTATCGTTTGGGAGCTTTATGGTTTCCTGGCGCTTATATTCTTTATCTTCTGCTTCTCAATGTCTCGTTATTCCATGTACCTGGAGCGCAAGCTTCAAACTGGCCATCAGTAAGGGAGTTCACAAATGTCTGAACTTGCACAAAAACGCGAAGCCGATCGCAGCAAAATGTCAGTTTCTGACCACATCGCTGTTCAAATCACCAATATGAACAAGTGGTACGGGGCGTTCCACGTGTTGCGGGACATTAACCTGACCGTAAATGAAGGCGAGCGGATCGTTATTGCGGGGCCTTCGGGTTCTGGAAAATCAACGCTGATCCGCTGTATCAACAGGCTGGAAGAACACCAGCAGGGCGATATCATCGTTGATGGGACTGAGCTGACATCGGATCTTAAAAACATTGATAAGATCAGATCTGAAGTTGGTATGTGTTTTCAACACTTCAATCTCTTCCCGCATCTGAGCATTCTTGAAAATTGTACGCTGGCACCGATCTGGGTTCGTAAAACGCCCAAAAAAGAAGCCGAAGAAATCGCGATGCACTTTCTTGAAAAGGTGAAAATCCCAGAGCAGGCCGACAAGTTCCCCGGTCAGCTTTCAGGTGGTCAGCAACAGCGCGTTGCGATTGCACGCAGTCTCTGCATGAAGCCGCGGATCATGCTGTTTGATGAACCGACCTCTGCGCTTGACCCTGAGATGATCAAAGAGGTGCTCGACACCATGATCGAGCTTGCAGAAGAAGGTATGACCATGTTGTGTGTTACGCACGAAATGGGCTTTGCCCGACAGGTGGCTAACCGGGTTATCTTTATGGACCAAGGCCAGATTGTTGAACAGAATGAACCAGAAGAGTTCTTCAACAACCCGAAATCAGACCGTACAAAACTCTTCCTGAGCCAGATTCTCGGGCACTAGAGTTTAAATCTGACATCACGAAAAACCCTGGTCACTTGACCGGGGTTTTTTATTTAGAGGTGCATCTATTTCTAAACGAGGTCGCGAGGCACGACAAAATCAACAAGTTCTCCGCTTCCGGGGATAACGGCGTTCCAACTCGAGACATTGAAATCGATTATTGAAGTTGCTGCAGTTGGGTACTTGTCAAATTGCGCATGTGCCGGGCGTCTGGAGACCAACCCGGCAGCTAGAGAACCAGTTCCAGGATTGTGACCAAGCATCAAAACGGTCGTCTCACGTCGTTTTGAAAGCAAATTTAGCATTTGATGTGCGGAGGCAAGATAAAGCGCAGAGCTGATTTCAATGATTGCGTCGTCTTCCAGATGAGAAGAAAGAATTTTCCAGGTCTCAACGGTGCGTCTTGCGGTAGAACAAAGCATGGCATCTGGCAAATAGTGCTTGTCTGAAAGCCATTTCCCGATTGCATCGGCAGATATTCTGCCTCTTTCGTCCAGAGTGCGGTCGTGGTCATCCAGCAGTGGGTCATCCCAACTGGATTTTGCATGTCGGATCAGGATTAGGCGTAGTGTCATTGTGGGTGAAAGGCGTCCATGTGAAAGGCAGATTGTTCCGCTAACCTGCCATAAGTTGTGCTGATTGGACAAGCGCGCCGGACGGCGCATCCATAAAATCGACAGTCTTTTCCCTCTGCAGTATCGAGAAATGTCTTGCAGGCCGGAACGTCGTACTGGTCTTCTGTGATCGCGGAGACGGGGCAGGCGGTAACGCAGGGCTTCGTATCACAGGTCTCGCAGGGGTTTACCGAACTCTGGTCTGGTAAGGCGATACGCTGCGGCAGAGCGATTGCTGCACGGTAAGAAACGAACAACCCGGCACGATCATGAACCAACATTGCTACTGGTGATGACCATGCGCGCTTGGAACGAAGTGCCCAGCGAATAAACGGCGGATAGGGTGGCCCATCTGATGGGTAAACTGGCGTAGCGCCAAGTGCTCTGGCCCAGTCGTCAACTATACGCTTTGACCAAAGGTCCAACGGGTCTGGCAAACCGTCAGAAAATTCTGACTGGGTTGACACATGAGGCCAGAAACCCGGTTCGTGCGGTCCCAACAGTAAAAGTGTTTTTGTGCCGCTTGGTGTGAGGTCTTCATCTTCCGGGTGGAATGCCCCAAAAATGTCGAGATGGCGCGTCTGTGCTGCCTTCAGGAGCGTCTCATACGTCATTTGCGCAGGAAGGGAAGCTTAAGGCTCCACCCCAATTGTGCAGGGCGATCATCTTGCCATTCAAGCCCTATGGTCATTTTGGTATGCCCTGCCTTAGGCTGTGCGATATAGGTCCCAAACAACTGATCCCAGATCGAAAGAGCAAAACCATAGTTACTGTCGTGTTCCGCACGGTGAACTGAATGGTGAATACGATGCATATCAGGTGTCACAAGAATGCGACGCAACACCCGATCAACCGGCAACGGAAGCGAAAGATTTGCGTGGTTAAACATCGCGGTGCCGTTTAGCAGGATTTCGAACAACACAATTGCAAGCGCAGAAGGCCCTAGCAAATAAACCAGTCCAATCTTTAACAACATGGAAAAGGCGATCTCCACAGGGTGAAAGCGGACAGCTGTTGTTACGTCGATATCGCGGTCAGAATGATGCACCCGGTGGAACCGCCAAAGCAGCGGAATTTTATGGGTGATTAGATGTTGCGCCCAAATTGCAAAATCAAAGAACAATATGGCAAGAACGGTTTCCAGCCAAATTGGCCAGCCAAGTTGGTTTAACAAACCCCACCCCTGCGCATTTGCATCAATCGCGGCGCCAACCGCAAGCAGGGGCATAGCAAGCGCAAGAATTCGCAAGGTGACTGCGTCAAGGAAGGTGATTGCCCAGTTGGTCAGCCAGCGTTTTTGACGAGTCACGCTTCGCTCACGGCGTGGCCAAAGCGCTTCCAGTGTCGCGAAAACTGCAAACAGTCCGATAAAGATCGAAAGGCGTATTACGGCTTCGTTTTCCATGCGGTGAACTAAGCGGCTTATTCTTCGGAAGGCAACTGAAATTCAGGTTACCGGATTACCCGTACCTCGGATGATAGACCCTGCGCCATGTTCAGTAAAAAGCTCCAGCAAACAAGCATTGGGTGCGCGACCATCGAGTATAACAACAGCCCGCACGCCGCCTTCAATTGCAACCAGCGCAGTTTCGGTCTTCGGTATCATACCGCCCGCAATTATTCCTTCCGCTGTCATTTGGCGTATCTGATCAGGTGTGATCTCTGTCATGACATCACCTTCGGCATTTTTAACGCCGGCGACATCTGTAAGAAGCAAAAGTCGATCCGCCTTGAGCGACGCAGCAATTGCACCGGCTGCGGTATCGCCATTCACATTGTAGGTCTCACCGTTACGACCAGCCCCCAGCGGCGCGATGACCGGGATAGTATCGGCACCAAATAACGTGTGCAAAACGTTTGGATTCATTTCAGCAGGTGTTCCGACAAAACCGAGATCAGGGTTCGTCTGGTCACAGATCATCAGATTGGCATCCTTACCGGATAGGCCAACAGCTTTGCCGCCCTGCCGGTTTATCGCCTGTACGATCCGCTTGTTAACCCGGCCCGACAGAACCATTTCAACGACTTCAACCGTCGCGGCATCTGTAACGCGTTTACCATTTACGAATTCTGACTGAATGCCGAGTTTTTCCAGCATTTCATTAATCATCGGGCCGCCGCCATGCACGATGACAGGGTTCACGCCGACCTGCTGCATGAGCACGATATCCCGCGCGAAGCCGTCCATTTCATCATCGTCACCCATGGCATTGCCGCCAAATTTGATCACAACAATTGCGTCGTCATAACGTTGCAGATACGGTAACGCCTCAGAAAGGGTGCGGGCTGTAGCGATCCAATCTCGGTTCATGGCAGTTTGCTTCTTCATGTCTTTGTCCCTTTTCAGGCCTTCTTGATGCAAGGTCTGTACCTGGGGCAAGAATTTTTGAAAATTCTTGCAAAAAATCTTCAAAGATTTTTGGTTCTGCTATTCAAGCGTCGCGATTATGGCACGTAGCATGGGTATTCCTTCGCCTTTTTCGGAAGAGGTCAGGACCAGTTCGGGATAAGCCGCCGGATGTTTGCTCAGTGCCTGACGTACCTGCGCCAATACTTTTGTGCGATCAGCACCTTTAACCTTGTCCGTTTTGGTCAGAACAACCTGAAACGTCACAGCGGCGCGGTCAAGCAGAGACAAAATCTCTTCGTCGACTTTTTTTACGCCATGTCGCGCATCGATCAGAACGAATGCCCGCCTTAAGGTCTGGCGCCCAGCTAAGTAGGACTTGAGCAGCCTTTGCCATTTTTCCACAACTGGCAGTGGTGCGTTGGCGTACCCATAGCCCGGCAGATCGACAAGGTAGAGTTCGTCGCCAGCAGTGAAATAGTTGATTTCCTGGGTGCGCCCCGGAGTGTTTGAGGCGCGTGCAAGCCCCTTTCGTCCGGTCAATGCGTTGATCAGGCTGGATTTTCCAACATTCGAACGACCCGCAAAACACACCTCTAACCTGTCGGCCGGGGGCAGGCCGTCCATCGCGACAACGCCTTTGATGAATTCGGTCTCTCCAGCAAACAGGAGGCGCCCGGCTTCAACATCCTGGTGTTCGGGTTCTTTCGCAATGGGGAATCCAAGCTCCATCAAATCAGCTCCGCATTGTCACCAAGCGCAATTCGGCCCGGCGTGACAACTTCTGCATAGACACCGAAATCCTGATGACCCCAGCCTGCATTCAACGCGCCAAGCGTATCTGCATCACGTTCCCCGGTTTCCGGGTTCGCGGTGGTCGCCAGGCATCGTTTAATACGTTCTCTAATTTCGAATTCTGCAGTTCCAACCCGAAACCGTTGACCCAGCCATTCAAACTCTTCCCAGGGTTTGAGCCCCTCAAGCCAGATGTTTGCACGCCAGCGAAGTGGCGAAATCTCTTGGTCCAATTGCTTTGCGACCTGCGAGTGAGACGCGAGATTGGCGATTGAGATCGAGGGAAAGTCGGTATCAGTCATACCCCGGCCCGGAACACGTACCACGCGTGCCGATTGGGCGCGGTTTGGTGGGACAAGCGGCTTTACCCAATCAAGAAACGCCTCGCTGTCCGTGTCGGGGTTGAATGTGAACGGCGGAAGGCCTGGGTGGTTCAGTGTAACGAGGCCAGTTTCTTCATTCGCCCGTGCCTTGATAGCCATCAGTTTTGGCGCCTTGGAACCTATCGTAAAATTCACGCAGGGCGCCCATTCGGCATCGTCAGCTTTAGATGCGTCATGCGCGATGGCCCAGCGTCGGTCCCAGGGCATCGTGCGGCCAGCATCCAGCTCAACACTATCAAGCGTTTCGGTCCCATGTGATTTGATGGGATGGCGCCAGATGTGGGCGACCTTGGTCATACCTAAGCCTCGGGCTTATTGCGTTTAAAGGTGCCTTTGATGTTACCAAACACATCGGGTTTATATCCCTGGCTACGCATGATCAAATACTGTTGGGTGAAGGTAATCGTGTTGTTCGCAATCCAGTAGATCACAAGGCCAGAGGCGAAGCTGCCGAGCATGAACATGAACACCCAAGGCATCCAGGCAAAAATGGCTGCCTGCGTCGCATCTGTTGGGGCCGGGTTCAGTTTTTGCTGCAACCACATCGAAATACCAAGCAAAATTGGCAATACGCCAAGTGAAACGATTGCAAAGATTGATCCGGGTTCCGGCGTTGCATAGGGTAGTAACCCAAAAAGGTTCAGGATCGACGACGGATCAGGTGCCGAAAGGTCCTTGATCCAGCCAATCCATTCAGCATGACGCAGCTCAATCGTGACAAAAATCACTTTGTAGAGTGAAAAGAAGATCGGAATTTGCATGAGAATTGGCAAACACCCTGCGGCTGGGTTCACCTTCTTCTCTTTGTAAAGCTTCATCATCTCCTGCTGAAGCTTTTGTTTGTCGTCACCGGCTCGTTCTTTCAGGGCCGCCATTTCAGGCTGCAACTCTTTCATCCGTGCCATAGAGACATAGGATTTATAGGCCAGTGGAAACAGGATTGCTTTGATGATAAGCGTCAGACCGATGATCGACCAACCCATGTTACCAATGAAACTGTTTAACCAGTGCAGAACAAAGAAAATCGGTTTGGTCAGGAAAAAGAACCATCCCCAGTCAATGGAATCGAGGAAGCCAGTTATGCCGCCATTATCTTGGTAGTTGCGAATTGTTTCCCATTCTTTTGCACCCGCAAAGAGCTTGGTTTCAACAGACTGGATTGCACCGGGTTCCACCGTTAACGAGGCGTGACGCACTTCTGACAGGTAGATGTCCGCAGTTCCGATGTGTTTCTCGACGGCTGTAAAGGGTTGTCCGGCATTCGGGATCAGGGTTGTCATCCAATAGTGATCGGTGAATCCGACCCAGCCGTTTTCCGCAACTTCTGTTATTTGGGCAGCAGCGGCTTCACGCGGGTCAACATCTAAATCAACAATGTCGTCATAGTCTGTTTCAGCGAGCTTGCCGTCTGCCATCCGAATGGCACCTTCGTGGATAATGAAAAATCCCTTGAGGTTGTCTGGTTCGGTATGACGTACAAGTTGCCCATATGGACGAATGCGAACAGCTTCACCTGAAGTGTTTTCGACTGATTGCGTAACTGAAAACATAAAGTTCTCGTCAACCGAAATACTGCGGCGAAAAACAAGGCCACTACCGTTGTTCCAGATGAGCGTGACCGGAGTTTCAGGTGTTAACGTTGCGCCGGACTCTACGTTCCAGATTGTCAGGTGGTTTGGCAGTTCGGTGCTGCTCGCGCCAGCGGGTGTCCAGCCGAACAATGCATAGTAAGCGTTTTCTTCGGTTGTCGGCTTAAGCAGGGTCACGCCTTCGGAATCGGAATCGAGCGTTTCTCGATAGTCTGAAAGCGCTAGGTCATCGATTCTGCCACCCAGCAAGGAGATTGATCCGCTCAGGCGGGGGGTGTCGATGGTAACACGCGGGGCTTCAGGGGCTGTCGCATCGGGCGAAGGTGCAGCCAACGCAACGTTGTCGGAAGCGGCAGGAGGTGCGACGCCGGGGGTGGCCGTGTCAGAGGTGCCTTCCGTTGTCGCTGTAGTGGCAGGTTCAGCGTTTGGATCGGTTACAGGTGGTTCTGGCGCAAAGAAAGTGAGCCAGACCAGCATAACTAGTCCGCTCAGCGCGATTGCAAGAATAAGATTTCTGTTCTGTTCGTCCATGTGGGACCGCCCGCCTGTCCTGAATTTAGGTCACGGAGGTTGAACAGACTGAGGGGGAAAAGGTCAAGCGGTTTTCAGTAAAAACAACCCTTTTCGAACGATCTTTCAGCCGATGTAACGGCCAAACCGTGGTGGCGCGGATAGTTTTGCCAATTGTCTTTCTATCCAGGGTAGCGAGTCTTCAAATGACATGGGTCGCGCAACAGCAAACCCCTGAACGTGGCTGCAGCCAAGTTGCGATAGCATTGCATGTTCGCCGATCGTCTCGACACCTTCGGCCAAAGTCTCCAGTTCCAGCCGTTCAGCTAAGGACAGGATGGCCGAAACCATTCTTTGCTGACTTTGATCTTTATCAACATGGGTGATGAAGGATCTGTCGATCTTAATGCGCCCGACAGCGAAACGACGAATGTTCAAAATCGAAGCGTGACCCGTCCCAAAATCATCAAGGTCGATCCCGCATCCGAGATTTGCCAGAGTTGTCAGATTGCGCGAGACCGTATCGTCGCCCGGGCCAGCGACGACAGTTTCCAGAATCTCGACCGAGAGGCGTTCTGGCGCCAGATCAAATCGATCGAGTTCCCACTTAATTTTATCAACGAATTTGGGGTTGCGAAGTTCCTGGCTGGAAAAATTAACCGCAACAGACGGGATATTTAATTCTGCCTCATCCCATGATTTCAAAGCCGTCAGGGCATGGAAAAGCATTACCTCGTTCAGGCGTTCAGAAAGACCTGAGTTTTCGATTGCAGGTAAGAAGTCCGTAGGGGAAATTACACCACGTTCCGGATGGCACCACCGTGCCAGTGCCTCAAAACCAGTGATCCGTCCTGTATCGGTCGAGAGTTGTGGTTGGAACCAAGCTTGAATTTGACCGTTTTCAAACGCGCATTCAACATTGTCACTCATGACATTGGGAAAACGCGCTTTGTTCCGCATTTCATGCGAATAGGCCCGGATCGCACCGTTTGCATTTAGCCGCGCTTCAGCGAGCGCATCATCCGCAGCTTCAAGCAGTGGTTCACTGGTTTTTTCGGGTGCGTCGCCCGCGATACAAAACCCAATGCTCGCAGACAGGTAAATGGTCGCGGCGTCTATGAGTAATGGCTCGGCAATCGCAGACTGGATGCGCCCAGAAATTTGAAGGAGCGCTTCCAAATCCGCGCGCTGAACAGGTGCCAGAGCAATGACGAAGCGAGCTTTCTCCACCTGGGCAACGATATCCCTGTCACGAAGGACAGTGCGGACTCTGTTGTTTGACTGACAGAGGATATCTTCCGAGGCTCTGAGGCCAAATCGTTTTCTTAAAACGTCAAAATCATCGAGTTGGACTATGAGGCAGGCAGGTGTTCGACCGGTCCTTGGCGCTGCTGAGAAAGCCGTTTCAAGCGCCTGACACACATCTTCGTGCGATGCAGGCCTGCTAAAATCGTCTTGTCGAGTTTGCTTTTCATTTGGTCGTTCGGAAAAGCCTGACGCTGCTGCGAAAAAAACTGGAAGCAGGAGAGAAACGCCTACAAGCGCAGCTTCGCCTCCTAACCAAAAGCTTCCCAAAGTTAAGGCCGGGACAAACACATAAGTGTGTGAACCAGTGAACAGGTCAGAAAAAGCTTGTCTAGCTGGGCCGAATGAAATCCGCATAGTCTCGTATCCTGTTTTCACCGTCGAAATCTGCGGCGTTCAGGATCGAATCTTACGTTGCGTTCCTCATCTGTCGGTTAACGCAGGCGAGGAGGCTGCAAAGCATTTTCTTCAAATTCTGCCTTGTTGCGTTGAAGCCCTTCGAAGTCGAAAAGTTTTGGATCAAGCAGATGCGACGGGCGCGCGTTCATCAGCGCACGGAACATGACTTGACGGCGTCCGGGGCTGCTGGCTTCCCAGGTATCGAGTATTTGTTTGACCTGCTGACGTTGCAGACCGTCCTGACTGCCACAAAGATCGCAGGGGATGATGGGATAATTCATCGCATTCGAGAATTTTGCGCAATCCGCCTCGGCCACATGTGCAAGTGGTCGATAAACAAAAAGATCGCCTTCTTCGTTCAACAGTTTTGGCGGCATTGTTGCCAGCCGACCGCCGTGAAACAGATTCATGAAAAACGTTTCAAGTATGTCATCGCGATGATGGCCCAGCACAACAGCGGAACACCCTTCTTCGCGGGCGATCCGGTAAAGGTTGCCACGACGCAGGCGCGAGCAGAGTGCACAAAAGGTGCGGCCTTCAGGAATTTTGTCCATAACAACGGAATAGGTGTCTTGGTATTCAATCCGGTGTGGGACCTGCATTTCCTCAAGGAAGTCCGGCAAAACAGTTGCCGGGAATCCGGGCTGTCCCTGATCAAGGTTGCAGGCAAGCAATTCCACCGGAAGCACACCGCGCCATTGAAGTTCGTGTAGGATGGCCAGCAATGTATAGCTGTCCTTGCCCCCAGACAGGCACACCAGCCAACGGGCATCACGTTCGATCATGCCGTATTGCTCTATCGCTTCGCGGGTATTGCGCACGATACGCTTGCGCAGCTTCTTGAACTCGGTCGTAGAAGGCGCGCCGTGAAACAGCGGGTGAATATCGTCGAGGTCGTCAAGCATTCGGGACACCGGATTTGGATAACTTGGATGGTGTTAAATGGCGCGGGCGACGCCCGCAAGGTTTTCAGTGGTAAAACCCCCTTGATCCCCCTGAAGGGGGAGACGCAATTTGCAGGCCTATTATCTACTTCTCTGGGTTTTCGGGGTCCGGCACCGGGTCGTACCCTTCTTTGCCAAGAGGATGGCAACGCCCAATACGGCGGGCAGTAAGTATTGCGCCTTTAATGGCACCATGTTTTTCCAGCGCTTCTAAAGCATAGGCCGAGCAGGTTGGCTGATACCGACAGTTGTGGCCGACCCAGGGTGAAAAGATCAAACGGTAGGCACGCACCGGTAGGGCGAAGATATGTGCGAGCAACGTCATTTTTGTTTTTGGTGAATGATGGCGAGTGCTGTTTTGAGATCAGTCAAAAGGTCCGCAAATGGCTGATTGGCCGTCGCCATCGGGCGCCCGACCAATACGTAATCCCATCCGGGGTGTCCTGATACGGGAAGGCAAACGCGAGCGATTTCGCGCAAGCGTCGTTTGGCCCGGTTCCGGGCAACGGCATTTCCGACCTTCCTGGAACAGGTATAACCAACGCGAATGACGTGATCCGGGGCTTCGTCCGGTACCCGTTTGCGCGCCTGAAGAAGAAAGCCTGGCATCGGTTTGCGCAATCCGCGCGCTGCGCGAAGAAAGTCCGCACGATTGCGCAATACCTTCAGACAAACGGAAACCGCCGGGGACCCTGCCGCAGCGATTGGCGATTGGCCTGCTGCGCGTGTCTCCGGCGGTGTCATATCCGTTAGCCTTTTGGCTGCGCTTATGCGCTAAGCACCTTCCGGCCCTTGGCGCGGCGTGCGTTCAAAATTTTACGGCCAGCTTTGGTCGCCATGCGCGAACGAAAGCCGTGGCGCCGTTTGCGAACCAGATTGGATGGCTGGAAAGTGCGTTTCATCGTCCGTCTCCGTCAAAGTAGGTCTGCAATCCCGGATGGATTCGAAGACCAAATGTATTCGAAGCCCGGTCTTTAGGGGGTCGCATGGCATAAGTCAATTCTCTGGTGAAAGGTTTTATGCAACAATTTCGCCCAAGAACCACAATATATGTTTCAGTGATGGTGTAAAACCTTTGCTCGACTGAAACATTGCTTCACCACTGATCAAGGACGCGTGATCACACTACCGTCTGATGGTTTCGCAGCGCATGTTGTGCTCAATGAAACCCCTGACGGGACTACAAAAAGATGACCGATATGAGCGAAACCCCGATGCCGCCTTCAAATCTCAAGCGGCGCTTGCCGTTAATTGCCATCGCTTGCGTGGCGGTCATCGGGGCGTTTACGCTGCGAGACTATCTGAGCTTTGAAACTTTGGGTGAGAACCGCGAAATGCTTTTGACATTTCGTGACGCAAATTACCTTCTTACAGCACTGGCGTTCATTGGGGCTTACATCATTATTGTCGGGTTCTCGTTGCCCGGTGCGACGATCGCAACCTTAACAGGTGGCTTTCTGTTTGGGGTGTTTCCGGGAGCCTTGTTCAATGTAACTGCCGCAACCGTGGGGTCTATCGCCATTTTTCTGGCGGCTCGTTGGGGTTTGGGTGAGCGACTGGCTGCAAAAATGGAAAGCTCAGAAGGCGCTGTTAAGAAGATCAAGGACGGAATTGATGAAAACCAGTGGTCGGTGCTATTTCTGATCCGTCTGGTTCCAGCGGTTCCTTTCTTTGTAGCTAATCTGGTGCCTGCGCTTGTTGGTGTTCCGCTTCATCGTTTCGCGATCTCAACCTTCCTCGGAATTATCCCGGGCGGTATCGTCTATACTTCAGTTGGTGCCGGGTTAGGAGAGGTGTTCGAGCAGGGTGAGACGCCTGATCTTGGCATTATCTTTGAGCCTAAAGTTCTGTTGCCGATCCTGGGACTTTGTGTGCTGGCCGCGTTGCCGATCATGATCAAAGCGTTATCCAAAAAACAAGGACATTGAAAATGAACCGTATAAAAACGGATATCTGCATCATTGGTGCAGGCTCTGGTGGATTGTCGATAGCATCGGGCGCGGTTCAGATGGGGGCTGATGTGGTTCTGATAGAAGGCCACAAAATGGGTGGCGATTGTCTGAACTATGGCTGTGTTCCCTCAAAGGCGCTGATTGCTGCTGGTAAGGCGGCGCATGCTATGGAAACCGGGGCACCTTACGGCGTGTCACCAATTACACCCAAAGTCGATTATGGAGCTGCCAAAGATCACGTTGCAAAGGTGATTGGCACGATTGCGCCACACGATTCTGTTGAAAGATTCGAAGGGCTGGGTGTGAAGGTCATTTCGGAATATGGGCAATTTATTTCGCCAACCGAAGTTCAGGCGGGCGACACTGTTATAACCGCGCGTCGTTTTGTGGTCGCGACGGGGTCATCCCCCTTTGTTCCTCCCATTCCAGGTTTGGATTCAGTTCCCTACGAAACCAATGAGACAATTTTTGAGTTGCGAGAGAAACCGAAACATTTGCTGGTTATAGGCGGTGGCCCGATTGGCATGGAAATGGCGCAGGCACATCGGCGCCTTGGTTCTGAGGTCACTGTGATTGAGGGGATGAAAGCGCTTGGCAAGGATGACCCTGAACTGGCCGAGATCGTGTTGGAAAACCTGAGGGCCGAAGGAATCGAGATTGCAGAAGATGCAATGGCCGCAGAAATACGAGGCAAAGTCGGTGCGATTGAAGTCGAGGTCAAGGATGGGCGGGTCTTTAAAGGCTCACATCTGTTAATGGCCGTAGGTCGTAAGCCAAACCTTGAAAAGCTCAAATTGGATGCTGCCGGTGTTGAAACGCATCGTGGTGGCGTCAAGGTGGACGATAGCCTTCGGACCACCAATCGGCGCGTTTATGCAGTGGGCGATGTTGCATCCCCGCTCCAGTTTACGCACGTTGCCGGGTATCATGCCGGAGTTGTAATAAAGTCGATGTTGTTCGGTCTGCCGTCGAAGGTGCGCGTAGATCACATTCCCTGGGCGACTTACACCGAGCCAGAGCTTGCGCAGGTCGGGCTGACCGAGGCGCAGGCGCGTGAAACGCATGGCGATTTGTTGGAAGTGACCCGGATTGAGTTTTCTGGCAATGACCGTGCAATCGCAGAAGGTAAAACACAGGGTTTGATCAAAGTAATGATTGTAAAGGGAAGGCCCGTTGGAGCGTCGATTGCCGGGCCGCAGGCAGGAGAGCTTATCGGAGTCTGGGCGCTGGTCATCGCGAATAAGCTCAAGATTGGTGCTGTCGCGAATATGGTTGCGCCTTATCCAACGCTGGGCGAAGTTAACAAACGTGCTGCGGGGGCATATTATACGCCGCGGCTGTTTGACAATCCGAAGGTAAAACGGATTGTCAGATTTGTTCAAAGGTGGCTGCCTTAAAAGGGCGGTGAGGGGCTGGTATGGTTCTTAATTCCCTCTCTGGGCGCTTCTTGTTGCTGACAATTTTGTTTGTCATGCTCGCTGAGGTGCTGATTTTTGTACCGTCGGTCGCGCGGTTCCGAGAGGACTATCTGCTTTTGCGTTTAGAGCGCGCGCAGATAGCGTCGCTTGCCGTTTTAGCAGACGACATGATTGATCAGGCGCTTGAGGCTGAGCTTTTGGAGAACGCAGGCGTTTTCAACGTCGTACTGCGGCGTGATGATACGCGCCAGTTGATGCTTTCGTCGCCAGTACCCGGACCAGTCTTTCAAACCTTTGATTTGCGCGATGCGGGTGCCTACGAACTTATTCGCGATGCTCTTATGCGTATTCTCGACAGACAAGACAGGGTCATTCGTGTGTTGGGTGAGCCCGTGCGGCAGGGTGGTTTGCTGATTGAGATAACAATGGCATCCGGCCCGCTGAGATCTGCAATGCTTGATTATGGTATCAATATTTTACTTTTGTCCGCAGTGATTTCCGCAATCACGGCGTCGCTGCTGTTCATGGCGGTAAGGGGCACGCTCGTCTTGCCAATCCGCCGCGTGGTTACAGCGATGCAATCCTACGCGGCATCGCCAGAAGATGCGCGTACCATCATTAATCCCAGCGCAAATATCATTGAATTGCGCGAAGCCGAAAATGCGCTTCAATCCATGCAGACGGAGCTGACCCAGTCGTTGAAACAAAAAGACAGGCTTGCGCAACTTGGTGGTGCAGTTGCAAAAGTAAGTCATGACCTGCGCAATATCTTAACCGTTGCGCAGTTAATGGTGGACCGTCTGGAAAGCAGTGATGACCCGACGGTAAAACGGTCTGCACCAAAGCTCGTCAATTCAATCTCGCGTGCCGTACACCTTTGCGAAAGCACCCTGACCTTTGGAAAGGCAGAAGAACCAGCGCCGGTTCTTTCACGGATCGATGTGGCCCAGATTGTTCGTGATGTCATAGAAGGCGAACGACTGGCTGTTGGCGAATGCGGCATACGTTTCAGCCAGGACGTTCCGGAAGGGATGGAATTGCGCGCCGATAGCGATCAGTTGCATAGGGTTCTTTCCAATCTCATCCGCAACGCGCGACAAGCGATTGTTGCAACAGGAAAAGATGGCGAGATATCTGTTCAGGCGGACGAAGATGACGGAGAATGGTTTATCACAGTTTCTGATACCGGTCCTGGGCTACCACCAAAAGCGCGTGAGCATCTGTTTACGCCTTTTCAAGGCGGCATCCGAAAGGGCGGCACTGGCCTCGGTCTTGCCATCGCGGCAGAACTTGCTCGTGGCCACGGTGGACGGCTTGATCTCTTGGCCAGTGATCACACCGGAACGAAATTTGCGATACGTATACCAAAGGGTGACAGTGCATTAGATGCAGTTTCTTCGTGAATTCGCTCTTGCATTGCGAGGCGAGCAGAGCTAAGTCACGCCGGGCGCACCGATAGCTCAGCTGGATAGAGTACCTGACTACGAATCAGGGGGCCGGGGGTTCGAATCCCTCTCGGTGCACCATACTTTCATTATAACCTATTGTTTTATAATAAAATCCTAGATTTTGATGAAACTTCGTCCACCTTTCTGTACACCTACTTGCAAAATTCGACCACCGAATTGACCGCCTATAAGAAGGCGTCAAAACCTAACACCCCATGAAGTGCCACTGAACAAATCGGCCTTTCGCCCCAACCGCAGCGAACGGCTGGTAGGAGCCCAAAGAGGACTTAGCTTCTAAGTGCAACGCGGCACTGCTGTATATAACTAATGACGACACTTAAGTGGAACGCTGGTTGTACAGTTGCTCAATCTGAATCAGACGCCTGATCACTGACTACAGGTCGAAATACAAAGCGTTGATAGACCCGTCCGATCCCGATCAGTGTCAGCCCAAGTCCTAAGAAGGATGCAACACGGAAAAGCCCGCTCAGGTCTGACATGTCCAGCAGGAAAACTTTTGCAACTGTAACCATCAGAACAGCCAGTGATGCGTAGCGCAACGGCACCGAGACGCGAACGATGCCTATAAATAACAAACAAAGTGCGAAAACGATCCAGACTGCGGAATAGGCGTAGAGTTCGCCATTGGTAGGTTCAGTGCTTCCCGAGAGGCCAATGTTTGTGCCCCAAAAGGCCCTTCGGGTTTCGAGCGAAATGTAGATAAAAATTAAGACGCCAGCCGCTCCTTGAAAAAGTGAGCGGAGATTATTCGCCAACTTAAAGCGATTGCTGTGACCGATAAAAAAGAAAAGAACAGCTGGCAGAAAATATGCAAGTCCGAGCAAATTCATCAAAGGAAAATAGCCCACAGATTCGTTGGTTAGTAGCGGAGAAAGGGTGAACACATGGCTGAGAAAAACAACAACAACCGAAATAGCCAGGAGTCCGAGACCGGCGGGATACGGCCACTTCCGCCCGCTGCGGCGGGCTTCGAATAACAGAAGACCAGCGGCAGCGATCCACCAGAGGGTCTGAACCGACTGATCAAACAGGCGCCATAGCCATGATGGCGTGTAAATGCCGCCTGAGGTCCATAGCTTCAGTTGCAGAGCAACCATCAGAAATGCGAAGCCGACACCGGCAATCTCGCATGTTGTCGCGGCCGCATCGACACGGGAGCGAGCGAATATCCGGGCAGCGAGTAAGTTGGCCACTGCCGGAATACCGTAGCCGTAAATCACCCATCCGAATATTTTTAGGAAATCGCCTTGGTATTCCAGTATCTCTTGATTTGCGACAAGGCGCACGATGACAACGATAGTCACCGCCATGGCAATTGAGCGTAGCTCTGACAATTGCGTACGTGACCATATCCAAGCAAGGGCAAGGGTCTCGCTAGAAAGGGCAACAGTCAGCCAGGCCTCGCGCAGCAGGCAACTGAAAGCCAGCGCAATAGCAGCCGTCGCTCCCGCCGCGTAGAATGCGACCATCAGGTCGCTTCGACCGTCGCGTGTTTGTCGCGCTTTCGCAACTGCTACTGCTGAGAAAAGCACCGCAAGGCCAGCAGCGACTGCGGCCCATGATATGTCGGTTTCCAGTTTGCCAACACGCCAGTAACCGATACAGAAAAAAAGCAAAGGCATGAGCGTCGAAACGCCCGTCCAGACAACCGGTGTCCTGCCCCTTTGCGATCCAATAAATCCGCCTCCGCCAAAGAGCACGGCCAGCCCCCAGAGAGCGACAGAATAAACGCTGTACTCAGGTGGCACTGAGAAAGGACCAAAACCGGGTTCGGGAAGCGTTTGCGCCCCAAGCGCCGGGGTTACGCTGGCTGGTTCGGGCCAGAAGAGAACCGCGGTTAGTGAAATCGCAGCAGCGACTATGATCAGACTTTCTAGCGCTGCACGCCTCGACGCCATCAGTAGTGCAGATGCGCAGTAAAAGCCTATAAAATAAAACGCGGCTGCGTTAAATTCTGCTGCGTTTGCAAGCAACAGGAGCAGCAAACCTGAGAGAGTGAAACCCAGACCAGAGGTATCGGCCAACATTTCAATGAGCCAACGCCACAGAGGTATTTGAGGGCGTTTTATAGGCAGACCCGTCGAGAGCAGCGCAAAGAGCACGGCGAGCCCCAGCGCATAGGCATCTAAGACACCCTGATCGCTCATCGTCCAGCTCTCTAACAGATAGAGGATCGGCCACAGAAAAGCACCGACCAGGGTCAGATACGAAAACCACCACCATTTACGCCAAACCATTACAAGCAGGCATCCGGCGGAAAGCACAAAGAGATAGACGAAAAGAGGCGCCGACTGTGTCACGGGCATCTCGATCAGCGCCGGTACAAGATAACCCGCGAGAAACCCGAGAAGTGCAACAAAGGGTCCTTGGCGTAAGGACAGGACGAGAGCGGAATAGGCGACAAGTCCAAGGACTACAAATGCGGTCCCCGCTGTCAGCAGCCCGAACATAGCGTGGGCGGCATAGGACGAGACAAATATTGCGAAAATACCCGAGCCGGTCAGTGCCGGCGGGACATAATCGGGGTTCACTGCCCGCCGCACCGCTTTCACCGGGTTGCGCATGGTCCACTCGCCGGCGGCCAGCAGCAGCCCTCCGAGAATGAGGCCAAGAAGCACCCGCGTTAGTGGTGTGAGCCAACCCTGATCAACAGCGTAGCGGAACAGGAACACGGCACTGAGGCCAACGGCAATTGCTCCGATCCAGATGAGCCACTTTGACGCCAGAGTTTCTTCTACGCCACGACTTGGTTTTGTCGTGGGTTTCGGGGCATCCGGCTGCGTTCTGGCGTCCCATGGGCCGCCCTCGGTGACTGTAGCGGGTGGTTCCGCGCCAACCAGAACGGGTGGCTGAATCTCGGTTTCTTCATCCGGCTCCTGCCCGACCAGAGCTGGTTCTACTTCCCGGGTATCTTCCTCCTCGGATCGGGTCTGGTCCGTTTCTGGCTCGGTTTCGGGACTGATTTTTAGTTGCTGTGAAACGCGCTGCAGTTCCGTTATTGCGCTTTCAAGCTTGCGGCTGACCTTCTCCATGTCGCGTTCATGCCTGCGCTGCCGCCTGAGCAAATAGAGGGGCGAGCCAAGCACGTAAACGATCACGATGACCGCAATCAGTATTAGGTTATCCATCACCAATAGATAGTCGTGGAATACTGAGGCGAGAGCATTGATCCACGTCAAGTGGTGCATGGTCCAACAACAGTCTTGGTAGTGTCTAAGTCGAACGGCAGGATTGTCCCTGTGGATTCAACGGGTGGTCGCAACACTTTAATCTTTTTGTAAAGATGGAGTGTTGATGATGAAGTACCGGACGCGGACCTTTTATACGGACAAACAGAAGTCTGAGATGTGGGATCGGTGGCAACGTGGAGAGTCACTGAGTTCGATTGGGCGTAAGTTTGATCGAGCTTCTTCGTCGATCTTTCCGCACCTGGCGTTGACCGGTGGCATTCGACCACCTGTGCGCTGCAGATCACGTCTTGCATTGAGCTTGGAGGAACGCGAAGAAATATCCCGTGGGTTGGCAGTCGGGCGTTCTCTGCGATCTATTGCACGCAATCTCAAACGTGCGCCATCGACCGTCAGTCGGGAAGTTCGCAGAAACGGTGGACGCAAGGATTATCGTGCAGCGCAGTCCGACCAACGCGCCTGGGACTGCGCAAAACGGTCCAAAGCCTGTAAGCTCTCTTTCAATCAACCCTTGTGCGCACTGATCACGCGGAAGCTGCGGCTGAAGTGGTCGCCTCAGCAAATCGCAGGCTGGTTAAAGCGCAAGAACCCTGACGAAGAGCAGCAGCGCGTGTCACACGAAACGATCTATCGCAGCCTTTATGTGCAGGCCCGCGGCGTTCTGAAGAAAGAGCTGCAGCAATGCCTGCGCAGTCCTCGTGCCATTAGACGGTCACGACATGCGACGCAAAAGGGGCTGAAGCTGCGCAAGATCAAGGATGCTATCCCGATCAGCGAACGCCCACCTGAGATCGAGGATCGCGCTGTGCCGGGGCATTGGGAGGGTGACCTGATCGTCGGTGCCAACAACAGCTATATTGCCACGCTGGTCGAACGGCATTCCCGATTTGTGATGCTGGCGAAGGTCGCGAACAAGGACACGCAAAGCGTTATCACCGCCCTGATCAAGCAGGCGCGAAAACTGCCCAAGGAGCTTTATCGGTCGCTGACCTGGGATCGCGGCTCAGAGATGACCGGCCATGCGAAGTTCACAATGGCCACCAAAATCGACGTCTTCTTCTGCGACCCTCAATCGCCATGGCAACGCGGTAGCAATGAAAACACCAATCGGCTTCTCAGGCAGTACTTCCCGCGCGGCATAGATATGTCGGCCTACAGTCAAGCTAAACTCAGCGCCGTGGCGCGCCAACTCAACGAACGGCCAAGAAAGACCTTGCATTACCAAACACCAGCCGAGAAATTTGAAGCCTGTGTTGCGGCGATCTGTTGAATCCACACCCGCAGAGCAGTCGTTGAACAATTGCATGGCAAATGTCTGACCTGTGCGCACCTTAACCAACTCTATCGGGCGCCTAAGCTTCAATGTTGCTGTTTGGAAAAGGGACAGGGCGCTTAGACAATGTCGGACGGACAGCCAGCGGAGAACGCGCAACCGAAACCCGCAAGCCTAAGCACCCCACAACATCGCTAACAGGTCATTCATTTCTCGTACTTGATTTATATCAAGTGGCGTTTGGCAGCAGTTTTACACTTTGTTCGAAAGCAGGTTCGTTCACGCAAGCCAAGATGCGAGCCATAGCAGCGCAGCAAGCTCTACCAAGAGCATCGGGACACCGAGGCGGTACCTGCGGTTCTGAGGGATAGTGAAATCAATCATGCGGTTGTGTATCCGTAATACAACCTAAGGATATATAGCTTATGTTGAAACAAAGCGTTTCCTGCTGATACAGATTTCCCTATGAGAACTCGTTCCCGCTCCCCCAAGAAAGCCAAAGACGAACAAGCGTTCCCAATACGTATTCGGGTTAAGGTGCCTGAAGACGGATACGGGCGTCAGTACACAGAAATCCACGAATGGCTGCTTGAACATGCAGGACGAGACAACTTCGCCTGGAACAGCGATTCAATTCCGGGGATAGAAGCGAGCGCATTCTATTTCAACGACCTGGCGATTGCGGCTCGCTTCTTGGATAGGTTTAACCTCGACCTCGTAAGTTGGTCGAAGTAATTTTGAAAGTCCTCTGCTGCGCCTTTTGTCTTCTGGGAACCCAAGGCTATCATTAACTAATATGCATGTCGTTTCGTGCATCTCGCACGATGATCCAAGATGAATGTAAAAACAGAAAGGCGATGATGAACGCCACAATTCGATCAGGCAATGGAGTGCCGGTCCAACTGACCAATCCCGCCGCAGCGACCACGGCGATGTTGCCAATCGCATCGTTGCGGGAAAAGAGCCATACCGCACGAACGTTCGCGTCCCCTGTCCTGTGCGGAACGAGGATCAGGGCCGCAGCAATGTTTACTGCCAACGCAATGAGCGCGATGCCACCCATAAGCTCAGCGTTGACCGGCAGATTTGTGGCCATTCGATAAATCGTATTAATGATAACGCCTATCCCAAGAGCACCAAGAAAAAGGCCCTGAATAAGCGCAGAGCGGGCGCGCCAGATTAAGCGCCAGCCGATTGCAAGGAGGCCAAGAAAGGTGATCAACCCATCTCCCAAAAAATCTAATGCATCCGCCTTGAGGGCCTGCGATCCTGAGAAAACCCCTCCAATCATCTCAATGATGCCGTATCCAATGTTAAGACCAACGACGATATAGAGCGCTTGACGATAGTCTGCACTCGTATGTGTCTGTATGGTGCCTGCACCGTTGTCACTGTCCTCCAGCCGGACGAGGTGATACCCGGCGTTCGAAACAGCGGCTTCGACAGATGAAAGCCTACGGTCTGCTTGGTCTACTTCTAGGGTTAGTACTTGTGACGCTACTGATATTTTAGGGTTATCAATGCCCGCCGAGCGCACAGCTTTTTCGATTTTCGCTGCGCATGAGGCGCAATCCATGCCTGTTACTTGGTATCTTACAACTTCATCCATCTGATAATTTTGCCTGCCGGTGTTCCGAGCCAATCAAAACAGGACATTGTTCTCATATTCGATGAACGATACCCAACTCTTGAATCACACTAGCCCAACAACAAGGCCTTGCGCTCAGCATATTCCTCAGCGTCAATCTCGCCTTTTGCCAAGCGCTGGTTCAGTGTCGCAATCGCGCTGTCTGTACTGTTAGGCACAGCACCTTGTGCCAATCCCATCCAACGCATCAATGCAAATACACCGACCACGAGCATGACCAGAACAAACAACATGAAAACTGGACCAAGGAACATCCATCCACCTCCGTAGCCATATCCTGACATATGTGGGTGGCCGTACCCATATCCAGCTTCGTTACCTTGAGCGAACACCGGAAAAGATGCGATAAGCCACACGAGGACTGTAGCGATAAGGTTTTTCATTTCGGAATCCTCCGTTTGCGCGATAGTCAAATCAGAATGTGTCGACCATCGAAGATGAAACCATATCCGACAAGCTAACTTGTTTCGTTGATTTATGACAATTCGCTTCAAGCCGTCGCAATAACTATTGTGTGATGTGCCAGACTTGGTGATTTGCACCAATTGAATAGGATTGTTTTGCTAATTAGAAGGTAGCAATACCTTGGGTTGCGAGACTGCCAGAGACTACGTCGCCCAGGTCAGAAGTCGCGCCCCCGACCGTAACCATGATTGCTATACTTAGCCCGACGATAGCAGCGGTCAAAACAACCCAGTCAACGGTGATCGCACCAGATTCGTTCGTGCAAAAGTTCTTGATCATTTCAGTCAACATGGGCTTCATAACTCGTCCCTCCGTAGGGGCTGGTTCAACAATTATTAATGCGTTCGCGCTCTATGTTGTCAAGGTGTGCACTTTAAAGTTGTCGAAATGATGTTTTGTTTCTGTTTAGGGTGGGTTCCCTGAATCTAAGGAATAATCGTAGGAACACGCCATCACCAACGGCGGATAGGTTGGAAACGACCTGATATCAAACCACTTGAAACAGGTGCCATCCGAATTAGCCATGTCACCGCAGCTAATACTGTAGCCGTTTGCTGTTTGGCGGATTAGCGCTGCTCTGAATGCGTTTAGGTCAATCAACCACCACAACGCAAAGCCGTCCTGACGCTCGTTGGAGTGGCCGTAGAACATCCAATCCCCTTTGCCATTCACAATCTTGGATAGCTCTGTCTCGGCCCCTGACGTGACCCTGGCACGTATGGTGAACTGATAGGGGTAGCGATGGACATAGCCGGACTCGCAACATCTTCGCGGCAGGAAATCCGGGCATAGGGTGCGACGATATCCGTCGAGTCTTTTGATTGTGCCAATTTGTCGTTTTTCTTAGTCATAAGACCGTTTCACCTGTCGACTAACTTTCGTTCTACCAAGCTGGCATGGCCCATATTCCTGTGGGGTTCAAGTTTTCCACGCTGTTCAGCAGGTCGAAGAATATCATGGCTAGCCCACCATCGATTGCAGGATGACCAAGGAAAAACCTGATTAAAACTATCAGATGACCGCTTCGAGCCCAAACAAGACCTTTGGATAGTGCGATACCAACGTCTTAAAATTTGGGCTCGCTAACCTGAACCCCTACACGACTTGAAAGACAAAGATCTGTGCCCCGAGCTCTGGTTCGGACAAAAGATACGGCCTGAAGTTGGGTGAACGTCCCACTTCTCGGACGGTAGGACCCGCCAATAGGTCGTCGATTTTGACCCGCAATCCTTGTTCCTCGTAGGTATCTGGCCGCACGTTAAAAATGACGTGCCCTCCCGGATGGGTCACTCTTATGAACTCATCCAGACAATCCGGCGGTGCATGCCCGGGACCAAGAGACCCAAAACAGGTTACGGCAGCGAAGCTGTTGTCGGCCTCGGGAATGGGCCGACCCAAGTTTTGTTCATACAGACGATCGTAGGTTTCTAACCTTTTGGCGAGCTTGAGCATCGCCGGAGATATGTCGAGCCCGACGATATCCTCATAACCAAGTATCGCCAGCGCTTCGCCAACAAGGCCGGTGCCACACCCAGCATCGAGTATCGGTCCCTCATCATTTGGAACGTGGCGTGCAACGAATGCTGCACCAATGGTGGGAAGCCTGAATCCGTTGCCAATGTTGTCGGCATCATAATCTGATGCCCAGCCTTCATAGCTCTCTCGAATAGCTTGCGCCCCTTCCGCGTTGTAAACATGCTCTAGCGTATTAGTCGTGTTTGTCATCTGGTGTCTCCATTCTCCATATAGGCAACAGTGGCGTGTCTACTTGTGCCCAGGGCAGTGTAGAATCTGGATCAACCCCGGTACAAATTTTGTACTGGCAATATCCCAAAGGGATTTGATAGGCTGCAATTGGAACACCCCTTTGACGTAAAGAGGTAATATGGCTTCGAAACCCTACGGACTATTTTGTCCAACGTCCAAAGCCTGTGAGGTCCTGAATCCACGCTGGACGATCCAAATTCTTGGCGAACTTTGGGGCGGTTCGACCCGTTTCAATGAAATCAAACGGGGTCTACCGGGAATTTCACCAACCTTGTTGGCCAACCGGCTTAGAGAGATGCAGGAAAACGGACTAATCGAACGCGTAGAAGATCCAGCTACGGGGAATATCGACTACCTTCGGACCGATAAGGCAGCAGAGCTCGATGATATTTTGCAAGGACTTGCCCGATGGGCACAGCGCCATATCAAAGCGGACATCGCGCTGGAAGATCGAAACGCGGATGTCCTTATGTGGACGCTTCAGAAACGGATAATCGTAAATGAACTGCCGCAGCGAAGGGTCGTCGTGCGGTTCAACTTTTCGGATGCAACGTCGCCAGCATCGACATACTGGCTGATTTCGAGACCCGGTGAGCCAATTGAGCTTTGTGCATCCGACCCTGGATTTGACGTTGACCTTTACATCGAAACGGCAGTTGAGGTTATGGCTGGTATTTACCTCGGCAGACGTACCCTCGACCGAGAGATCGAAGAGGGTCGTTTTTTCATGAGTGGCGAGGCGATACTTAGCAAGACCATGAAGCGCTGGCTGAAGATCAGCATTTACGCTGATACGGACGGCATAGCGATTGCGGAAATATAATGGTTTTGACATCGCTGACGGCAATGACAGCTAAGTTCCGCAGAGCCGATGCCTAAGCTCGGTGAAGCGAACGTCCGATAAGCTCAAACCTACCGCCTTAGGCCTTCGGGAGTTCCATCATCATCTCATGCCACTGAACTCCGCCGTGGTCAGATTCAGAAGGCTGTGTGTACCGATAGCCAAACTTCTCATAGAGGGGTACGTCGTGCTTTTTGCACATAAGATGGATCGTTTCTTTTTTCGTGTCAGTCATACGCTTAACGAATTCGGACATTAATGCGGTGGACAAGCCGCGACCTTGATATCCTGGATCAACCACCACTGACATGATCACGACATTTGGAGCAGCCGGATCATGTCCAATGAGTTCTTTGAAATCTTCATCAGACATTTCAACGTCATATGCGCACCCGCTGTTTATGAAGCCAACAACGACTTTATCGACTTCAAGGATCAAAAAACCTTGGGGATAGTTAGAGATACGCTTTGATATTTTTTCAAGCGTCGCAGCTTCATCGCCATCATAGGCTGATGTCTCTACATCAAAGCAGCGCGTTGCCTCCGATAGTGAGGCATTGCGAAATTTGTGGTTGTCCATGTTCTTAGTCAATCTATGAATGTATCAGACAAAAGAATAACCGATCATTCGATTGAAAACCAGTTCTCGACGGACGGCAACGTTGTCCGCATAGCAGACCTTGGAGCAAAACCTTGGGGGTTCGCTCACGCGCAGTATAGGTGAGCTCTCCCGGCCTTGAACCGACTTGTTTTCTAGCTTCTTCACACGGTTACTCAGACGCACGGTTTTCTGCTGCTCATTGTTTCCAGCATGGTGTCGCCGTATCTCTGCCACAAAGAAGTCTTATTCAGCCGAAATTATCCCGAATAAAGAAACAAAAACAATATCTTACAAACAAAACCTGTCTAAAAGGACACCTTAGAATCGTTTGGTAAATCGCTTATGATTTATAGATGGATTTTAAATTTTAATACGAGGTTAGATATGGAACTTTGCCAGTCGCTTGAGTCATTGCACCCTCAAATGGAAGGCTGGGTAGGGGCGTTACTGGATGGCAAGGCAGGTACTCACCGGACCGGAATTCCGATAGATTTGACTGAGAGCGAAGAACGAAGGCTTCTCGTAACAAGCTCCTTGCTTGACGCTGTCGAGGCTGAAGGAGGATGCGTTGAGAGAGCAGAACCATCTGGGAAACTCACGCTCGCCATCTCAGGTGAAACCCTTGAATTCTCAGTTACTGAAAAGATGCAAAAATGTTTTGTCAGCGTTCACAACAAAGGAGCAGAACTTTTGGATTGCTCGGAAACGCGTCTCGCCAATCCTTTTTCTGCCGGCTTATTCCGGAACAAACCAACGGGGTTTCTTATCTTTAAATTTGAGAACCACATTCATGGAAGAGGCTATCCCAAATGGGTGGAATCAAAACACGTAATAGCCGAAGCCCTTCTTCCGGTCATTGTTCGCGAGATTATGGCGTCGGGACCCATAAATTTTCGCTGGAGCGTAGAACGCGAACTAAAGCGCTTGCAGTACAAACTGGAACAAAGTGGGCGAGGTGGGTTTCCATTCTTTGGTGAAGTGAGTCAGGGATGGAGGCAGAAGTTACAGTCAAAAAACAACGATAGTTCGGAAAGCAGACGCCTTGAAGATTTCGTTCGCTCGTTGAAAATTCAACTATCGACTGGTGACTATTATCTGGAAGGGCGACCTTTGTCACATTGGATAGCGTGGGCAGAATCTTGCATCGCAAAGCTTAAGCCTTCCAACCCGGTTTTTCGAAAGCACGCTAGGAAAAGTGAATGAAGGGTGATTTTTGTTTTCGACGAAAACAGGGGCCCGCGAGTTTGAAATGTTATTGCAACCAATCCTGAACCGCGTTTCCGATATCTGATCGGGCCGCAATCAAGGCACTCGATGAAATCGATTGATTTCATTTCAATGCAGAAATGGGGTCACAGACTCAAAAAGAGCCGCGCATTTGCGCAGCTCTCTTCGAATTCCAGTATTGAATGTCTTACTAGCGAACTGCTGGGGACAGTCCGATATCAGCCAACTGGTACGCTGAAAGTTTAGCCAGAGCATTACGAGTTTGACGTGCATCATTCCAAGAAATGATCGTGTCTTTTACTTCTTCAAATACGTTCACCAGACGGAAAGTCGTGACTGCTCCGAGAGGCACAGAACGTGTTGCTGTTGCGATAGACATTTTGCGCTTCCTTACTTTTGTTTCAGCCGACACCGCGTCGGTTGGTAGGGCTCATCTAGGACTTTTGGATTTGATTCACAATTCACTGTTTTTGCATTGCCGGAATGCAATGTATGCATAGGTATTCGTTTGCGATAATACTTCAGAAACCTGTAAAAATGGTCATAACGCTTCCTGTAAAACGGTTGATACAGATCATGGCAGACCGTTAGGTAGCATCGCAAACTAGGCCATTCTGTAAGGAGATGCTGTTATGTATGAGAATATCTTGGTTCCGATCGCGCTTGATCACGGCCCGAACACAGCCAAAGCATTGGAAGTCGCCCAAAAGCTGGTTTCCGACGGTGGGAAAATTACGGTTTTACATGTTCTGGAAGATATCCCTGCCTATGTTTCGCAATATTTGCCGGAAGGGCAGTTGTCGAAAAATGCGAAAGAGGCTGAGGTAAGTCTGAAAACCGAAGCCGTAAGTGTACCTGGTGCAGAGATCAAGGTTGTGACTGGCCATTCCGGGACAACAATTACGGAGTATGCTGACGGGCATGGTTGCGATCTTATTGTGATTGCATCGCACAGGCCGGGTTTGCAGGATTTTTTCCTCGGGTCTACCGCTGCACGTGTTGTTCGCCACGCACCATGTGGGGTTCACGTCATTCGGTAAGCCGAAAGCGCGAATTGAGTGTGTTGCAGAAAAGCTCGCATGTATTGCGCGTCGCAAAGTCAGGCGTGTTCTAACCGAACGTGACTTCTACTTGCGCTTTCGCTAACCCAAACACGCCAGTTCCTAACTCGCCAGCGAGTTTCCATTCTTTTGGTGTCATCAATCTGCTCAGCAATTGCCAAAGCTGTCCGGAAATTCCCTGAAGCCAACGTTTGATAATGGAAAACACTTTCTTGGTCTTTTTCCAAAACCCCGCTTGCGGAACATTCTGTGGGGCGTTTCGCGCGGACAGCAACGCTATTAGATTTTTGATCCGGGTTATCACGCTGGCAAGACGCCCAAGCAGAGATTGCAACTCCAGAATTTCGCTTTTCACACCTTCGGAGTTTTCACCATTCTGAATGTGCGCCAGCGAATTACGCAATGACTCAAGTTTTTCAAGAATTTCTTGGATCAGCCAGTAGACCCTCGTGCGTATCGTTTCCAGTTCTTCTTGTGGCGCAAACTCGCTCAGGAGCCGAACCGAACTGTGCTCAAATTCTGGATTTAGCTCTTCGATGATATGTTGTTCAAGCTGCCTGAAGTCATCAAATATTTCATCAACAGTCTGAATTAGGGACATGGTGGAATACTCCTGAAAAAAAAATGAATATCTCAACATGATACATCAAAGGCGGTATTCAGACAAAGTAAACACAACCGAAGAGGGTCATTGCATGATACGAAAAAACCAGACGCTAAGCGAAGTAATTTGAGTAGCGCAACTTCTCGGGTATCTCTAAGTCTGCGGAAGATGCGCGGAATGGCGTCGTCGCACGGAATCCGGGCGGTTGGTCAAAGAAAGTTGCGCGTCGTTGCGCGCCTGTCTTGAAATCACTTTCCCATTCGCAATGACCCAAAGCCGGTCGGGACGCAAGCGCAGCGCTTCGATCGTGTTGCCTGCATCGAGCACCACAAGCGATGCCTTTGCTCCAACGCGAAGCCCAAAATCCTCAAGCCCCATGATTTTGGCGCTTTCAAACGTCACCATGTCAAAACATTTGCGCATTTCATCTGGGTTGGTCATCTGCCCCACGTGCAGGCCCATGAAGGCGACATCAAGCATGTCTGCCGTTCCAAGGCTATACCAGGGATCAAGCACGCAATCCTGCCCAAACCCCACAGTAATGCCCATGGCCAGCATTTCTTTCACACGGGTCATGCCGCGGCGTTTAGGGAAGGTGTCATGACGGCCTTGTAAAACGATGTTAATCAGTGGGTTTGGTATGGCTGCCACTTCGGCCTCCTGTATCAGAGGTAGCAGTTTCGAGACGTAATAGTTGTCCATCGAATGCATTGACGTCAGATGCGAACCCGCAACCCGGCCCTGCAGCCCCAACCGTCGAGTCTCATAGGCTAGTGTTTCGATGTGGCGCGACATTGGGTCATCCGTTTCGTCACAATGCATGTCGACCATAAGTCCGCGCTCTGCTGCAATCTCGCAAAGAGCGCGAACAGATGCGGCCCCGTCTGCCATTGTACGTTCGAAATGCGGAATGCCGCCAACCACATCTACGCCCATATCAAGCGCCCGGATCGTGTTTTCCAGTGCGGTCGGGCTTCGGTACAGGCCGTCTTGCGGGAAGGCTACTAGTTGCAGGTCAATATAGTCTGCAACCAGCTTTTTAACCTCTAGCAACGCCTGAACTCCAATCAACCTGTCATCGCAGACATCAACATGACTGCGGATCGCCAGCAGCCCCATGCTTGCGGCCCAATCGCAATAGGCAAGCGCCCGGTCGCGGACTTGTTCAAGCGTCATAATCTCTTTCAGTTCACCCCAAAGGCCGATGCCTTCCAGCAATGTACCCGAAGCATTGATGCGCGGGATGCCGTAGGACTGTGTTGCGTCCAGATGGAAATGCGGGTCAACTAGTGGCGGGCTGACCAGGTCTCCGCTGGCGTCGATAACCTGTCTTGCTTCCGCTTCTATACTTTCGATAGCGGTAATCCGGTTTCCCTTGATACCGATATCAGTGATGCGCCCATCGGGCAGGGTGCCACCTTTTACGATTATATCGAACATCAGCGCTCCCCTTTGTTAAACGCCACCATCAGGGCTGCAGGCACCTCTGCACGCCGCGACATGACCACAAGCGCGAGGATCGAAAGCAAGTAAGGCATCATCAGAAACACTTGATAAGGGACATTGGCACCAAGTGGCGTTTGCTGAATTCTGATCTGCAGCGCATCAAACGCGGCAAACAGAATTGCTCCAAGTAGTGCCTTACTAGGCTTCCACGCCCCAAAAACCACAAGCGCAATGCAAATCCATCCGCGCCCGTTTACCATTTCAAAGAAGAAGGAATTGAAGGCAGACATGGTCAGAAACGCCCCGCCAACGGCCATTAGACCGCTGCCGACCATCACAGCCCCAATACGAATTCCGCTAACCGACAGCCCCTGTGCATCAACCGCAGACGGGTTTTCCCCTGCTGCGCGCAAGGCAAGCCCAACCGGCGTTCGGTAAAGCACCAGTGATAGGACCAACACCAAGACAAAGGCCAGATAGGTTAGCGGTGTTTGGGTGAATAGCGCTGGGCCAATGACCGGAATTTCTGACAATATGGGGATCGGCAGGGGTTGAAACGCTTCTATCTTTGGTGGGCTTGTGACCTCTGGTAACGCCAGTCGATAACTGAAATAGGTCAGGGATGTTGCGAGCAGGGTGATCCCCAAACCGACAACATGCTGTGACAATCCAAATGGCACGGTCAGGATGCCGTGCATCAGGCCAAACAACATTCCAGACAGCATGGCGACGCCCACACCGGTCCAAAGGCCATAACCGGAATAAACCGTCATCCAGCCCGCGAATGCGCCGACAACCATGATGCCTTCGATGCCTAGGTTCAGAACACCTGCGCGTTCACAAATAAGCTCTCCCATCGTTGCAAAGATCAGGGGGCTTGCGATACGGATCGCTGCTGTCCAGAAGCTTGCAGAAATCAGGATGTCTAAGATTTCCATGTATCCTTACTCCCTGACAATGCGAAAACGGGTGAGCATGATCGCGAGCACCATCAGCAACAAGGCCGTGGCGAGCATAATATCGGCGATGTAGGTAGGCACACCCGCGGCGCGGCTCATGCTGTCAGCGCCGACGAAAATGCCAGCAACAAACAGTGCAGATACAACAACACCAATCGGGTTCAAAAAGGCCAGCATTGCAACGATGATGCCGGTGTAGCCAAACCCTGGTGACAGATCGAGCGTGAGATTGCCCTTAAGTCCGGCAACTTCGGAAAACCCGGCGAGGGCTGCAAGCCCACCTGACAAAAGTGCGGTTTTGATAAGGACGGTGTTCACCGGGATTCCGGCAAATTGCGCGGCTTTCTGGTTCAATCCAACGGCGCGCATTTCATACCCTAGCGTGGTCCGTGTCTGGATCATCCAGACAACCGCGGCGGATACGATGGCCAGCCCAAATCCCCAGTGCAGGCGCAGCCCTTCGACGATGCGCGGCAGCCGGGCCTCGGGGATCAAGCGGGCCGATTTTGGCCAGCCCATACCCATCGGGTCCTTGAGCACACCTTCAAGAAGCATTGATACCAAAAGCAACACAACAAAATTGAAAAGCAGGGTCGTAACAACTTCGTCCACGCCAAACCGGGTTTTGAGATAGGCAGGCAAAAGCAGAACAAGAGCGCCCGCGAACATGGCGCAGATTGCAATCGTTGGAAGTAGCAGGCCAGACGGCCAGGCAAGTGCCCCTGTTCCCAGCAGTACAGTTAAGACTGCACCAGCATAAAGCTGTGCTTCCGCCCCAATGTTCCAAAGCCGCGCGCGAAAAGCGACCGCGACCGCGAGCCCGGTAAAGATCAGCGGTGTGGCGCGGTTCAAGGTTTCAAGCGCCGCGAACTTGGAACCAACAGCGCCATCGATGATCAACCCCAGAACCGAAAACGGATTGGCCCCAGCCAACATAGCTAAAAATGAGGCGACAAAGACCGTAACCGTCAAGGCCAGCAATGGAAGCGACAGAGTGCGCGTGACTGTAGGGTTCGCAATGGGCTCAAGCCGCATTTGTGGCCTCCTCGTCAAAACCGTGTCCTGCCATCCAAACACCAAGCTCCGCCGCCGTCTTGCTACCGCGTGGGAAACCCGGTGACAGGCGGCCTTCGGAGATAACGTGGATGACATCGGACAGCGCCATGATCTCTTCCAGATCTTCGGAAATAAGCAATACCGCAGCGCCGCCAGCGCGGGCATCCAACAGGCGCGAATGCACGTAGGAGACAGCCCCGATATCAAGACCACGTACAGGCTGATTAGCCAGAATGATGCTTGGAGACTGCTCAAGTACCCGGCCAAGGATCAGCTTTTGCATGTTTCCGCCGGAAAGCAGCCGAATACGTGTCTGAGGGCCCGGGCAACGGACGTCGTAGGTGTCGATAATATGTTTCGAAAAATCCTCGGCCTTTTGCCAATTCATCCAGCCTTTTCGGCTGTAAGGGGCTTCGGAATAGTTCTCGAGGATCGCGTTCTCGGTCAAATCAAAATCTGCGATCGTGCCGGTCTTGTGCCGATCCTCAGGAATACGGGCTATGCCCGCTGATACTGCGGCGCGTGGCGTCCAGTTAACAGGTTCGGAATTTTCCAAGGCTATTGTGCCGGAAAGCGGTGTTGTCAAACCCCCAATCATGTCGGCAAGTGCGGACTGTCCATTGCCTGATACGCCGGCAAGGCCGATGATTTGTCCGGCTCTTAGATCGAGCGACAGCGATTTCAAACCAGGCGCGCTGCCCTGATCAGCAGTCGAAACATTCTGAAGCCGCATCAGAGCCGGGCCAGCCGTAGAGTCTGCAACTTTCGGAGGTGTAACTTCTTCTCCAACCATCAGTGTTGCGAGGACGTGGCGGTCTGTTCCTTCTGTCAAAACTTCGGCAACAAGACGGCCGTGGCGAAGCACAAGGACACGGCTTGAGATTGCCATAACTTCGTGCAGCTTGTGCGAAATAAAGACCACCGACAAACCCAGATCGACAGCCTTGCGCATCGTTGCAAACAGGTCATCGGTTTCCTGAGGTGTCAGAACGGCGGTCGGCTCATCAAGGATCAGAATCCGTGCATCGCGGTAAAGCGCCTTGAGTATTTCCACCCTTTGTCGCTCACCTACCGACAATGCGCCGACACGCGCATCAGGGTGAACTGTCAGGCCAAAATCACCGGATAATTTAATAATGCGTGCGCGGGCTGCAGACCGGTCAAAACCCAGACGCCATAAGGGTTGGGTGCCGAGTACGATGTTTTCCAGCACGGTCATATTGTCAGCAAGGGTAAAGTGCTGGTGAACCATGCCTACGCCTGCGGCCAAAGCAGCTCGTGGGTTTCCCGGTGGCAGTTCCTGGCCGAACACTTCAACGCTCCCTGTATCGGCGGTGTAATGGCCGAACAGGATGTTCATCAACGTTGTCTTACCCGCGCCGTTTTCACCGAGTAGCGCTATTACCTCGCCTTTGTGCAGGTCGAGGCTGACCGCGTCATTCGCGACCAAAGCACCAAAGGTTTTGGTGATACGGTCGAGGCGCAGGACAACCTGCGCCTCACTTTGCTTAGCCATTTATGACGACCGCGGTTCTTCGTCGTTGATTTCGACGGAAAAACTGCCGTCTTTGATTGCAGCTTCGCGCTCTGCTACCAGCGCGAGAGCATCTTCCGGAACTTTGCCTTCGAAAGTGCCGAGCGGCGCAAGGGAACTGCCCCCTTCGCTCATGAAGGAATAGACACCGTAGTCAGCAGCGGTGAAGCTGCCTGCCTGCACTTCTGCAATGGCTTTATCCAAGGTTGGTTCAAAGTGCCAAAGAGCAGAGGCAGCAACGGTATCAGGGTAGTCGGATTGCGTGTCGATCACATTGCCGATGGCAAGCACGCCGCGTTCTTGTGCTGCGTCTGAAACACCAAAGCGTTCGGCATACAGAACATCTGCACCCTGTTCGATCATCGCGAAGGCAGTTTCTTTAGCCTTGGGTGGATCAAACCAGCTGCCGATAAAGCTGACCTGAAAGGTGATATCAGGGTTGATCTCACGTGCACCAGCCATGAAGGCATGCATCAGCCGGTTCACCTCGGGAATCGGGAAACCCCCGACCATGCCGATGTTGCCAGCTTTGGTAAGCGAGCCTGCAATAATTCCAGACAGGTAAGACGCATCCTGAATATAGTTGTCGAACACAGAGAAATTCGCCAGCGCATCATCCTGTTTGAAGCTGGAACCCATCAGGAAAGCGATATTGGGGTAGTCTGCCGCGACTTCGCGCGCTTCTTGTTCTACACCAAAAACTTCGCCGATGATGAGCTGATATCCCTGTTCAGCGTATTCCCGCATCACACGCGTATAATCGGTGTTACTGACATTTTCGGAATAGGTGTATTCGATATCACCACGCCCCTGAGCGGTTTCAGCAGCTTTGTGAATTCGGCTGACCCATTGCTGCTCGACCGGGACTGTGTAGATGCCAGCTACTTTAAGCGGTTCGGCAGCAAGCGCGCGACCGGGAAGGCCGACAATACCGGTCATCGTTAGCGCAGCCGCGCTGGTTGCCAGCAGCCTTCGGCGCGTCATTCCGGACAGCTGAGATGTGGTCTTTAAATTATTCATTATTTTTACCCCCGTTGGATTTGATTTCATACTTTTGACCAATTGGTAAACTTTCTTGCGATTCGGTTCAATCAAAACTAACAATTGTTCAAATTCATTCGTGCATATTACCTAAAATTTCAGCGCCCCTAACTAAATTTGCGGAACAGACGTGTCATGTCGAATAACTCGTCCAATCTTTCAAACCGCTCTCTGGTCTCGGGCCAGATTTTTTCCTGTACCGCAGCGATCATGGCTTCGAGCAGCATCATCGTGGCAATATTGGAATCCCAAGCCGAAGGGATTTCGACCCAACAGTTAAAAATATGGTCGGCGACTTTCGCGACGGGAGAGGCCCATTGATCGGTAATCAGGATTACCTTTACCCCCCGGGACGAAGCAAGTTCTGCCAGACGCAGCAGGTTGGTTTCGTAGCGCCGTACATCGAACATAAGCAGGACATCACCTTCGGCCATATCAAGCACGTAATGCGGCCAGGTGGCCGAGGATGACGTCATATGGGTGACCCTTGGCCGGATCGCCTGCATATGCGTAAACGTATAGTCGGCGAGCGCGCGGGTAATTCGGCCTCCTACAACAAAAAGCTGATTTTCCTTGTCAGCCAAAACGGAAACCGCCTGATCAAACTTTTCGGTATCAACATGCGAAAGGGTTTGGCTGAGATTATGCATAACTGAATCTGCAAATCGATTCAGCATATGAGAATCCGGCGCTTCACTTGCCCAGTTCTCATGTTTTTTTATCGGCCCTGAAACCTGCGCCTCAAGCTCTTCCCGTAACGCTTTGTGAAATTGGGGATACCCTTTGAAGCCAAGTTTTTGAACCATCCTGGCAACGGTTGGGGTCGATACGCCGGCATTCTCTGCAACAATTGTGATCGAGGCAAGTCCGGCAGCAGGGTAGTTTTCCAGAAGGGAATTGGCCAGTTTACGTTCTGTCTGAGTCAGCGACTCATACCGGCTGCGGATCAGACTGCGCACTGTTTGCGAGGAATTCGGCAAAGGCTTTCCCTAAATTTTATGCGTTCACTCTAAGTTGGGTTTTTGTGTTTGACCAGCGTGTGAAAATATATTGACAGATCGTGAAAGAAAGGAAAGTATTTTATCAGGCGGGGGAATCCAGTTGGTCGGAACGAATACAAAACAGTCCAGCACTGTCGTCGAGGTGCTGAACCCCGATGGGGTTGGTCCTGTTGTTTTGGTTTGTGAACATGCCTCGGCACATATTCCGGAAGCATACAATAATCTTGGGTTAAGCCCCGCTACACGCGACAGTCATGCGGTCTGGGATCCGGGCGCACGGGCTCTTGCCGCTCGTCTTTCAAAAGCACTTAATGCGCCGCTTATTGCGGGACGAGTTTCCAGGCTGGTGTACGATTGCAATCGACCACCTGAATCACCAGGCGCGATGCCGGAAAAGTCCGAGTTGATCGAGGTTCCCGGCAATCAGGGTTTAAACGATGAAGACAAGGCGGCACGGGTTGAACAGGTTTATGTTCCGTTCTGCAATGCTGTGGGCGAGGTTCTGGAAGCCCGGGAATCAAACGCGATTCCAACCGTGCTCGTGACGATTCACAGTTTCACGCCGCTTTATTTTGGCAAACCAAGAAATGTCGAGATTGGCATTTTGCACGACACAGATAGCCGCGTCGCAGATGCGATGCTCGCGCAGTCAGAATTGATAGCCCCCCGCGTTGTCGAGAGGAATTCTCCGTATGGCCCTGCTGATGGCGTGACACATTCGTTGAAAATTCATGGCATAGAACATGGGTTGATGAACGTAATGATCGAAGTTCGAAACGATCTTTTGGAAACGGAGGCGGCGCAAGATGCTATTGCCGATGAATTGCTTGGTTTGCTCGCTTCGTCGCTAAAAGAACTTGGCCTTGTAATAATGGGAACCTCCCATCATGCCTAGAGTTATCCTTGGCTACATTCGCGCAATAGACGCGATGAACTATTTTATCGGGCGGTTCGCGATGTATCTGCTGTTTGTTCTGGTGGGTGTTCTTTTGTGGTCGTCGGTGTCCAAAACTTTGTTCACCTCTTCACACTGGACGCTGGAAACCGCACAGTTCGTGATGGTCGCCTATTACGTCCTGGGCGGACCTTATTCGCTACAATTGGGGTCGAACGTTCGGATGGATCTTTTTTATGGCGGCTGGTCGGTACGGCAACGGGCGTGGTTTGATGCCTTCACCGTGCTTTTCCTGATGTTCTATCTTGGTGTGCTTCTCTACGGCGGTATTAACTCATTCGCCTACTCATTAGGCCGACCCTATAATGCAACAACCTACGAATTCCTGAGTGAGCTGTTGAGTACCTTGTTTTCTCAGGGCTTTGATGCCGCCGGCGACAAGCTGGGCTTCATGGAGCGCAGCAACAGCCCTTGGCGCCCCTATCTCTGGCCGGTAAAATCCCTGCTCTGCATCGGGGTCTTTTTGATGCTTTTACAATCTCTTGCCGAGTTCTTTCGCGACATCGGGCGTATCCGCGGTGAGGCTCTCTGATGCCCTATGAAATGATCGCCATTCTGATGTTCAGCTCGATGATGCTGATGCTGCTGACCGGGCAGCGGGTATTCGGTGCCATCGGGTTTGTGGCCTCAGCTTCCGCCGTGTTTTTGGGTTGGAACAACGGCGTCGACATCCCTTTCTCGGCCGCAATGAAGCTGATGAAATGGTATCCGCTGCTGACACTGCCGATGTTTATTTTCATGGGTTATGTGCTGTCCGAATCCAAAATTGCCGATGACCTCTACAAGATGTTCCATGTCTGGATGGGCCCTGTTCGGGGTGGGTTGGCGATTGGCACAATCGGGTTGATGGTGCTGATTTCGGCAATGAACGGCCTCAGCGTGGCAGGCATGGCCATCGGGGCTACCATCGCCCTGCCTGAACTTCTGAAGCGTGGCTATGACAAAATCATGGTCACCGGCGTCATTCAGGCCGGGTCAAGTTTGGGCATCCTAGTTCCGCCCTCGGTCGTGCTGGTGCTATATGCGATGATCGCACGCCAACCGGTGGGACAGCTGTGGCTGGCCGGGGTCATTCCCGGCCTGATGATGGCCACGATGTTCATCATCTACATTTACGTGCGCTGCCGCCTGCAGCCCCATCTTGGCCCTGCGCTACCCGAAGACGAGCGCAATGTGCCGATGGCCGAAAAACTGCGCCTTTTGGGGGCTGGCGTCCTACCTCTGGCGATTTTCGCAGTGATGATGGTGCCTTTCGTCAAGGGTTATACCTCACTGGTCGAAAGTTCGGCCATCGGAGCAATGGCCGCGTTTTTGGCGGCAGTCCTGAAAGGCCGGATGACCCGCGAGGTGTTTGAAACTTCCGTGCGTCAGACATTAGCGATTTCATGCATGTTTATGTGGATCATTCTGGCCGCCCTTGGTTTTGGCGCAATCTTTGACGGGCTGGGCGCGGTTAAGGCAATCGAGGATCTTTTCACCCAACAACTGGGTCTGAACGCCTGGACAATCCTGATCCTGATGCAGCTGTCGTTCATTCTGATGGGCACGTTTCTGGACGACACCGCAATGCTGGTGATCGTGGCACCGCTATATGTACCTCTGGTCGGCTCGATGGGCTTTGATCTGGTCTGGTACGGGGTGCTTTACACTATCACTTGCCAAATCGCTTATATGACCCCACCATTCGGTTATAATCTGTTCCTGATGCGCGCGATGGCGCCGCCTGAGATCACGATAAGGGACATCTACCGCTCTATCGTGCCGTTTGTGATTGTTATGGCTTTCGCCCTGGCTGTGGTCATGATCTTTCCGCAGATCGCCCTCTGGCTACCTAATTATGTTTACGGAAAATAACCAAAAGAACTCCGCCAACGGAGCATCCCGATGAAACCCAACTAAGGAGAGTCCCATGACGACCAGACGTTCATTTCTACGCGCCGCAACACTTGGCGGTGCCGCAACTTTGGCCACACCGGCCATTGTCCATGCACAAGCCCCCATCAAATGGCGCTTCCAGACCTATGCTGGCGCGGCCCTGGGCGAGTTTGTTACCAAGCCAGTCATCGACTACATCAACACCGCCGCCAACGGCGAGATGGAGATCGAGCTGTTTTATGCCGACCAGATTGTTCCCACAGGTGAGCTGTTTCAGGCGCTCCAAAGTGGCACGATCGACGCAGTTCATTCCGATGATGATTCAATGGCATCGCCCACGCCTCTGCAGGTGTTTGGCGGCTATTTCCCATTGGCGACAAAACACGCGCTCGATGTGCCGGTGCTGTTCGAGCAATACGGGCTGGCCGACATCTGGCGCTCGGAATACGAAAAGGTCGGTGTTGCGTGGCTGTCGGCTGCAGGTCAGGACCCGTGTAACTTCAACACCAAAAAAGAGGTCACATCACTGGCCGATCTTGACGGTCTGAAGCTTTACACCTTCCCGACCGCCGGGCGTTTCCTTGCCCAGTTTGGCGTTATTCCAGTATCGATCCCCTACGAGGATGCCGAAGTGGCCGTGCAAACCGGCGAGCTGGATGGCATGGCATGGTCTGGCATCACCGAAGACTACACAGTCGGCTGGGCCAATGTGACTGACTATTTCCTGACCAACAACATCTCGGGCGCATGGATTGGGTCGTTCTTTGTGAACCAGAAACAATGGGCCGATCTGCCCGAGCATCTCAAGTCAATTGTGATGGCCGGGATCGAAGCGGGTCACACCTATCGCAACCAGTGGTACTGGGGTGGCGAGGCACGTCTGCGCGCCACGGGTGATCAGCTGAAACTGCGCTCAATTCCACAAGCCGAGTGGAAAACGGTTGAAGACGCGGCTGTCACTTTCTGGGACGAAATAGCACAGGAAGGCGAAATTCACTCGAAAATCGTCCAGATCTTCCGCGATTATAACGAAGTGCTCGGCAAAGCTGGCCCGCCCTATTCGTTCGGCTAAAAACAAGCGCCCCGGTGGTTCGCCTCCGGGGCACCCCTAACCTCCAATTTTCAGGATACAGACCATGCCCGGCAATCTGACCTTTGACGCTTTAAAATCCGCCGTAAAATCTGGTGAAATTGATACGGTTCTGACCTGTATCGTGGATATGCAGGGCCGCCTTATGGGTAAGCGATTTCTGGCGCAGCATTTTGTCGATAGCGCGTGGGAAGAAACCCATTGTTGTAATTATCTGCTGGCGACCGATCTCGAAATGGCAACGCCGGACGGTTTTGCCTCGACAAGTTGGGAAAGCGGGTATGGCGATTATGTCATGAAACCCGATCTCGATACGCTTCGGCTGGTTCCCTGGCTCGAAGGCACTGCAATGGTGTTATGCGATGTTCTGGATCATCACACCTATCAGGACATCACCCACTCACCCCGCGCTATTCTGAAGCGCCAGATTGCCCGGCTGGACGAATTGGGTATGACGGCAATGATGGCGACCGAGCTTGAATTCTTTTTGTTCGAGAAAAGCTTTGACGAAATCCGCAAAAGCAAATTTCGCGATCTGGCACCGATTTCAGGTTACAATGAAGATTATCACATTCTTCAGACGACCAAAGAAGAACACGTGATGCGCCCGATACGAAACCACCTGTATGCGGCTGGCATTCCCGTGGAAAATACAAAGGGCGAAGCGGAGACAGGCCAGGAAGAACTGAACATTAAATATGCCGCGGCACTTGATACGGCGGACCATCATACGATCGCCAAACACGCTGTTAAGGAAATCTCCTGGCAGCAAGGGCATGCGGTGACCTTCCTTCCCAAGTGGCACCATGAAAAAGTTGGGTCATCCAGCCACGTCCATCAGTCGCTTTGGAAAGACGGAAAACCAGCGTTTTTTGACAAGAACGACAAGCTCGGCATGTCAGAAATCATGAAATATTACATGGCGGGTCTGCTGAAATTTGCGCCTGACTACACTTATTTTCTGGCGCCATATGTGAACAGCTACAAGCGGTTCCAGAAAGGAACCTTTGCACCTACCCGCACAATCTGGTCGGTCGACAACCGGACAGCCGGTTTCCGGCTATGTGGCAATGGGACAAAAGCGGTGCGTGTTGAATGCCGTGTCGGTGGTTCAGACCTCAATCCTTACCTGGCAATGGCGGCGCAGCTTGCGGCGGGGATCAAAGGTATTGAAGACAAGATGAAACTGGATCCGCCGACAGTTGGCGATGCTTACGAAGGCAACTCCGGCTTCATTCCGCAAAACCTGAGGGATGCACGCGAAACGCTGAAGAATTCCAAGATGCTGCGTGAGGCTTTGGGCGAAGATGTGGTGGATCACTACTGCCGTGCGGCTGAATGGGAACTGGAAGAATTTGACCGTGTGGTGACGGATTACGAAGTCGCCCGCGGCTTTGAACGTGCGTGATTGGGGATAATATGACGCAAGAACTGAAATGCATTTCACCGATTGATGGATCGGTCTATGCCACCCGTCCTGTACTGTCTCAGTCAGAGGCGGAAGCCGTAGTCAAACGCGCAAAGACTGCGCAAAAAGCCTGGGCTGCGCGACCGTTGGCAGAACGTGTTGATCTTGTCATGGCTGGTGTCGCCCGTGTTGGCGAGATGAGTGACGAGATTGTGCCGGAACTCGCCCATATGATGGGGCGTCCGGTGCGGTACGGCGGCGAATTTGGCGGTTTTAATGAACGCGCCAGTTATATGGCGAAGATCGCCGAGGATACGCTGGCGCCGATCGTGGTGGAAGAGAGCAATGCTTTTGAAAGGGTCATCAAGCGCGAACCACATGGGGTTGTTCTGGTGGTGGCCCCTTGGAACTATCCTTACATGACAGCGATCAACACGGTTGCCCCCGCGCTTATGGCTGGGAACACTGTGGTGCTGAAACACGCAACGCAAACCCTGTTGGTTGGCGAGCGGATGGTGCGCGCCTTTACAGAGGCTGGAGTTCCAGCGGATGTTTTCCAGAATGTGTTTCTGGACCATGACACGACGTCTGCGCTTATTGCAGCCAAATCCTTTGGATTTGTAAATTTCACCGGGTCTGTCGGCGGTGGACGGGCAATGGAAATGGCTGCGGCAGGCACCTTTACTGGTGTTGGGCTGGAGCTTGGCGGTAAAGACCCGGGCTATGTTATGGAAGATGCTGACCTCGACGCAGCGGTTGATACGCTGATCGATGGGGCGATGTTCAACTCAGGCCAGTGTTGCTGCGGGATTGAACGGATTTACGTTCATGAAAGCCTTTTTGATGCTTTTGTTGAAAAGGCTGTGGCGATTGTAAAAGGCTATAAGCTTGGCAATCCGCTGGACACTGAAACTACACTTGGTCCGATGGCGAATGTGCGGTTTGCAGCAGAGGTGCGCGCACAAATTGACGAAGCTTTGGCGATGGGCGCGACTGCGCATATTGATACCTTTGCCGAAGATGACAGTGGTGCCTATTTGACGCCGCAAGTTCTGACAAACGTAACTCACGAAATGCGGGTGATGCGGGATGAAAGCTTTGGGCCTGTTGTTGGGATCATGAAGGTATCATCTGATAAAGAAGCGATCATGTTGATGAACGACAGTGAGTTCGGCCTGACAGCATCGCTCTGGACGCAGGATGTAGAACGGGCAAGCCGGATTGGCGCAGAGGTTGAAACAGGCACGGTCTTCATGAACAGGGCTGATTATCTTGATCCGGGCCTTTGTTGGACCGGGTGCAAAAACACCGGTCGGGGCGGCGCGCTAAGCGTCATTGGTTTTCATAACCTGACCCGGCCAAAATCATATCATTTGAAAAAGGTGACGAAATGAATCTCGTCGGAAATTGGTCTTACCCGACCACAATGAAATTCGGTGCTGGCCGGATCAAGGAATTGCCCGAGGCCTGCGCGGCCGCAGGTATGAAGAAACCGCTGTTGGTGACGGACAAGGGGTTGGCCGGGTTGCCGATCACGGCGACGACGCTTGATATCATGGAGGCTGCAGGCCTTGGGCGAGGGCTGTTTTCCGAAGTGGACCCGAACCCGAACGAGCTGAACCTCGCGGATGGTGTTGCGGTCTACAAAACAGGCGGCCACGACGGTGTTATCGCCTTTGGTGGCGGTTCGGGCCTTGACCTTGGTAAAATGGTTGCCTTCATGGCCGGCCAAACGCGCCCGATTTGGGATTTTGAAGATATTGGCGACTGGTGGACGCGCGCGGACGCAGACGCGATAGCGCCCATTGTTGCCGTGCCAACAACAGCGGGAACCGGGTCAGAAGTGGGCCGTGCGAGCGTGATCACTGACAGTGTGACCCATGTGAAAAAGATAATTTTTCACCCAAAGGTTTTGCCAAGTATTGTGATCTGCGACCCGGAACTGACAGTTGGAATGCCAAAGTTCATCACCGCTGGTACAGGGCTTGACGCTTTCGCACATTGTGTCGAGGCATTCAGCAGTCCGCACTACCATCCGATGAGCCAGGGTATCGCGCTTGAAGGGATGCGATTGGTGAAGGATTACCTGCCACGGGCCTACGAAGATGGAAATGATCTTGAGGCGCGGGCGCATATGATGTCAGCGGCAGCGATGGGTGCGACAGCCTTTCAAAAAGGGCTTGGCGCTATTCACGCAATTTCCCATCCGATTGGCGCGGTCTATAACACCCATCACGGCACAACGAATGCTGTCGTAATGCCACCGGTTTTAACGTTTAACAGGCCCGCGATTGAAGACAGGTTCAATCAGGCCGCCGCGTATTTGGGCATCTCCGGCGGTTTTAACGGATTTTTCGGCTATGTGCTGAAACTGAACGATGATCTTGGCATCCCTAAAAAGCTATCGGAGATGGGTGTTGGCACCGACAAGATCGATACGCTGACCGAAATGGCGCTGAACGATCCGAGTTGCGGTGGAAATCCGGTTGAGTTGAATTCTGAGAACATGAAACAGTTGTTTATAGACTGTATCTGACGCGAACTTTAATTCGACGCCCCGCTGGGGGAGGACAAAGAAGCCTCCGGCGGGGATATTTTTGGAAACTGGTAAAACAACTGATTTACAGACATTTATACCAGATTGCTGGATTAAAATCGTTTTGATCTTGATATCCTTTCATTTGGAGAACACTGACGGTTTCTTTTTGCAAATTATTCGCAATCTAGTTGACAGTTGCGAACGATTCTCATAATCAATTGGCGAAGCCCTTTGGGGCAAAAGGGTACCCAATGCAAAAAATCGTTAGAATTCTGACAAGTGCGACTGCCTTTCTTATTGTCGTGAGTACGGCTGCAACCGCAGCAGAAAAATTCAAAGCAGTAACCACCTTTACCGTTATTGCTGATATGGCATCGAACGTGGCAGGAGATGCCGCAGTCGTGGAATCGATCACCCGACCTGGCGCGGAAATTCATGGATATGACCCGACGCCACGCGATATTTTGCGTGCGCAGGACGCGGATCTGATTTTGTGGAACGGGATGAACCTTGAACTTTGGTTTGAGCAGTTTTTCGGCAACCTTTCTGATGTTCCAAGCGTTGTTTTGACCGAAGGCATTGAGCCGGTCAGTATTTCCGAAGGGGCCTATGACGGAAAGCCAAACCCACATGCCTGGATGTCGTTGGACAATGCTATCATTTACGTCGACAATATTCGGGACGCCTTTGTGACGTATGACCCTGATAACGCAGAAATTTATAAGGCGAATGCCGAAGCCTACAAACAAGAACTGGTTGCCGCTATTGCACCCTTGCGGGACGCCATTCTTGCGGTGCCGGAAAGTGAACGTTGGCTTGCAACTTGCGAAGGGGCTTTTAGCTATCTGATCCGGGATTTTGAGATGCAGGAGCTTTACCTCTGGCCGATCAATGCAGATCAGACGGGGACACCTCAGCAGGTGCGCAAGGTGATTGACGGTGTGCGAGAGAACAACATTCGCGCAGTATTTTGCGAAAGCACTGTCTCTAGCGACCCGGCAAAACAGGTGGCCCGTGAGACTGGGGCGGCGTTTGGCGGTGTTCTCTATGTTGACTCTCTGACCGAAGCGGACGGACCCGTGCCTAGTTACCTCGATTTGCTTCGTGTAACCTCTGAAACCATAGTTGCAGGTTTGACTGCGAATTCTGAATAGGACATCCCAATGCTGGCGCCGCTTGATTCAGGTATTTTCGCACAAGGCGTAACGGTCACGTATCGCAATGGACTGACGGCGTTGCGAGACGCCAGTTTTGAGATTCCGACAGGAACGATAACAGCGCTTGTAGGGGTGAATGGGGCTGGAAAGTCAACATTATTCAAGGCGATCATGGGGTTTGTGCCGGTAGCAAAGGGTGAAATCTCGATCCTTGGAATGCCGGTAAAAGAGGCGTTGAAGAAAAACATCGTAGCCTATGTGCCGCAGGCCGAAGAAGTCGACTGGTCTTTCCCGGTACTGGTTGAAGATGTGGTTATGATGGGCCGCTATGGCCACATGAACTTTATGCGGATGACACGTGACGAAGACCGGAGCGCGGTGACAGAGGCCTTGGCCCGAGTTGGAATGAGTGAGTTCCGGCACCGCCAGATTGGCGAACTGTCTGGCGGGCAGCGTAAACGGGTTTTTCTTGCACGCGCTTTGGCGCAAGACGGCAAAGTCATCTTGTTGGATGAACCTTTCACAGGTGTCGATGTGCAGACCGAGGATGCTATCATCGCGCTGTTGCGTGATATGCGTGATGAAGGCCGTGTGATGTTGGTGTCGACCCATAACCTTGGGTCTGTTCCTGAATTTTGTGATCGTACAATTCTGGTGAAAGGCACCGTGCTGGCACACGGCCTAACAGAAGAAACCTTTACACAATCGAATCTTGAGGCCGCTTTTGGCGGTGTGTTGCGTCATTTTGTTCTGGGTGGCAAAGACTTGCATGACGATGACGACAGCCGTCAGGTTACGGTTATTACCGATGATGAACGGCCCTTCGTTGTTTACGACGATAAGCCAGAGGGCGAAAGCTGATGGAAATGCTGCTGGAACCTTTCACCTATGGGTTCATGATCAACGCGATGTGGGTCAGCGCACTTGTGGGTGGGGTTTGTGCATTTCTGTCCGCCTATCTGATGCTCAAGGGATGGTCACTGATCGGGGATGCGCTTAGCCATTCTATCGTGCCCGGTGTTGCTGGGGCTTATATGCTGGGATTACCATTTGCCCTTGGTGCCTTTCTGGCAGGGGGGCTGGCGGCCGGGGCGATGTTATTTCTGAACCAGAGATCCGGGCTTAAGGAAGACGCGATAATTGGTCTGATTTTTACTTCGTTTTTCGGGCTCGGGTTGTTCATGGTCTCTATTTCGCCGACTTCTGTTAACATTCAAACGATCACGCTTGGAAACATCCTGGCGATCACACCGGGTGATACACTGCAATTGGCAGTTATCGGGTTTGTCTCGCTCACAATTCTTCTGTTGAAATGGAAAGACCTAATGGTGGCGTTTTTTGACGAAAACCATGCGCGATCGATTGGGTTGAAACCTGATCTTTTGAAAGTGCTGTTTTTCACGCTCTTGTCGGCGTCTTGTGTTGCTGCTTTGCAAACGGTGGGTGCGTTCCTTGTTATCGCAATGGTGGTGACACCGGGGGCGACAGCCTATTTGCTGACGGATCGCTTTCCGCGACTCTTGATGTTGAGCGTGGCGATTGGATCCATCACAAGTTTTGTAGGAGCTTACGCAAGCTATTTTCTGGATGGCGCGACAGGTGGAATTATCATCTGCCTGCAAACATTGATATTCTTAACTGCCTTTTTTCTGGCACCCAAGCATGGATATCTTGCCGCACGCCGCCGTTCCGCAGATGCATTGGAGGGTGGGGCATGATTGAAGAACTGCTCTTGCCATTTCAATTCGAGTTCATGATCCGCGCCTTTATCATCACCACAATTATCGCGGTGCCGACTGCGCTGTTGTCTTGCTATCTGGTCCTGAAGGGATGGTCCCTGATGGGCGATGCAATTAGCCACGCGGTGTTGCCGGGAGTGGTGCTGGCGTATCTGATTAATATTCCGCTCATCATAGGTGCTTTTGGTGCTGGAATGGTCTGTGCGCTGGCCACCGGTTTCCTGAAGGACAATAGCCGCATCAAACAGGATACAGTCATGGGTGTGGTGTTTTCGGGCATGTTCGGTTTCGGATTGGTTATCTACACAAAAATCGAAACTGATGTGCATCTGGATCATATCCTGTTTGGAAACATGTTGGGCGTAAGCTGGGGCGATATCCTGACAACTGGCCTAATCGCGCTTTTCGTTGCTGTGATCGTAGTACTGAAACGTCGCGATTTCCTGTTGCACGCCTTTGATCCAGCGCAAGCGCAGGCAGCTGGATTGAATGTTAAATTGCTGCACTACGGTTTGCTCGCGATTTTGTCGCTGACAATTGTTGCGACGCTGAAAGCGGTTGGGATTATTCTGGCGATCGGTCTTTTGATTGCACCCGGCGCTATCGCGTTTCTTTTGACGCAGCGGTTCGAGCTTATGCTTGTTTTGGCGGTATTATTAACAATGTTCGCGGGTCTCACGGGGGTTTACTTTAGCTTTTTTATCGGAAGCGCCTCTGCGCCAACGATTGTATTGATCTTGAGCGGTATCTTCATCGTCTGTTTTATTTGGAAAACGCAGGTATCTGCCAGAAGGGTCACTTCTGTCTGACAGGCATTTTGTGCGACCGCTAATTTTCTGTGCTAGGTGCGAAAAATCAGATGATCATTTGACAAACGCATGGCCCACGGGTTCTTTTGATAATGTGCGGCAGCGACCGTTAGAAAGTAATGCATCGCTATGCAAACCAGGCCTATTCATTAGGAAAGTGAGCGAATACATGTTCAAAACAAAAAATTTTTCGAAACCGCAACTGTGCGCTTTTTTCGCCTTTATGTTTATGGGTACGGGCGTCCTTGCACAGGATGCAGGCTTCTGTGGTCAGCCCCTCGCCTTGACGCAGGGCAGCTATTCTATCACGGGGGAAGGTGCAGAGCCGATCAATACGTTGATTGATATCGCGCGAGGTGAACCGGCCTATCTGGAACTTACGATTCAGTCCGATACAGGAATTACGGTGGAAACCGCAGCAGGCGAAGCTGACCCGATTATCATATTGTTCGATGACAGTGGCCGGATGGTGCGCTCTGACGATGATGGTGCAGGAGATTTAAACTCGCGGTTAGGGGCTGCGCTTTCGGCAGGTGTCTATTGTGCTCAGATCAGAACGTTGACTGAAGTTCCCCCTGCGGTTGGGGAACTGCCGCAAGGCTTCTTCACGACGATCCCCGTAACAGTAAGTACCGGAATTGTTGCCGGGGCTGGTGGGTGCCATTCTGCCGAGGGGCTCGTAACGCTGGACTCGACGCTGGCTCCGGGGTTTGAGGCGCAGATTCTTCAAGGTCGTAACCCAGGAAATGACAGCTTTGCGTTCAGTCTTGCAGAGCCGATGGCGCTGAGTATTGGTGTGCGCAGCAGTGATTTTGATACACTGCTAACGTTGGAAGACGGTAACGGTTCAGAACTTGGGTCGGATGATGACAGCGGCGGCGGCACTGACAGCTACCTGGGTTTTCAGGATGTATTGCCTGCCGGGGACTACTGCGTTTCGGTTAGCAGTTACGACACCAGCGGCGGAGATTTCAACCTGACGCTGGAAGAATGGTCTGAAGCGGCTGCTTCACGAGGTGCTGGAAGCGGTGCACCGGCCGATCCGTGCGGCGATCCAAATGCAACAACCGATTTGTCGACAAGCCTTAGCTCAGGTTTTGAAGCACAGAATTTTGCCCAGACCCTGAGCAGTGGGCACAAGTTCTATCGGTTTGAAACAACAGAACCGATTGAACTGCGATTGACAGCACGTAGCAATGATTTCGATACGGTCCTTGGTTTGTACAATGCGGAAGGAGCGGAAGTTTCCACCTCGGATGACGGAGAAGGGCTCGGAACGAACAGCCGCATCCAGCCGGATGTCGCTTTGCCAGCCGGTCAATATTGCTTGGCAGTTAGCCCATTTTCTGGGGAAGGTTCAGGTTCTTATTCTGTCACTATCGAGGAAATGACCGCTGAGGCAATGTTGGCCGAGGCTTATGCACTGGGAGAGCTTTTGCCGCCATCAGGTAGCGGTATTGTTTTCACCGATCTGGGTTTGCTTGATCGGACCCTGCGGAGTGACAACGTGGCCGCTGTGGGTACACAGTGGTTTCTGTTCTCGGTCGAAGAAGAAAGTCTTGTTGTCATAGACGCCGTTTCATTAGGCGACTCGTCGAGGCTCGTAATGTTCGACTATGAAGGCACCGGAATGCAGGTTGCTGAAAGCCTTAGCAATCCGGACGCACCTACAACCCGGATGGTGAAGAAGGTCGGCTCTGGCATCTATGCTATTGCAGTTGTTCGGGACCAGATGTCTGAAGGTCGCGAAGTCTCGCTACTTTCTATTCAGCGATATGTCCGTCCGCCACGCCGGTAGCAATCTGAAGGTGACCTCCAACAAATTAAACTGGGCGACCGCGAGGCCGCCCTTTTTTCTTGGCTGTCGATTGGCAGTGGCTTGCACCCCAACTATCAGAACAGAGTCCTGTCCAGAAAGGCTTTTCCCTAGAAATTCACGGTCACGCCCGGTAAATGCAGCGCTTTCATAAGATCGCGAACTTCCTGACGGGCAGCAACGTTTGAAATATTAAGATGCTCAACCCCAACTTCTTTGAGGTCAAGCAACGTTAATCCGCGTGGAAAAAGTTCCCGGAAAATCACACGTTCTCCGAAACCGGGCGCAATACGAAACCCGATGCGTTTAGACAGATTTTCGAGCGCTTCGCCCATCTTCTTTTTGTTGTGCATTTGCTGCGCCGCAAGTCGGTTACGAACAACGATCCAGTCAATTGGTGGAAGCCCGGCCTGTGCGCGTAGCTGACGCGCATTCCATACCATTTCAGAATAAACAGATGGACCCAGGATTTTGCCCGTTTCAGAGTTCAGCCGGGCAAGCAGGTCAAAATCAATGAAGCTGTCGTTTAACGGTGTGATCAATGTGTCAGCCAGCGAATGTGCAACCTGAGACAGTCGTGTATGAGAACCGGGGCAGTCGATCAGGATAAAATCACTATCGGGCTCCAGCGTCGCCACAGCAGCTGACAAGCGATGATCATAGATGTTTTCGCCGGGTTGTAGCGATGACCGGTCAATTTCTGGCAAATCGTGATAATCGGGAACTGGCAGGTCCAATCCTTGCGAATTTAGAAATGCTTTCCGATTTTCGATATACCGGCCAAATGTTTTCTGTCTGAGATCCAGATCCAGCGCGCCAACCTTGTGACCCATCCGCGCAAGTGCAGTTGCCACGTGCATAGACGTCGTCGACTTACCTGATCCGCCCTTTTCATTCCCGACAACGATGATATGCGCCAAGCCAGATATCCCTTCCCAGCAACGTAAAAAAGCGCGCCCTTATGGACATGCTAACTATATGTTGTGTTTTTCATTATGGGAAGCCACAGCAGTGCACAAGGCGGACTTATGTGGTTTTATTGTGAAATTGCATTTATCTGCCACTTTAGGCCGGGGTATTTTCAGGCACCGGAAGTCATTTTTCGGTTCCGAAACAGAGCGTATTACGATTGGTGTTTGCTGTAGATATGGATCAGAAATAACTGGGCAGAGACCAGCGTATCAGGATTTTACAAAATGTCGCTTTGCCATATTTAGACCAAACTTTGTTTCCATACAGGCAACGGGGACAACGTATCTACGTGATTATGAGAGAATCAAAGACGATCAGATGGCACATTCAGAAGGGCTCTGCATGCCATATTTGGAGTGGACGATATGAAGATCCTGGCAGTTGACGATGATGAAATCGCACTGGAGATTCTGAAGTCGGCACTGGTAAATGCGGACTACACCGATATCACAGTCGCAACCTCTGCAGACGAGGCACTGGCGCTTATCAACAATACGCAGGACCCGTTCGATTGCTACCTGCTCGATATTAGAATGCCAGGAAAAGATGGAATCGAGCTGTGCAAAACCATTCGCAGTTTCGAAGAATATACCAACATTCCGGTACTGATGATCACCGCCTTATCCGAGCAATGCTATATAGATCGTGCGTTTGCCGCCGGAGCGACCGATTACATAACCAAACCGTTTCATGGGTTGGAACTTGGCGCTCGTATTCGGGCGGCAGATGGGTTGAGTCATGTGGTCCATCAGGAACGTGAAGCGCGTTTGAATGCGGAAGCGTTGAAAGAACAGCTGGATGGTCTGCATAGCCTAAGGCTTGATGAAAAATTCGACCTCGAAGAGGTGACCGGAGCGGTTGATATCACCGAGTTGGAAAATCGCCTTCTGAAGTTACCCATGGGTAATTATGCGATGGAGATTGTTGCTTTCAAGATTATCGAAATCGAAACGATCCACCAAACACTTCCATCCAGTGATTTTCGAAGTCTGGTCAACAGCGTTGCCGGTTGCATAACCGATGCGATCAACAGCCCGAATTTGCAAATCTCATATGTCGGAGATGGGATTTTCGTTTGTGTCATTCCAAAATCAGGGCGTAAAAAGTCGAGCAACGTTGCAACAAAAGTAAAGAGCGCCGTCGGTGATCTTGAATTTTCCGATACTGAGGGAAACCCGATCACGATAGATGTCGCGATGGGCAAACCTTCACATGCTAATCTTTGGTCAAGTCAGGAAGCTCCGGTCGGCCTTGAAAACGCAATAAAGCGGGCGAATCTGAATGGAATTGACCAGAAGGCACAGTCAAATCTGGCGTCTTTGAAAAACGGCAAGGAAAAAGGCCCCCGACGTCATAGCAGACCACTTTCGATGATTGTTCCGATCTTCAAGTCTCGTCTGCCGCTGATGCAAGCAAATGGGTTTGAGCGCAGGTAGGTGGTGGCATAACAATCTGACCTACAAGCTGCCCAGCCTACAAATTGTAAGCAAAAAACTTTATGAAAATGCAAAACGCCGCCCCGAGAGGAGCGGCGTTCGCAATAAGAGCAGGTATAGGGTGCTTAGAAACCCAGACCTTCGTATTTCTTTTTGAACTTGGAGACGCGACCGCCAGTGTCCATCAGGCGCGTGCCGCCGCCGGTCCATGCAGGGTGTACTGTAGGATCAATATCCAGCGCCAATTGGTCGCCTTCCTTGCCCCAAGTCGATTTCATTTCCATGACCGTGCCGTCAGTCATTTTGACGTTGATCGTGTGATATTCGGGATGGATGTCTTTTCTCATTCTATCCGTCCTTACGCTTTGGCCGACGCGGGCTTGTAATTTGTTTGTTCAGCGATACGTGCAGATTTACCACGACGTTCACGCAGATAGTAAAGTTTCGCACGACGCACGCGACCGCGGCGAACCACGGTGATGCTATCAATGTTGGTGGAGTGCAGCGGGAAGACCCGTTCAACACCTTCACCAAATGAAATCTTGCGGACAGTGAACGCGCCAGCAATGCCGTTGCCGTTTTTACGGCTGATGCATACGCCTTCGTAGTTCTGGACACGCGTGCGCGAGCCCTCTGTCACTTTAAACCCAACGCGGATAGTGTCACCCGCTTTGAAATCTGGAATGTCTTTGCCAAGCGCTGCAATTTGCTCGGCTTCCAGTTGTGCGATTAGATTCATCGCTATGATCCTTTTTTGCTCGTGGTTTTTCCACGAAGGTTTGCGCGCCCCGATAGCTCTTGGTCTTCAACCGGGTCCCTATCGTGTTCTTCACAATAAGCCCGCCAGAGGTCAGGTCGACGTTCCTTAGTTAGCCTTTCGGCCATAACCTGCCGCCAATCGGTTATCTTCGCGTGATGCCCGGAAAGAAGAATTTCCGGTATCTCACGACCCTCCCAAACGGCTGGTTTCGTGTATTGCGGGTGCTCAAGCAATCCAGCCGCGAACGATTCGTCCTCGGTAGATTCCTGATTCCCAAGCACGCGCGGTATAAGCCGGACTGTCGCATCAATCAAGGCCTGTGCTGCAATCTCTCCGCCTGTCAAGACAAAGTCACCAAGCGAGACTTCCGTGATATCGAAATGTTCGATCACGCGTTCGTCCACGCCTTCAAAACGACCGCAAAGCAAAGTCATTCCTTCGGCCTCTGAAAATTCTTGCGCCATTGCCTGTGTAAAGGGCTTGCCGCGAGGTGAAAGATAAACCACTGGCCATTTTGCGCGGTCCACCGGTGTATCCCGTTCAGCGTGTTTCAACGCCTTTGCAACAACATCGGAACGCAGGACCATCCCGGCACCCCCCCCATAGGGCGGGGCGTCAACATTGCGATGCTTGCCTTCGCCAAATGGTCTAAGGTCAATAGTCTCTAGTCGCCACAGCCCCTCCTGCAACGCTTTTCCGGTAAGAGATGCCCCCAGAACACCGGGAAAAACCTCGGGGAATAACGTGACGATCTTGACGGTCCACGCGTCTTTCAGGTGTGGTTTGTCTTGAATAAGTTCGCGAGGCGTTGCCGTCGCAGATATGGAGAGACGGCCATGAGATTTGGATGGGCTATTACTCATCTCGTGAAACTCCAACATGAATGCCGGTAACAGGAAAAAGATGGGTCATTCCGGATAGATCCCCTCGGGGGGATCCGCGATTATGCGACCCCCAGCCAGATCGACCGTTGGGACAATCTCTTTGGTAAAAGGAAGCAGCACCGTATTTTCCAAGACAGAACCTTCAATTTCCAGCAAATCGCCTGCCCCGTAATTCTGCACATTCTTAACGCGGCCAAGAACGTTGCCTCCGGTATCCAAAACCGTCAGGCCAATTAAATCTGCGTGGTAAAATTCATCGTCCGGTAATTCAGGCAGTTGATCGCGATCAGCAAATAGCCTTATACCGCGCAGTTTCTCCGCCTGCTCCTTGTTGGAAACGCCGTTTATTTTAGCGGAAAACCCATTCTTGACGACATGTGTCAGAGTGACGGAGTACCTTTGAGTTCCGTCTTCCGAAAACAGCGGATCAAAGTCAGCAATTGCCTCTGGATCAGCACAAAAGCTTTTCAAGCGAACCTCACCCTTTACTCCATAAGAACCAGCGATGGCGCCTACGCAAATACGGTCTGACATCGGTTATCCCTTAGCCCTAAGCGCGGAGCGCGCGGTTCTGATGCAAGAGGCTTTAAAGCGCTCTAACGGTCTACGATAGGCAAATGACCGCGTCGGTCTTCCCAACCGGCACGTTCCAACTCTGGTGTTTCCATATCATCTTTGGGCCAGCCGACGCAAAGATACGAAACTAATGCCCAGCCTTCCGGAATATCAATATCACGAGCAAGTTGTTCCGGATCGAGGATTGATACCCAGCCAACACCCAACCCTTCAGCACGTGCAGCCAGCCAGAATTGCGTGATGGCCGCGACAACAGAATAGCGGCGCATTTCTGGCATCGTAGCTGCGCCAAGGCCTGCACCCTTTTCGGTTTGCTCATCGCAGAACACACCGAATTGCTCTGGGGCATCGCGCATTCCACTCAGTTTCAACCCGGCATAAATCTCGGATTTTTCACCTGAGTAACCGTTTAGTGCGTCTTGATTGGCAGATTCGAAATTCGATAGTGCTGCGGCTCGCGCCGCTGCCGATCGAAGCCGAACAACACGCCACGGTTCCGACAAACCGACGGAAGGCGCCAGATTGAAGGTTGCAAGACAACGATCAATCAAAGCACTTTCGACAGAGTCTGTGCGAAAGTGGCGGACATCACGGCGCCACCTCATTAACTGGTCAAGCTCTTGTCGGAACTGATCCGAAAATTGCGCCATGACCCAGCCGGCCCCGCTTATTCAGCAGAGGCTTCTTCAGCCACTTCTTCAACCGGCTCCTCGGCTGGAGCTTCTGCAGGAGCGGCAGCTGCTTCGACAGCAGCGGCAGCTTTTGAAGCTTTTTCTTCAGCGCGCTCAGTGGCTTTTTTACCTGGAACAGCTGATTTAGGGTTGTTGCGGGTCTTCTTCTCCAGAACACCAGCAGCTTCCAGCATACGGGACACACGGTCAGTTGGCTTTGCACCTTCGCCAAGCCAGTATTTTACGCGATCAAGCTCCATTTTTACGCGGTCTTCGCTGTCTTTAGCGAGCAGCGGGTTATAGGTGCCCAGTTTTTCGATAAAACGACCATCGCGTGGCATACGGGTGTCCGTAGCAACGATACGATAGAAGGGGCGTTTTTTGCTGCCACCGCGAGCGAGCCTGATTTTCATAGCCATTGTGAGTTCTCCTTAAGATGATTGAGACGGACTAATTGCCGACTGTTATTCCTGATGTTTTTCGTGGTGATGAATGACTTCGCTAATTATGAAGCTCAAAAACTCTTTAGCGAATTCGGGGTTAAGGTCTGCCTCCAGCGCCATACGCTGAAGACGTTCGATCTGTTTTGCTTCGCGCATCGGGTCAGATGGCGGCAAAGAATGTTGTGCCTTCAGTTTACCGACGGCCTGCGTGTGTTTGAAACGCTCGGCAAGTGTGTAAACCAACACAGCGTCAAGCCGGTCAATGCTTTCACGATGTTCCTTCAGCACCTCTTCGGCGCGGGTTGCATCATCTGTCATTGCTCGCCTCCGGTTTTGGGTGACGGTAGACATGGACGAGGCCCATATGTGGGTTGTCGTAGCTTCCATCCAGTTTCGCGCCAAGCCGTTCCGCGAGCGCAATAGAGCGCGCGTTGTCGGGTACGATGTTGCTTGTGAGGGTCGGCCAGTTCAGCGTGCCGAACGTGTAGTCACGAACATGCGCCGCAGCTTCATAAGCAATTCCCTGACCTTCTGCGTTGGCCACCATGGCCCAGCCCAGTTCAGGCTCGCGCCAGCCTTCGGGGTTCCAAAGGCCAACAAGACCACAGAATGTACCGCTGGATTTTTCCTCAACCGACCAATAGCCGTAGCCGCGCAATTGCCAGTGACCAATAGAAGACGCGAGCCAGCGCCAACTGTCTTCGCGGCCGAGCGGCCCTCCGAACCCAGCACAGCGCGCATCATCGGCATAAAACTCTGCCAACGGCTCAAAATCCTCGGCGCGATGTTCGCGCAGGATCAGGCGTTCTGTTTCAAGTGTGGGGACGGATATTTTCATTTCTTTTTACCAAACCCTGACAAACCGGGGGGCAGAGGGCCGCCGCCAAGACCGGGAAGACCCCCCATTTTCTTAGCTGCGGCTTCCAGTGCTTTGGGGTCCATCGCAGATGGGTCCATATCGCCTGGCATTCCAGGCATCCCGCCGCCTTTGCCAAACATGCTGCCAAGCGCACCCTTCAGCATGCCACGTTTGCCCATTTTGCCCATCTTCTTCATCATGTCAGCCATCTGGCGATGCATTTTCAGAAGCTTGTTCAAATCAGAAACCTCAAGGCCAGCGCCTTTCGCGATGCGTTTTTTGCGACTTGCCTGCAGGATCTGTGGATTGGCACGTTCTTTTTTAGTCATCGACTGGATGAGGGCGACCTGACGTTTCAGAACTTTGTCGTTAAAGCCGGCTTCTTCAACCTGCTTGGCCATTTTGCCCATGCCCGGCATCATACCCATGATGCCTTCCATGCCGCCCATTTTCATCATCTGCTCAAGCTGCGCTTTCAGGTCGTTCATGTTGAACAGACCTTTTTGGAAGCGCTTCATCATGCGCTCAGCTTGTTCGGCCTCAATGGTTTCCTGAGCTTTTTCAACAAGCGAAACGATATCGCCCATACCAAGGATACGGCCAGCAACACGTTCCGGGTGGAACTCTTCGATCGCGTCCAGCTTTTCGCCAAGACCAACGTATTTGATTGGCTTGCCCGTGACAGCGCGCATGGAAAGCGCGGCACCACCACGTCCGTCACCGTCCATCCGGGTCAGGACAACACCGCTGATGCCGACTTTGCCGTCAAATTCTTCGGCAACATTTACCGCGTCCTGGCCAGTCAGACCATCGACGACAAGCAGGGTTTCGCGCGGGTTGGCGACATCGCGAACAGCCTGCACCTCATCCATCAGCACCTGATCGATGTGCAAGCGGCCTGCGGTGTCGAGCATGTAGACGTCATAGCCCGCGAGCGTTGCCTGCTGTTTGGCGCGTTTTGCGATATCAACGGCGGACTGACCCTTGATAATCGGCAGTGTATCCACGCCGATTTGTTTGCCAAGGATTGCAAGCTGTTCTTGTGCCGCCGGACGCTGCGTATCGAGCGAGGCCATCAGAACCCGCTTACCGTTCTTTTCTGAAAGGCGTTTGGCGAGCTTTGCTGTGGTTGTCGTTTTACCAGAGCCCTGCAGGCCAACCATCAGGATGGGCGCGGGCGGGTTGTCTACCTTCAGCTCACCCGGTTCGGTTTCATCACCTGCAAGGACATGCACAAGTTCGTCATGGACGATCTTTACGACCTGCTGGCCGGGCGTCACGGATTTGGTAACAGATTGTCCGGCGGCCTTTTCCTGTACCGCCTTAACAAAGTCACGAGTGACAGACAGCGAAACATCGGCTTCCAGCAGGGCAACGCGGACTTCACGCAATGCAGTTGAGACATCAGAATCGCTCAGGGCGCCTTGTTTGGTAAGGCGGTCAAAAACACCAGAGAGGCGTTCGGACAGATTTTCAAACATCGCGACGGCTCCTTTGCCATTTCAAACCCACCCCTCCAGTTAAGAAGGGACGCTCCAATAACCAACGACACCAGTGGGCGCAACGCGCTGACTGATGGCGATCCCTGCGCAATGCAAAGGGACCGGAAGCTTTAAAAGACTTCCGGAGTTCGAGGTCGTTTAGGCCCGAGACGGGAAAGAGTCAAGCCAACAGGCCCTATCCGCGAGAATGGGCCTGTCAGAATTTTTGCGGTGTGTTTTATGCGGCAAGTTTGCCGATCTCGGTCTTTGCAGCCACGATTGACGCGTCGGCATTCTGAGCCAGCTCGGTCGCACCAACAAATTGCACATCTGTTATGCCCAAAAATCCCAGAACGAACTTAAGGTAAGGTGTGAAGTGGTCATAGTCAGAGCCAATCGCGGTGCCGCCAGAGGCTAATGCGACGATAACACGTTTGTCTTTCAACAAACCTTCGGGGCTGTTTTCACCGTATTTAAAGGTGACACCGACGCGGCTGATCTGGTCAATCCAGGCCTTTAGAGAAGAGGGAAGGCTGAAGTTGTAGACAGCCGAGCCGATGACGATGATGTCAGCGGCTTTTATCTCTGCAACCAGTTCGTCAGAGAATGAAAGCGCTTCGGCTTGCTGTGCTGTACGGTTTTCGGGTGGGGTGAAGGTCGCACCGACCCAGGTTTCAGACAGGTGTGGAATACCTTCCGAAAGATCGCGGGTGATAACGGTGGCACCACCGAACCGGGCGACAATGCTGTCGGTGAGGGAACGGGAAACGGAATCTTCTGTGCGGGCAGAGGCGTCGATGCGTAGAATTGATTGTGACATTTGTGAATTCCTCATGTTGATAGACTGAAATTAAGTATTGCAAAAATGAACACAATGCTGATATTCGAACATAATATGTTGGATATTGCACAGGTAGAGTAATGGAAAACTGGGATGAGATACGAACTGCGTTTCAGGTTGCGCGCATGGGCACAGTTAGTGGCGCAGCCGACGTGCTTGGCGTGCATCATGCCACAGTTATCCGCCATATAGATCATTTGGAAAAGCAGCTGGGAACAAAACTGTTTCAGAGGCACGCGCGCGGATACACAGCGACCGAAGCGGGGCAGGATCTGTTGCAGGTTGCCCAGACGACCGCTGAACAGTTCACGCAGCTTGCCGGACGCATACGCGGCCAGGGAGAGTCAGTAACTGGTAACTTGCTGGTCACTTCGCTTGCGAATATGTCGCCCTTACTTGCACCCGTTCTGGTCGAGTTTCAGCAGGAGCATCCGGATGTGAAGGTGCACTATATGACAGGGGAGCGCGTGTTTCGCCTGGAATATGGCGAGGCACATGTCGCAATCCGCGCTGGTAAAACTCCGGATCAGCCAGACAATGTCGTGCAACCGCTGGTGACGCAATGCATCGCACTTTATGGCGCTAAATCCTACATTGATCGTTATGGTCTGCCCGACAGTGAAGAAAATCTTAAACTGCACAGATTTGTTGCAGGGGAAGAACGTCAGAAACGCGCGCCCTTCTACAAATGGCTGGACGAGCATGTTCCGCCAGAGAATGTCGTCTTTCGCGCAGGGGATTTTCAAAGCATTGAACATGCTGTCTGCGCGGGCGGCGGCCTTGGGTTCCTGTCTGATTTCGCTGCGAGCCAGAACGATGATCTGATTCAGGTATTCCCTCCACGTCCCGAATGGGTTTCACCGCTATGGATCGTGACCCATGTCGACCTGCATCGCACAATGAAGGTACAGGCATTTCTGACCTTCTTGAAAGCGAAGGCGAAAGAGTGGGGAACAATATGAGCCCAACACAGGGCGCCCGGATCGATCGCAGCAAGCTAACATCAGAAATGCGCGGACATTTTGCGATGCTAAGCTTCTCAGCGTTGGTCGCGGGTTCTTTTAGCCTGGGTTCAATGGTTGCGAACGAAGTTGAACCAGCCGCGTTTAATGCGATCAGGTTTCTAATTGCGACAACGCTAATGGGTTTCATTGCCGCAGCGACCGGTGGGCTTACCAGACAGGTTGCACGCGCTCCTTGGCGTTTTGTGATCCTGGGCGGCACGATGGCGTTTTATTTTGTTACCATGTTTGAAGGTTTGAAAACGGCACCGCCCGTTTCGGCGGCTGCTGTTTTTACACTTACACCCCTTATGGCAGCAGGCTTTGGGTATTTGATCCTTCGCCAGATAACGACAGTTCGCATGGCTGGGGCATTAATTCTGGGCGGAATTGGCGCGCTTTGGGTGATATTCAAGGCGGATCTCGCGGCGCTGTGGGCCTTTAACATCGGTGTTGGTGAGGCAATTTTCTTTTGGGGCTGCGTGGCGCATGCGTTTTACCCGTCAATCATGCGTCGGCTAAACCGGGGCGAGCCTGCTTTTGGGTTTACATTTGGAATGATGTTCGCGGCTTTCTGGGTGTTTGTAATCTATGGATGCAATGACATCCTGGAAACTGACTGGTTGGCATTGCCGACAATTGTCTGGACAACGATTGTGTATACGGCCGTTTTTGCAAGTGCCGGATCTTTTGCGTTGCTGCAATACGCGAGCCTGCGCCTGCCATCTGCTAAAGTCATGGCGTATACATATCTGGTGCCAAGCTGGGTTATCCTTTGGGAATTAGCGCTGGGCAACGGTGCGCCACGGGGCCTGGTGCTAGCCGGTGTTGCACTAACCGTTGTTGCTTTGCTTATGCTATTAAAGGACGAACACTGAGTGGCGTGTTTTTTGCGTCTGGCTCAGGCGGTGTCATTATCCAGTTCGCGCTCTAAGAACCGCTCAAACGCATCAAGATTCACGGCTTCGAACTGACCAAAGCTTTGCATCCAGATAGAGGCATCCCTTAAAGCGTCGGGTTCCAGCTTGCACCATTTTACGCGCCCACGCTTTTCCTGGCTGATCAATCCCGACCGCGTAAGAATTGTCAGATGCTTTGAAATTGCCGCAAGTGACATTTCGAAAGGCTCTGCCACGTCAGTGACTGCCATGTCGTCTTCCAGCAACATCGTCAGAATATGGCGGCGCGTGGAGTCAGAAAGCGCTGAAAAAACAATATCAAGTTTGGTGTTCATAGGTCTGAGGTAAATCGGGTATTCAGCAATTGGTCAACCATTTGGTTGAATATGGGCTGGCGGGGTGAGGTGACGCATCTACCCTGCAAAGCGTAGTGAACACTTTGTCGTGGCGAAAATTAAATATAGCTGTTTCAAATACTTAACTCTAAATTTCATGTTGTCGATGTTGCTTGACTCATGCGGCTCCGCTTTCTAGTTTGCGACGACTGACTGAGAGGCCGATTTTATGCCTGATGCACCCGACCCCGAGCGCCTGAAAACGCTTGAAGACCGGATCGAAGGCGCGCGAAAAGCGCAGGAACCAGCCCCTCGGAAGGAAGAGCATTATTCTCAGGCACAACATGCCTGGCGAATGGTGATCGAACTGGTCGCGGGTATTGCGATTGGTTTTGGCATCGGGATCGGGTTGGACACGCTGTTTGGGACCAAACCAATCTTTATGGTGCTTTTTATTTTGCTGGGTTTCGTGGCCGGCGTGAGGACAATGCTTCGCACCGCCAAGGAGATCCAAGAGGAACATGTGGCTGAGCAACAAAATGCAGCCACACGAGACAAGAGGGACTAGACGTGTCAGCAGAAGCAGAGGCAGAAACCGGCGGTTTGGTATTTCACCCGATGGATCAGTTCGTTGTTCAGCCTCTTTTTGGCGACGGACCGGTCATGTGGTACACCCCGACGAACGTGACACTTTGGATGGCTTTGACCGTTCTTTCGATCGTTTTGTTGCTGGTCGTTGGAACACGTCGTCGTGCCATTGTGCCAACGCGCACACAATCAGTCGGCGAAATGGCCTATGGTTTTGTCTACAAGATGGTTGAAGATGTGGCTGGCAAAGATGGCCTGCGCTATTTCCCATATATCATGACACTGTTCATGTTTATCGTGTTTGCGAACTTCCTTGGCCTCTTGCCGATGAGCTTTACGACAACGTCACACATCGCTGTTACTGCGGTTCTGGCGATTGCCGTGTTCCTGACAGTTACCATTCTGGGCTTTGTTAAGCACGGATTTGGGTTTCTAAACATTTTCTGGATCTCTCAGGCACCGTTGGTGCTTCGCCCAATTCTGGCGCTGATCGAGATCATTTCCTACTTTGTGCGCCCTGTTAGCCACTCTATTCGTCTTGCAGGGAACATGATGGCTGGTCACGCGGTGATCAAAGTATTCGCAGGCTTTGCGGCGATTCTTGCGATCTCTCCATTCTCTATCCTGGCGATTACTGCGATTTACGCACTTGAGACCCTGGTGTCCTTTATCCAGGCCTATGTTTTTGCAATTCTGACCTGCGTGTATCTGAAAGATGCGCTGCATCCTCATCACTAAGGTCTTGTGAATAATCACGAATTCTAATGCCAATTCCAACGTAAGGAGTAACGACTATGGAAGGCGATATCGTACAAATGGGTGCCTATGTGGGTGCAGGTCTTGCATGTACCGGCATGGGTGGTGCAGCTGTCGGCGTGGGTCACGTTGTTGGTAACTTCCTGTCGGGTGCCCTGCGCAACCCGTCTGCAGCGGCTGGTCAAACCGCAACAATGTTTATCGGCATCGCGTTCGCAGAAGCACTGGGGATCTTCTCGTTCCTCGTCGCTCTTCTGCTTATGTTCGCCGTTTGATCTTCCGGACCATCCTTACGGCCGGGGGGGCGCATGTTGCCCGCCCGGTGTAATCTAAGGTCTTAGGAGGACGACATGGCTACAGAGGTTGAAGAAACCGCAGGTCACGCTGCCGAATCTGCAGGACATGCTGCAGAGGCTGTTGGCATGCCGCAGCTTGATTTCAGCACGTTTTCGAACCAGATTTTCTGGCTCGTCCTGACGCTGCTGGCCATTTATTTCATTCTGTCGCGTATTGCGCTGCCTCGTATTGCTTCGGTTCTGGCTGAACGCCAGGGCACGATTACAAATGACATCGCTGCAGCCGAAGAGCTAAAGCTGAAAGCTGTGGAAGCGGAAGATGCTTATAACAAAGCACTCGCAGAAGCTCGCGCAGAAGCAAACCGTATCATTGCTGAAACAAAAGCCGAGATTCAGGTTGATCTGGACAAGGCAATTGCAAAGGCAGATGCAGAGATCGGCGTAAAAACTGCAGAAGCAGAAAAAGCAATTTCTGCTATTCGCGAAAGCGCTGCGGATAACGTCAAGGAAGTTGCAAAAGAAGCTGCGAAGGAAATCGTTGCAGTTTTGGGTGGTTCTGCTGACGCGCGCTCGATCACCTCAGCGGTTACCGCACGTTTGAAAGGGGCTTCAAGATGAAAAAGCTGATTTTCCTTTTTACCGCTGCGGCAAGTCCGGCCTTTGCTGCGTCGGGTTCGTTTTTCTCGCTTGGAAACACTAACTTTGTTGTGTCGATCGCGTTCCTGCTTTTTATCGGAGTTTTGATTTACTTCAAAGTTCCGGGGATTGTCAGTGGGCACCTCGACAAACGTGCTGACGGAATAAAATCAGATTTGGATGAGGCCCGTGCTCTTCGTGAAGAAGCGCAAACTATCCTCGCATCTTACGAGCGCAAGCAAGAAGAAGTGAAGGATCAGGCGCAACGCATCATCGAAGCCGCCAAGGTTGAGGCTGCGACCGCTGCAGAGATTGCAAAAGAAGATTTGAAGGCAAGTATTGCGCGCAGGCTAGCGGCTGCTGAAGATCAGATTGTTTCTGCACAGTCGTCTGCGGTTAAAGCAGTTCGCGATCGCGCGGTTGTGGTGGCTGTCGCTGCTGCCGGTGATGTGATTGCCAAGCAAATGAGCGCTGCCGAAGGCAACAAGCTGATCGAAGCGGCAATAGCGGACGTGGACGCGAAACTACACTAGCTGCCACTGCACTTAAAAGAAGCTAGAAACCCGGCCTTCGCGGTCGGGTTTTCCTTTACGCAGGCGCGCTTCTAACGTGCCTGCTCGTGCGCTAGCCGTTGTTGCGCAATCGCCTCGTTTTGATCTGTCTTTTGCTGATCCGACATGCATTGCTCAACATAATTGAGATGCTCTTCTACTGCGACACGGGCACCCGCAGCATCACGCGCCTGCAACGCCTTGTTAATTGCGCGGTGCTGATTCAATAGCGTGTCACGGGTTGTGCGTTGTTTAAACATGACCTGACGATTGTAAAAAACACCTTCGCGCAAAAGCTCAAACATGGATCGCATCATGTGAAGCATGACAACGTTGTGGCTTGCCTCGATAATGGCGAGGTGGAACTCCGCATCAAGTTTTGCTTCTTCCGTCGGATTACGCTTGGTGTGAGCCGCTTCCATTTTCTTAAAAACCGTATCGACGACCAAGAGATCAGTATCCGAGCCAAGCCGCGCAGCACGTTCTGCAGCGAGTCCCTCCATATCGCGCCGAAAATCAATGTAGTCAAAGAGGGCTTCATCATGGCTTGCAAAAAGGGCGACCAGGGCAGGGGAAAAAGCAGACCCAAGGACATTGGCCACATAGATACCAGCGCTAGCCTTGCTGTTCAGAAGTCCGCGATCTTGCAGATCAGCCACTGCTTCACGCAGGCTGGGGCGTGACACGCCAAGCTTTTCGGAAAGTTCACGTTCGCTTGGCAGTCGTTCGCCGGGGCGCAATATCCCGCGCAGGATCAAGAGCTCGATCTGGCGTACGACAGAGCTGGATAGTTTTTCGGATTGAACTTTTTGAAATGGCATTGCGGACCCCTTGAAAGTGGTAAGATCATATGACCAGCAACGGAAGACGACAATGAAAAAGGCCGATCCTTTTAGGAATCGGCCTTTCGAATTGGTTTAACAATGATCAGGCAGTTGGGCGGATCACGATTTCAACACGGCGGTTTTGTGACCGGCCTTCGGACGTCAGATTGGAAGCGACAGGTTGGCTTTCACCTCTGCCGAATGCCCTTACACGATAAGAAGGAACGCCCTGCCCAAGCAGAACTGAAGCCACGGCATTTGCTCGCCGCGATGACAGACCTTGATTGTAACCAGCTTCACCGACATTGTCGGTATGGCCTATTACTTCAACTGTTGTGTCTGGGTAATCGAGCAAATTTCCAGCGAGCGCCCGCAAATCACGTTGTAAATCGGAACGGACATTCGCGCTGTCAGTTGCAAACAAGATGTCCTGTTGCATTGTCACAATTAGTTCGTTGCCAGTGTTAACGATACCAATCTCATCGTTGCCTAAATCGCGGCGCAAATCAGCGGCTTGTTTGTCAAGCTGGCTGCCAATAACGGCACCTACGCCGGCACCAATCGCGCCACCAATAACTGCATTCTTAAAGCGATCATTGCCGCTTTCGCGCGTTCCACCAAGAAGTGCGCCAATACCAGCGCCTATCAAGGCCCCGTTTGCAGTGCGATTTGGGTCTCCGTCTGCGGTTCTGATGCCGCCACCCGTGTCTTCACACCCGGCAAGTGCCAAAGCACCTACAGTTGCGGCTATAAGTGGTAACTTAAATCGAATCATAATCTGCCTCATAAACTCTGAGTACTCTGCGTACACTCACTGCTTAATACATTGGGCGATGTTATCGAATAACAAGCCCTTTTTCTTGGCGATAAACCGCCAACAGGAGGTTTTCAGGCCGATTCCGAGCGTGCAGATTCCCAAGCCAGCATGGCGCGTTTGACCGGCAAGCCCCAATGATACCCCCCAAGCCCGCCGGATTTTCTTAGCGCGCGGTGACAGGGAATAAGCCAACTGACAGGGTTACGGCCAACGGCTGTTCCCACTGCCCGCGCAGCGCGTGGCGCACCAACGGCCTGCGCGATTTCGGAATAAGTTGAGACATGACCTGAAGGGATTGAGAGCAATGCCTCCCAGACTTTGATTTGCAGTGGTGCACCTATAAGGACAAGCCTCGTTTCAGTTCCACCAAGCGCACCGTCAATCCAAGGCTGCAGATATTGTGGGGCCTCTATAAATGTCGCCTTTGGCCATCTCGAGGTCATGTCCTCCATTGCATGTTCGCGCCCGCATTCCGAAGTGAACGCCAGCCCGCAGAGGCCTTTGTCCGTTCCCATGGCAAGCATCTCGCCAAAGGGGCCATCGAACCAACCCCAATATATCGTCAGGCCTGTGCCACGCGCCGCGTAGGTTCCGGGGCTCATCGCTTCCCATTTGATAAACAGGTCATGCAACCGACCACCACCAGAGAGACCTGTCGCATGTGCGGTATCAAGCACTGTGAACCTATCCCGCAGCAAGGTTTTTGCGTGACCAAGCGCAAGATATTGCTGGTAGCGTTTTGGCGAAACACCAACCCAACGGCTGAAAACACGCTGAAAATGCGCTGGGCTCATGTTCATGCGCTTGGCAAGATCATCCAGCGATAGCGGTTGATCCGCGCTGTCGATCTCATCCAGTGCGCGGCGGATGAGGTTAAAATGATAGCTGTCTTCGGTCTGCATCTGGTCGCTCCGTCTTTGGTAAACAGGATAGGTTAGGCAGGGGGCCAATGCGACCCGAAAGCTGCGCCATCGACGGGCTGGACGGCAGGTGCGCGCTTGTGCATACCTCTGGCATGGCAAAGCAATTAGACTATCATACGATATATGAAATATTCACCCGGTTTCGGGACGCGGAACCCGAACCAAAAGGTGAATTGGATCATACCAACGCCTATACGTTGGTGGTTGCGGTCGCGCTAAGCGCCCAAGCGACGGATGTGGGTGTGAACAAAGCGACGAAGGAATTGTTCAAGATCGCGGATACGCCGGAAAAAATGCTGGCGTTGGGGATTGATGGCTTAACCGAGCATATAAAAACCATCGGCCTTTTCCGTCAGAAAGCGAAGAATGTCATCAAGCTCAGCCAGATATTGGTTGATGAATATGATGGTGTTGTGCCGTCTTCCCGCGCAGCATTGATTTCGCTTCCGGGCGTAGGGCGTAAAACCGCGAATGTTGTTTTGAACATGTGGTTCAAGCAGCCAGCACAGGCCGTTGATACACATATTTTCCGTATCGGAAACCGGACCGGTATTGCGCCGGGTAAAGATGTTGACGCGGTTGAGCGCGCTATTGAAGACAACATTCCAGCGGAATTTTTGCAGCACGCTCATCATTGGTTGATTCTGCATGGGCGCTATGTTTGTAAGGCTCGCAAACCCATGTGCGGTAATTGCATTCTGCGTGATCTCTGCCCTTTTGAGGAAAAAAATCTATGACGAAAAAGTATCAGGTTGTCGGCATCGGAAACGCGATTGTCGATGTGCTTACACAGTCTGACGATAACTTTCTGGAAAACATGGGCATCCAGAAAGGCATCATGCAACTGGTGGAGCGTGACCGCGCAGAAACCTTGTACGGAGCAATGAACGGTCGGACGCAAGCACCGGGAGGTTCGGTTGCAAATACGCTTGCCGGGCTTGGAAGTCTTGGGCTGACGACGGCCTTTATGGGGCGTGTGCATGATGATGACCTCGGTAAGTTTTATGCGCGTTCAATGGCTGATGAGGGAACGGATTTCGTAAACCCCCCTGTCGCCGGAGGAGAGCTGCCAACGTCACGTAGTATGATCTTTGTGTCCCCAGACGGCGAAAGGTCGATGAACACATACCTAGGCATCTCGGCGGAACTTGGCCCTCAGGACGTTTCGGCGGACGTGGCCGCAGACGCGGAGTTGTTGTTTCTTGAAGGCTATCTTTACGACAAAGACAAAGGCAAAGCTGCTTTTGCCGCTGCTGCGCGCGCTTGTCGGGCGGCAGGTGGCAAGGCTGGGATCGCATTATCCGACCCGTTTTGTGTCAACCGGCACCGGGCAGATTTTCGTCAGCTTGTAAAAGGCGAAATGGACTATGTGATTGGCAATCAGGATGAATGGGTTTCGCTTTACGAAGCCAATGATCTTGAAGACGCACTGGCGCAAGCACGCATCGATTGCGGCACGGTTGTTTGTACACGCAGTGGTGAGCCTGTCGTTCTGATTCGCGGTGATGAACGCGCCGAGGTTCCTGTTGAAACAATCACGCCCGTTGATGCGACAGGGGCGGGTGACCAGTTTGCAGCGGGTTTCCTCTATGGTTTGTCCACCGGACAGTCACTGGAAAACTGTGGACGCATGGGCTGCATTGCGGCATCAGAAGTGATCCGACACATGGGGGCGCGGCCCCAAGCGAACGTCAGAAAAAGCTTTGAAATGAGTGGGCTGATCTGACGGGGAGGTTCTGCGGAAGCAAAGGTTTGCTGCATGTGTGCAAATTATGCTTTTAGGCTTTGAACTGAAAGCGGACGGGTTAAAACGAATGAGTTCGCTGAACTAACGCAGTTTTTAATGAACAGCGCATCTCCGTTTTTGTTTGGCTAACGTTTTTGGCGAAAGGTTTAGCAAGGACAGGAATACCCGACTTGCCAAAGGCCCTACCTATGCATTTAGTGGCTTCATGTTGTCGCGTACGTTATTCTGGCTTTTCTTCGTGTTCTGGGTCGCGTCGGTCATCTATAGGATGGTACTGACTGCGGTTACCTATACCTATTCTTTCGATGTGGCACGTGCCTACTGGGGTATGCGGTTCTTCAACCTTCACCTTTTTTGGAATTTGCAGTATTGGCGGGTTTGGGGTGTATTGTCCATTTCAAGCCGAAAACATGGACAGGGCTAAGATCGCTTATAGAAATAGTCACAATTGTTGTTTTGGTAGGGCTCCATTTCGTGACGCTTCGATTAGAGATTGGTTATCGTGAACGGATAACAATAGCGGATCAAATGCATGTGGTGGACTGGGTCTATAGCCCGTCTGGACGCGGCAACTTTTCCAGCAAGCGTGGACTTCGGATTGAGGTAATCCTGCCAGGCTACCGTCCAATCCACGGCGAAAGGCCTCCTGTCTATTTGCGGCTCAATCTGGCGAAAGGGGACAATCCGTGGCTGATGAACAACCACCTTCTTTCTAAGGAACCGGTGGGACCGGATGAGGCAGTTTGCGTTGAGGACATCGTGAACCGCTACTGCCGTTTTGCAACAGGAGGGGCGTGGTACATCGCCCATCATCAGGTTTCCTCTGGGGTGAAGGAGCATCTTTATCCATCGCTTGACCAACTTCGGTCGGAGGTTTCTGCGCTATTTGATACGTTCATTGAGGTAAACTAGACGGAACCCCCGATTGTCGCCGGAGTTGGGAGAGAAAACTACCAATTCGACTACTAGTAAAGGCGCCTCACGAAGGTTCGGAAAATTCACAAGTAGTCCAATAAAATTTGCTGACTTCGTCACCGCTTTTCTATTCACCTAACTTCGCGTGTACCTCATCCAGGTCAATCTCGCCTTTCGGGAGCTTGTTGCCGGGATTTTCAAAGTCATACTTGAACAGATTGAAATCGCGTTTGTAGATTTCGTAGACCAGATGCTTTGACAGATCGTCAAAGTAGTCTTCGACCGGATGGGCGCGTTTCGGGCCGTGGCCTTCGCTTTCGTTAAACCGCGGCATAGCGCCCAGATCAACTTCGTGCTTCTTCTCGATAGCATCAAGAACCGATTGCATACCTTCGTTGAAGGTTTCGGTGTGGAAGATGTTATCGTAGCGCCCACCGTTCACGATGTAGGTTGAAATATGTCCGGACATGGCGGACCAGTGAATATCGGGTTCCATGGGACGCCGCCAGCGTATGGTATCGCGTGCGAATAGCAGAAAACGGCGAAATGACGCGACCTGATCAAAATCACCCTCAACCTGAATTCCGTATTTCTGTATCAAAAGTGGAACAAGATTTCCGCGATAGCGTTTGCCATTGCGCTGTATCCCGCAGATCTTGTCGAAAAACGAAGAAAGGATGCGCGTGTAAGGGTTTCGCACACAGGTGAAGGCATAACTTTGGTGCTTTGTGACATTTTCTTCAATCAACGACTGGCTGTCTTCAAGCGCCCATTTGTGTATGCCTGAAGTTGCATCATGAATGTCGCCATCAAAGAACGTGCCATGATCTGAATAGTACATCACCTGACCGATTGTGGAGCAGGCGCACTTTGGCACAACGCGGTAAACCACGCTTTCGCTCTCGGTCATCCAGGTTCCAGGAAAACCCATATTTTATTCGCCTCCAGATACCCCACGTTAGTCACGTTATTGTTAGGGGACATTTGTAACTAAAAAAGCAAAGAAATACTGTTTATTCAATGGCTCTTCACGTTATCTATGTAAACAATCGTAAGTTTATGGGATCTTAGTTTCCAAAATGGCAAAAATAGCCTTTATTCTGCTCTGTCATAAAGACCCTGATGCCATCATCAAACAAGCGCAGCGTTTGACTGCGGCTGGTGACTTTATGTCGATCCATTTTGATGCACGCGCCAATCCCGAACATTTCTTTAAAATCAAGGACACGCTTAAGGACAACCCGAACGTCACCTTCGCCAAAAAACGCATTAAATGTGGGTGGGGTGCCTGGTCTCTTGTACAAGCGACACTTCATGCGGTTGAGGCTGCGGTAGAGACATTTCCACGCGCAACGCATTTTTATATGCTGTCTGGTGACTGTATGGCGATCAAATCAGCTGAATACGCGCATGAGTTCCTGGATTCAAACGATGTTGACTACATCGAAAGCTTTGATTTTTTCGAAAGTGACTGGATCAAAACCGGTATGAAGGCAGAGCGCCTGGTCTATCGCCATTTTTTCAACGAACGCACACACCAGAAACTGTTTTATGGCTCGCTGAATTTGCAACGCAAGTTGGGGCTTGTAAGAGAGGTGCCGTCTGACCTTCAAATAATGATCGGTAGTCAATGGTGGTGTTTGCGGCGGCGCACGATTGAATGGATTTTAGATTTTATCAAATCGCGCACTGACGTTATGCGGTTTTTCAAAACGACCTGGATACCGGACGAAACCTTCTTTCAAACTTTGGTAAATCATCTTATTCCCAAAGAAGAGATTGAAAGCAGGACGCTGACATTTCTGGTGTTTTCCGACTATGGAATGCCAGCGACATTTTACAACGATCACTATGATTTATTGCTTAGCCAGAATTTTCTTTTTGCTCGAAAGATTAGTCCCGAAGCGCATGAACTCAAACGACGGTTGGGGGCACTTTACGCAAGTACGGGTGAGACTTTTCAGATTTCAAATGAGGGGCGGAGCCTTTTTAAGTTTCTGACAGGACGCGGTCGTATGGGGCGTCGTTTCACACCGCGGTTCTGGGAAACGGAAAGTACTTTGGGGCGTGAACGGGAACTTATGATCGTCGCGTGCAAGAAATGGCATGTGGCCAAGCGTCTTGTCGATAAGGTGCGTCAGGTGACGAACGTACCCGCAATTGATTATTTGTTCGACGAGGAAAACACCGTGCTGCCTGATCTTGGCGGCATTCAAGCAACGATCAGCAAGCGTACACGTCACAGACGCGCGCTCATGCGGATGTTGTTTGACTATTACGAAACGGATCGGATGCTGATTTGTCTGGATCCTAACAACATTGATCTGTTGCAAGATTTCTATGCAGACAGAAGCAAAACCAAACTGCTCGAAATTGATTGCGATTTTACAGATGAATATCTGATTGGGCACGCAAAAAGGGTTGGATTGGCAGGGGAACGAACGTCGCAAGAAACATTGGATCGCCTTTTGCCAACAATCCGGTTTGATGTCTTGTTCGAAAGTGACGCGCTGCGGGATGCAAATTTCCCCAGGTATTACCGTTTACGAGAGTCTGCATCCGTCGAAGAAAACACTGTTCACCTCGCAGAGTTTTTCGATATTTCCGAAGAAAAAGCGCATGAAATCGCCAATACCACCCATCTGTTCGCTGACTGAGAAACCAAATGAGCTATGTTTACGATGACCAGAATATTTTCGCGAAAATTTTGCTGGGCGAAATTCCAAATGATACGGTTTTGGAAACTGAATATAGTTTGGCGTTTCGCGATATCGCGCCGCAGGCTCCGGACCATGTTCTGATAATTCCGAAGGGTCCTTATGTTTGCTACGATCACTATGCGAACGAAGCCTCCGATCCCGAAATCGTAGATTTTACCCGGACAATTGGCAAAGTCTGTTTAATGCTTGGCATTGATCCCGTCTCAGGTGGTAAGGGCTACAGAGTCATATCCAATACCGGTAAAAACGGCGTGCAAGATGTCCAACATTTACATGTCCATGTACTTGCAGGACGCTCCTTAGGGCCAATGCTTCGGCAGGGTTGATATGTTCACGCAACGCCTTTTTCGGACGTTAGCGCGACGAATACATCTTCAAGGTCCGGTTCTTCCGTGGCTACATCCTGAATGACGATGTTCGCTGCGCGAAGTGCATCCAGTATCTCAGAAGCATTTGTTTGACTCGTGTGGTAAGTGAAGGCAAGCGCGCCATTTCGTCTGTGTGTAAGCGTGACACCTTTTGGCGGCGTAATATCTGCAGCGCCTTGAGGCAGGATAACGAGCGTTTTCTTATCCATCCGTCCGACAAGAGCAGCGGTTTTATCACGTATCAGAATTTCGCCGTGATTAACGATCGCTATTTCGTCGCAGATTTCTTCGGCCTCTTCCAGATAATGTGTCGTCAGAATAATCGTCATACCCTGCTCGTTTAGCTTGCGAATATTTTTCCAAAGCATCTGGCGCAGTTCGATATCGACGCCGGCCGTTGGCTCATCAAGCACCAGAATTTGCGGATGATGTACCAGAGCCTTCCCAAGAAGAAGCCGCCGGCGCATCCCGCCTGAAAGGGTTCGCGCATAGGCCTCTGCCTTGTCGGTCAGGCCGATCATCGCAAGTATTTCGTCGGTTGTGCGTTGCGACTTTGGAACGCCGTACAGCCCGGCCTGCACTTCTAGGGCGGAACGGGGGCTGAAGAACGGGTCCATGTTTAGTTCTTGGGGCATAACACCAATTGCCGCGCGTGATTGGCGGGGGTTCACGTCCTGATCAAACCCCCAAATGCGAACTTTGCCAGATGTCTTGAGCACAAGGCCTGCAAGTATGTTTATCAGGGTCGATTTCCCTGCACCATTTGGGCCGAGTAAGCCAAAAATGCTTCCGGCAGGGATGTTGAGATCAATGCCTTTCAGTGCTTTTTTCCCGGGTTGCTTCCCAGAGGGTGCGTAGGTCTTGGTCAGACCTTCGATTTCGATCGCATTCTGTGACATTCCAACAGTCCTTTTGGCCCGTTCCGGCCTTGCCCGCGCGTGTCATTGCGCTATCATGTCTCTGACTTACGGGCAAAGTCTGCCCTCGACAACCTGAACGGAGCCACCATGACCACTGATGCCCCAGAAACCGTCGTCGTCGACACGTATCGCGTTGCTTGTGATGGGGGTGAAGGCGCGCAGGGCCATCCGCGTGTCTGGTTGCAAATTTCGACAGACAAAGGTTGGGTCGAATGCGGCTATTGCGACAAGAAATTCGTGCATAAAGATCATACCGAAAAATCCAAGTAAGCAGATAATTCGGGTACCCGCCTAAGCGCTGTTCAGCGCAGGTGTGCAATGCGTGTGAATAGGAACTGGGAGGGGTATCATGGCCTTTGGCAAAGGATGCCATTTGCATCTTATAGATGGTTCGGCTTTTATTTTTAGGGCCTATCATGCTCTGCCACCCCTTACGCGTAAATCAGACGGTTTACCAATTGGTGCGGTCGCAGGGTTTTGCAACATGCTGTACAAGCAGGTTGAGGACAACAAAGGGGATGATGCGCCGACACATGTGGCGGTGATCTTTGACCATTCCGGCAAAACGTTTCGAAATGACATTTACGACAAATACAAAGCGAACCGTCCCCCGGCGCCGGAAGATTTGCGACCGCAGTTCCCACTGACACGCGATGCGACGCGAGCGTTCAACATCGCTTGCATCGAGATCGAAAATTTCGAAGCCGATGATATTATCGCAACCCTTGCGAGGCAGGCGCGTGAAGCGGGTGGGCGATGCACAATTATTAGTTCTGACAAGGATCTGATGCAGCTTGTTGGCGGCGGCGTCGAAATGCTCGACGTGATAAAGAACAAGCGGATCGACCGGGAGGGTGTCGAAGAAAAATTTGGCGTCGGGCCAGAGCGTGTTGTCGATGTGCAGGCGCTTGCCGGGGACAGTGTCGACAATATTCCGGGTGCGCCCGGAATTGGTATCAAGACAGCGGCTTTGCTGATCAACGAGTATGGCGATCTGGAAAGCTTACTCTCGCGTGCTGAAGAGATCAAACAACCCAAACGGCGGCAGTCTTTGGTTAAAAATGAAGAGCTGATCCGCTTGTCCCGCCAACTTGTGGAGCTCGATCAGAATATGGAGCTCGATTTCAGCCTGGATACGCTGGAACTGCGAGAACCGATTGCAGAAGATCTAATGGCCTTTCTTGCCGAGATGGAATTTCGCACGCTGACGAAGCGGATTGCAGATCAGATGGGTGTTGAGGCACCCTTGATCGCGGATGCTCCCGTTGCTGTTGAGGTGGGAACACCGAAAGCAATTCCATTCGACGCGGACGCTTACGAATGGGTGAAAGATCGTACAGCTTTGGAGAAATGGATCGCGCAAATCTATGGGCGCGGCTGGGTCGCCGTCGACACAGAAACAACCGGGCTTGATGAAATGCTGGTTGATCTGGTTGGCATATCCTTATGCGTTGAGCCGGGGCAGGCCTGCTATATTCCCCTTATCCATCGCGCCGAAGCCGGAGAGGATTTATTCGCCTCAGACGCACTTGCCGAAGGGCAGATGCCTATAAATGAAGCCCTCGAAGTTCTGAAACCGATGCTTGAGGATCCGTCGATCCTGAAAATTGGTCAGAATATGAAGTATGATGCCAAGATTTTCAAACGATATGGCGTTTCAGTCGCGCCAATTGATGACACGATGCTGATGTCTTACGCGCAGAATGCGGGTCTGCATAACCACGGTATGGATGCGCTTTCGCAGCGCTATCTGAACCATGATCCAATATCTATCAAATCACTGCTCGGAACCGGGAAATCTGCAATCACCTTTGACAAAGTACCCGTTGCAGATGCTGTAAGATACGCGGCGGAAGACGCAGATATCACGCTACGTCTATGGCAGTTCCTGAAACCACAACTGCACCAAAAGCATGTCACGACCGTTTATGAAACGCTGGAACGCCCACTCGTTCCGGTACTTGCCGAAATGGAGATGCACGGCATCAAGGTTGACCGGGATACCCTGAGCAGGATGTCAAATGCCTTTGCGCAGAAAATGGCCGGGCTGGAGGCGGAGTTGTACGAACTGGCAGGGCATAAGTTCAATGTGCAATCCCCCGCTCAGGTTGGTGCAATCTTGTTTGACGAGATGGGCTTGGAAGGCGGAAAAAAAACCAAGACCGGCCAGTGGTCGACCCCGGCAGACGTGCTGGAAGATCTTGCAACCGAGCATGGCTTTCCCGGACGGGTGCTGGATTACCGGCAATTGCAAAAGCTGAAATCGACATACACAGATGCGTTGCAAGAGCATATTCACCCCTACACAGGCCGCGTGCATACGTCCTATATCCAGTCTGGAGCATCGACCGGGCGATTAGCGTCATCTGATCCGAACCTACAAAACATCCCCGTTCGTACCGAAGAGGGGCGCCGTATTCGCGAGGCATTTGTCGCAGAAGAAGGTAAAACACTGATCAGCCTCGATTATAGTCAGATTGAACTGCGTATTTTGGCGCATATCGCCGAAATAGATGCGTTGAAACAGGCGTTTCGTGAAGGGCAGGACATTCATGCGCTGACCGCGTCTGAAATGTTTGGCGTACCGATAGAAGGCATGGACCCCATGGTGCGCAGGCAGGCAAAAGCCATCAATTTTGGCGTTATCTATGGAATTTCGGGTTTTGGACTTGCCCGCAATCTGCGCATTCCCAGGAAGGAAGCACAGGAATTCATTGATCGCTATTTTGAACGTTTTCCGGGAATTCGGGCCTACATGGATAAAACCGTGGAGTTTGCGAAAGAACATGGTTTTGTTCAGACGTTGTTTGGTCGGAAAATCCATACACCCGAAATCAATGCCAAGGGACCGCATGCTGGTTTTGCGCGCCGCGCTGCAATCAATGCCCCAATTCAGGGAACAGCGGCCGACGTCATCCGCCGCGCAATGATACGGATGCCTGCGGCAATTGCCGACCTGCCCGTAAAAATGCTGCTTCAGGTCCATGACGAACTGATTTTTGAGGTCGACGATAGTGCGGTGGAAGAGGCAATCACACGCGCGCGTGACGTCATGGAAGGCGCGGCAATGCCGGCTGTGAAACTGGACGTGCCGCTGACGGTAGATGCCGGAAGAGGGGCGAATTGGGCGGAGGCGCATTAAGAGTATGCGAAACCTAGATCGGCGCTTCAAATCTGACGCCAGCCCGCTCCGGCATCTCTGCGATCAGTTTTGTGAAAATCAGAAAGGGTTTTGCCAGGTTCAGTTCTGAAACTGTCCAGTTCGATCAGCTCTGCAATCCTGTCCGCACGAAACACCCGGAAGCCGTTTCGCAGTTCGCACCATGTGACCAGTGTCCAGACTTTCCCCCAAAACCAAAGTCCGAGGGGGCGAACGGTTCGTGATGTTTGGCTGCCTTCAGCATCACCGTAGATCATTTCTAACCGTGTACGGCTATCGATTGCGTGTTCCAGTAAATCAAGACGCTCACGCAATTCTTCGTTCATGTCTGGCATCGGAATCGCGTGAACCTGAACTGCGTTTGCCCGATCACGTTCAGTGTCTGGCAAAACAGCGCTGATTTTCACCAAGGCTTCCTGAGCGGCCTCGGCCATTGATGCGCCACCCCACGCGCGGATCATCCGGGCCCCCGCCACCAGCGCGACAATTTCATCGCGGTTGAACATAAGTGGAGGCAAATCATAACCGTCGCGCATCAGATAACCGACACCGGCTTCGCCATCTATAGGCACGCCCGAACCGATAAGATCAGCGATATAGCGGTAAATTGTACGTTCTGAAACTTCGAGCCTTTCTGAAAGAACCCGGGCCGTAAGCAACCGACCACCGCGCAGATATTGTACTATCTGAAAAAGGCGGTCGGCCCGGCGCATGGTTATGCAGCCTCAAACATGCCGATGGAGTTCCCGTCAGGGTCCAGCCCGTAGACAAAACGCCCAACCGGAATTGTGACCGGTGGACTGAGCACTTCTCCTCCGGCCTTTTTGAACCTTTCTACCGTTGGTTCCAGCGCATCTGGTACAGCCAGATGCAGGGTTGCCCCGGTCCCGTCAGAGGCAGGTTTCCCGGGATAAAGATGCGCTGCGGTCCCAGTTCCATCTGCGGTCGGCAAAATTGCAATCGGATTTGGACCGGTGTCGTCAATTGTCAGGGTGTAGTTGAAAACAGTTTTGTAAAATTCCATTGCGCTTGGCAGGTTGGTTACTGGAATTTCCGCCCAAACAAGGGCATTTTGGGGTTGGAACGTCATCTTGGTCATCTTTCCTGTGTTAGTGATATAATGACCATCGCACACCCCTGCTGACAACGGGGTGTCAGGAGTGTTCGCGAAATTGTGACAGTCCCGGTTTTCTTTTCCCCCGCAAGGTGAAGGGTCTCTTACTCCGAGATCATATAGAATTTGTGCAGGGTTTTTGTGATCTCCCAGATGCATTTCGTGCCTTTGGCAATGAAAAACGTGTCACCCGCCGTGAAAGTATCTGAAGACCCATCGGCGTTCGTCAGCGTGACAGAGCCCGAAATGACCGTCATCATTTCATCTACCGGATATGCCTCGATCTCTTCACGACACGGGGCGCATTTCCAGACGCCCGATGAGATACCCGTTTCCGAATTGTTGTAGGCTTCGTGAATTAGTTCGGTTTTGTCGGTCTTCGTGAAAAGCTCTGGCGGAACAAGATCTGAAGGTTGAAACCCGGTTTTAGGGTCTCCGTCCGGCAGTAGCCTGATTACGTTCAAAGTCATTTATTCCCCTCCGGATTGAAATTGGTCTTTTGTGCAGACCATCCAATTTACAACATTAGTTAGATCACTTAGTGATGGCCAGTGCTGTAGCCCAAATCATGCTATCCACACTGGATAAAGCAGCAGTTCGCCGCAGCCACATCAATGTCGATTTGTGCCGCAACGCATCACTGTCAGAGATCAGTGCGCCAGACCATTCTTCCTACGTTGCACCCATTTCGCCGCTCAAGAACGGCTCCGGGCTATCCACTTCTTCCAGTTTCTTGCCGTTAATCCACCAAAACCGATTGCCCACATGTCGCAGGAAGCTTCGATCATGGCTCACCAACAGGCAGGAAGCACTATGTGTAATTAGCTCATCTTCCAACGCTTCCTGCCCTTCGATATCCAGATGATTAGTTGGTTCATCAAGCAGGTAGAAATTTGGGTTCTTGAGCCGCATGACCAACATCGCCAATCGGGCTTTTTGTCCACCTGATAATGCACCAATCTTGGTGTCCTGCATCTGAATCGTGACGCCCGCACCCGCTAAAACCCCTCGTGCGCGTTGATCGCCAATATCAAATTGCCCCGTTACCATGCTCATAGGGGTGTCGGTATCGGCAAGCTGGCTCAGGTGTTGGTCAGAATAGGCAGGTACAATTGACGGTGCACATCTCACTATATCATCCGCACCTGTCAACGCCCGCTGTATCATCTTGATCAGCTGTGTTTTGCCAGCGCCATTGGCGCCCAGCAATACGATACGGTCGCCTTGAGAAATCCATTTCTGCCCCGTCTTGTAAAGCAACTGTCCATCGGGCGTTTCAACCGGAACGTCAGCCAATGTGATCAGAGCTTTAGCGTGAGTGCCGCTGTTAACCAGTCTGATGTCGCCCGCGCTTTGCTCTTGGTGGGCAGGCTTGGCGGCCGCCTCCAACTTGGCGGCTCGTTCGGTCAGTTGCTTGGTTTTGGTTAGCAATAGATCAGAACCCGAGTTAACTCCGACATTTTTCAATTTCGCGGCCTGTTTGCGCAGTTGCTGGGCTTTGTTCAGGTCATTGGCAAAGCGGCGCTCATCGGCAGCGTCGGCTTCATCTAATGCGATACGTGCAGCGGTGAAGGGCAGCTGAAATACGCGTGACCGCTCGGGTCGCAAAAACAACGTACGATTGGTTGTTGCGTCCAGAAACGCCCGATCATGCGAAATAATTACGACCGGCACGTCGCAGGGTAAAGCGGCCAACCATTCTTCCAGCAGTCCTATGCGATGCAAATCCAGATGATTGGTCGGTTCATCCAGCAGCAACACATCTGGTTCTGTAATCCAGACCGCCGCCAGCATTGCAGTGCGTTGCCATCCGCCACTGAGTTGGTTCAATGGTTTATGCTGCAATTCATATGGTACCTTTAGATCATTCAGGACGACATCTACACGCCAGTTTTCATATTCGGCCTGTTCAGTGGAGAGCGCAGCCAACACCCAATCATAAAGTGTCATTGCCAACGCGTCATCCGGCACATCCTGTTTCACATAACCAACGCGTAAACCACGCGCGCGCGTGATTTCTCCGGTGGTTTGTTCAAACAGACCTGCCAAACAGCCAAGTAAAGTGGTTTTACCGCGCCCGTTTGCGGCAACCAGTCCTATACGGTCGGCTTTGGATATAGTCAGATTCAGGTCGGAAAAAAGAGTGTCGCTAAGGGTTACACCCAAAGCACTGATATTGATAATTGTCATTTGAAACTCAGGTCAAACAAAGGTGGCCGCAGCACGGCTTGGGGCAGACCGATAGTGAAACTATTCTCGGGCCAGCCCTGCAAACGAGTTTACAGGGCGAAACGGGGACCATGCTGAAGTCGGCGGATGATACGCATGCTCAGCTTGTGCCCTCCCATTGTTGATTGTGACCTTATGAAGCCATTCTAGAAAACATGACTGATCCTGGCAACAGTCTCTTTGTGTGCAGCCATTCGTATTGGTTTCTCCTGTCTCTCAATGTCAGTAACTTTAAAGTAGACGATGGCAACTTCGGGCGCACCGTGACCATTCATACCCAGCGCAGCAAACAGTAATTTGGACTCGAAACGGTAGTTCGCTGCTTGAGTGATTGTCTATTTGGAGCCGAAATTGTAACCGGGTGGCGTAAGACAACGCTAGTTTAGATTCTGGTCATTAGTCCAACAAACCTGCGTACCATGGGCGAGACGATAAGGATCATCACGAATGCAATCGCCTAGGCTGGCTTTCATGCGTTCATCCACAGACTGATATAATCGCTTACAATTCCGATAGTGCGGTATGTTGCGACGGCTGCAACAACGAATGACATCAAGCCGGACCCCAAAAACCCAAACAGAAACAGTGCAAATTTTTTCGGAAGCATAGGAAGTCTTAGAGTCGGGACGAAGTCGCGCGTTATGTTGTGAGTGGTTAGATAGGCGCGTTTCAGCTTTCGCCAAGTTCTGCCGATGCAATAATCGGAAAAAACTTCCCGCCGGACCAGACGCCGAACCAGCTTGTGCCCTCAACATTCTCGTGACAGCCGATGTCGACAAGACGGTAAAAACTTTTCCTGTCAATAAGCGCCTCAAGATTGGCGCGGATCAGAACATAAGGTGATGGCTCGCCCGTTTCGGGGTCACGCGCAACGCGTATCGGATGATCAGGGCCTGCTTCTGCTGTGTCATCGACTTGTGTTGTAAAGGTCAGGGTTTGATCGCTTCCAGTTCCCGAAACCTCAAAATCAACGGCAACGAAAGGGGCATCATCAACGGTAATGCCAACCTTTTCGACAGGTGTGACGAGGAAATAATCATCACCGTCTTTCCGAATGATTGACGAGAAAAGTTTGACCAGCTCTTTGCGGCCCATCGGTGTGCCAAGGTACCACCAGGTTCCATCACGCGCGATGCGCATATCCAGATCGCCGCAGAATGGCGGATTCCATAGATGCACCGGTGGTGGCCCCTTTTTTCCTGCCGCTTTCGCCGCTGATACGAGGTTTTCCGCCGATGGTTTCACAATCTTTTGTCCAGACATCGCTTTTGTCATTTGTTTCTCAGAAGATAACAGCCTTTAATACGCAGATATAGATGTTAAGGGAGTCATGCCATGGCTGAGGCCGAAAATCTTGTTGCAGACATTGAGGCGCTGGGTGAAAAACTTGCGCTGGCAAAGGCCAGTATTACCAAGCGTTTTATCGGACAAGAACGGGTCGTAGACCTTGCATTGACGGCCTTGCTGTGTGGTGGCCATGGTTTGCTGATCGGGTTGCCCGGACTTGGCAAGACGCTTTTGGTCGACACACTGGCAAAAGTGATGGGGCTTGACGGCAATCGCATTCAGTTCACGCCTGATCTGATGCCTGCTGATATCCTCGGCTCAGAAGTGCTGGAAAAGAAAAAGGGCGGAGAGCGGGCATTCCGTTTCATCGAGGGTCCGGTTTTTTGCCAGCTTTTAATGGCGGATGAGATCAACCGTGCAAGCCCAAGAACGCAATCTGCCCTATTGCAGGCAATGCAGGAAAAGGAAGTCACCATTGCGGGTGAGCATCGCGCGCTTGGTGTACCCTTTCATGTTCTTGCAACACAAAACCCGATTGAGCAGGAGGGCACTTATCCTTTGCCAGAGGCGCAGCTTGATCGGTTTCTTGTGCAGATTGATGTTGATTATCCTGATCGCGACACAGAGCGCGACATTTTGTTGGCGACAACCGGGATAGAAGAAGCCGTTTCTGAACAGGTGTTTACTGACAAGGAATTGCTGAAAGCGCAAACTCTATTGCGACGGATGCCTGTCGGGGAAGCAGTGGTCGAGACAATTCTTGATCTTGTCAGGGCATTCCGACCTGAGGAAGCTGGTGTGGCACAGATTGTGCGAGATTCAGTTGCCTGGGGGCCGGGGCCAAGAGCGGCACAGGCTTTGATGCTGACTGTCAGGGCGCAAGCGTTGCTTGAAGGGCGGCTCGTGCCTTCTGCTGAAGATGTTGTGAAAATGGCGCGGCCCGTACTGTCCCATCGGATGGCGCTTACCTTCGCGGCGCGCGCACGGGGCGAAGAGCTAGGTTCATTGATTGAGAGAATTTCCGAAGAGGTAATGAGAATCGAGGCTGCTGCGTGAAGACAGCTCGTCATCTTCGACGCGGCGCGGCAGAGCTCGCCGCACCTTTACCCCCGCTTCTTGCAGAAGCAGAAAAGCTGGCGGCGACGGTTTTGCTGGGTGAGCATAGCCGCAGGCAGGCAGGTGCGGGTGACGAATTCTGGCAGTACCGTCCGGCCGTCGAAGGTGATGAGACCCGACAAATTGATTGGCGGCGTTCTGCCAAATCTGACGTACACTTTATCCGCCAAAGGGAATGGCAAGCTGCACAAAGTGTTCTTCTTTGGCCTGATACCGCAGCATCGATGGATTTTTCATCAGATAAAAACCTGCCAGAAAAGGGCGCACGCGCGAAGGTATTGGCGTTGGCTGCGTCCATTTTATTGGTACGTGCGGGCGAACGCGTTGGTCTGGCAGATAGCGATACCCCGCCCAGATCTGGTGAGGCTCAATTGCTTCGAATGGCGGAAACACTGTCGTTTGAAGAAAGTGACAGGGACTATGGCGCGCCACAGTTGACAGGTTTGCGGCCAAATGTTCGGGCGGTGTTCTTGTCAGATTTTCTGGGTGATTTTGCGCCGGTTGAAGCGGCCCTTACCAAAGCAGCAGACAGAGGCGTGCGTGGGGCATTGCTTCAGATACTTGATCCTCAGGAAGAAGCTTTTCCGTTTGATGGCCGTACCATTTTTGAGAGTATGGCCGGAAAGCTGAGGCATGAAACGCTTAAGGCGAGCGATCTTCGCGGGCGCTATCTTGATCGCTTGGCGGCGCGTAAAGATGCGTTGCGGTCTTTGGCGCGTGCGACCGGCTGGCACTTTGAGTGCCGCCACACAAACCAAGGAGCGCAATCCGCATTGTTATGGCTTTATCGTTCACTGGAACGGAGAAACTGATGGTGATGTTTGGTCCCGTTGGATTTGCGCTGCCGTGGCTGCTTTGGGCTTTGGTCGCGCTCCCTATTCTTTGGTTTATTTTGCGCGCTATTCCCCCGGCCCCAATTCGGCGGCGGTTCCCCGGTGTTGCGCTTTTGCTGGGACTTACTGACGACGAAAGCCTGAGTGATAAAACGCCGTGGTGGTTGTTGCTTTTGCGGATGTTGGCGGTGGCTGCAATCATCATTGGTTTTGCGGGTCCGGTCCTAAACCCGGAATCCGCACGCAGCGGTGACGGGCCACTTATGATTGTTGTTGATGGTACATGGGCCGACGCACGAGATTGGCGCGCTAGGCAAGACCGGATCGCAGGTTTGCTGGCTGAAGCCGGACGTGCTGGACGGCCCGTTGCCGTAATGACCCTGACAGAGCCTGATAAAGGGCCGGTGCTATTTCAAGCGGCCGGCGTCTGGGCAGAGCGTTTGGCGGGTGTTCAGCCACGTCCATGGGAACCTAACTTAGAAGAGCTGGAAAACTGGCTGGCGGAACTGGGAGACGCAGAGTTCGAGACCTTTTGGATATCCGACGGCCTGGAACGTTCTGGCCGCGCAGAATTGTTGGAATCTTTGGAAACGTACGGCGCTGTCACGGTCTTTGAAGGAGAAAATACAGTTCATGCACTTAGGCCGGTTGTCTTCGAAGATGGCGTTGTTAAGGTAGAGGCCATACGCTCTGAAACTGGGGAAGCCAGGGATTTTTCAATTTCGGCAATCGGGCTTGACCCCAGCGGTCAGGAACGTGAGCTGGCACGCGCTGATCTCCGTTTTGGATTGGGTGAGGAAACGGCTGATGTGGCTTTTAGCCTTCCCCCGGAACTTCGAAACAGGATCTCCCGGTTTGCATTAGTTGGCGTGCGTTCAGCCGCAGCAGTGACGCTGGCCGATGACAGTTTGCGCCGTCGTGAGGTTGCCCTAATTGCCGGGCGTGAAGACCGCGAAGGGTTGGAACTGCTTTCACCGCTTCACTACCTCAAGAAGGCCTTGGTACCGACGGCAGATTTGATTGATGGGGTGCTGAGCGATGTCTTGCTGGCAAATCCGGATGTGATTGTCCTCGCGGATGTCGCAACTTTGTCAGAAGGTGAATCGCGCGATGTCGCTGAATGGGTTGCTAAGGGTGGGTTGCTGTTGCGCTTTGCCGGTCCCCGGCTTGCAGCAAGTGATATCAGTCGGGACAGCGAAGATATTCTGATGCCTGTGAGGCTGCGGCGCGGTGGGCGCAGCGTTGGCGGCGCGATGAGTTGGGGATCGCCCAAAGGGCTTTTACCTTTTGCAGAAGACACCGTGTTTTACGGACTTGAAATACCTGATGACGTTCGTGTTAACGCGCAGGTAGTTGCCCAGCCTGACCCGGAACTGGCTGAGCGTGTGATCGCCTCGCTTACGGATGGCACGCCTTTGGTAACACGCAAAGCTTTGGGTGACGGGCAGGTCGTCTTGTTTCACGTTACAGCGAATGCGGAATGGTCAACATTACCTTTGTCCGGGCTGTTCGTAGGTATGCTCGAACGGCTGGCAGTTTCTAGCGGATCTTTTGATCGTGGTGAGGAAGATCTGGCAAGCACGACCTGGGTTGCAGAAAAAGTCTTGGATGCCTTTGGCCAGTTGGATGATGCTGGCGCGATGGCGGGTATCGCTGGCGAGACTTTGGCCGCTGGCAAACCGATGCGAGCGATGCCACCTGGTCTTTACGCAAGCCGCGACAGGCGAATAGCCTTGAATGCAATCGATCAGGAAACGGAACTGAAAACGACCAGCTGGCCTGTTGGTCAGCGTGTTGAAGGGCTTGGTCGCGCGGCTGAAACCGCTTTGAAAAGTATGTTTTTAATGGCGGCACTTCTTTTCTTGCTAGTTGATATATTTGCGTCGCTCGGGCTTGCCGGGCGTCTTCGAGGCCCTCGCGTAAGTAATGCTGCAGCTGTCCTGCTTTGCGTGATGTTAATAGCACCTGAGGCGCGCGCGCAGGATGATTTTGCAATTATTGCAACCTCTGAGGTGGTGCTAGCACATGTTATTACGGGCAATGGCGAAATTGATCGCGTCGCTCGGGCAGGGTTGGTAGGTCTTTCACAAGTGCTGAACAGCCGTACGTCGATTGAACCTGCACCTCCGATCTCGATTGATCTTGAGCGTGATGAGCTTTCGTTCTTTCCCTTCCTTTATTGGCCGGTAACACCAGATCAGCCGCTTCCGTCAGATGAGGCATATGGAAAGTTGAACCGGTATCTACGCAACGGCGGCATGATCCTTTTTGATACAAGAGACAGTGATATTGCTGGTGGGCGTGGCGGAGGCCCGAACGGGCAGAAGTTGCAACAACTGGCCTGGTCACTTGATATTCCCCCGCTCGAACGTGTTCCGGCCGACCATGTTCTGACTCGCACGTTTTACCTGTTGCAAGATTTTCCCGGCCGCTACGCGAGCCGGAATGTCTGGGTCGAAGCTGCACCCCCTGATGCAGAACAGGTCGAGGGAATGCCATTTCGCAACCTAAACGACGGGGTGACGCCGGTTGTGATCGGCGGTAATGACTGGGCCTCTGCCTGGGCGGTCGATGATGGGGGCAATCGGATGTTTCCAATCGGACGTGGGTATGCGGGTGAAAGACAACGTGAGATCGCTAAGCGGTTTGGCGTCAATCTGATCATGCATGTGCTGACTGGAAACTACAAATCGGATCAGGTTCACGTTCCCGCTTTGCTGGATCGGCTGGGGCAATGAACATGGCGAACAGCATTATTTTTGACCCCCTTTTACCCTGGAGTATCTTGGCTTCAGTTTCTGCTGTTATGGTGATCGCGCTTTGCTTTGCGCTTTGGCGTGGATTGGCGGGCTGGCCGTTGCGTGGCTGTGCAGTATTGATTTTAACCGGGGCTCTTTCGAACCCGTCCTGGCAACAAGAAGAACGCGAAGCTTTGTCTGATATTGTGCTGCTCGTGGTCGACAGCACCGCGAGCCAGGGAATTGGCGAACGAAGAGAGCAGAGCGCCGCGGCGCTTGAGCGAATGAAAGAACGCATAGAGGCGCGCGCAGATACAGAGTTGCGTGTTGCTACGCTGCTCGATGGTGAAAGAGACACCGGATCATTGCTGATGGCCGCGTTGTCTGAGGCCCTGGCAGATATACCAAGCGATCGGTTGGCAGGTGTGTTTCTGCTAACGGACGGGCAAATTCACGATGCTGAACTCGCACCTGATTTACCTGCGCCGCTTCACGCATTGTTGTCAGGACGCGCGACAGATTGGGACCGTAGGCTTGTTGTAAAAAACGCGCCCGCCTTTGCCATCCTGGGTGAGCAGCTAACGCTCACGCTTAGGATTGAAGACCAGGGAGCGGTGCCTCTGGGTATACGACAAACCGCTGATCTGCACATTTCAATAGACGGGCAGGACCCGCAGGTATTTGAAATTCCTATTGGGGAAAATCTGGATTTGCCTCTGACCTTGCCCCATGGCGGGATGAATACCTTGCAGTTCAGCACACCCGAAATGCCCGAAGAGCTTACGGACCGGAATAACGCCGCGATCGTTCAGATTAACGGGGTGCGAGACCGTTTGAGGGTTTTATTGGTCTCTGGCGAGCCGCACCCCGGTGAGCGTACATGGCGTAATTTGCTGAAGTCGGACAGTTCAGTTGATCTGGTGCACTTCACGATTTTACGGCCACCTGAAAAGCAGGATGGCGTGCCCGTGAACGAGTTGTCGCTGATTGCGTTTCCAACGCGTGAGCTGTTTTTGGAGAAGATTGACGAGTTCGATCTTATCATTTTCGACCGTTACAAGCGGCGCGGGATATTGCCGGAAATTTATCTGGAAAACGTGCGCCGATACGTTGAACGCGGGGGTGCGGTTCTGGTTGCGGCAGGTGTTGATTTTGCATCGGCTGACAGTCTTTATCATTCGCCGCTAGCGCAAATTTTGCCTGCGCGACCAACGGCACGGGTGATCGAAGAAGGGTTTACACCACAGATTTCGCTAACAGGTCAAAGGCACCCCGTAACCGAAGGGCTCGAGACTTTTGCCCCGGAACGGGAGAACGTCGAACCTGGTACAGGTCCCGGATGGGGAAGGTGGTTCAGGCTCGTTGAGTTGCAGCCGTCCGAAAGCGGACAAACCGTTATGACCGGGACAGAAGATAAACCATTGCTCGTACTTGATCGAGTTGGCGAAGGTCGTGTTGCGCTATTGGCATCGGACCAGTCATGGCTTTGGACACGCGGGTATGAAGGAGGCGGACCACAGCTTGAGCTACTACGCAGGTTAGCGCATTGGATGATGAAAGAACCGGAACTTGAAGAAGAAGCGCTTTGGGCTGAAGCACGCGGTCAATCGATGACTGTTATCCGGCGAACTCTCGAAGATTCTGCTGCTGATGTTGAGATCACAACGCCAGGTGGCGAACTTGTGACTGTGCCCATGGCGCAAACTGCCCCAGGACGCTACCAAGCTGATTTTGATGGACCGGAGATTGGGTTGTACCGTCTTTCGGATGGTACGAAAGACGCAGTCATTGCGCTTGGCCCGGCTGCGCCGCGCGAGTTTGTGCAAACGATTGCAACTGGTGATGTCCTGGCACCAGTCGTTGACGAGACCCGAGGTGGGGTTGTTAAGCTTGAAGAGGGTCTTCCGGGTTTGCGGAATGTACGCTGGGGCCGCCCGGCAGCCGGGCGAGGCTGGGTCGGTCTGACCCCACGCGGCGCTTATCTGACCACAGATGTGACTGTTCATCCCCTATTGCCGGCGTGGCTGTCTTTGCTCTTAGCCGCAGCGTTTATGCTTGGTGCCTGGCTGCGCGAGGGGCGACGGTAACGATTATTGAGGCGCGTTCCGCGCCACATCTTCTGGCACTTCGTGCAGATTTGCGCTCCGCGCGGGGATATTTTTGGAAGAAGAAATTGCTTCTTTCCAAATGATCAGTTGAGCTATGGCAATTTGAACTCTGTCCGTGACTCTGCCCAGCCTTCTACATTGGTGCGCGCACGTATGTAGACTGTTGTTATGTTATCGGGAATCACGATCCCGGACTGGGAGCGCGTAAAGGGCTGCTCTGTAACATGTGGATGCCCCAGTACGCGAATTCCAAGCTCCTCACCGTCAGATGTTTCGATACGCCAACCGTCTGCGTAGTCGTCCCAACCGGTGTCTTTGTGGCGTAGTGTTACTGAAAACGTCCAGCCCAATGCTGTAGGCGTTGCGGTGATCTGCTCAACAGAGGGTGCGTCTGCGAGGGAAGGTGTCGCAACAAGTGACAAGAGCAATGCGAGATATTTCATTCTTTGGACGTGTCCTGTGTATGTGACGGTAAAAGAATTGTGCGTGAATGAGAGGCGAACTCGCGCCGCCACAGCATGATCAGCGTTATCGCGACCGCAACGATGAGTGCCCATGCGCCAAGTAACCAAGCGACGGCCGACAGGGCAAAATAGATAGATCGCATGCCGCGGTTGAAACTGCGCGATGCCGTAATGTTTATTTCTGCAGCCTGTGCTGCCCGAACCGCTGCGTCTGGGTCTGTCGGGTCATTGGGAACAGACGCCATGACGACAGCACAATACCCGAACAGACGGAGCGACCATACAAATTTCAGAAACGCGTTGGCAACGAAAAGTAAGATGACCAATAGTTTAACTTCCCAAACGATTGCCGGAGCCGCCTGAAGGGTCAGGTCGCTGGCGACTCCAAGCAGGCTTTCAGTATTTCCAATCAGAGCAAGCCCACCGCCAATTGCTATCATACAGGCTGACGCAAAAAATGATGCGCCCTGCCGCATAATTGAGAGGATATTTGAATCAAAAATGCGTGGATCGCGTGTTATAAGTTGTTCAAACCATGCGCGCCGATAGTCAGCCATCAATGTAGCGACCGAGGGTCGTTTAGCACCGGGGTTTTCGATAAGAAGATCAATACCCGCCCATGCAATGACAAGAAGGCAAACGGAGAAAACATCAAGCGCATTGAAAAACTGTAGTCGTTCGATAAGTTCCATGTTTGCACTCTAGTCTTAAGGGAATCTACTTGCCAGACGTGAAAATTGGTTATATTTAATTACCAATTATAGTGTTGAGACCAATTATAGTGTTGAGTTGGAGACTGCTGATGGAGATGCCGACCCCTGATCCGGCCATATTGGCTAAGAAGGAAATTATTGTGGCGCGGCTGCGCGAAGTGCTGCCGCATGACGCGGTGATTGACGCTCCGGAAGAGACGCGCGCTTATGAATGCGATGCACTGACGGCTTATAAGTGCCCGCCTCTCTGCGTGGTCTTGCCTGCATCCACAGAAGAGGTGTCAGCGGTTTTAAAGGTTTGTCAGGCCGAAGGGGTCCCCGTGGTTCCACGAGGGTCTGGTACGTCTCTGGCAGGCGGCGCATTGCCAACTGCTGACTGTGTCATTTTGGGTGTGGCACGGCTGAATGAAGTGTTAGACACAGACTACGAAAACAGGACGATACGGGTTCAGAGCGGGCGCACGAACCTGAGTGTTTCCGGGGCGGTCGAAGAAGAAGGTTTCTTTTACGCGCCAGATCCTTCGTCTCAGCTAGCCTGCGCAATTGCAGGTAATATTGCTATGAATTCAGGTGGAGCGCATTGCCTGAAATACGGGGTGACGACAAACAATCTGCTTGGCGTTACACTTGTGCTTATGGACGGCACGGTCGTTGAGATTGGCGGTGCGCATCTTGACGCTGGTGGCTTGGACTTGCTGGGCCTGATCTGTGGGTCCGAAGGTCAGCTTGGTGTTGTAACGGAAGCGACGTTGCGGATATTGCGTAAACCTGAAGGGGCACGGCCTGTCTTGATGGGGTTCGACAGTAACGAAGTTGCGGGGGCCTGCGTCAGTGACATCATTAAGGCAGGTGTTTTACCAGTCGCAATTGAATTTATGGATCGGCCTTGCATACGTGCGTGTGAGGCCTTTGCCGGGGCGGGTTACCCGGATGTCGAAGCCTTACTTATTGTTGAAGTCGAAGGGTCAGGCGCGGAAATTGAACATCAGTTGGGACTGATCATGGAAATTGCCCGCCGCCATAACCCTGTTGAGTTGCGCGAAAGTAAATCTGCCGAGGAAAGCGCAAAAATCTGGCTTGGGCGCAAATCTGCATTTGGCGCGATGGGTCAGATCAACGATTACATGTGTCTGGATGGAACAATTCCGGTGACGAGCCTGCCGTTCGTTCTGCGCAGGATCGGCGAGTTGTCGAAAGAATACGGGCTTGATGTGGCGAATGTTTTCCATGCAGGTGACGGAAACATGCACCCGCTTATTTTGTTTGATGCGAATAAACCCGGAGATTTGGAACTGTGCGAAGAATTCGGCGCAGATATTCTGCGGCTATGCGTTGAGGCAGGGGGGTGTCTGACCGGAGAACATGGGGTTGGTGTGGAAAAGCGTGACCTTATGTACGATCAGTTTACCGCCGAGGACATTGAAGTTCAGCTTCGGGTGAAAGATGTGTTCGATCCGGAATGGTTGTTGAACCCGGCTAAAGTTTTTCCACTGAAGTCGACAGCGTCGCGGAGAGCCGCGTGAGACCTTGTTTAGGCTACAGACGGGGGCTTTCTGCCCCCTCTTGCCCTTACGGGCAATTCACCCCCGAGGATGTATTCGGGAAAAAGAAATTCAAGGAAGTGTGTAATGCGCCCGGATAATGAAGCAAATCTGGCAGAAATGATCTGGGATGTTCAGGAGTCCGTTCGCATTCGGGGTGGTGGAACGCGCGCTGTTGGATTCGTTGCTGAGAGCGATTTACTGGATCTGTCAGGACTGTCTGGTATCACATTATATGAGCCGGGCGCGCTGACAATGGTTGCGCAGGCAGGCACTCCTTTGGCAGAAATCGAGGCAGCACTTTCTGCTGAAGGCCAGCGGTTGGCGTTTGAGCCTATGGATCACCGTGGTTTGTTGAGCACAAAGGGAACGCCCACAATTGGTGGTGTCGTTGCTGCGAATGTTTCCGGCCCGAGGCGTATTCAGGTTGGTGCAGCGCGCGATTTTTTGCTTGGCGTTCGATTTGTGGATGGGCAGGGTACGGTTATCAAAAACGGCGGCCGCGTCATGAAGAATGTGACCGGGTACGATTTGGTTAAGCTCTTGGCTGGTAGCTACGGCACGCTTGGCGCAATGAGCGAGGTTTCATTCAAAGTGCTGCCGAAAGTAGAAAGTACAGGTGTCGTTTTGATAAATGGTCTGAGCGACAGAGACGCGGTGCGCGCACTTTCGCAGGCCTTAGGCTCACCTTATGAAGTTTCCGGCGCAGCTCATGCGCCGAAGGGGATTGATGGGCATCCGGTGACAATGATCCGGCTGGAGGGTTTTGAGAATTCGGTTTCCTATCGTTTAGCTGAAATGCAGAAATTATTGGGTGGTTTTGGTGAAACTGTGGTCGAAAGAGACCCAGAAAGAACCACAGCTGGCTGGAAATGGGTGCGTGATGTTGAAGCATTTCACAATCAGGAAGGGGATGTTTGGCGAATTTCTGTCAAACCTTCCGATGCACCGGAGCTCGCAGCGCGCGCAGAGGCTGATGGGGTTTTGTATGATTGGGGCGGCGGTCTGGTATGGGTCCTTTTGCCAAAAGGGACAGACCTGCGTGCGCGTCTCGGGGAATTTGGTGGCCATGCAACGCTCGTTCGCGCGGACGACAAAACCAAAAAACAGCTTGGAACATTTCATCCGGAACCTACCCCGCTGGCCGCAATCAGCGCAGGATTACGCGCGAAATTTGACCCCAACGGAATTTTCAATCCGGGCTTGATGGGTTGATTGAATTGAAGTGTCCCAACGGGCGTGACGGGTTTTTCTGAGGAACGAAATGCAAACCAACTTTACCCCTGAGCAGATGAAAGACCCGGCGATAGAGCGTGCGAATGAGATTTTGCGCAGTTGCGTACATTGTGGTTTTTGTACCGCGACATGTCCGACATATCAGGTGCTTGGGGATGAGCTTGATTCACCGCGTGGTCGGATTTACCTGATCAAAGAAATGCTGGAAACTGGCCGGCCAGCCGATGAGAAGACGGTTAAACATATTGATCGCTGTCTTTCCTGCCTTGCCTGCATGACGACCTGCCCGTCCGGGGTGCACTACATGCATCTGGTTGATCAGGCGCGTGCCTACATTGAAAAGACGTATAAGCGGCCCTTTTCGGACAGGGCGCTACGGTGGTTGCTTGCGCGCATTCTTCCCTATCCAACGCGGTTTCGTTTGGCCTTGCTTGGCGCAAAGATCGGACGACCTTTCGCTGGTTTGATGCCGGATGCGCGCCTTAAAGCGATGCTCGAGATGGCGCCGAAGAAAATTCCGCCAGTCAGCCGCAATGATGATCCGCAGGTTTTTAAGGCGATCGGGGAGCGTAAGAAACGTGTCGCGCTTATGACGGGCTGTGCACAAAAGGCGCTTAATACCGATATCAACGATGCCACCATCAGGCTGCTACAGCGGTTAGGTTGCGACGTGGTGATTGCGCGCGGAATGGGGTGTTGTGGGGCTTTGGTGCATCACATGGGCAAAGAAGAAGAAAGTCACGAGGCCGCTGCAAAGAACATTTCGGCATGGATGGCAGAGGTGAAAGGTGACGGTCTGGATGCGATTGTCATCAACACCTCCGGATGTGGCACAACCGTCAAAGACTATGGACATATGTTCCGCAATGACCTGTTGGCTGCGGATGCTGCAAAGGTGTCGGAACTGGCGATGGATGTGAGCGAAGTTCTGATGCAACTCGATCTGCCTGAAGGTGCGGACAAAGGTTTACGCGTTGCCTATCATGCAGCTTGTTCATTGCAACATGGCCAGCAGATCAAAACGTATCCCAAAACACTATTGAAACGCGCTGGGTTTACAGTTTTGGAGCCGGCCGATGCGCATCTTTGCTGCGGCTCGGCAGGGACTTACAACCTCATGCAGCCGGAAATTTCCAAAGAACTGAAAGCACGAAAAATAAAAACCCTTGAGGCAAAGACACCGGATATCATCGCAGCTGGAAATATCGGGTGCATGATGCAGATCGGTTCGGGAACAGAAGTTCCGATTGTGCATTCAGTCGAATTGCTGGATTGGGCGACAGGCGGCCCCAAGCCCCCGGCTCTCAGCGAAGAGGGTAAGAAGCACCCCCCGAATGTGCCAATTCTAAGATAGATTTCTGCCGTAATCCTGCCGTAAGCACCCACTAGTGTGGCTTGGTTATAGGAGAGATCATGCGCGTTTTTCTAACAATTTTTGCATTTTTACTGAGCTTTTCGACATCTGCCTTTGCAGAGGACCCAAGCCCATTGCGTCAACTTATGACAGGCGATGACAGTCGCGGTTGGGAAGCCGTCGGAAGATTGAACATTGGAAGAAGTGGCATGTGCACCGGTGCGTTGATTGCGCCAGATCTGGTGCTTACCGCGGCCCATTGCGTTTATGACAAACATACCCACCGCATGGTTGACGCAACTCAGATTGAGTTTTTGGCCGGGCTTCGCAACGGCCGTGCCTCTGCCTATCGCTGGGTGGAAAGCGCAATGGTACACCCCGACTATTTTTACGATCCGGATGGCCGCCCTCAAATGCGTAACGATATTGCACTGCTTCGGCTGGTTCAACCAATTCGAAACGGTTCAATTGTACCTTTTGAAACCTATGATCGCCCTTCAAAGGGTGATGAGGTTGGTGTTGTGTCCTATGCCCATGATCGTATGGAAACACCAGCATTTCAGGAATCCTGCTTTGTCCTCGCGCGGCAGTCAGGTACACTTGTTATGTCTTGTGACGTAGATTTCGGGTCTTCGGGCGCCCCTGTGTTCACAATTGTTGATGGCATCCCAAAGATCGTATCCGTTGTTTCTGCTAAAGCAGAGCTTGATACCAGGCGTGTGGCGATTGGCGCTTCTCTTGATGGTGCACTTCCTGAATTGCTGCTCGCTATGCAAAACGATTTGCGTCCCCCAACGCCGGAAGGTCCGGTTATCCGGCGTATCGGCCAAGGCCGCGCGCAGCAAGGATCAGGCGCAAAATTCGTACGTCCATAGGGGACTTGAAAGCCGATTTTTTCGACATATTTTATGTGTAGCAGGTGCCGAAGGTCGGGCCTGTTACATGCGAATGCCTGTCCAATGTGGAAGGCAGAACTGTTGTTGCTCTAAGGAGGATAACCATGCGAGCTTATGATTTTTCACCACTTCACCGCGCGACTGTCGGTTTTGATCAAATTGCTGATTTGATGGACCGTGTTTTGACAAGCGATGTAAGCCAACCAACCTATCCCCCATATAATATCGAAAAAACAGCTGATGATGCGTATCGTATTTCGTTGGCCGTTGCAGGGTTCACTGACGCAGACCTGAATGTCGAAGTTCGTGACAACGCACTGATCGTTTCAGCCCGCAAAGAGAAGGATGAAACGCAGCGGGCCTTTTTGCACAGGGGTATCGCGACACGTGCGTTTGAGCGGCGATTCCATCTTGCAGACCATATGCGTGTCACAGGTGCGAGCCACGTTGATGGAATGCTTCATATCGATCTGATCCGCGAAGTGCCCGAAGCCCTGAAGCCGCGCCGTATCGAAATTGCGTCGTCAGGTGCAAAAGTGCTCGAAGCAGCTGAGTAATCTAGTGCTTTAAATTGTTGTTAAGGCGCGCCGTTTCGCGGCGCGTCTTTTTTGATGCGTTCCAAGCCCCTGATCTCTGTGGTAAGGAACGAAAAGTTGATCCAATCTGAGAATTTTAATTCCTATGAAGCCTTTTCTGATCCTGCAACTGCGCCCTGAACCGGAAGCCTCTGACAGTGAATTTGCAGCCTTTCTGAAAAAGGGTGAACTAAGCGAAGATCAAGTTCACAGAATTCGACTGGATCAGGAGGATATCCCGCAAAACCTGGACCTTGATTGTTTTTCGGGGATCATCGTTGGCGGTGGGCCCGGATGTGTAAGCGACCCCCTTGAAAAAAAATCCGAAACAGAAGCACGGATAGAGCAAGCAGTTTTAGGCGCAATGCCAAAAATTATTGAGCACGACATTCCCTTTCTTGGATGTTGTTATGGTATTGGTGTGCTCGCTCATCATTTAGGGGCGACAGTCAGCAAAGAAAAATATGGCGAAGAGGTTGGAACCGCTGAATGTTCGGTGACGAACGAAGGTCGTAATGATCCTCTGCTTTCTGATGTACCGGAAAACTTCGGGGCCTTTGTTGGTCATAAAGAAGCGGTGCAGGAATTGCCCAAAGGATGCACTCATCTGCTGTCGTCCCCAACCTGTCCGTTTCAGATGATCCGCTACAAAGAAAATATTTATGCAACCCAGTTTCATCCAGAGGCGGATGGCGCGGAATTTGAAGCGCGTATTCATATTTACAAGCACAGAGGGTACTTTCCACCTGAAGACGCGGATCGGCTAATAAAACTTTGCCGGTCAGCAGATGTTCACGCACCAGAGGCGATTTTGCGGAATTTCGTAAACAGATACGCAGACGTCACCTGATTTCTTTATTCTGAAAATATCCCCGCCGGAGGCAAAATCCTTTGAAAGGATTTTCTGCTCTGCCACCGACGGGTCGCTTTAGATTGCCCTGTATCTACATCATTTCGATGAAAGCGTTTCAGCAAGGCGCATCAGTGTCACCGCTTCGCTGCGATACCCAAAGCTGTCGTCACCACGTGCGTCAGACGCCAGAGCAATCGCATCAGTATAAGTCCAGTCTCCGATGTAAGTACTGTTCCTCAGTAATTGGCCGAAACCGGCGATGGCGCTGGCAAACAAGATGTCTTCAGAAACAATACCAAGATCTTGCTGAATCGGTGTTTCGATCAGGTGGCTCACGTCCTCGCCCGGTGTTTTGTAGCGCAGCTTCAGAAACCCAAGCTCGGCAGAGCCGTTTGTCTCAGGTTCAGGTGCATAGCGCAGCGCATCGGTCAGAACAGCGTCAGAGCCAACAGGCGTTACTTCGTAAATCGCCGTCACTGAATGCCCTGCACCAATCTCACCCGCATCAACGGCATCATTGTTGAAGTCCTCGCGCCGCAAAGCACGGGTTTCATAACCAATCAACCGATATTCGGCAATCTGTGCCGGGTTGAACTCGACCTGAATTTTCACGTCGTTGGCAATTGGGAACAGTGCGCCGGAAAGCTGGTCAACCATCACCTTTTGGGCTTCTGACAAAGTGTCGATATATGCGGCCTGTCCGTTTCCGTTTTGCGCCAGCGCCTGCATGGTTGCATCATCCAGATTTCCGCGACCAAAACCTAAAACCGAAAGATAGGTGCCACTGTCGCGCTTGCCTTCGATATAGGTTTTCAATTCATCTGGGTCGTAAATTCCGACATTAAAATCACCGTCTGTTGCCAGGATTACCCGGCCAATCTCCCCGTCTTTTGACATGCCTTCGGCGACGGCATAAGCCTGCTGCAATCCAGCCTGCCCAGCGGTTGAACCACCGGCGCTGAGGTTGTTAAGCGCTTCCATTATTGTTGCACGCTCAGACGCAGGGGTTGGCTCAAGCACCTGCCCGGCACTGCCTGCATAGGTCACGATAGCAACCTGATCTTCCGGGCGCAGTTCTGTCAGCATCAACCGGAAACTCTGAATCAGTAGTGGCAGCTTGTCGGGCTGATTCATTGACCCGGAGGTGTCGATCAGAAACACCAGATTAAGGGGTGGGCGTTCTTCAGCCTCAGGAAGCTGACCCTGAATGCCGATGTGAACCAATTTGGTGCCTTCGTTCCAAGGGGTCGGCAGTACGGTCACGGTCTGGTTGAACGGAACATCCCCCTCTGGGCCCGCATAGGCATAGGGGAAATAGTTCACCATTTCTTCAACCCGGACAGAATCTGGATCTGGCAAATAACCATTCATCAGCGAAGACCGGACAACGGAGTAAGAGGCCGTGTCGACATCAATCGAAAAGGTCGAGACCGGGTTTTCCGACGTGATTTGAAGCGGGCTGGTTTCCTCGTTCGAAAACGCCTCTGTGTTTTCTTCGGGCTGAGGCGCAATAGCATCGGCAACAAACCCTTCCACCCTACGTTCGCGGGTAGCTAACGGAGCGGCGGCAAAAAGACCGCCCATAGGGGCTGATTCTCGAGCGACGGGTTCCGACATAAAGGGCTCTTCAACAAATATATCGAGCGCTGCGGAATTAGAGGTTGAATCCGAGAGTGATTGGGTCTGTGAGGGGGTACTTGTACTTGAAGGGGCTTGAAGTTCCTTACTCACATCTTCTTCCACAGCAGCAATTTCTTGCTCTACAACGGGCTCAGCTTGCGCCCTTTGCGAGGTGTCCTGATCCGTACTAACAACGGGTTCAAAAGTGGCGGGTGGCGTCAAAAGCCCTTTGTTTTCTGGGGCTAAAACAAGAACGATAAGCCCGATAGCTGCAAGGCTGGTAGTGGCGGTTAGCGCACCCTTCATGGAAATTGATTTAAGCATCGACATTACTCCTCTCATAAACCCCTTGGTTTCAGGGTGATCAGAGGTAAGACGTGCAGCATCGGTGGATTCTTGGGCGCGAGCGAAATTTTCTTTCGCCATCCGCAGGTTTGCCGCTTTTTTAGCGGGGTCAGGCGCGGGCGTCGCAGCACGCAGTGCGGCTTTCAGAGCGTCGAGGTCGTCAAATTTATCTGTCATGACTGAGCCTCCTTTTCATGAATGCGGCGCAGGTATTTTTTAACTTCGGACATGCGCCAGGCAACGGTGCCTTCCGATATGCCCAGCACGTCAGCGGCGTCGGATTGGGACAGCTCTTCACCCAGTATCAGTGCCACGGTGTCGCGCAGGTCAGGTGGCAGGGTTGTCATTGTCTGTGTCAGCCAGTCTATGTCTTGTTGCGTTTCGCGATTTTCCGCGCGACGGTTGACTTCCCAGTTGCCCCAGCCGTCCGCTGCGCGTGCATGGCTCGCCATACGGCGGCGGCGATCATGTGCAGCGTTCACGGTCACCCTGTAAAGCCAGGTGGTAAACCGCGCCGCACCGCGAAACCCATTCAGCTTTGCGGGTAGCGCTGCGCAAATGTCCTGTGTCAGGTCCTCTGCGTCAACGCGACTACCGGTGAGCCGAAAGGCAAAGCCAAACAGCCGGTCATAGTGACGTTCAACAAGCAGCGAGAAGGCAGAAGAATCTCCGCCTGCTGCTGCAATTGCCAAAGCTTCATCACTTGTTTTCATGCGCATCACATTGGGTATGACGCATGGCAAAGGTCAATCCTTGGCAGATTTTTAATTATTTTTGGCAAACAAGCAAAGGGCGCGGCCCAGGGACCGCGCCTTTTCTTACGTTCTGCAGAAATGAACTTGCGTCAGGTCAGCCGATCAGACCGACATGCAGAGATACTTCATCTCCAGATATTCTTCGATGCCGTGGTGTGACCCTTCGCGACCAAGACCGGACTGTTTGACACCGCCGAAAGGCGCAACTTCGGTTGAGATCAGACCGGTATTGATACCAACCATGCCATACTCCAGAGCTTCGGCCACTTTATAAACGCGGCTAAGGTCCTTTGCGTAGAAGTAGGAAGCGAGCCCGAAGATGGTGTCATTGGCCATCTCGATGACCTCTTCCTCTGTTTCAAATTTGAACAGTGGTGCAAGTGGGCCAAAGGTTTCGTCCTGTGCAACCATCATGTCTTGTGTCACGCCGGTTACGATTGTTGGCTCGTAGAATGTACCACCCAGGGTATGTGATTTCCCGCCCGCTGCTAGTTTGGCACCTTTTGATGTAGCGTCTGCAAGGTGCTCTTCGACCTTTGCAACAGCTTCGGTATTGATCAGTGGTCCAGTTGTTGTACCAGCAGTCAGGCCATCGCCGACATTGAGCTTAGCAACCGCTGCTGCCAGCTTCTCTGCAAAGGCATCGTAAACCCCGGCCTGAACGTATATGCGGTTCGCGCAGACGCAGGTCTGGCCGTTGTTGCGGAACTTGCAAATCATTGCACCTTCAACCGCAGCATCAAGATCAGCGTCGTCAAACACGATGAACGGTGCGTTGCCACCCAATTCCATCGAGCATTTCATGACTTGGTCAGCGGCCTGACGCAGCAAGATGCGCCCAACTTCGGTTGAGCCGGTGAATGTCAGTTTGCGCACAGTTGGGTTCTCGCAAAACTCTTTGCCGATCTCGGACGAGCGTGATGAAGGAATGACGGATAAAACGCCTTTTGGTATTCCGGCCCGGTCCGCGAGCACACCAAGCGCCAGCGCTGAAAGCGGCGTTTCCGCAGCTGGCCGCGCAACAAAAGCGCATCCCGCCGCCAAAGCTGGCGCAGCTTTACGTGTGATCATGGCGTTTGGGAAATTCCACGGGGTAATAGAGCCAACAACGCCGATTGGTTGTTTGATTACCGTTATGCGTTTGTCCGGCTGATGGCCCGGAATGGTTTCGCCGTAGGTGCGTTTTGCTTCTTCTGCGAACCATTCGACAAATGAGGCGCCATATATAATTTCGCCTTTGGCTTCGGCATGGGGCTTGCCCATTTCAGCCGTCAGAATTGTTGCAAGATCGTCAGCGTTGGCGATCATCAGGTCAAACCATTTGCGCAGAATGGCGGCACGTTCTTTTGCTGTTTGGGCGGCCCATTTCTTTTGCGCGATGCGCGCAGCTTCGATTGCACCGGCGGTTTGGGCGCGGCTAATGTCGGCAACGGAAACGATCACGTCACCGCGTGCAGGGTTTGACACATCAAAGGTTTCGCCGTTTTCGCCATCTACCCATTCTCCAGCAACATAACCCTTTGTCGCGAGAAGGGCCGGATCGTTAAGCAGATTTGCTAAATTTGTTACGGAATCGAGCATGAATGCCTCCATTTGATCATATTGCGCTGACAAAGCACGACAGGTAAGCCTTGTCCATACCACAAATAGGGGACGCTATAATGACAGATTGGGATGATGCCTATGCAAACAGGGCCTATATTGAAGATGGGGAAAGCTATCCTGACCGCTGGGCAGATGAAGCCAGAGAGTGGCGCGAGGTAGAACATGCGATTGGCCGTGCCCGTTTGAACATTTCGTATGGTGCAGGTGCGCGCGAATTGTTGGATCTATTTTTACCCGCCGGACGACCCGCTGGAATTGTTGTGTTTGTGCACGGTGGCTATTGGCGCGATTTCAACAAATCCTTTTGGTCCCATCTGGCTGCCGGGGCAACAGCACGGGACTGGGCTGTCGCAATGCCGTCTTATACATTGGTGCCCGACGCTCGTATCTCTGAAATCACAGCGGAAATTGCGCGCGCTGTTCATAAAGCCGCTGAACTTGTTGCTGGGCCGATCATTCTGAGTGGCCATTCGGCCGGTGGCCATCTGGTTGCGCGAATGCTGTGCCAGGATATTGTGCTAAGCGAAGACGTGTCACGCCGTTTGCAGCGGGTGGTTCCGATTTCACCTCTGTCCGATTTGCGACCTCTGCTGAAAACAACAATGAACGAAGATTTTCAGATGGATGCTGCTGAGGCTGCGGCTGAAAGCCCGGTGCTGGAAACAAACCCTCGTGATGTTCCTGTGACTGTCTGGGTTGGCGGCGATGAACGCCCGGCCTTTCTGGATCAGGCGCAATGGCTGGCCGACGCATGGCCGCGCGCCGAGGTCGTAGTTGCGCCCGGTCTCCATCATTTCAATGTTATCGAGGGATTGGCAGATTCTGAAAGTTCACTGACAAATGCGCTTTTCGCACTTGCTTAACCTATCTGGGGGAGCTGATTGCGGACCAGCACGGCAGCGTGTCACCGGGCGCGGGAGTTGCGCTGTAAACAGCTCGTGCAATCGCCCGGGCAAGGCAAACTGCCGCCGCATGACCCAGACGCAAAGCGTCAAAGACAGGGTCTGAAAGCGGCTTTTCCCCGGTTGCGGCCGCAAAAACCAGATCACCGTCTAACGGTGTGTGCGAAGGCACGATAGCACGTGCCATGCCGTCATGCGCAGCAGTCGCCATCCTGGTTGCCTGTGCTTGTGTCAGTAAAGCGTCAGTTGCGATGATTGCAATTGTTGTGCTTTCGCCAAGTTTGGCTTCTGGTCTGGGTTCAATGCTGGGATCAAAGTTTTGCACCACCCCAAACCCGCCAAATTCATTATTCATCTCAAAGGGTCCTGCCCAAAACTGCGGCCGGTTGCCAACAGTTGCACTGCCCAGAGCATTGACCGCGACGAGCGCACCAACAGTTACACCACTTTCCAACACCAGCGAAGCAGAGCCAAGCCCGCCTTTCAAAGTCTGGGTGGTTGCCCCGGTACCCGCACCCACTGTTCCAAGCTCAAAGTCCGTGTCAGCCGCTTCAAAAGCTGCATGGCCGAGTGATGAATAGGGGTTTGCAGACCAGTTCTTGTCGCCGCCATTCAGTAGGTCGAACAGGATTGCTGCGGGTACAATCGGCACCTTCTGACCACCCACATCAAAACCCCTGCCTTGCTTGCGCAAGCTATCGACAACGCCCGAAGCCGCATCAAGACCAAAGGCTGAGCCGCCTGAAAGAACAAGCGCATCCACCTCTTGTACCAGCTTGTCGGGTTCAAGAAGGGCCGCCTCTCGTGTGCCAGGGGCGCCCCCCATGATGTGAACGCCTGCGGTAAAGGGTTTGTCGCCCAGCAAAACCGTACAGCCGGTCTTGATTTTCACATCGCTCGCATTGCCAACGCGCAGGCCAGCAACATCGGTGATCAGATTTCTTGCACCGGGCAGAATAACGAAACTCCTTTTTGTTCCTTGTAACTGTTCCAAACTGATGGTGCCCTGTCCAACAAAACCAGTTGATAGGTAGTGTATTTTTTATTCAGTTTCCTAGGTATAACGACGCTTTACCCGTTAACGCGTCTTAAAAAAGCCGCTAGAGATACTCATATCACTCTGAATTCATTTACCAACGAGGAGCAACATGGCCGATTTCGATAACCAAATTCGCGAGTCTCAGGACCAAGTCGCCGAAGCCCAGCAGAAAATCTCGGACCTCACCAGCAGGATCGAAGTTGCCCGCGCCAAGTTGAAATCAGGCGATGATATAACAATCGATATCGAAAATGCCTCGCTCGAAGATGTTCATGCCCACACCGAAGCGATGAACGCCAATATTGCTGAACTCATTATGGGTTTGGATGATGTGACGGCTGGTTTTTCCAAAGATTTTGATGAGATGCGCAACAAAACCGGGATGGAAAGCTTCATTGGCATTTTCTCTGATGTGAAATCTGAATCGATGCGTCAGGAACGGATGCGCAGCGCCAGTGTCGACGACAAATTGCAGGACCTGATTGGTAAGTCCGACGTTATCGTTCAGCTTCTTGAAGGCCAACTCGCAATTCTGAATGAACAAAAGGACAAGGTTGAAGAAAACCTTACAGATACGCTTGATGAACGGGAAATGACGGTGTCAGAACTCGAGGCTATGAAAGCAGATATTCAGGCTCTTGATCCCAAGATTATCGAACTTGAGAACAAGATCAGCGTCGAACAGGATGCCGCAGCGCGTACCAAACTGGAAACCGAACTGGCAGAGCTAAACGCGCGTTACAACGAGATGGTTCAACAGGAACAGGTGCATCTGGCAAAAAGTCAGACACTGGAACGTTATATTGAAAAGGGCAAAACCTGGGTTGACTCTTTGCAAAACCAGGCGGCGACACAGATGGTACTCATCAACAAGCTGCAAACAGATACAAAGCAGCGTGTGGTTTTATATGATGCGCTGACCAAATCTTTGAAGACCGCGCAGCAACAGGATGTGGCTCACCGCATCAACGAGATTGGTGTTGAGACGGATCAGGAAGCGCAAACCGCAATGGCGGCAATCGGCACGGCAACGAACAAGCGGATGGCCGATATGATGGAAGCACACGAGGACCATATGGTTTTCGCGCGCAAAGTGCTGGAGCAGAAAGCAAAGGCCGATGAAAGATTCGCCAGACGCTTTGGAAAGATCATCGAGAAGCATGACAAAAACCTGTATGGCGCCTAAATGAAAGAAGCCCTGACACGGGATCATGCGGAGCTATCAGATGCCCGTCTTGCGCGACGTTACTTCGCGAAGTTTGAGGCGATCACAGGCCATTTGGGCCGCGTCGCTGCGGAAATGCACGAAGAACGCCGGTTTTCCAAGGCGGATATGACAATTGTCGGGCGCTATCTGCAGGGTATTTCGTGGACATTTCAGGCGCTGGCGAACAAGTACTTGTTAAAAGGTCGAGTCGAAGGCCTCCTTGGCGGAGAACTTACCATCGACCGGGTGGAATCCGGGTTTCCGGTGCATGGTGAACTTCTGATAATGGCAAATGACGCGCAGCAAGCCGAACGGCATTTGCGCAATATGCCTGAGGCGTCAGAGTTGAAAGATCATATGATCCGGCAAATTCTGAGCGAACTGACGATACCGACAAAGCTGCAATTTGCGATGTCGCAGCGGCTTTACTACGAGGAACTTCTAACCGGAGAGCTGTTTTGGGCTCAAAACGACCCAGAGGCGCTTTGGCAAGGAACAGTCGGCGACGAACGGCGACATTTTCTTGTTCATTGGGCGGTCTATGATAGCCAGGTTAACCTGCCGACGATTTACCTTATGGATGTTGAAGATTCCGGCCGGACGGCACTACCAAAAGATCAGCGGCGGTGGCCGGAAGCGCAGCGCCATCTGATGGCGCAGGGGATGGGTGGGCTGAAACTTCTGACCATTGCGAAGGGTTTTGATCAAGACTTTGATGATCTGCACCCCAAACGCCTGCGCCGTATTCATATTGGCCCGATGTATTCTTCGACCTTCACCAGCCAATCAGGCCCCATTCGTGAAGTTCTTGAAAAAGCGAACGCGCCTGTGGGGGATGACTGGGCACTGGCCTGGACTGTGGAGGAACTCGAAAGTGAACGCGTCACCGAAGAGCGCAGCGGATGGTTTGGGACGGTTGAACGCGAGATATTTGCACTTGATCCTTTTTCAGGTCGTGGCGTGGATACGGGCGCTACCCGTACTGAACGCGCGATTATCCTTCCGCAACGCCCCTACCAGGTGCTTGATGAAATGTCGCCGCCCGGGTTCCGAAGTGTTCGTAAGTTTGTTGTCAGTCCAAATGGACGGGTGTTGAGCTACAGGTGATCATGTACTTTACCAGTTTCCATAAATATCCCCGCCGGAGGCAAGAAAGTTTTTATGCCTCCGGCGGGGATATTTAGCGGATAAAGAATGAGGAAAAACAATGAGCCTTTCGTCGGATCAGATGGAACTGCGGGAAGAGGATATTCGCAAGCATTATGATGCGGCGGCCTTGATGCTGGAAGGTTTCGATCACACGCCGCGCATTGCGAAACCGAAAGTGGTTTCTGCGTCACCGGAACGATCACCAGGAATTGGGTCGCGCAGACGGTTTCGCAGCACGACGCCGGGGCTGGTAACCCGCTCCACAGCGCGGCCTGAAGGGGTGCGCCTGATTGACCGGATCGAAAGCGCGGATGGGAAAGACCCACTGACGTCTCCCTTGCAGGCAAGTATTTTGCAGGGGTTGCGTCGTGCGCTCGCGATTGCGCTGGCAGTTGGTGAAAACTACGCCGAGCAAACCGGGCTTGCCGCGCTAAAGCGCGAGAACCTGAATGGAAGCCTTGCGAAGTCAAAGTCTGCCGAGTTTAGCGAGATGTTGAGCGGTGAGGCGCTTGTCACCGCCCATGTTTTTGCAAACGGTCTGGTGTTTCTTCTGTCGCCGTATCTTGGCGAAACGAGCGCCGAGATTGGCGAAGTGGAAGAAGTGCTCACTGACAACGGTCAATTGGCGCTGCATGGCGCACTCTGGGAGCTTGATCAGGAAATCGCAACATTCGCGAAAGACGAGCCTACGCTGATTGCAGTGGTAATGGCCTACGGCGAACAGTTGATGGAGAAGGTCGCGTTGCGCGCACAAAACGCCGGGCGTCTGGCGCCATTCAGTGGCGTGAGTTACCGAGTCGAGGCGGATGATTTCACCATTTCCGGCTTCACCCCCGCACGGCGGGGAAAGAGCACGACCCTGACAATGACCTTCAAAAAACCAAACGAGGTCGTGGGGAACCACATCGCCAAATATCAGGCTATGAAGCTTAGCAAAATGATCATGGCCTATGACTTTGAGCGCAAGCTGAACCCTTTTGCTGAAATGGGCGGCTTTATCTTCACCTTCATGGGCGATGGAGCACCGGGCACCGGGAAGACCACGCTGATCCAGATGATGGCCGGCCTGATCAACGCGTATTGTCAGAACGCAGGGTACCCGTTTCGCTATCAGAACCTCAGTACGGACAATATCGACAGCTATCAGGGCAAGTCCGGGCAAAACGCCAAGGCATTTATCAACAACATCATTGATCCCAATGTGATCGGCTTTGGCACGATTGATGACATCGATCAGTTGGCAGGCAAGCGCGGCGACCGCCAGTCAAGCGCAGGACAACTGGAAATCACGGCTGTTCTGATGGAGAGTTTTGCCGGGGCCAACACGGTGGTGCGTGGCAATTGCACTTTTGGGATGTTCTCGAACTATCCTGAGAACGTGGATGACGCGCTGCGCCAAAGGGCCGGGGCACGTTTTCTGGTTGATGGCCCGCAGACCCGGGACGACTATATCGACATTCTGTACCTGCTGATGGGCAAGAACCACGACATCCCTGTTGGCAAGCATGATCTGTTTGCAGCGCAAGAGATCAAAAAGGCGGTTGCGGCAAGCTTTGAGGCGCATGGACGGCCACATGAAGAAGGACTTTTGAAAGTCTTTGAAAAAGTGCATCAAGAAATTGGGACGCTTGATACGATTACCAAGCTCGGTACGTACCTAAGGGGTATTCAGGAGGCTGATCCGCGGTTCACTGGCCGCGCGATCAAGAACATCACAGACGCCGTAAAGGTGCGCGCGATGGATTTTGAATTGCCGGATGAATGGATGGAAAACCCGGACCTGTTTTTGTTCAAACCCTATGACGAAAAGCTGGGTATGATTAACGATATGCGCCAGCCGATAACGGTTGAGATGGTGATACAAGAGATCAACCGCTACGCGGATTCCGAGTTCCGTTATGCAGATAAATCGGATGAGGTTGCAATTGAGAACGCCGTTCGGGAAATGGGCCGAATGGAAGAGGCCAAGCGGCGGTATCTGGAGGGGAAGAGTGGATAAAAAAGCCTTAGTCCATTTGGATGAGATAAGCCTCTCTTGGGAGGAATTGAAAGAATTGCCGAACGATCATCTGGCCGCAATAGCAGTTCTTAGTTATGCAGTGAGCGAAACGAACGCATTGTCTCGCATATATCTTTGCCAATCTCACGAGTATTTGGGCGAAAAGGCGATTGACAGTGCTTCTAACGTACATCGATTCATGATCATTCGTAGCTGGAGTTCACGCCTATTTGAAATCGAACAATTCTTGAGGTTTGGTGGAAAGAAACCTGAGACTTCAGATGAACTGTTGAAAGAGTTAGCTGACGCGGCTCTCGAAAGACTCAAAGAGATTAGCGTCGGTGAAGGATTTGAGGTGGCGCGTGATATTCGGAACGAAGCGACCAATCATTATTCCTTCAAGGCAGCAAAAAAGAACCTTTCTAGTGTTCATAACTCTGCTGACTGTAAAATGTATCTTCACCGGCAAAATGGAAATTGTTTTTACCCCTTTGGCGAAGAGGTCATGTTTCATGCTCGCCTAAACAGAAGGTGGAAGCAAATCTCCACAAAACAGGAGCGAGATCGACTGTTCGGACAATGGCTCGATTGGAACATTGCTGCGAACCGCTGGTTAGCTGAGACGCATGCAAACTTCACAAATTCTCTTGTTTTCAAGCCGCTTGATCGTAACGAGGCAAGAAAGAGAGTTTACTGGGTTCCAATTGAATTCGTCGGCAACTACAGCGAAAGATTAACACCTATTTTTTTTGAAAGCCCTGAAAGCAAATGAAACGCCTCATCGAAAAGGGTCTAATGTTCGGCAACCTCGTTGAGGTGACGTCGCCTGCTTTGGTGGAGCGGTACAACCGCGCGCTCGAAAGCCTGACGGGAAAGCGCACAAAGCTGGTCGACTTTCACATCGATATCTCCGGTTATTCGCCGGAAGTCGGGGATGAGTTGGGCGATCATCTTTACCTCAATCAAGGCGGCTGCAACCGGCAGTTCATTTTACTGACGACGGAGCAGAAAACGGCGCCACTGCTCAATGCGCAATTCTCTACCTCGCGTGGGATATTGCGACAGTTTATTGAAGATAATCAGCCACAGCTATTTGCACTGACGGCACGTGACGCGGTTGCAGGGGAATTGTTGAACTCTGTCTATGACGTCTCTGAACCTGCAAAACTGTTTGATATTCGCCAGATTGCGATTGAGGCGGATACCACCAAGGCACATGTTGCTGGTGCGAAAAAGCTGACCAAACTGATTGAGCGATTCAGGCGCGAAGACGAGGCATGGTGGGACGATCTGCTGATTGCCGAGATGATCGGGCTTGCCAAGAAAACGGGTGACGTAACACGCCAACCGATCCGCCTGAAGTCAGTAACATTTCGGCAGGATAATTTCTGGACCAAACATTTTGGCGGGCTATATGTTTTTCGCGCTGTTGAGCATCCGGCGGCAATTGCTGCGGGGAAAAAAGCGGAACTTGGAAAGTTACCGATCGACTATGTTTTCAGCTTTGAAGACCGGAACCAGATTGCCAGATTTCTTGAAATCAATGAATTGGTTGAACCAATTGTAAAGGCGCCGGGAATCAACGCCGCCGCGATTTTGCAGCAAAAGATGGATTTTATCATTGTCGCTGTCGCGTCCGAAAAGGGCGAAGACCTGAACCGCGCCAGCCGCCGTGATTTGCGCGCCCTTGCGCGCGCCTACAGTAAAGACCTGCCAGAGGAGTTTCATGGATTGGCAGCCCTTCAGCGCTGGGCAGAGGGCGGAGGGAAATGGCCGCGCATTAATTCTGCCCATCCGGCATATTTCTATACGCTCCGGGCAAAGCCGCATGCGGACCGTGATCTTGTGAACCGGTTGCTTGCGGATTTGTCGCCTTTGGATGTCCGGCAATTGTTTATCTGCCACAAGGAGAAATTTTACTCGGCTTATGCTGACTGGTCTGACGCCAAGAAAACCTATGTCGCGAATTTTCTGGAAACGGAGTATCAGGTAGATAAGGCGGGTGCGCGCGAGGCATTGTTCGGCACCGACGCCACGATGGAAGAGGAACAGCCAACGGTTGATGTTGTAGATCTGGTCGGTCCTTGGGGCGCAGTGATGAAAGAGAGACGCTGATGTTTTTTCAAATCGCCCGTCTGGCGTTTTTCGGCTTTATCGTTCTGACGGTGCTTTATGTGATCCTATCGTGGTACTCGCGGTCTATCCGGCGCGGAAAGCTGGAGACGGAATTTGATGAAGAGGTTAAAACCGGCGACCGGGATGCTTTTATCAAAGAAGGGTTGGCGCGATACGATAGTTCGCTTCGGCGCAAGCTGATCCTTGGGGTTTACGTCGTGCCTGTTATCGTTGTCGCGGCCCTTATCTACGTTACGAATTTTATGTGAGGATATGATGCGATATATTAAATGGGGTATATTCCTCCTTCTGGCGTTACTGACGTTCGGCTTCTTTCACTACACCCTGCCACAACATGACGTCGTGCGGATTGTTGATACCGAGGTCCGGCGCGTGGATTTTGGTGAAAACTCGATTTTCTGGGCCTCACCTGACACTGGTACGGATACGGCTGCGAACCGTGATGTGCGTTTTATCAATGCTGTCTATGAAAATGGCCGGGTCATGGTCTACCGGAATGAAGATACCGGTTGGGGATGGCCACCCTACTTTAAGCTCGACAGCAGCAATTTGCAGACCGAGGCAAGGGATTTGGCTTCGACGTCGGCTGCGCCGCAGTGGGTTGTAATCAGACACTACGGCTGGCGAAATGAATTTATGACGATCTACCCAAATGCAGTCTCTGTTCGTGCCATTGCTGGGCCGGATGTGCAGATTATTCCGTGGCTCAACATAATAATTCTAACGCTTTTGGTGTTGTTCATATTCTGGCTGTGGCGTGTCTGGCGGCGTTTCAAGGAAAGGCGTATTGATCCGGTTCTTGATGACGCGGCTGAGGCTTGGGATTCCGTTGATGAACGGGCAGACGCAGCTCGGGATAGCGCACGTGGGTTCTGGGGCAGGATGATGGCGTGGATCGGAACATGGCGCTCAAAACCACGCGAGTAAGATTTTAGTCTGAGATACCGCCAAGCCCGGCAGAGAGTTCTGCTGCAGCAATGCGCACCAGTTCCCCGATATGCGCGATCTGGTCTTTTGTCATGCGGCTTGTGGGGCCGGAAACGGATATTCCGGCAATCGCTTCGCCTGACGCGTCGATGATTGGGGCCGCAATACATCGCATACCACTTGTGCGTTCTTCGTCGTCAAAGGAAAATCCCTGCGCACGAATGCACGCGAGTTCTTCCAACAGACCTTCCTGGGTTGTGATGGTTTGGGGCGTGAAACGCTCAAGCGTACTGTTACGTAGTATCTTTTGCATTTGCTGGTCGCTGTACTGGCTCAACAGGGCTTTGCCGATGCCTGAAGCATGAAAAGGCGAACGGGTGCCCGGTGGGAAAAACGCGCGGATGGTTTCGTTCGTCTCGACCTGACTGACAAATAAAATGCTGTTTTCCCGCGCAATCCCCAGATTTGCGGTTTCTCCTGTCGCTTCCATCAAACTGCGCATAACCGGGCGGCTCCGCTCAACAAGGCCAGTGCGTCTCAGGAATGCAGAACCAAGCCGAAACGCGGTTGGCCCGATGTGCCACGTCTGCGTATTAGCGTCGGCTTCGACAACGCCGCGTTTTTCCAGTGTCATCAGCACGCGGTAGGCCGTAGCGGGCGACTGATCCAGATCGTTCGCAATTTCGGTAAGCGTCAGCCCGGAGGAGCGTGCAAGCAGCTCCAGAATATCCAACGCGCGATCAAGCGACTGAATGGTGGATTGGGTCTTTGGTTCGTTGAAACCACGTGGGCGCCCACGCGCGCGTTTTTCTGCCATTTTTGATGATTCCTCCGAGAAATTTTATTTCTGCTAAATTAATTGAAAAATTATTTCTCACAACGAAAAAAGATAAATATCTGAATTATATTAATAAAATAAGATAAAGACAATTTTGAAAAACTATTTCAAAAAAATTGTTATATCAGCAGGCCGCGCTTATGGTTGTGACAGCCTAATAGATAGGAGGGCGCGATATGAGCTTCCAGAACCCTGTTTTCATTCCCGGTCCAACCAATATGCCAGAAGTTCTGCGTAAAGCAGTTGATATGCCGACGCTTGACCACCGGTCGTCGCTGTTTGGAGAAATTCTGCATCCGGCACTCAAGGGTGTAAAAAAAATCCTGAAAAGTGAAACTGCTGAAGTTTTCATTTTCCCGTCGTCAGGGACCGGAGGTTGGGAAACAGCGATCAGCAATACGCTGTCGGCGGGTGACAAAGTTCTTGCCGCACGCAATGGCATGTTCAGCCAGCGTTGGATTGATATGTGTCAGCGTCACAATCTGGATGTCGAGATTGTCGAAACGCCTTGGGGCGAGGGTCTGCCAGCAGATCGCTACGAAGAGATTTTAACGGCGGATAAAGCCCACGAAATAAAAGTTGTTCTGGCAACACACAATGAAACCGCGACTGGGGTTCGCTCTGACATAGCTGCGGTACGCCGCGCACTTGATGCTGCAGGCCACCCGGCAATGCTGTTTGTTGATGGTGTCAGTTCGATCGCATCAATGGACTTCCGGATGGAAGAATGGGGCGTAGATGTCGCAATTACGGGCAGCCAAAAGGGTTTCATGCTGCCTGCGGGACTCGCAATTGTTGGTTTTAGCCCACGTGCGATGGCTGCACTGGAAACGGCAACCTTACCAAGAACATTCTTTGACGTTCGCGATATGCGTAAAGGCTATGCCAACAATGGATATCCCTACACGCCATCTGTAGGTCTATTGAACGGCCTGAAACTTTCAACCGAAATGTTGTTAGGCGAAGGGCTAGAAGCAGTTTTCGCGCGCCACAACCGGATTGCGAACGGGGTGCGTGCTGCGGTTAACGCGTGGGGCCTGGATTTGTGTGCCGCAAGCCCAGACCTCTATTCTGATACGGTCAGTGCAATCCGGACCCCCGAAGGCTTTGACTCAACCCGGATTGTTACTCATGCTGCTGACGAATACGGCGTCGCCTTCGGCGTTGGTCTGGGTGAGGTCGCGGGCAAGGTTTTCCGTATCGGCCACTTGGGCAGCCTGACTGATGTTATGATGCTCTCCGGTTTGGCAACAGCCGAAATGTGCATGGCCGATTTGGGTTTGGGTATCGAGCTTGGCTCAGGCGTTGCAGCGGCTCAAGAGGTTTTCCGCAGCAGCAAAGGCAATGCCGCGAAGGCAGCAGCGTGATGAAGGATCTGGATCAGATGTATATTCCCACGATTGACGACATGCTGACCGCACACGAGCGGATCAAACCCTACATTCACCGCACACCTGTGCTGACATCATCTTTTTTGAATGATCTCACAGGAGCGGAATTGTTCTTTAAGTGTGAAAACTTTCAGAAAGCTGGTGCATTCAAAGTGCGCGGTGCATCGAACGCGGTGTTTGGTCTTTCAGACGACATGCTTGAAAAAGGCGTTGCCTCGCATTCATCGGGCAACCACGCTTTGAGTTTGTCTTACGCAGCAGGCCGACGGGGAATACCCTGTACTGTGGTTATGCCGCGCACCGCACCGCAGGCGAAAAAAGATGCGGTTATCGGCTATGGCGGACGGATTGTAGAATGTGAACCATCGACTTCCAGCCGCGAGGCGACTTTTGCCGAAGTGGTCAAGGAAACCGGGGCAGAATTTGTACACCCATATAACGATCCGCGCGTTATTGCTGGGCAGGGTACTTGTTCCCGGGAGTTGACGGAACAAGTGCACGGCCTTGACGCAGTGATCGCACCAATAGGTGGTGGGGGTATGATATCCGGCACCTGTTTAACGCTGTCGAACATTGCGCCAGAGGTGAAAATTTATGCGGCGGAACCCGAGCAAGCAGATGACGCCTATCGCAGTCTCAAAGCTGGCCACATCATCGCTGATGATGCTCCGGAAACGGTAGCGGATGGCTTGAAGGTGCCACTCAAGGAACTGACCTGGCACTTCGTTTCTAACCACGTCACCGACATTTTGACAGCGAGCGAGCAGGAAATTGTCGATGCAATGAAACTTATCTGGAAGCGAATGAAAATCGTTATGGAACCCAGCAGCGCTGTGCCGCTGGCGACCATCCTGAAAAATAATGACACCTTCGCGGGGAAACGTGTGGGCGTCATCATTACCGGTGGAAATGTCGATCTCGACAATTTGCCCTGGATGAACAGCTGAATAGGGAGAGATCAAATGAACGCGCCTACAAATTTCAAAGACCTTGAGGTTGGTTTTGACGTTCCCGCCCTTCCGGGCATGGATGAAGCAGATATTCAGACGCCTTGTCTGGTGGTCGACCTCGACGCACTTGAACGCAACATCAAAAAGATGGGGCAGTTCGCCAAGGAAATGGGTGTGCGGCACCGTGTTCATGGGAAAATGCACAAATCGGTGGATATCGCGAAGCTGCAGGAAAAGCTGGGCAATTCTTGCGGTGTTTGTTGCCAAAAAGTGTCAGAGGCAGAGGTGTTCGCCCGTGGCGGTATCAAGGACATATTGGTAAGCAATCAGGTGCGTGATCCTGCAAAGATTGATCGTTTGGCGCGGATGCCAAAGCTCGGTGCACGTACCATTTGCTGTGTCGATGATTTGGCAAATGTCGCGGATCTGTCAGCGGCAGCGCAAAAACATGGTACCCAAATTGAATGCCTTGTTGAAATTGACTGTGGTGCAGGTCGCTGTGGCGTGCAGGCAGGTCAGCCAGTGGTCGATCTGGCAAAAGCAATTGACGCTGCACCGGGCCTTAAGTTTTCGGGCATTCAGGCCTATCAGGGCGCAATGCAACACATGCAAAACTTTGAGGACCGGAAAGCGAAGATCGACATCGCAGTTGATATGGTGCGCCGATCTGTAGGCATGCTGAAAGCCGAGGGACTGGAGTGTGACATTGTCGGCGGTGGTGGTACCGGTAGTTACTATTTCGAAGGTACCTCAGGCGTTTTTAACGAACTTCAGTGTGGCTCTTACGCGTTCATGGACGCGGATTATCAAACGATCCACGACGAAAACGGGGAGCGGATTTCAGAATTTGAAAACGCACTTTTTATTCTGACAAGCGTGATGAGCCACGCAAAAGCGGACAAGGCAATATGTGACGCTGGTCTGAAAGCGCAATCCGTAGATAGCGGGCTGCCCTACATCTATGGCCGCGATGATGTGGAATACATTAAATGCTCGGACGAACATGGCGTGATTTCGGACCCGAACGGAGCGCTCAAAGTCAATGACAAGCTGAAACTCGTACCCGGTCACTGTGATCCAACCTGCAATGTGCATGACTGGTATGTTGGCGTGCGTGACGGGAAGGTCGAGGTGCTCTGGCCAGTTTCTGCGCGTGGAAAAGCATATTAAGAAGTCTCCCGGATTGGCGGGGCAGAGCGATCTGGCCTCGCCGATTTTCCTTCGATGAAAAGAGAAACCAAATGATTATTGTTCCAGAGAAAGAAATTGCTGGTCTACTTGGCAGGGCCGAAGCTTTTGATGCGGTAGAAGCGGTCTTTGCTGCAATGTCACGCGGAGACGCTTACAACTTTCCGGTCATCCGAGAAGCCATAGGTCATGCCGATGCGCTTTACGGTTTTAAATCCGGCTTTGACCGGGCCGGGTTGTCCCTGGGTCTTAAATCTGGCGGATATTGGCCGGGAAACGAAGCCAAGGGTCTGACAAATCACCAATCGACCGTGTTTTTGTTTGATGCCGACACCGGGCAAGCAAAAGCGGTTGTTGGTGGTAATCTTTTAACAGCGTTGCGCACGGCAGCCGCGTCGTCAGTGTCGATCAAACATCTGGCGCGTGCCGATGCCAAGGTTTTGGGGATGATCGGTGCAGGTCACCAATCGGCCTTTCAGATGCGCGCAGCGGTAGAGCAACGTAATTTTGAAAAGGTGATAGGCTGGAACCTGCATCCTGAAATGCTGTCACGTCTTGCGGAAACAGCAACAGAGTTAGACCTGCCCTTTGAAGCTGTTGATCTGAACAGACTAGGAGCGGAAGCGGATGTCATCATTTCAATTACCTCAAGCTTTGACGCAATCCTGATGGATGCTCAGGTCACACCAGGAACGCACATCGCCTGCATGGGGACCGACACCAAAGGCAAGCAAGAGGTCGAGGCAGCACTTGTCGCACGTGCCACGGTTTTCACTGATGAGATTGCGCAGGCAGTGACAATTGGAGAGTGTCAGCACGCTGTTTCTGCGGGGACGAAAAGTGAAGGTGATATTGTCGAAATTGGTGCGGTGATCAACGGTACCCATCCGGGCCGATCATCACAGGATGAAGTGACCTTGTTTGACGGAACTGGTGTTGGGTTGCAGGACCTCGCCGTTGCGTCCAAGGTTGTTGATCTTGCGGTTGAGAAGGGCGTTGCCACTGTCGTTGATTTTTAATTCTGGATCTGTGTGCATTTTGCGCTGGTAATGCCCTGAAGAATCCCGTGAATTGCGGCGAAGACCGAGACCAGCAAAGAAGGCAGGCCCAGAATGGCGCAGCGGCTACGCATTGCGATAAACGGATTTGGCCGGATTGGCCGGACCATTTTGCGAATTGTCGAACAAGGCAAGGCAGGGCAGGACTTTGAAGTTGTTTGCATTAACGAACTCGAGCCGTTGGATATTTGCGCATATCTGTTTCAATACGATAGCGTTTTTGGTCCCTTTGACGGAACGGTAAGTTCCGAGCCGGGTGTTTTGTGTGTGAATGGCCGTGCGATCCCGTTCCGCGCGGAATCAGACATCAGCAAACTTGACCTGACTGGTGTTGATCTTGTGCTGGAATGCACAGGCATGGCCAATACACGTGAGGTTGCCGAACGCGGTCTTAAAGCAGGCGCTAAGACCGTTCTGATTTCCGGACCCTCTGATGCCGCGGACCGAACTGTTGTTCTTGGCGCAAACGAAGGTCAGATTGGTGACCACAAGATCATTTCAAACGCATCCTGCACAACAAATGCGCTCGCGCCGCTTATGAAAATTCTGGATGAAGCATTTGGCATTGTTAGTGGTCATATGACGACTATCCATTGTTACACCGGAAGCCAGCCGACAATTGATAAACCACGCGGCGACCTTGCGCGAAGCCGCGCTGGCGCGTTGTCCATGGTGCCAACAACGACGAGTGCGCAGCGTCTGATCGATGAAGTTTTGCCGCATCTCGCCGGACGTCTGGAGGGGCGTGCCGTTCGGGTGCCGACAGCCAGTGTTTCCGCGATTGACCTGACGATTCAAACCCGCGAACCAGCAAGTGTTGCAGCGGTGAATAAGCTGCTTTCCGAGGCGGCACAAAACTCTGAAATCATCGGATGGATCGAGCAACCTTTAGTCTCGACCGATTTGCGTGCAAGACCTGAATCGATTGTCATGTCAGGACTTGAAACGTCTGTTTCAGTCGGCGGGCTGCTCCGGGTCTTTGGTTGGTATGACAACGAATGGGGTTTTTCCACCCGAATGCTTGATATGGCGCGGCTAATGGGCGGGCAATAGAAAGTCCTGATATCAAAGTTGGGACTTTCAGGGGCTCTGTCACACAATTGCATTTGTCAAAGAACACGCAGAAACGGGATTTCAAAAATCCTGTTGCAACCTTCTAAGTATTTCCCTTAAACAATCTTAAGTAGTAATTGAGATTAGATTGTTTTAATCGATTTTTGAGAGGTTGCAGAGAGAACCAATCCAAAGTCCACGGACACTATTACCGTCTTTTCGATTGGAAAACTTTCGCGCTCAGATATCGAAGATGTTTTGATCTTCACCTGGAAACCAATTTATTATGGAGCCCGATGAATGATGGGATACAAATTTCTAGCCCTGCTAATTTTCGCGAGTCTTGTATCAGGTTGCGGAATGTCAGAAGAAGAAATTGAAGCTTGGAATAACCGTTTTAAAGGGCAGACAGTTGCCGAGGTTTCCAAACATATTGGACCACCCGTTTCACGAACCAGAGATAGCGCAGTTTGGGAACACCGAAGCTCTTTCATTAGTAGACGATCACGAAAACAATATTCTTCTTATACAGGTGGCCAGGTTTCAACTGGCTATACCGCAGAAAGTGATGGCGGTAATTGTACCTTCAGAGCTGCACTTGTTGGTGGTCGTGTCGATACAAGTGTTTTTGAGGGGTCTGGATGTGATTTTGTAGCGCCTCGCCGATAGTGGTTGTAAGGTTTCCTTTTTTGTCGTTTTGGATGTCTCCTAGATTCTGTGCGTCAACCAGAGTCCCTATCTCTTTTTAGTATTCGAGATCCCGTTCACTTTAGAAATCATCTAAAACGTGTGTTAAGTTTCAAATAAAAAAATATTAATAATAAATATTAAACGCTTGTCAAAATCTTCTACATAGGCGAATTGAGTTGATATCAGCTTAAAGAAGAAAAAGGGTGGGTTTAACAATATGAAAATTTTTTCGCGACGTGCCATGCTTGGTTTTGTTTGTGCATTTGCCTTGTCTAGTTGCGGCGCCGCGCAAGAGACGGGAGCAGAACCGGAGCCAGAGCCAAAGGCCTTTACGATCAATGATGTTCAGTTGACTGTAATTGAAGGTGCTGCTCAAGGTCGATTTGAAGAGGACGATACTCGAATTGCAGCTTTGGAAGCGGAACTTGAGAAAACTTTGGGCGCTGTTCAGGGTGGTGATATTTCAGCTACCGCACTTATAAGTATTTCGTCAATGCGTCTCAAAACCGCAGGTGCTCGTACATTCGGAGGCAGTAACCAAATCGAAGCTACGGTGCGTATTGTTGACGCCAGTGGAAACTTACTTCAACCAAACGGATCTGTCGGTTACTGGGATCAGGCTAAGAACACGGAATTTTCTATTGGTGGTAACCCAATAATTGGAAACCTTATAAGTTTAGGCCGAAATGCCGCGCATTCGGAAAACGGAAAAGACGTGGGCCAGCTCCTGAGTGGATTTTCGGATGCAATGGTAGATTGGCTGAAAAGTTAGGATCGAAATATCTAACCAAATCTGGCCACTGTAATTCAAGCCCCGCAAAGGAAACTTTGCGGGGCTTCGCTTTCATTCACTCCAGAGTAGATTCAATCATGGGGCGAAAATTTACAGGTTTCAAAACCTTATTCCCCCAAAGACCCTTCTCCATGACCGGTCATGCCGCCGGAGACTTCCTCTGTCGCTTCATCTGACAGGTGTTCTGGCAAGATGAGGTTCAGGATGATCGCGATCAGCGCCGCTGGAAGGATGCCCGAGGCCCCCAGAATGCGGATGGCATCCGGAAGTTGTTGCAGCGCATTCGGCGCGCCCGGCGCAAGGTTCATCGCTTCAAGCTGAAAGCCAAGGCCGATCGAAATTGCGACTGCAAAGATAACCATATTGCGGCGGTTCCAGTGAACGTCAGACAACATCGAAATACCGGCTGCAACCACCATGCCAAACATGACTATCACACCACCACCTAACACCTCGATCGGAACAGTCAGGATCAACGCGCCAACCTTGGGGATCAGCCCGCAGATGATCAGGAAGAAAGCACCGATTGTCACAACCGTGCGGCTCATCACGCCGGTCATGGCAATCAGGCCAACATTCTGGCTGAACGAAGTGTTCGGAAGACCGCTAAAAATACCGGCAAACGCAGTGCCGAAACCGTCAGCATAGGTAGCGCCCTGTATTTCCCTATCTGTTGCCTCGCGTCCGGCGCCACCTTTGGTGATCCCGGAAACGTCGCCTACGGTTTCAATGGCAGAGACAAACGCCATGAGGCAGAACCCGATGATCGCCGCAAACGAAAACTCGAACCCGTATTTGAAAGGGCTGGGGAATGCGATTGCCTGCGCGTGCCCCCATGATGTGGAAATACCCTCAAAGGTCACCATGCCCATCATAAGCGCATAGAGGTAGCCGATGAAGATACCAATCAGCACCGCTGACACGGCGAGCATTCCGCGTGCGTAGAATTTGAGGGCCAGCGTTACAAAGATAACAACGCTGGCAGCGCTCCAATTCAGCAGGCTGCCATACTCGGGCTTGTCAAACTGTTTGGCAGGTACGCCGCCTGCTGCATATTCGATGCCAACTTTTACCAGGGCCAGACCAATCATCATAACGACAAGGCCCGTCACAAGCGGAGGCAGCGCAAAGCGGATTTTACCGATGACCGTGCCTAGCATTGCGTGAAACAGCCCTCCGACGACAACCCCTCCAAATAGCGCGGCAAGCCCTTCCGTACCTTTCCCCGCAACAAGTGGGATCATGATGGGAATAAAGGCAAAGGACGTTCCCTGAACAATGGGCAAAGCAGCACCAACAGGCCCCAGAGTGATGGTCTGCAACAGGGTCGCTATGCCCGCAAACAGCATCGACATCTGGATCAGATAGGTCATGTCCGGAAAGCCGAGCGCGCCAGCGTCTGAACCATAACCAAAACCGGCGAAGCCCGAGATTATGATCGCAGGTGTGACGTTTGAAACAAACATCGCCAGCACATGCTGAATACCCAGAGGTATCGCTTTTATAAGTGGTGGGGTGTAGTTCGGGTCGCGTAGCTGTGCTGCGGTTCCGAGTGACGTGTCAGCCATTGGTTTTCCTCCCTATAGACTGTCCCTTTTTCCTGCCGCTTCTTGTTCTGGCGGCTCGGATCTATCGTTCAACAAGCCAGGGCTTTTCGAACCAGTGTTCCTGTAGGTTTGCGCCATCTCCAATTCTGTCGACGACAGCAAACAAACCAGGCTCAGACAACGGGGTCAGGACCCCATGCCAGATGTTTCGGTGAATATTCACACCCTGACCGGGTGCCGTGATAAAAGCGCGGGGGGTGCCGGGTTTGTCGCCCTCGTCAGGTGCAACGATAACCAAGAACGGGTCAAGACTCATGGGCAGGAATGCCTGTGAACCCTCAGGGTGGCGTTCAACCACATCAAGCAGATGGGGCAGGCTGCGCGGGTTTGCCTTAAACACACTGATACCGGCGCGGCCATTTAAAATATCAAGCTGTGCCCGGTCATGATAGCGCCCGCAGTTGCCTTGATTGATTACTATATCGGCTTCGCCCGAAGCGTCCAGAACATCACCAAATTTGGCAAATGCCTTTTGCGTAAGACGCTCTGTTCGAAGAGTTTGGTGTACGGCGTTCATTCTGGATACAGCGACTTCAGACGCAGCAGCGCAATCCGTTCGACCTGTTTGCACGCTTCTGCAAATTCGGTTTCGCTATCGTTTCCCAAGCGGCGCTTAAAAGCTGCAAGGATGCTCGCCTTGGTATTGTCGCGGACCGCGATGATGAAGGGAAACCCATGTTTCGATGTATACGCGTTGTTCAATTCGGTGAAGGTTGCTTTTTCCTCATCGGTCAGCATGTTTAAACCGGCCCCGGCTTGTTCCTCGGTTGACTCTTCAGTCAGGCGTCTTGCTTCGGCCAGTTTACCGGCAAGGTCAGGATGGGCTTTCAAAACGCCAAGGCGTTCAGTGTCACTGGCGGATCGGAACATGCGTGCAAGCGCACTGTGTATGCCTACCGCGGTGTCGTGGGCCGGGCCAAGTTCCAGATCATGGGCACGTTCTGCAATCCACGGGGAATGCTCAAAGATACTCCCAAAAGCGGTGACAAAGGAGTTACGATCCATGTCCGACGGGCGTGTGATGGGGGTGGGTGCCGGGTGGTGGGTATGCCAATGCTGCGCAATATCGAGGCGGCGTGCGAACCAGACATCGGTGTGACCCTTGACATAGTCGATAAATTTTCTCAGTGCCTGAATGCGGCCTGGTCGGCCCAACAGTCGACAATGGATACCAACAGATAACATCTTTGCTTGACCGGCTTCGCCTTCGGCATAAAGAGCATCGAAACTGTCGCACAGATAGGCAAAGAACTGATCGCCAGAGTTGAAGCCCTGTGGTGTCGCGAACCGCATGTCATTGGTATCAAGGGTATAGGGGACGATAAGCTGATCCCGCTCGCCGACACGTACCCAATAGGGCAGGTCATCTGCATAGCTGTCGGCGATGTAGTCGAACCCACCTTCCTCGGCAACGATATCCACGGTGTTGATCGAACAGCGGCCAGTGTACCAACCGTGTGGGCGCTCTCCGGTCACTTCGGTATGAAGGCGTATCGCCTCTATCATATCTGCCCGTTCTACTTCGGGACTCGCATCTTTGTATTCGATCCATTTTAAACCGTGGCTGGCAATTTCCCAACCGGCGTCCTGCATCGCAGCGACCTGCGCGGGAGAGCGGGCAAGCGCGCTTGCAACACCGTAAACAGTTACCGGAATCGCCGTCTCGGTGAACAGGCGGTGAAGACGCCAGAATCCGGCACGTGCACCGTATTCGTAGATGGATTCCATGTTCCAGTGGCGCTGTCCGGGCCATGGGGCTGCGCCGACAATTTCAGAAAGGAACGCCTCGGAGGCAGGATCGTCATGAAGGATGTTGTTCTCTCCGCCCTCTTCATAGTTCACAACAAACTGGACAGCGATTTTTGCGCCATCAGGCCATTTCGGGTCTGGTGGGGTTTGGCCATAGCCATGCATGTCACGCGGGTATCTGTTCACTCGGTTTGTCCCCAATGCGGAGTTAGATATTTATTTCTCTATATATCAAAAGAATAACCCTGATCTTCAAAAAATACACTAAACAGTTTCCGCATTTCATGGCTTTCCGAAAGCTACTGACTTAGACAAAAAACAATGATGATGAGTTCAGAAATGGCGAGGTCGGAATGTCAGGCTATTTGACAACACATGTTTTGGATACTGCACTTGGGTGTCCGGCGGCGGGGATGAAGATTGAACTTTATCACATCGAAGGCGAGGCGCGTTCTTTGTTGAAGTCCGTCGTAACAAATGACGACGGGCGCACCGATAGTCAGATTTTGCCAGCTGATGAGTTCCAAAAAGGTACCTATGAACTGGTGTTCCACGCAGGTGCATATCTGGATGCCTGTGGCACGCCCCCGGAAAACCCGCGGTTTCTTGATCTGATCCCAATTCGGTTTGGCATGTCAGAAGCCGCGCACTACCACGTGCCGCTATTGCTTTCGCCTTTCAGTTTCTCAACCTATCGCGGCAGTTAACTAGACAGCGTGCGCGTGTTCTATTCGCCGTAGGGTATCCAGACGTTCTTAACGTCGGTAGCCTGTCGCAGGAATTCACGCCCTTCACCGTCAGTGCTGAACCAATCTCGTGCTTGGCCATTGTTGACCCAAGTGCGTTTCAGGTTGCCCGCTGAGCGTTTTTCAATATCGGCTGAAAGATCGGTCGAGGAAAAGCTCCAGACTGCATCGACATCCAGATGATCAGAGAGCGTTTTGGAAAGCTCTACATGGTCGCCAGTTAAAATGCTTACGACTCCGTCTGGTACATCCGATGTTTCCAAAACCTGATAGAAATCTGTTGATGCTAGTGGAAAAGGTTGTGATGCAACCAGCACCGATGTGTTGCCCATGGCCATAGCTGGCGCCATGGCGGAAATCAGGCCCAGCAAGGGTGTTTCGTCTGCGCATAGTGCACCGATGACCCCTACGGGTTCATGCATCGCCAATGCGACCCCCCGGATCGGAACGCCATGTACCTGACCATCGTATTTATCGGCCCAGGCAGCATAGGTGAACAGACGGCTGATAGAAGCCTCAACTTCTTTGTTACCGCTACGTTTACCGGTCATTGCGTCGATCCGGTCAGCAAATTCTTTTGCACGAGCCGAGAGATTCTCAGCGATGTAGTAAAGGATTTGCGCTCGTAGATGCCCCGTTGTCTTTCCCCATCCGCTGGCCTTGTGCGCGGCTTCGACCGCGTTTCGCACATCTTTCCGGTTGGCGATACCTACGTGACCCAGAAGCCCGCCTTGCCGTGTCCAGATTGCTTGCATATAGCCGCCGTCAGGCCGGGCCTGTTTGCCGCCGATGAAGAGTTTTGCTGTTCGGTCTAGACCATCGGAAGGTGCTAAATCCTTACCCTCAGCAAAAGGTGAAATAGGAGCGAGGGTCTTCGTTTTTGTCTTCGGACGGGTGTAAGCCGTAAGGCCTTCCCAGCCACCTTCGCGACCAAAGCCGCTTTCACGAACCCCGCCAAAACCTGCAGCAGCGTCAAACAGATTGGTCGCGTTCACCCAGACAACGCCAGCGGCAAGTTTTGGGGCGATATCAAGCGCGAGGTTTATATTCTCGGTCCAGACAGTCGCGGCAAGGCCGTAGCGGGTGTTGTTGGCCAATTCGACAGCTTCTTTCGGCGTTCTGAAAGTTGTGCCGACCAATACAGGCCCAAATATTTCCTCCTGCATAAGCCACGCTGAGGTGTGAAGCCCGGTAATCAGTGTTGGACGGTAGAAACACCCCGTTTCAGGAAGGGCACTGTTGGCGTGATACACCTCGCCCTCACCCCCGTGTTCATCGACCAGTCTGGTAATTGTCTCAAGCTGGATCGGATCAACGATCGCACCGATGTCGATACATTTATCAAGCGGGTCACCAATGCGAAGCCCATCCATACGGGTCTTCAACTTTGCATAGAATCGGTCAGCGATTCCTTCCTGCACCAAAAGGCGTGATCCGGCGCAACAAACCTGTCCCTGATTAAACCAAATCGCATCAACCAACCCTTCAATAGCAGAGTCGATGTCGGCGTCGTCAAAAACGATGTAGGGTGATTTACCACCAAGCTCTAACGTCAACGCCTTGCCAGACCCGGCTGTCGCCTCGCGAATTTTGCGCCCAACAGAGGTGGAGCCGGTAAAGGCGATTTTGTCGATGTCGGGATGATTGACAATCATTTCGCCAACAGCACCGTCACCGGTTACGACATTGACAACACCTTTTGGTAGCCCGGCCTCCTGACAGATTTCAGCAAACAACAGCGCTGTGAGCGAGGTATATTCAGCCGGCTTCAGCACAACCGTGTTGCCCATTGCAATCGCTGGAGCAATTTTCCACGACAGCATCAGCAACGGGAAGTTCCACGGAATGATCTGGCCGCACACACCAAGCGGTTCGGCATCGGGCAGTTCGGCCTCCATCAATTGGGCCATGCCCGCATGGTAATAGAAATGCCGCGCGACCAGCGGAATGTCGATGTCGCGGCTTTCACGGATTGGCTTGCCGTTGTCCAGCGTTTCCAAAACGGCAAACAGGCGGCTGTATTTTTGCACGAGCCGCGCAATTGCATAGAGGTAGCGCGCGCGTTCATGCCCCGAAAGCCGCGTCCATTTTCTCTGTGCTTTGCGGGCGGCAGAAACGGCGGCATCAACGTCATCGGCACTTGCCTGCGATAGCATGGCAAGTGTTTCACCTGTCGCCGGATTGCGGCTTTCAAACCCTTTGCCAGGCGCGGTCCACGAACCGTTGATGAAATGGCCAAAGGTATCGCCACGATCTACCAGCCATGCCAGCGCTTCACCTGCTGCTTCGGGGGCAGGGCCGTAGTCCATGCTTTCGAAAATATCCTGAATGCTCATGTGATTATCCAATCGCGTGGCGGTGGGCTGCGGAATAGCGGCCGGTGGCAAAGTGTTCGAGCTGGCGTTCGATATCACCAAGAAGCGACGAGGCCCCAAATCTAAAAAGATCGGGCTGCAACCAGCGAGTTCCGAGCTCGTCCTTAATAAGGGTCAGGTAGGTCACTGCGTCCTTGGCTTTTGAAATGCCGCCTGCAGGTTTGTAACCGACGCGAAAACCCGTGCGGTCAAAATAGTCCCGGATCGCGCGGATCATAACAAGGCTGACAGGCAGGGTGGCATTGACGCTTTCCTTGCCGGTTGAGGTTTTGATGAAATCAGCGCCGGCCATCATGCAGACGAGCGAGGCGCGCACGACATTGCGCAATGTGCCAAGCTCACCCGTCGCCAAAATGGCTTTGACATGCGCGTTTCCACAAGCTTGGCGAAATGTGCGCATCTCATCGTAAAGCGCCTGCCAGTTTCCGGTCAGCACATGCCGACGCGAAATCACAATATCGATCTCTGCCGCCCCGGCCTTAACGCTCTCTTCAATTTCGGCGACGCGCAGGTGAAAGGGCGACAGTCCTGCGGGAAATCCGGTAGAGACCGCAGCAACCGGAATGCCGGATCCCTTAAGCGCCTTAACCGCTGTTTCGATCATTTCGTGATAAACGCATACTGCGCCTGTCGTGATGGGTTCAACACCAAGCCTTTTGACTATTTCGGCGCTTAAAGGTTGGCGCGCTTTTGCACATAGTCTGCGAACGCGCCCTTTTGTATCGTCGCCAGAGAGCGTCGTGAGGTCTATCAAAGAAATCGCCTTCAGCAACCATGCGGCCTGATATTCTTTTTTGACCGAGCGGCGGCCGGGTAATGTTTTTGCGCGTCTTTCGATCGCAGATGTGTTAATCTGAACGCTAGAAACCCAATCCAGATCAAGTGCTGTGCCTGGATTGCGTGGTTCTTGAACCTGCGGCAGTTGTGTAGTGCCCTCATGCGCCACATCTGCTTGGGTATTCAGGTTTGCCGAGCCGGGTTGGGTTTCGCTATTCATCGCAGCTCTCCGTTGCGGGAAACCAAAAGGTCTCATGGGTTTTGTGCTATTGCAAGTTTGATCAAACGGTCAAGTACGATAAGTTTCGTGTAGAAGAGGTTTTCAATAGCTTTGAACCGCGTTAACAGGGCTCATCTGCCAAGGAGAGCTGCGCCATGTCCTTTGATCGTTCCATTAAGATAGCCCCGTCAATCCTTTCTGCTGACTTTGCGAACTTCGGTTTGGAGTGTGAAGCCATCGAAGCCGAAGGTGCCGATTGGGTGCATGTTGATGTTATGGACGGGCATTTTGTACCGAATATCACCTTTGGCCCATCAACCTGCAAGGCGATCCGCCCACATGTTAAGGGCGTCATGGATGTTCATCTGATGATTGCGCCGGTTGACCCATATATCGAAGCATTTGCCGAGGCAGGTGCCGATGTGATTTCAGCGCATATCGAAGCCGGTCCGCATATTCACAGAACGGTTCAGGCCATTCGTGCAGCAGGTGCAAAAGCAGGTGTTGCGCTAAACCCGGGCACGCCAGCAGAATCGGTCGAGTATCTGCTTGATATGGTCGATCTGATCTGCGTAATGACAGTGAACCCCGGATTTGGCGGGCAGAAATTTATTCACTCGCAGGTCGAAAAAGTCCGCAAGCTTCGGGCGATGATTGGGGATCGACCTATTCACATTGAAATTGACGGTGGTGTCACCCCCGAAACCGCACCATTGGTTGTCAAAGCTGGTGCAGATGTGCTTGTTGCCGGGTCAGCCGTTTTCAAAGGCGGATCGGTCCAGAACCCAGCGCCCTATGGTGAAAACATCAGGGCGATCCGGGCTGCTGTCAGCTAACTGCTTAGGATCTTTGGGTATCGTTTGTTTGTCATACTCACCTGATTTTTTGACGACTGCACTGTTACCAGCTCCCGGTTGGAACATCGCCTATACATACTGCTGGCAAAGCGGTAAAAGCGGGCAAAATCCATCGTGTCTGGGGAATATTCAATGTCCAAATCTTCTGCCCTTGCTCAATTGCGAGAAATGACCACCGTCGTTGGCGATACCGGCGATATCGCGGCGATCCGGCGGCTTTCGCCAATTGACGCCACGACAAATCCCTCACTCATCCTTAAAGCGGCGCAAATGCCCGAATACGCAGACATGATCAAAGCTGCGATTGCAAGGGTGGACCGCTCGGGCAAATCTGATGCTGAGGTTATAGATGATGTTGTCGATCAGATCAGTGTCGGGTTTGGCAGCGAGATTGTGAAACTGGTTCCCGGTCGTGTCTCGATCGAGGTGGATGCGCGGTTGTCTTTTGATACGGAAGCATCAATTGCGAAGGCCCGCAAGATCATCAGCCTGTTCAAAGAAGCAGGTGTTGAAAAAGAACGGCTGCTCATCAAAGTCGCGGCTACCTGGGAAGGCATCCGGGCGGCGGAAGTTTTGGAAGCTGAAGGTATAAACTGTAACCTGACCCTGATTTTCGGATTTGCGCAGGCGCGCGCCTGCGCCGAGGCTGGAGTGTTTCTGATTTCGCCTTTCGTTGGACGTATTCTTGATTGGTACAAGAAGGCCAATCCGGGCACTGAATATACCGCCGAGACTGATCCAGGCGTATTGTCTGTGACGAGCATCTACAACTATTTCAAAGATCATGGCTTCAAGACTGTGGTTATGGGAGCAAGCTTTCGGAATACCGGAGAGATTAAAGCGTTGGCAGGGTGTGATCGGCTTACGATCAGCCCAGCACTGCTTGATGAACTAGCAGCCGATATGATTAACCTGCCACGTAAACTTGAAGATAAAGGTGCGACGCAAAACCAAGAGCCAAAGCTTGATGAGAAAGCTTTTCGCTGGGATATGAATGCCGATGCAATGGCCACGGAAAAGCTCGCAGAAGGTATTCGTGGGTTTGCTGCGGATAGCGAAAAACTCGAAGCAATCTTGCGCGATATGATCTGCAAGCAAGACTTTGCAGATTTTTAGAGGCGCTGTTGTTACAGCGCCTTTTTTCTGGGTCTAGTGTCTGAACGTGACTCAGCCTTCGCTCTGGAACCCTTCGCGCCCGATTGTGGCGAAATGTGTAAACCCTGCATTTTTCACGTCTTTCGTGCTGTATATATTGCGCAAATCTGCCATTCGCGGTTGTGCCATTCGTTTGGCAAGCCGTTTCAGATCGAGTGCGCGAAATTCGTTCCATTCTGTCAACAAAACCAGCGCGTCTGCGTTTTGGGCAGCTTTATACGCGTCGTCGCACCAGTTTACACCGGGTAGAAGCTTTGTGCCTTCGTGTTTGCCTTGAGGGTCGACAACGCGCACTTTGGCCCCGCCACCGACAAGGGCTGGCACAATCGTGAGCGAAGGCGCATCACGCATGTCGTCAGTATTTGGCTTGAACGTAACGCCCAGTATCGCGATAGTTTTTCCATTCACAGAGCCATCGCAAAGGTCCATTACCTTGTCGATCATCCGGCGCTTGATCTCTTCGTTCACCTTTATAACGGCCTCGGTGATTTGCATGGGCATAGCGTGTTCCTGGCCAATGCGTGCCAGCGCTTTGGTATCTTTCGGGAAACACGATCCGCCGTAACCCGGACCGGCGTGCAAGAACTTGTTGCCGATCCGCCCATCCAGACCGATACCTTTTGAGACTTGCTTAACGTCAGCGCCGACCTTTTCGCAAAGTGCGGCGATCTCGTTGATAAAAGTGATCTTGGTCGCAAGAAATGCATTGGCTGCGTATTTGATCATTTCCGCGGACTCGAGGTCTGTCACTACCACCGGAAAATCGCGCAGAAAAAGTGGGCGGTAGACGTCGGCCATAACATCTTCGGCCCTGTCGGATTGCACACCGACAACAACTCTGTCGGGGCGCATGAAGTCGTCAATCGCCGCCCCTTCACGGAGGAATTCAGGATTGGAGGCGACATCAAAATCAGCGTCCGGATTTGTTTTGCGGATGATTTGCTTAACTTGCCGGTTAGTGCCCAGAGGTACAGTCGATTTGGTTACGACAACCGTGTAATCTTGCAGCGCGCCGGCAATTTCCTCAGCGGCGGCATAAACATACGTTAGATCTGCGTGACCATCGCCCCGCCGTGTTGGTGTTCCAACTGCTATGAATACCGCATCGGCGTCACCAACGGCATTTGCAAGATCACCGGTAAAACTTAGCCGCCCTGCGGCGACATTTTTTGCCATTAAATCTTCTAAGCCGGGCTCGTAGATCGGAATGTTACCCGCTTCGAGCATCGAAATTTTTCCAGGGTCTTTGTCGACACAAACAACCTCGTGACCAAAATCAGAAAAGCAAACCCCTGAGACGAGGCCGACATATCCTGTGCCAATCATAGCTATCTTCAAATGACCGTCCTCGGTTTGTGCCAATGTTTCCAAAGGCATGCGGCATCACACCCGTGTTGTCAACGAAACGCTCCATCAGAGCGTCATTTTTAGAAAAGGTTACATGAAAACCGCGTGTTATCGTAGTTTGGCTTTCAACAAACCTCACTTTAGATGCGGATTGTTTTTCAGGACTTTCAAATAATGCCACTAGATGCTGTGTGAATTTACGAACGCATTAACCATTGGGTTTTGAGGCCTGGCCGGGTTTGATAGAGGCGTAATTCTACCGGTTATAAAGGATTCGAAAATGCCAAAAAGCCGCTACTTCGCGCCAACCGGAGGCTTGCCTGCACAAACAGATCTTCTGACAGATCGCGCCGTTTTTACAAATGCTTATGCGGTCATACCCAAGGGTACGATGCGTGATATCGTGACGAGTTTCCTCCCATTTTGGGATGCCACACGGGTCTGGGTGATTGCGCGTCCTCTAAGCGGGTTTGCAGAAACATTTTCTCACTACATCATGGAAGTTTCCACTGGTGGTGGCAGCGATAAGCCAGAACTCGACCCATCGGCCGAAGGTGTTCTGTTTGTTGTGGAAGGCCAGATAAATCTGTGTTTTGAGGGGGCGGATCATGCCTTGCAAGAAGGTGGGTATGCCTATCTTCCACCGGGTTCAAAGTGGACTGTTAAAAACAACGAACAGTCGCCAGCGCGATTCCATTGGATTCGTAAAACTTATGAAACTGTCGAAGGGATTGAGGCACCATCCTTTTTTGTCACCAGTGATCAGGATGTTTTACCAACCGCGATGCCGGGGACAGAAGGGAAATGGGCAACAACCCGGTTCGTGGACCCTGCGGATATGCGCCATGATATGCACGTTACCATAGTAACATTTGAACCCGGGGCCGTTATCCCGTTTGCCGAGACGCATGTGATGGAACACGGGCTATATGTTTTAGAAGGAAAAGCTGTCTACCGGCTCAACCAAGACTGGGTTGAAGTCGAAGCTGGCGACTATATGTGGCTACGCGCCTTTTGCCCACAAGCGTGTTACGCGGGCGGGCCGGGAAAGTTTCGCTATCTGCTCTATAAAGACGTGAACCGGCATATGAATTTGAGCCTCCGATAATATTCGAGACTTGCAACATTCAAGGTTTTTGACGGTTTTGCTTTAACACTCTTTAAGAGCGGCAGACATTTTTGCAGCCATAAAGTCGATGAACAGCCGTGTTTTCGGGTCCTGATGGCGGCGATGTGCGTAAAGGCAAACAAGCTGAACGGGCAAGGGCGGGGTGTCTTCGGCAACCGGGACTAACGCACCGGATCGCAGGTGTTCTGCAACCTCAAACATCGGTTTTAAAATGACACCCTGACCATCCAGTGCCCAGGCGGTCAGAACGTCACCATCATCGCTTTCAAACGGACCTTCGACGGCATAACGTTTGGGCCCGTCCTCTGTCATAAGCTCCCATTGAAACTCGGGCGCACCGGGGAATCTCAGAGCCAGGCAATCATGCTTTTTAGCAACAAGCTCTGCGCCGGACATCGGGTGCCCGCGACGGGAAATATAAGAAGGAGACGCACAAACGACACGTTCGCAGGTCGTTATCTTGCGCATTTTCAGGTTGCTGTCTTCTGGATTGCCAAGAAAAAATGCAACATCCAAACCTTCAGCCGTCAGGTCGATTTTGCGGTCCGACAACCGCAATCTAACGTCAACTTCAGGGTATTCCTTTTTAAAGCTGGGTAAGGTCGGCGCGACAAATCTTCGCCCAATGCCAAGTGGTGCCGCAACAAAAAGCGACCCGCGCGGATTATCCGTAATGTCGCTGACCCCCGCTTCCGCCGCCTCGACGGCTTCTATTACACGGCAAGCGCCTTCATAAAAAATTCGCCCTTGCTCCGTGGGCTGAAGCGATCTTGTTGTTCTGATAAACAGTCGAACGTCCAGATGGGATTCAAGCTGAGATATCCGCGAAGATGCAACCGCCGGGGAAATACGCTGGTCCCGCGCTGCTGCAGACATGCTTCCCAGTTCAAAAACACGTACAAAGGTGCGAATGTTGTCGAGATAAGACATGACGGACCCTCATCTTACGGTTTTATTTGAAAGTTCTTGGTTCATTTCGGTAATACAAGAAAAAGGGGTAATCGGCTAGCCTGTCGTCAAATCGGCTTAAGGGAAGAATACAATGCAGGATCTTGCAATAATGTGGGACTGGCTGGCATTCGCGGTAAGGTGGTTACACGTCATTACCGCGATCGCCTGGATCGGATCATCGTTCTATTTTATCGCGCTTGATCTGGGGCTGCGTAAAGCGCCAGACCTGCCCGCCGGTGCGCATGGCGAGGAATGGCAGGTTCACGGCGGCGGGTTCTACCATATTCGCAAATATCTGGTCGCACCTGAAGCGATGCCAGAGCATCTGACATGGTTTAAATGGGAAAGTTACGCAACGTGGCTTAGTGGTGTTGCCTTGCTGATGATCGTTTACTGGGCCGGGGCAGAGTTATTTCTGATTGATCCGAACAAAGCCGATCTTGCAGTCTGGCAGGCGATTTTGATTTCCGCCGGATCGCTGACAATTGGCTGGCTGGTTTACGACACGCTGTGCAAGTCGGGCTTGGGCGAGAAACCAACCTTTCTGATGGTGTTGCTGTTCATCTTGCTGGTGGCAATGGCCTGGGGCTACAATCAGGTCTTTTCAGGTCGGGCAATGATGCTTCACCTTGGTGCGTTTACCGCGACGATCATGACGGCGAATGTGTTCCTTATTATCATGCCGAACCAGCGTATCGTTGTAAAAGACTTGCAGGAAGGCCGGGTGCCGGATGCGAAATATGGCAAGATTGCCAAGCTACGTTCAACTCACAACAACTACCTGACATTGCCGGTGTTGTTTCTGATGCTGTCGAACCATTACCCGCTGGCATTTGCGACAGAATACAACTGGATCATCGCAGGTCTTGTGTTCCTGATGGGTGTCACGATCCGTCACTATTTCAACAGCGTGCACGCGAGGAAAGGTAACCCAACGTGGACATGGGCGCTAACGACTATTCTGTTCATCTTTATCATGTGGCTTTCAACGGCACCTCTGATGCAAGACACGCTGGAAGAATCCGAAGCGCGCCGGTTGAGCGAAACAGAGCAGGTTTTTGCAAACACCGCTGGTTTTGAAGACGTAACGAGTGTTGTTCTTGGCCGCTGTTCGATGTGTCATGCACGCGAGCCGTTTTGGGACGGGATTCATCGTGCCCCAAAAGGCATCCACCTTGAAACGCCTGCGGATATCGCGCGAAGTGCGCGTCAGATTTATCTGCAATCAGGGGTCACCCACGCCATGCCGCCTGCAAATGTGAGCTGGATGGAAGAAAGCGAACGGGCAACCATTGTACGATGGTACCGGGCCGCGGCAGAGGAGCTGCCGTTCAGGCTGGCCAGCGGAGACTGACATACTCGCCTCTTGCGCCCGGCCTGAAACTCGTCAGGATGCGGCCGAGTGGTTGAGGGAACGGCACGATGCCAGAAACGCATTGCATCCTGCAAATTTCAATAGAATTTCAGGACTTCCATGAGCGTTGAATTTCGCATTTGGCTTAGTGCAATCCTGACGCTTGTTCTGGGTGCTGGTGGGGCGGGTTTGTTCAACATCCTAGGTTTTCCAGCCGCGTTCCTGACCGGGCCAGCCTTGGTTGTGACATTTGCCAGCTTGTTAGGGTTGCCCGCTGTCGTGCCCAATTTGCTGCGCAATACCAGTTTTTTGGTTCTTGGGTTGGGAATTGGGGCCGGAGTGACGCCTGAAGTGCTGGAGACCGCCGCGCGCTGGCCTGTCAGTTTTGTTGCACTATTGATTACGTCAGTTGCCACAATCTATTTTTGCGCACTTGTTTTGCGCAGATCGTTCGGTTTCGACAGGGCGTCCGCGATGCTTGCTGCCATTCCGGGGTTGCTCAGCTATGTTCTGAGCCTCGGCACCGAAAAGAATGTGGATCTTGTTCGCGTCAGCGTGGTGCAAAGTTTACGGGTTTTGTTGTTGACGCTGCTGGTGCCGCTTGCGATGGGTTTGTTTGAGATCAAGACCCAGATGTTGCCGCGCGCCGCCACATTGATGACGCCTGAATTGTTGTTACTAGTCGGCGTCACAAGTGTTGTCGCTGGCTTTGTTTTGATCCGGCTGCGTGCCCCGGCTGCATTTTTTCTGGCTGGAATGGCTGTTTCCACAATCGGGCATCTGAGTGGACTGACACCAGGTCAACTGCCCCGCTGGATGACGTTGGTTGCGTTTGTTGTTGTTGGCTCACTTATCGGAAGCAGGTTTCGGGGGCAGACATTGGCAACACTTGGTGCGTCCTTTCTGGCGGGCGTCGGAAGCACGGCTGTTGCAATGCTAATTGCCGTTGCTGGCGCTGCATTTGCGTCTTGGATGATCGGGTTGCCTATGGCGCTGTTGGTCATTGCCTTTGCGCCCGGCGCGCTTGAGGTAATGATTGCGATGTCGGTTCAGATGGGTGTTGATTCCACGTTCGTCGCCGCGCATCACGTTGCGCGACTATTGATCCTTATCGCTGTTGTACCTTTGATGATGGCCAGAAAGCCGACCTCGGGTCAGGACCTGTAAACCTAAAAAGAAATTAGGTTAGCTACGCGGGACTTTCTGGTTATTCGCAACAATCGCCTATCGCGTCTCCTCGATAAACGGTTATCATCTCTCAAATGCTTGATATCCGTAGGGGTAATATGGAAAGAGGATCCTTTGATGATCCGTTTTACAAACGTTTGCTTACATTTCTTCACGCATCGAATAGTGAAACGGATAGAGACCGCGCTCTTGTTGCTGCTTCATTGATAGAAGAAATGCTTGATGAGGTTACGCGGGTTTCTGTTGGAAAATGCCGCCACGAAGAACCTTTTTGACAAGCCAAACGCCCCGTTTTGGTCATTCTCAGCAAAAGCCTCTGCAAGCCGCGCTCTCGAGTTGATTTCCTTTGCGGAATTTCGAGATGTTGAGTTAGTTTGAAATATCCGCAACGCTTTCGCACACAGTGTAATGTGTTCTTTTGATGATGAAAAAATCAGGAGTTGGGCGTCTGCGCTCGAGGTAGGGATGTCCGATCTCGATGCGTTGGAAAAGGGATATAAGTCCCGAGTGGATGCCCCTAAACAACGATTTGTAATGGTAACGACGAGCTTAGTCACCTCGCTTTATAACCGCGCCCACTATGTAAAGAGAGAAAGATTGATGGAACGCAACTGGCCGCAATAGTCGGAGAAACAGCGCCAACGAATAGCCAAATGGCCGCTCATAGCTGTCATCTGTCTCTTTCAATCAGTCTATAGGCTCTGACCCTAGGCTCTGACCAGAGTGTTCTCAGGGTCATAGAGGCAAGGCTGTGTCACTTTAGACGGGACAGCGGTGCCAATCACATCTACAAAAAGTTCGTTTCCTTCAACCGCAAATTCGGGCTCCACAAACCCCATTGCAATATTTTTGCCAATCCTGTGGCCCCAATCGGCCGAGGTGACAGTGCCAACGACTTTTCCATCTTTCAAGATACTGGCACCGGCATGCGCAGGGGCATGCGTGCAATTAAGAACCAATGAAACAAACAGGCGGCGGGGTTCGGATTTTATTGCTTCGACCAGCGCATCTTTGCCCAAAAACTCTGCCTTATCGAGTTTCACAAACCGGTCCAGCGCGGATTCAAACGGGTTATATTCGGTGATCAGATCGGACTTCCAATGACGGTAACCTTTTTCGAGCCGCATCGATTCAACGGCGCGGCTTCCGAACAACCGCATTCCATGCGCCTCGCCCGCCTGCCGCAACGCCAAATACGCGGCGTAGAGTTGATTGTTTGGAACGTGAATTTCATAAGCCAATTCGCCGGAGAAACTGACAGACATCACAATAGCCGGGGCGATACCGATGAATGCATCGCGAACTGACAGCCAAGGGAAGGCTTCGGATGACCAGTCTTCACGCGAAACCGAACTCAAAACATCACGCGCGCGCGGGCCTGCGAGAACCAAAATTGTGTGATCGTTCGTCAGGGATCGGACGCTGACGGACCCATCGTCTGGAAGATGCGAACGCAGCCAATCCATATCATGGAACTCAGCCGCAGCAGCAGAGCCATACCAGATACGCCCATCCGGCAGATTAGCAATCGTAGCTTCGCCTTTCACATTTCCTGTGTGGTTCAGGAGGTAACCCAAACCAACTTTTCCAGTCTTGCGGGTAACTCGCCCGCAGAACATTTTATCAAGCCAGTCCTTTGCGCTGACGCCTGAAATCTCATACCGGTTGAAACCATCTACTTCGGCCAGGCCGACGGCGTTTTGCACGGCGTCAACTTCTGCAGCGATAACATCAAAGGTTTCGTTGAACCGGAAGCTGTGGGTTTCGGTGAAATCCGGTGAAGGCTTTATGTACGCCATGCGTTCCCAGCCGTTCACAACATCAAACTTGGCCCCTTCAGCGACCAGAATTGGTGTCAGTGGCGTTGTCTTGGCTGGTCGACCTGCCGGGCGGTGTTCGTGCGGGAAATGAAAGCGGAATTCGTTTTGATAGTCTTCGATGGCTTTTAGCGCTGTCAGCTCCACGTTGCCGTGGCCCGCGAAACGACGTGGATCCAGACACCAGGTGTCATAACAAGCCTCGCCCTGCACGATCTGCTGTGCGAGCAGCCAGCCGTGACCACCGCCTTCGCCAAGCCCTGCACGCAGGCCGATAATGCAAAACGCGTTCCGCTTTCCGGGTATCCGCCCGACCAATGGCGCGCCGTCGATCGTGTATGTAATGGGTCCGTTAACAACCGTATGAATGCCAACATCCATCAATACAGGCATACGCTCAAAGGCCCCTTCCAGAACATCGGTGATCCGGTCCAGGTCATCCGGGCAAAGCGCGTTCACAAAGTTCGGGTCGATCCCGTCCATGCCCCATGTTTTGCAATCCTGCTCGTAAAATCCGACGAGCAGACCCTGCTTTTCCTGACGGCAGTAATAGTCGCTGATCGGGCAGCGGAGCAGCGGCATTCTGTGGCCAGCTTCAACAATTTGCTGGATTGGCTCGGTCAGCATGTACTGGTGTTCCATCGACATGACAGGGTGATGTACCCCCATCATCGCGCCAACCTCGTTCACGCGGTACCCACAGGCGTTTACGACGATTTCGCAATTGATGTCACCTTTTTCGGTGTGAACGGTCCAACTGTCGTCTTTTTGTTGGGTGAGGCCGGTAACGGGCGTGTTGCGATAAACCTCTGCCCCCGCTTTGCGCGCGCGCCGCGCCAGCGCCTGACACAACTGGGCCGGGTCAATATCGCCATCAAGCGGGTCCCACAGCCCGCCAAGCAGGTTTTCGGTTGAAATGAGCGGGTGCCGCCGCGCGCATTCTGCGGCATCAATTACCTCAAATTCCACTCCCATGCCTCGTGCCACGGAGGTGAAGTGGCGGTAACCTTCCAACTGTTCTTCGGTATTGGCAAGACGAATGCCACCGTCCGCATGGTGGTAGTTGATGGGATAGTCCGGATCTTCTGAAAGTTCCTTGTAAAGCGCGATGGAATGGCTTTTCAGGCCGACCATCGTCTGGTTCATGCCAAAGTTCGTGACCTGCGCTGCTGAATGCCAGGTCGTGCCGCTGGTCAATTCATTCCGCTCGACCAATACAACATCGCTCCAGCCTTCTTGGGTCAGATGATACAGAGTCGAACATCCGGCAATCCCGCCGCCAATAACCACTACCTTTGTTTGGCTCTTCATAACATTATCCGATCATTTTTCGCATAGGGAGACAAGCATTCGCATGGGTCAAGTTAAAGTCACGACCTTCCATTTTTTGAAATTGAAAGTGCGCTTTTAATAAATACCGATAGATTAAATTGCGCGCCCTATTGTGTTTGGGTCAACTGCGTCGAAAAACTGGAGCGAAACGAAGTGACTAGGGTAAAATCAAAACGACGCATGGGCGGACGAGCCGAAAGGGTTGCTGCGCGATCAGCGCCGCCGGTGATAAACCCGTGCCCGCCGGGGCAGGTTGGTGGGCAATATAGGCCGCTTAGCGAATCCGAAATTCGCGCGATTTACGGGACGGCTTTGCGATTGCTGGAAGATTTGGGAATGGGTGACGTTCCCGAAATTCTAGAGAAACAACTGATCGCCCATGGAGCAAAGAAAAATGATCGTGGACGTATCGTGTTTCCGGCATCCATGGTTGAGGGCATCATAACGAACGCGGCCATGATTTTTACGCTTCACGGGCGTGATCCGGCACGTTCAATCGAAGTTGGTGGTGACAAGGTGTATTTCGGAACCGGCGGTGCAGCGGTTCAGACACTTGACCTCGACATGCAGGTTTACCGGCCATCGACGCTGCGTGACCTTTATGACTTCACGCGATTGCAGGACACACTGACCAATGTCAGCTGGTTCACGCGCTGCTGTGTCGCGACCGACGTCCCCAGAGTGATCGATCTTGATGTAAACACGGCCTATGCCTTGCTGCGCGGTACAACGAAACCCGTGGCGACCTCTTTCACTGTTGCCGAAACCATTGCCCCGATTGTTAAGATGTTCGACATGGCGCTGGGTGCAGACGGGGCGTTTTCCAAGCGACCCTTCGTTAAGGCCCATATCAGCCCTGTGATTTCACCAATGCGCTTTGGCGAAGATGCGGTGGAGGTTGCGCTTGAATGCATGAAGCACAACATTCCGATTTCATGCATCACGGCGGCGCAATCCGGGGCAACGGCCCCGGCGACGCTTGCCGGATTTCTGGCGCAGTCACTGGCCGAAACGCTGGGCAGTCTGATCATGGTCAATGTGTTTGAGCCGGGCTACCCGATGGTGTTTTCGAACTGGCCCCTGGTGATTGACCTGCGCAGCGGCGCTTTCTGCGGCGGCGGTGGCGAAATTTCGGTACTAAATGCCGCGTCGGCGCAAATATCAAACTGGCTTGGTTTGCCATCGGGTGTAGCCAGTTCGATGACAGACGCCAAGGCGATTGATGCGCAATATGGAATGGAAAAGGGAATTTCCGCGCTTGCTGCGGGGTTGGCGGGCGGCAATCTGATCTATGAAAGCTCTGGTATGACAGCGTCGCTGCTTGGCGTGTCCTTCGAGGCGTTTTTACTGGATGACGAAATGCATTCGCATATTTATCGGGTACTACGCGGTGTTGAGGTGAGTGACGAAACACTTGGCTATGACACAATTTGTGCGGCAGTGCTGGGCGTGGGGCATTTCCTGGGTGAGAAAAATACACTCGGTGCGATGGAGCGGGACTATTTCTATCCTAGTCTGGCTGATCGCGACGACCCTAGGACCTGGGCCGAAAAGGGCGGCACTGATGCATGGAGCAGGGCGCGGGAACGGGTGCGCGATATTTTGGCAAACCATGAGCCTGAATATGTTGAAGCGTCCGTCGACAGAGATATTCGCGAGGCCTTTAACATCCTTCTTTAATCAGGCAGCATCCGGAGGTTTTCGCCCAGCCAAGGCAGTTTCTTGTGGCCCGCGTCTATAATTTGAGTGTCAATTAACACCCTTAAGGTTGCCGCAATGTCAAAGCTTGCTGCATCTTGCCAGTCTTTCTGCGTAAACAGTGAAATGCGACGGGCAAAAGGTGTAAAGGGCAGGGGATGCACAGTCACATCCCTATGAAACCTTTGAGCGCGAAGATACCCCAGCGGCGTTGTGATCGCCCAGCCAAGGCCGCCAGCAACGAGCGCCATAAGGGCTTGCTGACTGCCGATTTCGTAACGCGCTGGTAGATCAAGTTTCAACCGGGACAGATGGGCATCTATCTGGCGCCTAATGATCATGTCACGTTCGTAACGGATCATCGGAAGGCTTGTCAGCGCTGTAAGTTCAATTTGAGCAGGCAACTCCATTGCGGCAGGGGCGACAAGCAAGAATGGATCACGCAGCAATGGGTGTTCCGTTACTTCGGCGGGTGGTTCACCCGTCGAAGCGGCGATCCCAAGATCAAGCTTGCGGTTTTTGAGCATTTGCAGAATCTCACGGCTTGGCGCGGTAATCAGACGAAAGTGGCATTTCGACAGATTCTGGGCGAGCGCAGTCACAAACTGCGGTGTTACATCATTTTCGAAATCGTCAATCATACCAAGTTGCAGATCGGCGAGATGCGACAGATCCAAGGCTGTCAGTTCGGTTTGCGCCTGACGTAGCTGGCTTAGCGCTTCTTTGGTCCGGGTAAGAAACCTGACTCCGGCTGGGGTCAATGTCATCGGACGTTTGCCGTGATTGAGAAGTTCGGCTCCAAGTCCGTCTTCCAAATTGCGAAGCTGCTGAGACACGGCGGGCTGGCTCATCCCCAAATGACGCGCACTGTCGGCGACAGAGCCCGTTCTGGCTAGCGTTTCAAAAACTTCGAGACCGCGCAATGTCAGAGGTTTCTGCTTCAAGCTCACAACTCCAGCGATACCCAAAGAACCAACGCATCTGCCTCGCTCAGGGAAATACAGCAATGTCCCATGCCGCTATCATAATAAACCGAGTCACCTTTGGTCAGGGTTAGTGGACGATAGTGCTCCGTATGTAATTCGAGCGTTCCTTCCAGAACATACATGAACTCTTCACCGCTATGACGAATCCACTCGTCATACTCTGTCATATCGCGGGCTTTGATGTGGCTGATGTAGGGGACCATGGCTTTGCTGGTGAGTTCCGTGCAGAGCAATTCATGATCATACGTTTTGGTGGATCGTGGCTCACCCTTTCCTTTGAAGGTCACATCACGCCGACCTGTCACACCCCGGTTTCGGGATTGAATGAATAGCTGCGGCGTCTGTAAGTCCAATGCTTGGGTGAGGCGGCGGATAATATCGAACCCGGCCTTGGTCTGATCATTTTCGATTTTCGACAGGGTTGATCGACCAATGCCGGCGCGCTGGGCTGTTTCCTCTAGCGTCCAGTTCTTTTTGCGCCGCGCTTCTCGGATCAGCTTTGCAAGAGAGGAGCTGTCTTGCGCCTCTGGTGGCAGACTTTCCGCTGTAAGCGGTTGAAGTTCTTCCATTTCAGCCATCAGGAACCTCCGTAGCCGCGTTCTTGCGGTCAACTTGGCGCGAATTTGGTCCTATCATCCACGCAAAGTTTACCAGTTCACAGCAAGAATCTGTTGATTTAGCGATATTATACGCATATTAGAGAAAAATGACACTAAAGGAAAATAGTTTCTTATAAGAAACATTGCCGAAAAGGGGGAATCAGACGTATGGTGAAATTTAACCTGCCCTTCGCGAAAAGCGTTACTGCCCAAGCTTCCCCTCATACTTGTTCAGCTGCCATCGAAACCTTTTTTAAACGGATTACGCATCATGTCTGACACAGAATCCACTGCTCCGCGCCGAACCCCGCTTTATGACCTGCACGTCGAACTTGGCGGTAAGATGGTTGATTTCGCCGGTTGGGAAATGCCGGTTCAGTATTCAGCTGGCATTATGGCAGAGCATGCACAATGCCGCGAAAAGGCCGGTGTCTTTGATGTGTCTCACATGGGGCAGGTCGAACTGCGTGGGGAAGGTGCTGCCCGGAAGCTTGAAAGCATCGTACCAGCTAGCATTGAACCCTTGGCTGAGGGCAAGGCGCGCTACACCTTTTTTACCAATCCCGAAGGCGGGATCATGGATGATCTGATCGTATCAAACGCAGGGGACCACCTATTTTTAGTGGTGAATGCTTCGATGCGGGATCAGGATATCGGTCATATGCGCGCCAATCTTGATGGGGTCGACATTGTGGAACTTACCGATCGCGCATTGGTGGCTGTGCAGGGCCCTAAGGCGGTCGAAGTTGTTGGTGCGTTGTGCCCAGACGCCATTGAGATGAAATTCATGGAAACGATCGTCGCGGATATTATGGGTGCTTCTTGTCGTATTTCCCGTTTGGGATATACCGGCGAAGATGGCTATGAAATCTCGATTCCCGACGAACATGCTGTTTCGATCACACGTGCCTTTCTGGCGCATGATGACTGCGATGTCGCGGGTCTCGGGGCGCGTGACAGCCTTCGGCTTGAGGCAGGTTTGTGTCTCTATGGAAATGACATCGACAATGACACCTCGCCAATTGAAGCGCAGTTGAACTGGGCAATCCAGAAACGCCGTCGCGAAGAGGGTGGCTTTCCAGGCGCAGACCGGATTTTGCGCGAATTGGCTGATGGGCCGTCGCGAAAATTGGTCGGAATTAAACCACAAGGTCGTGCGCCAGCACGACAAGGCGTTGAAATCCAGGATACTGACGGTAATACTCTTGGTCATATCACATCTGGCGGGTTTGGGCCTACGGTCCAAGGCCCGGTTTCGATGGGGTATGTCGCGGTGAACCATGCCAATGTTGGCGAAGTGGTAAACCTAATCGTGCGTGGCAAGGCCCTGCCCGCAGAAATAATCGCTCTGCCTTTCGTGCAGCAAAACTACAAACGCTAACCGGAGCTTCTAACATGACCACCTATTATTCCGAAGACCACGAATGGATCACCGTTGACGGCGATACCGCAACCATTGGCATTACCGCGCACGCTGCAGACCAACTTGGCGAAGTTGTTTTCATTGAGCTGAAAGATGTAGAGGACGAATTTGAAAAAGGCGACGAAATTGGCGTGATTGAATCCGTCAAAGCCGCTTCAGAAATTTATGCGCCTGTAGATTGTGAAATCATCGAAGCCAACAATATGTTGGAAGGCGCGCCTGGTAGCATGAACGAATTCGCTGAAACTGACGCCTGGATTTACAAAATCAAAATCACGGACGCCAAGCAGCTTGAAGACCTGCTGGACGAAGAAGGTTACAAAGCGTTTATCGGCTAGGGGGCCCGCAAATGGGATTTAAACTCACGGACTACGAGGCCTATGATTTTGCCAACAGGCGCCACATAGGTCCAACGACACGCGAAATGGCGGATATGCTCAAGGTGATCGGTTTTAAAAAACTTGATGAGCTGATTGATGATACCGTCCCCGAGGCGATCCGGCAAAAAACGCCGCTCGACTGGGGTCCGGCGATGACAGAGCGCGACGCGCTGTATCATATGAAAGAGGTCGCTAAAAAGAACAAGGTTCTGACTTCGCTGATTGGTCAGGGCTATTACGGCACCACGACTCCGCCTGTTATCTTGCGCAATATTCTGGAGAATCCCGCTTGGTATACGGCCTATACACCGTATCAACCTGAAATCTCGCAAGGCCGATTGGAAGCGTTGCTAAACTTCCAGACTATGGTCAGCGATTTGACCGGGCTCGATATTGCGAATGCGTCTCTGCTGGATGAATCCACTGCTGCGGCCGAAGCAATGACGATGGCGAAACGGTCAGCGAAATCAAAATCTGACATTTTCTTTGTAGATGAAAACTGCCACCCACAAAACATCGCTGTTATTCAGACTCGTGCAGAGCCTCTTGGCATCGAAGTGATCGTTGGCGCACCGGATGATCTGGTCGCCGAAGATGTTTTTGGTGCTATATTTCAGTATCCTGGTACGTATGGCCATGTACGCGATTTTACGGATCTGATCGAAAATCTGCATGATGCCAAAGCGCTTGCAGTGGTTGCCGCTGATCCTCTGGCGCTGGCTTTGTTGAAGTCACCCGGTGAAATGGGCGCTGATATTGCGATCGGGTCTACGCAGCGTTTTGGTGTGCCACTGGGATACGGCGGCCCACACGCTGCCTATATGGCAACACGCGATGCGTTCAAACGGTCTATGCCCGGGCGGATTATCGGCGTGTCGATCGATAGCCACGGCAACAAGGCCTACCGTTTGGCATTGCAGACCCGTGAACAGCATATCCGTCGCGAAAAAGCCAATTCGAACGTCTGTACGGCGCAGGCACTGCTTGCGGTTATCGCATCCATGTATGCGGTCTATCATGGCCCGGATGGGATTAAGGCGATCGCACAATCTGTTCATCGGAAAACTGCGCGTTTGGCGAAGGGCCTTGAAAGCCTTGGCTACAAGGTTGAGCCCGAAGTTTTCTTTGACACCATAACGGTCAATGTTGGCCCGCTTCAGGGCGTTGTCATGAATGCCGCTGTCACGGGCGGCATCAACCTTCGTAAGATTGACGATGACCGTGTCGGTATCAGTCTTGATGAACAGACACGTCCGGAAACAATCGAAGCAGTCTGGCGCGCCTTTGGTGGCGATATGGAAGACGACAGCGAGAAAAATCGCGAGTATCGTCTGCCCGAAGCGAACTTGCGAGACAGCGAGTTTCTGACACATCCGATTTTTCATCTCAATCGAGCTGAGGCAGAGATTACACGGTATATGCGTCGACTGGCAGACCGCGACCTTGCGTTGGATCGTGCAATGATCCCGCTTGGGTCTTGCACCATGAAGCTGAACGCGACGATTGAAATGATTCCGGTCACATGGCCCGAGTTCAGCAATCTGCATCCTTTTGTTCCGGCTGACCAGGCCGAGGGCTACACGCAGATGATTGACGATCTGAACGATAAACTCTGCCAGATCACCGGGTATGACGCTATATCTCAGCAGCCAAACTCCGGAGCTCAGGGCGAATATGCCGGATTGCTAACAATTCGCGGCTATCATGCTTCACGCGGGGAAGGGCATCGCAATATCTGCCTGATTCCGACCTCGGCACATGGAACGAACCCTGCTTCGGCTCAAATGGTTGGCTGGAAGGTTGTGCCGGTTCGTGCGGATGAAAACGGCAATATCGATGTTGCTGATTTCCGTGAAAAGGCCGAAACACATAGCGAGAATCTGGCAGCCTGCATGATTACCTATCCTTCGACACATGGCGTGTTCGAGGAAACGGTGAACGAGGTTTGCGAAGTAACGCACAAGCACGGCGGGCAGGTTTACATTGATGGTGCGAATATGAACGCCATGGTGGGCCTTTCGCGTCCCGGTGACATTGGAGGTGACGTCAGCCACCTGAACCTGCATAAAACCTTTTGCATTCCACACGGTGGTGGTGGCCCTGGTATGGGGCCAATTGGTGTGAAAGCGCATCTGGCACCTTACCTGCCAGGCCATCCTGAGCGTGCGCATGTAATGGGCCCTGTTTCATCGGCACCCTTCGGCTCGCCATCAATTCTTCCAGTGAGTTGGGCTTATTGCCTGCTGATGGGGGGGGCTGGTCTCACGCAAGCAACCAAAGTGGCGATCCTGAATGCCAATTACATCGCGGCACGGCTAAAGGGCGCGTTCGATACGCTGTATACGTCAGATCACGGGCGTGTCGCACACGAGTGTATTCTTGACACACGCCCGGTCGCCGAAAGTGCTGGTGTGACTGTTGACGATATCGCCAAGCGCTTGATTGATAACGGCTTTCATGCCCCAACGATGAGCTGGCCTGTCGCCGGAACCCTGATGGTTGAGCCGACAGAATCTGAGCCCAAGGCCGAGATTGACCGTTTTTGCGAGGCGATGCTGTCCATCCGGGCAGAGGCAAAGGATATAGCGGATGGTAAAATCGATGCGGAAAATAACCCATTGAAGAACGCCCCGCACACTGTTGCAGACCTCGTGGGTGACTGGGACCGTCCCTACACCAGAAAAGAGGCTTGCTATCCGCCGGGTGCTTTTGCCGTTGATAAATACTGGCCGCCGGTCAACCGGGTTGATAACGCATATGGCGATAGAAATCTCGTATGCACCTGCCCACCGATGAGCGATTACGTCGACGAATAAATGAACGTTTTCCGGCGGTGGCACCAGTTGCCGTCGGAAAGACCATGCAACGCCTCTGGCCAAGCCCTCCGGTTTCATTTAGCTGCTACTTTCAGCGCGAAATTGGTGCTGCTGGCAAAAAATGAGAGGCCCAGATGTCTGAAACTTCATCAGTTTGTGAATTCTGCAGCGCGTCAGAGGCTCTTTTGGGGCTAGCAGTTGAACCGCGTGACGAGAGTGTGACACTTTGCGTGACCTGTCGCGAGGGTATGACGGGTAACATCAGCGATGCGCCTCACTGGAAATGCCTGTCTGATGCGATCTGGTCAGAGGTGCCTGCGGTTCAGGTACTGGCCTATCGTCAGTTGAAACGACTGGAAAGTGAAGCCTGGGCACGTGATCTACTTGAAATAGCTTATTTGGATCCGGAATTGCTGGAATGGGCTGAGGCAGGATTAAGTACAAGCCGCGCGGGCGATCTGGTTCACAGAGACTGTAATGGTGTTGTACTTGCCGCCGGAGATACGGTTACCCTTATCAAGGACCTCAACGTAAAAGGGGCAGGGTTCACAGCGAAACGAGGTACCGCAGTGCGCGGCATTTCTCTGGTCGCTGATAACGAAGGCCACATCGAAGGCCGGGTAAACGGCCAACGGATTGTTATCTTAACTGAGTTTGCAAAGAAATCAGGCTGAACGACGCTCTGAACTTTCTTTATTCCTAAAATATCCCCGCCGGAGGCATTTAGTTTTCTTGCCTCCGGCGGGGATATTTAGAGGAAAAAGAAAACCCAATCGGGGGTTAAACCTCCAGCCAAATCGTGACCGGGCCGTCATTGACAAGCGCGACCGACATATCGGCCCCGAAGCGCCCCATGGCGACCTCTATCCCTAATTTGCGTATCTCAGCGGCGAAGTGTTCATAAAGTATTTCACCCTGTTCTGGTTTCGCGGCGGATGAAAACCCGGGTCTGTTGCCGCGCGAAGTATCTGCAGCCAGAGTGAACTGGCTGACAACCAGTGCCGCGCCGCTCGTGTCGAGGAGTGATTTGTTCATTTTGCCTGTGTCGTCTTTGAAGATGCGCAGTTTGCTGATCTTCGCAGCAAGCCGGTTTGCCTGAATTTCGCTGTCACCTTCCATGGCGCAAACAAGAATCAAAAGGCCGGTACCAATTTCTCCGACGATTGAATCATCAACGGTTACAGAGGCGGCTTTTACGCGTTGTATCAAGGCGCGCATCAGGGCAATTCCTTTCTCCAGGGTGGGTTAGCACCCGCTCGGGATACGGTGATAGCTGCGGCGAGTACACCAAGCGTTAGTGCAGCTTCTATTTCCGCGGGTTTTAGATTGGCGATGTTCTTTTTCGTCAACGCGCCGGAAGATTGCAGTTCGGCAAGCATACCAGCATTAAAAGTATCGCCGGCGCCAACCGTGTCTGCAACCGCAACATTCTGGGAAGGTACATGAATTTTTCCGTTTTTTCTGTAGGCTGTTACGCCTTTGTCGCCTTGTGTGAGGCAGACAAGTTCTGGGCCTTTTTCAAGCAGGGATCTTGCAAAAATTTCGCTGTCGGTATTGTCGTCCAGCCATTGCAGGTCTTCGTCAGATACTTTCACTATGTCAGCCATAGAGACCATGCGGTCGATACGCATTCGATAGGCGTGTTCATCCTGAATAAACGAAGGTCGTATGTTTAGATCAATCATCGTGACATGGCGTGAAGATTCGTGTTGCATCAAGGCTTCGAATGTTGACCCACAAGGTTCTTCGACGAGCGAAATGCCACCCAACAATAGGGCATCCACATCATTCAAATTTGGTAGATTATCTGGTGCTAGCATACGGCCTGCCGTGTTTTCATCGTAGAAGGCGTATTGCGCGTTACCGTTTGATAGTTCCACGAATGCAAGGGTTGTGGGCCTGTCAGAGCGCACGAGGTAATTCTGAGTGACGTGGCTATCATCTAGTGCGCAGGTCAACTTTTTACCAAAAAGGTCGTTTGAAACTCCGGCAAACAAACCAACTGTGGCGCCAAGTCGCCCGAGCGCGATGGCTGTATTCAAGGCGGCCCCACCTGGATGAGCCGCAAAGCCGATGTTTCCGTCTGCCAGAGCACCGGGCAGCATGTCGATCAGCGCTTCACCGCAGCATAAAATCATAGGACCTCGGAACGTGACGTTACTGATTACTGGCTATTACATACCCGACAGCACCAAAAACAACAGCGCCAACGATGATCGCGATCGCGATTTTCCAGGCCGACCAAGGGCGTTCCCCCTGCACACGACCTGACTGGCCGTTTACGACGAAGCGGTAGGTTTTGCCCCGGTATTTGTAGGCGGCAAGCCAGACAGGCAGCAGGATGTGTTTAAAGGTTATGTCCTTAACTGCTGTATCGATCGACTGTATGCGCTGCCGGTCACCCCCGATGTCAAACTTTACATCACGCTCAATAACCCGGTTCATGCGCACGCGTGCTTCGCTATACCCTTCATCTAGTTCAACTGTGTATGCTTCGGCCCGAAAACCCGCCAGGTATTCAGGTTGGTAAGGTATCATTTCCGAAAGATCCCACGGTTCGAGCGCGTCAGTATAGCGTTTGGGTAGGGACCGGGACGCCAGAACAAGTACATCATCGAACCAACGCACAACGCGACCAGAAACTGACGCCCAGCGAACTTTCTGAACTTGGCGTGTCTCGGTTTTGCCATTCACCCTAACGGTGTGTGTTTCGTAATAAACGGTACCGCGTTGGCCGCTGTACTTGCTCTTGGTATCTGCGTCAAAAGTCCAGTAGGGTACGTAGATTCCCTGCATTATCCTGCCCTTACGGGCGTAGTCCTGCAGGCCGTTAGGTGCGAACCACAATCGTCCAAGCCATTTGGACATCGCATTGCGCGCTTCCGTTTCTTCCAGCACGAAAGGCAAAACACCTTTGGGTTTGATAAGTCGGTGGGCACCTGTGTCTGTCACAACCGGCGTTGCGCAGAACGGGCATTCAGCTGCATGACTTGTCTGATCAAATTCGACCTGCGCCCCGCAATTCGGGCATGTCAGAGTGCGAATTTCTTCAATTTCAGCTTCAGGCAACTGCGCGTCAAGCGCGCGCCTGAAATCCAGTTCCCGGATTGCAGCAGTTTTGCTTTCGAGGGGGCCCAGCGGTTGGGTGTTGCCACAGTGATCGCAAACCAACTGTTTAGAGTCCGGCGCAAACCGAAGGTCGGATCCGCAGGTTTCACAAGGGAAACGATGCTCTTCAATCTGCTTTGTCATGGTCGGGACATTTTGTTTACGTGTGAAGCGAGACTATTACACCTTGTCAGAAGCGGGTGGCGGTGGGGGTAACACTGTGAAAAGTTGGGCCAATTCACTGATGTCTTCGGCTTTTTGCCAGCCGTCCTGCCCGGCGGTCCAGACGTAGGTTTCCCGGCTTAAGCTACCCGCACCAACCATGCGGCCAAGCGCTGCCCGCGAAAACGGTCCTTTGGTTTCACCGTCTTCAGCAATATGCCAGACCTTTTCAACAGGTGGTGGTGGTGGCGGCGAGGCGGGTTGTTGTTGCGCACCCCAAGGGCCAGCCTGTGCCATCTGCCCTGCCATCGCTATGCCCATTCCCATTCCTAACCCAGCGCCCATTCCACCTCCGCCAGAAGGGTTGCGCGCGGCTGCAGTCATGGCTTCGGCCGCTGAATATTGTGTGAATTTGCCAAGATCGCCCGCAAGCCCCATTGACGAACGTTTATCAAGCGCCTCTTCAACGGAGGCAGGCAGGCTGATGTTTTCGATGTAAAGCTCGGGCATCGACAGGCCGTAGTTTTCCAGCGTTCCCGATATTTCTGCGGCGACCAGTTTGCCGAGGTCCGCAGTGTTTGCGGCCATGTCGAGAACCGGGATACCGGATGACGCAATCACGCGCGAAAATTCCTGAACGATAATATTGCGGATCTGGTAGCTGATTTCATCCATGGTGAATTCACCGTCCGTCCCAACGATTTCAGTCAGAAACTTTGCCGGGTCCGAGACACGAATTGTATAGGTGCCATATGAACGAATTCGCACGGGTCCAAATTCAGGATCACGCAGAATTATCGGATTCTTTGTGCCCCATTTCAGGTCGTTAAACCGGGTGGTGTTGACGTAGTAGATTTCGGATTTAAACGGGGATTGAAAGCCATGATCCCAGTGGTTCAGCGTTGTAAGAATTGGCATATTGTTGGTCTCTAACATGTAAAGACCGGGGGTAAAGACGTCAGCAATTTGGCCTTCGTGAACAAAGACAGCTGCTTGCCCTTCGCGAACCGTTAGCTTTGCGCCATACTTTATTTCGTGTTCTTCGCGCTCAAAACGCCAGACCATCGTATCGCGGGTATCATCGACCCAATGGATTACATCGATGAATTCGCCGATCAGAAAATCAAGAATTCCCATGGTTATCTCCGTCTTTGTACTAAGTATTTCCGCCCATTAACTTTGCCGCGATGGTTTCAACTGTTTCGCGGGCTTCGTCTGGTGTCATCCCGGTGCGAAGCCGGGGGTCGTATAAAATCTTAAGCAAAAGTTCATCATGTCGCGTCAGCAAAGCAAACTCTTCGTCATCGTTGAAAATTGAAGGACGTGCGTCGCGGCTATCATTGGCGAGCCCAAGACCCTGCGCAATTTCCTCGTGAATGCACGCCAGACGCGTCAGGTCAGGATGTTCCCCTCTGATAACGGCAACTGCCGTGTTGTATATGTTATCGCCTGCACCACCTGAAAATGCGAATACATGGCAAAGTGTCGGGCGTGGCATTGTCAGGATAGATGTGATGATCCGGTCGCTCGTTCCGGGGATAAGAGCTTTTAGTTGGGGCGCATAACTTTTTCGCTCATCCTCGTTCAGGATCAAGACGTGGAAATTGGCGTCTTCTGCGATGCGAATGGAATGGCCACTGACCCTGGAAAGACGCTGGGAATAACGGTCTATGCTTGACTGGTCTTTTTCAAGTTGTGCGGCAGGAATGCTTGCGCCGAAGTGAAGGCCAATCCGAACCTGTGCTTCCCAACGGCGCAGGCGGCTGGCGGATTCTCGGGCAATCAGGCGCCCGTTTGTAAAAACATACTCATCGTAGAGAGCGATCCGCAGGAAGTTTTCAACGAGATCTTCTTGAGTGAAGCGCGCATCCGGGCCGCCACCATCTGTTCGCATTAACCCCTGTGCAAGCAAATCGTTCTGCAGGTATGCATAGTGACGAACGAGCCGCTCACTTTCTTCGGATCGTTCGGGTATGCCCTCACCCGTCTCGTCAGGTCTGGGTAAAGGCAAGGGAGATGACTGCACCCCTAATGGTTGACAACCCATCAGACCTAACAGGCCGATTGTCAAAAGCGCGGCTAGCAAGGGGCGCAGTTGCATCAAGTATCCTTAGGAAGGCACGGCAGAGCCGGCGTTGTGGCCCACACCATCGCCGCGTGCTTTCGCAGAGGCAAGGGTGTCGCGCAATTCTGCTTCCATCTTTTTCAGATCCTCTTCTGCGGCGACACGTCGTGCCTTGCCTTCATCGGCGATTTGCAGGCTTTCCTCGATCGTTGCAATCAACTCTGCATTGGCTGTTTTTACTGCTTCTATGTCAAATACACCACGTTCCATTTCTTCGCGCACAGCTTTGTTCGCAATCCGAAGGTTTTTCGCGTTTGCGGTTAATAATTCATTAGTAAGATCATTGGCACCGCGAACAGCTTCCGCAGCTTCTGAAGACCGCTGTATCGTGACCGCTTGCGCCAATTGGGTTTCCCACAATGGCACGGTGTTAACGAGTGTCGAGTTGATCTTGGTAACCAGAGATTTATCGTTTTCCTGCACCAGACGGATCGAAGGCAGCGATTGCATCGTCACCTGACGCGTCAGTTTTAGGTCATGCACACGGCGTTCCAGATCATCGCGTGCAGCACGCAGGTCGCGCAATTGTTGTGCAACCATCACCTGATCTTTCTCAAGTGCTGCTTTGACTTCCTTTTCCTTGGCAGGGATTGTTGTTTCGTCCAAATCGCGCAGTTTTTCTTCGCCAGCCGCAATGTAAAGCGCAAGCTCGTCGTAGAAATCCAGTGTCTTTTCGTAAAGTTGGTCGAGCGATTTTATGTCTTTCAACAGCTTGTGCTCGTGGTTCAAAAGCGTGTCGGTGATCTTATCAATCTGCCCCTGAACTTTTTCAAACCGCGCAAGAAACTTGGCAAAAGGTGCAGTTCGCCCCAAAAGCCTTTCCCACCAGCTTGCTTTACGCCGCACGTCCAGTTCCGAAACTGAAAAGCCGCGAATAGTTGTTACCATGTCGCGCAAGCCGTCGCCTGCCGGACCAACGTCTTTGTTGCGAACATCTGTCAACATCGCCTGGCTGATCTGTTGTAGTTCCGCTTGCGCGCCCGAACCAAAACGAACGATAGAACCGGTATCTGTCATGTCGATTTCTGCCATGCGCTTCTTGATTTGCGCAGCGACAGGTTTCTTGGCCTCACTGATTGGCACAATCGCTGTCGACGGTTCAGGCAGGATAACCGCGGTGACTTCTTCAATCTCACGCAGTGTTTGTTCAGCCTTCTGGCGTATGGTCTCGGACATTAACAATTCTCCCTCACTACAGGTAAACAGGGTGGCTCTCAGGCGCGTATGCCTTCGCGGGCCAGTCGTTCGCGCAGCACTTCAATTTCTACATCAAGATCGCTGCGGTCATCGAGCAATAGTGCGCGTGTGCGCGCGGCGAAATTTTCTTCAAGATCGGTAAGTAAAGCCTCGTAGTCAGCGCGGGCTTTCATATCACTGGAACGGGCGTAAATATCCGCAAATTTGGCAGTCGCATCGCGCGCACCCAGCAGGTAGACGCCCAAATATTTGCGGGCTGCTGTCAGGTCTCGGGGGTCTTCTTCGACTGTCCGAAACATGTCGCGTGCGGTTGCCTGAAATTGCGCGACACGGGCTTCAAGCTCGCGATCACCTGCGCGTTTTATCGCGTCAGACATAGCGGCCAGATGTTTTTCGGCACCCTCGATGACACGTGCGACGCGGTCAGACTGAAAGGTATCGATCCCCTCCATTCCTTTGTCGCGTAGCGGGTCAATACCGAATGAAAACCCGTGCAACAATGTTCCGACAATCGCCAACAACATCGGGCTGGCTATGCTGCCCGTTCCTGCATACCCAGTGATAAACAAGCCGATGCCAGTCAGAGCAGAGCCAAACATTTTTCGAGGGATGGCTGGTCGGCGTGCAATTTTACGCGCTTCATAGGCTTCTTGTGCCAAGAGCCCGTCGCGCGTTAGCCACGCCGCGAGGATCAACGTGCCAAAAGCCAATAAATTAAGCGCAAGCCCTGTCGGATCCTGAAAAAAGGCGCGAAATGCCAGGGGAAGTGGTGCAAGAAATAGAAAATTGACCCGCCCACCTACACGGCTTCTGCGTTGGCCGTGAAATGGGGATTTCTGCGGGGCGCCGGAAATATCCGGCGCGTCATCAGGGCTGTATTTTCCACCAAACCGTTGTGCCACTAAACGCCTCCCGTAACAGAGACATAGAGGATCAACGCAACAAGCAGAACAAATGCAAGTTTTTGCAAACCAGTTCCGCTCATAAAACAACCTCCCCTACAATAAATCAGGCGCTAACAAGCTATAGGCCATGCGTTAGATTCGATCCAGCGTTACGCTGCGGGGAATTATCACCGGGAAGCAGCAGAGCGCTCTGCTGCAAGCTTGCGAGAATAGCCCGATTGCACAACCTCAACTGCAACAAGAACGATGATCGCAAAATAGAAGGTCGATTTTGACATCGGGATTATTGCTTGGCCAAATACTTTTATCTGCAAAGTATCATCATGCATCGCATGGGCGGCTGCGGGACCAGATTCACCCAAAAGCACAACGCCGACGATGAGCAATATAAACAGACCCAGAACCTCGTACATTCGGTTCTTTTCAAGAAATTTTGTAACGCCGTCAGCCAATACCAGCATTGCAAAACCAGATGCAAGAATTGCACAGGCCAGAACCGGAAAAACATCTGTAATCGCCAGTGATGAAAGGATTGAATCAAAACTGAACATGAGATTCATCATCACGATTACAGCAATCACCTGCGCTGCAGATTTACCGCGCTTATGCTCTACATCTGTATCAAGGCGGTCAATCGTCAGCATATGGCCGATTTCTTTTACGGCGGTATAGATGATGAACACGCCGCCCAATATGAACACCAGGGTAGCAAAATTAACACCACCTTCAAGGACACCAGTCCAGTCGAAAACAAAAAACGGTTCAGACATCGAGTCGATTAGCTGGATCATCGTGAAAAGCAGAACAACGCGCAGCAAAACTGCGATTATGATACCCCAAAAACGCACGGCTTTCTGATGTTCAATCGGTGCGCGCTGGCTTTCGATTGTGATGTAGAGAAGGTTGTCAAACCCAAGCACTGCCTGAAGAAAGCAAAGAACTAATAGGTTACTAAGGTTTTCAATCGTTAAAATATCTGCCATCGCGCATGCCCCAACTGAATTTTCTGGGGCTTAGAACTAGCGAAGCGGCGCGCAAGGTCAAGCTTTCGCGGGATTCGCTTTATTGTCGGCGGCGGGTGGGTTGGCCTTTACGCTGCACTGTCGGTTTTGGATTTTCACGCAGACCTAGCTGGTCGCGTACCACCCGTTGCTTGACCTCTTCAACCGCGCCGGCCTCTAGATTTCCAAGTTGAAACGGCCCATAGCTGATGCGGATCAGACGGTTTACGTCCAGTTGCACTGCATCCATCGCGCGGCGAACCTCGCGGTTCTTTCCTTCGCGTATTGCAACTGTCAGCCAGGCATTGGCGCCTTGCTGGCGGTCGATTGTTACTTCCATTGGCTGGAAGCGTTCGCCGTCTATCACGATGCCCTTTCTTAGCGGCGCAAGCATATCATCTGTTGGTCTGCCTTTGATCCGCACCCGGTAACGCCGCAGCCAACCTGTTGAAGGTAGCTCCATTTTTCGCTTCATTTCGCCATCGTTCGTCAGCAGAAGCAGACCTTCGGAATTTATATCGAGCCGACCAACACTCAGCACCCGGGGCATGTTGTCCGGCAAAGATTCAAAAACCGTTTTGCGGCCTTTTTCGTCGCGCTCCGTTGTCACAAGGCCTAACGGCTTATGGTACAGCCAAACACGCGGTGGCTCAGGCTCACCAACAGATTTGCCATCGACAGTAACTTTGTCCGCTGTTGTAATGTTCAGCGCAGGGCTGCTGATCTTTTTTCCGTTAACAGTAACACGACCAGATTCGATCATGCGTTCAACTTCGCGCCGCGAGGCTATGCCCGCACGGGCCAGAACTTTTGCAATGCGTTCGCCGGGTCTTGCGACGTCTTTTTGGGGTTCTTTGCTCATGAAATAGGCTCTAGCCTGTCTTAGCTAAAAGGGAAAGCGACTTGGCAATTCAATATTCGCAGGGCAGAGAGAGCATATGAGCGATTTTACAAGTCACATGAGCCTTGCGCTGGAGGAAGCCTGTGCTGCTGGCGAAAGAGGTGAGGTTCCTGTTGGCGCCGTGCTGGTGGACGCAAAAGGACATGTGATTGCCAAAGCAGGAAACCGAACACGTGAATTGTCCGATCCAACAGCGCATGCCGAAATTCTGGTGATCCGTGAAGCCTGCAAAGACGCAGACACCGAGCGCCTGATGGGCTACAGCCTTTATGTAACGTTGGAGCCATGTCCCATGTGCGCAATGGCAATTTCTGCGGCACGTATCGCGCGTTTGTATTATGGTGCCGCGGACCCAAAATCAGGCGGAATAGCGCAGGGTCCAAGAATCTTTGACCATTCCCAGGCGCATCACGTACCAGAGGTTTACGATGGTATATCCGCCAGGGAATCAGAATCCTTGCTGAAGGGGTTTTTCGCGAACCGGCGTTAGTTTTTCCAGGCTCTGCAAATATCCCCGCCGGAGACATTAAACTTTCTTGCCTCCGGCGGGGATATTTTTGGAAAAAGATTAAGCGGAATCAAAGGGTAATGGCTTTCATGACCTCGGGTTCCAATACGTCAACGCCCGTGAGGGACTTTGCAAGCACGTCTGCCGACTGCTCAAGCAGCGGGAAGGTTCTGTAGTGGCAGGGAATCACGATTTTGAAATTGAAGAATGTTTTTGCAGCATAGGCCGCGCGCTTCATATCCATTGTAAAATGCCCACCCGCGCAAAGAATCCCGATATCAGGTGCGTGCAGATCGTTGAATATTTTCATGTCGGCCATCACGTCAGTGTCGCCGCTAAAATAGATGGTTTTCCCTTCACCCGATATGATGAAACCAGCTTCAGCGCCGGCGTATGTTGGTTTTCCGTCAACCAGAAAAGAAGAGGAATGTGTCGCGTTAACAAGTGTGACGTCAACATCGCCAAGCGCGACGGTGCCCCCTTTGTTGAAGCCAACGACATTAATTTCTTCCGCTTCTTCCCAGTAGCTCATCAAATCGTAGGTTCCGACGCTGGGAATGCCCAGTTCTTTAGAAATGGCGACGGCGTCGGCGGAATGATCACCATGTCCGTGAGACACGAGAATATGTGTGGCTCCCGCAATTGCGTCAGCGCGTTCACTTTCTTCAAACATCGGGTTTCCGGTGAGCCAGGGATCGATCAGCAATATCTGATCACCGATCTCTATGCGAAAGCCCGAGTGTCCAAGCCAGATGATTTTCATAGCGTCCTCCGTTTTCTAGCAAAAATCTTAGCAGGATTGGCGCCTATGTCACCTGCGAGGTTCCCCATAGTCTTGCGGCTAGGAGGACAGGACGCTAAAGGCTAATCAACAAATCACGGAGACCCCGATGTCGATTGACAAGGATACCGCGCGCCGCGTCGCGCATCTGGCGCGCATCAGAGTGGAAGAGGATGCTCTTCCTGCACTGGCAGAAGAATTCAATGCCATCCTCGGATTCATCGAACAATTGAATGAAGTGGATATCGAAGGTGTTGAACCTATGACCTCTGTCACACCGATGCCTCTGAAGCGTAGGGCTGATGTGGTGACCGACGGGGGTCAGCAAGACAAGATTCTGAAAAACGCACCCGATGCGCGCGAAGGATTTTTTGCTGTGCCTAAAGTTGTGGAATAAGCGATGTCTGAACTGAACAAACTCACAATTTCTGATGCGCGCGCGAAACTGCGTGCGGGCGATGTGACTTCGGTTGAACTGACCGAGGCCTGTCTGAAGACAATTGAAGACGCAGGTACGTTGAACGCGTTTGTGCACCATACGCCGGAAATTGCCTTAGATCAGGCCAAGGCCGCCGATGCGCGTATTGCAGCCGGAAATGCACCAGATATGTGCGGCATTCCGCTGGGTATCAAAGACCTGTTTTGCACCAAGGGTGTTCCTAGCCAGGCAGGCTCTGCGATTCTGAGTGGTTTCAGACCTGAGTATGAATCAACCATTACCCTGCAACTCTGGGATTCGGGGTCCATTATGTTGGGCAAGCTCAACATGGACGAATTCGCCATGGGTAGCTCAAACGAGACTTCGACCTATGGAAATGTCGTAAACCCCTGGCGTCGTGGCAATGACGACGCCGCTCTGACACCGGGAGGGTCTTCTGGTGGATCGGCGTCAGCAGTTGCCGCTGATCTTTGCCTTGCGGCAACCGGAACAGACACAGGCGGTTCGATCCGTCAGCCAGCCGCTTTCGTTGGAATAACAGGTATAAAGCCGACCTACGGGCGGTGCTCTCGCTGGGGTGTTGTCGCTTTTGCCTCATCGCTTGATCAGGCTGGCCCGATGACAAAATCTGTACGGGATGCAGCGATCATGCTTGCGGCGATGTCGGGGCACGACCCGAAAGACTCAACAAGTGCTGATCTTGCCGTCCCAGATTTTGAAGCGGCGCTGACCGGCGATATCCGAGGTAAGAAAATCGGTATTCCAAAGGAATATCGGATGGATGGAATGCCTGACGAGATTGAAAAGCTTTGGGCGGATGGTACGGCAATGCTGCGTGATGCCGGGGCCGAAATTGTTGATATTTCGCTACCCCACACGAAGTATGCGCTGCCTGCATACTATGTGATTGCACCTGCTGAAGCGTCCTCAAACCTCGCCCGGTATGATGGCGTGCGCTATGGCCACCGGGCCAAGCTCGCCAAAGGCGAGGGTATTGATGACATGTACGAAAAAACCCGTGCTGAAGGGTTTGGCCCAGAGGTGCAGCGCCGGGTGATGATCGGGACCTATGTGCTTTCTGCCGGCTTCTACGATGCGTATTACCGCCGGGCGCAAAGGGTGCGTACGCTGATCAAGAAAGACTTCGAAAATGTCTTTGATGCTGGGATCGAGGCAATTTTGACACCGGCGACGCCGTCAGCGGCTTTCGGCCTTGGTGAAATGGCGGATGCCGATCCAGTGCAGATGTATCTGAATGATGTTTTTACTGTCACCGTCAACCTGGCTGGATTGCCGGGTATTGCGGTTCCGGCCGGTCTCGACAAGCAAGGTCTTCCCCTTGGGCTACAACTGATCGGGCGGCCATGGGAAGAAGGTGATCTGCTAAATTCTGCTTATGTTTTGGAGCAGGCCGCCGGTTTTGTTTCCAAACCGGGCAAATGGTGGTAAAAACGCGCCAAAATAACAAAGGCAGGTAAATAGGTAATGCGGATTTTTGTCCCCGTTTCGTTGCTCATCATGACTTTTGCGCTTGTTGCATGTGCGCCAGCCGTGCCTGATAGCGCAGCCGGTGTTGGCTTTGGTGACTATGAAGACTACGAACGCCAGCGCGCGGCGCGTGAAGCCGCTATACGAGGCTCTGCCATGCCAGACCCAGGTGTAATTTCGTCCGAGGCACCAACTGGATACAATGCAGATGTCGTTGTTGCGGGGAACGATACCTCGCCACAAACCAGAGCTGATGCAACGAGCTCGACCCGGCGCAACTCCGGTATTTCTGACGAGCAGGAATTCGACGCTGTCGCCGAACGTGAAACGATTGAAAGTGACCGGGAACGTCTTGCTGCCAACAGACAGCAATATGTCGAAATTGCCCCGACTGCTGTGCCAACACGTTCAGGTTCTAACCGACCCAATATTGTTGAGTTTGCATTAAAGACAACCAACAACGTAGGGCAGGGAATTTATAGCCGCTCTGTCGTTTTTGCTGAAAGCCGGTTTCAGCGGAATTGTGCGAACTATGCGTCGTCTGATCTTGCGCAAGAGGCATTTCTGGACGCAGGCGGGCCGAGGCACGACAGGCGCGGCCTTGACCCGGATGGAGACGGGTTCGCATGTTACTGGGATCCGGCACCGTTTCGCAACGCACGCAGGCAAGTGCAGCGGAGCAATTCAACAGCGCAACCGACCGAGAACTAGATGCGGCTAAGACAGGTTTCTTCACCAAACTTTGGCGAACGCCGGGGTGGTGCGAAACCTGATATGGTTGTGATCCATTACACAGCAATGGAAAGCGCAGATGCCGCGTGCGCGCGTCTTTGCGACCCGCAGTATGAAGTATCAGCACATTATTTGATTGATGAGTTTGGTGAAGTTTCGCAACTCGTTGCTGAAGAAATGCGCGCTTGGCACGCCGGCTCTGGAAGTTGGGGGGCGGTTTCAGACGTAAACTCGCGCTCTATAGGGATAGAGCTTGCCAATTCGGGGTTTGCCCCATTTTCAGAAGGGCAGATGCAATCGTTAGAAAATGTGCTTACGGGCGTTATGGCGCGGTGGAGCATTCCGCCAGAACGCATCATTGGCCATTCTGATATGTCACCCGAACGCAAAAATGATCCGGGCAGGCGTTTTGATTGGCGGCGGTTTGCGCGATTGGGTCTTTCAGTCTGGCCAGATGAAGAAGAATGTAACTCACCAAGCGAAAGCGCGTTCGTTTCTGCATTGCAGGGCTTTGGCTATCCCGATGTTGAGTTTGGTCCGTTGTGCACGGCCTTCCGTATGCGGTTTCGCCCCTGGGTGACGGGTGCGCTTACGGCTGAGGATGTTGGTGCGGCATTGAACCTCGCCCGGCGCTTCCCCGTTGACCGCGCACCACAGACCACCTAACTACCCAATTGCGCGGATGGCTGGATGGCTGCACGGGATTTGGCGAAAGCCTTCTTCGTGAGGAAAGTCCGGACTCCGAGAAGTGACGGTGCCGGGTAACGCCCGGCCGGGGCAACCCGAGGGAAAGCGCCACAGAGAACAAACCGCCAGTCGCCGGGTCGGGCAACCGAAACCAGCAGCAGGTAAGGGTGAAACGGTGGAGTAAGAGCCCACCGCGGCCTTGGCAACAAGGCTGGCACGGCAAGCCCCACCGGGAGCAATGCCGAATAGGGACCGCGTGCGGCGCTTGCGTCGCGGGGTGACTTCGCTCCAGCAGGTCCGGGTAGGCAGCATCAGCGCGCCGGTAACGGCGCGCGCAGAAGAATGGTCATCCATGGATGGGGAAACCCATCCGGGACAGAATCCGGCTTACAGGCCATCCGCGCAATCATAACCTGTCTTATTCAATAACCGCAGCATTTCCGTTTGGCTGCGCCTCAGTTCTTTTTCTGGCAAAAAGCCAGACGAGCGCAGTTGTTGTGATCATCTGCGCGAGAATTACCAATGCGAAGATAGTGTCCTGTCCGGTGAGTAAAGATTCCCCGGCATTTATCATGTTTGAATAAAGTGGAAGGGCTGTGATCTCTAATGTCACGATCAGGGCCAAGAGCCCCCAACTGCCCCGGAAAATCCACCAGCATAGAATTCCCCAAACTGTTTCCAGTGCGAGGGCTAACAGAGGTTGGTTTGTATAAAGCCCGGTGCCAAGTTTTGACGGGTTAAAAAAGGGGAAAACCGCGATATCGGGGGCGTGTACGATCAAATCAAGCACGATATGAGAAAAAACGCCAAGTGATAATGCAAGGGCGATTGCTTTCGCTGCTTTACCACCATGCCAAAATACTATCAGGCCCAACACGGCTGCAAGGATGACACTTGTTCCGACCGAATGTGAGAAGGGCATGTGCACAAGGTGGACATCCGAGACAGATTGCATTTCTGGCCCAATATCCGTTTTCTCGAGCCCAACTATATTAAGACCTACCCAAAGGTATTCGACAGCTTCAGTCGTCAGGATCAGTCCTAAGAGGGGTGCTTCGGGGAATGTTTTTTTTAGTATTAGCGCCGTGACGGCGTGATTTATGGCTTGCATGGTGTTTTTCCTCTTTAGTTAGCAAACGCTAACCTTTTGCGTAAAAAAAAGTTAACCTAGACCCGCCCTAAGAATTTTTTCGATGCCAGCTGCATGTTTCTTCGCAGGACCCTCTATCGCGTTGAGATAGAATTGTCTGTTCAACTGATTTATTGTTCCGGTAACGAGGACCAGTAGAAGGGACAGGTCTGCGGTTTTTGAAACCAGGCCTTCCTGTTTGCCGTCTTCAAGAAGCTGACGCGTAATGGTAATAACCGTCCTGTCGCCCATAGTGCCAGAAACGCGCGGCCAGAGAACCGCAAGATTGTTGGTAGTAAATATTGAGGCATGCGGATGCTCATCGTAAAATTCGCAGAACGTTTTAACATAAGTGCGGAACTTCTCAGAAAACCCGGTTTCGCGGCATAGGGCCAATGTTATGCGGTGCATAAGTTCCTTGTAAGAACGCTCAAATAGAACGAGGACGAGTTCGTCTTTGGTTTTGAAGTGTTTGTAAAGCGCCGGGTTGCTGTAGCCAGTTGCCGAGGCGATATCCCTGATTGACGTTGCCGAAAGTCCACGCTCGGCAAACAGGCGCAGGCCTTCTACCAGAATGCGCCTTTTAGAAGGCGGATCGTCGTCCGAGATATAGAATATGGAATCAGTCATATTGGTGTAGTTAGCAAGCGCTAACTATAAGGTCAATTTATTCTGTTGCGCTTGAACCTTTCACGTTTTTCACTATTCCCCGGCTTTACGGTTGACTCGGGCCTTCAAGCGTATAAAAGGCGGGCTTCAAGGATTTCACGGGTGGCCCCGAACGCTGTTTGTTGCCGCCCCGTTGACTGGAGCAAGACCATGGCGAAGCCGACCACAATTAAAATCCGCCTGAACTCCTCGGCGGGCACAGGCCACTTCTATGTGACCAAGAAAAATGCACGCACCATGACCGAAAAGATGGTGGTCAATAAGTATGACCCCGTTGTGCGCAAGCACGTGCCGTACAAAGAAGGCAAAATCAAGTAAGCCCTTTTTAAGAAACGACACGATGAGGCCGCGCAACGAGCGCGGCTTTTTCATTTCCCCCTCTCGCCGCGCGGATCTCGACACCTCAACTGCGAAGCGGAGCGCGTGAAATGTTTAAGACACAATCACTGACGATCAAAACGGCAACTATGGCAGATCTCTCTGTTGTTGAGGAATTGCTGCGGAAGAGTTACCCAGTTCTGCTGAAGCCGGATTACAAGCCATCGGTACTTGCAATGGCATTGCCGATGATCACCAAAGCCAACCCACGATTACTTCGTTCTGCCAGCTATTACGTTGTACGGGATTCAGAAGGTGTTGCGGTCGGCGTTGGTGGTTGGACATGGATCAGCCCAATGGGTGGCGCAGGTCGAAACGATCTTGCCCATATACGCCACGTCGCGACCGATCACAGGCGCACGCGGCAAGGTATCGGGAGAGCACTGATGCGTCATATCTATCAGCGCGCCTATGAGGCGGGAGCAAGGCGTATGGATTGCATGAGCACCGTAACTGCAGAACCGTTTTACGAAGCTATGGGATTTCAGAGAATCGGCTCTGTTGAACTGAGCCTTGCAGCGGGTATCCGGTTTCCAGCGACACAAATGCACATTGGTTTGTAACAAAAAAAAGGGCCAATCCGCAGACTGGCCCTTTTACTTGAATTTTTCAGGTGTTTTATTCGCGGTTGCCGAAAAGGTGCAGCAAGAACATGAACATGTTGATGAAGTCGAGGTAAAGGTTCAGCGCGCCCATAATTGCCGCTTTTCCCATCCATTCGCTGTCACCCATGTGTGCATGTTGCAGGTAGGTATTCTTGATCTTCTGTGTGTCATAGGCTGTTAATCCCGCAAAGATCAGCACACCGATCATTGAGATCGCGAACATGATGGCAGGTGAGCCAAGGAAGATATTGATGATCGACGCGACGATCAGGCCAATTACACCCATGATCAGGAAGGATCCCCAAGCCGAGATATCTTTCTTAGTGGTGTAACCCCAGAGGCTGAGCCCGGCAAATGCGATAGCGGTCACGAGAAAGGTCTGCGTAATTGAGAAATCAGTGTAGATCGCGAAGATATAGCTGATTGATAGGCCCATCGCTGCTGCGAAGGCATAGAAAAACAACTGCGCACCTGCAGCAGACAACCGATTGATCATAGCACCGAATGCGAAAACCATGATCAACGGTGCAAACATTACGATGTAACGGGTGAACCCGGTGAACAACATTGAAAGCATTGCTTCGTTATTGCCGACTGCCCACGAAACGAGCCCAGTCATCAGAAGGCCCACGGACATAGTGCCGTAGACTTTGTTCATATGCGCGCGCAGGCCCGCATCAATGTCGGCGGTGCGTGTCCCTGCCCGTGCGCCAACTTGGTCAAATTCTGCCATTTTAGGCCTCCAAACCTGTTAATAAGGTAGGCAGCCCTCGAAAAAGGGCCGTCCTCGCTGCTAAATATCGGCAATGACGACCCATTTTACAAGATTTTCCGCAGATAAATGCGGAAATAATCTTTTTGTGCTTAAGGACTCGTTTACGAATTAGATGTCCCAGAACGCGCGGCGGCTTTCGCGCGCTGCTTCGGTGGCCGTGATGCCAAGGTCATTCAACCGGAAATCGTCAAGGCGGCTTAGTGCATTTCTTTGACGTGCGGCAGCAAATGCCAATGAGATTTTCTTACCCAGTTTTACCCGGTTGCTTGAAGCCCGTAGGGCGTTGGCGGTTATTGAAGTCATCGCTGTTCCCTTTCTATTGTGTGATGCGATTATGGTTTTTCATCAAAAGACTTGATGTATATGACAACATGTGTATCATTTTAAAAATGAATGTTTTTGAAACTATACATCAAGGATTGTGATATGCCTCGAAATATGGACATGACTGCCCTGCGTTCATTTGTTGCAGTGTCAGATGCTGGCGGCGTGACAAAGGCCGCGGGGTTTTTGCATGTGACGCAATCGGCGGTGTCAATGCAGCTCAAGAGGTTGGAGGAATCGCTGAATGTTCAATTGCTTGATCGGTCTGCACGACAGATTGGCCTCACAGTGCATGGTGAGCAGTTATTGGGCTATGCCCGGCGTATGCTTGACCTGAATGACGAGGTATACGCCCGACTCACCCATCAGGCGTTTGAGGGAGAGCTTACACTTGGTGTCCCGCATGACATCGTTTACCCGGCGGTTCCCAAGGTATTGCAGCGATTCAATGCAGCCTATCCTCGTGTCAGGGTTCATTTGGTTTCGTCCTTCACCCGCAATCTTCACAACCTATTCGGGCACGGCGAATGTGACATTATCCTGACCACCGAAGATTTCTGCGAGGCGGGGGGCAAAACATTAACAGAGATACCTCTGGTCTGGATTGGTGCCCCCGATGGCACCGCCTGGAAATCCCGACCGCTTCGATTGGCTTTTGAGCATAACTGTATTTTTCGGATAGGCGTGCAGGAAGCGCTGGATCGCGCTGGTATCCCCTGGGAGATGGCAGTTGAATCAGACAGCTCGCGTACCATCGAAGCAAGCGTAAGCGCAGATCTGGCTGTTCATACTGTTTTACAGGGAATGGGTGCTCCCTATTTGGAGCCGGTGCGTCATGGAGGGGCCCTACCAGAACTTACATCGAAAAAAATTAATCTCTATGTTTCGGATTTAGCAAAGGGGCAGGCGGCAGAAGATCTTGTGCAGTATATACGTTCTGCATTTAGCAGCCTTTAGAGCGTAACAATAACCTTGCCTGTTGATTTTCGCTGGCGCAGCGTTTCAAACGCGTCGTCCAGTTGATCGAAAGGAAAGCTGTGGCTGATATGCGGCTTTAAGGTACCTTCGGCGTACCATTCAAAAAGCCGAGCCATGCTTCCGGTCAGCGTTTCCGGGCTAAACTTAAGATACCCACCCCAGTAGAGGCCGACGACACTTATGTTTTTAACGAGCAGAAGGTTGGCGGGTATTTGTGGAACAGTCCCACTGGCAAAACCGATTACAAGTATCCGCGCTTCTGGGTTACATGCGCGAAGCGCAGCAGTGAATTGTTCTCCACCGATCGGGTCGTAAACAACATTTGCACCGCCAAGCGCTTTTACGGCTTCGCGGATATCTTGGGTGTCACTGTCAATCAGGTGGTCTGCACCGGCTTCTTTGGCCACAGCAAGTTTGTCTTTCCCGCGCGCGCAGGCAATCACCCTTGCGCCCATTTGCTTGCCAATTTGCACTGCAGTTAAACCAACACCGCCCGCTGCACCCAAAACAAGAAGAGTCTCGCCTCTGCGCAAGCCGGCTTTGTGGTCCAACGCCATATGAGACGTTCCATACGCGATCTGAAAAGCAGCAGCGTCTGAGAACGGCATGTCGTCAGGCAGGGGAACGCAACGGTCCGCTCCGAAACACCCATATTCAGCCAACCCTCCTTGCCCGGAAAATACTGCAACTCGCGTTCCGATTGACGGGGAAGTTACATTCGGCCCCAAAGCGTCAACCGTGCCTGCGAGTTCCATTCCAGGTATGAATGGAAGCACAGGCTTTTCCTGATATTGCCCTTTCATCATCAATAGATCAGCAAAGTTTAATCCGCAGGTTTCTATTTTAACGCGAACCTGACCCGCTGCGGGTTCCGGGGTCGGGATGGAGCAAAGCTGCGCCTTCACGTTGTAGTTTTTGACTTGATAAGCGCGCATTTTCCGATTTTTCCTCGTTAATTTTGCCAATGCGACTGCTAAGCATTTCGGTGTAGGCAGGTCAAGATTCGCAATTTGCGAAATAAACGAATGAGTAATAATTGCAAAAAGCATTGCAAAATGCTAAACACGCAGAGGTAGATTAAAATAATATGTGATTCTTCTTAATGGAGAAATGGAAATTATGTGGGAAAAGTCTCCTTTGAGTACCGTTCAAGGCGTGATTGGCGCGTTAAACGTGAAAAATAAAAAAATATGGATTTTTTGTTGGGTTTGGCACGAAACTTGCTTGTATATAGTTTGGTAGCTACAGATTTTGGGAGTAACGAGAATGAAGCATCCTGTTGATGTGCACGTAGGGAAACGCATACGCCATCGTCGTTGGATGGTTGGCATGACTCAGCAGCAATTGGCTGAGAAAGTCGGAATTAAGTTTCAGCAAATACAAAAGTATGAAACTGGCATGAACCGGGTAAGCGCATCTCGTCTATGGGATATTTCTGAAACGCTCGGTGTTCCGATTTCGTTTTTCTTTGAAGGCATTCGTGAAAGCGAAGGCGCAGAGGGCGAAAAAGGTCAAACCATTCCAGGTGATATTCTTGCTGACAAAGAAGCGCTGGATCTTATTAGGTCGTACTACAAGATTCCCGAGAATCAGCGTCGGCGTTTGTTCGACTTGGCAAGAGTGCTTAGCGACGCGGCTTAGGTCTCAGGTTACGCGGGCTTGACGCAGTTAATCGTTGCAAGCTAGGGCGTGGGTGTAACCCGGCTCTGGTGGTGGAATGTCAAAATTAAATGAAACAGAAAAGCAGTCTCTGAAGGAGACTGCTTTTGCTATGGCTGATGTCGCACGGGCTGTTACGCTCCGCTATTTTCGACAAGCTAACCTTCAAACCGATAATAAATATGTTGAAGGGTTTGATCCCGTCACAATTGCTGACCGTGAAGCAGAACAGGCGATGCGCGCGATTCTGCAAGAAAGACGCCCAGACGATGGAATTCGTGGTGAAGAATTTGGAGACGAGCCCGGTTCCAGCGGATTGACTTGGGTGCTTGACCCGATTGATGGTACGCGAGGTTTTATCAGCGGCACTCCGACCTGGGGGGTCCTGATTTCCATTCGGGATCAGAGCGGCCCAATTTTTGGCGTAATAGACCAGCCCTATACGGGCGAACGTTTTATCGGTGGGATGGGCGAAGCCTATATGGCCGGACCCCATGAAACAAAACCGCTGGGTGTGCGTGGTGCCCGCCCCCTGCATCAATCTGTTCTTTTTACGACATTTCCTGAAGTAGGGTCTGCCGAGGAAGGCGCTGCGTTTCACGATGTTGCCAAACAAGTGCAACTGACGCGATACGGGATGGATTGTTATGCTTATGCGCTACTCGCCCACGGGCAGATTGATTTGGTGATTGAAGCCGGGCTTCAGGATTTTGATATTCAGGCACCGATAGCGGTGATCGAAGCTGCGGGCGGAATTGTGACAGACTGGCAAGGACGTCCTGCACATGACGGCGGGCGCGCGCTGGCAGCGACGAACCCGGAAACACACGCAGCAGCGCTTGCGATCCTTTCAAAAACGCCAGAGCAATAGCCGCACCAACCTATCAATATCGCGCCAGCAAGATATTGGCGCGGAAGTGCTTATGGGTTAGTCTGTAAAAGTCTGCCGAGTCCTTTTCCCCTTTCTGTCGGCGGGAACACACATGTGCCGAAGGGGGCAGAAACATGTGTGGAGCGGAAAATGTCCGAAGTTGTTATTAAGAATGCCGATTACGTGGTCACCATGGATGATACGCGCGCGACCATTGCGAATTGCGATATCCTGATGCGCGATGGCGTGATTGCCGAAGTAGGGAAAAACCTCAGTTCAACCGGTGAAATCGTCAATGCTATTGGGTGTGTTGTGACGCCGGGCTTGGTGAATACGCATCACCACCTTTATCAAACACTGACACGCGCGGTGCCAGGTGCGCAGGACGCGCTTTTGTTTGGCTGGTTGCAGCGTTTGTATCCAATCTGGTCGCGTTTCGGACCCGAAGAAATGCGTGTGTCTGCTCAGGCTGGCTTGGCCGAGCTTGCGTTGTCTGGGTGCACCATGAGCGCAGATCATCTGTATCTTTATCCAAACGGTGCGCGGCTTGAAGATACGATAGAAGCCGCAGCTGAGGTTGGCCTCAGGTTCCACCCGACGCGTGGCGCAATGTCGATTGGGGAAAGCGATGGCGGATTGCCCCCTGATAATTTGGTCGAACGCGAACAAGACATTCTGAACGATTGCATCCGTATGGTTGATGGTTTTCACGATGCGACCGAAGGTTCGATGGTCAGGGTCGGTATCGCGCCATGCTCCCCATTTTCGGTCAGCCGCGAACTGATGCGTGACGCTGCTATTTTGGCCCGGGACAAGGGAGTGATGTTGCACACTCATCTGGCGGAAAATGATGAAGATATTGCTTACAGTCTTGAAAAGTTCGGCTGTCGTCCGGGCCAGTATGCCGAGGATCTTGACTGGACTGGCGCGGATGTCTGGCATGCCCACTGCGTAAAGCTTAATTGTCAGGAAATTGATCTGTTTGCGCGCTCCTCAACCGGTGTTGCACATTGTCCCTGTTCGAACTGTCGACTTGGCTCGGGCATCGCACCAGTTCGCGCGATGCGTGATGCTGGCGTCAATGTTGGGCTTGGGGTTGATGGCTCAGCTTCGAATGACACTGGCAACCTGATGAGCGAGGCACGGCAAGCCATGCTCTTGCAACGCGTTTTCCGGGGAGCGGACGCGATGAGTGCACAAGAAGCACTGGAGATTGCGACACGTGGCGGGGCCGAGGTGCTGGGGCGTAAAGATTGCGGCCAGATCGTGCCCGGGAAACGTGCCGATCTTGCCGTCTGGGATGTTTCGGGTGTCGAGAGTGCAGGTAGTTGGGACCCTGCGGCCTTGCTACTGGCCGGACCAAATAAGGTGCGTGATCTGTTTGTCGAGGGGCGGCAAGTTGTTCGAGACGCGCAAATGGTGACAATCGATTTGCCAAAGGTGGTAGAGCGGCAGAACGCGTTAGCACGTCGTCTCATCGAATGAGAACTGGCATATCGCGGTTCTGGTGTTAGGTTTGAAGCCCACTTTCAGAGGTTTGCAGAATGAGAAAATTGATTCTGGCGCTGATAAGTCTTGTCCTGATCTCAGCCTGTGGTTTGGGTAAGGATGATAGCACAGCAACTGCGCCCCGAAACGCGGACGAAGCCGCGCAACAGATGGTTTCGTTGCTGAACAGCACGCGCCGCACACGCGGGATTGGCATGTTGTCACTTTCCAGCGCTCTCAATACAGCGGCGCAGATCCATGCGAACGATATGTCTTCACGCAGTTATTTTTCACATATATCGCCCGAAGGTGCGACTTCGCAAAGCCGCGTCGCTATGCAAGATTACAATGCCTGTGTTGTTGCAGAAAACATATCAAAGGGCCACGTTACAGCAGCAGCGACTTTGCAGGACTGGATGAATTCCCCCGGTCACCGAGATAACAATTTACGCGCGGAAGTCTCGGAAATTGGTGTTGGTTATGCAGCCGGGGATTACTGGGTTCTTTTGTTTGCGGAACCGGGGTGCTGATTAAGTTTGGGCTTGGTAGCGCTGTCCGCCGATCCATGTGTCTATAATGGCACGGTCGTCGCCCATCATAATTGTCGGAAAAAGCGCTTCCCACAGATTTTCGGCACGGGCAGTTCGCTGTGCAATCGCTGGTGTTGAGCTGAGGTCCAGCACTACAATGTCGGCCTCCATTCCGGGCGCGAGATTGCCAATCTTATCATCAGCGCGCAGCGCGCGGGCCGAACCGACAGTTGCCAACCAGTAAATCTGTGCCGCGTGAAGCGGTGTGCCGCGTAGCTGGCCAACTTCATAAGCCGCAGCCATCGTGCGCAGCATTGAAAAGCTCGATCCTCCCCCTGTATCGGTGGCCAGACCTATGCGCTGACCCTCTGCCATCAGACCAGCCATATCAAACAGTCCAGAGCCGATGAATGTGTTGGAGGTTGGGCAATGGATCAGGCTTGCGTCAGCTTCTTTCAAGCGCGTGCGTTCGCGTTCTGTCAGGTAAATGGAATGGCCATACAAACCCCCGGGGCCAATCAGCCCAAATTGCTCATATGTGTCCAGATAATCGCGCGCATCCGGGAAAAGGTCAGCAACCCAAGCAACCTCGTCCGTTTGTTCAGACAAATGGGTCTGCATGAGGCAACCTGGATGCTCCGCCCAAAGTGAACCCATCGCGTCCAGTTGTTCGGGTGTTGAGGTTGGGGAAAATCGCGGTGTGATGGCGTAGGATAAACGTTCCTGACCATGCCATTTTTCTAACAATTGCTTGCTATCGTCATAACCCGATTTCGCCGTGTCCAGCAGCCCGTCGGGCGCATTTCGGTCCATGCAGGTTTTCCCGGCAAATACACGTTGCCCACGCGCAAGCGCTGCCTCAAAAAAGGCGTCAACGCTTTCTGGATGTATGGTGCAGAAACTGGCGACAGTTGTTGTGCCATGCGCGAGTGTCAAATCCAGATAGCGCCCCGCGACTTCGTCAGCGAAACCTTTATCTCCAAAACGCATTTCTTCGGGAAAAGTGTAGGCGTTCAGCCAGTCGATCAGCCGTTTCCCCCAACTCGTAATTATCGCGGTTTGGGGATAGTGCACATGCGCATCGACAAATCCTGCTGTGATAAGCGCATCGCCATAATCATGTACTTTTGCATGGGGATAAGCTGCGCGCAGTGTGTCACCCTCACTTACCCCAAAGATCACTCCATCTTTGACCAGCACACCGCCGTTTTGTCGAACCTCTGCTGAGTCAACAATTGGCGAGTGAAATGGATCACTGGTGTAAGATAAAGTCTGACCAAGTAAAAGATGAGTGGTTGTCATAAATGTCGCGCTCCTTGCTGCCTAAAGATACGGGGGGTTTTGGCACAGGTAAATCGCCCTATTTGCACTGTTTATTTGAAAGTCTTTTGTCTAATGTAGCGCAAAAGCTTGGGGGCAAAGGCATGAGCGAAGACATCCTTGAAAATGATGATCGCGAAGACGAAGACTTTGCACTTGATGATGAACTTGTGGATCAGGTCCTCAGGGCATTGGAAGCTCAGGATTTTGTCCATCTTGAAGCCCTGCTTGAACCTCTTCATGCGGCGGATATCGCTGACATGTTGGAACAAATCGACTACAAAGACAGACGCGCGCTTGTTGTCTTTTGGAGAGGCGGGATAGATGGCGACATCCTGTCTGAACTTGACGAAGGACTACGAGAAGAAGTTATCGGTTTTCTTGAACCGGAAGAATTGGCCGGTGCCGTTCGCGGTCTGGAAACAGACGATGTCGTCGATCTACTTGAAGATCTCGAAGGCCCTCAGAAAGAAGCTATTCTCGTTGCTTTGGAAGACGCTGACAGGGTGGCAGTGCAACAAGCGCTGTCTTATCCGGAAGAATCTGCTGGTCGCCTCATGCAGCGCGAAGTTGTCATCGCGCCGGAGCATTGGAATGTTGGTCAGGCCATCGATCATCTTCGCGCACAAAATGATCTGCCCGAAGAGTTTTATCATGTCATTCTGGTTGATCCAAGGTTTAAGCCAACAGGCTATGTCACGCTTGGAAAACTACTTGGCGCGCCGCGTGCGGTCAAATTGCGCGATTTGACTGAAGAAAGTTTCATGACAGTCAGGGTGACACAGCCCGAAGAAGATGTCGCCTATGCCTTTAATCAGTATCACCTGATATCAGCCCCAGTCGTTGATGAAAATGACCGACTGGTGGGTGTTATTACAATTGATGACGCTATGGTAGTTTTGGATGAGGGTCATGAAGAAGATATTCTTCGTCTGGCGGGTGTTGGCGAAACAAGTCTGTCTGACAAGGTTTTTGAAACAACCAAGGCGCGGTTTCCATGGCTTTTTGTTAACCTGATTACTGCGATTTTAGCCTCATTGGTGATTGCACAGTTTGAAGCTTTGATAGCGCAGCTTGTTGCGCTTGCCGTACTGATGCCAATTGTGGCGTCGATGGGGGGCAATGCAGGAACACAGGCGTTGACGGTCGCCGTGCGGGCCTTGGCAACCAAAGACCTTACAAGCTCTAACTTCTGGCGTGTTATTCGACGCGAAGCATTGGTTGGTCTCGCCAATGGCCTGGTTTTTGCCGTGGTAATGGGGCTGGTCGGTTACTTCTGGTTCGGAAACGCGTTGCTTGGCGTCGTTATCGCATCAGCTATGGTGATCAATCTGGTAGTAGCTGGGCTGGCGGGGATTTTCGTGCCCGTGTCACTTGATAAAATGGGTGTGGATCCGGCGCTTGCATCTGGTGCTTTCGTTACAACGGTGACGGATGTGGTCGGGTTTTTTGCCTTTTTGGGGTTGGCGGCATGGGTACTGATTTAGCGGTTCGTAAGGCTGAGGCTCGTAAAGCAGCCTTTGCACGCCGAAAAGCAGCGCATGCAGAAGGGCAGGGCGCAGTTGGTGCGGCACGGCTTCTGGAGTTGCTGGAACCCTACGGCGGTAAAACCATCTCTGGTTTTCTGCCGATCCGTACCGAGATTGATCCCCGTCCTGCGATGACAAAAATGGCAGAAAGCAGTTTCATAACTGTTCCGGTGATCGAGGGGGCAGGTCTCCCTTTGAAATTCAGTCAGTGGACGCCGGGCTGCGCGTTGATTGACGGGCCCTTCGGTGCGCAAATTCCGGCGGAAGCACGCTACCTCGAACCTGAAGTTTTGATTGTTCCACTGGTCGCATTCGACCGCACAGGAAACCGGCTTGGCTATGGTGGTGGTTTCTATGACCGAACGCTCGAACGGCTGCGTGCCATTCGGAAAACAATCGCAATCGGTTTTGCATTCTCAGCCCAAGAAGATAACGATTTGCCACTTGAAGAAACGGATCAACCTCTGGATTTCATTGTCACGGAAAAAGAAATCGTTAGGTTCTGACCTTACCTTTTTCCCAAAATATCCCCGCCGGAGGCATGAAAGTTTATTGCACATCCTTGATATGCGGCCTAGGCAGATTGCATGAGAATTCTGTTTTTAGGTGATGTCGTAGGCCGTTCAGGCCGCACTGCGATCAAGGAACGACTTGCAGGTCTGCGTGCAGACTGGCGGCTTGATTTTATTGTTGTGAATGGTGAAAACGCAACATCGGGCGTTGGTTTGTCGGGCGCACATGCAAAAGTATTGTTCGATGCGGGGGCCGATGTTGTCACTTTAGGTGATCACGCTTTTGATCAGCGGGATATGCTGACCTTTATCGAACGGGAACCACGCGTGCTGCGCCCATTGAATTTCGCAAAAGATGCGCCCGGTAAAGGCGCGCGATTGTATGATGCAGGTCGGGGCCGCAAGATTCTGGTGATGCAGGTCCTTGGGCAGGTCTTTATGAAACGCCCATTTGATGATCCGTTTTCAGCTGTTGAGACTGAACTGAAGAAACATCCGTTGGGCGGTATGGCGCAGGCGATTTTGGTCGACGTTCATTGTGAAGCAACAAGTGAAAAGATGGCTATGGGGCATTGGTGCGACGGCCGAGCCAGCATTGTTGTCGGAACGCACACCCATATTCCTACGGCCGATGCCCAGATATTGCCTGCTGGTACAGCCTTTCAGGCAGATGCCGGGATGTGCGGCGACTATAATTCCGTGATCGGTATGGATAAGGCAGAGCCAATGCGTCGGTTTGTGACGGGTATGGGCAAGGGCCGCTTCACGCCAGCAACAAACGAGGCGACGCTTTCCGGCCTTTTCATTGAAACAGATGACCGGACGGGCAAGGCAAACCAGGTGAAAATGGTGCGTGTTGGCGGCCGCCTTGAAGAAAGCACCCCGTGACAACCCGGATGGGGCCAATACTTGTGCTGTTGCTGATGGGGGTAGGGTGGGGTCTCACGCAGCCACTGTCAAAACTCGCGGTCAGCGGCGGCTACCGGGCGTTTGGGCTCATATTCTGGCAATTGGTCATTGCTGCTGTCGTGCTTGGTGCAGTCACAAAACTACGTGGTAAATCTTTGCCTTTTAAAGCAAGGCATCTGCAGCTTTATCTCGTGATCGCTTTGGTTGGTACACTCATGCCTAATACAGCGTCATACAAAGCGATCCAGCATTTGCCCTCAGGTGTGATTTCAGTTTTGCTTTCGCTTGTTCCTATGTTTGCCTTTCCGGTTGCTCTTTTGTTTGGTGTCGACCGTTTCAGTTGGTTGCGTCTTTTAGGCCTTTGTTTTGGATTGCTTGGTGTCCTTTTGATCATTGGCCCAGAGGCAAGCTTGCCGGAGCGGGCGATGTTGATTTTCATTCCGCTCGCGCTGATAGCTCCGGTTTTTTACGGACTTGAAGGCAACATCGTCGCAAAATGGGGCACGGCGGGACTCGACCCAATTCAGGTGCTCTATGGGGCATCCCTGATGGGTGCATTTATCGCATTTCCGCTCGCAATATTATCTGGCCAATGGATTGACCCGCGTCCGCCTTACGGTGTGCCCGACTATGCATTAGCCTTATCATCTGTAATTCATGCTATCGTCTACACGACCTATGTTTGGCTTGTGGGGCGTACTGGGCCGACATTTGCGGTCCAGGTTGCATATCTTGTCACTGGCTTTGGCGTGATCTGGGCGATGCTGGTTTTGGGGGAAAGCTACTCGGGCTACCTATGGCTCGCGATGGGAATGATGTTTGTCGGAATCTTTCTTGTGCAACCGCGTGATAACAACGAGCTTGTATCAGAGACACCTACGGGCAAAGATGCCAGTCAGTAGCTGGAATTGACAGGACCTGATGATTTCAAATTCCTTTTTCTCACCCACTGGTGAAGCCGTCGTCGCGCTGACCGTTGTTGCGGTGATGTTTATTCTTTTTATCCGCGAAAAATATCCGACCGAAGTCGTTGCAATTGCCGGGGCAGCAGTGATGCTGACGCTTGGTATTTTGCCTTATGACAAGGCCTTGACGGTTCTGTCAAATCCCGCGCCATGGACGATTGCGGCAATGTTCATCGTGATGGGTGCCTTGGTGCGGACGGGCGCACTTGACTGGTTTACACAGGTCGCGGAACGCAATGCAGAAGCACGACCCGTTTTGGCGATAGGCGCTTTGATGGGGTTTGTGATTTTTGCGTCTGCGATTGTGTCTAATACGCCGGTTGTTGTAGTCATGATACCGGTCTTTGTACAACTATCACGAAAGCTGAAAGTATCAGCTTCCAAGCTTCTTATACCTCTCAGCTATGCTGCGATATTAGGTGGCACCCTGACGCTTATCGGTACCTCGACAAACCTGTTGGTTGACGGTGTTGCACGCGCGAATGGGTTAGAAGCGTTTTCGATTTTCGAAGTCACACCACTTGGCTTGATCCTTGTGGCTTGGGGAATGATCTATTTGCGGTTTATCGGCCCGCGTTTGTTGCCTGATCGGGACTCGATGGCAAATCTGCTGTCTGACCGCACAAAGATGAAATTTTTTACAGAGGCCGCAATTCCGCCTGATAGCGATCTGATTGGACGTGAAGTGACCGGGGTGCAATTGTTCAAACGCGAAGGCGTTCGTCTGGTTGACGTTTTGCGCGGCGACGACTCCCTTCGGCGAAACCTGAAGGATGTAACGCTTCAGGTTGGGGACCGGGTGGTTTTGCGTACGGAAGTAACGGAACTGCTTTCACTGCAACGTAACAAAAGCCTGAAACGGGTGGATCAGCTTTCGGCGGTTGAAACGTCAACGGTTGAGGTTCTTATTTCACCCGGATGCAAGATGATTGGGCGTTCGCTTGGGGCATTGCGGTTGCGGCGGCGGTACGGGGTTTATCCTTTGGCGGTGCATCGGCGAAACCAGAACATCGGACTGCAGTTGGATGATTTGATTGTAAGGGTCGGCGATACGCTTCTTCTTGAAGGGGCGCCTGAAGATATTCAGCGGCTCGCGTCTGATATGGAAATGGTCGATATCAGCAAACCTTCTGGACGCGCCTATCGAAGGACGCATGCGCCCCTTGCCGTAATAACCTTGTTGTCGATCGTTGTTTTGGCGGCCTTTGGGGTCGCGCCAATTTTCATGCTCTCCGTCCTCGCTGTCGCCCTGGTCCTGATTGCGCGGTGCATTGATGCAGAAGAAGCATTTTCTTTCGTTGACGGGCGCTTACTTGCGTTGATTTTTTCGATGCTTGCCATCGGGGCCGCGCTGGAAGCTTCGGGGGCTGTAAAACTGATTGTAGACGCGGTCGCACCTATGCTTGGGAACATGCCTCCGTTCCTGATTATCTGGGCGATTTATCTGCTCACGTCTGTCCTGACAGAGCTTGTGTCGAACAACGCTGTTGCTGTGGTCGTTACACCCATTGCTATCGGGTTGGCTGACGCATTGGGAGTAGATGCGCGCCCCTTAGTCGTGGCGGTGATGGTCGCTGCTTCAGCGAGCTTTGCAACGCCTATTGGCTACCAGACAAACATGTTGGTCTATGGACCGGGCGGGTACAGATTTACCGATTTCATGCGCGTTGGCATTCCCCTTAATCTGAGTGTCGGGTTGCTTGCTTCGGCGATTATTCCATTTCTTTGGCCGCTGTAAATGTGCTCGGGACGGTAAGGTTATGTCAGATAGAAAAGGTAATGCGACAATACGGGCAGGCAACGACATGCCTATGACCAGGTGGTTATTCCGTTGTTTGACGGCTTGTTGGATATTGACCTGCTCTTAAGTGATAGAAGTACGTCAAGCCGTTGCCAAACGCATGCAAGAACAAGGTGCGGTCCTCGAAGCAAACGAGCGGAAAACTTTCATCACTGAGGTCAGCACAATAGCAGCCACCGTAGCAACGCTGCGCGGGTTGGTAAGCCCTTTGAATCGGAGTTATACCGCTCGCCGTTCATCAGAACTACCGATTCCTGAGAAGGCCCAAGCATAACAAGCGCGGTAACCCAGATCTCACGCTGTGCTAACCTGCGGGCTTGCACTCTGAGTTGCCGTAATTCCTGTTGCAGGCGCTTACTGTACACATACTGATCCGCTGATCTCTCACGGATTTGCGAATATCAACAGTTTCAATTGCAGTGTACGGAATGTATTCCGTTTTCATCTCTTGAATGCAATTCGCGGAGCCTGTGTTGCCGGATCCTTGTGTTTGGCACGTGACGTTGCCGGTAGGTACTTCGGTAGCCCTTGTTCTCTGCACGGCAATTTGCTGGTACATTGGTGGTATTTTTTCTATCCACTCTGCAGCGCAAACAGCTTTTTCGGCCTGAAACTCTTTCGTACTACAGCTGGCTACCGCAGCAAATAGTAGCAACGCATTCACGAATCTCATGGCCACCCTCCTTCAATTAAAGCGCTGAAGATAAACAAGAAATATCTCCCTCAAAAAGTTTAGTTTGATTTAAATTGTCACTATTTGGGTCCCGAAATTTATCTCTACCTTTTGTGCTGACGTGGGATCTCTTGGAGCAGCTCTTTCAAATCCATGAAACCGCAGAGGGCGTGTCGTTCAGCCGTTCGGCCCTCGCTTTTTCTCTACGAAGGGCCACCCGTACAAAGTCTTGCCGTCCTGTAGAAAGTAAGTCGTGCGGGCGAGACAGGCCGCTACTTTTCTTGCATGGGGTAGAGCGTTTTTAGGCAGTTACGAAAATGGTGATCAATTCATGGTTTCCCACTAATTATCTCAAGTTTGAACCTTAGGCGTCGCTTCAAGATTTGTGGAAAAAAATCCGAGTGGCTTACATTACATGAGCTTGACTGCACTTTCCCCCGCCGCGCCCTCGTTATCCTTAGGTTAAACGACAAGGGTGCGGGAAGTCTCAGAGTGCGTTTCGGGGTATTCGTCTGGGTAAGAGATGCCGTTATTTTTCACGTATTATAGAGGCCAGAACACCAAAATCGCCGGAATCGACACCGCGACGACAAGAATCTCAAGCGGCAGACCCATTCGCCAGTAGTCCCCAAATTTATACCCGCCCGGCCCAAGGATCAGTGTGTTGTTCTTATGCCCAATCGGCGTCAGGAAGGCGCAGGAAGCGGCGACTGCGACGGCCATCAGGAATGGGTCAGGGTTCACCTCCAATGTATTCGCCATTTGAATCCCGACAGGCGCTGCAACAATGGTTGTGGCGGTGTTGTTCAGAACATCCGAAAGGGTCATGGTTACAACCATCAGAACTGTCAGGATGCCCCATGCTGGCATGCCGTTTGTTACGGAAATCAGCGTTCTGGAAATCAACTCTGTCCCACCAGAAGTTTCAAGCGCTGCGCCGAGCGGGATCATGGAACCAAGCAACACCACAACCGGCCATTCAATATGTGTGTAAACTTCTGAAATTGGTATGATTTTAGTCAAGACAAAGGCGATGACCACAAGACCAAGCGCAACAGGAAGGTAGATCAGACCAAAGCTTGCCGCCGCAACGGCGGCCGCGAACAGCCCAATTGCCATCCAGACTTTCTTATCGTCTGTCACGGCAAGCCCGCGATCTGCAAGCGGCAACCCACCCAGCCAGTCGACTATTTCAGCTGCGTTTTGTTGTGGGACCAGCAATAGCAGAATGTCGCCCACACGAACTTCGGTCTTACGTACGTGGTCGGTGATCTGTTTGCCTTGCCGGGAAATTCCCATAAGCACCGTCTGTCGTCGCCAACTTAGCCCAATTGCCTGCGCAGTTCTTCCGTTGATACGTGAACTCTCGGTCACGACCATTTCAACAATTGCCAAACCTTCTGCGTCCGCGTGGAGCGCATCCTGACGCTTGGAATCTGTAAAATCGAGCGACAGTGCGGACCGGAATTCGTCAAGCGCATCAGGTTCTGCTTCCAGAACAAGCGCGTCTCCTGCGGCGAGTGTCGTGTTGCGCTGCGTTCCAAACTTACGCTTGCCGTCGCGCACAAGACCCAGAATAGCGACATCGTTTTTTTCCGCAGTTTCGTAAAGTTCGAACAACCGTTTCCCAATATGTTTGGACTCAGCGGGAATGGTAAGTTCGGCGATATACTGAGCAATTTCCGCCATCGGGTTGCCTGCGGCGCCAGTTTCTGCGCTTTGGGGGATAAGTCGCCAACCAATAAATGCCACGAAAGCCAGCCCGACTATCGCGGTAATGCCTCCGACCGGCGCAAAATCAAACATGCGGAACGGCTCGCCCAGCGCATCCTGCCGTATCGAGGCGATTATGATGTTTGGCGGTGTTCCGATCATTGTCACCATTCCGCCGAGAATGGTTGCAAAAGAGAGTGGCATCAGGCTCAGGCTTGGTGCACGATCAGCTTTTCGGGCGGTTTGAATGTCAACGGGCATCAAGAGGGCAAGTGCTGCAACATTGTTCATAAACGCTGAAAGGATGCCGCCTATTCCACCCATCAATGCGATGTGGCCACCTAGACTGCGTGAACTATCGACAAGTGTGCGTGTTATCAGAAACACCGCACCTGACCTGACCAATCCGGCAGAAACCACCAATACCAAAGCTACGACCAAGGTTGCAGGGTGCCCAAACCCGTTAAACGCGTCTTTCGAGGGAACAACTCCCAGCACCACACCAACCATCAAGGCAGCAAAAGCGACCAGGTCATATCGGAACCGCCCCCAAAGCAACAACGCGAAGACTGCGCCAAACAGGCTGAACAAAATAATCTGGTCACTGGTCATGAACGCGTCCTCTGCTTTGCATACAGCCAATCTGAATGGCGTGAAAATTGCAATGGCTTGCAGCCAGTAGGGACGCTGTTTTATAGAGGGCCAAATAGAAATTCCGCCCAAGGAGAAACTTATGGCAGGTCATTCAAAATGGGCCAACATCCAGCACCGCAAGGGGCGGCAGGATGCAGCGCGTTCGAAACTGTTTTCTAAGCTGTCAAAAGAGATCACAGTCGCCGCGAAAATGGGTGACCCGGACCCAGACAAGAACCCGCGTTTGCGGTTGGCGGTCAAAGAGGCAAAATCGAACTCTGTCCCCAAGGATGTTATTGATCGCGCAATCAAGAAATCACAAGCTGGCGAAGGTGATACCTACGACGAAATCCGCTATGAAGGTTATGGCCCCTCCGGTGTGGCGGTGATCGTCGAAGCAATGACCGATAATCGCAACAGGACGGCCTCTAACGTGCGTTCAACATTCGGAAAAAATGGTGGAAATCTGGGTGAAACCGGATCAGTATCTTTTATGTTCGACCGCAAAGGCGAGGTGGTTTATCCTGCGTCAGTTGGAGACGCAGACACGGTTTTAATGGCTGCAATAGAGGCAGGCGCTGAAGATGTCGAAAGCAACGAAGACGGGCATACGATCTATTGTGCAGACACAGATCTTAATGACGTCTCGAATGCGCTAGAATCGGAACTTGGCGAATCCGAATCCACCAAGCTCGTTTGGCAACCACAGACAACCACCGAGCTTGATCTTGAAGGCATGCAGAAGCTGATGAAGCTGATTGATGCCTTGGAAGATGATGACGATATTCAACGCGTGACCGCCAACTTTGAGGCATCTGACGAAGTGCTGGAACAGCTTTAAATTCTGCGAAATTCGGAACGCGGCACCTTTACTTGGTGCCGTGTTTTTCATTCTGGACTACCTCTATTCATGCAGGCAAATCGGGTTTGACCTTTTAGATCCCGGTCTGAGAGATTGTCTACCAAGCGATCAAATATCGTTTTGCCGCTGTCCGGACGGCCTTGGTCAAAGGTGCAAGTGCTTTACGCGTAGCCCGGTTTGACTGCCAGTAAAGTGGAATATCCAGGGCTGGTTTTGTGCCCAATGTCACCAAATTTCCGTTTTCAATATGTGCTTTGACCAGTGATTCGGGGTTCATTCCCCATCCAAGCCCCGCTAATGCTGCATCTACAAATCCACGGCTCGATGGCAGCATGTGTGTCGGAAATGAGATCAACGTACCAAGCTGGCCATGAAGCCATGTTTCCTGAAGTTTGTCCTTATTGTTGAAAGTTAACGCCGTTGCGTGCCGGGCGGCGTACTCAGTCAGCCCATCTGGGAAAAAAAGTTTGACGAATGCTGGACTCGCGGCCGCGATATAGCGAAGTGCCCCTAGAGGTTGCGAGTCGCACCCCTGAACCGGACCGGGATGCGCCGTTACCGCTGCCATGACCTCGCGCCGTCGCAGCAGATCAGCGGAGTGCTCCTGATCATCTGTAACAAGATCAAAAAGCATTCCAGTCGTTTCTGCCAACGCTTCAATGAACCACGTCGCAAGGCTGTCAGCATTTACAGCGATGCGTATTGTCGGAATGCTTTCATCGGGTAAAAGACCCTTCAAGTCAGCGGCAAGTGTATGTTCAAGTAAGCTGACTTCTTCGGTGTGCCGGAACAGGCGTGACCCAGCAGGCGTTGCAGAACAAGGATGACCGCGGACTATAAGAACGCAACCCAATCTTTCTTCCAACAACTTAATGCGTTGCGACACTGCTGAAGGCGTAATGCTTAAGCTATGTGCAGCAAGTTCAAAACTTCCGGTGCGCAGCACCGAGGCCAAGGCATTAAGAAGCGGGTATTCCAGCATTAGAATTACTTCATTCTCTTAAGGAAAATTAATTTGAATTAGTTTGCGCACCGGAATAGGCATGCGTCAAGTTTGGAGGTTGCAGTGCAGGCATTGAGTGCAGGGTTTTTACTTAGTTTGAGTCTGATCGTCGCGATCGGAGCTCAAAACGCGCTTGTTTTACGGCAAGGTCTGAGACGCCAGTTTGTTTTTGCTGTTTGTCTTACCTGTGCGTTATCCGATGCGATACTGATCGCTGCGGGCGTTTCTGGTTTTGGATGGGTTGCGAACGCAGCTCCGTGGATTGCGCCCATGTTTAGGTACGGCGGGGTTGTGTTTTTGATATGGTATGGTTTTCTGAATGCGCGAGCCGCTATTCGGGGCGGGGAAGCGCTGGCTGAATCGAAAGAACAAGGAAGTAGCCTTAAGAAAGTGGTTTTGACCAGTCTTGCAATCACGTGGCTTAATCCGCATGTCTACCTTGATACGCTTGTGTTGTTGGGCTCTGTCTCAACCGGTTACGAAAACCGGCTTGCATTCGGAACAGGGGCAGTCACGGCTTCCTTTATGTTTTTCTTTGTCCTTGGATACGGCGCAAGGCTTCTAGGCCCGGTGTTTGCCCAGCCAAATGCCTGGCGGGTTCTTGACGCAGGCGTTGCGTTAACGATGTGGGTGATCGCAATTGGGTTACTGATTGAATAGCGCTTGCTTGCCCCTTCTCGTTCGTATCATCTGCCATCATGAGAAATTCACCTAAACCAACAATTGCACAACGCCCTTTGTGGGGCGTGTTCTGGATGTTGGTGACGGGGCTTTGTTTTGTTGCAGTCACGGCAATCGTAAAACATGTTGGCGGGGCCGTTCCCGCTGCCGAGGCAGCCTTTTTGCGGTACGCGCTTGGTTTGGTTTTCGTGATCCCGATGATCCGTCCAATTTTAAATGCGCAGCTCACAAGACAAGACCTCGCGCTTTTTTCGCTACGTGGCGCGACGCAAACGATTGGTGTCATCCTGTGGTTCTATTCGATGACTCAGATATCAATCGCCGAGGTGACGGCAATGAACTATCTTTCCCCGGTATACGTAACAATTGGGGCTGCTCTTGTGTTGGGTGAACGCTTTGCCGCACGCCGCTTCCTGGCCGTTATGGCTGCACTCATAGGCGCATTGATTATTCTGAGACCCGGTTTTCGAGAGATATCATCAGGCCATTTTGCAATGCTTCTGACTGCCATTTTGTTTGCGTTCGGATATCTTATTGCGAAACGGATGGCCGATATCGTAAGCCCCGGCGTTGTTGTGGGAATGTTGTCTATAACGGTCACAATCGGGCTTGCGCCCTTTGCCTGGGCGGTATGGGTGACGCCGACGCTCGCACAGCTGTTCTGGCTTTTTTTGGTCGCTGTTTTCGCAACAGCAGGCCATTTTTCAATGACTCTGGCGTTTCGCGCAGCGCCGGTATCCGTCACGCAACCGGTCACATTCCTGCAGTTGGTTTGGGCAACATTGCTTGGCGCTGTGTTTTTTAACGAGCCGGCGGATAGCTGGGTTATGTTCGGTGGCGGCATCATCATAGCGGCGATCAGTTTTATCAGTTGGCGCGAAGCGGTCCTTAAACGAAGGGCGATAACGCCACCTGTTTCCGCGACAAAAGTTTAAAAGAAAGATTCAGACCATCCTACTTTCGACCCCGGAAACCCGGGCGATCTCTTTCTTTATTCTAAGAATATCCCCGCCGGAGGCATTCTAACTTCTTGGATCAAGAAGCTTTGAGAGAACCCGGTCCTTTGTAACCTGACCTATAAGTGTGCCGTTTTCGATGACTCCGACGGGTTGGCCAGTTTCCTGCACCTTTTCCATGACTTCGCGTATATCTGTGTCTGGCCCGACGGTGATGGTCGGAACACCGTCAACAGCTTCCAGAACGTCGCGCGCGCAGAGTACCCCAAGGGGATTCATATGAGCAACGAAATCGGCAACATACTCGTTCGCGGGATTTGAAAAGATATCCTGCGGTGTGCCGCATTGCACGATGCGCCCCCCTTCCATGATCGCGATGCGATTGCCTATCTTGAAGGCTTCGTCCAGATCATGGCTCACAAAGATGATGGTACGCTGGAGCTTTTCCTGAAGTTCAAGCAACTCGTCCTGTAGCCGCGTGCGGATCAACGGGTCGAGTGCCGAGAAGGGTTCGTCCATCAACAGGATCGGAGCATCTGTCGCAAAGGCGCGGGCAAGGCCGACGCGCTGTTGCATACCACCGGAAAGATCGCCAACTTTGCGCTCCGCCCAATCGGACAGACCAACCAGCGTAAGCTGTTCATCGACTTTGCGGTGCCGTTCTGCTTTGGACATACCCCCAAGCTCTAATCCGAGGCCTGTGTTTTCGCGCACAGTGCGCCAGGGCAGCAGACCAAATTGCTGAAACACCATTGCAATGCGGGTTTGGCGCATGCGCCGCAATTCTGTTGGAGGGGCCGCAGTTACGTTAATCATGCCCGATCCATCGTTGACGTGGACCGCTCCGCGAACAACAGGGTTCAACCCGTTTACCGCGCGCAGCAAGGTCGATTTTCCCGATCCGGACAGGCCCATCAAGACAAGAATTTCACCCTCGGACACTGTGAGCGAGCAGTCGTGCACCCCCAGAACCTGCCCAGTCGCGGATTGTATTTCGGCGCGCTCTTTCAATTCGTCCATCATAGGTAAAGCAAGCTGTGGTTTTTCGCCAAAAACGATAGAGACGTTGTCAAATTCTACTGAAGTACCCATGATTTAACGCTCCACTCTCAGCATACGGTCAAGCATGATTGCAACAACAACGATCACAAGACCACTTTCAAAACCAAGGGCGGCATTCACCTGGCTCAATGCGCGGACAACCGGTACGCCAAGTCCGTCAGCACCCACAAGACCCGCGATTACAACCATTGAAAGCGACAGCATAATAGTTTGGTTCAACCCTGCCATTATTTGCGGTAGCGCGTAGGGTAATTCAACTTTCCACAGAGTTTGTCGAGGTGTAGCACCAAAGGCGCGCGCGGCTTCCAAAAGGGGCATGGGAGTGGAACTGACCCCGAGGTGCGTAAGGCGGATCGGAGCGGGAAGCACAAAGATCACAGTGGCAATAAGCCCAGGAACCATACCAATGCCAAAGAAAACGATCATCGGAATAAGATAAACAAAAGTCGGCAGTGTTTGCATGAGATCAAGCACCGGACGCATGGCCTGAAACAGGCGCGGACGGTGTGCGGCTGCAATTCCGATTGGCACGCCGAGCGACATGCAGAAGATACAGGCGAACAGAACCAAAGTCAGGCTTTCCAGCGTTTCATCCCAATAGCCCTGATTGAGAATAAACAAAAAGCTAAGAAATACCAGAAGGCAGGGTTTCCAGCTCCGCTGTAACGCCCATGTTAGGGCTACAAACATCGCCACGATCACCAACGGATGCGGGTATTGGAGCAATGTGAGCATCGTTTCGATAAGCCAACCAACGCTACTTTCGAAACTGTCGAAAAACCAATCGGCGTTGTCTCGCAGCCATTCAAACCCGTTTTTTGCGGCCTTGCCGACCGGTATCTTCGTCTCTGTCAGCCAGTCCATTTCCGTCCCTCTACCGATACAAATTGTACGGTCCGTTTTGTTTTTGATTTATAAAAAAGTTTGGCCCCGACATTTGCCGGGGCCAAACTGTTTGTGATTTAGAGGCCAAGTGCAGCAGATACTGCCGCCATTGCATCACCGCCGTCTTTCGTTGTTACGCCTTCAAGCCATGGGCTGATTGCGTCTGGATTGGCTTTGAGCCAAGCGGCAGCAGCATCGTTTGCATCTTCGCCATCATCCAGAATTGCACCCATGATCTGGTTTTCCATATCCAGCGTGAACTGCAGGTTTTTCAGCAATGCACCGACGTTCGGGCACTCATCGACATATCCGGCGCGGGTGTTTGTATAAACGTCGCCTTCGGCACCAAACCATTCTTCGCCACCTGTCAGGTAGGTTACTTCAAAGTTTGAGTTCATTGGATGCGGTGCCCAGCCAAGGAATACAACTGGTTCGTCTTTGCGGCTTGCCCGATCAACCTGCGCAAGCATGCCCTGTTCAGAGCTTTCGATCATTTCAACTGCGCTTAGGCCAAAAGTGTCGGCGCTGATCAGGTCCATCACGATACGGTTGCCGTCATTTCCCGCCTCGATGCCATAGATCTTCCCCTCAAGGGCGTCTGCATTCGGTGCAATGTCAGCAAATGTTTTGATTCCAAGTGCGGCACCTGCAGCGTTAGTGGCCAGCGTATAAGCGGTGCCGTTCAGATTGTCGCCAACGATATCCACCGTTCCGGCTTCGCGATAGGGAGCTATATCACCCTCCATGGTTGGCATCCAGTTACCAAGGAATACGTCGATATCCCCTTCGGCCATCGAAATATATGTGACTGGTACAGACAGAACTTTGATTTCGGTATCGTAACCAAGCGCTTCCAGCACAAGGCTGGTTGTCGCTGTCGTTGCTGTGATGTCAGTCCAGCCAACATCAGAAAAGGTAACTGTTCCACAGTCGGCTTGTGCTTGTCCGGCAGCAGCGAGCAGAGCAAGGGCAGATAGAGCAGATTTTAAGGTCATTTTTGAGGTCCCTGTTTTTATTGATTGACGAGTCAATTAAAATGCAACATTTTCGACAAAGCAAGTCTTTTTGGAGTATGTCATGCCAAAGATCGGAATGGAACCTATTCGCCGCAAGGCGCTGGTCAGTGCCACGATCGCTGAAATTGGTCGTGCAGGCTCTCTGGATGTGACGGTAAGCCAGATCGCGAAGCGGGCAGGCGTATCTTCTGCTTTGGCACATCACTACTTTGGTGGAAAAGAGCAAATCTTTCTCGCAGCGATGCGCCATATTCTGACGATATTCGGTGCGGCGGTTCGTGGTGCATTGGTTGTTTCCGAAGGCCCTGAAGCGCGTGTCCGCGCCATCATTCGTGCAAGCTTTGAAGCCGGAAATTTTCGTGAAGAAGTGATCGCCGCGTGGCTGAACTTCTACGTTTTGGCACAAACCAGCCCGCAGGCAAGGCGGCTTTTGAAAATCTACCAGAAACGACTGCATTCGAATCTGGTTTTTGCGATGCGGCCCCTTTTTGGGAACAAGGCGGTTTCAGCGGCGGAAGGGATCGCGTCAATGATTGACGGTGTCTATATCCGTCAGGCGCTGTGCGACCATCGGGTGGGCCGGGAACAAGCCGTTGCTCTTACGATGGAACACTTTGATCTATTGCTGGAGCAAACAAAATGACAAAGCCCAATATTCTTATTTTCATGGTCGATCAGTTGAACGGTACTTTGTTCCCTGACGGCCCAGCAGACTGGCTGCATGCTCCGAACCTAAAGGCGCTGGCGGCACGGTCTGTGCGTTTTAAAAATTGTTATACCGCGTCACCCTTATGCGCACCGGGACGGGCAAGTTTTATGTCAGGGCAACTGCCGTCGCGGACCAGGGTTTACGACAATGCGGCAGAATATGCCTCCGATATCCCAACATATGCTCACCATCTGCGTCGGGCAGGCTATCAGACCTGCCTGTCTGGGAAAATGCATTTTGTTGGCCCGGATCAAATGCATGGCTTTGAGGAACGGCTGACCACAGATATCTATCCTGCGGATTTCGGATGGACGCCTGACTATCGCAAACCCGGAGAGCGGATCGACTGGTGGTACCACAATATGGGCTCCGTCAAAGGCGCAGGTGTTGCCGAAATTTCCAACCAAATGGAATATGACGACGAAGTTGCCTACAACGCGACCCGCAAGGTTTATGATCTGGCGCGCGGAAAAGATGACCGCCCCTGGTGTCTGACCGTCAGTTTCACCCATCCGCATGATCCCTATGTTGCCAGAAAAAAATACTGGGATCTTTACGAGGATTGCGAACACCTGCTCCCGGAAATTCCGGCGATGCCCTATGAAGAACACGATCCCCACGCAAAACGTATCTTTGATGCAAATGACTGGCGGAAATTTGATATTAAAGAGGAAGATATTCGCCGCTCTCGCCGGGCCTATTTTGCCAATATAAGTTACTTGGACGATAAGATCGGCGATGTTCTGGAGGCGCTGGAAGCAACACGGCAAGACGCGATCATTCTCTTTGTTTCGGATCATGGTGACATGCTTGGTGAGCGCGGCCTCTGGTTCAAAATGAACTTTTACGAGGGCTCTGCCCGGGTGCCATTGATGGTGGCCGCTTCAGGTCTTGAACCGCGGCTTGAAACTGCGCCCGTCTCAAATATCGACGTGACACCAACACTGTGCGATCTTGCAGGCGTCAGTATGGAAGAGGTGCTTTCCTGGACTGACGGTGAAAGCCTTGTTCCTGTTGCCAAAGGGGCAGCGCGCACATCCCCGGTTGCGATGGAATATGCGGCTGAGGCCTCATATGCGCCGCTTGTCTCGCTGCGTTACGGAAAGTGGAAATACAACCGCTGTGCGCTTGACCCCGATCAGTTGTTTGATTTGGAATCAGATCCGCATGAACTTCGCAATTTGGCAGATGATCCAGAACATGCGGGAACTCTGAATTCATTGCGCGCCAAATCTGAAGCCCGCTGGAACCTTGATGATTTCGACGCAGCTGTGCGCCAAAGCCAGGCGCGCAGGTGGGTGGTCTACGAAGCGCTTCGCAATGGCAACTATTTCCCGTGGGACTATCAGCCGCTGCAAAAGGCAAGTGAACGCTACATGCGCAATCATATGAATCTTGACACACTCGAAAATGATCAGCGTTTCCCTCGCGGGGAATAAGCAAACCAGTTTCTATAAATATCCCCGCCGGAGGCATTGAAGTTTGAATTACAACGCTCAACCCAAGGCCAGTCATTTCATCAATGGCGCCTACATTGAGGACACTTCGGGCGCACCTATTAAGGTGATCTATCCCGCGAGTGGAGAGGTCATCGCAACGCTTCACTCTGCGACGCCGGATATCGTCGACAAAGCATTAGCAGCCGCGAAATCGGCGCAGGGCGCGTGGGCCGCTTTAAGCGGCACAGAGCGGGGCAGAGTTTTGCGCCGCGCAGCAGATATCATACGTGAGAGAAACCGTGACCTGAGCATTCTGGAGACGCTGGATACCGGCAAACCACTTCAGGAAACCCTCGTTGCCGACGCAACCTCTGGCGCGGATGCACTGGAGTATTTTGGTGGTATCGCAGGCAGCCTGACGGGAGAGCACATTCCTCTCTCCGGGGGGGATTTCGTCTATACTGTTCGCGAAGCACTGGGTCTCTGTGTCGGAATTGGTGCCTGGAACTACCCAACCCAGATCGCATGCTGGAAAGCGGCTCCCGCGCTTGCTTGTGGAAATACGATGGTTTTCAAGCCATCAGAGACAACACCCTTATCTGCTCTCAAAGTTGCGGAAATTCTGATCGAGGCTGGCGCACCAAAGGGTATTTTCAATGTTGTTCAGGGATATGGCGACGTAGGGTCCAGCCTTGTCACTGACCCACGGGTTGCAAAGGTCTCACTTACGGGTTCCGTTCCAACCGGGCGCAAGGTTTATGCCGCGGCAGCAGACGGAATGAAACACGTCACAATGGAACTTGGCGGCAAATCCCCGATGATCATTTTTGACGATGCCAGCCTCGAAAATGCGGTTAGCGGCGCCATCCTTGGAAATTTCTATTCTTCCGGGCAGGTTTGCTCAAACGGTACAAGAGTGTTTGTGCAAAAGGGCATTAAAGAAGCGTTTTTGAAACGCCTGTCAGAACGTCTGGCGACGGCGGTGATCGGTGATCCTTTAGACGAAGCAACGAGTTTCGGCCCTTTGGTTTCCGAAAACCAGTTGAACATTGTCAAAGGCTATATTGCCAAAGGGCTGAACGAAGGCGCACGGCTGGTTTTTGGCGGAAATCAACTTAATAAACTGGGGTTTTATCTGGAGCCGACAGTTTTTGCAGATGTGACCGACGGCATGACCATTGCGCGTGAGGAAATTTTTGGCCCCGTGATGTCTGTTCTGGATTTTGAGGATGAAGTTGAGGTGATTGCACGTGCCAATGACACTGAATTCGGCTTGTCCGCGGGCGTATTTACAAATGACCTGACACGGGCGCACCGGGTGATTGGAAAGCTTGAAGCCGGAAGTTGCTTTATCAATACCTACAACCTTGCCCCGGTAGAGGCCCCTTTTGGCGGTAGCAAAATGTCGGGTGTCGGGCGAGAGAATTCAAAGAACGCGGTCAATCATTACTCAGAACTGCGCTCTGTTTATGTGTCTATGAATGATGTCGAAGCGCCTTACTGATGCGTGGTGCGAAAGTGGACGGAAAAAAGAATGGAAGCTGATTTTGTAATTGTCGGTGCGGGTTCTGCGGGGTGCGCTATGGCGTATCGGTTGTCAGAATCTGGCGCAAGTGTCCTTGTAATAGAGCACGGCGGGACTGACGCCGGGCCTTTCATTCAGATGCCAGCAGCACTTTCATACCCGATGAACATGGGCATGTACGATTGGGGATATCAGACCGAGCCAGAGCCATTTCTTGGTGGGCGTCGTCTGGTGACGCCGCGCGGAAAAGTGATTGGTGGCTCTTCCTCGATCAATGGGATGGTTTATGTGCGGGGTCATGCCCGCGATTTTGACCACTGGTCAGAGGTTGGGGCGACGGGTTGGGCCTATGCTGACGTGCTGCCCTACTACAAACGTATGGAATCATGGCATTCGGGGGGGCACGGGGGCGATCCAACCTGGCGGGGCACTGATGGCCCCCTGCATGTGACGCGCGGGCCAAGAAAGAATCCGTTGTATGAAGCATTCGTAAAGGCTGGACAGCAAGCGGGCTACAAAACCACGGGCGATTATAACGGCGAGCAGCAAGAAGGTTTTGGCCCGATGGAGCAAACCGTCTGGAAGGGTCGAAGATGGTCGGCTGCGAATGCCTATTTGCGCCCGGCGCTGAAACGCCAGAACTGCGATCTAACTCGTGCGTTTGCGCGCAAGGTAGTAGTCGAAGATGGGCGTGCTGTTGGTGTGGAGGTTGAACGCGGTGGGCGGGTAGAAGTTGTTCGTGCGCACCGCGAAGTGATTATTGCCGCGTCTTCACTGAATTCGCCAAAATTGCTTATGCTTTCTGGCATAGGGCCAGCAGCGCATCTGGCAGAGCATGACATCGAGGTGATTGCCGATCGACCGGGCGTTGGGCAAAATTTGCAAGATCACCTGGAGTTTTATTTTCAGATGGCATCAAGCCAACCCATCACGCTTTACAAACATTGGAACCTTATTTCCAAGGCCGTGATCGGGGCGCAGTGGTTGTTTACAAAGACCGGGCTCGGCGCATCTAACCAGTTTGAAAGTGCTGCTTTTATCCGCTCTGGCGCTGGTGTGGACTACCCCGATATTCAATACCATTTTCTGCCAATGGCGGTCCGGTATGATGGCAAGGCGGCGGCAGAGGGGCACGGGTTTCAGGCCCATACGGGCCCAATGCGGTCCGGCTCGCGCGGCGTGGTGTCACTTGCATCGGCGGACCCCAATGATGCCCCGAAAATACTGTTCAACTATATGTCAGTGCCGCAGGACTGGGAGGATTTTCGTACCTGCATCCGCCTCACCCGCGAAATCTTTGCGCAAGAGGCATTCAAGCCGTTTGTGAAACATGAAATTCAGCCCGGTGCAGGGCTGCAAACTGACGATGAGCTGGACGGCTTCATTCGCGAACACGTGGAAAGCGCTTACCATCCGTGTGGTACGTGCAGAATGGGCAAAGCTGACGACCCGAACGCTGTTGTTGACCCGGAGGCGCGTGTCATCGGCGTTGATGGATTGCGTCTCGCAGATAGTTCCGTTTTCCCGCGCATTACAAACGGCAACCTCAATGGACCCTCAATTATGGTTGGGGAAAAGGCATCAGACCATATATTGGGAAAAACACAATTGCCTCCGGTAAATGTTGAGCCGTGGATTCACCCAAATTGGAAAACATCTCAGCGCTAACTCCGGCAGTTGGCCTGCAATTCTTTGATCCGAGTCAAGGTTGCGGAATTGATCTGGGTCTAACCTAATCGCGAAACGGACCCAGACAGGAGAATCGCATGTCCCACACCCCTCATGAATTGGCTGAAGAATTTCCCGACAAAGTGGAACTCATTTCTGAGCTAAAACAATCTAACGCCCATTTCGCGGGCCTTGTTGACAAGTATCATGAAATCAATCGGGCCATTCACCGGGCAGAGACAAATGTTGAACCAACAGAAGAGCTGCACGAAGTCGAAATGCGCAAAGAACGCATGATGCTGAAAGACGACATCTGGAAGATGCTAAGCGCTTGAAATATCTGGCCTCGCCCTGGATCGATCCAGCGGCGAGGCCGTTTTCGATAAGAGCTTATCCGATCTCATAGGGCAATATCCCACGTTTGTTTGGATCAATCGAAAGCTGCCTTTCGAGTGGTGGGACAGAACGCTGATGACACTTTGCTCTTTCGCAAATACGGCACGAGATACCTATTGGTTCAAAGGCCGTACTTTTGCTGGTGCCAAGATCGTCTGCGTATACCAGCGCGTCAGCATGCTTGACCTCGCAACCAAGCCCTATTGCATATCTGCGAACAGGCGCCTGGAAAGAGCCGCCGGATTTTGACACATCACGCGCCAGGCAAAAATAGCGCACGCCGTCGGGCGTTTCCGCCAGTTGCCTTAAAAAACGCCCCGGTGTTTCAAATGCGCGATGCACGTTCCATAGCGGGCAGGCCCCACCGAAACGTGCAAACTGCAGCCGGGTTGCAGAGTGACGTTTGGTGATTGTGCCAGCTTGATCGACGCGTACAAAGAAGAATGGAACACCTTTTGCGCCCGGTCGCTGCAAAGTTGAAAGCCGATGCGCAATTTGTTCAATCGAGGCGCCGAACTGGTCAGACAAACGTTCAAGATCATGCCGCGTTTCCTGGGCAGCCGTCAGGAATGCAGTGTAGGGAAGCAAAGCTGCGCCGGCGAAATAGTTTGCCAGCCCGATCTTTGCAATCGCACGTGCTGCATCGGTCTGGAACCGGGCAAAGTCCAGCGTCGCTTCCAGTAAATCGTTTTGCGTAAGCAAAGCGAACTGAAGTAACAATTGGAATGTTTGCGTCGACGGGGCAGCGCGTTTTGAAAGAGTCAGACAACGGGCGGCAGGGTCATAGCCGCGCAGTGTCGTTTCATCTGTGAAAAGCGTTTCGATACCAAGATCGCTCAGGGCTTTGATGGCTGTTTGCTGAATGTTCTGATGCATACCTCTTTGTCCGGCGAAATGTTCCGCAGCCCGGTCAACCGCATCAATGTAGTTATCGCAATAATGAAAGAAATCGCGAACTTCTTCCCACGGGCTGGACTGCGCGCGGCTGTCTTCGCGGCCCAGAGCCTCATCAAGCGACGCAAGCCGCTCGTGGCTCTGCCGATAGGCACGGTGCAGGTCAAGAAACGCACGCGCCAGTGCCGGGGCATTTGAGGCTGCGAGCCGCAGATCAGCCAGAGGCGGGGTGCTATCAGCAAAGACCGGATCGGCAAGGGCCTCGCGCATGTCACTGACCATGCGCTCGGCATCGCCAGTCGACAGCTCTGCGACATCAAAGCCAAATTCTTGTGCCAGCGCCAGCACGACACCGGTGCTAACTGGCCGGTTGTTGTTTTCCATCTGGTTGAGATACGGCAGCGAAACGCCCAGTTTTTCAGCGAACTGCTTTTGCGTCAGGCCAAGCCGCGTTCGGGTTTCCCGCAGTTTTACACCGGCATAAAGTTTTTGAATTGCCATTGCATTCCCCTTGGAGTTTGCAAATTAGCACATGACTTTGAAAACTTTGCAACCTGTTTGTGAATTAAAGATCAAGGCCCGCAAGGCGGCGCTCGCGGTAGAGTACAAAAAGCATAGAAAGTACACCTGAAGCTGAACTTAAGAACATAATCCACATGAGTGGAAATGCGCCTGTTTCCGCAGTTAGCATAACGCCAGCAAGTGCTGAAAGCGCGGCGCCGCCGCCAATCATGATCGCACCGCCAAGCCCGGCCGCAGAACCTGCGAGATGTGGGCGCACGGATAACATTCCGGCATTCGCATTGGGCAGTACCATACCGTTACCCAGCCCAACAAATGTCATAGAGCCAAAGAAAAGGATTGGAGAGGAAAGCCCTGCGTAAAACAGTATTAACGCGCCACCTAATCCGGCTGCGGAAAGTGATGCACCCCAGAGAAGCATTCGATTGATGCCGATCCGCACGGACATGCGGCCGGATAAAAAATTGCCAAGAAAGTAACCAACTGCAGGTGCGCCGAAGCTGAAACCAAGCCATATACTTGACAGGCCAAATACCGTTTCACCAACAAAAGGGGCGCCGCCAAGGTAGGCAAAGAATGACCCGGATGTAAAAGCGGCGGTCAGGCAATAACCCCAAAAACGTTGTGAAACCAACAGGTCAGGGTACTGGCGCATCTGCTGCGCCATGCTTGTCGAGCGTTGTGTTGCCGTTTCACCAAGGTCGACCCATACCAACCAGAACAGACCCACACCAAGCAACGCCATCAGCCAGAAGTTAGACTGCCAGCCAAGGTATGTGTCCAGCACACCGCCCACCAGCGGGCTTAGCATCGGGACAAGCGCCATACCCATTGTGACGTAACCAAGCATGGAGGCCGCTTCTTCCATCGGCACCATATCCCGCACAACAGCACGAGACAGAACCATCCCAGTCACAATTGCGGCCTGGGCCATTCTGAACGTCAGAAAAACCTCTACAGTGGGTGCAAAAACGCACCCCACTGAGGCGATGATAAACAAAACCGTTCCCCATAGGATAACGGGGCGCCGACCGTATCGGTCAGAAATTGGTCCAACAACGATTTGCAACGCTGCATTAACAGCCAGATACAATGCGACGGACAGTTGCATCAGCCGATAGTCAGTTTGAAAATACGCTGTCATGTTCGGTAAAGAGGGTAGAAAAACGTTCATCGACAACGCAGAGAGCCCCGCAAGAAGGATCAGTGTTATGATATGGGGTGGAGTAGTGCGGTCGAGAAACCGAACAACGGGCTTTGTTGACATAGTCAATCGTTAGGCGTGAGATTTGGAAATGTCCATAGAGTCTCGTTGCTGGTAGCGCGCCCTGTCAGAGTGGTTTGCAATTATTCAATTTGCGATCATCATTCTTCTAATGGTTTGCAAATATTCCAAACTTTCCTTTTCCCTTTCACGTTTTAACGGTAGGTTCCCAAAAACTCAAAGGAGCCAGCCGCCCATGAAGGATATCCTGCAAGAACTTGAAACACGTCGTAACGTTGCCCGTATGGGTGGCGGTGAAAGACGCATCGCATCGCAGCACAGCAAAGGTAAGCTGACCGCCCGAGAGCGGATCGATTTGCTGCTTGACGAAGATTCGTTCGAAGAATTTGACATGTTTGTTGCGCACCGCTGCACGGATTTTGGAATGGAAAAAGACCGGCCTGCCGGAGACGGTGTTGTTACAGGCTGGGGCACGATCAACGGTCGTATGGTTTATGTGTTCAGTCAGGATTTCACGGTGTTTGGTGGTTCTCTGTCGGAAACCCATGCTTTGAAGATCTGCAAGATCATGGATATGGCGATGCAAAACGGCGCACCCGTTATCGGAATCAATGACAGTGGTGGTGCACGTATTCAGGAAGGTGTTGCTTCACTTGCCGGATATGCCGAGGTTTTTCAGCGCAATATCATGGCATCTGGTGTGGTGCCGCAAATCAGCCTGATCATGGGGCCTTGCGCGGGTGGCGCGGTTTATAGCCCTGCGATGACTGATTTCATTTTTATGGTCAAAGACAGCTCTTATATGTTTGTGACAGGCCCCGACGTTGTGAAGACAGTGACAAACGAGGTTGTTACGGCCGAAGAACTTGGCGGAGCCGGGACACATACCAAAAAATCGTCTGTTGCGGACGGCGCCTTTGAAAATGATGTCGAGGCTCTGGCAGAGGTGCGGCGATTGGTGGATTTCCTACCGCTTAACAACCGAGCAAAGCCACCGATTCGACCTTTCTTTGATGATCCGGGTCGTATTGACGAGAGCCTTGATACGCTGATCCCCGATAATCCGAATTCTCCCTACGACATGAAAGAGCTGATAACAAAGCTCGCCGATGAAGGCGATTTCTACGAAATCCAAGAAGATTTTGCGAAGAATATTGTGACGGGATTCGTGCGGCTAGAGGGATCTTCTGTTGGAATTGTGGCAAATCAGCCAATGGTTCTGGCGGGGTGTCTGGATATTGACAGTTCGCGTAAGGCAGCCCGGTTTGTACGGTTTTGCGACGCATTTGAAATTCCGATCCTGACGTTGGTTGATGTCCCTGGTTTCTTGCCAGGCACATCTCAAGAATATGGCGGTGTTATCAAACATGGTGCGAAATTGCTTTTTGCTTATGGCGAGGCGACCGTCCCAAAAGTTACAGTCATTACACGCAAAGCCTATGGCGGTGCCTATGATGTTATGGCGTCAAAGCATTTGCGAGGTGATTTTAATTATGCATGGCCAACCGCAGAAATTGCAGTGATGGGGGCCAAGGGTGCGACGGAAATTCTGTATCGCAGCGAACTTGGTGATGCAGAAAAAATCGCTGAACGCACGGCAGATTATGAAGACCGGTTTGCTAACCCGTTCGTCGCCGCTGAAAAAGGCTTCATCGACGAAGTGATCATGCCGCACTCGACCCGCAAACGCGTTGCTCGGGCCTTTGCGAGCTTGCGAAACAAGAGCCTGAAAAATCCATGGAAAAAGCACGATAATATTCCGCTTTAGGGTGAGCAGAGGTGAGCACCCCCAAGGCAAAAATCTGGATCACGGGTTGCGTGGTTTTGGTTTCTGCGGCGGCAGCGTTATTTGTCCTGAATTTTGAAGAAACGACCAACCCAGCCCAAATCCCGGCTCCTTCGGGGCAACCGATCACTTTTTACGAGATAATTTGGGGACAGAGAGGACCATCCGGAATGGCAGTACGGTTCAGATTTCTGGCTCCCGAGATTGCACGCGAAGGTGGACGAATCGAATTTGCGCAAGCTGAGGAAGATATGAAATTCCTGTGTGAATCATACGCCCTCCCGCGTATTGCGGAAAATGGGCCCAAGCCGACGCAGATCATAATCTCGTTGTCTGACAGGATTGTCGAATTTGGGTCTGCTGATCCGGCTGCAACCCAGTTTTTTGAGGCATATCGGCCCGAAGATACCACCTGTATCTGGGAGGGTTTCTGATGCAACCACAATATATAGCGTCTCGAGGCGCTTTTAACCCTGAATTTGAGGCTTTCTGGCCACAACCCGCCGACATGGTTCGTGATCAGTGTCTTTTGTTCTGGGGGTGCGCTATTCTACGCACAGGTTGCGCCCAAGCGGCCTGTAACTCGGTATGGGTAGTGTATTCTACCCCAAATAAAATTAGGAGAGATGGATGTCAAAGAGCATCAAGGCCGTTCTGGCTGTTGGACTTATCGCACTGGTTGCTGCGTGTGCTCAGCAAGAAGAAGAAGTTGTTTTTGTTGAAGAGCCAGTTATGGCTGAACCAGTATCCAACAAATACTAATTTAAGACCGGAGTGGGCGCATGCGCCCACTCCACCCTCTCGCTTCAATAAATTTTTAAAGCGACACTTTTTGAAACTCACTGGTTTTTTCAACGCAGGGTTTAAACTGCAGAAACCAAAGCGAAGACAGTTTCAAACAATCATCAAAGCTTTTCGAGTTTCGGTTTATTCTGCAATCAGGCAGCAGCTTGGCTCCGCGGTGCATGCGGGAGTTCACGCATGTTGAAACATCGTGGCTTCCCGGGCCGGCTTGCTGGCACCGACTTCCAGTTCGTTGTGCGCCGCCCAAACAAAAAGGGCGCGACAAAACTAATTGCTCGCGAACGTTATGCAGACCGAAGACCGGCAGACCGCCGCGCGGATGCGGCCTTCATGGCTGCGCTGATCAATCATTTTGGTGATGAACCATTTGAGCGAGGAAATCTGGACAGTGGACGTCTGTCGTGGCTGTTTGGCCGTGAAGTTATCCCGGCTGAAGATCCGTTTGATCCTGAAAGCTACGAGGCTCTTTTAAAGGTCGACGTGCAACGAGCGTCTGCATCATTCCCGGATTTGTTTGATGGGGGTAGCTCGGCGTGAATTTGCCCATGACACCTGACTTTCGGCCAATTTCGGCCAATTTTATGGACTGCAACCCGGAGGGCTATGCAGCCATGCAAATCTTCGGCACATATTCCAACAAGGCAGATGTCCCTACCCTGGCACCTGCCGATGTTAGTCTATACCGTTACCCTTCCCCTTCTCTTCGACCTGATCTTACCCGGATCAGGTCGAAGAAATCTTTTGTGGGCAGGCAGACTTTCGCCGAGAAAGCCACTTGTTCTTTGTCAATTGTTACCTTGAACAAAGCCCCTATATATAGAGTACCAAGAACTTTAAATATCGGAGGCAGAACATCATGCAATTCAAAAGTTTGGCGCTGTTGGCAGCGCTTGTCACGTCCTTATCGGGATGTCTGGATAACGACCTTGAACGCGGTGCGGCGGGCGCCGCGGCGGGCGCGGTCATTGCAGATGTTACGGACGGAAACGTTCTTACAGGTGCAGTCATCGGCGGCGCAGCTGGCGTACTCTGCGACGACGTGGGCGTTTGCGAATAATAAAAACCTACTAAAAGCTTCCGGTGCTAGCCACCGGCGAGTCAATAAATCGAACGCCATCAGAGCAAAGCGCTCTGGTGGCGTTTTTTGTGCTGCATTCGGGGCGGGTCGCCCCACAGATATGAGGGAAAGGGACAGGATATGTTCAAGAAGATCCTGATTGCAAACCGCGGCGAGATCGCCTGTCGGGTCATCAAATCAGCCCGAAAAATGGGCATCAAAACGGTTGCGATTTATTCAGACGCTGACCGGCAGGCGCTACATGTGAAAATGGCTGATGAAGCTGTGCACATTGGTCCTTCGCCCGCCAACCAATCTTACATTGTGATCGACAAGGTTATGGACGCAGTTCGTCAGACGGGCGCTGAAGCGGTGCATCCGGGATATGGCTTTCTGAGTGAAAACTCAAAATTTGCCGAGGCCCTTTCTGCCGCAGGCGTTGCCTTTATAGGACCACCCGTTGGCGCGATCGAGGCGATGGGTGATAAAATCACAAGTAAAAAGCTGGCGCAGGAAGCAAACGTTTCCACCGTTCCCGGTTACATGGGGCTGATCGAAGATGCGGACGAAGCGGTAAAGATTTCGAACGAGGTCGGCTATCCTGTAATGCTCAAGGCCAGTGCTGGCGGCGGTGGTAAAGGCATGCGTATCGCCTGGAATGATGCAGAGGCACGTGAAGGGTTTCAGAGTTCTAAAAACGAAGCTGCAAACAGCTTTGGCGATGATCGGATTTTCATAGAAAAGTTTGTAACGCAGCCTCGGCATATCGAAATACAGGTACTGGCGGATAGCCACGGCAACACCATTTATCTAGGTGAGCGTGAATGTTCGATTCAGCGCCGCAACCAAAAAGTGGTTGAAGAGGCACCAAGCCCCTTCCTAGATGAAGCGACCCGTAAAGCGATGGGTGAGCAGGCCTGTGCGCTTGCAGCAGCAGTTGACTACGCCAGCGCTGGTACTGTTGAGTTTATCGTTGACGGAGACCGGAAGTTTTATTTCCTTGAAATGAATACCCGTTTGCAGGTCGAACACCCTGTTACCGAACTGATTACCGGTGTTGATCTGGTTGAACAGATGATCCGCGTCGCTGCGGGTGAAAAGCTGTCAATCACGCAGGACGATGTAAAGTTAAACGGCTGGGCTGTTGAAAGCCGACTTTATGCAGAAGATCCATATCGTGGGTTCCTGCCGTCAATTGGCCGTTTGTCACGCTACCGTCCACCTGCAGAGCTTGCGACTGAAGATCATGCTGTTCGTAATGATACCGGTGTCTTTGAAGGTGGCGAGATCAGCATGTTCTACGACCCGATGATAGCGAAACTCTGCACGTGGGCGCCAACCCGTGCAGATGCAATTGAAGGGATGCGCAATGCATTAGATGGTTTTGAGGTGGAAGGTATTGGTCATAACCTGCCGTTTCTGAGCGCGGTTATGGATCATCCAAAATTTATTTCCGGGGAAATGACGACAGCCTTTATCGAGGAGGAGTTTCCTGATGGTTTTAACGGGGTAACGCTTGATACTGATGCGTTGAAACGCATTGCGGCTTCTGCCGCTGCGATGCACAGGGTTGCGGAAATTCGCCGCACGCGTGTCTCTGGCCGGATGGACAACCACGAACGCAAAGTCGGAAGCGAATGGGTGGTAAGCCTTCAGGGTGAAAACTATCCAGTAACGATTGAAGCAGATCACCAAGGGTCTACTGTTCATTTTGATGACGGGCGTACCCATCGTGTTACCTCGGACTGGACCCCAGGTGACAGCCTTGCAGAGCTTAGCGTCGATGGCTCGCCGCTGGTTCTTAAGGCTGGCAAGATTTCCGGCGGGTTTCGTGTTCGCAGCAGAGGTGCTGACCTGAAAGTTCATGTGCGCACCCCGCGTCAGGCCGAACTGGCATCGCGGATGCTTGAAAAAACGCCGCCAGACACTTCAAAAATGTTGCTGTGTCCTATGCCCGGGCTGATCATCAACATTGCAGTTGAAGTGGGCGACGAGGTGCAGGAAGGTCAGACACTTTGCGCGGTTGAGGCGATGAAAATGGAGAATATTCTTCGCGCCGAAAAGAAATCTGTGGTGACAAAGATTAATGCAAGCGCGGGTGACAGCCTTGCTGTGGATGATGTGATCATGGAGTTTGAATAAGCAGGATGGAACAAACCTCGCAGGCATCTTACCGGATTCCAAGCCTTGCTATTTTGTCGGCGCTCGCAATTTTTGCGGCGCTGCAAGCTCTGGCTTATGTAATTGCCGGTGGTGTCTTCGAGTATCCGTTGGATGACGTCTATATCCACCTTGCGATGGCAGAACAGATCGGGGCAGGGGGATATGGTGTGAACGCAGGGGAATATAGCTCTGCTGCGTCGTCCCCTCTATATCCTTTGCTGCTCTTGCCCTTTGCTGGTGAGGAGGCGCAGCGATTTGTCCCGCTCATCGTGAATGCAGCTGGTCTAATACTGATGGCATGGCTTTGGGGGCTGATTTTGGTTCAGGCAGGGTATGATCAGGGTCGAAAGCGGTTTTACGGAATTGTGTTTGCGTGTCTCGGCCCACTTGCGCTCAATATGGCGGGGTTGGCTTTTGTAGGGATGGAGCACGCGTTTCATGCCGCAGCGAGTCTTGCGATAATTTACGGCCTGTTGCGCATGATTGACGAAGGGCACGTTGCCTGGTTTCTGATCGCAGGACTGTTTTTTGCACCTTTGTTTCGGCTGGAAGGTCTGGCTCTGAGCTTGGTGGCAACCGGTCTGATCTTTGCCGCTGGACACTACCGTACAGCTTTGACCGCGCTTTTTCTTGCTGTGGTGCCGCTCATCTGTTTTTCAATATTTCTGATGACCCTTGGGCTAAGCCCGTTACCCAATTCAGTTCTGACAAAGTTGGGGGGTAACAGTCTCGGCCATTTGGATTGGACAACACGGTTCTTTCACACAATTGCCAAGAACATGGCCACTGCCCCCGGTCGATTGTTGGCGTTTGAGGTTGTCGTTGCCTTCGGGTTTGTTTTGATCCCCGGCTTGCTGAAAAATCCACTGCACAGGGCATTTGCGCTTGCAATTGCGCTTGCGGGTTTGGCGCATCTCTGCTTTGGCCAAGTCGGTTGGCTGCACAGATATGAACCTTATGTGCTGATTGCGCTTATGGCCGGTTTGCTTGCGCTGATTCCGAGGGCGTCATCGGTTCTGTGTGCTGTACCTGTTGCCTTGGCTTTGATGATATCAGCAATGTTTTATGTTCCAAAGCTGTTGACTGATCTCGCGCCTAATCCGCGTGCGATTCATGCACAGCAACAGCAGATGTCGCGATTCGCTAAAGACTATTGGCAGGCCCCGGTCGCAGTAAACGATCTGGGCTGGGTTGCATGGCGCAATCCTAACTATGTCCTCGATCTCTGGGGACTAGCCTCTGACGAAGCACGGGAGCTTCGTTTGTCCGAAAATATTGCTCCGGGATGGGCAGGTGCCCTGACAGATCGCCACGGTGTTGAGCTTGCTATGGTCTACGAAAGTTGGCTGGAGGATGCGGTTGGCGAAGACTGGGTCAAATTGGGCATTCTGCATGCCTTCGTGGGTTTTGCGACGGTTGGTGGCTACGATATCACCTTCTATGCAACCACCCAGGATGCCGCCGAACGGCTTGTTCCGCTCCTTAAATCGTTCTCTGAAACCTTGCCAGAGCCGGTCCATTTCGAATTTGAGCCTGATGTCGGATGAAACAGGGCGCGATATACATAAGCAATGCCCCCTACTGGTTCTCTGATGAACCGGCGGCGCGCCTGTCGCGTATTTCTTGCTGGCGTTCCGGGGTCTTGTCGATCACCCGGGTGAGCTCTCGTACATGCCAGGGAAAGGGTTTGCGCAGCTTAACACCGCCATCCTTGTCGATCAGTACCAACATGAAACCACGCGGCCGAAGCGCAGTACGCCATTCGGACATCGCTGCCGGGTCAGTATCGACAATGACAACAATATCGCGGTCAACCAGTTCTGCCAGTTCGGCCTTAAGAAGCGCCAACTGGCGAATGAATCGCGGATCAGCGGACGAATCTGCAAATACGACCACAGGGCGCGCAACCCAGAGATACTGCGCCAAAGTAACTTCTGACGCTTGTGTCGGGCTGAATTCGGTTTCAGGTGGCGGTGGGGTGTCTGCAAATGCACCTGTCGCAACGAGTAACGCAATTAAACTAGCAAGGATGAATTTCATCTGGACTCCTGTCTTACGAGATATAAGCGCAATTTCAGTCGTTTCGAAGGGGCAAGTCGCTCTTTTTCAGGAAAAAAATCATGATGCACGTTTGGGCAAGTGTTTCACCGATACCCGCCACAACCTGACGGTGGAGGTTGCAAGGCTATTCTATACACTGAATTGCGTCACCGAGGTGCGCCGACAGTTTGCAAAAACACCTGATTCAAAAGCGAAAGCAGGAAGGTCAGGAGAGAATTTATCTGTGATGCGAGAAAGCACCCCGCAGCTGCATTGAAAAGAGGAAATTGTGATGACCAAAAAAAATGAATGGGCTGAGCTTGCCGCGAAAGAGTTGCGCGCAAGATCTGTTGATGACCTGACATGGCATACATTGGAAGGGATCGACGTTAAGCCGGTCTACACCGAAGAAGACCTCGCAAACGTAGACCACTTGGGAACTATTCCGGGTGCTGTTCCATTTACCCGCGGTGTAAAAGCAACGATGTATGCAGGTCGCCCCTGGACCATTCGTCAGTATGCCGGGTTTTCAACAGCCGAAGAGTCCAATGCATTTTACCGCCGTGGCCTCGCGGCAGGTCAACAGGGTGTTTCGGTCGCTTTTGATCTGGCGACACACCGTGGCTATGACAGTGATCATCCGCGCGTTGTCGGAGATGTCGGTAAAGCAGGTGTCGCGATTGATAGCGTTGAGGATATGAAAATCCTTTTTGACGGCATACCGCTCGACAAAGTTTCGGTTTCGATGACGATGAACGGGTCCGTGATCCCGATCCTTGCGAGTTTCATTGTGACAGGTGAAGAGCAGGGTGTAGACCGCGCACTTTTGTCTGGCACAATTCAGAACGATATCCTGAAAGAATTCATGGTGCGTAATACTTACGTTTATCCGCCGGAACCGTCGATGCGGATCATTGCGGATATTATCGAATACACCGCTGCAGAGATGCCGAAATTCAACTCGATCTCGATCTCGGGTTATCACATGCAGGAGGCGGGCGCGAACCTTGTGCAGGAACTGGCTTATACGCTGGCGGACGGTCGGGAATATGTACGTGCGGCGATAGAGCGGGGCATGGACGTTGACGCCTTTGCAGGTCGGCTCAGTTTTTTCTTCGCGATTGGAATGAATTTTTTCATGGAGGCGTCAAAGCTACGCGCTGCGCGATTGCTCTGGCATCGTGTGATGAGCGAGTTCAATCCGAAAAATGAACGCTCGATGATGTTGCGGACCCATTGTCAGACATCGGGTGTCAGTTTGCAGGCACAAGACCCATACAACAACGTTGTGCGTACGGCTTACGAGGCCATGGCAGCGGCGCTGGGCGGTACACAAAGTCTGCACACGAATGCACTGGACGAGGCGATTGCCCTGCCCACAGATTTTTCCGCAAGGATTGCCCGCAACACGCAGCTTATTTTGCAAGAAGAAACCGGCATCACCAATGTCGTCGACCCATTGGCTGGCAGCTACTATGTTGAAAGCCTGACAGCCGAATTGGTCGATAAAGCCTGGGCCTTGATGGACGAGGTTGAAGAAATGGGCGGCATGACAAAAGCTGTCAATACGGGCATGCCGAAGTTGCGGATCGAAGAAAGCGCAGCCCGTCGTCAGGCGATGATCGACCGGGGTGAAGAAGTGATCGTTGGTGTAAACAAGTACCGTCTGGCAGAGGAAGACCCGATAGATATTCTGGATATCGACAACAACGCAGTTCGGGAAAGCCAGATTGCCCGCTTGGAACAAATGCGCTTAACACGTGATCAAGCCGCTTGTGATGCCGCATTAGCAGAACTTACCCGCCGTGCCGCCGAAGGTGGCAATTTGCTTGATGGGGCCATTGACGCGGCGCGCGCCCGCGCCTCTGTAGGAGAAATCAGTATGGCTATGGAAAAAATTTTCGGTCGTCACCGGGCCGAAGTTAAGATGCTTTCAGGCGTCTATGGTGCCGCTTACGCAGGGGATGAAGGCTTTGCCGCAATCCAGAAATCCGTCGAGGATTTTGCCGAAGAAGAAGGCCGCCGTCCACGAATGTTGGTGGTCAAGATGGGGCAGGACGGTCATGACCGTGGCGCCAAGGTGATAGCCACAGCCTTTGCTGATATCGGCTTTGACGTCGATGTCGGCCCGCTGTTTCAAACTCCGGAAGAAGCCGCGCAGGATGCCGTTGACAATGACGTGCATATTGTTGGCATCAGTTCTCAGGCTGCAGGCCACAAGACGCTCGCCCCAAAACTGGTAGGAGCGCTGAAGGCGGCAGGTGCTGAAGAAATAATCGTTATCTGTGGCGGCGTCATTCCGCAGCAGGATTATGATTTTCTCTACAAGGCCGGTGTCAAAGCGATTTTCGGACCTGGCACAAATATTCCTGACGCAGCAGAAGATATTTTGCGTTTGATCCGCGAGGCAAAAGCAGAAGTTGCGTAAACATGCGAAAGCCAGAAGCAAAAGCCCACGCGAATTCACGTGGGCTTTTGCTTTTGCGAGCAGCATAGCCAGTTACGCTTGCAGCGCTTCGCAATCTGGCTAGTCTCACCCAAAAGAACGAGGGTGACTATGCTTATTTTAGACCATCTGGCTGTCGCGGCTGAGGATCTGGCGACCGGTGTCGCATATGTAGAAAGTGCGCTGGGCGTCAAGATGTCGGCGGGTGGTGAGCATCCGTTGATGGGGACGCACAACCGGTTGTTAGGTCTGGCTGACGGGCTTTATCTGGAAGTCATCACCATAAACCCTGCTGCACCAGAATCGCCACATCCAAGATGGTTCGATCTTGACAATTTCCGCGGGACACCGCGGCTAACAAATTGGGTTGTTCGTACAGATAACATTAACACTGCCGTAACACATTCACCCGAAGGTGTCGGCATACCTATGGCGTTGAACCGCGGTGATTTACGCTGGAAAATGGCGGTTCCTGAGAATGGCAAGCTACCTTTTGGCGGGGCATTCCCTGCATTAATTGAGTGGGAGGGTGATGCTCATCCAGCCGCTCGATTGCCGCAATCTGGATGTCGCTTGTGCAAGTTTGAGATTTTTCACCCGAAAGCTATTGAACTACGTGCTGTTATGGGCGGGTTGTTTGAAGATGACCGCGTTTCAATAGAAGAAGCTTCTAAAATCTCCTTTCGGGCAGAGTTTGAAACTCCAGACGGTGTACGGGTATTGAAATGATCATTCGGCCTGCAAAAAAAGCTGATGCTGCTGCCGTCGCGGATATCTGGAACCCAGCGATCCGCGATAGTCTGGCGACATTCAACTGCGTTGAAAAATCATTTCATGAAATTGAGAGGATGATTGAACAGAAGGATGCTGCTGGTCATGGTTTTTTTGTTGCGGAAGAAAACGAAAGTCAGCTTGGTTTTGCATACTATGGTCAGTTTCGCGGCGGTATTGGATACGCACATACAATGGAAAATACGATCTACCTTGCACCAGAGACCAAGGGGCGAGGGGTTGGTCGAAAGCTGATGAATGCTCTAGAGAACCATGCACAAGGCGCAGGCGCACATTCGATGTTTGCGGGTGTTTGCGCTGAAAATCTGGCGGGTCTCGCCTTTCACGAGGCGGTTGGGTACACAGAAGTTGCCCGACTAAATGAAGTTGGGCGGAAATTTAACCAATGGCTTGATTTAGTCTTGTTACAAAAACGGATCTAATCTTTCACTGACAGGTTTCAACTCCCGCTCTAAGGTGCGTGTATGTCTATTTGGTCTCGTATTGGAGATGCTCTTTCTGCTCTTGCTACAGGTGAAAGCCTGAGCGAAGTCTTTGACCGGCTTCGAACACCGCCTGAGAAATCCGTTGGTTTTACGATTGCAGTGATCGCGCTTGGCGCAAAAATGGCGAAGGCGGACGGTCGCGTGACCCGCGATGAGGTCACTGCGTTTCGTGAAGTGTTCAATATTGCGCCAGAAGACGAAGCAAACGCAGCACGCGTTTTTAACATGGCACGTCAGGACGTTGCAGGATTTGAGGAATATGCTGCCCGAATTGGCAAGATGTTTGGCACCGACGATCAAACATTGTGTTTTCTTCTGGAAGGCTTGTTTCATATCGCGATGGCGGATGGTGAGTATCATCCCAAGGAAGACGATTTTCTGCAGCGTGTGTCGGATATTCTGGGGATGAACGAATTGCAGTTTCGCAGTCTGCGCACGCGGTTCGTGCGAGATTCTGACCCGAATCCCTATGAGGTTTTGGGGGTCACGCCTGAAATGGCTCTGGAGGAAATACGCCGTGTCTGGCGACAGTTGGTGCGGGACACGCATCCCGACCATGTTATCGCACGAGGCGTGCCGAAGGAGGCCGTGAAATTGGCAGAAGGCCGTATGGTCGCCATAAATCGCGCCTGGGAAGAAATACAAGAGGTGCACCCCTAATGCGTATTGCGACCTACAACGTCGAATGGTTCAATTCATTGTTCGACAGACGTGGTCGTCTGATGGAAGACCAGAAATGGTCCGGCCGCCACAACGTCACACGACGCGATCAGCTTGAAGCATTGGCAATTGTTTTTATAGCGATGGATGTAGATGCCGTGATGGTGATCGAGGCGCCGGACAGCAGTAAAAGGCGAGACGGTGAAGTCGCGCTGGAGACATTCGCGGAACGTTTTGGGTTGCGTACCAATAAGGCGGTGATCGGATTTACCAATGACACGCAGCAGGAAATTGCGCTGCTCTATGATCCAAAAAAACTGAACGCGACGCATGACCCACTAGGTGCGCTCACGGGTAGCCCGGCAGGAGGGCCTTCTGCATCGGGAGACGTGACCGGGTCTCCGCGATTTGACGGTGAGTTCAAACTTGATTTGGATATTGATGCCGCGCCTGAGAAGGTATCTTTTTCCAAGCCCCCGCTGGAGTTAGCTGTCACAACGTCTGAGGGCGCGGCGCTCAGAATGATTGGGGTGCATGTCAAATCCAAAGCCCCACATGGCGCAAGAAACCCTGACGAGGTGATGCGCATTTCGATCGCCAACCGCCGTAAGCAGGCCGCGCAATGTATATGGCTGCGTGAACGGGTGGTTGAACACTTAAAGGCTGGTGAGAACCTGATGGTCCTTGGTGACTTTAACGACGGTCCTGGTCTGGACGAATACGAGAAACTGTTTGGTCGCTCAGGCGTGGAAATCGTGTTGGGTGAAGAGGGTGAGGATTGTCTCTTTGATCCCCATGCGCGTATGGTTTTGGGCCAGAGAGTTGGTGCAATGCCATCCACGTCACGGTTCTATCTACAAAACGAGGGGCGGTATCTGTCTGCGTTGCTGGACTATATTATGGTGTCCCCTGGTTTGCGGGCAAAATCGCCGGTTTGGCGAATCTGGCACCCGTTTGACGATCAGGTTTGTTATCAGACACCCGAACTGCGTGAAGCATTGTTAACTGCGTCAGATCATTTTCCGGTCACCATCGATATTGAGCTCTGAACTTTAAATTCAGCGAAACTTGGCCTATGTTAAGGACATGAAACATATTGCAGCCTTAGCGCTTGTCGCGTCAATTTCTGTAACTCCAGTCTATTCCCAGGACAACGATGTCGAGGAAGGGTTCAGCCTCATGGAGGAGGGTGCGAAGATTTTACTACGCAGTCTTTTGCAGGAAATGGAACCGGCGATAAAAGATTTGCACGGGTTCGCTCAGGAAATGGCCCCAGTGATGCGTGAATTGCAGGGGATGATCGGTGACTTTGGGCTTTATCATTTGCCAGAGATTTTACCCAACGGTGATATTATCATCCGAAGGAAAACACCTGAGGAAATTGCAGAACCGAAAGGCGATGATGTTGAAATTTAAAGAAAATTTAGGCTTTTGAGCCGCTTCTACCGAGGGCTTCCCCTTATCGGCTAACACGAACTTTCGTTTCAGATTCCAACGCCGATGCAAGAGAGTAAAACCGTGCTTCGGCGACCTCTCCAAATAGCGGTTGGGCTTTTGGTTTCAATATCAATTCTAACAACCGTTTCTTTGGGAAATACCGCAGCTCACCCATTTTCGTTGGTGCTTCCACAGAAAACATAGCGCCGAAACGCATGGCTTTCCCCAAGACTTCGGCATCTTTGATTTCCTTTTCATCCAAAAGGCCAAACAGGGGTTCAAACCGAGAATCTGCGCGACTATTTTTGTATCGGTGCAATAGAGAAAGCCCAAGGAAAACACGCTCGCGATGACGCAAACCGCCAAGATTGGCGCGCGTAGCGTTATCAAAACACACTTCCGCCCGATAATCCGGATGCGCCCGCCAAGTCACGTCATGCAAAAGGCAGGCGGCTTTTATCAGACGAATTCTGTCTGGCTTTGCAGATTTGAAAAGAGGAAGAATGAAACTGTAAAGCGCTTTGCCAAATCCGGGCATTCGCGCATCTTTTACCTCTGCAAATCGGCACGCTTCTATCAATGGATCGCGCCGGCGCAGCCTTTCTGGCATTTGTTCATAAAGCATACCTTCGCGAATTCCGTATGAAGACACGGCAATATCACGGGGTTTGTAGGTGCGGATCAGTTGTTTCAGCACTAACGAGGCTTCTGGGACAAGCGACATTCGGGCTTCGGAAGTTCCAGTACGAGACCGCAATTCATCAAGATCATTTTCCGCGATCCAATTCACAGTTGCCATAACGGATTTCGGCGTCATCCGATATTCGTGTAACACCGTAAGAGGATAACCTCGGCGCGCCATATCCAGCCGAGCGATCGCGCGCCACGAGCCACCCACAAGAAACAGCCTGCCATGATTTCCTGGCAGTTGTGAATGCAGGTTTTCTATTGTTGTGCGAATATGACTGATAAGCCCTTTTTTCCCGCCTTTGATGTCTTTGAGCTTGAGCGGACCAAGCGGCGACGTTAAGCGTTGGCCAACACGACCCTGTGCAACCTCTGCCAGTTCCATTGATGAGCCACCTATATCGCAGACAATGCCTTGGGCTGTTGGCCAGCCAAGCAAAACACCCTGCGCCGATAAACGCGCTTCTTCCTGGCCATTGATAACATATATCCGCAAGCCGGTTTCGCGTTCGACTTCATCGCAAAAATCGCGCCCATCGCTGGCTTCACGTACGGCGGCGGTCGCCACCGCTGTCAGAGGTGCAAGCGACATTCCCTTGGCCAAAAACTGAAAGCGTTTGATAGCCGCAAGCGCGCGTTTTCGTCCATCGGGGCTCAGCCTGCCGGTTTCAGACAAGCCAGCGCCCAGTGCGCACATGATCTTTTCATTGAAAAAGTAAGCAGGAGATCGGGCGGCACCGTCAAAAATGACAAGCCGGACAGAGTTTGATCCGATGTCTACAACCCCGACTCGAGAAAGTGCACGCGCGGAAGGATCATCAAACAATGGGCGGCCAAAAAAACCCCAGTCTTCATTTCCTGATTCAGCAGTTCCGTCCATCAAATCCAACCGATATTTCTACGGTATTGTGTCGCGCATCCTAGCGCCGGATCAATCATCAGAATGAGTCAGATGTGGTACATCTGACGCCCCGGCAGACCCGCGTCCTGACAGCGATGGGTTTTCCATGAAAAAGCGGTGGCAGTTGAACGGCCGGTCATCATCTGTGAATTCAGGGCGATTAAAGGTGCCATCGGACGCCATAACCCAGCTTTGTGCCTGATCTGCCAGATTTGCAGCCATAATTTGGCTTACGATTTGGGCTTTGACCGTAGGATTTGTGATTTCAACGAGGGTTTCAACCCGGCGATGCAGGTTGCGGCCCATCCAATCGGCGGATGAAATGTAAACCCGGGCTTTCTTGCATGGAAGCCCCTGACCATTGCCAAAACAGACGATACGAGAATGCTCGAGGAATCGCCCAACAATAGATTTAACGCGGATGTTTTCCGACAAACCTTTGATGCCGGGACGAAGTGCGCAAATCCCGCGGATGACAAGGCTGATCTTCACGCCTGCCTTGCTCGCGTCGTAGAGCGCGTCAATGACGTCAGAGTCGACCACAGAATTCATCTTTGCCCAGATCTCGGCAGGCTTACCATCTAGGGCAAAATCCGCCTCGGCCTTTATCATGTCCAGCAATGTGGATTTTAACGTCAGCGGAGAAATTGAAAGGTTTTCTAGCGTTTCAGGTTGTGCATACCCCGAAAGATAGTTGAAGACTTTGGTCGCATCGCGCCCGAGGGCGGGATCACAGGTGAAAAGCGATAAGTCAGTATAGATACGCGCCGTAATCGGATGGTAGTTGCCGGTGCCGTAGTGGGTGTAGGTCACAAGTTGGTCGTCCTCGCGCCGGACAACAGTGCTTATCTTTGCATGTGTTTTGTAGTTCAGAAAACCATAAACAACATGCGCGCCCGCCCGTTCCAGATGTCTGGACTGACGAATATTCGCGGCCTCGTCAAAGCGAGCCTTAAGCTCGACAAGAGCGGTAACCGACTTACCGTTTTCGGCCGCCTCACAAAGAGCTTCCACAATTGGTGACTTATGCGAGGTGCGATACAGTGTCTGCTTGATCGCCAATACGTTTGGATCACGCGCAGCTTGCTGTAGGAAACGGATCACCATATCAAATGTTTCGTAAGGATGGTGCAGCAGCATGTCTTTCTGACGAATTGCTGCGAACATATCGCCGTCATGGTCTTGCACGCGTTCTGGTACCCGTGACGTAAAACTGGGCCACAGCAGATCAGTTCGATGATCCAGAACCAGTTCGCTAAGATCGGCCAACCCGATCATACCTGTAATTTCAACAACTTCCTGTTCTGTTGCTGGCAACTGTTCCATGATCAGTGAACGGAGCGCTTTGGGTGCTCCTGCCGAAAGCTTCAGCCTTATAACCTGTCCTCGACGGCGGCGTTTCAATGCGACTTCAAACTCTCGCACCAGGTCTTCTGCTTCATCTTCGACTTCAAGATCGCTGTCGCGCAAAACACGAAATGCGCAGAAACCCTTGGTCTTGTAGCCCGGGAACAACTGTTCCAGATGCATAAGGAGCAACTCTTCCAAAGGTAAAAAACGTTCTTTTCCGTTAAGCGATGGCAAAGAAACAAAACGCTGAACTTGGTGCGGAACAGGTAACAAGGCCTGAAGTGGGCGTTTATCGGCTTTACGTTCCAATTGAAGGGCGAGCACGAAGCCAGTGCTTGGAATAAATGGAAACGGATGTGCCGGATCAATGGCGAGCGGAGAAAGAACCGGAAAGACCTGATTGAGAAAATGCTCTTCGAGATAGGGCTTATCCTCTTCCGCGATCGAAGATCGATCCAAAAGCAGGATGTCATTGCTCTCCATCTCACGTTGCAAATCGTCCCACGTGTTTTGCTGACTTGTCATCAGTGAACGCGCTTCGGTATTGATAAGATCAAGCTGTTCGGTCGGGGTCAGCCCATCAGCAGCGGGTGTTGTGTTCCCTGCGAGCGCCAGTTCGCGCAGGCCAGCAACTCGAACAGTATAAAATTCGTCAAGGTTCGTCGCGGATATCGATAGAAAACGAAGCCGCTCCAGCAAGGGTACACGCGGGTTACATGCTTCTTCAAGCACGCGCCAGTTAAACGAAAGCCAACTGAGCTCGCGGTTGAAAAACCGCTTGGGGCCCTCAATGTCGGCCTCTGGTAGTTCTATGGGCGCAGGAAAAGGCGCCTTCAGGAAATCGGTTTCAATCATAAGACAGTTTATCTACAAAATTTGTGACTTTCAGATGACTTTATGCGCTGTTGCGGGTGTCATTGTCCAGCACGCTTGCTGCCAGCGCGCGGCTGACGGCACACCCCCTGCTAAGCGCAGCTTTATCAAGAGTGTCTACAATTTCCTTGGCAGTGGAAAAACTGCGGTCCATTCGGCGTAGCAAATAGGGTAACAAATTTGGCGGTACATCGATTTGCCGGTCGGAAAATAGTTTTATCATAACCGCGCAAAGCAGCGCGTCGTCAGGCTCTTCAAGGGTTACAACAGGGGTGCCTTGCATGCGGCTTTCAAGATCGGGTAAAGAAAGTGTCCACTTTGCCGGAGCTGTTTGAGCCGTAAGCAACAAACTATGCCCATTCGCAAGAACCAGATTATGAAGGTGGAACAAGATTTGTTCGGCATCACTGTTGCCCGCGATCTGGCAAACGTCCTCTACGGCGACGTGATTATTTGCCGATGTGCTGATGTCAATATCACCGAGTTCGCGGGCGCGAAGGATGTGAGCGCCAGCTTCTTTTGCCCAGACGTGCGAGAGATGTGTCTTGCCAGACCCTTCCGCCCCGATAAGTGCCATCTTCTGCCCTGGCCAGTTGCGCCAGTTTTCCAAGGTTTCAACAGCAACGGTATTTGCTGCTGACACAAAAAAGTCTTCGCGTTCCTGCGCTGATTTGGCTGGCAGATCAAAGGTCAATTGAACTGGCATAGGTTAGGTTTCGTCTGAATCGCTAAGGCCGCGATACAAACGGCTGCCGTGATAGCGCGTAACGGCAAAGCGGGTCACAACGCCAATTGAGGCAGCAACCGGAACCGCGACGAGCATCCCGACAAAGCCGAACAGCGTACCGAAAGCAGACAATGCAAAAATCAGCCAAACCGGGTGCAGGCCAACACTTGACCCGACAAGCTTTGGTGTCAGTACATTCCCTTCAATTACTTGACCAAAGGCAAATATTCCTCCCACAGCCGCAAGCGACCACCAGTCACCCCAAAACTGAAAAACGCCAAGCCCGAGTGCAAGAGCACCGCCAACCAAAGCACCGACATAAGGGATGAAGGTCAGCAGACCGGCAATAAATCCGGCGACAAGCCCGTATTGCAGACCAACGAACATAAGCGCACCGGCATAAAAGGTCCCTAAAATCAGGCAGACCGTACCTTGACCACGAATGAAAGACGCAAGTGTTTGGTCTATTTCAGATGCTAGCTGGCGAATAACAGGTGCGTGATCGCGGGGTAAAAGAGAGTCAATCCTGGTGACCATGCGATCCCAGTCCAGCAGCAGGTAGAAGGCGACAACCGGAACGATAATAAGCAGTACAACAACGTTGATCAGGCTGAGAGCGGAACTAATGATCCCGTTCAAAAACGCGCCACCGCGCGCCTGTATGGTCTCGCCAAGTCCAACAAGGGATCGGCGTAATGTTGAATCCGCGTCCATCAGGGACGGGACCTTTTCGGTGAGGAACTCTTGCAAATCTGTAAACAATCTGGGTGCCGTGTTGACCAATGCGATTGCCTGTTGAACAAGCGTTGGAATGATCAACAGGGCCATCAGAATAAAGACCAACAGTGCACAGACCGTTATGATTGTTGTTGCAAGTACACGCGAACATCCCGCTGCTTCGAGACGATCAGCGACCGGATCCAGAAAATAGGCAATTGCCCCGCCCAGAACGAAAGGCAAAATAACGTTTCCTAGGTACCATAGTAAGATCAGGAATACCGCTGCTGATATGCCCCAGTATTTTAATTGTTGTTGTACGGGCAGGCCCATAGTTCACCTCATAAGACACACCTTGTCTTCGCCCAAGACGCTTAGTGATGCAAGTGTGTCGACGGTTCGTATCTAAGTGATGTCAAGTTGCTGGCGTAGCTTCGGTGCATTTTCACAGCTTCCTTCGTGCGCAGATGCACTGAAAAGACGCAATGTTCACGTATCTGTGCATTGTTTTCGGCGCATTGCCGCCCCAAATCCATCGCACGGGAAACAAAACCTCCCAATCAAAATTTAAAATTAACCTAAAGGAACACGCTATGAAACGCATTGTCCTGACAAGTGCTTTCGTTCTTTCGCTTGCAGCCCCCACGTTTGCTGAGGACGCAGCAGAGTTTAACCTTTTGATCGTTGCTGCATCAAAGGGCACACAGGAGCAATCCTATAATTTTGCTGGCACTTCTGTTTCTGCCTCAGATGGGATCACGGCCCAAAGCCTCTATTTCGAGAGCCTGCAGGGATACAAACCTGCGGATTTTTTCAAACAGCATGTCGAATAAGAAAGGTAGCCTGAATGCATAAATCTTTCTTAGCGCGGTGGCTCAAAACTCAAACTTTAGCGCGCACAGCGAGATGTGCATAAACGCACGTAAATGTAAAAAATATCACAAAACTGTGCATTGAAGTTGGGAGCCGCTACCACCAATTCCAGATCATGGGACGCAACTGACCCAGACAAATACGAAATTCAACTTAAGGAACACACCATGAAACGTATCACATTGAGCACCGCTCTTGTCCTCTCCTTTGCAGCGCCGGCTTTGGCAGAAGATGCAGCTGAGTTTAACCTTCTGATCGCATCTGCTGAAAAAACTGAAAAAGTCGTTCAGACGAACCACGCAGCAATGTCAGTCTCCAGCTCAGGCAACGTGAATGCACACAGTAATGTCTTTCACGAGCCTGTTGGTCGGTAACTTACCTTTTAATTATTGGTAAATTTACGAGCGAAGGGTCCCCGGATTGAGGGCCCTTTTCTCTCCTCCAAAGTAAGTGATGGGGAATGGCGCTCACAATTTTGTGTGCGGAAAAACACCGATGCCACGCAATGCTCACGCACCTGTGCGTTGTAGTGAGAACGCTTTAATCCCATCTGAATTCCACGGGACGTCAAAGTCCTAACCAAATACCAACCCAACTCTAAGGAGTACGTTATGAAACGCATCGCTCTTACAACCGCTCTAGCCCTTTCATTTGTAGTACCAGCCGTTGCCGAGGACGCAGCTCAGTTCAATATTTTGCTGCAATCATCGCAAAAAACAGCTGCTTCTGCATCAACGAAAGTGACAACTATGTCAGTTTCAAGCACAAGCGGCTCAAACGCGCGCAGTAATGTCCATCACGAGCCTGTCGGACGTTAATATTCTCGGAAAATGCCGGGTAAATTCAATAAGGAGCACACTATGAAACGTATCGCTCTCTCGACTGCTCTCGTCTTCTCGCTAGCCGCCCCCGTTTTGGCAGAGGATGCAGCAGAGTTTAACCTGCTTATTGCAGCGGCAAAGCAGAGCCGCATTGAAGCAATCAACGCATCGGCCGATTGGGCTGGTGTTACGGTTTCAAGCACAAACAGCTCTGCTGATCGCAGCAATGTGTTTGGCGAACCAACCGGGCGCTAAACTATTTAATTTAAAGTTACACTACAAAATAAAAGGCCCCCGAAACCGGGGGCCTTTTTTTCGATGGTATCAGGATCAGTTCGGTACGTCGCCTTCAATACCTTCAACGTAAAAATTCATTCCTGCGAGCGTTCCGTCATCGGCAACTTCGCCATCTGCAAGCCAGACAGAGCCGTCCTGTTTGTTTAACGGTCCGGTGAAGGGGTGGTAGTCGCCCGCTGCGATAGAGTCAGCCAACGCCTGCGCCTCTGCCTGTATGTCCGCTGGGATCCGATCAGAGAATGCGCCGATTTTTACCATACCAGGGGCAATTCCGTCCCATGTGCTAACGGACTCCCATGTGCCATCAATTTGCGCCTGAACTCGCGCGATGTAGTAGGGTTCCCAGTTGTCGATGATAGAGGAAAGTCGTGCTGTCGGCCCAAACTGGAGCATGTCAGATGCCTGACCAAAGGCCATGATGCCTCGTTCTTCAGCAATCGTCATCGCGGCCGGTGAATCGGTATGTTGCATGATCACGTCAACACCCTGTTCAATAAGCGCGGTGGCCGCATCAGCCTCTTTCGACGGATCAAACCATGTGTAAACCCAGACTATTTTGAACTCTACATCCGGGTTCACCTTCTTTGCGTGAATATAGGCAGAGTTTATGCCGCGGATAACTTCAGGAATTGGGAATGAAGCAATATAGCCAACTTTGTTGGATTCTGTCATCCGGCCCGCGATTGTTCCGATAACAGCGCGGCCTTCGTAGAACCGGGCTGAATAGGTCGAAACGTTATCTGCATTTTTGTAACCGGTCGCGTGTTCAAAGTGCACATTCGGAAATTTTGCAGCAACGTTAATTGTTGGATCCATATATCCAAATGATGTCGTGAAGATCAGATCATGACCGGACAAGGCCATCTGGGTAAGTACCCGTTCAGCATCCGCACCTTCGGGCACACTTTCGACAAAAGTTGTTTCGACAGCATCGCCAAAGTGTTCTTCGACGGCAAGCCGCCCCTGATCATGTTCGTACGACCAACCAAAGTCGCCGACAGGGCCAACATAAACAAAGCCAACTTTCGCAGGCTCGGCAGCGGCGGTAGTTGCAGCCAGACCAAGCGCCACAGCGGCACAGGTAAGTATCGATTTAAGAGGTTTCATTCGGGTCTTCCTTTTTGGTTATTTCAGTATTACGTTTGTTTTTTCGTGGTTTCACGGTGTTTTGAGTTTCTAAAAGTGCCGCTGTGATGATGGCTGAGGGAACGGCAACAATTCCCAGCCCGATAAACAGGACGAAACTTGTAAATATACGGCCGCCGGTCGTGATCGGAAAAAGATCACCGTAACCCACAGTCGTAAAAGAGGCGACGGCCCACCATAGGCTTTGCGGTATTGACGAAAACGCATCGGGCTGAGCATCGTGTTCAAACAAGTAGATACCAACCGCACTAACATAAAGCATGAGGGCTGATAGAACGCCAAAGACGATCAGTTCTCCTTTCACCAGCGTTAAAGCACGACCAAGACGATCTAATGCAACTGATGTGCGAAACAGTTTCAACAACCTTACAAGCCGGATTAACCGTATCGTGCGAACAACCTGCCATTGGGGTTGCAACAGCGCGATCGCAGGCAGGCAGGACATCAGATCGATGATACCCCAGAAACTAAACGCATATTTGACCGGATGCTTCGAGCAGGTCAGACGCAAGACATATTCAGCAACGAAGACCAACAAGATGAAGACTTCAAAGTCATAGAGAAGCCTTGTGAAAATCGGTGGTAGACCATTCACGGTTTCCAGCGCGATCGCGATAGCAGAAAGCACAATCAGCGAATGTAGCGCCAGAGCGACGTTGTTTCCCCAGCGCTCGTGCGTTCCGTCGAGCAGTTCTACTATTGCGTGGCGCCTCACCCTGCGTCCTTTTTTAATTCCTCAGCTGGTCGCATGAAACACTTTGCCGAGCGACGCTGGCGCAGACAACGCTGCACGCGATTTATCGGCTGACATTATGACCAGCACGATTATGGTTATCAGATAAGGCGCCATGGACAAGTATTCGACAGGAATATCTGCACCTGCGACCTGCAAGTTTAGCTGCAAACCTGTCACGCCGCCGAAAAGGTAGGCACCCAGCAGTACGCGCCATGGTTTCCAACTGCCGAAAACCACAATCGCAAGAGCGATCCAGCCTGCACCTGCGGTCATGCCTTCGGTCCATTGCGGTACACGGATCAGGCTAAGATATGCCCCGCCAAGGCCAGCACAGGCCCCGCCAAACATGATTGCAAGAAGGCGGATGCGGACCACTTTGTAACCCAGCGCGTGTGCAGCTTCGTGGTTTTCACCAACGGCGCGCACGACCAGGCCGATGCGGCTATACTTCAATGCAGCCCATACGAGGGCAACCAGACCGATTGAGACGTAGACCATCAGGTCATGGTTAAACAAAATCGGACCAAGAACAGGAATGTCAGAGATCAGTGGCATATCCAGCTTGAACGTCGAAGGCGGTTTGATCCCCGCGTAGCTTTGCCCAAGAAGCGCTGACAGGCCCAACCCGAACAAGGTTAGCGCTAGTCCGGTTGCAACCTGGTTGGCTAACAAAATTTGCGTCAACACACCAAATATCAGTGATAGCAAGGCACCCCCGATAGCGGCCGCAATGAAACCAAAAAACGGGCTACCTGTTTCAACGGCAACAGCAAAACCACAGATCGCGCCTGTGATCATCATTCCTTCCACACCAAGGTTCAATACGCCGGATTTTTCGGCAACCAGTTCGCCCGTAGCGGCAAGCAGGATCGGTGTCGCCGCTACCATCAATGTAGCGATCAGAACGACGGGATTAATTGTTGAAAGATCCATTACGCGGTCTCCGCTGTGCCAATGCGAACGCGGAAGTTCGACAGAACATCGCTCGCGAGAATGAAGAAAAGAAGCATGCCCTGAAACGCCTTGATAGACGCCGCAGGCAGGCCAAGGTTTGATTGGGCGATATCGCCACCAACAGACGTCAGCGCAAGAAGCATGCCGGCAAACAATATGCCAACCGGGTGCAATCGGCCCAAGAAAGCCACAATGATTGCAGTAAAGCCGAGGCCCTGATTGAAATCGACACTGATCTGGCCCATCGGGCCTGCGACCTCAAACATCCCTGCGACACCTGCAAGCGCACCTGAAAGTCCCATACAAAATATGATCAGAAGGTTTGGGCGTACCCCTGCGAAGCGGGCCGCGCGTGGCGCCTGACCCGTTAGCCGGATCTGGTACCCAATGATGTGACGGTTCAGCAAAACATATGCGGCAATCACAGCAAGCAGCGCTGCGATCACGCCCCAGTGGATGCCCGTGCCAGCAATAATTTCTGCGTTTGATGCTGCTTCATACTGCTGAAGGTTGCGTGACCCCGGAAAGCCGTGACCTTCCGGATTTTTCAGCAAACCAAAAGAGACAGAGGACAGGATGTGTTCGGCCACATAGACCAACATCAGTGAAACAAGAATTTCGTTGGTGCCAAAGCGGGTCTTCAACAATGCTGGGATTAGCGCCCACAGCATGCCGCCAAAAGCACCGGCAATGACCATTAGCGGGAAGATAAACCAGTAATCGGCTGGATAAAACGCAAGCCCGGCACCGGCTCCGAAAATTGCACCTAGAATAAACTGCCCTTCAGCTCCGATGTTCCAGACTCCTGCCCGAAAACCTAAAGACAAGCCTATGCCAATCAGGATCAGTGGTGCGGCCTTAATTAGTATCTGTGGGCGATAGTACCACGCAAATTCACTGAACAGCGGGTCCCAGAAAATTGTCCGGATCGCCTCGATCGGGGCTTTGCCCAGCAGCGCAAACAAAAGACCACCTGCGATCATCGTCGCGACAACGGCAATGATGGGGGTAAGCAGCGTCCAAAACTGCGAAGGTTGTGGGCGTTTCTCAAGCCTAAACATGGGCAACCTCCATACCGTGTGCGCCGCCCATCATCAGGCCGATCTCGTTAATTGTCAGTCCGAGCGCAGGACGCGGCTCTGTCAGGCGGCCTTCGTTCAATGCAGCAAAGCTGTCTGATATTTCCATAAGTTCATCCAAATCCTGACTGATCACGATAACTGCAGCGCCTTCGGCCGTCAGGTCGAGCAGCGACTGGCGGATCGCAGCTGCGGCAGAAGCGTCAACACCCCAGGTCGGTTGGTTCACAACCAACACGTCCGGGCGTTGCAGGACCTCGCGACCAACCACAAATTTCTGCAAATTCCCACCAGACAAAGATCTGGCCGCATTGCCTGCTCCGGGTGTGCGTACATCAAATTCCTCAATTACCTTTTCCGCGAATGCGCGGATCGCGGGCCATTTCAGGAATCCGTGGTTTGTCAGTTTTTCGCGAATTGCACCTGTCAGCAGCGCGTTTTCTGTAAGGCTCATGTCAGGCGCTGCTGCGTGGCCAAGCCGTTCTTCGGGCGCTGCAAGTATTGCAAGGTGTCTGCGTTCATTTGGACCCAGCGCGCCAACTGGTGTTCCGTTGACTAAAACGGCACCTGCATCCGCGCGAACCTCGCCTGACAGGGCGGCGAGTAGTTCATCCTGCCCATTCCCGGCAACGCCGCAGATGCCCAGCACTTCACCAGCACGGACTGTGAAACTCACATTTTTCAGGGACGTACCAAAGGCGTTGGGGGACTCAGCGGACAGGTTTTTGACTTCCAGCACTACATCACCAACGTCGCGCGGTGCACGCACCGGGACGTGAAGAATCTGGCCAACCATCATTTCTGCAAGCTCAGTCGCTGTTTTCTCACGTGGGTTACACGTGCCAACAACTTTCCCAAGCCGCAAAACGGTTGCGCTGTCACACAGGTTACGGATTTCTTCAAGCTTATGAGAAATATAAAGAATTGCAGTTCCTTCTGCAGAGAGTTTGCGCAGGGTTTCGAACAGGATTTCTACTTCTTGAGGGGTCAGGACGCTGGTTGGCTCGTCCATGATCAAAAGTTTCGGGTCCTGTAAAAGACAACGAATGATTTCCACCCGCTGACGTTCACCCGCCGAAAGGTTTCCCACGATAGCAGCCGGATCAAGCGGCAAACCATAAGTCTCACTTACGTCGCGAATACGGGCAGCCAACTGGCTTTGTGGAGGTGGATTCTCCATTCCAAGAGCAATGTTTTCGGCAACATTAAGTGCATCAAACAACGAAAAATGTTGGAACACCATCGCAACCCCGTCTGCGCGGGCTGCGCGTGGCTCGGATGGCTCATATGGTGCACCGCGAAGTGTCATGCTGCCAGAATCCGGGCGCACAAGACCGTAAATCATTTTTACGAGCGTTGATTTTCCGGCACCATTCTCGCCAAGCAAGGCGTGCACTTCGCCTTCGGCAATTGTGAAGGAAACATCGCTGTTGGCGACGACGCCGGGATAGGCTTTGGTCAGCCCGTCAACCGTCAACAATATGGGGGCGGTTTGGGTCACGATGCGATCTCCTTGGGTGTGTCGAGTTGCGTGCGCATTTGCAAAAAGGTTTGTGCAACACTGATGGCAATGGCTTGTGGTTCTTTGCCAAGCGCGGGATCACCAATCGGGCAGGTGATGCGGTTGATCTGTGTCTTGGTATGACCCAGTGAAGCAAGGCGCTTTTTAAAGCGCGCCCATTTGGTGGCGGAACCGATGAGACCAAGGCTTGCGAAGGGACGAGACAGAAGGCTATGGCAAAGCTCCAAATCCAGAGCATGGCTATATGTCATGACCAAATGATGCGCATCCGGGGGTGCGTAGGAACTTAGCGAAGCGGGATTGGCGGCGATAACCGGCACCACACCATCAGGCAAAGATTCAGGAAATTTTTCAGGACATGTGTCTATCAGCGTAACAGTGTATGGCGATAGCGGTGCCAGAACCGACGCAAGCGCACGGCCAACGTGGCCGGCCCCGTAAATCCAGACAGGTATGGGACGTGGTGAAATGGTTTCTGCAACCCAACCATCCGTGTACATCGGGGCGTCTGCGGCTTCACTAGCCGAGCGAAGCAACGTCGCGGGTACAACCGAAGCCGCGTCTGGTTTGACCGGGCGCATGAAGACACCTTCAACACCACCGCGATCGGGCAGGTCTTCAGATGCAAATCTTTCCAGAAGAAGCGTCACCGACCCGCCGCAGCATTGACCGAGCGCTGGGCCCAGCGGTTTTGTCTGCACCAGCGTGATCGATTGGTCGCCCAACATTCTGCGCGCTTCCGATGTTGCGTCATATTCCAACGCGCCACCGCCTATGGTGCCAGACTGGCCCGTTTCCCAGACCAGCATTGCTGCCCCGGCTTCACGAGGGGCGGAGCCACGTGTGCTGAGCACAACAACACGGATAACAGGCCCATGTTCAGCAAGCGTTGCTGAGAGTTTGGCGCGATCTATGCTCATGCCGCACCTCGTTGTCTTGCAACTGCTGCCAGCACATGTTCTGCTGTTGCGGGTGCATCAAGTGACACATATTCAGAGCCGTCACCGCAGGCAGCGATTGCATCCGAAAGCGCCATAAGAACAGAAATTCCATGCATAAAAGGAGGCTCGCCAACAGCTTTTGACCGATAGATCGTATCTTCCCGGTTCGGTGTATCAAACAGCGAAACGTTAAACACGTCCGGACGGTCCGAACAGGCAGGAATCTTATAAGTCGAAGGCGCGTGTGTCCGAAGCTGGCCCTTGTCATCCCAGACCAATTCTTCGGTTGTGAGCCAGCCTGCACCCTGCACAAAGCCGCCTTCAACCTGCCCAATATCCAGCGCCGGGTTAAGCGAAGCGCCGGCATCATGCAGAATGTCAGTGCGTAAAATGCGGTTTTCCCCGGTCAAGGTGTCAATCACTACCTCGGAAACAGCGGCGCCGTAAGCAAAATAAAAGAATGGCCGCCCACGACCGGCAATCCTGTCCCACTTAATTTCAGGTGTCTTATAAAACCCTGTTGCAGACAGGCTGACGCGGTTTTCATAGGCAAGTTTCGCAACCTCTTCAAAGCTGTAGCTTTCGCTGCCAACCAATACTTTGTCATCTGCGAAGACAACATCAGAGGCAGATGCCTGATGACGCTCTGCTAAAAACTCAGCCATTCTTTCCCGGATCGTGTCACACGCGGCCTTTACAGCCATTCCGTTCAGATCAGATCCGGAAGACGCTGCCGTCGCCGAGGTATTCGGAACTTTCGCGGTATCGGTTGCCGTGATCTTGATCTTTTCAAGGCTGACACCAAACCGGCTGGCCGCGACCTGTGCCACCTTCTGAAACAAACCCTGGCCCATTTCAGTGCCACCATGGTTCATATGGACCGAGCCATCCTGATAGACATGCACCAATGCACCTGCCTGATTAAGATGGGTCAACGTGAAGCTGATGCCAAATTTGACCGGGGTGAGTGCTATACCCTTTTTCAGTACCGGATTCGCAGCATTCCACTTCACAATTGCTGCACGCCGCTTTTGGTATTCGGATGTTTCGGCCAGTTTTTTCGCCAAGGCGTTGATAACACAATCTTCAATCGGTTGATGATAGGGCGTTGTTTGTTTTTCTGCTGTTTTCTCCATTCCGGAAGTATCCCCGCCGGAGGCTCCGGTGCTTGCACCATGCGCATCGCTGTAAAAGTTGACGGAGCGTACGGCAAAGGGATCGGCTTTCAGATGTGCTGCTATGTGGTCCATCACACGCTCTATACCAAGAACGCCCTGCGGCCCGCCAAATCCACGATAGGCCGTGGCGGATTGCATGTTGGTACGTAAACGGTGGCTTTCGATCCGCGCATTTGGCAGATGATAGGCATTGTCGGCATGAAGCATTGCCCGGTCAGCGACAGGTAAGGATAAATCCAACGCCCAACCACAACGCGTCATCTGATTAAAGGTGATGCCCTCAATCTGGCCGTTGTCATCAAAACCAACTTTATATGTGATGCGAAAATCATGGCGTTTCCCGGTGATGACCATGTCATCATCCCGGTCATAACGCATTTTGCACGGGCGGTTTGTAAGTCGCGCGGCAACCGCACAGCCGACGGCCAGCGCATTACCCTGACTTTCCTTGCCACCAAAGCCGCCGCCCATGCGCCGGATTTCTACCCGCACAGAATGCATCGGCTGGCCAATCGCCTCGGCCACTTTGTGCTGAATTTCAGTTGGGTGCTGCGTTGAGGAATGCACCAGCATGTCCCCGCCTTCGAGCGGCAGCGCGAGGGCGGCTTGCCCCTCAAGGTAAAAATGCTCTTGTCCGCCCATTTCGAGCGTACCTTCAATCACATGAGGTGCTTTTGCCAGCGCGGCCTCTGCGTCCCCTTTGCTATAGATGCGCGGCCCGTCCTCAAAACGGCTGTTCGCGGCAAGCGCTTCTTCGATTGAAAAAATCGCAGGTTTTTCGATGTACTTGATTTTGCCGAGCTTCGCAGCCTTGCGCGCGGCAAGGTGACTATTCGCAACGACCATGAATATCGGTTGGCCGACATAGTGCACCGGTCCGTCGGACAACAATGGCTCGTCATGGACAGATGGCGACACGTCATTTGCGGCTGGTAAATCCTCGGCTGTCAGAACGGCAACAACGCCGTTTGCAGCGCGAACCGCCGCAAGATCGATTGCTGTAAATTCGCCATGCGCAATTTCGCTCAGGCCAAATGCCAGATGCAGGCAGTTCGCAGGTGTCGGAATGTCATCTACATAGCGGGCCTGACCAGTGACATGCAGGCGTGCTGCGTCATGAGGGAGGGATGTTGCAACACTCATGCGCGGACCTCCAGAACATTTGTCGCAGTGCCTTCGGTCTCGGCAAAAAAGCGATCCAGAAGGTTTTGCGCAGATTGAAGCCGATACGTCGCAGAAGCGCGCATATCACTTAATGGAGTGAAATCTTTGGTGAAGGCCGGGCGGGCCGCTGCAATTGTTTCTGCTGTCCAAGGCTGGCCAATAAGTGCGGCTTCAACATGCGAGGCGCGCTTTGGTATTCCGGCCATACCACCAAAGGCGATCCGGACGGCCGTAACCTGATCGTGTTCGATCATAATGTTAAAACATCCGCAGACCGCAGAAATATCCTGATCAAAGCGTTTTGAGATTTTGTAACACCGAAGATGATCGGGCTGGCGTGGAATGCTGATTGCTTCAACAAACTCTCCGGGTTCGCGGTCTTGTTTGCCATAGTCTATAAAGAAGTCCTCAAGCGACAGGCTGCGCCGCCTGTCTCCCTTGCGCAGATAAAGCGTGGCACCAAGCGCGATCAAGGCGGGTGGGCCGTCCCCAATTGGGGAACCGTTGGCAATATTACCCCCTATAGTTGCCGCATTACGCACCTGAGTGGAGCCATAGCGGCGGATCATCTCGGCAAATGACGGGTGGTGTTCCGACATTAGTGTACCAAGATCGGTGATGGTAACCCCGGCGCCTATGTGAATGTCTTCGTCGGAAACTGAAGTATCTTTCAGATCTTGAACACCATTCAAAAAAGCAACCGGGCCAAGATCGCGCAATTGCTTGGTAACCCAAAGCCCGACGTCCGTTGCGCCACCAATCAGAGTTGCGTCTGGATGTGCCTCATACCACTGGGCCAACTCGTCTGCAGTGCGTGGCAATGCCAGAGTGTCGCTTTCGATCGGCTCGGCAATCGGCGTGTCTGGAGCGCCAGAAAGCCAAACCGGTACGGGTTCGCTCGCGGCTGTTTTTGCAGCCTGAACAATCGGCGCATACCCGGTGCAGCGGCAGAGGTTGCCAGCAAGCTGATCATCATAGTCGGTAGCGCCATTCAAATGTGCTGTGGCCATCGACATCACAAAACCTGGCGTGCAGAACCCGCATTGGGACCCGTGATGGTCTACCATGGCCTGTTGCACAGGGTGTAGTTCACCATCCGGTCCACTCAGGCCCTCAACCGTACGAACAGATTTGCCGTTCAACTGCGGCAGAAACAGGATACAGGCGTTCATTGCCCGCACACCAGTTTCGTCGCTGACCATGACAGTGCAGGCCCCGCAATCGCCTTCGTTGCAGCCTTCCTTTGTTCCAGTCATGCCTTTATCTTCGCGTAACCAGTCAAGAAGTGTGCGTGTCGGCGACGCGTTGGTCAGACAGACAGAATCCCCATTCAAGAGAAACGCAATCTGGCTCATGAGTTTTCCAATGTCGCTTTCTGTTTGGAGGGATGTTACCCTCTTTGCGCTGGCCCGATGCGACGTAAAGCCAGTGGCGCCTTCCCTATTGTGCTTTCAGGAAAGCTGCAAAATCGTCTTGTGGCAAGAAATGAATCGCTGCTGAGGCGAAAAAGAGTTTCAAGATTTTCAATCTAATCGATAGATTTTGTGATTTTACTGGAAAATATATGTGCAAACAAAGTTTAAAGTTTTCAAAATGGCCGCTTGGCAATAGGCTATCTTAACTATTGGTTTATGGACCTAAAACAAGCATCGGCAGGCAAACAGGAGACCCGTCATGGCACGTATTTTTTTCTTAGCACTTTTTTCAGCAAGTCTTTTAAACGTCTCTGCGGCGTCTGCGCAGAGCATTAAATTTGGCGATGACAATGGTGATTACGCTCTTGATTCCGAATGTGATGACCCACGGTTTGTTGGCTGGGGCGTGGCAACATCCACGAGCGAAGAGAATATAATGCATGACGCATCAGATTGTCAGAAGCTGTTTAATCTGGGCCAGATCCGGCTAAACCGCACGAAAGAGCAATCAAATGTTTCCGAATGTGCGATGATCAATTTTGGCGACAACAGCTCAGAATGGGCGCGGGACAATGAATGCGATGACCCCCGGTTCACGGGTGGCCGCGCAGACGACATTCTGAATTTCGAAGATATCGGTGCTGACGCTGACGACTGTCAGTTGCTTTGTCGGAATGGAACAATCTGGCTTCGTTGAAGCGGGTTTGGCTCGGCGTTAGTAGGGTGCGAAAGCTGTAGTTCAGGACGTGATTAACCTCTGGTGTAATCTGGCCCGATACACGTTGGTAGATTATCAGCAAGTTTCAACCAAGGAAGCTTTTCCTCGTAGGCAACGTGGAGCGTTGGTTCAAATTTCTCTGGTTCGTCCATTGCGGCTACATAGAGGTGCATGACACCCGACATTTTTTCTGATCGAAACGAAAGCGGCGTGCCGCAGTTTTCGCAGAAGGTTCTTTCGACACCCGGAGATGATTTATAGACTTTGGGTGCTTCGCTGGTCCATCGCCATTGAGTGTCTAGCACGCCAATATAGGTTGTCATTGGCGCAGAGCACTGCCTTCGGCAACTTTCACAATGGCAGTTGACGCAAGTTTGGACAGGTGGGTCGACTTCGAACCTGGTGGCTCCACACAAACAACGACCGCACATCTTTGATCTCCTCATAAATATTGCAAGTTTCAAGGCGCGAATGGCTCGGGTCGCATTCAAATGCGTATCGATAATGGACACTGGCGACACTTTTGGGGAAAGGGTTTTACACCAACTCCCGCAGAGCGGACTTTACCATATTGCTGTCTCTCTTTATTTCGTTGCAGCACGCAGTTTATCTGGTTTCCCTGAAAAGCATCGGTCGCTAAGCTGACGCCATGACTGCTGATCCCCGATTCATTCACCTGCGCGTCCATACGGAATACTCTCTTCTAGAGGGTGCCGTTCCCGTCAAAAAACTGCCCGGCCTTTGCGCAAAACATGAAATGCCAGCGGTTGCGATCACTGACACCAACAACATGTTCGCCGCATTGGAGTTTTCTGTCACCGCGTCAGAGGCGGGGGTGCAACCCATCATTGGCTGTCAAGTCGATCTGAGTTTTGATAAGGCTGCCCCCGGCGAACGGCCACGGCCACCGGCTGCTGTTGTATTGCTTGCGAAAAACGAAGCTGGCTATGAAAACCTGATGAAGCTTTCTTCGTGCCTTTACGTCGATGCCGGGGAGGAGCTCCCACAAGTCACTTTGGAAGAGCTTGAGGCGCATTCAGGTGGTTTGATTTGCTTGACGGGTGGGCCTGAAGGCCCGGTTGGGATGTTTTTGCAAAACGGTCAAGGTCCAAAAGCCCAAGCGCTTATGGATCAACTGAAAGCAGCTTTTGCAGACCGTTTATATGTTGAACTGCAGCGTCATCCGGGCGAGGGCGGGCAGTGCACTGAAGCAGAGCGTGCAACCGAACGCGGACTGGTGGAAATGGCCTATGCAATGGACCTGCCACTTGTTGCAACGAATGATGTCTATTTCCCAAACACTGAAATGTACGAGGCGCATGATGCGCTGATCTGCATCGCTGATGGAGCATATGTAGATCAGCAAGAACCGCGCCGCCGATTGACACCGCAACACTATTTCAAATCCCCGCAGGAAATGGCAACACTGTTTGCCGATCTGCCGGAAGCTTTGGAAAACACGGTAGAGATCGCCAAGCGTTGTGCGTTTCAGGCGTACCGGCGTGACCCCATCCTACCAAAGTTTGCGGATGACGAAGTGGAAGAGCTTCGCCGTCAGGCAAATGCAGGACTGAAAGAGCGTTTGGCCGTCATTCCGCACGCAGCGTCTGTTGAAGAGTATCAGGCGCGGTTGGATTTTGAGCTTGATATCATCGTCGGAATGGGGTTCCCTGGTTACTTTCTGATTGTTGCGGACTTTATTCATTGGGCTAAAGATCATGGTATTCCTGTTGGCCCCGGTCGGGGGTCTGGCGCTGGTTCGCTTGTGGCCTATGCGCTGACGATCACCGACCTTGACCCGCTACGCTATTCGCTTCTGTTTGAGCGATTCCTGAACCCAGAACGCGTTTCGATGCCGGATTTTGACATCGATTTCTGTATGGATCGCCGGGAAGAGGTTATCCGCTATGTGCAGGAAAAATATGGCCGTGACAAAGTCGGGCAGATCATAACTTTCGGTGCTTTACTGAGTAAGGCCGCTGTGCGCGATATTGGCCGTGTCTTACAGATGCCATACGGGCAGGTGGATCGAATCTCCAAAATGATCCCGGTCGAAGGTGTTAAGCCTGTCTCAATCCACAAAGCACTTGAGGATGAACCGCGCCTTCGTGAAGAGGCGCGCAATGAGGAAGTGGTCAAGCGATTGCTCGACTACGGAATGCAGGTCGAAGGGTTGTTGCGGAATGCGTCGACCCACGCGGCCGGTGTTGTGATTGGCGACAGACCGCTTGAGGCATTGGTGCCGCTTTATCAAGACCCGCGCTCTGATATGCCCGCGACCCAGTTCAACATGAAATGGGTAGAGCAGGCCGGACTGGTCAAGTTCGACTTCCTGGGATTGAAGACGCTGACGGTGATCCAGAATGCGCTTGATCTGTTAAAACTGCGCGGTGTCGAGATTGATATTGGCACAATCCCTCTGGATGATGAGGCGACGTACAAGCTCTATGCCGCCGCGAAAACGGTTGCAGTATTCCAGGTGGAATCCAGCGGCATGATGGATGCGCTGAAACGGATGAAGCCGACCTGTATCGAAGATATCGTCGCCCTAGTCGCGCTGTATCGTCCTGGTCCGATGGAAAATATTCCAACCTATTGCGAGGTGAAGAACGGCCTGAAAGAGCTCGAGTCAATTCATCCGCTGATCGACCATATCCTTGAGGAAACCCAAGGTATCATCGTCTATCAGGAACAGGTGATGCAGATTGCGCAGGTCATGGGGGGCTATACGCTTGGTGGCGCTGACCTCTTGCGTCGCGCGATGGGGAAGAAGATCAAGGAAGCGATGGACGCGGAGCGTCCCAAATTTGAAGCCGGCGCCAAAGCCAATGGCGTTGATAAGAAAAAGGCGAGCGAAGTTTTCGATCTTCTCGAAAAGTTTGCGAACTACGGTTTCAACAAATCACACGCTGCCGCATATGCGGTGGTTAGCTACCAGACTGCGTGGCTCAAGACGAACTACCCGGTAGAGTTTATGGCCGGGGTCATGAACTGCGATATTCATTTGACAGACAAGCTCGCGGTTTATGCCGAGGAGGTACGAAAACCACTGGATCGTGACGGTTTGGGGATCGAAATTGTTCCGCCTTGCGTCAACCGTTCTGAGGCGATGTTCAGCGTGTCAGAAGGTTGTGTCGTTTATGCGCTGGGCGCTCTTAAGAATGTTGGTGCAGATGCAATGGGTCTGGTTGTTGAAGGGCGTGGTGACAATCCCTTCGTGACGCTGTTCGATATGGCGCGCCGCGTTAATCTGAAGCGTGTCGGCAAAAGACCGATGGAGATGCTGGCGCGTGCAGGTGCTTTTGATGAGCTCGACAAGAACCGCAGACGTGTCTTTGACAGCCTTGATGCGTTGGTAAACTACTCAGCCGCGATTCACGAACAGCGCGCGTCTAGTCAGGTTTCGCTGTTTGGTGAAGCTGGCGATGATTTGCCGGAGCCACGCTTGTCACCTGTTGAAGACTGGCTTCCAGCCGAGCGTCTGGGCGAAGAGTTCAAGGCAATCGGGTTCTATCTGTCAGGCCATCCGCTTGATGACTATGCACTGGCACTTAAGCGCAAAAAGGTGATGACCCTTGCCGAGCTTGAGGAAAAGGCCAAGGCTGGCGCAATGATTGCTAAGTTGGCGGGTACGATCGCCGGGCGGCAGGAGCGGAAATCTGCACGTGGGAACAGGTTTGCCTTTGCGCAGCTTTCTGACACGACGGGTGGCTACGAAGTTACCATTTTTTCAGACGTTCTTGAAAAGGCGCGTGATTATCTTGAGGTTGGTGCAAATGTTGTTGTGACTGTCGAGGCGAAGATGGAAAGCGATCAGCTGAAGCTGTTGGCGCGTGGGGTCCAGCCGATAGACAATGTCGTATCCGATGTCGGCTCTATGGGGCTGAAGGTCTATGTTGACGGGGCCGAGGCGATACCCGCCGTTGCATCTGTACTGAGCCGGGCCGAAGCACGATCAAGAGGGCCAGTAACCCTTTGCTTGCTCGATCCAACGTTGCCTGGCGAAGTCGAGATTTCGCTGGAACAGGATTTTCCAGTTAACATGCAAATAAAAAGCGCAGTCAAAAGCCTGACCGGCGTTGTGATGGTCGAAGAAATCTAATCTCTGGATGCGACCAAAACTATCAAATTGCTGCCCTCTACTTCTGGACAACGGATTGAGTTTACCAGTGCGGCGGTTTCTGATCCGCCAACATGGCCTGTCCACCATGCTCCAGTTCGCGTTCCGCTGAACGTTCCATCAGCATTCTGACTCTGTTTGTGAGCAATGAAATCTCATTTTCCTGCCGGGCAACGACATCAGATAAATCCTCGACCGTGCGGGTCAGGTGGGCAATCTGTTCTTCAAGTATGGTCAGGGTGTTGGACATAGGGTCTCATACCGTGCGCAATAGGGGCTGAGCAAGCCGGATTACGCCGCGCTGTCATGTAGCGCTAGGCAGGTCGCCTTTGGTTTTAGCGTCGTTGATCAGTGTTTCAAAGTCGGCCTCAAGCGACATCGCAAGTTCATGAAAACTGTCGATCACGAAGTAAACAGGTTGTAGAATGTCTATGCGATAAGGCGTGCGCAGGACTTCTTTCATGTCAAAGGGTCGAAGGGTCGCTGCGCCATTTGTCGCATGGTCTGCTTCTGAGGGTGACGATGCAATACCAGCACCGTAGGCGCGCGGTCCGTCCGGCGTGTCAATCATACCAAACTCAACCGTAAACCAGAACAGTCGGAACATATGCCAAGAATAGTCTTTCCCAAGCGACAGCGCGCGCTTTCCGAACCCTTCGATGAAATCACAATAAGCAGCGTCGGTCAGCAACGGGCAATGGCCAAAGACCTCGTGAAAAAGATCAGGCTCTTCAATATAGTCGATATCCTCGCGGCGGCGCAGGAACGTGGCAATTGGGAACTTGCGTTGAGACAGAAGTGTGAAGAACCGTGTTGGCGGAATGATCGCCGGTACACCTTCGACACCCGCCCCGGTAAGCTGTGATAGCTGGGCATCAATGTCTGCGACTTGCGGCACTCGGTGTTTCGTGAGCCCCAGCTTTTCAATGCCCTGAAAATAGGCTGGCGTGATACGGTTCTTCAGAAATTCGATCTGACGCTCGAACAATTCCCCCCAAACGGCAATTTCTTCATCTGTATAATGATAGCGACCGTTCTGATCCGGCATATTGGATGAATATGGGCGTTTTTCAGGCATAGAAGTTCCTTTTTCACAGCATAGTTTCTATGGAATGGGGCTTATTTCCAAAGACCTCTGGAAAACACTCGAATTTGAGTGAAATTTCCAGTAATATGCGAAATTATGAAATTTAATGATAATGAAAAAGCGATATTGCGAGAAATTCAGCGCGATTCATCTGCCTCTTTGGCAGAAATTGCAGAACGCACAAACATGGCGCAAAGTACAGTTTGGCGAAAACTGCAGGAGTTTGATGCAGCGGATATCGTGCGCAAGCGGGTGGCTTTGCTGAATCCGGCCGCGGTTGATGCCAAGTTGTGCGTTTTCGCAAGTGTTTCTCTCGCAGATCATTCCGCAGAAGCTGTTGAAGGGTTTGCGGCGATGGTTCGGCTCCACCCCGAAATTCTGGAATGTCATGCGCTGTCAGGTACATCCGACTACATCCTGAAAATAAGAGTCGCCGATGTCGAGGCCTATGAGGAATTCATGACCCACAACTTGCTGCGCAATCCACATGTACAGTCGGTAGTATCGAGCTTTTCCTTGAAGGAAATGAAATCTACAACCGAGCTACCTGTTTAAAAACTCCATCTACTTGCAGTGCTCGATTTCATAAAGCGATCTCCAAAAGTTCTGTCAGGCTGCCGATCACAGTAAAGGCACCGGAATTTTTGAGTTTTTCCGCGTGGCCGTTCATGCAATGCGACCCTCCATCAAAACCGATACAGGCCATTCCGGCAGCGCGTGCGGCGGTAACACCTGCGACGCTATCTTCGATCACAAGACAATTACTGGGTGCAGACTTCATCTCACGGGCAGCAAATTCAAAGATATCGGGGTGTGGCTTGCCGCGTGCGACAAGATTGGCGGAATAGATATGCGGATAGGTAAGCTCATAAAGTGCTGTTTCTATCAAACCCAGAGCCAGTTTTGTCGGCGAAGAACTTGACGCGATACATTTTGTTGTCTTCAGCGAACTCAGCACCTCACGCGCACCTGTTATTGCATGCAGTTCTGTTCGGTACTTTTGGAAAACCAGTTTCTTGATATCTTCGTCAAACCTTTCCGGTAGCGGGCGACCAAGCTTGGCCTCTACTTCGGCATATAGCGACGCATCCGGGACGCCTGTATAAAGCTGGATGACCTCTTCGGTGGTGATTGGGTATCCGGCTTTTGTCAAAGCTTCGGCGTTTGCAGAAGAAGAAATGATTTCACTGTCAATCAAGACGCCGTCGCAGTCAAAAACCACCAGTTCGAAGTTTTGTTGAATTGTCATCAGGCCGTTATAATTGTTGTTTCAGTATATACAATGCGGGCATTGCTTGCCCCTGCGGTCCCCCTCGGTTAAACCGCGCGCAAGATGACCCAAAGAGACAAAGACCCATGGCCAAGCAAAAGAAACAACCCAGACCCAAGGCCGAAACGCCAAAGGGTTTCCGTGACTATTTTGGTGCGGAAGTCAGCGAGCGCCGCGAGATGCTGGATGCGATCGCCGGGGTTTATCATGCCTATGGTTTTGATGCGCTTGAAACGTCGGCTGTTGAAACGGTCGAGGCGTTGGGAAAGTTCCTGCCGGATGTGGACCGGCCGAACGACGGCGTGTTCGCCTGGCAAGAGAACGACGACAAGGATGCAGGCGATTGGCTTGCGCTGCGTTACGATCTAACGGCCCCGCTCGCGCGGGTCTATGCGCAGTTCAGAAACGATTTGCCAACGCCTTATCGACGCTATGCAATGGGGCCGGTCTGGCGTAATGAAAAACCCGGGCCAGGGCGGTTTCGTCAATTCTATCAGTGTGATGCGGATACTGTTGGTGCGCCGAATGTGGCGGCTGATGCTGAGATATGCTCGATGCTGTCCGATACGCTTGAAACCGTTGGTATTCCGCGTGGTGATTACATTGTGCGGGTCAACAATCGCAAAGTTCTGAATGGTGTGATGGAAGTCGCCGGGGTTCTGGATCCGTCCGACCCGGATAAATTTATCCACGAACGTGGCGTCGTGCTGCGTGCGATAGACAAGCTCGACCGACTGGGACCGGACGGAGTACGCGCGCTGCTTGGCGAAGGCCGCAAAGACGAAAGCGGCGATTTTACCAAAGGGGCCGGGCTGTCAGCAGAGCAGGGCGAGATTGTCATGGGCTTCATGGCAGCCAAACGCGAAAGCGGAGCAGCAACCGTTGAGCGGCTGCACGAACTTGTCACAGGGTCTGTTGTGGGTGTGGATGGCGTGAATGAGCTTGAGACGATTGCAGAGTTGATGGCGGCGCAGGGTTATGGTTCAGACCGGGTTGAAATTGACCCCTCTGTTGTTCGTGGGCTTGGGTACTACACCGGGCCTGTGTTTGAGGCTGAACTCACATTCGAGATCAAGGATGAGAAGGGCCGCCCACGCCAGTTTGGCTCTGTTGCAGGTGGTGGTCGCTATGATGATCTGGTGAAGCGCTTTACCGGGCAGGCGGTACCGGCGACGGGCATTTCTATTGGTGTGGATCGGCTACTGGCTGCGCTGCACGCAAAGGGCCGGTTAAGTTCTGCGGTGCACGGCCCCGTGGTTGTGACGGTGATGGATAAGGACCGGATGGCTGACTATCAGGCGATGGTGTCCGAACTGCGCAATGCAGGCATCCGCGCCGAAGTCTATTTGGGGAACCCAAAGAATTTTGGCAATCAGCTTAAGTATGCGGACAAACGCGCGTCGCCTGTTGCCGTCATTCAGGGGGGCGACGAACAGGAACGTGGTGTTGTCCAGATCAAGGATTTGATCCTGGGTGCAAAAATCGCCGAAAGCGCGAGCCACGAGGAATGGAAATCGCAACCAGCACAGACAGAGGTGGCGCGCGGTGCTTTGGTCGCTGAAGTGAGACGGATTTTAGCTGGGGCAGGAGCCTGAAATGGCCTCTAAGGCGGACCTTCGCGCAGAAGCGCAGCGTCTTATGGCGTTTTTTGAAGCGGCGGGCGCGACACCGGTAGAAGCAGATATTTTGCAGCCGGCTGACACATTGCTGGACCTCTATGGCGAAGACATTCGTGCGCGGGCCTATGTTACCTCGGACCCGTTACGGGGTGAACAAATGCTGCGCCCGGATTTTACGGTGCCAGTTGTTCAGATGCACATGGCCGAAGGCGCGGAACCTGCACGCTACACCTACGCTGGTGAGGTGTTTCGCCGTCAGGAAGAAGATACAGAACGCTCGAACGAGTATTTTCAAGTCGGTTATGAGGTTTTTGATCGCGAGAACCCGGCTGCTGCAGACGCCGAAGTCTTTGCCATGTTTGACTCGGTTCTTTCCCCGCTGAACCTGCGTGCAGCGACCGGGGATATTGGGATACTCATGGCTGCGGTACGTGGGCTTTTGACCACCGAGCGGCGAAAGGAGGCCTTGCTTCGTCACATTTGGCGGCCAAGGCGGTTTCGCGCCTTGCTCGACCGGTTCGGTGGACGCTCCAAATTACCAGCAGCCAGGATCAAGATACTGAAAAGGCTTGAGGATAATTCCATCGAACAACTGATCGAGGATGACGGCCCACTTATTGGTCTGCGAAGCAGTGTGGAGATCGCAGAGCGTTTGAACACACTAAAGGACGACGCAACTGTTGAGCCGATTGGTGCTGGAGAGGTTGAAGTGCTCGACCACATACTCAGCCTGCGTGAAACCGCTCCGAATGCTCTCGAAAACTTGCGTGATATTGCAGTGGATATGCCGTCAATATCAGATGCTGTCAGAAAGATGGATCAGCGTCTTGAGGCAATGGCGGTGCGCGGGATAAACGTTGAGACGCTTGATTTCGAGGCCAGCCACGGGCGCACCACGCTGGAATATTATGATGGGTTTGTATTTAGTTTTTCAGCAGTTGGCCGGCCGGATTTACCGCCAATCGCGATGGGTGGGCGTTACGATGCGCTCACAAAGGTACTGGGTAAGGGGCGATCTATCCCGGCAGTTGGCGGTGTTATTCGACCCGAGTTGGTTTTGGGACTGGAAGGGACGCAGGAATGAGCGTGAAACTTGGCATCCCTTCCAAAGGCCGGCTGATGGAGAAAACCTTTGATTGGTTCGGTGCGCGTGGTGTTTCGTTGCGTCGCACCGGCAGTGACCGGGAGTATGCGGCCGCTGTGGACGGCGCGGATGGGGTTGAACTGGTTTTGCTGAGCGCAGGTGAAATCCCGCGCGAACTGGCAGCCGGGCGCATCCATCTTGGGGTAACGGGAACAGACCTTATCCGTGAAAAGCTTGCAGCATGGGACACGCGAGTAACTGAATTAACACAAATGGGTTTTGGGAACGCGAACCTTGTGATTGCAGTTCCCAAGTGTTGGGTTGATGTTCAAACACTTGAAGATCTGGATGCGGCGGCGGCGGCCTTTCGACGCGTACATCGGTTTCGGCTGAGGGTTGCAACAAAGTACCATCGCCTGGTGCGCGAATTCCTTCGGGACAACGGCGTGGCGGACTATCAGCTTGTAGACAGTCAGGGCGCGACGGAAGGGACCGTGAAGAATGAAACCGCAGAAGCGATTGCAGATATCACCTCAACAGGTGACACCATGCGGGCAAATCATTTGAAAATACTGGACGATGGTTTGATTCTGAAATCACAGGCTACCTTGTTTCGCGCACGTAACGTCGAGGTGGGCGCGCAGGACAAAGACAGCCTTGAAGTGCTTCTTGAGAAACTAAGAGTCGGCTGAAACCCAAAAGACAGCGCGAACAAAAGCGCCCTCGCGAGAGAGCGAGGGCATAGTTTCGCCTGTGGGGGGTGGCGAAGTTCCGCTACAGCTTTTTGTTTTTCAGATCTGCGTTGTTTGACGAGCGGAAACTGACAGAGTTTTTAAGGCTGATCAGAATAAGAGACCCACAAGGAAGCCACTAACGAAGAAGAAGCTGAAAAGAAGCAGCGTCACCACCACAACACCTTGCGGCAGACCATTCGTTTGATCAGAGGATTGATCTTGTGATGATTGTTGGAACGAACTGGAACCTGCCGTTGAAGGATTATGACTGTCGAGCATGAGCTAACTCCCTAAATATATTCGCTTTTTTCGCTTTTGGGCTGTAGTAGCCGATTGGGCGTTTTCTGCGCCGTAGCGCCCGCACTTCAAAGCCTTTAAGTACCGGCTTTACGGGCAAGTAGGCCTTGCGATTTTCCGGATCACCCAATTCAGGGCAGGCTTCTAGAATTTCTTCCCAGGTCTTTTCGTCGAACCCATTCAGCGCGACTTCACCAGGCAACAGGCTTTCACAGGGCAGCCCGTTTGCCACCAGAACCACGTGCTCTGAGCAGAGGATGTGATAGTACCGGATGCGGCGAACGCTGCGATCAATGTTGACGCCATTATTTGCTTCGGTCAGCAATACCGCTGGGGCGAGGGCAGCATCGTGTCCTGTCATCATGGATACGTCCAACCCATCAAGCATAACCCGGTGCTGCTGCGACAGGTATAATGTGTCGTAAGGTTTACCTTTGCCCAGTGCATCAGCCTCAATCCGAACTGGCAGCCGTTTCTCGAACACGTCGGACAGACCCATAGGAATTGTCACTTCAAACGATCCGATCCACTTGATTTGGTGAATTTTCCGCTGAGGTGTGATGACCCAGTCGCCCGCTGAAAGAGACTCAATCGGAACATCAGCAAAGGGTGTGCGAATTTTAGTGCCCTCGGCGAAGCAGATGGGTACCGGGTCAGTACTCGATAAGTTCAGTGTATATTGCGTCCCATCAGTAATAACGGGTGGGCCGTCAGGGAAGAACATGAAGGTTAAACCACCGGCCTCGAACATGATAACAGGTATGCTCTCTGTCCCCGTCGGGCCGTCAAACTTGAACGTACCGTGACCAAGAAAGTCGATTGGGGCACCTCTGAAGGTGGAAACTCCGTCATCGTCGTTGCCGAGTATTCCGTCGTTGTCTTCTAGAATTCCGTTTTGTGCGCCTCCAATATCCGACTCTACCTTTCCCGAAGTAACAGAGGGTGGCGTCCCGAGAGGGCCGTTAAACTGGAAAACAGTAAGTAAATGTTCAGACATGGCATTTTCTTTCTAAGACATACAGGTGACATCCCGGCACATTTCTCTTTCGCCGGTCTGTTGAGCACCCAAAGGTATGTTCACGCCTCGAAACCCTGTAAATTCACGTACTTGTGAGGAATCTTAACTGGACCTAAAGAGTGGCATTTAAAGGTTAATTTGATCCGATCTTCCATTGTGCACTATTGTGTACAAATTCGTTCGCTACCTAACTTTTGCCTTCTGCTGTAGACCGTGCCTGGGCCGTGCGACTGAGCATAATGGTGGAAAATAAAAGGAAGTAATTTAACGAACGAACGGTAAAATATAATTTAATAAACGATCAAATAAAAACTTCGGACGATTGCACAAAGTTTTGGATTTCAATTCGTCAGATTGTGATATTTGATGCGTTGATTGAATGCACATGAACCGGGGAATAAGCCGGGGGTACCGCTCAGGACCGCCTCAAAACTGGACTTAAATTTCCGGCGAATTCGGCGGAAACTATTATCCAGTTGGGTTTGCACAGTAACCAAACAACTCTCATTTACCTGCAACAAATGACCACAAGTTTACGAATTGTCGGGCCGCTAGAAACAATTGTGTTTAGACCGTGCTTGGAAAGAATCGGTAAGGTTGCCGAAAAACTTGGCATTGTGACGCGAAGATGCGCCTTATAAGCCTTATCGATAGTGTTTAAACAGATCCTTGGCTATCGATCTAACGTACACCAATATCGGCAAGGGCGGCTGAAAGCGCATGAGGAAGACTGTCTTCTTTCTCGCGGGATAGTTTCAGATCCCGGGGGCTGTCGTTCGGGTCAAGATAGCGCCAGCCCTGAAAGGGTCGCCGTGGTGCGGGTTCTGTCCGGAATAGTTTTGGGTCCATTACGATTGCGCAGCGTCTTATACCATCTTTTCCAATGGCTTCGTCCAGTCGCAAGACACGTTGGCGCGCCTGAATGACACCTTTGATAACCCAGTAAAGGGACCCGCCATTCAAAAGCTCTGCTTCGCGCCTTGGCCACATGCGGGTAATATGCTGGCTTGGGGTATCTTCGCCCTCAACACGGCGACTGGCACGGTACGCTTCGAGCTGTTCAAAAGAGTCGATGCCGACGCAAAGCTTTACCAGATTTATGGTATTTTTCATCAACAACCCCAACATGTAGCAAGAATTACCTGCCGACTCTTGCATCATAACGCAAATTCGGAGCGGATTACAATTGACCGAAAAGGCTGCTGTACGTACCATTTCCGTAGAATCAAGACGCAAACAGGACTCCTTGATGAGTCGAAATCTAAATCTTGGCTCGGTGAAATGTAGCGAAGTAGCTCAAAAGGACAGAGCGCTCTGCTTTCGAGTATTATAACTGGTGCCGGCAAGCACTATAATAGTACGGTAGAGAGGATGTGGGTTCAAGTCCCGCCTTCGCATCAAATTCAACGTTTTCTCTTTTTGAACAATGCGTGAGTTTCATTGGAGAACAGAAAATTGTAGCTATATCTAGTGTAGTCATTTTTATGACCCGCGATTTATGGTTTGATAGCAATTGACCGAAATAGTCTGGCAGCCTATCGTGTATCTCCTTTCGTTCTGCCACCAAGGACCTGCCGATGAGCCGTTTTTCCGCCCCGATCGCTGAACAAATCTGGGATATGAAGTACCGTCTGAAATCTTCTGATGGTACCCCGGTTGATGCAACGGTCGAGGATACCTGGAGGCGGATCGCGCGTTCCCTGGCCAAGGTTGAAAAAGACCCGGCAGTCTGGGAAGAAAAATTTTACACTGCGCTTGAAGGTTTTAAGTATCTGCCAGCCGGAAGAATTACAGCTGGGGCAGGTACCGATAGGTCCGTGACACTGTTCAACTGCTTTGTCATGGGAACGATCCCGGACAGCATGGGTGGTATTTTCGATATGTTGCGCGAGGCCGCGCTGACCATGCAGCAAGGCGGCGGGATCGGGTATGATTTCAGCACGATCAGGCCGAAAGGTGCGGATGTGCTGGGTGTTGCGGCTGATGCATCTGGCCCCTTGTCGTTTATGGACGTGTGGGACGCGATGTGTCGCACAATCATGAGCGCTGGCAGTCGCCGTGGCGCGATGATGGCAACGATGCGCTGTGACCACCCTGATATCGAAGACTTCATCACGGCAAAGCGTGACCCCGCGCGTTTGCGGATGTTCAATGTATCAGTTCTTGTTACCGATTCCTTCATGGAAGCGGTGAAGGCTAACAAAAGCTGGGACCTTACCTTTAACGGAAAGATTTATCACACCGTCGAGGCGCGCGATCTTTGGAACAAGATCATGCAGTCGACGTATGATCAGGCTGAACCGGGGGTGATTTTCATCGACCGGATCAATGCGATGAACAACCTTTCCTATTGCGAGACAATTGCTGCGACCAATCCCTGCGGTGAACAGCCGTTGCCGCCATATGGCGCTTGCTTACTTGGGTCTGTAAATCTGGCACGTCTTGTGTACGCTCCTTTTGCCAAAAAGGCGTCTTTGGATCAGGAAGCGTTAAGTGAACTCGTCGCGACAGCCGTGCGGATGATGGATAATGTCGTAGACGCCAGTCGTTTTCCCTTGCCTCAGCAGGCACAGGAAGCGCAGACAAAACGTCGTATTGGCCTTGGTGTAACTGGTCTGGCGGATGCTTTGCTGATGGTCGGTTTGCGCTATGGCTCGGAAGAGGCAGCGGAGCAGACCGAGCGCTGGATGAAGGCAATTGCACGTGCCGCTTATCTGGCCTCGGTGGAGTTAGCGAAGGAGAAAGGGGCTTTCCCGCTTTTTGATGCAGAAAAATTCCTAGCCACCGGCCACATGATGGAGATGGACGAAGACGTGCGCGCCGCGATCCGCGAACATGGCATTCGAAATGCGTTGCTCACCTCTATTGCGCCGACAGGCACGATCAGCCTTTATGCGGGCAATGTGAGCTCGGGGATCGAACCGGTCTTCGCTTATGCTTACACACGTAAGGTGCTGCAGAAAGACGGAAGCCGGACAGAGGAAGAAGTCGTTGACTATGCCGTGCAGCTTTGGCGCGAAAAATTTGGCGACAAAGAGTTGCCGGATTACTTTGTAAATGCGCAAACGCTTGCCCCGATGGATCATGTGCGTATGCAGGCCGCAGCACAAAAATGGATCGATTCAAGTATTTCGAAAACAATCAATTGCCCCGAAGATATCAGTTTTGACGCCTTCAAAGACGTTTACATGGCGGCCTGGGATAGCGGCTGCAAAGGATGCACAACCTATCGTCCCAACGATGTGACTGGTTCCGTCCTAAGCGTCAGCGAAAGTTCTGAAAATGTTCCCGAGGCCGAGACTGGCGCAGAAGTTGTTTACATCAGCGAGCCGCTTGACCGCCCGCAAGCACTGGAAGGCAATACGTACAAGCTGAAATGGCCCGATAGTGAACACGCGATATACATCACGGTAAACGACGTCATGATCAATGGACACCGTCGGCCTTTTGAAGTTTTCATCAACTCCAAGAACATGGAGCATTTCGCCTGGACTGTCGCCCTGACGCGGATGATATCTGCAGTCTTCCGGCGTGGTGGGGATGTCAGTTTTGTTGTGGAAGAGCTGAAAGCGGTGTTTGACCCGCGTGGTGGTGCGTGGATGTCTGGCAAATACGTGCCGTCAATTCTTGCCGCAATCGGTGGTGTGATCGAACATCATTTGATCACGATAGGTTTTATCGAAGGCGAAGGCATGGGGCTGAAATCTGATCCGCAGTCACAAGTTGTGCAAATCGGCGGTGCACCGCGTGGCAAAGCCTGTCCGAGCTGTGGGCAATATGACATGCGGATGATCGAAGGTTGTATGACTTGCGGAAGCTGTGGGCATTCTAAATGCGGCTGAGTACAGGTCGGATAGTATCTGTTTTCAGTTTTCCGGTCGCTCGAAGGCTTCGCGTGCGGTTTCAACTTTTTCTCTGATAATGCAATCTTCAACATGATCATTGATCAGCCCCATCGCTTGCATAAAAGCATAGACCGTGGTTGGGCCGACAAATTTCCAGCCCAGTTTTTTAAGGTCTTTTGACAGGGCAATTGAGTCCATAGAGGTTGAAGCTGTCTGCGGTTTTCCAAGTTTGGTTGCGTCAGGTTCGTAGCGCCACAAAAAAGCAGCGAGCGAACCTTCTTGGTGAACAAGTTCCTGCGCCTTTGCTGCGTTATTAATGACTGCTTCGATCTTGCCGCGATGGCGAACAATGCCTTTGTCTGCCAGCAGGCGATCGATGTCGTGTTGTGTGAAACGCGCTATTTTGTCGAAATCAAAATCATGAAACGCCGCGCGAAAGCTTTCACGTTTCGCCAGGATGGTGCGCCAGCTTAGTCCAGATTGGAAGCTCTCCAGGCACAATTTTTCGAACAGACGGTGGTCATCTTTAACCGGATAGCCCCATTCATTATCGTGATATGCAAGAAACTCTGGTGCAGCACCACACCAACGGCACCTTGATAGATTGTCCGGCCCGAGAATTGTGTCGCTCATTTGTTTCGTGTCTTTCTGCCAAAAGGCGTGGTTCTAACCGCGTAGAAACGCCAGTTGCTTGCTCGTTCTCGAAGGTGTGATTTCAAGTATTTCGGCGGTAACAATATTTTCTGCGACAAACGGATCTTCCTGCACCCTGCGTTCAAGATCGGGAAGCGAGGTATTGTGCGCTAGAATCCCCCCACCTAAATTAGGTTGAAGACTGCCGACCAGTGAAAAAACGCCATCATCAAACCCGCGCTTGACCCATTCGTTGTGTCCCTGCATGAATTGGCCCGCGCGGCTTTTATAGTCCGAAAATTTTAGCAGTATGACAAACATCAGTTTTCTCCTCGAATCAGTGGATGGAACGCCGGGCTGCCGTAGTTTCTACGGCCTGAGATTTGACCCAGTCGCACATCAGTTGAGCTTCTATTTTGATGAATTCGCCATCGCGAAATGCTGTTGCCAGCGTCGCGACGCCTTGACTGCGAGCGAGAAGATGCATGGCGAGATCATCAGCGTCAGTCTCGCGCCCAAGTAGCGTGAATTGTCGGCATAACCACGTTCTAAACAGAGTGAAAAGTTTGTTTGCGTCATTCTGCGACGCATGGTTTAGCTTTGATAACTCAGTGCTCAGCGTACCTATCGGGCAGCCGAACTTTATAATTTTCTCCTGATTCTTGATCAGGATATGAATAAAGCTATAAATCCGATCCAGAGGGGTTTCACCCTCAACCTCCCACTGTTTTAACATCACTTGTCTGTCCGCCAGGCGCACATTGATCACGGCGTCCAGAATTTCATCCTTGGATTTGAAGTGGTAGTAAAAATTCCCACGCGAAATCTGGACGACACCAGCGATATCCGCGAACGAGGTATGTTCGAAACCTTGCTGATAGAATAGTTGATCAGCAGCTTTGACAATGTGATCGCGTGTCGTTTTTTCGCGCATCGAATGATCCCCACATTCGTTTTCGATATCAATCAATTTGCATCTTTAAGTCGATCGTAATTTGTAATTAGGACAATCGTCCTAATCCGTCAACAAGCAAAAATAGAAATTTGCACGCCGGGTGTCAGAAGCCGTCTCATGGCTCTCCGAATTAAGCGTGAAACTTTCTTGGGACGTTTAAAACGGCCAAATGTCTGAACAGGTTGCAGCAGGCTCTTGAATTTCGATGAATTGAAGTTCACCTTTGTAATGGGTGAGAACTAAAAAATTCATGCACAACAAATCAGAACGGGAGGCTGTTTTGTTAGAGTATTCGCATGATTTCCGACTTGTTGCTGCGTCTTTAGCGGTGTCTCTGATGGCGAGCTTTACGGGGCTTGCATTGACCCGTGGTATATCGCTTCTTTCCGAAACCCATCGCAAACAAAGGATTGCAATGGCCTCAGTCGCACTGGGGGGTGGGATATGGTCGATGCATTTTGTAGCGATGCTTGGCCTGCAGATGCCAATACTATTTTACTATGACGCACTGCTCACCCTGATTTCCGCACTTGTTGCGATCCTGATGGTTGGGGTTGCATTGCTGGTAATGCATTATTGGCCACGCACCTCTGCAAGTGTGTGCATCGCCGGCACGATTGTTGGACTTGGCATCCCGGCAATGCATTACATCGGCATGTTAGGAATTCAGTTGTGCAAAGCTGTTTATACACCAGTTGGAGTTGTTCTTGCGGTCGCTGCTTCCGTGATTCTGGGAATAGGTTCCTTCTCGATCGCTTATGGCGAGCGGACGCATCGAAATATCATTCTGAGCACGATTACGTTTGGAGTTGCTGTCTTCACGGTTCATTTTCTGGCGATGGCGGGGACGAATTTCCTGCCGACACTGCAAAGCAGTAATGTCGCCGCTGGAATTGATAATTCGATTTTAGCAATGATTGTTACGCTGATTTCTTTCGTTATCTGTGGTGCATTTCTTTTGTCTGGAGTGACCTTTTGGCCAAACGAAAAGTTCCTGCCCGAAAGTGGCTATCCGGAACCAAAAGAACCGATGCTGGCTTCTGATGGCAGCTTTCAAGCAAACGGCTCAGACGCAGCGCCAACGACGTTTGCAATACCGTATGAAAAAGACAGCCGTATCCTATTTGCAGAAACATCGTCGGTTGCTGCAATACGGGCGGAAGGTCACTACACGATCGTTTATGTCGGGTTGAACAAGCTTTTTTGCCCTTGGTCAATTTCCGACGCAGCAAAGCGACTGGCAGGCAGTGCTTTTGTTCAATGTCACAGAAGTTACCTTATCAATCCGAGCCATGTCACAGGTTTCGAGCGGAAGAAAGATAACGGTGTTTGCTTCTTCGAAAACAACCCTCCGCTCGGTAAAGTGCCCGTCAGCCGGTCGCGCCTAAGTAACGTACGCAGTGCCTTGGGGTTATGAGCCACCTGCTGTTCGTGCTGGTAATTCGCATTTCGTGAAACGAATTGCGCGGTTCGTTCGGGACATTATCTACTAAAGTAAACATTTCGTTAATTCTTTTCCCAAGTAAGGTCGCCACAATTTGGGAGGAACGAATGATACCTGCAATGTTTGAGTATCACAGACCGGCAGATGTAAAATCTGCGGTCAGTTTACTGCAGGAACACGGTGATGAGGCACGTGTTCTGGCTGGCGGTCACAGCCTTATTCCGATGATGAAACTGCGCATGGCAGCCGTAGAGCACCTCGTCGACATTCAAGACATAGAAGAGCTGAGAGAGAGCAAAGTGTCAGGCGATACCGTCCACATCGGTGCGATGGTCACTCAGCATGAATTGATCAACAATGCCTCACTTGCAAAAGCCGCGCCCCTAATCCGCGAAGCATCCCTTCAGATTGCTGATCCGCAGGTCCGCTACGTTGGAACGATCGGCGGCAATGTTGCTAATGGTGACCCTGCGAATGATATGCCCGGGTTGATGCAATGCCTTGATGCAACATACGCCCTCTCTGGGCCATCGGGAGAACGTACCGTCAAGGCAAGGGAATTCTATGAATCAGCGTTCATGACGGCGTGCGAAGATGATGAAATTCTGACGTCCATTGCTTTTCCGGCTACCACTGCAGGGTTCGCTTACGAAAAGCAAAAACGTAAAATAGGCGACTATGCGACTGCGGCAGCAGCAGTGCTGATCACAATGGGTGGCAAAACATGCACCGCTGCATCGATCGCGATGACCAACCTTTCAGATACACCTGTCTGGTCCGAAGCAGCTGGCGCTGCTCTTGTGGGAACGAACTGCGGTGATGCAGATATCGCGGCTGCGGTGGCTGCAGCCCTCAATGACACTGATCCGACAGAAGATAGCCGCGGCCCGGTTGAATTCAAACGTCACGTTGCGGGCGTAATTGTCAGACGGGCGATTGAACGCGCCCTGTCACGCGCCTGAGGAGGAAAGAAATGAGCAAGATGCATTTAAAACTCAAGGTCAACGGCGAAGAAAAAGAGCTACTGGCTGAACCGCGTGAACTGTTAATTCATGTCCTGCGCGAGAGACTCGATATAACGGGTCCGCATATTGGATGTGAGACCTCGCATTGCGGGGCCTGCACTCTGGAGATGAATGGTAAATCAGTAAAGTCCTGCACGGTTTTTGCCGCCCAGGCGAACGGTGCAGAAATCACGACAATCGAGGGCTTGGCAGAGCCTGGCACCATGAACGTTTTGCAAAATGCCTTTCGTGAACATCACGGGTTGCAATGCGGTTTTTGTACGCCTGGCATGATCACCCGCGCGCACCGTCTGCTGCAGGAAATTCCAAATCCTACGGAAGAGGAAGTGCGACATGGCATGGCCGGAAATCTATGCCGGTGCACCGGGTACCAGAATATCGTGAAATCAATTCTGGCAGCCGCATCGGAAATGAACGCCGCGAAGGAGGCCGCAGAATGAATGATCTGACCCCAACCAGCGAAGAACGCTCTGCAAAACTCAAAGGCCTTGGCCATTCGCGCAAACGCGTGGAAGATGCCCGGTTTACTCAGGGAAAAGGAAACTACGTCGATGACATCAAACTTCCCGGGATGTTGTTTGGTGACTTTGTTCGCTCGCCCTACGCGCATGCGCGGGTCAAGTCGATCAACGTTGAGGCGGCGCTTGCGTTGCCGGGCGTTATTGCCGTGCTCACAGCGAAAGACCTGGAGCCGCTGAACCTGCACTGGATGCCGACCCTTGCAGGCGACAAACAGATGGTGCTTGCAGATGGAAAAGTACTGTTCCAGGGGCAGGAAGTTGCCTTTGTGATTGCGGAAGACCGTTATATCAATGCTGATGCCATTGACTTGGTAGAGGTTGAGTACGAAGAACTTCCCGTTATCACGGACCCCTTCAAGGCGATGGAGCCTGACGCGGTTGTCCTGCGTGAAGATCTGGCAGGTCAGACGACAGGCGCACATGGCGAGCGGCGCCACCACAACCATATTTTCCTTTGGGAATCCGGCGACAAAGAAGCCACTGAAGACGTGATCAACAGCGCCGATGTTGTCGCTGAAGAGATGGTTTATTACCACCGCACGCATCCTTGTCCGCTTGAAACCTGCGGGTCGGTCGCGTCGATGGATAAGGTGAACGGTAAACTTACGGTCTGGGGTACCTTTCAGGCGCCGCATGTTGTGCGCACGGTCGCCTCCCTTTTGTCGGGGATCGAGGAACATAATATTCGTATCGTTTCGCCCGATATCGGTGGCGGTTTTGGGAACAAGGTCGGCGTCTATCCTGGATATGTTTGCTCAATCGTTGCGTCCATTGTGACAGGCAAACCTGTAAAATGGGTTGAAGATCGGATGGACAATCTGATGGCCACGGCTTTTGCCCGTGATTATTGGATGAAAGGCAAAATCAGCGCGACAAAAGACGGCAAAATCACCGGTCTGCAATGCCATGTCACGGCGGACCACGGTGCATTTGATGCTTGCGCTGATCCAACCAAGTTCCCAGCAGGTTTTATGAATATCTGCACGGGCTCCTACGATATTCCGGTCGCGTATCTTGGTGTTGACGGGGTCTACACCAACAAAGCGCCCGGCGGTGTCGCTTACCGATGCTCTTTCCGTGTGACCGAGGCAGCCTATTTCATCGAAAGGATGATCGAGGTTCTGGCCATTGAACTGGGAATGGATGCAGCAGAATTGCGCGCCAAAAACTTTATCCGCAAGGATCAGTTTCCATATCAGTCTGCCTTGGGATGGGAATATGATTCAGGTGACTACCACACTGCCTGGACCAAAGCGCTGAACGCTGTGGGTTACAAAGATTTGCGTAAAGAGCAGTCAGAACGGGTTGCAGCCTTTAACCGCGGTGAAACGCGTAGCCTGCTCGGGATCGGCCTTTGCCATTTCACTGAAATTGTAGGGGCCGGGCCGGTCAAGAATTGCGATATTCTTGGCATGGGTATGTTTGACAGTTGTGAAATACGAATTCACCCAACAGGCTCTGCTATTGCGCGGCTTGGCACGATCAGTCAGGGCCAAGGCCACGCAACGACTTTTGCCCAAATTTTGGCGAGCGAGATTGGCCTTCCCGCCGATAGTATCACGATTGAGGAAGGGGATACGGATACCGCGCCTTACGGGTTAGGTACGTATGGATCCCGCTCAACACCGGTTGCTGGTGCGGCGGCTGCAATGGCCGGGCGAAAGATACGCGCGAAGGCACAGATGATAGCGGCTTACCTGCTCGAAGTGCACGATAACGACGTTGAATGGGATATCGATAGATTTGCTGTGAAAGGTGCGCCTGAGAAATTCAAAACCATGGCTGAAATTGCCTATGCGTCCTACAATCAGGCAGTACCGGGCGTTGAGCCGGGGTTAGAGGCGGTCAGCTATTATGACCCGCCAAACATGACTTATCCATTCGGGGCTTATGTTTGCGTCATGGAGATTGACGTAGATACAGGTGTTCACGAAATTCGGCAGTTCTACGCGTTGGATGATTGTGGAACACGGATCAACCCGATGATCATCGAAGGTCAGGTTCACGGTGGACTGACGGAGGCCCTTGCCATCGCAATGGGACAAGAAATTGCCTATGATGAGATCGGCAATGTCAAAACCGGAACCTTGATGGATTTCTTTATTCCAACCGCATGGGAAACGCCCCATTACACCACCGACTTTACCGAAACCCCAAGCCCGCATCACCCGATTGGCGCGAAAGGGGTAGGGGAAAGTCCGAATGTTGGTGGCGTTCCTGCATTTTCCAATGCGGTGCATGATGCCTTCAGGGCATTTGGTCTTCGACATGCACATATGCCGCATGATCAGTGGCGTATCTGGAAGATCGCCAATGATCTTGGAATGCACGGTTAGAAAGGGACAGGCGGGGCGGCCTTTGACCGCCCTGCCATATTTTCATGTCAGACTGGAAATCACTCGCATCTCAGTTAGCCGAACAGGGGTACATTGCGTCTCCTGATCTGGCGATGGCTTTGCATATTTCGCTAAAGCTCGGGCGTCCCTTGCTTTTGGAAGGGGCCGCAGGTGTTGGAAAAACCGAAATTGCCCGAACACTGGCCAACGCATTGGATACAAGACTTATCAGGTTGCAGTGTTATGAAGGGCTGGATGCGGCACACGCGATATATGAATGGAACTATCAACGTCAACTTCTTGCAATCCGCGCTTCTGCGGAGGATGGGAAAACCGGACCCGATGTTGAAAAGCGTATTTTTTCCGAGGAGTTCCTACTTGAACGCCCGCTTCTTCAGGCAATTCGTCAGGACACGTCACCAGTTTTGCTGATTGATGAAATTGACAGGGCGGATCAGGAATTCGAGGCGTATTTGCTGGAGGTTCTGTCAGATTTTCAAATCACCGTGCCAGAACTTGGAACACTTACCGCGACAAGCCGACCCTATGTTGTTTTGACGTCGAACGGCACACGCGATCTGTCCGATGCGTTGCGCAGGCGTTGCATATACTCATATGTCGAATATCCGGACCGCGCGACTGAACTTGCTATTCTGGCGGCGCGTTGCCCGGATATTGATGAACGGCTTGCAGCGCAGATTGTCGGGTTTGTTCAATCCTTGCGACGGGAAGAGTTGGAAAAGGTACCGGGCGTCGCCGAAATGCTGGATTTTGCCGCAGCTTTGACCGGGCTCGGCATCAATGATCTGAATGATGATCCTGAAATTCTGCGTGCAAGCCTCGTAACACTTTTGAAAACACAGGCTGATCGCGCAAACGTTCCGCTGGAAGTTGCGCAGCGCCTTGCAGGAAAAGCCGCATGACAAAGATTACGCGCTTTTCAGGCCGTGACCCAGGCGCATCTGCCCGTGTTTCCGGCTTTGTCGGCCATCTTCGAGACCACGGTTTTCCGCTTGGCGTTCGTGAAACAGAAGCGGCACTGGAGTCACTTGGTCATGTGGCAGCAGCAGACCCTTTCGAAGTCTGCCTTGCTCTGAAGGCTGTATGTTCAGGCAATCACGAAGATTTTGACAAGTTCGATATCTTGTTTGACAGCTACTGGCGCAATCAGGGGCGTGTTCGAAACAAAATTGTGAAAACGAACAAAAGCGCTGCACCGAAGTATTCACGAACTTCGCAGGAAGATTCAACGCAACAGACAAATGCAGCAGGAAATATTTCAAGCCCTGATACAGGCGGCGGATTAGGTGAAGTCGCGTCCGAGGGCGAAGGCCGCCTTGTCGCAAGCGGTGTCCAAAACCTCATGAAGAAAGACCTTCGCGAGCTTCTGTCGCCGCAGGATATTGCAGCCGCCGAAGTTGTTGCCCGCCGCTTGGCAGATGCGATCCGGGACCGAAGGTCGCGCCGCAGACACGCGGCAATAAAAGGCGATCAGATTGATTTTCGGAAAGTTGTAAGAAAAAGCTTGTCGACCGGCGGAGAACCGATCCGGCTGCCCCGCCGTCGCCGCCCGGAACGGCCGGTGCACCTTGTCGCGCTTTGCGATGTTTCAGGCTCTATGACCGTTTATGCGCGTTTATTTTTGGCATTTCTGTCTGGATTGATCCGTGCTGATGCAACGGCTGATGCCTATCTTTTTCACACCCGCCTTGTGCGCATCACCCAAGCCCTGAGGGATGATGATCCGCTGCGTTCGCTTAACAGGCTGACCCTTCTTGCCGATGGGTTTGGAGGGGGGTCAAAGATTGGGGCCACGTTTGACCAATTTGGCAAAACCTACGCCCGCCGTTTTGTGAGCGGGCGCAGCGTGGTTCTGATATTGTCAGATGGGTATGATACTGACGCGCCGGAATTGCTGGGTTCGGCATTGAAGGTGATTAAGAAACGGGGATGCAAAATCATCTGGCTCAATCCGCTCAAGGGCTGGAAGGGGTATGAACCTGTTGCGCGCGGAATGGCGGCGGCATTGCCATATCTTGATATGTTTGCCGCCGCCAATACGCTGGAAAGTCTTGCGGCACTTGAACCGGAACTGGCGGGGATTTGAGGTGGGCAGAATGAACGATACATTCATTGAAGATCACATATCGAAATTGCGCGCATCAGGTGCCCCTTTCGCTATCGCCACCGTCGTGCGCACCGTCAACGCGACTTCTGCTAAACCCGGAGACAAGGCAATCGTTTTGGAGGACGGCGCAATTACTGAAGGCTGGATTGGCGGCGGATGTGTGCGATCCGCAGTCAAGAAAGCGTCACTGATCGCGATGAAGGAAGGTGCTGCACAATTTATTTCGCTTAAGCCAGAGGGACTTCTGAAAGCGGAAGGGGTGGCACCAGGCGACGAACGAGATGGTATCCGCTTTGCCCGCAATGGATGCCCCAGCAAAGGATCGATGGATATTTTTATTGAACCGGTTATCCCGCAAGCTGAGCTGGTAATTTGTGGCCGAAGCCCGGTCGCCTTGTCGCTTGCGGACCTTGCAGGCGGGTTTAATTTTTCTCGAACGCTTTGCGCACCTGAATTGCGGGCTGCGGACGCGCCTGTTGTTGAAAATCTTCAAGGTTCTTATGAATTTACCGCGAGCTCCGGCGGTGCTCAGTTTGTTGTTGTTGCAACGCAGGGTCAGGGGGATGAGCCGGCCATGCGTGCGGCACTGTCATCCGGAGCATCCTACATTGCTTTCGTCGGGAGCCGCCAAAAATTTGAAACGATACGTCAGCGGTTGATCGATGCTGGCATTTCCCAAGAATTGCTGGATAATGTTAAATCGCCTGCCGGTCTTGATATCGGGGCAATAACGCCTGACGAGATTGCGCTGTCTATTCTTTCCGAGGTTGTCGCGCACCGAAGATCACATCAGCGCATACGCGCCAAATCATAGGGTTGATGCGTTATCTTTCCCGACTAAAAAATTTGAATTCCGCCTGTTCGAAGAGGAAAACTGAATATGGAACTTAACGACGAAATCACAATTCCCGCCCCGATGGAAAAAGTATACGCATCACTGAATGATCCGGAAATCCTGCAAGAATGCATCCCGGGATGTGAAGAGCTCATCAAACACTCTGATACGGAGCTTGAAGCCAAAGTCGTTCTTAAAGTCGGCCCAGTAAAAGCGCGGTTTAATGGAAATGTTACGCTAGATACCGAAGGTGCGCCCAATCGGTTCTCACTTGTCGGGGCAGGCAATGGTGGGGTCGCCGGGTTTGCAAAGGGCGGCGCTGATGTGGAGTTGGTTGATCAGGGAGATTCAACCCTCCTTAAGTATACTGCCAAGGCAGAAGTGGGCGGGAAAATTGCGCAGCTAGGCAGTCGGTTGATGACCAGCACCGCCAAGAAACTCTCAGCAATGTTTTTCGCTAAATTTGCCGAGATCGTCGGAGAAACAGAAACCACCTGACACGGGTAAAATGCAATCAGCCCGAGCTAGTTTACACGATTTCGAAGGGCTGAGCGCTCCGTCGATGTGCCCACGCTACGCTTTTTTGTGACTGAAAGCCTTGGCAAAGCGCCAGTTGAGATAATCGCCACAGGTTATTGGCGGATTTTCAGGTGCGCATTCGGGCCCAAAAACATCGCGCGCGTCGATCATGGTTTCGGGATTTGGATCATATGCCAGAACAAGAGACAGCCGTTCCCTTCCTGATCTATTCACAACGCGATGTGGCGTTGATTTATAGGCCCCATTGGTCCAGCGACTTAACAGGTCAGCGACATTGATAATCAGGGTGTTTTCAATCGGGGGTGCGGCAATCCATTCGCCGTTTATATCCTGCACCTGAAGGCCGCCAACATCGTCCTGACACAAGACAGTCAAAACGCCAAAATCTGTATGCGCGCCGACGCCAAACTGATCTTTGCCTGCGGCTTCAGGCTGCGCTGGATAATAAACCATTGAAGCACGGCTTAAGGGGGCGTCATTTGTTTGCAGGAAAAAGTCGCGCTCCAGACCAAGGCCCAATGCAAAGCCCTGCATCAGGCAATGTGCAACTAAATGCGCAGCCTCAAAGTACTCCATTGCAATGTTTTCCATGTTTGGCGAAAAGGTAGGCCATTGGTTTTCGCCGCGCAGCTCGTGGTCATCAGGCATATTGCCGGTCTTGTCCTGATACCCCCAGACGAAGCTTTCCTTTAGATCGGGCTTTGCGTCATCTTCCATCTTTGCGCCACCAACAGCGATCCAGCCGCGGTGGCTTTTGGAAACACGCACAGCTTCCTTATTTTTGGGCGAGGCGCGAAAAAACTCGAACGCAGCAGTACGTGTTTTCGTGATCAGTTCATTGGGGATGCCGTGACCTTTGATATAGATAAACCCAAGTCCGGTGTTGGCAACATGTAACTGACGAGCCACTGTTTCAGCATCGGTCCCGTCGCGAAGTGACGTGATGTCGATGACTGGAATAACGTCGCTGCTGACCTGCTTTGCGTCTGCGTAGCTCATTGGACTCTCCTCTATCGAGATCCGTTTTCTTCGGATTAAGTTTCGTCCTTTACATAATAGCCAACGGTGTCGCCTTCAGTAGTCACCCCAAGCCCGTTCAAAAGTCGGTTCACGTAGTTGAAATAGCAGATAATCTGGTTCGCTTCGAGGACTTCACCATCGTCAACGCCGGCTGTTTTTAGGGCGTCTACATCCGCCTTTTCAATATTGCCGGGTTTGATGGTAAGCTTTTCAGCGTAGTGCAGCAGTGCAAGCTCTGCTCCTTCAAACGCATCTTCCGGCCGATTTGCTTTCAAAGCCGTTTCTATTGTATCAGAACGCGCATCGTCCCCTATCAGGTGTTGCGCATTAGACCAGTGATTGGCGTAGGAATAGGGACATTCGTTCAGCTTGGAGACATAAGAGCTTATCACCTCCTGAAACCACATCGGGATTGTGTTACTCTCGTCATGCAGGCACGCGCGATAAAGCTTAACATGTCCGGTCATGGTGCTTGGCCGTAAAGAGTGGACACGCATTACGTTGTCTACCGTTCCATGTGGTGTACGCGCAAAATCAAGCGCTTCCTTCAAGGCTGGGTTCGCCTCTTCATCGGAAATCATTTCAATCCATGCTGACATGCGGCTCCCCCTTAGATTTCACTTGCTTGCATTCTACGCTCAAGCCACCGTACCCCCGCCGAGACGATCAGAATTAGCACAAGGTATTCAAGGACAAGGATGGTGTAGATTTCAAGCGGTCGGTACTCAGACACGACAAGCTCGTTTGCTTTTCGTGTCAGTTCTTGCAATCCAATGATCGAAACAAGCGATGACATTTTCAACATGTAAACCAATTGGTTCCCAAGCGCGGGCAGGATACGCCGGATCGCTTGCGGCAGGATTACGAAACGCATTGTATCCGTGTAATTCAGTGAAACGGATTGCGATGCTTCATACTGTCCCTTGTCTATTGACTGGATGCCTGCGCGAAAGATTTCAGCCTGAAACGCACTGTCAGAGAGCGCGAGCGCCAGAACACCCGCCCAAAAGACATTAAGCGTTATGCCCATTAGCTGGGGCAGGCCATAGTAAACCCATAGGATCAGAACGAGGATAGGAACGGCGCGCACAACTTCAACATAGACCCTGTTGATTGATTTCAGACTGCGTTTCTCGGACAGACCGGGCAGCGCGATTATCAGGCCGACCACGATCGAAATGGAAATCGCCGTCATCGACATCAGGATTGTGTTGTAGGCGCCGCCGATCATGAAGCTCAGGTTGTTCCAGCCGCCGGTGGTTGTTGGGTTGACGACATACCACCCCCAATTTCCAGAGCAGCCAGAAAGCATAAGAAGCAGGGTCGGAAATAGAAATATGCGTTTCATAGTCTTCCCCTAATGCCTCAGAATTTTTTCGAGGAAGTCCTGACACCGCTTGCTTTTCGGTGTGGTGAAAAAGCTTTCGGTATCTGACGCTTCGACAATTTCACCGTGATCCATGAAAACCATTTTATCAGCAACCTTGCGGGCAAACCCCATTTCATGTGTGACACAAATCATTGTCATGCCGCTTTCCGCAAGTTCGACCATTACGTCAAGCACTTCGTTTATCATTTCCGGATCAAGCGCTGATGTCGGCTCGTCAAACAACAAAATTCGGGGCTCCATACAAAGGCTGCGTGCGATTGCGACCCTTTGTTGCTGGCCTCCAGAAAGCTGGCGTGGATATTTATCTGCCTGGTCCGGGATGCGCACTCGTTCCAGATAGTCCATCGCCCTTTCAGTTGCCTCCTTATCCGAAATCTTGAGGGCCCTTTTGGGCCCCAAAGTCAGGTTTTCGAGAACCGTCAAATGTGGAAACAGATTGAATTGCTGAAACACCATTCCGACGGTCGTTCGCACCTTGGTAAGGCTTTCACGGCTGTCAGACAATTCAGTTCCATCAACCGTAATCTGACCGGCTTCATGTTTCTCAAGGCGGTTAATACATCTGATTAAAGTGGATTTTCCAGACCCTGATGGCCCGCAGACGACAACACGTTCTCCAAGATCAACATCCAGTGAAACGTCTTTGAGTGCCTGAAAAGGACCAAAAAATTTGCTGGCCCGCCGTATTTTGATTATTGGGTTTTGCGTGGTTGGTTGCATATTTTTCCCCTGCGGCGTTTACTGAGTAAAGCAGGTAGTTAACTGTGGTGCAATTTACTTAGTTTATGTACGCCGCCAGAAATTGGACCAACCTGCACTAGTTAAAGCGAACAGGGAGATTTCCATGAAATTGCTAAAAGCTGCCTTTACAGCCTTTATCGTCGTCGTTTGCGCCGCCAGCGCGCAGGCACAATCTGCATTGAATGAAATTTTGTCTGAGGGTGTGCTTAAGGTGGGCACAACCGGAGATTGGAATCCGATGACAATGCGTGACCCGGCAACCAATTCCTACCGTGGTTACGATATTGATGTGATGACCCAGCTGGCTGCTGATTTAGGTGTCGAGATTGAATTTGTACCGACAGACTGGAAAACACTTGTCAGCGGTGTGACCTCTGGCCAGTACCACATGACAGGCTCTGCCTCAGTCTCGCCCGCGCGCGCAAAAGCGGCGGGATACTCCCATAGCTATTTCTCGCTTGCGACCGTGCCACTTACGCTTCGCACGAACGAGGGGCGTTTCAATGACTGGGGAGATCTTGATCAGCCTGACGTGACTGTCGCAGCAACGCTTGGCACAACACAGGAAACCCAGGTGAAAGAGTTTTTCCCGAATGCGCAACATCGCATTGTCGAAGCCCCCGCGCGTGATTTTCAGGAAGTGCTTTCCGGTCGTGCAGATGCGCATATCACGTCTAACGTCGAGGCGAACAAGCTGGTTGCGCAGTACGAACAGATGATGATCGTGCCAGTTTCTGCGCCACGCGCACCAACGCCAATCGCCATGCTTTTACCGCAGGATGATCAGGTCTGGATCAACTATGTAAACACATGGATTGGTCTGAAGCAGGAACAGGGGTTCTTCGAAGAACTGGGCCGCAAATGGCAGTTGCTGAATTGATCAAAGGGCAGGGGGCGAAAGCCCCCTTTTCGCGATGCTAACAATCTATGCAATCCCGGTTAGCCTTTACTGCGCTAAGCTGCGAATTTTGCTCCGACACAAATCCCTTGAATGGGAAGAATTGTCACCGCCGGGTGGCTATGGTTCGGACGAATATAAAAAAATCGTTCCATCCGGGAATTTACCTGCATTGATCGACAAAGACCTTTTGCTGGCTGATTCAGAGGCGATCGCTGAATACCTGAACGAGAAATACCCTGAGCCAGCGATGTTGCCTGATGATCTTACAGGCCGCGCCAAGATTCGAGAAAGAGCGCGGTTTCATGACACGCGCCTTGAACCTGCATTGCGCCAGCTTTTTTCGCTGATCCCCAAAGCGGCACGTGACGACGCGCGTCTTCGTGCCGGTGGTGAAGTTTTATCACGCCATCTGAAAACACTCGCTCGGTTGTTGGAGACGGCCCCACTGTCACGTGATGCACTATGGCTGGGCGATATCGGATTTGCAATTTCGGTTGAATGGATTGCCGCATTGGAACAGGCGATCGGGTTGCCTGTTAATTGGCCAGATGCAATTCGCACCTATCGTGAAGACCTTCGGCGTCACGCGGCCGTTGATGCCGAGCTTTCGGAGTATTTACCACGGTTGCTGGGCTATTTGGCAAAGGCGACTGAATGAAACTTGATCTCATGACGTGGCAAGAGGTTGACGCACATCTGGCACGCGCGCCCGCCATTATTCTGCCGACGGGTTCAATTGAACAGCACGGACCAATGGGATTGATCGGTACAGATGCTATTTGTGCAGAGGATATTGCGCAGGCCGCAGCGGAACTGACAAATACAATTGTTGCACCAACACTTTGTTATGGGCCCGCCCCATTCAACATGGACTTTCCGGGTACTATGTCGCTCTCATTTGCAACCTATCAGGCCGTTGTAAGAGAGCTGTTCGAAGGTTTGATTTCGCAAGGCTTCAAGCGGATCTACGTTCTGAATGGTCATGGAGCAAACCTTGAGCCGCTACGAATTGAAGCCGCTCGTTTGGATGAAAAAAAGGTTAGGGCGCGCAGTTGGTGGGACTTTGAACCGGTGAACAACCTGCGCCGTGAGTGGTATGGTGACTGGGAAGGCATGCACGCGACCCCGTCAGAAATATCAATCACACAGGTTAATCATCGTGCGGTTCTACCCGGACAAGCACAGAACCCACCTGTGAAACTCTCTTCTGAATTTATTCAAACACATGCCGGTGATAAACATGGCCCTGCCGCAGAACACCGTGTGGCCTTTCCCGATGGCCGAGTTGGGTCCCACTCGGCTTTGGCGTCTAGAGAGCAAGGAGAGATTTTGCTGAAGACCGCCGCAGCCTGCGTCGCAAAGGATTTTGCGTCTTTCACAGTAGATATTTAACCCTGATGCTGCGCCCCGATACCCTGAAACATGGCGCGCAAGTCGACTGTTGATTTTTCCCCAATGTGGGCGTGGTTTTCTTTGAGCCAGTCGGCGGCGGTCTGACGACCAAGATCCCTGAGATGTGTCAAAAATTTCCACTCAACATTCATTTTTGACGATGCGCCAAGCGGCATAAGCTCTTTCTGGTTTTCGATGATATGCACCCTTGTGTCGCGATATTCATCCGGGGACAAACTTCCTTCACGTATCAAACGTGAAACGAAATCGATCGAACGCAGTTCTTTCAGAAGGCTTCCGTTAAAGCTGATTTCATTGACCCGGTTCAAAATGTCCTGCGCGCTTTTAGGCGCTCCTTTTCTTTCTATAGGATTGATCTGGACGACCACGATATCTGCGCAATCAGATTCAGTGTGGAACGGAAACAAAGACGGGTTCCCCATATAGCCACCATCCCAGTAGGGTACGCCATCAATTTCGACGGCTTGATAGATGAGTGGAAGACAAGCAGACGCCATGACCATGTCAGCGGTCAATTCCTTGCGATTGAAAACCTGAACACGGCCTGTTTCGACATTCGTTGCGGAGATAAAAATTTTCATTTTGTCACAGGATCGGACACGGTCAAAATCGACGGTTTCTTCCAGCACCTGCTTCAGCGGATTGATGTTCATTGGATTTAGCTGATAAGGCGAGTAAACCCGGGAAAGAGCCTCGAAAAAATGGTATCCGGGCGATCTTTCCAAACTCCAGTTTCCCATGAAAACGTCTATGGGATGTCTTTGTACCGGGCTGGCACGTCCGTTTTCGCTCATCTTGTGCCAAAAGCAGTGCATGGCTTCGCGTGCGCCTTCTTTACCACTACGCATGATACCATCAGCGCAGATAACCGCATTCATAGCTCCGGCTGATGTGCCAGAGATTGCGGCAATATCGATCCGCCCATCCTCGAATATTTTGTCAAGGACACCCCAAGTGAACGCGCCATGGGCACCGCCGCCCTGAAGGGCAAAATTCGCGCGTTTTTGTTCAGTGCTCATCGCGTTTCCTTAAAATACTAGGCTTTGGAGAGGCCTGTCTGGCAGCGATAAACATATACTGCCATCTTTAGGTTTCACCACCAACTAACGAGGATTTGTGCTTGATGAAATGAATATGAAGGGAATATGAAATGCCGCTGAATGTGGTTACACTTGCGAACTGGAAAATCAGGCAATTGACCTTTGTAAGATCTATTCGTGATAAACTGGCATCTGGGGTGAGTAGTCTGAACAATCATCGATCTGCAGCGTGGTAACTTCATCCGTGTTTCGTACCGGGGGCACGATTGTGCGATATCCATCTTTAAAGGGCAAAACCAAACAGGCAGTTTGCATCAGATTTCCCCCCGGCAGATTTACGTTCCAGACTCGTATGTCATCCGTTTCTCGCCACGTGACGACATGTTGGCCCTCGTCGGTGAAATCCGCCGAAAGGCTCGTATCAATTGGTTTCCCGGGATGGCGAAGCATAAACAGCAAAAGACTGGACTGCGTGTCCCATATCCGGACACTGCCATCATCTGCAGCCGTTACGAGAAAACGATCATCAGGTGAAAACGCAACGCTTGATACAATTCCACTGTGGTACAGAGTCCGATTAGAAATTGGACGCCCGGAGCTGGTGCTTTCAAGCGCGACAACGTTGTCTTCGGGGACAGTTGCCGTAATTTCACGATTGTGAGACATGAGCGATCGTTCATAAGGCACCGCAGATGCCAGGGATGCCTCGATCAAACTGTCATGTGCCGAGGTTTGGCCAAGACGCCGATGTAGTCCAAGTGCTACCTCGTATACATGCGCGGCTGCTTCGGAACTTGTAACGATCCGGTTGCCATCAGGTGAAAACGCTGCCTGCGTAAAGCGGCTAGAGGAATTGCGAATCTCAAGCATTTCGTTACCGTTTTCCGCCGATGACATAAGAACAGTTTTGCCGGTGGAGACGGTTACGATGCGTGTGCTGTCAGGCGAAAACGCGATGCTGCCAATTTCGGTACCTTTCGGATAGATCGGCTGTGGCTCTAGCAGTGCAAGACCAGTCTCAAACTTCCATACCCCGACCATATTGTTGGCGGCGGCTACGATGGAGTGACCATCTGGCGAAATATCAGCTCGCGTAATCTGACCGACATGTTGGATTGGGTCACGTTTTTCGGTACCACTTGGAAAGTCAAAAATGCGCACTCTTTCACCCGTGACGACCAGCAGTGAGCCCTTATCGCCCCCAAAGAAAACATCAACGATGGCAGCATCCATCTGAAGTGCAGGCCGCGTTTCCTTGCCCGTGTCCGGATTCCAGAAGCGAAGCGCCCTGTCGACGGCGGCTGTCACAATTGTTTTCCCATCAGGAGTAAAGGTAACAGCGGAGACGTCTACATTGTTCTCGATCTTCGTGCCGGTTCGGACGCGTGAACTGATATCCCAAACGATGACGTTTTTTCCAGATGCAACAGCGATACGTTGCTCGTCTGGCGAAAAATTAAATGTGGTCGCAGGCCCAGGTGTATTCAGGGATTTACCAAAGGAGGCCCCGGTAACAGCGTCATATAACTGAACGGTCTGCCGGTTCATTGCAGTCACAATGTATTGCTGATCGGGCGTGAACGCCGCATGTAAAACCGGGCCTTTTTGCGAAGTGATGTGGACACGAAGGCGTTGGTTCGCAATCGCTGTGCTGACGGCATTTAAAGCATCCATAGGGCCGCTTTCCTGGGTGCTTGCCGCTGGTGGCCAAACGCCTAGCGCCATTCTTATGGCCTCTTCCGGATTGCGTGTGGCAAGATCACGGGCTTGTCGCGCAATGCGTTGCTGTTCTTTCGCGAATTCTAAACTAGCGCGCTGTTTTTGAAGGACTGCTATAAAACCGGCCGCAATGACAATTGAGACTACTGCGATCAGGTTAAGGCCCATGTTGCGACGTGCCTTTCGCCTGCTTACGGCGATAAATCGCTTCAGTTCAGGTGTGGGATCAGGTGTATTGTTGGGCTGTCTGTTTAACCAGTCGATAGCATTACGCAGGTCTTTGCCGCGCAGTTCAGTGCCTATCTTGTTGACCCACCGGTTCGCCAGTTCACCAAATCGCGTGTGGGCGCGTATCCATTCGATATCCGCGTCAAAGGCGAACTTTGCTTTTTCCAGTTGCGGCTCAAAGACGACGTTTCCATAGAGGGGAATGTAGTTAATATGGGCAATTGTCGGGGGTAAATCTGCGCCGACATCTTCCAAAGCGACAGGGACCACGCGTTTGTTGAGTTGGTTGGCAAACTCAAGTTCCCACTTGCAGGTATCTGACAAAAGCGATGCCTGACTAAGAATGCACAGCACGACGTCCGCGCTTCGGATCATTTCTGCCAGACGCGGGCGCCATTCCTCAAGCGAGAGGATATCTTCGCTATCAATGAATACCTGAAACCCGTCTGCTTTAAGCGCGTTGTAGATATTGTTCGCAACGGCATCGTCCTGACGCGAATAGGAAATGAAAATTCTGGCTTTGTTGTTCATTTACCTGAAGATGTCCGTTTCTGATCCAGAATCTTAGGTGAAATGCCGGCTTCTGCAAAGGAATGATTCTAGCAAAATTACGAATGAAAATTCGTTGATTTGATCTGCACCTGAGTTTCCGGATCAAAAATTAAAAAAAATAAAGCAATAAAATCAATTAGCTTAGTTCATTTTTGACAAGAGCTGAGTAAAAAATTAAAGAAAGTGTGTTGACTACACTAAGTGTTAGTGTCAAATTAACACCATCAAAAAGATACAAACACACAAACCAAACAAAGAACGAAGGGAATAGAAAATGAAACTCAAAACACTCGTACTCGCAGTCGCAACTCCTCTGGCACTCTCAACAATCGGATCAGCAAGTTCTGCCTCTGCGGCCTGCCCAGATTGGCGTGATGAAGCCCGGACCGAAATCCACAGCAATGCCCAGCAACTTTATACGCGTCACAGCTATTCAGTTCTTGCTGGTGGGGACGTCCAGGTTGACTACTGCCGCGTAAGCGATCAGACCCCAGAACCAGCAACCGGTTTTGTAGCGGACCGCCCGGATTTCGAAGTGTACTACGATGGCTCCAGTGACTATGCCCTCGAAATTTCGGTCACCGGAGAATGTGACACAACACTTCTGGTGAACACAGCGAACGAAAACTGGTTCTTCGATGACGACGCTGCCGGAAACGGCAACCCCCGCATCTACCTGACCTCACCGTCCGAAGGGTGGTATGACATCTGGGTTGGCACATTTAACAACAGCATGTGTGACGCAGAACTGCACCTTGAAACTTACTAAGAAAAAGAGGCCTTGAAGGCCTCTTTTTTCATTGAATTTGGCCGTTCCTTCGATAAGGGCGGCCAAATTTCTGATGGAAACCCATAATGCCGACTAAGGTGATCAATTGATATTGCTCACAGTTAGTGTTCATTATACACGTATCATGGTTTTCGAAATAAAGGTCCAGTATGAGTTATACATATGATTACCCGCATCCCGCCGTCACGGCAGATATTGTGATATTTTCAATCCGTGACGAGGAATTGCATGTTCTTCTTATTCAACGGAAACTTAACCCGTTTAAGGGGGCCTGGGCGTTGCCTGGTGGGTTTATTCAGATGGATGAAGATCTGGAAACCGGGGCCGCACGAGAGTTGGCAGAAGAAACGGGCCTGACAGGTATTCATCTGGAACAACTAGGTGCCTTTGGCCGACCTGATCGTGACCCGCGGGAAAGGGTGATCACGATCGCTTTTCTCGCTTTGGTTCCGTCTGACAAACTTGTGCTGAGCGCTGCAACGGATGCAAGCGATGCGCAGTGGCACAATCTGTCAGACCTGCCAAAGCTCGCTTTCGATCACGAGAACATTCTGAACGCGGGCCGGGAGCGTCTTGCAAACATGGTTTCAAGCGATATCGCGCAATCTGCACGGGTAGTTTTTAAATTTTTGCCGGGAAAATTCACGCTTGCCCAAGCGCAGAGTGTTTTTGAAATCATCAAAGGAGAAGCATTGGATAAGCGAAATTTCAGAAAATGGATCATGGCAAATTGGGCGCTTACGGATCTGGAGGAAAAAACACAAGGTGGGCGCCATCGACCGGCCGCTTTGTACTCTCTGACCTAGAGGGCGAAGTATCTAAGAGACTCGCAAGTGGGCGCATTAACTGGTTTTGAGGGTCGAAAAGGTCAAAAGCAACTGATCGCCCTTTCAGACGTTGGGGCTCATATGCTACCAACAAGTGACGCTCACGCGACGACCCAGTGCGTCAAGATAGAACCTGAGGATCAGACATGACCCGCAAGATTAATCCGTTTTTTCAGCCTGTTTCAGCGATGGATTTACCACGGTACGCAGGTGTTCCCACCTTTATGCGTCTGCCTTATCTGACCTCCGATGACCCAAACTACGCAGCTGTCGAATTGGGCCTCGTCGGTGTGCCGTGGGATGGTGGGACGACCAACCGACCCGGTGCAAGACACGGCCCGCGAAGCCTGCGTGACTATTCCACAATGATCCGTGCAGGCAATCCCGTGAGTGGGATAAACCCTTTTTCATCGGTCAATTGTGCAGATCTTGGTGACGTGCCACCAAACCCAATAGATTTGCACGACAGCATGGAACGCATTTCCACTTTCTACGCTGGCTTAAAGCAAAACAAGATTACGCCGATGACGGCGGGTGGGGATCATCTGATCGCTCTGCCGATACTGCGCGGGCTTGCAAGCGATGCGCCTGTTGGGTTGATCCAGTTTGACTCTCATACCGACCTTTTTGACAGCTACTTTGGTGGCAATAAATATACCCACGGAACACCTTTTCGCCGCGCGATCGAGGAAGGTTTGGTTGATCCAAAGCGCATGGTTCAAATCGGTATTCGCGGTACTGCGTACAATATCGAAGATGTTGAATGGGGTCTGGATCAAGGTATCCGGATTATTCGAATTGAAGAGTTTTTTGATAGGGGCGCGGCAGATGTCATGGCGGAAGTGCGAGGTATCGTTGGCACCGAGCCAGCCTATTGCACCTTCGATATTGATTTCATTGACCCGACGTTCGCGCCCGGCACAGGAACACCAGAGATTGGTGGCCCCAATAGTTTTCAGGCGCAGCAGGTTGTTCGTGCGCTTGAAGGTGTGAACCTGATTGGGGCAGATTTGGTGGAAGTATCGCCACCATTTGATCCCACAGGCGGTACAGCCTGGCTAGGAGTTTCGATCATGTTTGAGCTCATGTGTGTTTTGTCCGCTGCAATTCGGGAAAACCAGGCGTAGCTATGACCGACAATCAAGTTTAGTTTTGTTTCGCCTTCGGGCGAACGTCTAGCAGTCAACATGCTAGGATTTCGTCGCAGATCGTGAATTGCGGATTGTTACACCTAGAAAAGCTGTGACATACCCTAGTATGGCTCCTAGCGTATCTGCCAGAAAATCCTGGTATTCACCTTGCCGGCCCACCATCGGCTGGATGATCTCGATTAGAAGCCCGTAAACAATCGCGGCTGGAAGTACCCAGATCGCATTTCGCAAGTGAAAGTAGCAAAGCGGTATGACCAACGCCCAAAACGCCACCAAATGATGGAGTTTGTCTGAACTTATTTCCGGTCTCTTGGGTGGTTCAATCAAAGGGGTCAGCGTCCCGATGGTGATCAACACAAAAATTGCGATCGATATGATCCAGGCCAACCGAGAAGACATAAAAAGTAACCTTGTTTCCTAATCTTCTACACATCTCAGCGTTTAGTTACCATTGTCTAAGTTGCAAAGCCATGTACTCTGGAAGTGTTAATAATTCAGGGCCAGTTATGCGTGGTTCTCTCATAATCTTACTTTTCCTCACGGCCTGTAGTCCTTCGGTGTCTCCGTTTGGCGCAATTGAGCGTAAGACAATTGAGTATCAGCAAGGTGAGGCGCTCATGAAGGATTGTTACCAGCGTCAACAGCGTTGCACTGAATGGCTGGCGTTCAAGGCTGACTGGGAGGCAAGATTGAAAAATGTCACAACGTTTGAACGCAGCTTGGCAGCGCATAAGGCACGTGTTGCAGCGGGTGGATCTGTGTAACCGTCGAAAATCATGGCCTCTAAAGGAAAACCGCCGCGCTTTGGCGGCGGTCCTTCGAAGCATCTCATTTACGCTCGGTTAAGAAGATATGCTTGGAATTGAAGCGAATTAGACTAGCTTCGACGTAATATTTATACCACAAAATTTAGTGAGTCGCAGCATCAGAGTTTTCATCTGGTATCGGCGTGCAATTGATGCGCTCAAAACAGGTGCTTTCTTATTCGCTCAAATCCATATCCGATGTGTATTCTCTGAATATATCCGACTGCCTCTAAATCGTTCGCCGCAAGTGCGGCGTTGATTTCTGTAAGCTCATCAACCAGCGCCCGTGCCACGTCTGGTCCAACGATGTCACCAACACGGTACCACGTGCTGGCAGCCTGATAGTATGTTTGGAGCCAAAAAGACCGCAATACGATGTTTCCGATCAGGCTTGCGATGAGAATGTTCAGCTGGTGATTGAGAATGATATAGGACCGTAGATTGAATTCTTCGACCAATGCGTTCGCCTGTCTTAGCAAATCTGTCGCTTGCGATTTGTAAGCCTCCTCGATTTTAGTCGGTGTGGTTCTGCCTATTAGGGTCGCAAGATGAAGGCGCATTTCATAAACTTGCATTACTTCATCATCTGACAGCGAAACAACAACAGTGCCAACGCCGTTGCGCGTTTCGACGAGGCCCAGATGGTTGATGCGGCTTATAGCGTCCCGTACCGGGGTTCGGCTGACGCCAAATTCCTTTGCCAGATCTGCTTCTTTCAATTGGTCGCCCGGACGATAGTCCAAAAAGCAGATGCGAAGCAGAATTCCACTCTGAATATCTTCAACAGTCGATTTGTTGCTGTTGCTTTCTGGCAGAGTATTTGACGCATCACTAAGGGGCACGAACCTCTCCTTGTTCCGAATTCAATGCAGTTGTTCCAGCGCTTCTAACGAAGTGAAGTTCATGAATGATAAGTTGTTCAAAACCGGGTTCGCTTTGCATACCTATATACAGCATAGGTTTAAATTTGACTTGTAGACTGATAAATTAGTTATTGACACAAAAGATGTATACAGGTCAACAATGCAGAAGCAAAGCTAATCCTCTAGGATTCGCAGCCAAACCTACCTGAAACCTCTGATTTTTTGAGTAAGGACCATCTCATGCTTGAAGAAGCAAAAGTAAGAACTCGTGATCTGCAAGCGCGAATGAAGGATATGGGGATCCGAAAAGCAGTTTTCACCGACGAAAGCTCGATTGCTTATCTCGCTGGTTTTTGGGGATACTTGGGTATCGAATTTGGGCGCCCCACCATGCTTGTTGTTGACGCTGACGAGGCGCCTGTTGTGATTACACCGCTTATGGAATCCGAGATGGTGGGCGCTATGACCTGGGTCGAGGATATCAGGGTTTGGGAGGACATGGGTCAACGTAGCTGGGGCAGGGCGCTGGGTGAAATTCTGGGCGATAACCCAAAAGAAATATGGATTGAACGAAACCATATCCCGGCCATAGTGCGCAATTTCCTGGATGACACATACCCGGGTACAAAGCTGGCTGATATATCACCTGTTCTTGGTTCGCTGCGCGTGATCAAAGCGCCGCTTGAGATCAGTGTAATGAAAGAGGCAGGTGAGATAGCCGGTGCGATGATGACCGCAGCGCACGACTCTTTACGTGAAGGCGCACAGGAATATGAATCTGCGCTGGCCGTGATAGAGGCCGGGTCGCGCAAAGCGGCGACATTTCTTACTGACAAGGGTTGGGACAAATTCGTTTCGCCGATGATACATAACTTGCAAATCTTGCAGAGCGGAGCGGATACTTCGATGGTGCATCGGCGGGCAAGCGTGAAGGCATATGAAAAATTTGACCCGGTCTATTTTTGTTTCTGCAACATGGCGCAGTTCAAACAATACAAGCTGGGCTTTGACCGCATGTTTCATATCGTTGACGTCACCGATCAGGCAAGGGACGTACAGGAAGCCGCAATCGCCGCGCAGCAGGCGGCAATCGCCGCGATCAAACCTGGTGTAAAAGCAGAAGATGTTGCCGAGGCTGCAAACGAAGTGTATCGCGCACGTGGCTATGAAACAGGCTATCGCACGGGCCGCTCAATTGGGGTGTCCTATCTCGAAGCGCCAGAGCTCAAGGCAGGAGACAAGACAGTGCTGCAGCCCGGTATGACATTTGCTGTTGATGGCGGCATTTCCATCGATGGGGCAACTGCCGGACGCATCGGAGATTCTGTTGTCGTTACCGAAACAGGTTCAGATTACATCACAAGCTATCCGCGTGAAATATTGCTAAGCAAAGGCTAAGTCATGCAGAGCAACTTGAAGGTTGTTGTTGGGCAATGCCCGGCAGATATCGAAGGTCCAACCGCGCGTCTGGAATGGTTGAAAGAAACGCTTTGGCTCATTCGTGATTTGAAAGCGGACCTGCTTATCCTGCCTGAGCTTTTTTTCACAGGTTACAATGTCGGTGGAAAAATTTCAGAGTGGGCAGAGGAAAAGAACAGCCCGGTTTTACAACGCGTCGCTGCACTTGCTCAAAAATACATAATCGCGATCCATTTTGGGTATGCAGAAAAGCGAAAAGGGGCCATTTTCAATTCTGCTATTTGCTATGGTGCGAATGGTGAAGTTGTTGGCCACCATCGCAAGTTACTTTTACCCCCCGGCTTTGAGGGGGAATACTTCGACGCTGGTGTGGATTTTACGCTGTTCGAGATGGGGGGCTTAAAAATCGCGACCCTTATCTGTTATGACGCCGAGTTTCCTGAAAATTTCAGGCAGGTCGTTTCGGCAGGTGCTGATCTTGTCGTTGTGCCGACCGCCCTCGGAGAGCAATGGGGAATTGTTTCCGAAAAGCTTATTCCGACACGCGCGTTCGAAAATGGTGTTTTCGTTTGTTACGCAAACTATGCCGGACAGGAAAATGGTCTGAGCTATTTTGGCGGCAGCTGTATCGTTGGTCCGGATGGTAAAGATTTAGCACGGGCAGGCCCTACGAGTGAAACCATATTCGCAAATCTTGATTTAGACGCTGTTAAGGCAGCTCAATTCCTGCTTCCCTACCATATTGACCGGGCAAAGTTGCCCTGGGTGAAAAGACCCTAGTTTTGCTTAGTTTAGAAATACTCAGGCCAAGTCGCGTATTGTCAAAAGGTTCCTTAGCAACACTCGCACAGTTCCCGTTCGCGATCAGGTTGTACCAATTTGCACATAATTCAACCAAATTCAGTGCAGCGTGTATTTGTTAATAAATTGTTAACCATTTGTTTCAATGAAATTATTAACAAAACCTTAATGGTGGCCCCTGCTTTTCTTTCAGCTCAAAATCCAGTTTGACGAACAGAATAGCGTCAAAACAACGCCCTATTCCCCCGTATACATAGCAACCAGAAAATGAGCTGACATAACTGAAAAGAGATTCACTTGAAAAAGTTTTTGAATCTACAAAAGACGCTAAAACTGTTCTCCTCAAAAGAGGATGGCAGTGTCACAACTGATTGGGTTGTTCTGACCGCAACAATCGTAACAGTCGGGCTCTCGACGGTTACAAACGTCTCGTCGGGTCTTTTGGGTTTGTCGGGGGAAGTTTCGAGCACTTTAGAGTCTATTGAAGTCGCCAGCGCCGCTACGGATGATGCGGGCGGTGCTGACAGCGATAGCAATTCAGAAAGCGATGCAGGCGAGTCCGGCGCGGGCGATGATTCTGCTGCAGACGATAGCGGCGCGGGCGAAAGCAATGCGGCTGACAACAGCAATTCCGGTGGTGGCAGCGACAGCAGTGCCAGTGCGTCATCAGGTGGTGATAGCTCAGCAAGTGATAGTTCTGCGTCTTCGCCCAAAGCAAACAGAGCAGCACGGCGCGCCGCTAGAAGAGAGGCGCGCCGTGCTGCTAGGGCTGCAAGACGTGCGGCCCGGGCCGCGGCGCGTAATAATTGATAAAATCAAGTATTCTTCTGACGGCACGTGCACGCTAGAATCTTTGTGTGTTTGAAATAGTCGTTTCAAATTTGCGATTTATCGCCCCTCAACACTTAACCTTTTCCATTTTGGGATCATACAGCGGCGCCAGATGAACCGAGCAGGGCACACGAACGGTAGCTACTTCAAGTTCGTACTCGCCAGACAAAACAAAATCGTTGTCGACCCCGGATTTATTTCGGACATACCCCATCCCGATCGATTTCCCGATCGTGTGACCATAACCTGCGGAACTCAGCCAGCCGACCCTTTCACCGTTGCGATAAATCGTTTCGCGACCTGATAGAATGATATCGCCATCAGCCACAAAGGACGCCAGTATTTTCGGCTTGCCGTTGGCACGTTGAGCTTCGACAGCGGCGCGGCCCTTGAAGTCTATATTCTTTTTCATCTTCACGGCCCAGCCGAGCCCGGCTTCATCGGGTGTATGATCCGGCCCAATGTCTGAACTCCAGGCGCGGTAGCCTTTTTCAAGTCGCAGCGTCTCAATTGCGCGGTACCCAGCATTGCATAGTCCATGTTTCGCCCCGGCATCATGCAAAGCTGCGTAAACCGCAGAGGCGTATTCGACGGGCAAGTGAAGCTCCCAGCCGAGTTCGCCAACATAGGTGACGCGCAGTGCGTTGACCGGGCATCCAGCGATCCCAATGGTTTTAGCAGTGCCGAATGGAAAGGCTTCATTGCTCACATCGACGCGGGTTATTTCCTGCAAAATATCACGGGATTTAGGACCCATCAGGGAAAGCACTGCATTGGACGAGGTAATGTCTACAAGCTGTGCGTTCATACCGTCAGGGATATTGCGCGAAATCCAGTCAAAATCATGGGTCGCATAGCCTGTTCCGGTGATGATGTAATATTCGTCCTCTGCGATGCGAACGCAGGTCAGATCACATTCTATACCACCATGATCGTTCAGCATTTGCGTGTAGACAAGTGATCCTACGGGTTTCGCAACATCATTGGCTGCTATCCAGCTAAGGGCTGCCTCAGCATCGAGGCCTTTCAGGGTGAATTTTGCAAAAGAGGTTTGATCAAACAGAACGGCAGCTTCGCGGGCGGCCTTGTGTTCGCGGCTAACGGGGACGTGCCAGTTGGGTCTCTCGAATGTGTAGATATCACGCTGTTCTTCACCAGCCTGCGTGTCCGCAAACCAATTTGGGCGTTCCCATCCAAGCTTTTCTCCGAATACAGCGCCGTCTGACTTGAGCGTGTCATAGAGCGGGGATTTTCGACAGGGACGCCCACTGTCGTGCTCTTCGGACGGCCACGCCATGGTGTAGTGTTTGCCATACGCCTCGATCGTGCGGGTGCGAATCCAATCGTCGTCGAAATGTGGGCGGCCAAAGCGACGAATATCAACAGGCCATAGATCAAACGGTGGCTCACCTTTAGCAACCCATTCCGCCAGCGCCATACCTGCGCCACCACCTGCCGCGATGCCATAAGCGTTAAAACCTGCACCCACGAAGAAGTTTTTAAGTTCAGGCGCCTCTCCCAGAATGAAATTTCCGTCTGGCGTGAAACTTTCGGGCCCATTCACCAGTTCCTTGACCCCTGCAGTCTCCAGCGCGGGAACGCGACCCAAAGACAGTTCCATCAATTGCTCAAAATGGTCGAAGTCGCTGTCTAACAAGGTGTAGTGGAATCCTCGCGGAATACCGCTTTGCGCCCAGGGAATGGGGTTTGGTTCATACCCTCCCATCACAAGGCCGCCAACCTCTTCCTTGTAGTAAGTTAAACGGTCCGGGTCGCGCAGTGTTGGGAGGTTGGCTGGCACGCCTTCGATTTGTTCGGTGACCATATACTGGTGTTCCATTGACACGAGCGGCACGTTTACCCCGACAGTTTTGGCAAATGTGCGTGTCCATTGCCCACAGCAGGCAATGACGACACCGCAATCAATACGCCCTTTTTCGGTCTCCACACCTTTGATGACACCTTTATCAACGTCTACCGACAACACTTTTGTATCTTCAAAAATGCGTGCGCCGGCCATGCGGGCACCCTTAGCCAGTGATTGCGTAATATCGGAAGGGTTGGCCTGCCCGTCGGTGGGTAGAAACGCGCCACCGATGACGTCGTCGATTGTCATCAAAGGCCAGAGATCGAACGCTTCCTTTGGGGTGAGAAGCTGCATCTCCAAGCCGAAGGAATGTGCCGTTGTGGCCTGACGCTTGACTTCGGTCCAGCGTTCTTCGGTACAGGCCAGCCTAAGCCCACCGTTCATTTTCCAGCCTGTGGCCTGCCCGGTTTCCTGTTCTAGCGTATTGTAGAGATCGACCGAATAGCCCAGCAATTGGGTAATGTTCGCATTTGAACGCAATTGTCCAACAAGGCCCGCAGCATGAAATGTGGTGCCTGATGTCAGTTTCTTGCGCTCTAGCAAAACCACATCCCAGCCCATTTTGGCCAAATGATATGCAGTTGAACACCCGACGATACCGCCGCCAACGATGACCGCCTTCGCGGTGTTCGGAAAATCACTCATGTTTCGATCCTTAGGGATATGAATTCGGTGTAAGCCCGTTGGTAACGGGACAGGTTTTCGGCCGTATAGGCGGCATAGTCGAAGTCGATTTCGGAGGTGAGTTCCGAAACCATGCTCCACATTGTTTCGCGTAGAAGAGAGGCGCATTTCATCGCGGTGTAGCGATGCAAAAGCTCGGCATCAGGCGCGCTGCCATAGTAAGCTTTCAACATTTGCACTTCAGCCTCGGGATCAAGCCCGCTGTTCGTGGCGAGACCACCCAGATCAAACAGCGGCGAGTTAAAGCCACCATATTCCCAGTCAATCAGCCACAGCCGGTCTTTGCTGCGCAGGATGTTTGCTGGCAACAAATCGTTATGGCCAAGGACAAGGTCTATCGGGCCAACCGCGCGCTCCATAATCTGCGCCTGATCCATCAGATCGGGCAAAACACTAAGGTGTGATGAACCAAGATCGCGCAACGTTGCCGCGTAATCGCGTAGAACATGGAACACCCAGAACGTAAGAACAGGCCCTCGCAGTTTCGGTGCGATTTCACGGTGAACACGGCCTACGAGCTCAACGGCCTGCATCAACGTTTCAGGGTTGCGAACGTCAGCTTCGCTAAGCGGGGCCGCATCGACAAAATCAAGAACCATCGCGCCGGGTTCGGCATAGTGCACAGCGGGTGAAATGCCTGCTGCCTCGGCTGCGCGGCTGATTGCCAGTTCATTAAAACGCATGACGCCGTGCTCGGGGATGTCATGCCCCAACCGCACGACGTAGTCTTTGCCCTGATCCGTTATCAACAAATTGATGTTGGTGATCCCGCCCCCCAATTGGCGCGGATTTTCAGGTGATTTCCAACATGGAAGGGCAAGTGCCTGCTGAATAGCAGCTTGGATTGCGGGTGTAGTCATTTGAGCCCCAATCTTTCACGTGATGCGCGCGCCATGGCCGATACAATCCTGTCGGCGGTGATCGCTATGAAGGCGACAGCCAGCCCGGCAATGATGCCTTGTCCGGTGTTTGCTTTGGTCAAGGCGATGTAGACCTCTTGCCCCAGATCGCGGGTGCCAACCAAAGCCGTGATCACCAGCATTGACAGGGCGAGCATTATGGTCTGGTTCAACCCTAACAAAAGAGATGGCGTTGCAAGTGGCAGCTTGATGCGCCACAAAAGCTGGTTTTTGGTGCAACCAGAGACTTTGCCAGCCTCAATCATTTCGGGTTCAATCTCGCGGATACCATGGGCCGCGTAGCGAACCGCTGGTGCCAAAGCATAAAGAACAACCGCGATCATCGCCGAGAAATCCCCAACGCGAAACAACATCACGACCGGTATAAGGTAGACAAAGCTTGGTAGTGTTTGCAGCGTGTCGATGAATGCGCCGATCACAGAATTAGCGCGGCTGTTTTGTCCGGCCCAAATCCCGAGCGGAATACCAATAACACTCGCGAGAAAGACCGAAACACCGCAGAGATAGATTGTTATCATCGCCTTCGCCCACAGCCCGCTTGCTGCAATGGCCAGCGCCATAAGCGCCGCCATAGCACCAAGCTTCCAACCGCCCACGCGCCATGCAGCCAGACCGATTGCGATGATCCCCCATGCCCAGGGCACGCCCGAGAAAAAGCGTTTTACGGGTAAAAGAAGATAGGTCAGGAAGAAAGTTTTGATCGCTTCGAAGGTGTCAAAGAAATTGATGTTGATCCATTCCATTGCGTCTGACCAGAACGCGCTTGTGGTCAGTGTCGCGCTTTCCGGGTAGCTCTGAATTGCGGGCAAATAGAGCCCTGCCAATCCAGTCCCAAGCATGATCAGCACAACTGAAACCAACCACGGGTGACGCTTTACATATGAAAGCCCTGGTTCTGGAAGGGCATCTTGCGTGCGCGTTGAAAAAGCCTGGCTTAAGCGGTCCAAAGCGATCGCAAGGGCGACTATGGCTAAGCCAGCTTCGATGCCGCCACCGATATCCAAGCGGCGCAGTGCTGTCAGCACATCATAGCCCAGACCCCCAGCCCCGATCATGGATGCGATAATCACCATATTCAGCGACAGCATGATAACCTGGTTCACGCCAACCATAAGCGTTGGCATGGCCGAGGGAACCAGCACTTTCCACATCATCTGGCGCCGCGAACAGCCCATCATACGGCCAGCTTCTTCTATTTCCGTTGGTACACCCTGCAGCGCAACCGTACTGACCCGGACCATTGGGGGCATCGCGTAAATTACGGTGGCGACAAGTGCAGAGACCGGGCCAAACCCGAACAAGAACAAGATCGGAACAAGATAGGCAAAAACAGGCACTGTTTGCATCAAATCCAGTACGGGTCGCATCATGCGTTCAGCAAGCGGTGAAAGATAGGCGAGAATTCCAAGCAGTAGCCCGCCAACAACCCCAAGCGGCACCGCAATGATCACAGACGCAAGCGTGACCATCGCGCTTTCCCATTGTCCGAAGATGGCAAGGTAAACGAAACAGCCACCAACAAGCGCTGCCAGAACCCAATCTTTTGCGTAAAATGCAAGTGCTGCAAGTATGGTGATGATTGCGATCCAGCTTAGCGATGGGGCAATCTCGACCGCTTGTTGGCCCTGCCCAGTGCTGAAACCATCAATCAATCCGGATCGTACGACCTGATAGGGCGCTTCTATCAGTGAAGAAATGAACCGCGTGAGATCTCTGAAGGAAAACAAGCCAAAGCTCGCATCTTCAACCAGCCATTTCATAACTGCGGATATCCAGCCGTCAAGCTGTAGTTCCCACGCTTTTGGAAACTTAATGATCCAGCGTGCATCTAACGCTTTGTAAAGCGGGAAGGAATAAGTCGACAGCACCCATGTCACCCCAAAAAGGCATAACCAGAATGGCCTTGAACCCTTCAGGATATGGCGCGCTAGAAACTTCATTTCCCAGACCGGCCAATCAAAACATCAATCACTGTGCGTGCGTCAATCGTGCCAATCGCTTCACCATTTTTGTTGATGACACGAAAGGGTCGAGATTCAGCTTCGATCTGATCGACGGTGTCGGCAACGCTCAGTCCACCTTGCAGGTCGCCCGCGTAGTTGCCCTCCGGCGCACCCGGCGACATGACAGTTGCAAGACGTAAAACCTTGGCGCGCGGAATATGGCGTGTGAATTCCTCAACGTAATCAGTTGCTGGATTGAGGATCAGTTCTTCTGGTGTTGCAGTCTGAACAATCGCCCCGTCTTTCATGACGGCGATCCGGTCTGCCAGACGAATTGCTTCGTCAAAATCATGAGTGATAAAGATGATGGTTTTGCGGAGCATGGATTGCAGACGCATAAATTCGTCCTGCATCTCGCGCCGTATTAGCGGATCAAGCGCAGAAAACGGTTCATCCAGAAACCAAAGGTCCGGCTCTGCGACAAGCGAACGTGCAATGCCAACGCGTTGCTGTTGTCCGCCAGAAAGCTGCCTTGGAAAATAGTTTTCGCGGCCCTTGAGGCCCACCAGCTCTACCATCTCGTGGGCGCGTGCTTCGCGGGTTTTGCGGTCAACGCCTTGGACATCCAGCGGGAAGGCCGCGTTCTGTAAAACCGTCAGATGTGGCAACAGCGCAAAATGCTGAAAAACCATGCCCATCTTTTTGCGACGAACATCAATGAGTTCGGCTTCGGGCATAGAGAGAAGGTCACGCCCTTCGAATTCAACATGTCCCGCTGTTGGCTCAACCAATCGGGACAAGCAGCGTACAAGCGTTGACTTTCCCGAGCCGGAAAGACCCATTATAACAAAGATTTCGCCCTCATGGATTTGAACATTCGCGTCGCGCACTGCCCCAATTATTTGGGCTTTGTTCATAGTATCCTGATCAGGATTGCCACCATGTTTGTTCAGAAAAGCCGTTGGATTTGGGCCGTAAAGCTTCCAGACGCCTCGGCAATCCAGCTTGACTGAATTCTCCATCGGGACCTCGCATATGTGCCGTTAGAACGGCTTAATATCGGTTGGACGGTAGAGAGGAGCAAATTGTAATTGCTCCTCTCAAATCTTCTTAGTTAATCCAAGTGGACCAGGTTGCCTCATTTGCAGCCATCCATTCGGCAACTACATCTTCAATTGAAACACCTTCAAGATCGACTTTTGCAACCAATGAACCGACATCAGCGTTGCTGATTGTAAACGCTTCAATCGCCGCAGCAGCGCCGGGCCATTTGTCTGCAACGCCGCTCCAGGCAACTTTCCAGATAGGGCCGGTTGGTTTACCGCAATCATAAGCAGCCGACGGATTTATACCGACTGACGGATCGCTGTAGCACTCGCTTGAATAAGCTGGGAATTCAACAAAGCTACCTTCGTATTTCGTGGGGGCCCAATGAGGATCATAAAGCCACAGCACGATTGGTGCTTTGCGTTGGTAGGCGGATTCAAGCTCTGCAAACAACGCCGCATCCGTACCCGCGTGCACAACCTCAAAGTCCATACCCAAGGCTTCGACGCGTTCGTCATCAAAGCCACCCCAGGTTACAGGGCCACCCAGATACCGACCAAGCGGCGCTGTTTCAGGCGTCGCAAATTCCTGTGCGCAATCATTCAGCGCTTCCCAGTTTGGCAGGCCTGGGCAGACCTCTTCCATATAAGACGGGTACCACCATTCTTCGACAGCCATCATGCCGGATTCTCCGACGTTGACGACATTGCCGGTTGCGGTGGCTTCGTCCATGGCCTCACGACCAGTGGTTTCCCAAATTTCCATCGCGACATGCAAGTCACCGGTCTTTAGGCCCGCGAATTGAGCAATATAGTCGGCCTGAACATATTCGATGTTGTAGCCTGCTTTTTTCAGGACTTCGCCCATAATGAAGGTGTTTACAATTTGGCCGGTCCAGTCGTGGGTTGTCAGTTTAATCGGGTCAAGTGACTCAACTTCCGCATAGGCGCTTGAGGCACAGACAGCAGCCAATATCGCCGCTGATATTGTGTAGGTTGATTTCATGTCGGACTCCCTGCGTTTTTAAATATGCGCGTCTTTGGGCAGCTCTGCGTTTCACAAGGCTCAACACGCTGTGCGAACAAATTGTTGCAAGCATCAACAAAATGCAACAAAAATTTATAGTTTTTGTGGGTATTTTAAATTTTAATATGGCTTTTTGTGGGAAATGCTGCGAAATTGGGTGAAGTTTTACTGCAATCTCACAATCCAAGGCAAAAAAACGAATGGACCCTCGCTCCAATCACCGCCAGCAAGAAATATTGGCAGCCTTGCGCAGGGCGGGCGGATCTTCGCGAATTCATTCTCTGGCCCAGACGTTGGATGTGACGGAAGAAACCGTGCGTCGGAACATCAAGCGTTTGGCAGACAGTGGCGTTGTGGAAAAGGTTCATGGCGGTGTCCGGCTTCTCAGTGATGGGCAAGAGGGTGATTTCCACCAGAGATATCGGGAAAATCCCGAGGCAAAGAAACGGATTGCACGCCATGTCGCCGAAATGATCGAAGATGGTAGTTCGTTGTTTCTGGATATTGGAAGTACCACCGCCTACATCGCTGATGCGTTGCGTGATCACCACGAACTGCTTGTTGTGACAAATTCTGTTTCGGTCGCTTACAAGCTGGCAACACGCAACAACAACAGGGTTTTTATGGCAGGAGGTGAGCTTCGCAACCACGATGGGGGCGCCTTTGGCACCGACGCGATGGCATTTGCCGACAACTTCCACACCGAATACGCGATCCTGTCTTCAGCCGGGATCAATGCAAGCAATGGATTCATGCTTTTTGATCTGGAAGAAGCAAAATTTTCCCGACTGATCATGGCCAAGGCAGGCACCCGCATCGTGGCTGCCGACTCCAGCAAGTTTGATCGTGTTGCACCGGTGACTGTGGCGAAACCCTCGTTGGTTGATTACCTCGTCTGCGAAAAGACGCCGCCCGCTTCGATCCAAAAGGCAGCGGTTGATTGGGGAACGGAAATTCAGATCGCAGGGAAATCTGATTAAGACGCAGCGGACGTTTGTGTGACCTTGATCAACCTTCACGCACGGCAGCAACATGATCTTCAAAAGATGGATCGTTCATGAGTGTTTTGCATCGCGCAAACCGTTCAGTTGCGTAGGCCCAGAAATCTTCGGCCGGGTTGTCATCTGCTAGCTGAATTAAACCCCAAAGCGTCCAGAGCAGATCACACATTGCTTTGTAGATGACCACCCGTCCGCGTTGGGCGGGTGTCGGGTCTGCCCCGAAGTAAGCGCGCATCAGTTCCATGTCCTGCTCTGCATCCATTCCCGCCTCGACAGAAAGATCACCAACATCCCAGAGCGGATCATTCATCCCTGAATATTCCCAATCGACGATCCACATCTTTTTGCCGTTATCCAGAAAGTTTTCGCAAAGCGGATCACAATGGCAGGGGGCGAGGGGGCCAGGGTTGGCTGCCAGCGCCTCTTTAACCGGTTCTGCTGCAGCGACAATATCGTGATACCCGTCTGGCAGGTCCACATCCTTTGTTGAAAGAATGTTCAGATAGTCGTCGATCATTGCGAATAGTTCGAAACGAAAATCAAAGGTTTCGCCAGAACCGTGCAGTTTAGCCAACGCCGCACCCGCCCTGGCGGGCGATCCTGCACGGGATTTGAACAGAGCGGGTGTCATTGTTTCGATGCCCTGAATAGCCTCGGATACCATCTCACCCGTGCCAGCATCAGCCCAGATAACTTCGGCTGAAACACCTGCCCGATAAGCAGCATTGGCATTTGTGGTTTCGACAGCGCGATCAATATATTCCTCGGTGCCTTCCCCCGGAATACGTACGATAACCTTTCGGCCCGCAGCTTCGACCAAATGCACGAGATTTGTTAACCCGCCTAAGCGTGTAATTTTGCAGTCCGCAGCCGTGACATTCTTGAATCCGGGTGCTTTTTTCAAGCTGGCGACGACGGTTTCCAAATGCTCTGTCATTGAGGTGCCTCTCTATGCCTTAAGTTTTTCATTTTGCGGATCATAAAGCGGCCCGTCTACCCGTTTGATAGGGTGCCGTTCGCCAAACACTTCGATCTCAAAATCAATCTCCTGCCAAAGATTTTTGTTCAGGTAAGCGAAAATGATCATTTTCCCGACACTGTGGCCAAATCCTGCGCTGGTTGCGAGTGAGACTGTGTTGCCGCCTGACAAAACCGTTTCTCCCCCATAAAGTGGCAGGGAATTTTCAGTGACAAATGTGCATAGTTTTTGGTCAGTCCCATTGGCTTTTTGTTTTTCGAGTACGTGACGACCAATGAAATCTGCACCGGATTTCAGGTGCACCCGAAAGCCAAGCCCGGCTTCTATTGGCGTGTAGTCAGGGCTGATATCGCCAGACCAGTAAAGATAGCCTTTCTCAAGTCGCAGACTATCGATAGCGCGGTAACCCACATCGCGAATACCGTCGGACTTTCCTGCGTCCCACAGCGTGTCATAGACGTGTGCTGCGTATTCTGTAGGGATGTGAAGCTCCCACCCAAGTTCACCGACGAAACCGATACGCACCGCGCGAACTGGGGCCGCCCCAATGGTGATGTCCCGGGCCGTACCAAAAGGAAATGCGTCGTTGGAAACATCATCTTCGCTGGCGCGCGCCAGAACATCCCGTGACAATGGACCGCAAATGTTGATCACAGCGCGCGCTGACGTAACTTCAATCAAATGCACAGAACCATCTTTTGGCATATGACGGCGGATCCAGTCTGCGTCATGCGTGCCAAAGCCGGACCCAGTCACAATGTAGAAATGATCCCGGCTCAGGCGTGTTATTGTCAGGTCAGCCTCTATCCCGCCGGTTTCGTTGCAGAGTTGGGCGTAGATGACGGTGCCGTCGGGTTTGTCCATATTGCAAGCAGCCAACCGCTGCAGTAGATCAAGCGAACCAACGCCGATCATTTCAAACTTGGCAAAACTTGATTGATCGATCAGTACAACACCCTCACGCACGGCCTTGTGTTCTTCTGCTGCGAACCTGTGCCAACCGGGTTTCAAGAAATCGAGTTGGTCGACCGGTTCTACGCCTTCCGGTGCAAACCACAACGGGCGCTCCCAGCCGTTTTTGGAGCCGTAGACCGCACCGTGATCTTTTAGCCGTTCGTAAAGTGGTGAAAGCCGAAGCTGCCGCACGGTTTCATGCTCCTGCCCCGGATAGCGCATTTTGTAGTGGTGGGCGTAATGCTCAACAGCGCGTGGATACATGAAGGCCCGCGTTCCGTGGTGCGGGCCAAATCGTCGGCAATCCAGTGGCCAGAGGTCAAGGCTTGGCCGCCCTTCAACGATCCATTCTGCTATCATTTCTCCCGCGCCGCCCCCTGCTGCAATCCCGTAAAGGAATCCGGTGGCCATCATCAGGTTGTCAAATCCGGGGGCCCAGCCCATCACAAAATCACCGTCGGCCGAATAGGGGATAGGACCGTTTATTACAGTGCGGATTCCAACCTCGTTCAGAACAGGGGTCACTTCGGCAGCCAGTTCTGCCAATGGGCCGAACCGGTCAAGATTATCCGGCAGCAGCTGGCGTACGAAATCGCCAGGAATGCCCTTATCACCAAATGGTAAGGTGTTTTCTTCGTAACCGCCGATGACCAGCCGCCCACCCGCGTCAGGCTTGTAATAAACCAGTCGTTCCGGGTCACGCAGGCTGGGTAGGGTTTTAACGAGGTCTTCGTCAGGCAGAGGCTCGGTTACGATGTACTGATGTTCGACTGCGCAGGCGGGAACGTGGATGCCAAGTTTTGCGCCCAACTCGCGGCTCCACATGCCTGCCGCCATGATGATTGTATCTGCTTCGTAGTCCCCATCAGTGGTCGTCACTTTTGTGATGCGGCCATCTTTGATTTCAAAATCCAGAACCTTCACACCCTGTTTGATCTGTGTGCCATATTTGCGTGCACCAGCGGCGACGGCCTGGCACAGGCTTGCGGGGTCTACGTGGCCATCTGATGGAATGAATGCCGCACCTTCCAATCCGGTTGCATCAATGTAGGGGAAAAGCTTTTTGGCTTCGGTGGCAGAGATCATCTCCATCTCTAGATCGAAACTACGTGCCATGGTGGTCAGACGCTTCGCTTCGAGCAGACGTTCCTTGGTGGCAGCAAGCCGTAGGCTCCCGACTTTTTTCCAGTCAAAAGCCATCCCTGTTTCTGCTTCAAGCTGATCGTACATCGCGACTGAACGTTTCAGCATGCGTGTTGTGTTGCGCGAAGACCGCAACTGTCCGACCAGCCCTGCGGCGTGCCATGTGGCCCCTTCAGTCAACGATGCTTTTTCAAGCAGAACAACGTCTTTTTCGCCGTTTTTGGCAAGATGATAAGCTGTGGAGCAACCAATAATGCCACCACCAATTATCAGGTGTTTCGCTGAGTGATTTGCCATCTGCAGCTCCTAAAATCACAAGAATCTTCTGAAACAGGATTGCAGTATTTCAACAATATACAACGAAAAATGTTGCTTTATGTTGATTATTTTAATTTTCTGCGACTAGATGCCCGGACGATGCTGACTAATAACATAACCAAACGACTTCGATTTCAGGCGATAGGATGCTTTGAAATACGGTTCGATTTTCACGTGCAAGCGCGCAACATCGCTTGTCTTGCCCTGTCAAATGAGGCACGCACACAAGATGTCAAAATATCAACAACAAATAGAAAATGAGATCGCGCTGCGCGGTACGATGACAGTTGCTGAGCTTTCTGAACTTCTTGGTGTTTCAGATCAGACCATAAGGCGTATCGTTAAGCCACTTGAAGAAAGTGGTAAGGTTCAAAAGGTGCATGGCGCAATCAAAAGCGTTGAAAACCCGATGACCGCGCCCTTTCAGATTCGCATGTTGCACAACCGGCGTGCTAAGGCGGAATTGGCCTCTAAGCTGGTTGAATTGATAGAAGATGGTCAAAGCCTAGCAATAGATACGGGCTCAACCGCCGGGTTTGTTGCGCAGGCACTGAAGGCCAAGCGGAATCTGACAATTGTAACCAACTCGGCCTATGTTGCGAGTACGCTTTCCATGAAGCCCGGAAACCGGGTATTCATGGCAGGCACACAATTGCGGGATCATGATGGCGCATCATTTGACCGGACTGCCTTTGCAACCATCGAACGTATGCAGGTCGACATTTGTATTTTGACTGTGGGGCAGGTCCACCCCGAACGGGGTTTTCTGGTTAATGAACAATGTGAAGCCGATATTGCAAAAGCGATGTCAGCAATCGCCGATAAAACGATTTTCGCGATCGATCACTCAAAATTTTTGCCAGCGACTGCTGCAGGAATGGTGAAAATTTCAGGGCTGGCTTCTAAGCCAAAAATCGTAACGGATTTGCCTTTGCCAAAATCCCATTGCAGGTTTTTGAAAGAGGCGGAAGTGATTGTTGCGAAACTAGGCTGACGATTTCATACCGGTTTTCATTGTTTGGAAAAACGAAGAAGGGCCGCACCTAATAGCGTTGCCATGGTTGCCAAAACCTTAACAAGGTTCATAGGTTCCTTCAGAAAGAACACCCCGATGAGCAAGGCAAAAATGATACTGGTTTCCCGGAGTGCCGTGACAAGCGCGATCGGAGCTTGGGTGAAGGCCCAGATAACCAAACCATATGCAACGAACGAAGCGCTGCCACCAAAGAAGAAAACGGGCTTTGCGTGAACAACGACGTCGCGCAGGACGCGAGGTGATGTTAAGGCGGTAAATGCCGCAAAGAGAATACCGTTTCCAATTGCCAGCCATCCATAAAAGCCAAGGGCTGTTCCGGCCAATCGCGCACCTAAGCCATCGACCAATGAATAACTTGCGATGAAGCAGCCGGTTACAAACGCGAGGCGCGCGGCGTGCAGGTTTTGTAAACCGTCTTTCTGTCGCACAAGGCTTATGCTCAGAATCCCCGCACCGATCAAAGCGATTGCAAAGAGTTCTGGAGGATGCAGTACGACCCCCAGAAAAAGAACGGATACACCTGCAACCAGCAGCGGTGCCGTACCTCTTGCAATAGGGTAGACCTGTGTCAAATCCCCTGCGTGGTAGGACCTTAGGAGAAACACCTGATAGCCGATATGCAATCCGATGCCTGCCAGCAAATACGGCCAACTTTCGATTGCGGGGGTTGGAACAAAAGGTAGGATCAAAACCGCCAAAGGCATATGACCCAGCACAACGGCACACATACTAAGGTGTTTGTCAGTGCCGCTTTTCACCAATGCGTTCCAAAGAGCATGCAGCAAAGCGGCAGTGATAACGGCATAAAATACCAGCAAGCCCATCAGAATAGTCCCTTTGGAAACGGCGTCGTTCGGACCCTAAGAGCATATTGTGCGGCAGGCAATGAACCCGATAAAACCTCAGCCTCTTTTTGCAATTTTTGTTAAGAAATCTGACATAGCAGAGTTAACCACGCTCGGCTCTTCTATCGGCGAAGTATGTCCCGCTTTTGGAACTCTGACAAGCTGCGAGCCTTTGATCATTTTATGCATTTTTTCAGATTTATCGGGCGTCGTCGCGGTATCTTCGTCACCGATTAAAATCAGGACTGGCAGATCAATCTGGCTGATCTCTTCGCTGATTCCCAAGCGGCTTATGACGCCTTTAACGGCCCTTGTGATTCCTATTTTGTGATTGGCAGCAATGGAATTTTGCCATTCTGTTCGCTCTTCAGCTCTGTTTGGATCATTCAGGAAACTTTGGCCAAACATGATAGGCATGACCTTCCTGACAACCAGGCCTAAGCCAAACCATTTTGCCACAAAATTCAGGAGTTTGTATTTCGGCAGGTTTTCGACCGCTTCCGGATCTGCCGAGGTGTCGATAAGTATCAAAGATCGTAAGAGCTTTGGGCGGCGGAAACCAATGCGCATTCCGATAAACCCGCCCATGGACAAGCCGGCAAAATGGCAAGGAACCGCCTCGAGGCTTTCAATAAGCTGGATCGCATCTGTTGTGAGCGTATCAATGTCATACCCGTCTTTCGTGACCTCGCTTTTCCCCTGGCCACGATGATCATAACTGATGCATCGGTATTTACTTTTCAGATGTCTTATCTGGTTTGCGAAAACCTTGTCGCTCAGCAAAAGGCCATGGGAAAATATGATCGTTTCCTCGCCTTGTCCTTCATCTGAATAATGAATGCGTGCACCGTTAACATCTATATAGGGCATCTGTCACCTTCAACCGACGAAACACAATATTACGTTTTCAGCCTAAAACGTTGTTGAAAATTTCGCTACAAAATTTCGCTTTTCAAAACTCAATAGATGAAATTTGGAAATCGAGAGAAAAACAGATGCGACTTGGGTCGCCGATTTATTTGTAAGATCCCGGTTATTTGAATGCGCCCTACACTGGACAACACATTTGTCAAACCGCGATCTGAAACAGAATACCCGAGAGTATTGCTCCGCTGACTCCCAGAATGAGGTAAGAGGCGAAAACAGGGCGCTTAACAAGCGACCAAACAGCCGCCATAGCCGGAATGGAACTGACTGAACCGGCAATCATAAACGACATGGCGGCACCCGCGGTCATACCTTGTTCCATCAAGCCCGCTAAAAGAGGAGGCGCGACATATCCATTTAGATACGCAGGCATCCCCACGAATGCGGCAATCACAATTGGCGCTACCCCATCTCCGCCGACCACCTTCGCGATCAGATCTGCGGGGACATAGGTCACCAAAAGAGCCTCTAAAGTATAAGCAAGCATGAGCCATTTGATCAGGAAAAAAGCGTTCTGAAGAAACTCTTTTCTAAATACTTTGCGCCGCGGTTCTTCAGACAAGAACTGCCAAACAGGTTTTTGGTTGAAAGGGGAAGGCCCGCAACCACAGCCGCCGCCACCGGAAATTTCGCGCAAAGGGTTGGTCAAAAACCCGCGCTTCATTGCTAGTTTTATAGCGAAACCGCCAAACAATCCGAGCGCGACTGCAGACATTGCCTTACCAATCGCAAATGGCCATCCAAGAGCCCCGGCAGTGATCAATAGCGTTGGCGGGTCTATTAATGGTGACGAAAGCCAAAACGCCATAACCGCTGATAAGGGCGCCCCCAAAGCCAGTAAGCCAGCGATAAAGGGAATTACCTCGCATGAACAAAAAGGAGCCAGGCCACCGAACAAAGCTGCAAGAAAGATCATTCGTGTTTCACGACCTTTAAACGCCTCTGCAATCATGGCTTCAGCCCCAGCAGCCTTGAGATAAGCGATCAGAAATACTGCGAAAACGATGAAAGGGAGCGTTCCTATAAAGGCTTTAACTGCGAAAATTACGACGGCCCCCAGATTTGTAGGGTCAAGTATGGCAACCAGAAACGGAACGAACGCAATAATCGTCCACGGAGATTTCAAACGGGTCAAAACCGCTCCGATAGATGGTTTGTAGCCTTGAGAAATATTAACCATCTTTCGCCGCCTTTTGTTTTACGTCTGCACAGCATTCGCTGAGTATGAAATTTGCGAGCTGCTCGACCTGATCGAAAGAGGCCTGATTGAGAATTGTGCGACCAACCTTTTCTTGCTTGAGAAGCCCCGCAGCACTGAGAAACTTAAGGTGATGCGCCAAAGTAGATGGCGCAATTCCGGTGCGTTCTTGAATCTCACCAACTGTAAGACCCTCGTTACCGGCACGTATCAGCGTTTTAAGGACCTGAAGGCGCGCCTCTGACCCCATGGCGGCAAATCCTTGTGCGGCAATTTCCCAGTCCATACCTGGCTCCCTAATATTCTACATAACTAATTTTATAGTTTTGTTTGGCGGAGTCAAATACATTCTGCTTAGAAGTACTTGGAGTAGAGATGTTGGTCTTCGGGAGCATTAAAAGAAACTTATTCTTGAATTCGGTTTCTAGAAATGGATGTTCTTATCAATCAAGAATCAGAGCAAAATTAAATTTGGTAGCGGCTAAAAGTAAAAAAATGGTTGAAGGGCGTGAGAAATTTGCAAGAAAATTCTGTTTTTCCAATTTGGAAACACCGGAAAGACGGCAGCGGCGTCTCTTTTGAATTCTACTTAAAGCTGAATAGCTGTATCTGATTTGAAAACGATAGACGGGTTTTCTGTTTAGTTTTGGTGTCCACTTGGAAATAAAACTTCTATTGTTTCCTGATCGAGACCGACCTATTTTTACTACCAATATTTCAGCCTAATTTCCGCCGTATTGTCGGCAATATTTAGCCATAATCTGCCTTTTTTACGTCACAATTTTCGGAAAAGTAAGACTACTTCTTGGTCTTATATCGTTTCCACAGGCCAAGTGGTACGTACGAGTAAACCCATGTTTTTAAGGGATTTAACGAGTATATATGTGCGAAACTGCCGAGGTAATGTCCCACCTCGGCAGATTTGCCATATCAGCGCTTTTGACTTTAGTTGGGATTGCCTGCCATGGAATTTAAACAAGATATTGTTTCTAACGATGAACAGATTCTTTCGTCTGTAATGAACCATGTAAAGCAGGATGAACCTGTTTTAGAGCTCTCAAAGCCGGTCCAAGATAAACTAGTATGGACCCTTCCTGGAATCTGCGCAAAATCCAGAGTGTTTACATCTTTTGGTGAACTGCCGATTGAAGCGCTTCGAGAAAGAGACAAAGTCCGCACAGGTAACGGCAACTACTTGGCTGTGCAATGGATTGACAAAATCCATCTTGATGAAAGCTTTTTGGACTACCACCCAGACGCGCAGCCGATAATGATCCGGAAAGGTTCATTAGGCCCAGGGAAACCGAAAAAAGACATGTTGGTTTCCTCGCAGCAAGAAGTTGCGGCTCTTGGCACTTTGGGGAGTGGTGGGCTGAGATCAGCGCTCGAACTTACAGGGCGACCAAACATCTCGACGCATCCGCAGGATGGTGTCACCTACTACAGGTTCCATTGCGGAGAGCCTGCGATTGTTAACATTGAGGGTTTGGGCTGTAGTACTTCGCCATAGCCTACCCAGCAGCGACTTTCGAACATGAAACCTGCGGCAGTATTATCAAATGTTGCCGCTTAATTCTGCGTGTTGCAATGAACAAGTTCGCCCGTGTTTGCGAGAACGCATGGTTTTCCAAAAACCGCTGCAAGAGTGCCAAAGCTGTGCCCGAGGAACTGGCAGGTGCACAACGTAACATCCGTTTGGGCATTTACTAACGTGAGCCTTTCATTCTGAAAGACCAGGCGAAACCCCTTTTTCCGGAGCCTGTCGATAAGTTCGCTCCAGTTTTTTGAATCGACAAAATCCGGACTTAAGAAGCACCTTAAAGAAACAGAACTTTCTGCGTCCAGCTGACTTTCGGTCGCTTCGCGATCCAAATTGGTCCAGACATTGCTGGTCGGGAGAGCAGGGTTGTCTTCAAAGCCAAGCGTTTTCTTAGACATAGCAGTCTCTTTCATCAGATGCCTTGTTCTGAAATCCTGTCGCGGGAACACGGTTTGGATAAGGTTTACCGATGATATTTTAGAGGCAATGTTTGGACAAAAAGAGACGCACGTGCCGTAGTTTGCGTGGTCTGGGATGTGAAGGAAAAAGCAAGGCTTGGCTGTTGTGCCAGATGCTAGGACTTGCTTTTCGCCGGAGAGGACGAACGAACTGCTGACATCACTCTTTCAAGAGCGAACCCAGATTGGCTGGATTGCTTGATTTGCGCCTTCTGTTTTGTTTGGTTCCTAGCTGAAGACCCAGGTATTGTATCGGATTTTGCGCAGTGGTTTTTGACGGTTTCAAGTTTAAAAGCGTCTTTGTTTCGGCTCGTGCGGAAGATCGGTTTCCCAATGGGTTCAGCCCAGGATTTCTTAGCAACAGCTTTGTGTTTTTGCGTTGCCATCGCCAGCCTTGTTTCAAAGGAATCCATAATTTACCCTTCTCTTTGCGTCGCTAGGGGAGATTATTCTTTGCGATAAAGTCAACAATGTGGCCGGAAATTAGGCATTTTTTGTGGTTGGCGTGCCTGAGTGCTTTCATAGTCACACTAAGGTCTACCTATTGCGAAATGTTGATTGGTTCATCTGATGTCTCAAAAAAAATTGAGCGGTCGTAAAATGTCGAGATACTTCGTTCGCATACTCGCGGGCAATTGAAATTTCTGATCAGTTTAAGGGGTAAAGCTTTCGGAGAAACGCAAATGTCTACTGATTCCGTTATCACAAGAAGCCGCTCCGGTGGCCGCAGTGCGCGCAAGGCTATCAGATCCGCTCCAAACCACCTGATGCTTCCAGGCTTGACCAGAAGTTTACCGTTATGTGAGCCAATGGACGAAGAGCAAATTCTTCGAATTGATACGGCTTCGATGGATATTCTGGAAGATGTCGGGGTCGTGTTTCGTGATGAAATCGCGTTGGAAGATTGGAAGCGCATTGGCGCAGACGTGCGTGGCGAACGCGTGCATCTCGACCGTGATTTGGTTCGTGAAATGATAAGTACCATCCCAACAGATTTTACCTATCACGCCCGCAACCCGCGAAACAACGTGCGGCTTGGCGGCAAACACTCAATCTTTGTTCCGATGACGGGCGCACCTTTTCTGCGTGATCTCGATGACGTACGCCGAAATCCGACACTTGATGATCTTGCGATGTTCCACAAACTTTCACATATGTCGCCAGCACTGCACTCAAGCGCGCACCACATTGTAGAACCTTATGATCACGCCATCAGTCAGCGGCATCTGCGTATCACTTATTCTTCAATGAAGTATTCAGACAAAACCTTCATGGGGATGACGACAAGCCCCAAGAATGCAGAAGACGTAATGGAAATGTGCGCAATTCTTTTCGGCGAGAATTTTCTTGAAAACCACCCCGTCACAACTGGGAACTGCAACGGAAACTCACCACTGGTGTGGGACGAAACGATGCTTGGGGCGATGCGCGCCTTTTGCCGCAGGAACCAGCCTGTGCTTTGCTCGCCTTTCGTATTGGGTGGTGCGAATACCCCGGCGTCAGTTGCGCCCACAGTTGCACAACTGAATGCCGAGGCGCTGAGCGCACTGGCCTATACCCAGGTTATTCGCAAGGGTTGCCCCGCAATTTACGGTCACTACCTGTCAACGGTTTCCATGAAGTCCGGCGCACCTATGGCGGGGACGCCAGAAATCAGCCTGATGAATTTCATGATCGGGCAAATGGCGCGGTTTTACGATGTGCCGTGGCGGACTTCGAATACATTGGGCGGTGCCAAAACCTTCGATGCGCAAGCCGGGTATGAAAGCGCGACAACACTTTCTTCGGTGATCCATGCTGGTGCCAATTACATCTGGCATTCGGCCGGTTGGAACGAGGCCGGAATGCACTGTTCGGTCGCGAAGTTTGTTGTCGACGCAGAGCAATGCGCAATGGCCTATCGCATGGCAGAAGGACCGCGTTGGGATGATTTTGACGAGGCGCTTGCCGCTGTTCGAGATGTTGGTCCTGGCGGGCATTACCTGGGTCACGAACATACATTGAACAACTTTGAGCGTGGATTTTTTATGCCGGAGTTGTTTGATAACAATTCGATCGAGCAGTGGCAGGCAGAGGGCAGTGTTGAAATTACAGAGCGTGCACTTAATCAAGCCAAAAAAATGTTGTCCGAGTATCAGGAGCCGAAACTTGACGAAGCCAAGAATGAGGCACTGCTGGATTATATAGCTCGCAGAGAACGTGAGATCCCTGCTGCCGACGCATTGAATCAGGACTACTGACCTTTAAAAAGGCCCCTCCCTCTCAGAGCGCGGGGTTTGAAATTTGATCGCTTGTATTTTAATGATTTACTCGCGACCTGAACGAATTTCTTTCCATCTCAAGGTTGCGTTCGCACCGATCCAGGCAATGGGCTCTGGTGGCAGGCGTCTGGGGGCATCCATCGCGCTCATCGCTTGCGTGAGTTCACTTTGGACGTCAGAGGCCATTTCCGCGGCCGACATTCCAGCCAAGGTTCCTTTCGCCGTGCCCAGTCCATTTTGGCAAACGGCCGCGTAGATACCGTTCTCTAACTCGCCGTGGGCCGGAACACCATTCCAGCTGACGCATAGATGGCCAGCCCAGCGATAGGCCATCGGTACGTCCTTAAGTATCGGGAAACGCTCTGCAAATTTCTGGTCATGTAGCCTGCCAGCCCGTGCGACCGCTGAATTGCTGACCGTCATTGACGGATTGTAAGTAAAGCGTGTGCGTACAACGATCCGGTTTCCACCAATTCCGTTGATCCTGCGAACGGTTGTACCCATAGGGTCGGCTGGTGTGACACCCCATTTTAGGGCGCCACCCAACACGCCTTCCGGCAATTGTTCTGTCATCGACGCATATGTAAAAATGTGCATCAACCGTCGCGAAAAGAAACCAAAGCTTTCGGCGTGGCCGTTGTTTGCGAGAATGACTTTTCCAGCAGAGACGCTACCTTTCGGTGATTGCAGCTTCCATGCGGGGCCCTCAGAGGAAATTTCTGTGACGGGGCTGTTTTCGAAAAGGTTAACTGTGTCACTCAATCCGGCTGCAAGACCACGAATGTAAGCCGCGGGCTGAAGCATGACGGTGCCGGGTGTGAACAACCCGGATGTATAGTAATCAGTTCCGGTTAGCTCTGCCATTTCGGTCGAATCTAACAGCCGATACGATTCACCCAGCTTTTTCAAATGCGCGCCATAGTCACGATTGTGCTGATCTCCCATTGGTGTGGCGGAGGCGTTGATTTTTCCGCAGGGATCAAATGCGTCTTTCGGTATTTCATATTCAGACGCGGCGTCCGCGCCAAACGCAATTGCAGCGCGGTTAAGACTTGTCTGAACACGATCATTTTCTTCTGCGTTGCCTGCGTAGGTGTCGGAAGACAGATCATGTGGCAGGTCGATCATGAAACCAGAATTGCGCCCAGCGGGGCCTTCAGCAACGCGGCCTGCTTCTAGCACAACGACCTTTGAATTGGGGTCAATTTGGACAAGTCGCCGCGCCGCTGATAATCCGGCAAACCCAGCGCCGATAATAGCAATATCGGCAGTAATATCTTCTCCCAGAACGCGCGTTGGAGGCGGGGCAGGCAGAAGGCAATTCCAACCTGCAGGTCCCGGCTGCTTTGGAAGGCGCTTGGCAGTGAAATGTGTCAATCCACCGCCTCGTCTGCGTCGTCCGCCAAGTCCAGCCAGATTGTTTTCAACTGAGTATACTGATCATGCGCGTGCACGGAATTGTCACGTCCACCAAAACCAGATTGCTTGTAGCCGCCAAATGGGGTTGTGATGTCCCCTTCGCCGTAGCTGTTTACCGTTACAGTTCCAGCTTTCAGCGCGCGTGCACCCCGGATTGCCCGTTTTGCGTTTGCGGTAAAAATGGATGCTGCCAGACCGTATTCTGTATCGTTGGCGATGCGTATAGCCTCATCAAAGCCCGATACGGTAATAACCGAAAGGATTGGGCCGAAAATTTCTTCGCGGGCCAAGGTGTCATCGTTGCTCGCAACATCCACAACGGTTAGCTCAACAAAGACGCCATCAACGCTTTTGCCGCCAAGGTGGATATTTTCACCTTTCAGCTTTTTCAGGTACCCGCAAACCTTGTCAAAATGCGCCTTGGACACCATCGTGCCAACCCTGGTTTCAGGATCAAGCGGATCGCCGATCGGCCATTCGCGTGCGTGGGCGACAACCTTCTCTAACAGCACGTCTTTGACATCCCGGTGGACAATCAAACGCGATGTTGCAGAACAGTTTTCGCCCATGTTCCAGAACGCGCCATTGACGATGTGCGAGGCAACGATATCCAGATTTTCAGCGTCTTCCATGACGATGCAGGGGTTCTTGCCCCCCATCTCAAGCACAATTTCCTTAAGGTTGGACTCAGATGAATAGTTTAGGAACCGTCGCCCCGTGGTGGTAGAGCCGGTAAAGGAAACCATATCAACGTCAGGGTGGCGACCAAGCGGCTCACCAACGTCAGCGCCACCACCGGGAAGGACGTTCAAGACACCGTTTGGAACGCCAGCTTCGCTGGCTAGCTCTGCAACACGCAGCGCCGTCAGTGACGTTTCTTCCGCGGGTTTCACAACAACGGAACATCCGGCTGCAAGTGCAGGGCCAATTTTCCAGGCCAGCATCAAAAGCGGGAAGTTCCACGGTAAAACCAGACCGACCACACCGATTGGTTCACGCACCACCATGGCAATGTGATCATCCGAGGCCGGGGACACCTGGTTATAGAGTTTGTCGATCGTTTCAGCGTGCCATTTGATACAATGGAAGGTTTCCGGGATGTCCACGGTTTCGCAGTCAAAGATCGTTTTGCCACTATCGAGGCTTTCCATCACTGCCAGTTCGCGCGCGTTTCGTTTGATCGATTTTGCAAATCGGATCAACACATCCTTACGATCTGCGGGATGCATTTTCGCCCAGCGGCCGTCATCAAAAGACTCGCGCGCTTTAGCGACGGCGAAATCAACATCATCGCTTCCACAAGCAGAAACCTTGGCTAAGGCAACGCCTGTAGCGGGGTTTGTTGAGGTGAAAGTCTTACCAGAAATCACGGGGCGATAGCCGCCGTCTATGAATGCATTTTCCGGGAATGTAAGTGATCTGGCGATTGCTTGGTATTCGTCACGTGTCAAAAGATCGGACATAGCTTAGTTCCCCGCCTTGATATCTGCGATTGTTGTTTTGAGAGTGCGCACAACCTGTTCCAGTTGGCGTTTATCGTCTTTGTTCAACCCCTTTAGCGGAGGTCGCAGAGGCCCGGCTTTCAGGCCAGCCATTTCTACGCCGTGCTTCACGCACTGAATAAACTTACCACCCTGTTCCAACACGCGCATCAGCGGCATCATAGCCGACATGATGCGGCGGCCTTTTGTGAAATCACCCTGCAAAACACAGGCCTCATAGAGGGCAACATGTTCTTCGGGAAGGAAGTTTGAGCCAGCACAAATCCAGCTTTGGGCGCCCCAAGCGAAAAACTCCAGCGCTTGATCATCCATGCCGCAGGACATCTGGATATGCGGATAGTCACGTGCCAAAAGATGAACCCGGTTAATATCGCCAGAGCTTTCTTTGATCGCGCAGACATTGCGTGAGCGGCCAACACGGTCGAGAAATTCTTCACCCATACTCACGCCCATGCGTCCCGGATAGTTGTATAGAACAATGGGAAGGTTGGCGGCACGGTCGATGGCCAATGCATTCAGGGCATTTTCCTGCTCTGTCGGGACAGAGTAGGGCGGTGTGCCAAGCAATATGGCATCGGCTCCAATTTCTTTAGCACCGGTACCAAGAGCAATTGAATCGGGTGTGCGCATTGCCCCTGTACCAACAATCAATGGCAGGCGCCCTTTAAGGCGGTCTTTGGTGAAACGCGCAAGTTCAAGCCGCTCTTCCACGGTCTGGGTGTAGTTTTCACCAGTTGAGCCGCCAGAGATAAGACCATGGACCCCTGATTCGACAAGGTAGTCGATGTTGTCACTTAAGGCATCAAAATCAAACGAATGATCGGCAAGATGCGGCGTTACAATCGGCGTATAGATGCCGTCGAATTTCATTATTGGGGTCATAGACTGCCTCATGCGGGTTTGGCGCGAGAGAGATTGCCAAGTTGCTCGTCCAACCCATTGGGCATAACGAACATTTCAATCTGATCGCGTGAAAGGTTCCAATGATCGATCGCGAGCTGTGCAGCCGCGGCCTCGTCTTTTGTTTCGATACTTTCAATGATGGCTTCGTGTTGTTGGCTGGCGCTGTCTAGATTTTCGGCCATCTTTGCGTCTACTGGTTTGTAGAACGTCATGCTTATGCGAACGTGGTCGATCAGCAAACGGCTGAAACTTGGCTCAAGATAGACATTATTTGCCATTTCACCGGTGATTTCATGAAAGCGGTTGTTCGCGAGGGCACGTTCCTTGACCGAGCCGTTTTGCAGCGTCTTACGGAAGTCAGCTTGGGCTTTCTTCAGTTTTGATATCTGATCGGATGTGGCGTTTTGCGCCGCGAGGCGGAGAATGGCGCCATAAATCATCGGGGCGGTCAGGAAAAAATCGCGCAAGGTTGTATGGGACATCTCGGAAACACGCGCCCCGCGGTTCTGGTGGATCGTTGTGTAACCTTCGCCGGCCAACTGCCTGAACACTTCACGCAACGGCGTGCGTGACAAACCATAGCTTTCTGACAGTCGCATTTCATCAAGGTCGCTTCCTGGGCGCAGTTCCATCGTCAGGATTCCGCGCTTCAAATCTTCATACAGCTTTTCTTTTCGGTGCTTGGCGGCTTCTTTCATTTCAATTTCGAATGCCTCGTTCTGGTGAAATGCAAAAAGAATCGATCACTTGGTATTTAAATTGCATTTATAAAAAATACACTTTGAATACAATAAAAATGAGATAACCACCCAAGGTAACTAAGATGTCGCTTAGCTTTGGGAAAAACAAAGGCCCGGTTATTGTATAAAGAAAAGCGACAAACCGTTTGTTGAGACCGGAGTAACACTATTTGCACAGGGCCAATAAACACGACCTTACGCGGGAACAGGGAATGAGTGAAACAGAACACTATGTCTTTCTTTTGGTAGAAGGTTTTTCTCACCTTGCGTTTTCCTGTGCGGTTGAGCCGTTGCGGATTGCAAATCTGGTAAGTGGAAAACCGCTGTATCATTGGTCTTACATTTCCGAAAATGGTGATACGGCCACCTCGTCCAATGACTCAGTTACGCTTGTTCATGGGGGATTGGAGCCGCTGAACAAAGTAGATATTTTGTTCGTTCTTTCAGGACTAAATGTCTGGGAACACATAACACCCGGTTTGCTTTCCTTCATACGTCGGGAAAGGGCGCATGGTATAAAAATCGGCGCTTTGTGTTCGGGCGCATTTGTGCTTGCGAAAGCGGGGCTTCTTGATGGTGTGCCAACTGCGCTTCACTGGGAATACCACGACAGTTTTATGGAAGAGTTTCCAGAAGTAAGCCTTTGTAGAAATGTTTTTGTCTCTGACGCGAAATACATCACGGCCTCTGGTGGAACGGCGACGGCAGACCTGATGCTTCATCTGATAGAGAAAAACCACGGGTCCGACCTTGCCGTCGCGGTGGCGGATCAGATGGTTTACAACGCTGTTCGCGAAGCGACAGCGGAACAACGGGTTTCGCTTCAATCACGTCACGGTATTCGAAACCCAAATCTTGTCCGCGCCATACAGATTATGGCTGATTCAATAGAAGATCCGGTTTCACCATCTGTCATCGCGGACGAGGTTGGCATTTCAACCCGGCAACTTGAACGGCTGTTTGGTCGCTATCTTAATTGTTCTCCAGCGAAGTATTTTCTCGATATGCGCCTTCACAAGGCGCAAAATCTTTTGCTTCAGACCGAGCAATCTGTGACAGAGATTTCGCTATCCTGTGGTTTTAAAACGCAGGCTCATTTCGCGCGCGTTTTCAGGGCGCAGTTTGGCAACACACCCCTAATGCACCGAACCAAGATAATCTAGCTGAGTGAGAGCGCGAGCTTGCGCCCCTCGTATATTGCAAAGGCCGCATTTCTTGGTGCGGCTGCATCGCCGATCGAAACGGCTCTGATGCCACGAACGCTAAGGTCTTGGTGAAGGCTGGTGTCCGCTTTGTTTACGGTGGCAAGAACCAAGCTGTCAGCGCTCATTTCTGTGGTCTCACCCGATAAAAGTGAAAATACCTCTGCGCTTCCCTTTTGCCATTGGGTGATAACGCTTTCGGTCAAAAATGTGGTGTCCAATTGGGTTAACCTACAACGCAAGGAAAAGTCTGCTGCTGAGCGTTGCAGCTCTTTGCCAACCAATGCGTCTGGCGTAACTATTGTCACCTTATGTCCATCTTCGGCGAGTTTCCATGCTGTGCCGCAGCCGCGCCAGTTTCCACCTTCATCCAGTACGATAACGTTTTTTCCAAGCCTAGCAGCCCCCATCATTACGTCTTCAACTGACCAGACATCACCCGTTTCGATACCGGGCAATTTTGGCAAATGTGGAAGCGCTTTCTGGAAACCGGTTTCAGCAGGTAAAGATCCAGTGGCAAGCACAACTTGGTCAGCTTTCAGCGCAACGATATCATCAGCATCGAAATAGCTGTTGAACCGAACATCGACATCCAGTTTGGCTAATTGATCCGAAAACCAGTCAATAAGGTCAGTGATTTGGGCGCGCCGCGGCTGGAGACCTGCGAGACGAAACTGACCGCCAAGTTTTGATCCGGCTTCTACGAGCGTGACCTGATGCCCGCGCTCTGCAGACGCACGCGCGGCTTCCAGTCCGGCAGGTCCGCCGCCAACGACAAGTACCCGGCGCGAGGATATTGCGGGGCTGAATCTGTCACCACCCCATTCGTGTTCTCGCCCGACAGAAGGGTTGATGAGGCAGGAAATCCAGTAATCTCGTCCACGCCGCCCCCAGCATTGTTGGTTGCATGACAAACAGCCGCGGATATCATTTTCTCGCCCCTCTGACGCCTTGTGTACAAGGTGCGGGTCCGCGATCTGGCCGCGAACAATGGACACTAGGTCAGCCTCGCCTGCACCCAGAACAGTATTTGCGTTTTCGGGTGTGCGAATGTGGCTTTCTGCGGTGACCAATGCGTGCTTGGTAACTGATTTCAATGTACGGGCGAGGTCGGTGCCCTGCTTTTCCGCCAATTGAAATGTCGGGATGATACGGGTGAAATCAAGATAACTGCCAGACCCGCATGTTACATAGTCCATCGCCTGCTCACTGTCGTGCAGCGCGATGATTTCGGACATGCTTTCGCGGTTCAATGCAGCTTCAATGTCCGGCTCATCGCTGACTGATAAACCAACAATGAAATTTTCCCCGCATTGTTTTCGCACCCTGTGCAAAATCTCACGCGAAAACCGGGTTCGGTTTTCAAGGCAGCCACCCCATTTGTCGTCCCGCTGGTTGGAAAACGGAGTCCAGAACTGATCAAGCAAACAATGATATGCAGCCCATACCTCGACACCGTCGAACCCTGCTTCCTGACACCGCCGCGCAGCTTGCACGAAACTTTCTATGGTCTCCTCGATCTCGGATTCGTTCATCGCGTGGCTTCCATCACTGTCGTGATAGCTTGGCCCGCCGGAAGGTGACCACGCGGGATGCCAGCTATTGTCACCATCGCCATGCGCGCCAACGTGGTAAAGCTGCTGGATCATAACAGCACCTTCGGCTTTGCTGGCCTCGGTTAATTTCCGGAAGTGAGGTATGACATCGTCGCTGCTGTTTCGAAAGTTTCCGCGCGTTAACACTGTTGCCGGGTGAACCGGCATTGGCTCAACCACGATCATCGCCGCACCGCCCATAGCCCGTTCGCGATAGTAGGCGATATGTGCATCGCCGGGCATACCTTGTTCGGCCATGTTGGTTGTATGCGCCCCAAAGACAACGCGGTTGCGTAGTTTTTTATGCCTTAGGTCGATTGGGTTAAAGATGTGCTTGAACATCAATCCTCCTGAGCTTTCAGGCGATCTTCCAGTTGCGCCAGACCTGCGTGAAGCGTTTTCATCACACCTTTCTCAACAAAAAGCTCTCGCAACTCGGCATTGAACCCACCTGGTGTGTTGAGTTCTTCCAACATAGCAGTGAAGACATTTGAGTCTTCGGAAGACTGCGACATCAGGCTGCCGCCAATCAATGCCCGCAGGAACTGTTCCGCATCTGCGCGACTTCCAGTGCGATCTGCAAGCCAATTTGTTGTTTCTTCCAGTAGTTTTACGATTGGCGACAAAACGGCCTGTGCTGCCATATAGGCATCCAGTTTCGCTTCGTCTGATAAATTCACGATGTGGTTTCGCTCGTCAAACAGAGTTTCTACAGTGGATAAGCGTGGAAAGACCAACAAGGGCGATCCACCTTTGGCAATTGCCGGAAACGGAATTGCGGTCGTGGCTTCCTTTGCCGGTTTTACCATTTTGACCAGTTGATCGTGCTTTACCCCAGCCATTGCCGAAACAACAATTTGGTCCGGTCTGAATTTGAGAGAGTTCATGATTCCAGGCGCTACATCCGCCATCAACCCCAGTATGACGACATCACTGTTGTCGATAACGGTTTGGTTGTCAGCAACAGTTACATTGGAATACGCAGACGCTAGGCGTGCAGCATGTTTGCGGCCCCTTTCCGAAACCGTAATCTCGTGGCCGTCCGCAGCAATTCCATCTACCATCGCACTTGCGATTGTGCCTGTACCAACTACTCCGATGCGCATTCTGTCCTCCTGTCTCAGATGTCTTTCATCAACCTTAGCGCATCATAAATCGCAGCATGGGTGTTTCGTGCAGCAACCGCATCTCCGATCCGGAAAAGCTGAAATTTTCCGTCTGGGTTTCGGCTGATCGCCTGCGGCTCCCCATTGACCAGCGCATCGTAGTCCACAGCACCTGAATTTGAGGAATGCGGTTTCAGATCAAAATATAGATTATCCATCGGCAGTGTGCCGTAGTTCACGACAACCTGATCATAATGCGCAGGTTGCCTAAGGTCGCTGTAGTCGGTCCCAATTGTTGCCTTCAGTTGGTTGCCCTCCTGCTCCACATCAAGCAGGCGGCGCGTAACGGTAAAGGTTACATTTTTGTCTTGCAGACTCCGCATGTAGGGCACGAGGTTCATAGCCATAATGTCGGGTGCAAAAACACGGTCTGGCGTCATGATTTCGACCTTGGCGCCACTTTTTGCCGCGATTTCAGCAGCCTGAAGTGCTGCGTGGTCGCCGGATTCGTCGTAAATAAGGATGTTCTGGGCTGGCTTTGCATCGCCAGAGATGATGTCCCAACTGGTCACAACCAGTTCCTGTTCTCTCTTGGTTTCATAAAGCACTGTGGTTGGCATTCCCCCAGTCGCAACAATCACAACATCTGGATCTTCAGCAAGTACATCTTCGGCTTCTGCCCATGTGCTGAATCTAAATTCAACATCGCGCGCAGCACATTGTGACATGCGCCAGTCGATGATCGAAATCATCTCGCGGCGGCGTGGTGTTTGCGCCGTCAGGCGAACCTGCCCGCCGGGGTCAGCTGCGGCTTCGAACACAACGATATTGTGGCCGCGTTCTGCCGCGATACGCGCAGCTTCAAGACCACCGGGGCCAGCGCCAACGATGACAATTTTCTTTTTGACGTCCGCCTTCGGAATATCATGTGGCATCGTCAGTTCGCGGCCCGTTGCTGCGTTGTGCATACAAAGCGCTTCGCCCGCCTGATAAATTCTGTCCAGACAATAGGTGGCGCCAACACAGGGGCGAATGTCGTCTTCGCGGCCTTCAATGATTTTACGCACGATGTGGGGGTCCGCCATATGGGCGCGGGTCATACCAACCATATCCAAAAGGCCTGACGCAACTGCATGGCGTGCTGTTGCGACATCCGGAATTTTTGCCGCGTGGAACGTGGGCATCCCGGTGATTTTGCGCACTTGGCCTGCAAAATCGAGATGCGGCGCGTTTTTCATACCCTGTACAGGGATCACATCGGTCATTGCCGGGTCTGTGTGAATGCGCCCACGGATGACGTTCAGAAAATCGACCTGACCCGTCGCTGCGAGCCGCTTGGAAATTTCAATGCCTTCTTCTGCTCTGGTTCCACCAGCTTGCGCTTCATCCGCTGTGTAGCGGAACCCCACAATAAATTCATCGCCAACGCGTTTGCGGATTGCATCCAGCACATCAAGTGAAAATCTTAACCTGTTGTCGAGCGTATCCGCTCCATATGGTCCTACAAGTTCATTTGTCAGCGGCGACCAGAATTGTTCGAGAAGGTGGCCATAAGCCTGCAATTCAATGCCGTCCATACCACCGGCTTTCATGCGCTCAGCTGCATCGGCAAAATCATTGATGATGCGCTCAATATCCCAGTCTTCGATCTTTTTTGGAAAGGCGCGATGGGCGGGTTCACGGTGTGGGCCGGGCGCGACGGAGGGCAACCAGTCGCCTTTGTTCCAACCCGTTCTGCGCCCCAGATGCGTGAGCTGAATCATCACCGCGCAACCATGTTCATGGCAGGCGTCGGTCAGGTTTCTGATCCATGGAACAACCTCATCTTTGTAGGCTAGGATATTGTTGAACACAGGCGGGCTGTCTTTCGAGACCGCTGCCGAACCCGCGGTCATCGTCATTGCAACACCCGCCTTGGCGCGTTCCTCATGATAGGCGCGATAACGATCCTTCGGCATTCCGTTTTCAGGATACGCTGGTTCATGACTGGTTGTCATGATCCGGTTTTTCAGCGTCAGATGCTTTAGTTTATAGGGCTGAAGTAGTGGGTCTTTTGACATCGAATTTTCCTTAGTACCACGCGTCATCCATAGAGGTTTTTTTGCGTGCAACAAATTCCTTAAGCTCTTCGTCCACTGCGGTGTCTAATGCCGGCGCGTCATACTCATTCAGAATTTTCTTCCATTTGCGATTGGCGCTGATCATCGCATCATCGCCGCCTTGTTCTGACCAGCTTTCATAGGGTTGGTCATCATTTAGACCCGTGTCCCAATATGCGGTTTCGTAGTGCCGCAATGTGTGCGCCGTTCCGAACAAATGTTCCCCGGGGCCACCTTCGGCCAATGCAGCAAACGCGAGTGTTTCGTCGTTAACGTCAATACCGTTCAGGTAAGTATGCAAAGCGCCACACATGTCCGTATCCATGACGAATTTTTCGAAGGACATGGACAGCAATCCATCAAGAAAACCGGCGGAATGCAAAATATAGTTTGCGCCACATTGAACCGCCGACATCATCGACATCATGCCTTGTTGCATCGCCTGACCATCTGGCAGCTTTGACGTGCTGAAGTTTCCAGCGCAGCGCAGGGGTAGGTTCAAGCGGCGTGCAAGCTGCCCCATGACAAGGCTGCCTAGGGCGGGTTCCGGTGTGCCAAATGTAGGGGAGCCAGTCCTCAGTGACATTGATGAAAGAAAAGATGCGAGGATCGCGGGGGCACCGGGACGCACAAGCTGAGTGAGCGCACAGCCAACCATGGATTCGGCCAGGCTTTGGGCAATCGAGCCGGCCATCGTAACCGGCGACACAGCCCCTCCCAGCAAGAAGGGCAGGTGGATGGAGCCCTGCCCAGCAGAGGCGTAAGCGCGAATACCCTGTGTAGAAACACCGTCCCAAACCAGTGGGGAGGTCGAATTGAAATTGCCCATGATCACGCAGTTTTGGTCTACAAAATCAGACCCAAAAAGAATACGCGTCATTTCTATACTGTCTTCCGCGCGTTCGGGTGCGGTGATAGACCCCAAAAATGCCCGGTCCGAATAGCGGATGTGGGCATAGACCATATCAAGGTGGCGTTTGTTTACGGGTATGTCGGTAGGCTCGCAGATCGTGCCGCCAGAGTGATGCAACCATGGGCTTGATTGCGCGAGTTTCACCAGATTTTCGAAGTCTGCAATTGTACCGTAACGCCGGTTTTTATCCATATCCATTATGAATGGGGACCCATAAGCGGGTGCAAAAACCATCGCGTCACCGCCTATTTCAACCGAGTTTTTCGGATTGCGTGCGTGTTGCGTAAAACGGGCCGGGGCGGTTTTCAGGATTTCGCGGAGCATTCCCGGTTCAAAACGGATGTTCCAGGCTTCTTCTGAAACAGGCGTAACTACCCCACCAGCTTCGCGGAACAGGCGCACTGTTTCAGGATCTTCGCGAAATTCAATACCGATTTCCGCCAATATTCGGTCAGCGCATTGCTCTATTTTTTGAAGGCTTTCTTCATCCAGAAGGTCGTAGGTCTTTATCTTTCTGCGGATGAACGGCACTTGTAGGTGCTCATTCTGGCCAGCCCCGCCCGATCGCGCGGCGACGCGATTTGCACGACGAGAGCCGCGTCCGCGTTTTTGTTCGGCTTCTTTGACTGTCATTTAGGGCCTCTGGAATGTTTTACCCCAACCAACAAAACTTCACGAATCGGGGCTGCATCGTCAACTCGACACAACTGTCATATAAATAAACACTTGTGTCAATTTCTCTTGAATCAAAAATACCCGACCAAAGTTTGATCGAATTTGCCATTCCAAATCGGTCTGTCACGTTCATGGAGTTTGCGAAGCGCTTCAGCATATCAACCGCTCGCATGATCAACGTTTAACTGGTCTGCATGGTTAAAAGGTTGGTTTTGTCAGCATCAACCAGACAATCGCCAAGACGGAAAAAAAGGCGGGAAAACCGCAGACAAACCAGACTCGGTACAATCTATGATAAGAAGGCGGTAATGGCTCGTGACGATCCCGAGCAGTGATCGCCAAATTTCGCATCCTGATTTGTATCCAAACGACCGGTAGCCAGAAAACACCTACGAAAACATAGAGTGTAAGCGACAGAAGTACCCATTCCTCAAAAACCGACCAGCCAGCTTCACGTGTAAGAAACCATCCGGTTATCGGCTGTAAAATAGCAGCGGTCGCCGTAAAAACTATATCCGCTAAGACAACTATGCCCGCTGTGTGCGCGATAAGTGTGGCATCGCCACTTCGGTTTGAGATGACCATGAAAAAAGCGATTCCCGCTCCGGTTCCCAAAAGAACACAGGCTCCTATCACGTGCAGAAAGAGAAGAAGTTCGTACATCACCGATCCTCCAGTATCGAGGCAACGAATGACGCAAGCATTATTCCCGGTAGCACTTTGACAAACGGGCCAAGCGGGTCACCCCAGATGTCTGGGGTTAACAAGGTTCCCGCGGCAAAGTACGCAATTGAAACCACAACCATCCCGTAACAGGCTTTACGCGCCCAAGGACGAACCAAAACCGCAAGGCCAAGCATTATATCTACAATCGATCCACCAAACACAGAGAGTGTCGCGAAGACCGGGGAAAGGCCGCGGTCTGTAAGCAAAACCTGCGCCTTTTGATTTTCAGCAAGGCCAACCAATCCTGAGATGATCCAGAAAACCGACAATGTTGCAATCGCAATTGGCAAAAGCAGATAGAGACGGGCAAACCAACGCTCTTGGGTTGTTGCTGGTATGGCGTCCAGTGTTTCAACAAGAGAGCGGCATTTTAGCCCGCCCGCGTTTGCCCATATCTTAGTGTCCCCTTTGATACCATCGGCCAGAACTTTAAGTGCAGTTGAACGCAGCGGGGGTCTCCATCCAAGCCATCCGAGCGCATCTGCACAAAGGCCAGTCAGCCGAAGCAGCGGCGCGGGAACAGACAGGGTAAACATCCATGGCTTAAACCCCAGCCATCCGCGGACCATCTTGTTAACTGTTTGAAATGACCAGGTTTCCTCTTCTGTAAGATCGGCCACGGTCCCTGTCGGAATCTCTCCATTCGCGGCTTGGACCACGGCTTGCGCTACGTCTTCAACGAAAACGGTTTGAAAAGGAGCATCGGGAAACACGCTTACACCGATCATTGGAAAAGCGGCACTTGCCCGTAAAAGCGCGGTTCCCCCGTATGCTTGTATGCTGAGCACTAAGGTTGGGCGTAAGATAATCCATGCAAGGTTTGACTGCATGATCATCCGATCACCGCGCATTTTTGATCTGAAGAATTCCGTCGTTGCGGAGTCTGAAACACCGGCAGCAGAAATTTGAATAAGCAACGTGGCTGTGCCTTCCAGTGCGGAAACCAATCTAGCTACTGCTGTTTCATGAATGCCAGAAAGGCTGTCTTTGGCGCCACTCTGTAGCGCGCCAGAGGCATTTACAACAATGTCCGCGCCCTTCAGGTCATCTTTCCAAGTATCTACAGGTACCTTTGAAATATCCCGTTCAAGCCATCCGATTTTCGGGTCACACCGAAGCCCCGCAGAACGCGACCTGCCAACACCGATGACCCTGTAACCTTCCTGTTTCAAAGCACTAAGGCAAGCGGACCCAATCAGACCATAAGCACCTAAAACAATGGCAGTTTTTGGGTTTTGTTTTTCCATTTGTAGATCACCGAAAATCGATTTAGCCGTGCTTCTTGCGCATCTGCTTATCCTAAAGAGAAACCACGCAGGAAGTCAGGAGATATCGGTGATCGGATGAAATTGTCGCACTTAGGCGGACAAACAAGGCTGCATTTAATTCTTCTTCCAGCGCGTTCATCTGACGGCTGATCGCAGGTTGCTGCACATTCAGTTCTTCTGCTGCGCGCGTGAAACTCTGATGACGTGCCACGCCTCGAAACTTACATGTATTTCAGCCCATGCGCCTTCATATATCTATAAATCCCTAGTGGAATGATCATCATGTAATTTTCCACCGTATTTTTAACTTAAAAACTGTTCTAACCTGACCAAAAGAAAGAATGCGTATCCGGAGCAAAGATGATGATACCCGAAATCGACATTGCCTCATTGTTTGACGGCCCAAGTGACGCTCGTGATCTGGTTGACAGGGAAATATTTCGTGCTGCCGGTGAAATAGGGTTCATGACGATCACGGGCCTACCTGATGATTGTCTTTCGCGGGATTTGCGCAAGGATTTGCTTTCAATTTTTGAATTGCCGGATTCTGAAAAACGTACACTTACCCGCAAGAATTTTGTGCCCGAAAATATGAACGTCTATCGTGGCTGGTTCCCGCTTCAAAATGGATATCCGACTTACAAGGAAGGTATTGATATTGGCGCGGATATTATCGACAAAACCCGAGTTCCTGACCCGCTGGACCCGCTGACAGAATTGACTCCACTGCCGGATTTACCCACGTGGCGGGTGGCGGCCGAACAGTACTATGGAGCGATGTCCAAGACCGGCGGCGCGTTGATGCGGTCCATCGCACGGGCGCTTTCGTTACCCGAAATGCAGTTTGACGCGGCGTTTCAGAATGGCACTTCAACATTGAGAATGATCCATTATCCGCCGCGCCCCAGCGAAAGCTTTGGCAGCGAGGACAAAGATTTTTGGGCCGAGTATAAAGGCGAACAACGCTATCTTCTGGGTGCGGCTCATATGGATAGCGGGTTCATCACACTTCTGGCGCAGGACGGCGTTGAAGGGCTGCAGGCAAAAACCCGCGACGGTGAATGGATAATGGTTCCACCTAAAGAAGGAACACTAACCGTGAATTTTGGCAAGCTTCTGCAGCGTTGGACGGGTGGCGCGATCAAAGCGACCATTCATCGGGTTATTGGCAATGGCCAGCGGCGATACTCTGTACCGTTCTTTTTTGAACCTTCGATCAATACGGTGATCGCACCCCTTGAAGGCTGTGGAGAACCTTTCGCACCCGTCCTTTATGGCGACCACCTGTGGGAGGCCACGACGGGTTTTGTCGAACAAAAGGGGATAGCACATCTGCGTCAACCAAAGGGAGTTGGGGTTTGAGCCGCCTGTTCCATATCGCGGAAGCTCTTTGCGAACTTCCCGAACCGGCTGAAAAAGCGCAGAATCTTATTCGCGGTGCAGGTATCGATCTGATGGGTTGCATTTTGGCAGGGCGGGGCGAGGAAGTTTCCGTCCGAACGCGTCAAACGGTTACCGGTTTCGGTGTGGGACCTGCTGTGGTTTTCGGAACTGGCCTTTATTTGTCGCCGCCGCACGCTGCTTTGTGCAATGCCACTGCGTCACATGCATTGGATTTTGACGACTGGGAAGAGCCCGGAAACACACACCCAAGTGCCGTGCTGTTGCCTGCCTTATGGGCCGTTGCGATGGACAGAGACATAAGTGGCGAGGTTATTCTAGCTGCTTACAATACTGGCTTTGAACTCATCGCGCGTTTTGGTGAGGCGTTTAATTTTGAACACTACAATCGAGGCTGGCACTCTACTGCGACGCTTGGTGTGATCGGTGTTGCGGCCGCGGTCTCCCGCTTGATCGGGCTAAATGCAGATCAGACGGCGAATGCAATGTCGCTCGCGATATCGCGGTCTTGCGGCTACACCTGCCAATTTGGAAGTTCTGCCAAACCTTTGCAGGCCGGGTTTGCGGCGAGCGACGGGCTTATGGCGGCACTTCTGGCTGAACAGGGGATGACAGGGCATCCGGGCGTTCTGGATGGGCCAAAGGGGTTTGTTCATCTCATGGCGCATGGGGACGTGTCGCGACTTGACGCCGCGATCACGCAGATCAATGGCAAAGCGCTGGAACATTGGGGGATCGTGTTAAAGGCATATCCTGCCTGTGGATACACGCATCGTTTGGTTGACTGTGCGTTGGAAATTGCAGGCAAGATAGAACCTTCTCAGATCATGTCGGTGCAGGCCCAGCTTCCCGATTTTCATCATGCAATCTTGCCTTATGGCAAGCCGGCATCAAGATTTGAATCTTTGTTCAGCGTACCGTTTAGCGTAGCAACAGCCCTCTTGCGCGGCCGTTTCTCTTTAGACGATTTGGACGACGTGTCCCGCGAAACCCCAGAGCTTTCAGCCTTGATTGAAAAAATCACCGTTGCGCCACAACCGGCAAATCGCTCTGCTTTAAATTATGACCCGGACCAACCAGACCGCTTGGTCGTTCAGTTGAAGTCCGGTCAAAAGGTTTCTGCTGTTCGTGCATATCCGAAAGGTGCACCGCAAAACCCGATGTCATTGAGCGAAATTCGTCAGAAGTTTGACTCGATCAGCGGATACAGTGACGTACCTGAGATTGATAACCTGATGGACTGGCACCGCGCCAAGAATTTGTCGGACCTACATCGCACTTTTGGAGAAAGACCGTGAGCACCTCTATCTCACGCGAAACAGATGCGGAGATACGAGCGCGATATCCGATACAGCTTAGGTCAATTTGCTAGGGTCTACAGCTATTCATGCAATTCCATAACCCTCTGGACCGCCGCCCGTTTTTTCATTGCTTCGGAATGTTCTTTGATGATTGGAAATTCATCAAGGTTTACACCGTCTGCGGTCATCCATTGCGAGACCGTAAAAAGATAAGGATCACAGATTGAATACGTATTTCCTAAGACCCACGGTCCTTTGAAATAGTGGACTTCAATCATTCTTGCGCATTCGGCCATGTTTCCCGTGACTTTCGCTGTCATGCTTTTGTGTGCATCCGGATCGTCAGACCATCTGTGGCCGCGCATTTTATGCGCGTGAGCAACATGGACAGTTGCTGCCAGATAAATGTTAAACGCCTGAGCCGTTGCAAATTCAAAGGGGTCCTTAGGCGCGAGATTTACGTTAGGGTGGGTCTGGGCGATGTACGCCAATATCGCTGGCGTTTCTGTTAGCAAGCCTTGCGGAGTTTTGAGTGTTGGAACACGCCCTTTTGGGTTTGTCGCCAGATACTCTGGCGATTGCTGTTCCATCTTAGAAAAATCGATAAGCTGGGCTTTGTAGTCAGCTTTTGCTTCCTCTAACACTATATGAGCTGCCAGTGCTGCGGTCCCTTTGGCATAGTAAAGCGTTAACATCAGGTATCTTTCCGCTATGGTGATCGACCGGTTTTTCTTGTTTGTACAGGTGAAACTTAAAGTGGCGGACAAAATAAAGAAGACCACGCGTGTAATTTTTCCTTATAATAACAATTAGTATTTATTCCTTTCTGTTAGCTTTTCTTCCTATTATGTTTCCTTCACTGATCCTCTTTTAGAGACGGATGAACGGAGCATAGCGTGTCAGCGAACTGCGATGAGTTGGAAGTGTCAGTCTGGCGCGGAGATCGGCTCAGCGGGCATTTCGAAGTCTTTCATGTACCTGCCCAGGATAGCCAGACAATTCTGGATGTGGTGTCGTGGATTCAGCAAAATCTGGATGCAACCTTATCGTATCGTTATGCCTGCCGGGTCGGGATGTGCGGGTCCTGTGCCATGATGGTGAATGGAGTGCCGCGCTGGACGTGCCGGACCCATGTGAAAAAAGTTATGAACGGCAACAAGCTGGAGGTGGCCCCGTTGCGCAATCTGCCGGTGATCAAGGACCTTGCGACAGATATGGACCCGTTTTTCGACAAATGGATCGCGGCGGAAGGGCTGCACCACCCGACCAAAACGCGCGACGAACCGATCGAAACGATAAACCCGGATAGCACCATGCGTGCCGAGGCGAATGCTGGAATAGAATGTATAAATTGTTCTGTTTGTTATTCCGCATGCGACACTGTCGCTGGCAACGTTGACTACCTTGGGCCTGCGGCACTTCAAAGGGCTTGGACGCTTTTCAACGACGCCAAAGACAGTGGTCAAAACGCTATTCTTGAGGCTGTTTCCGGCGCGGGCGGTTGCCACAACTGTCATAGCCAGGGAAGTTGCACAGTATTCTGCCCCAACGAACTTAACCCGATGAAGGCAATCGCCGAGCTTAAGAAAGCGACTACCAAATCATTTTTCAAGAAGAGGGTGTAGTTGATGCTGGGTGTCCGTCTTTACATGCTTCAACGCCTCACCGCGCTCATAATGGCACCGCTGACGTTGGGGCATATCGCTGTGATGATCTATGCGGTTCAAGGTGGGTTGAGCACGGCTGAAATACTCAGCCGTACGCAAGGCAGTATTTGGTGGCTTCTTTTCTATGGCAGCTTTGTCGTCGCGGTGTCTTTGCACGCTGCAATTGGCTTAAGGGTCATTGTTCATGAAACGCTTGGTCTGAAGCGTCCAGCTCTCAACATACTTACCTTAGTTGTCAGTCTGCTTCTTCTTTTTATGGGGGCGCGCGCTGTTTTGGCCGTGACACTAACATGATCCGTAAACACCGGGCGCATCCCCTTTGGTTTGCTTACGCGCTGCACCGCCTTTCTGGTCTTGCTCTGGCGCTTTTTCTACCAGCACATTTTTATATTTTGTCAAAGGCACTTACCCAGCCTGAAAGCCTGGATAATTTCCTGACTCTAACAGAAAGCCCGATGGTCAAACTTGCCGAGTTTGGTTTGGTTTTTCTCTTGGCCGTACATTTTCTTGGTGGTTTTCGGTTGATGGCGATGGAATGGTTGCCATGGTCAGACAGGCAAAAAACCTTTGCAGCGGTTGCCGTCGCCGGGGCATTTCTGGTCTCTGGATTGTTTTTCTTGCGGGTGGTGTAAACAATGCAAATGGCAAGCGATATCGAGCGTCACGACACTGATATTTTGATTCTTGGTACGGGTGGCGCAGGTATGTTTGCCGCCCTTCATGCACAGCAGACAGCCCCGGAAGGCACCAGAATTACGATTGCTGTTAAAGGGTTGATTGGCAAATGCGGCTGCACCCGAATGGTGCAGGGCGGATACAATGTTGCGCTTGGCGGCGGCGATACCGTTGAACGCCACTTTATGGATACGATTAACGGCGGCAAATGGCTGCCAAATCAGGACATGGCCTGGAAACTTTGCGAACAAGCAGTAGTACGTGTGCGTGAACTGGAAAACGAAGTTGGATGCTTCTTTGATCGCAATCCTGACGGATCGTTGCACCAAAAGGCCTTTGCCGGACAGACCGCCGATCGCACGGTACATAAGGGTGACCTGACTGGGATCGAGATTATCAGCCGCCTGATGGAGCAGGTTCTCTCGCGGCCCATCGAAAAGCTTCAGGAACATCGCGCGATTGGGCTGATCCCGACGAAAGACGGATCCGCACTTGCAGGTGTCTTGTTCATCGATATGCGGACTGGAAAGTTTCGATTTATACGTGCCAAATGCGTGATGATGGGCACAGGTGGCGGCCCCACGATGTATAAGTATCATACACCATCCGGTGACAAGACGATGGATGGTCTTGCAATGGCGCTGCGTGCAGGTCTTCCGCTGCGAGATATGGAAATGGTGCAGTTCCACCCGACTGGTTTGTTGGCTGGAGCCCATACCAAGATGACCGGCACAGTGCTTGAGGAAGGGTTGCGTGGCGCAGGGGGCTATTTGCTGAACAGCAGTGAAAACCGGTTCATGTTTGACTACGACCAACTTGGAGAGCGGGCGACACGTGATGTTGTCAGCCGTGGTATCTATACGGAAATGCGTAAAAATAATACCTCTGAAAACGGTGGTGTTTACATCTCTATGTCACATCTAGGTCCAGAAAACGTGCGCAAGAAATTCAGCGGTATGGTCAAGCGTTGTGCTGACAGCGGCTTTGATCTGGCAGGTGGTAAGGTTGAGGTTGTTCCAACGGCGCACTATTTTATGGGTGGCGTTGTGGTTGACCCTGATACACGCACCGCAATGGAAGGTTTATATGTCGCGGGTGAAGACGCAGGTGGTGCGCATGGCTCAAACCGGCTTGGCGGAAATGGCGTTGCAAACTCAACCGTTTATGGTGGTGTTGCGGGTGACATCATGGGGTTGGACCTCCGCAAAATGAATGCGCAGCGAGATCCGGATGAAGCAGTCCTGAGCGCAGAGGTTGTGCGCGCGCAGCACCCGTTTTCCAGAAAACCTGCAATCATTCAGGCGCTGCGTCACACCCTGCAAGAAGCGATGTGGGAAGATGTCGGTGTGATGCGTACACGCGCCGGAATGGAGCGCGGAATAGCGCGGGTTTCTGAAATTTCCGACGAATTGATGACCATAGGTGTCGATCCCAGCAATCTGGCGTTCAATCTGACCTGGCATGATTGGCTGAATATGCGCTCACTGTGTGATATATCGAGTGTGATCGCTAAAGCGGGGCTCGTGCGTGAGAACTCTCGCGGTGCGCATTTTCGCGAAGATTTTCCTGAAAGTGGCACGATGGAGAGTTCTTTTTTCACAGTCGCACGCAAAACACGCGATACGGTCGAAGTTTCGCGTGAAAAGGTGAAGTTTTCGATCATCAAGCCGGGGGAATCGATTTTGCCCGAAGGCGAACCCGAAACATTGGTGGAGGCTAAACTATGATCTCAATTGATCTGATCCAAAAGACAGCTGAAACCCTGATGGACAAAGCCGCCATCGAGATTCCGGACGACTACCTTGAAGGGCTCAAAGCTGCAGCCAAGGTAGAGGACGGTGATCTATCCTCTTTTGTGCTTCAGGCGATGCTTGAAAACTATGAAGTCGCTAAGGAAGATCGCCGTGCAATGTGTGGCGATACAGGAACGCCGCGTTGGTACGTTAAGATGGGCAATGAAACCCAGATCGAGGGTGGGCCGATTGCACTGGAAGCAGCATTGCGCCGGGCGACCGCAAACGCCACAAATGGCGTTCCCCTGCGGCCAAACAGGGTGCATCCCCTGTGGCGTACGGACCATGACAACAATGTTGGTATTGGCGCTCCGGAAATCGAATATGGGTATGAGCCGGGTGGCGAATGGATTGATCTGATCACCGTTCACAAAGGTGGCTTGTTTGGCACAGACTACCGGATGCTTTTTCCATCTGACGGGATACAGGGGATAAGGCGGTTCTACCTCGACAGTATTGTTGCCTTTGGTAAACGCGGACTGGCTTGCCAGCCAGCGATCATTGGCATTGGGCTCGGCGGGTGCAAAGACACCTGTATGGTGTTGGGAAAACGCGCCGCCTGTCTGCGCACTGTAGGAGACCGTAACTCGGACCCTAAAGTTGCTGAGTTGGAGCTGGAGCTGAAGGAGTTAGGCAACTCCATCGGCATGGGCGCAATGGGGTTTGTTGGCAAATCCATGGTCATCGATGCGCATATCGAAGTGGGCTATTGCCACACAGGCGGAATGCAAATGTCTGTTCATGCGTTTTGCCTGTCGTCGCGCCGTGCCGTGGCACGTGTTTTTGCCGATGGACGTGTAGAACATCGTACGGATCCAAATTGGTTTACTGATTATCAACGCCGGGAGACTGTGGAATGGGAGATGCCCGAAAGCCACGAGAAATCCGCCTGAGCACAACACCAACGCCAGAGGCGTTAGCGGAACTGCAGCTTGGTGACATCGTCTACCTGGACGGGCTAATGTATACGGCGCGTGAAGGCGTCTACAAGCGTGCGCTTGAAGACAAGGCGAACATACCGCTGGAGTTACCCGGCGAAAGTGCCGCGAATTTTCACTGTTCTCCAGCGGCCCGCATAAACGCGGATGGTAGTTTTGAAATGGGGGCGGTCACGGCAACGGCCTCTTTCCGATTTGCGAAATGGCTGCCCGAATGGTTGGCCAAATCCGGCGCAAAACTGGTCATCGGCAAGGGCGGTATGAGCAGCAAGGATTACAAAAACTACTTTGTACCAAATGGCGCCATCTATCTCAGCACCGTTGGCTACGGGACCGGTGCGCTTTTGGGGCGTGGCATAGAAAATGTTGAGGCCGTTCATTGGAACGAAGAACTTGGTCTTGCCCAAGCCATGTGGGTGATCAGGTGCAAAAAAATGGGCCCGTTCATTGTGGCGTCAGATTTGGATGGGAATTGCCTTTTTGAGCGTGAAAACGCGAAAATTTCTGCAACCATTGAAAGGGCTTACGAGGGTACCAAGCCAGCAACGTTGAAACGCTTTGGTGAAACAGATGACAAAAATGATGAACTGATCGGATAGGTAGTCAGATGAACAAAGAACATAATCCATTTGAACCTTATTCAGGGTGTGTGGTCACTCAGGATGGTGTGTTTAGCGAAGCGGAAGTCGGCCTTGCGAACAGAAATTCTGGTCTGCTTCTTGAAACGCTTGCGCTCGATATAACGCCGACCGGGGCACACTACCTTTTGAATCATTTTGACGTTCCGCTGATAGACGAGGGGGCACATTCCCTGTCCTTCAATGGTTCTTTTAATACGCCTTTCAATCTGACCATGGCCGAGATTAAGGCATTGCCGAAAATCACAATGCCGGTCACGCTGGAATGCGCCGGAAATGGGCGTGCGGGTGTGTCGCCACGGTCTTATTCCATGCCTTGGATGTATGAAGCGGTTGGCACATCTGAATGGACAGGGACACCGCTTGCACCGTTGATCGGAAAAGCGAAGCCAAGCGCGGATGTTGTTGAGATATCGTTTCATGGTGCGGATTATGGGTTCGACAAAGGGTGTGGGCATTTTTTTGGTCGCAGCCTGACCCTTGCACAGATGAAAGAACTTGACGTCCTGCTGGTTTACGCAATGAACGACGCACCGCTCCTCCCGCAACATGGCGCGCCGTTACGTATTGTAGTGCCGGGTTGGTACGGCATGGCGAGCGTGAAATGGCTTACCGAGATTACCGCCCTGACCAATCCCTACGACGGTTTTCAACAGGTTCGAACATACCAATACCGCGAAAGCGATGAAGACCCGGGGCGCCCAATTACGACGATGCGGATAAAATCACTGATGGTGCCACCCGGTGTGCCCGACTGGACGTCACGCAAACGTTACGTGAATACAGGGCCGACTGAGCTGGTTGGGCGGGCTTGGTCGGGTGCAGGCACTCCTATTGAGAAAGTGGAAGTCGAGGTCTCTGGTGTTTGGCACCCCGCAAACCTTGAAAACAGCGAAGACCGTTATGCTTGGAAAAAGTGGACGTTTGACTGGGATGCAACGCCCGGTGCTCATGTTCTCAGATGCCGGGCAACAGACGCAGAAGGCAATGTGCAACCGCTTGAACCACCCTGGGATGTCGCTGGCTTTGCCAACAACGCCGTGCAGGTGGTTCATGTTTTTGTTGAGTGAAACAAGGCGATTATCATAGGATTTCTCGAAAAAATAACACTAATCCAGAGAGAAACATCATCGCAATTATCAGCCTGCGAAACTGATCATCAGCTAGCCGTTTGAAAACGACAATGCCAATTTGTGCGCTGGCCATCGTCAGGGGAAGGGCTGTAGCGATAAGTGTTAAGCTTTCCCAAGTGTAAACGCCTTTGACCGCAAACATGACGGATGTCAGACCAAGAATGACAACGTTAAAGGGTTGTAGCACAGCGCGTGTTTCTGCCTTGGGCCATGGGCGCATCGAACACCACATTGTTGGCAGGGCACCCGAAAGCGATGCTGCCCCGCCAAGAATACCCCCAAGAAAGCCAATAGCGCTATCGACCAGCGGTGTTGGGCGCTCAAATTTAGGGAGCGCCTTTCGAAACGAAAAGAAACCACCATAGAGTATCAGAAAACCAGCGATCAATAGTTTCAGGATCGTGGGATCAAGCATCGCCAGTGTTGCAACGCCAATTGGGATACCGATTATTCCTGATGCCAGGAATCGGGCAAGCCGCTTGGGTTGCCTTAATATCGAATGGCGCACGAGCCAGACGCCCTGCACGCCGCTTACGGCTGAGACGACTACGACGATGGAAACGGCTTGTACCGGCGGCATGATCTGAAGCCAGAACCCAAGCGCAAACAGTGCTGTCCCAAAGCCAGCAAGCCCATTGATAAATCCACCAGCAACAGCGCCCGCAGCCAGCAGCAGAAGAAACTCAGTGGTCATTCTGCGTGGCTTTGATAGAAGTGTTCGAAATCAAACGTCCAATGCCTACCGCGTTCAAAAGTGTTTTGTGCATTTCCACTATTACATTTGTTTTTATACTGTTGGAGCGGTTTATCAGTCCAAGTTGCCGGGCCGGTGCGGCGCCCGGTAATAGCAGCCGTTTAAGGGGCAGAGGGTTCATGTTTTGCACGCTGCGTTTTGGTGTGATCGAAACGCCAAGGTTACGCAGGACCATGCTCGAAATCGCTTCGAGGCTCTCCAACTCCATGCTGTCATACACTTTGAGTTTTTGATCCTGAAGCCAGTTTTCGATCATACCGCCAACAACGGCGTCCCGAGAGAACCTGATGAAAGGATTGTTTTTCAACAGAAAAATAGGATCGTCGCTTTCTGTTTCATGCGAGGCAATAAGTTGGAGCGGCTCTGATGCAATGTCGCGCCAATCATCGCCCTGAGGTATCAAGTTTGGACGAGAGATGATTGCCGCATCCATATTCCCCCGTTCAATCTGGCGTAACAATTCGTTCGTCAGGCCGGGGATCACCCTAACACGAAGGTCAGGATAGCTTTCTTTGAGGATCGAAATTGCGAGTGGGACAAGACCTGTCAGCGTTGTTGGCACGGCACCCAGCAGCAATTCACCATGCAATCCACTATCCCCCAGAACAGAAGGAACGAGGTTTTCATAGGCCTCGACGACCTCGCGTGCCTTCACGACCAGGGCACGACCAATAGGAGTCAGTTCTGGTGTTCTTTTGGAACGATCAAATATCGCGATACTCCATGTTTCTTCCAGTGCTTTCATCTGCTGGCTTACAGCGGCATGTGTGACAAAAACAGTGTCTGCGGCAGCCCTGAACGTTCCATTTTCCTCAACTGCGATCAGCGTTTTCAGCATTCTTATGGACATCGCGTTTCAGCACTTTCATGTAAGAGTAAATTATAAAGCATGTAAAAAGATGAGGCTTTATTTAAGAAAGTCTTAACAATATGGTTTGTCAATAATGAGCTGAGAAAGTTTTAAGGAAATTTGGTATGAGAGGCGCTGATCTATTAGTGCAGACACTGGCGCTCGTCGGCGTCGACCGGATATTTTCCCTGTCGGGCAATCAGATCATGCCGGTTTATGATGCGTGTATTGATGCAGGCATAGAAATTATCCATACGCGTCACGAGGCGGCCGCAGTGTTTATGGCAGATGCCTACGCGCAGCTAACAGGCGGGATTGGCGTCTGTCTTGTCACCGCAGCGCCCGGTGCGGCGAACGCATTGGGCCCGCTCTACACTGCGCGCCAGTCTGAAAGCCCTGTTTTGTTACTTACTGGTGACTCGCCACTTTCACAGGATGGGCAAGGAGCCTTTCAGGAGCTTGATCAGGTTCCGATGACAGCACCCCTTACAAAGCTTTCGGTTCGGGCGAATTCAGCGATTGAGCTTGGAACCGTAATTGCAGTTGCGTTACAGACGGCTTTGTCTGGTCGGCCCGGTCCGGTGCATGTCGCGCTTCCGTCTGATGTTTTGGAGGGGGACGCGCGTGGCGCAGAGTTGCCTAACGCGCAGGATTTACGTTCGCACCCAAACCCGATGAACGCTTCAGAGGTAACGGCCTTACTGAAGGCGCTGGCTATGGCAAAGGCCCCTTTGATTTTGTGCGGCCCCTCGATGAGTAATACGCGCGCGGGCAGCACTTTGACGAAACTGGCGGATGCAATTGATGCGCCAGTCGTTGCTATGGAAAGCCCACGTGGCCTGAATGATCCGGCGCTGGGCGATTTTGCGAAAGCTTTTGAACATGCTGATTTGATTGTCAGCTTGGGAAAACCGATAGATTTCAGTCTTGGTTTTGGGGCGTTAACTGACTCAAATTGGATCGTGATCGATCCGGAGAACGCAAAAATTGACCAGGCGAAATTGAACCTTGGGGAAAAGCTTACCTTTGCGGTTGTGGCTGATCCGCGCGATGCGGCGTTGACGCTCATCGAAAAAGGCCCGGGCTTAAATGCCCGCAAGGATTGGCGCGCGAAAGTTGCGTCACGCCTCGCAAGGCGAAATTTTTCCGCAGCAGATGCGAAACAGCGCGGTAAAATCACCTCTTCTGACCTCTGTATCGCGGTTCAAAAGCAGATCGCGCAAGCGGCGCAGTCAGTTGTGATCAGTGACGGTGGTGAATTTGGCCAGTGGAGCCAGGCCTGCACAAGCCCGACCTATCGACTTATCAACGGCCCGTCCGGCGCGATTGGCGGCGCACTTTGCTACGGTGTTGCTGCAAAAAAAGCAAAATCCGATGCGACGGTTTTCGCCTTGATGGGGGATGGGACAGTCGGGTTTCACTTTGCTGAATTTGAAACAGCCGCGCGGGAAAACAGTGCCTTTATCGTTGTGATCGGCAATGACCAACGCTGGAATGCCGAGCATCAGATACAGCTGCGCGACTATGGACCTGATCGCCTGATTGGCTGTCAGTTAAGTGACGCTCGCTATGACAAAGCCGCCGCAGCTCTGGGTGCTCATGGTGAACATGTGACCGATCTGGCAGACCTTGATGCGGCTCTGAGCCGAGCCGTGCTAAGCGGCAAAATCGCCTGCGTAAATGTGGTCATTGAAGGTTTGCCCGCCCCAAGCGGAAGTGTGCACTAAGGGGCAAAAGGCAAAATCTAGGACGGAAAGTCGTTTGCGGCTGTCGTTCTGTATGGTTGCGTATTTCAGCGCTTTCAACACAAGTGTCGAGTTTGCTTGCGCTTCAATCCTGCGTAATGATAAGCAAACGCCATGAATGAAAATCCAAAAGGCTGGCGCGGGTCGGCAGATCTTTGGCTTGACGCAGCCTATCAATTGCTTGTGACTTCTGGTGTGGAAGCGGTGAAAATTTTACCGCTCGCAAAAGCAGTCAGGATGTCCCGTCCGAGCTTCTATTGGCACTTTGAAGACCGTGAAGCATTGCTTGATGCGTTAATTGCGCGTTGGGATGCAAAGAATACCGGAAATCTCGTCGCTCAGACGCGGCAACATGCGGTTTCGATAGCCGAAGCATTGTTTAACCTATTCGATTGCTGGCTCGATGAGGACCTGTTTGACGCTAAGCTCGATTTTGCCATTCGAAACTGGGCACAAAGTGCGCCCAACCTGAAGACAAAACTAGAAATTGCTGATCAGACGCGGGTCAAGGCGATCACCGATATGTTCGTTCGGCATGGTTTCAACCCTTTCCAGTCTGATATTCGGGCGTCTGCAATCTATTATACACAAGTCGGGTATATCGCGATGATGGTTGAGGAACCAAAATCAAAACGGATCGAAAGAATGCCTGCCTATATTGAAACCTTTACCGGCAACTCACCAACTGAAAGTGAAATTGCTCGGTTTAAAGCACGCCACCTGGGATCATCAAACTAGCACTCAAGCCGTATCGGAGATCTTTGCAAAGGGGTCCTCTTCGTATTGCACAGCAGAAAGATACAGCCCATGGGGGGGCGAGACGGGTCCGCAGGCCGAACGGTCACACGCTTCAAGTGCCAGGCGCATATCATCAGGGCTCCAACTGCCGCGCCCAACCTGAACAAGTGATCCGACGAGGCTGCGCACTTGATTGTGCAAAAAGCTTCGGGCACGCACGTAAAACCTGAATTCCCGGCCATGCGGCAGCTCGAATTCCTCAATACGTAACTCGTCAAGCGTTTTAACAGGCGATTTCGCCTGACACATTACAGATCGAAACGTGGTAAAATCATGAAGCCCCAGCAGGTGGCCAGCGGCTTCCCGCATCGGCGCAAGCTCAAGATGTTGCGAGACTTGCCAGACCTGTCCGGCCTCAAAAGTCATAGGCGCGCGCCGATTGACAATCCGAAACAGATATTGACGCTCAACCGCTGAAAACCTGGCGCTGAAATTGTCCTCAACTTTAGCGACATCCACAACAGCAACGGGCCAGGGTTTCAAGTGATAATTTAACGCTTCTGAAAGCCGAAACAAATCCCAGTTGCGTTTCAGATCGCAATGGGCAACCTGTCCGGTTGCATGCACGCCGCGATCCGTTCGTCCTGCCGCAACAAGGGATGGATCATCAGCCGCCATCTTCGCCAGCGCGTCTTCCACCGTCTGTTGTACGGAAGAATGGGTTTTCTGACGTTGCCATCCGTAAAACGGGGCACCACTATACTCAATTTTCAAGGCAAATCGGGGCATATCCCCCCGATAACCTTTAGGCGCAGATTTTGCAATTGAGCAGAGTCTGCATATTTTCTTTATCCTTCAAATATCCCCGCGCGGAGCGCAATACCGCACGAAGTGCCAGAAAATGTGGCGCGGTACGCGCCTCTGTTTTGAAATTCTTCCCAAACTCTCAAATTTAACCAAAGGGTGGTTTTCACCTCTGGCTCTGCTTATCTTTCGTGATGTTAATGTGAGGTTAGCTGTTTGGGTATTGGTGATATTGTAGAAAGTTTGACGCGCAGCATTGAAAATCTGAGCGCCGACGCCTCTGAAGCTTTGTTTGAACCGGTGGTGCGTCTCGGCGTGACAGGGCTGTCGCGAGCAGGGAAAACTGTTTTTATCACGTCCCTTATTGCGAACTTGCTTGAACGTGGACGAATGCCCCAGTTGCTCGGGGCCGCTAATGGCACGATCCGGGCTGCGTACCTGCAACCACAACCGGATGACACAGTCCCGCGCTTTGACTATGAAACACATCTCGGTGCGTTGTCCTCGTCCTCTCCGCGCTGGCCCGAAAGCACCCGCGCAGTAAGTGAACTGCGCCTGTCACTCCGCGTGCAATCTACAGGATTTCTGGGTGTGTTCTCAGGCCCCAGAACTGTGCATCTTGATATCGTGGACTATCCCGGTGAATGGCTGTTGGATTTGGTGCTTCTCAGCAAATCCTATGAAGTGTGGTCAAAGGAAACCCTAGATAAGATTAAATCGCGTGATATGGCACAGGCCTATTTGAAGCAGGCACAAGCCGTTGATCCCAACGTTGCTTTGGATGAGCCTTCTGCTCAGAATCTCGCAGCAGGCTTTACCGAGTATCTGAAAGCAGCCCGGGAAGCAGGGTTTTCAGACTGCACGCCGGGGCGGTTTTTGCTCCCGGGCGAGTTGGAGGGCTCTCCGGTTTTGACGTTTGCGCCATTGAATAAACCAGAACGCCCGCAACGGCGTAGCCTGTGGGGTGAGATGGAAAGGCGATTTGAAGCGTATAAATCAAGCGTTATAAAGCCTTTTTTCAGAGATCACTTTTCAAAGATCGACCGTCAGGTTGTATTGGTTGACGCGCTTGGTGCAATCCATAAAGGCCCTGAAGCCGTTGAAGATATGCGTCGTGCGATGGCCGAAGTTCTGATGGCTTTTCGACCCGGCAAAAACGGCTTCCTCGCTCAGATATTGCGCGGTAAACGGGTTGAAAAGATTTTGTTCGCCGCAACAAAGGCGGACCATCTGCACCACCGGCAGCATCCGCGTCTCACTGCAATCATGGACGCTTTGGTGCGCGACGCGCATGATCGTGCTGATTTTGCAGGGGCTGAAACGGCGGCTATGTCGATCGCCGCGCTGCGCGCGACAGTCGAAGAAACGCTGGATCATAACGGGGAAGAGCTTGATTGTGTACGCGGCAGGTTGCTTGACGGGGGCAAACAGGCAGCTTTGTACCCGGGGGAATTGCCAGATGACACTGCCACCTTGCTGTCGCCTGCCCGCGAAGGTGCAAAAGAGTGGTTGGATGCCGACTACAAGATCATGTCCTTTGCACCTGCACCGATGAAGCTGAAACCGGGCGAAGGCCCGCCTCATATCAGGCTGGATAAGGCGGCCCAGTTTCTGTTCGGTGACAAGTTATGAGCCCGGTTTTGGAAACAGCCCAGGCAAAAGATGCGCAGGAGGTTGGCCTGATTTTGCATAGTTGGCTGCAAAACACGCAATGGGTTCCAAAGCTGTACACACGAGTTGAAACAATCGGATTCGCAGATTCCATGATTGCGCGCGGCTGGGTTACGGTTGCACGCAAGCATAATGTTGCAGGGTTTCTGGCGCGTGACGCAGGGTTCGTTCACGCACTTTACCTGAGTGACGAGATGCGCGGGCAAGGCATCGGGCGGGCTTTGATCGCACGCGCCAAAGCAGAAGAAGAAATGCTGACGCTCTGGACATTTTTGGCAAACACGGACGCCCGGCAATTTTATCTACGCGAGGGATTTCAAGAAGTTACTCGCACGGATGGCTCCGGCAATGACGAAAAGCTGCCAGATATCTGTTATCAGTGGCGCACGAACGGAGAGACTTGATGGCAAAATCAAACGGCCCGGTACTTATCGATCTGGAAGGTCAGGTTGCAGAGGTTACACCTGCATCTGCGCCACCAGTTCCAGAGATTTTGCCATCAGGACAGGCAATGCAAACCGTTGTGTCACTGGGCGCACGTTGCCCATCCTTGCTTGCCAGATTGTTCTGGTGGCTGGTTGCTGCAATTTTTTCCTTTGCGCTTTCCGTTTGGGCTTGGGATTTCGTGCAGGGCTTGCTGGGGCGAAACGAAATTCTGGGGTATGTCGCGCTTGGCCTGACCAGCCTGTTTGTATTGGTTGTGCTGGCAATTGCTGTGCGAGAATGGGTTGGTTTTCGGCGCCTGAAACGGTTGGATCGCCTGCACAACGAGGCAACGCGTGCTTTTGCAGAAAGCGATTTAGACGCTGCCAGAGCGGTCATCGCTGGTCTGGAGCGGCTTTATTCTGGACGCCATGACCTTTCCTGGGCCCGCGAAAGACTTAGGGAACGCAAAGGCGAAGTTCTGGACGCGGACGGTTTGCTTGGACTTGCAGAGACAGAGTTGTTGGTTCCATTGGACAAGGCCGCGCGCAAAGAGATTGAAGCCGCCGCCAGACAGGTCGCGACGGTTACGGCAATCGTGCCTCTGGCATTGGCTGACCTCGTCACCGCATTGGCGTCGAACATGCGCATGATCCGGCGCATTGCCGAAATTTATGGGGGCCGGTCCGGAACGCTTGGCAATTGGCGGCTAACGCGAACGGTACTCGCGCATCTTGTCGCGACGGGGGCTGTCGCAGTTGGGGACGACTTAATAAGTTCGGTCGCAGGGGGCGGAATGTTGTCAAAGATTTCACGTCGCTTTGGTGAGGGTATCATTAATGGTGCATTGACTGCTCGGGTTGGTGTCGCGGCGATGGAAGTTTGCCGCCCTTTGCCGTTTCAACGCGAAAAACGACCTTCGGTCACCAGTTTGGTGCAACGCGCGCTGAGTGGCGTGTTTGGCCGTGATAAGAGAAAAAAATGATACATATTTGGTCGCCAAATTTTCAGATCATCCCTTTCTACCTAGCCTATGGACCATTCCGAATACCGGGCGTATAACCCCCGCATGAGACGTTTTTGCGTGATCATTATTCGAATTATATGCCCGGCGCTCTGACCCTTCGAGCCGCCGGGACATTCCGCGCGTTTTCTGGCCAAAGCCTGTCGCGCCGCCCCACCCAACATCTACGAAATTTCGTTTAAGGACCACGACGCATGTGTGCCGATACACCTGACTACAAAGAAACACTGAACCTGCCGCAAACCGATTTTCCGATGCGTGCAGGCCTGCCGAAACGCGAACCCGAATGGCTGGAGCGTTGGGCAGAAATTGGTGTTTACGATCGTTTGCGCGACAAAGCTGCCGCAAAAAAGGGCAGTGATGAAGCGCGCAAACCTTTCACCCTGCATGACGGCCCCCCCTATGCCAACGGGCACCTGCACATCGGTCATGCGCTGAACAAAATCCTTAAGGATATGGTTGTGCGCAGCCAGCAGATGATGGGACGCGATGCGCGTTATATCCCCGGTTGGGACTGTCATGGTCTGCCAATCGAATGGAAGATCGAAGAACAGTACCGCCAGAAGGGCAGCAACAAGGATGATGTCCCTGTCGTTGATTTCCGTCAGGAATGCCGTCGGTTTGCTGAAGGCTGGGTTGACATTCAGCGCGAGGAATTCAAACGCCTTGGCGTTACCGGCAACTGGGCTGACCCGTATCTGACAATGGACTTCCATGCCGAAGCGGTCATTGCGGGCGAGTTTCAGAAGTTCCTGATGAACGGCACGCTTTATCAGGGTTCAAAACCTGTGATGTGGTCACCGATTGAACAGACCGCATTGGCGGAAGCTGAGGTGGAATATCACGACAAGGAAAGCTTCACCATCTGGGTGAAGTTCAAAGTTGTCGATCCGGTTGCAGGAGACGGCGCGAAGCTCAAGAATCGCGATTTGGTTGGTTCTTATGTGGTCATCTGGACGACCACACCCTGGACAATCCCGTCGAATAAGGCTGTCGTGTTTGGCGAAGATTTCGCATACGGCCTCTATGAGGTTACAGGAACGCCTGATGAAAGTTGGGCTAATGTCGGCGACCGCTTCATCCTGGCCGACAAGCTGGCCGGCGATGTGATGACCCGTGCCCGTCTTCAAGACGATATGTATACCCGTGTCCGTGACGTAACGGCTGAAGAGCTTTCGGGCCTTTCGCTTCAACATCCTCTCGCCGGGGCCGAAGGTGGCAATGGCGAATGGGACGACCTGCGTGATTTCCGCGCTGCCGATTTCGTGACTGACGAAGAAGGTACCGGATTTGTGCACTGCGCCCCCTCGCACGGGATGGAGGAATACGAGCTTTACCGTGATCTTGGTATGCTGGAACAGGTCATTACCTACAATGTGCTGGATGATGGTTCTTTCCGTTCTGAACTGCCTTTCTTTGGCGGCAAGTATATCCTTAGCCGTAAGGGTAAGGAAGGTGATGCCAACAAGGCCGTAATCGACAAGCTGATCGAGGTCGGTGGCCTGCTGGCCCGAGGCAGGATCAAGCACAGCTATCCGCATTCATGGCGCTCTAAAGCACCTGTCATCTTTAGAAATACACCGCAGTGGTTTGCTGCCATCGACCGCGAGGTTGGCGACGGGCAAGACACCTATGGTAAAACCATTCGTGAACGCGCACTGACCTCGATTGATCAGCTTGTTACATGGACACCAAAGACTGGACGCAACAGGCTGTATTCCATGATCGAAGCGCGGCCTGACTGGGTTCTGTCGCGCCAACGCGCATGGGGGGTGCCGCTGACTTGTTTTGTCAAGAAAGGCGGGCTTCCAACCGACCCCGATTTTCTGTTGCGCGATGCTGCTGTGAATGCACGCATTGTTGCGGCATTTGAAGCAGAGGGTGCAGATGCGTGGTATGCAGAGGGTTCCAAAGAACGCTTCCTCGGAAGCGACTACGACCACGACGAATATGTTCAGGTCTTCGATATTCTGGATGTCTGGTTTGACTCCGGCTCAACGCATGCCTTCGTTCTGCGGGATCGTGAAGACGGCTCAGAAGACGGCATTGCCGATCTTTACCTTGAAGGCACCGACCAACACCGCGGCTGGTTCCATTCTTCGATGCTGCAATCTTGCGGAACACAGGGGCGCGCACCTTATCGCGGTGTGTTGACACATGGGTTCACGCTTGATGCCAAGGGTGTCAAGATGTCTAAATCCATCGGCAATACGATTGTGCCGGAGCAAGTGGTTAAACAATATGGCGCCGATATTTTACGCCTTTGGGTTGCGCAGTCTGATTACACAAGCGATCAGCGGATAGGTGATGAAATTCTGAAAGGTGTCGCCGACAGCTATCGCCGCCTGCGCAACACGATGCGTTTCATGCTTGGCTCGCTTTCAGAGTTTACCGAGGCAGACCGGGTTGCAGCCGCCGATATGCCAGAGCTTGAGCGTTGGGTTCTGCACCGTCTGGCTGAACTGGATCATCAGGTGCGCACCGGATATGCGAAGTACGACTTCCAGGGGGTTTTCCAGGCGATCTTTACCTTTGCGACGGTGGACCTGTCATCGTTCTATTTCGATATCCGCAAAGACGTGCTTTACTGTGATGGAGATAGTGATCGGCGTCGCGCGGCACGCACGGTGCTTGATATCCTCTATCACCGACTAACAACCTGGCTCGCCCCAATTCTGACCTTTACGATGGAAGAGGTCTGGCTGGAACGGTTCCCCGGCGAAAAAAGCTCGGTACATCTGGAAGATTTCCCTGAAACGCCCGCTGACTGGCTGGATGAGCCTCTGGCTGCAAAATGGGCCAATATCCGGCAAGTACGTCGTGTTGTGACGGCAGCCCTTGAGGTGCAGCGTCAGGACAAGGTTATTGGTGCGTCGCTAGAGGCGGCACCTGTTGTGCATGTGAATGACGCCGAAGTTCTGAGCGCGCTGAAGTCGGTTGCGTTCGAAGATATCTGCATCACCTCAGATGTTGTTCTGACCAAAGATCCAAGCCCGACCGAAGCATTCCGCTTGCCAGAGGCCGCTGGAATTGGGGTCGTTTTCGAAATGGCCGAGGGTGAAAAATGTCAGCGTTGCTGGAAAATTTTGACGGATGTTGGCAACCATTCACACCCAGGCACCTGTGCGCGGTGCGATGAAGCACTGGGTTAGAAATCGATTGCACAAGATTTGGAACGCCCCGGCCCTTGCGCCGGGGCGTTTTGTTTTGCGATGATGCGCCTATGAATATTGCATCCGTTGATACACCTGTTGGCCGTCTGGGCCTTGTCGAAGAAGATGGCGCAATTACGCAGCTTTTGTGGGACGCTCAGGATAGTGGCGAACGCACCGCGCTTCTTGAGGAAGGGTGCCGTCAGTTATCTGCCTACTTTGCCGGGGATCTTAGTGAGTTTGACTTGCCATTACAGGTCGCTGGATCGGATTTTCAGCGGGCGGTTTGCGATGCCATGCTTGCGATTCCGTTAGGCGAAACGCGTACCTATGGAGAAATTGCAGCGACGGTTGGTGCTTCTGCGCAGGCAGTTGGTAACGCCTGCGGGGCCAACCCGATTCCTGTGATTATTCCATGCCACAGGGTACTAGGCGCGACCAACCTTGGCGGCTTTTCAGGTGCGGGTGGCGTCGAAATCAAAGTGAAGCTGCTACGACATGAAAACGCTGCGGGGCTTTTGATTTAGGAACGTGAGTTTTGTTCGGGAATAATCTGTTGCGCGATGCCGGCACAAAGCAAGTAAACACTTGTTCCAACCAACCCCCAAAGCGCCCAGCTTTTCGGGTCAAAATCAACCCAGGCGGCCCAGCCCGCAAAACATGTCCATGCAAGTGCCAAAGGCAAAGACAGATTACGCCAGCGCTCTGTGCGCACCGGGTGAATGAACTTGAGTGGCAGAAACATCGTAACAGCCAAGGCGCAGACAATTGCGAGAATGATCCAGAAATTCGGGTGCGTTGCAAACAGAACCAGCACGACCATGTTCCAGCACCCCGGAAAGCCGGAAAAACTGTTGTCCTTAGTTTTCATACGTGTATCTGCGAAATAAAGGGCGCTGGTAAATGTTATTATGATAATAACAATCCAGCCGGACCAACCAGACAGCAGGCCTGACTTGAAAAGTGCGTAAGCCGGTACGAAAACATATGTCAGATAATCGATGATGAGATCCAGAAGAACACCATCGTAAATGGGCGCATTTTTCTTGACGTGATATTTGCGTGCAAGTGGTCCGTCTATTCCGTCAACAGCGAATGCGACAACCAACCACAGAAACATGAGGCTCCATTTTTGATCAACCGCAGCGAGCATTGCCAACATCGCAAAAACTGCGCCGGTTGCGGTCAGTAGATGAACAGATAAGGCTTTTTGTTTTAATGTCATTTGGCTTTCATGAAACAAATTGCCTCTCTTAGCAACGTGGATCAGGCTTTTGGGTGGCTGTTTTCGTAAACTTCCAACAGTCGTGCAGTGTCGACGGCGGTATAGGCTTGGGTGGTGGAAAGGGTGGCGTGACCAAGCAGTTCCTGAATCGCTCTCAGATCGCCACCTGCGCCAAGCAGATGTGTTGCAAAGGAATGGCGTAAGGCGTGGGGTGTGGCAGTGGCAGGCAGGCCTAGCTGCATTCTGGTCTGTTCCATCACTTTCTGTATCGATCGGGCAGACAGTGCGCCTCCGCGAACACCCCTGAAGAGCGGTGTTTCAGGTTCATTGGCGAAAGGCATGAGCTTACAGTAACGGCCTACCGCGTTCCGGGCAGGCGCAATCACCGGCACAAGGCGTTCTTTGCCGCCCTTGCCGAAAATGCGTAAAACCTCAGGCAGCGGTACGTCGGCGAAGGTTAGACCCAGTGCCTCGGATATCCGCAAGCCACAACCGTAAAGCAGGGTCAAAACCGCAGCGTCGCGTGCAGCAATCCAATCTTCGCGTGCCTGTAGTTCGACGGTTTCTATCATTGCCTTTGCGGCATCAATGGCCAGAGGGCGCGGAAGTTTGTTGGTGAACTTGGGTGCTCTGGTTGAAAGAACAGTGGTAGCGTCAAAACCCTCACGCTCGGCAAGCCAGCGATAAAAGCTTTTGATTGCCGAAATCGAGCGGGCAAGAGAGCGGGCGGATACGCCCCGCTCTCGCTCGTGCGCCATGAACGCGCGCATATCTGACAAACCAACGCCAGTAAGCGGGGCGATTCCAGTCTCTTCGCCAAAATGGCGCGTCATGAAACTCAGGAATCCTAAGAGGTCAGTCTGGTACGCAGTTATCGTATTGTCAGCTGCATTGTTCAGTGCCTTTTGAGCAGAAAGCCACCCTGCGAGCGCGTCCTGCATCGCGGGTGACAACAGACTCATGACAACCAGCGGCGCATCGCACGTTCAAACACGCCAGCAAAGAAAGCCAGCAAATCTGTTCCCTGATTGGGTTTGAAGTGATGCGGGTCCTCTGACCCCATAATCAGCATTCCCGGCAAACGTCCTTCACCAAAATCCAGCCGAAGTGCAGCTTCAGACCTGATGTAATCGGTTGCTTCACCATAGATCATGTCGGAATTAGGTTTTAGCTGGCGTAAAGTAACCTGTCGCTCAGGTTTGCTCCGGCTTGTTCCGAGATAGCCGTCGATAAAACCTGGTTCCGCCACTGTCAAAACGTCACCAAGGCGTTTGACGGCAGGGTCATCGGCGCTTTGCACGGTTTCAAGAACCAGCCTCACGCAATCAACACGCAAAATGTCGGCGACGTCACCGCCAAGATCGCGCAGGAAATTTTCGAATTCATTCGGGTCAAGCATCCGCAAGATGGCGCGATGTACCTGATTGGTGCCTGCGAGGTTTTCATAAGCTGCCGCGATAACGGAACGATGTGTATCTTCCAGACGGTCCAGCCGGGATTCCAGCCGTTCCATCGCGATACCTCGCAGATCAACGATATTGCTTCCCAACTGCTTTTCGTTTGCAGCAATAAGGGCGCGCATAACATCCGGGTCTTCAAGAACGACTTCCGGGTCTGCAATTATCTTATCGCGCAGATCAATTTCGGCTATAGCGGTGCTCGTCATGCCTATCTCTTCTTATCTTTTGCATGATTATACAGCATCATGTTCGGATTTCTCCACCGTTTTTACATCTTTAGGCAAAAAAATGGGGATGTGTCGATTTCGCCTGATCAGGCATAGCTGGTTGACCCCGGCAAAAGGCATGGCCAGAATTGTGATCCATTCTGCTGCGGTCTTTGGACCCGGCCATTGGGAAAGAGGCTGACGTGGTAGAGCTGTCATTTTTTGACGAGGGCGATTTGGTGGCTGTGCTGACCGCACAGCCTCTGGATCGTTTGCTTGATTACAAGGCCCCGGAAGGCGGGTGTCAGACCGGCGCGTTTGTCGAGGTTCCGCTTGGTCCGCGCAAGGTTTTGGGCGTTGTTTGGGGCAAAGGGGCCGGCGGGTTCGATCTCAGCAAGGCGCGTTCTGTTATTCGGGTGCTTGATGTTGCGCCGATGCGCGAAGAAATGCGTGCCTTTCTGGCACGAGCGGCTGATTACACGCTGACACCGATGCCTGCCATGCTGCGGCTTGCGACACGCGCGCCGGGATTGGGCGACCCGCCCTCTATGCGTAAAATTCTGAGGTTGGGCCAGGGAGAGCCGGATCGTATGACGGATGCGCGCCGCCGCGTGATGGAGGTGCTGCGCGAGTACGGCGGATTGGCATTTACGCTTCGGGAACTGTCAGAGATGGCCGGGGTAAGTTCGCCGGTGATCAAGGGGCTCATCAAACAGGGTGTTGTTGTCGAAGAAGATACACCACGCGATATGCCCTACCCGTCCTTGCAGCCAGAGTTTGACGGAAAAGACCTGAATGACGATCAGGCAGAGGCTGCAAACCAACTGCGCAACGCTGTCGCCACGGGACATTATGGAACGACGCTTTTGAAAGGTGTGACCGGTTCGGGTAAGACAGAAGTCTATCTCGAAGCCGTTGCGGAATGCCTGAAGCAGGGAAGGCAGGCTTTGGTCCTGCTGCCTGAAATTGCGCTGACGGCAGAGTTTCTGGCACGCGTGGAAGAACGATTTGGCGCACGCCCTGCTGAATGGCACTCGGGTGTCACGATGACCGAACGGCGGCGTTGCTGGCGGATGGTCGGGCAGGGGGCAGCACAGCTTGTGGTTGGTGCAAGGTCCTCGCTCTACCTGCCTTTTCGCGATCTGGGTTTGATCGTCGTCGATGAAGAACACGACAGTTCTTACAAACAAGAGGATGGTGCGCTTTATTCTGCACGCGATATGTCTGTCTTGCGGGCGACCTGTTGTTCTGCTCAGGTCATTCTGGCTTCGGCCACACCGTCGCTGGAAAGCTGGGCGAATGCTGAGACCGGAAAATACCAACGCCTTGATTTAACGTCTAGATTTGGCGTTGCGGAAATGCCTGACATGCGCGCGATAGACATGCGGGCTGAGACCCTCTCGTCAAACAGGTGGATATCAGGCACTCTGAAAAAAGAAGTATCAGCACGGCTGGAACTCAATGAGCAAGCGTTGTTGTTCATAAACCGCCGGGGGTACGCACCAACAACGATATGTCGGGCCTGTGGTCATCAGATTGGATGTGATCAGTGCGATGCCAGAATGGTGGAGCATCGGTTTTTGAAACGCCTTGTGTGCCATCAGTGCGGTGAAACAAAACCAATGCCGGAAAAATGCCCGAACTGCGAAGCTGAAGGCAGGCTTGCCCCTGTCGGCCCGGGTGTTGAACGCCTTGCTGAAGAGACCGCAGAGGTCTTTCCAGATGCACGGATTGCGGTTTTGTCGTCAGACCTGTTTGGGTCCGCAAGGGCCTTGAAAGAAAAGATCGAGTTGATCGCCGAGGGCGGAGCGGACATCATCATTGGCACACAGTTAGTGGCCAAAGGCCATAACTTTCCACATCTTACGTTGGTTGGAGTGATTGATGCTGATCTTGGCCTGCAAGGATCGGACCTGCGGGCAGCAGAACGAACGTTTCAGCTTATGCGTCAAGTCTCGGGCCGCGCCGGGCGCACGGAAAAACAAGGTGTTGCCCTGCTTCAAACCTATCAACCTGAGCATCCCGTTATCTGTGCCATTCTGTCAGGCGATGAAGAAGGGTTTTGGAGGGCAGAGGCGCGCGAACGCGAAGCGACAGGTGTGCCACCCTATGGACGCTTGGCGGGGATCGTTTTGTCGTCACCCGATGTACAGCAGGTGTTTGATCTGGCGGGAGAGATGGCGCGCCAAGACGCACCTCTGCGCGCGATCAATGCGCAGATCTATGGGCCAGCTCCGGCGCCAATTGCCCGTATCCGGGGACGCCACAGGGTGCGTTTGTTGGTCAAATGTGAAAAAGGCGCACCTTTGCAGAAAGCACTTGCTGCGTGGGTTGCACAGTTCAAATTGCCAAGCGCGATACGCTTATCGATCGATATAGATCCACAAAGCTTTTACTGAGCAAGGCTTTTTGTCGGATGTTGGCAAACCCAGTCCACGGTTTCCGCCCCAACGAGCCGCGCAAACCGATATAGTTCCGCTTCGAGCTTGTCTGCACGCGCGCCTGACCATTTCACACCTGACTCTGGCCAGAAACGTGCGACCTTTAGTTTTCCAGCTTTGCGATCCGCCTTGATTTCGGTCCGCCCAACAAAACGGTCGCCTTCCAGCAAGGGGTAGACATAGTAACCCCAGATTCGTTTTGAGGCGGGGACGAATATCTCGATCCTGTAGTCAAAGCCGAACAGACGGTAAAGGCGTGTGCGGTCACGAATAGCAGGGTCAAAAGGATTGAGTATCCGCAAGCGTGTTGTCGGTTGTAGTGCCACTTCAACGCGGCGCTCTATATCGATTGGCGCAAGCGCAGTGCTCCAGTTTCCATCGGCGGCCTGTAGTTCGACTTGCTTCAGGCCCTCTTTAGACTTTTCAATCCAGCTCTCAACCTCCTGTCGTTCCGTCGCCTCCCAAAACCTCTGAATCTCAGTGGGTGATCCAAAAGCCAGACGATCAAGTGCTGCACGGCAAAGCCAGTCAATCTGCGCGTCGTCCGGGTGATCCTGATTGCGCAAGTCGTGCGGAATGACACGCTCTGACAAATCATAGAACTTTTTAAAGCTTTCCCGATGCGACGTCGAAAGCTTGCCTGCGTACCACATGTTATCAAGTGCCAGCTTGTGCGGTGGCCGCGCCCACATTTCTTTCTTACCTGTGATTTTCGTATCAAAAGCATGGGTGGAAAGTGGGCCTTCGGCTTCAATGCGCGCAACAATAGCTTCAAGATCGGCCTCACAAAGACCTGTCTTATAGTAAGCGGACCGGTTTACCTTTTCACCCATCCGACGAAACTGCCGTTTCCACATTGGGTAGAACTCCATCGGCAGAACAGATGCATCATGTGTAAAATGTTCGAACAATGCGCGTTTTTCCGCGAGCAGCTTGTTCAACATAGGCTCTCGATAGTTCTGGTTGCGGCTCCAGAGAATGTGATGATGCGCGCGGGTGACATTGCGGATCGTATCTAGCTGAACGAATCCAAGGTTTTTAATGATCTGCAAAAGATCAAGTGGGCCTGTTGGTGTCGCCGCAAGCCCTTGAGTGTTAAGCCAAAGTCTTCTTGCATCTCGGTTTTGGATTCGGAATGTCATGGCTGAAAACTATGGCACAAAACTTGTGGAAGAAAGGCGAAGTTACTTGCCCAAAATCTCAATGCCTCTTTTCCTTGTCTTAAAACAGGCGTAGGGGCAATGGCATGAAAAATGTCTCTGTCTCTGATGCGCATACGCTTCCTCTTTGGCGCAGGCCCGTAACGTTGTTGTTCATTCTGTCGGCGGCAATGCCAGTTGCGTTTTCGACTTGGAGCGCGCTGTTGAATAACTTTGTTATTGAAGTGGCGCGGTTTGACGGAGCGGATATTGGCTTGCTGCACACGGTGCGCGAAATTCCAGGGTTCCTGGCGGTTGGAGTGATTGCTGTTCTTTTATTCATGCGGGAACAGGTGTTGGGAATTGTTGCTCTGGCGATGCTTGGGTGCGCAACAGCTGTGACAGCGTGGTTTCCCACGATGGGCGGCATCCTGACGATAACAATGTTAAGTTCGATTGGTTTCCACTACTACGAGACGGTAAATCAATCACTGCAATTGCAGTGGATCGAAAAGGCGCGTGCGCCCCAGACATTAGGCTGGATCACGGCGGCGGGGTCGGCGGCTACGTTGGTTGCCTATGTCTTGATAGTCATAAGCTGGAAGCAATTCGATCTATCTTACAATTTTGTCTATCTTGTTTCGGGTGGCTTCACGGCTTTGATCGCCGTTATCTGTTTCTTTGCGTACCCTCAGTTTGAAGGGCGAACTGTGCAGCAGCGCAAGATCATTCTGCGTAAACGCTATTGGCTATATTATGCGCTGAATTTCTTTGCCGGTGCCCGGCGGCAGATTTTTGTCGTGTTCGCCGGCTTCATGATGGTCGAGCGGTTTGGCTTTGCTGTTCACGAAGTAACGGCACTGTTCCTGATCAATCTGGTCGCCAACATGATTTTCGCACCGATGATGGGCAAGGCCGTTGCATATTGGGGCGAACGTCGTGCTTTGATTTTTGAATACACCGGACTGATAATCGTGTTTCTGGCCTACGGCGGAATTTACATGTTTGGTTGGGGCGTTCTGGTCGCGGCTACTTTATACATTATCGATCACTTGTTTTTTGCTCTTGCTCTGGCGCTGAAAACCTATTTTCAGAAAATCGCGGATCCGGCCGATATTGCACCAACTGCCGCGGTTGCATTTACGATCAACCATATAGCTGCCGTTGGGCTGCCTGTGTTTCTGGGTCTTCTATGGGTTGTCTCGCCAACAGCCGTTTTTTTGTTGGCTTCTGGTATCGCCTGCGGTTCGCTCTTACTGGCGCTTTTGATTCCGCGCCACCCTGAGCCGGGTTACGAAACAATCTTTAGTCGCGGCTTGCCTGCACCGGCGGAGTAGAGAGTTCGGTTGACGCGTAGGCATCCCGAAGGTATCCGCGCTGAAAACTCGGAAGGATGTTTGATGCCCACCTATACCGCCCTGACAACATTGCTAGGATTTACTGCGGCAGAAGCGCTGGGCGAGGCAATGGAACGGCTTGATCCTGAACCAACGGGTGTCGGCGTAAGCGAGGTCGAGGACGGCTCCGGCCTTTGGGAAGTTGGCGGATATTTCATCGAAGCACCGGATCAGGCGGGCCTCGCATTGTTGGCGACTGCATTTGATGCAAAACCTTTTGCGATTTCTGAATTGCCAGAAACTGACTGGGTTGCCCATGTGAAACGCGAACTTGCACCAGTCGAGGCGGGCCGGTTTTTTGTCTATGGGAGCCATGACGCGGACAGCGTGCCGGAAGGTTCCGTTGCTTTGTTGATCGAAGCGGCAATGGCGTTTGGAACCGGGCACCACGGCACAACATTGGGGTGCCTTCGGGCGCTCGACAGGTTGGTGGAGCAGGGGTTCGTAGGAAAAAGCGTAGCTGACATAGGCTGCGGAACAGCAGTATTGGGAATGGCAGCAGCCTCTGTCTGGCCAAATCTGGTACTGGTCAGCGACATTGATCAGGTTGCCGTTGACGTCGCCGTTGCGAACGTCAAAGCGAATGGGCTGGAAAATCGTATCGTCTGTTTGGAAGCCGCTGGATTTGATCATCCAAGCCTGACAAGCGCGGCACCCTTCGATTTTGTCTTTGCGAATATTCTGAAAGCGCCGCTGATTGGTTTAGCGCCGGATATGGCGGCGTACATAAAACCCGGCGGGTATGCTGTTCTTTCTGGTATTCTTAACGAACAAGCCGATGAAGTGGTTGAGGTTTATACACGAAATAGTTTCAATCTTGCATCAAAAGAAGAGATTGTTGAATGGACGACTCTTACAATGCTAAGAAATCACTAAATTTTTCAATAAACGCCTTTAAATAGCCCTTATTGCCACATTTTCGCCGTATTTCGCCTGATAATTGGATCAATTCGGTGGGGGCCGAATTTCGGAGGCTAAGATGGCGGATTTACATCTGAATAGCTTTGAAGAACGAAATCGTCGTATCGTGCGCCGTCATAAGAAGATGGCGAACGGATACGTGACGTCGATAAATCAAGATGGGCTGATCGTTGCCCATCCGCGTCGGCGCGCGCCAAACCTCCCTTGGAAGGGGTTTGCCTTAACTGTCGTGCTGTTTCTTCTGTTCAAAGGGTTTCTGTATGCAAACCTTGGACCCATCACTTATGGCGAACGGGTTGATAAGTTGAACCAAGGTACGATTGTTGAACAGGCCGGTGCATTTCTCATGCAGGCAGATAGCGTAACAATTTGGTTCGCGAACGAGATTTCGCGTCTCGTTTACTGATCTTTAGAATTGCGCACAGTGCTTCTTCGCGCAGCTCCTTTTTCCAGGCAGGGTTCCCAAGTCCTAGCCTCAATTTTTAGATTTAACGTCTGAGTCAGAAGTATTAACTTCTGACTCAATTATTGTTTCTTGATATCCCCTTCATAATACCGATTGTTGTGAGTAGTCCCAATTGAAGGACAGAAATCGGTTTAGGTATCGTGAATATTAAATCCAAGACAAGATATGATTGGAATCATCTTTCTCGTGCATTGTTCGAAGTTTGGCGTTCAATGGATGAAACCAACCTGAGCCTTACAGCGGCCGGTGTTGCGTTCTATGGGATGCTTGCGATATTTCCCGGTGTAGCCGCGATAATTGCGTTGTGGGGCTTTTTCGCTGACCCGATCATAATAAACACGCAGATGGAACTTTTGGCTGAGATCATTCCAAGCCCGGCGTTTGAACTGCTTGATGGTCAGGTGACGGCGTTGATTGCCGCGAATGACAGTACGCTTGGTTGGACAACCGCCGTTTCGACCCTCGCGGCGTTTTGGGCGGCCCGTGCTGGTGTTGCAGCTTTGATTCGGGGTTTGAATGTTACATATCGTGAACGCCAAAGAAGTGGATTGGGTCGCCTGATCGCGGCGGTTCTTGTTACATTTGCTCTTGTCGGAATGGTTATGGTAGCGATGGTCAGTGTTGTTGTAACGCCTGTTGTTTTGGCGTTTGTTCCGCTTGGCGGTTGGTCCGAAACAGTGTTGAACGGGACGCGCTGGATTGTGTCACTTCTTGTTGTCGTCTTCGGTTTAGGGATTGTTTACCGTTTTGGTCCAAATCGTCGGCGGACAGGACTTGCCTTCGCTTCACCCGGTGCTCTTGTTGCTGTTATAGTCTGGGCAATTGCCTCTGCTGCATTCTCGCTCTATCTGCAAAACTTTTCTGCATATAACCAAGTCTACGGTTCCATTGGTGCGGCGATTGCGCTTCTGATTTGGTTTTACATATCTGCCTATGTGATCTTGCTTGGAGGGGCCCTAAACTCGGCACTCGAGCTACACGCACCGGAGCGAGAGAAGACGTAGAAACTAGCGCACGGAAACGAAAAAGGCCGCGTCTTTGCAGACACGACCTTTTAATGATCTAGGATTAGTTTTGCTTAGAGGGTGTGGCGCGAAACTACATCTTCGATAACGCTGCGTGACAGGCCGATATCTTCTAGTTCGCGATCGCTTAGTTTGCTAAGGGAGTTACGTGTCGTACGTTTGTCGTTCCACGTAGCAAAGGCGCTAGTGATTGAATGAGCAAAATTGGACAGGCTGCCGAAAGCTTGGCTTCCTGCCAGTACGCGGGTGTTTTCGTAAGCTGCCATTGTACGAGTCCTTATAAACAAAATAGGCATAACGTGTGTTCTTCTAATTCGCCAACTAAGCCTCGTTTTTGATGCGAACAAGCAGGAAAATTGCATACCACCTCTGCAATTCTTGCATAGCTTAAATTAGTGGTAATAGGCTGTTAGATAAAGGAAAAACATGGTTGGCGAAAACGTCGCTTTTAGAATTCACGATGACGAATTTGGGCCACAAAGGGCAGATTTCCACTATCGTTTAGCACTAGAGCTTTTTTGCCTTTGAGATTGGCAAATGTTCGCGTTTCGTGCTACTGCGTCAAAAAAGAAACAGGTTTGAGGTGGCAGGATGCGTGTTTTAGGGATTGACCCTGGGCTCAGAAACCTCGGTTGGGGTGTAATCGACGTGTCTGGAAGCCGACTCAGCCATGTTGCAAACGGAATTTGTCATTCTTCTGCTGACGAGGATCTGGCGCAACGATTGCTGAGTCTCTTTGACCAGCTTACGGCCGTCTTGAAAAAATATGCGCCAACCAGTGCTGCGGTCGAACAGACTTTCGTGAATAAGGATGGTGCCGGAACACTTAAGCTGGGGCAGGCGCGCGGTATCGCGATGTTGGTTCCAGCAAGAGCCGGGTTGAGCATTGGTGAATACGCGCCAAACAAGGTCAAGAAAACCATTGTCGGTGTTGGTCATGCTGACAAACGGCAAATCGATCATATGGTACGGTTGCAATTGCCCGGTGTTGAAATTGCGGGGCCGGATGCTGCCGATGCTTTGGCAATCGCCATGTGTCACGCGCATTACAGCCGGTCCGCAAATCAACTGGATATAGCTTTGAAGCGGGCAAGCCGATGACGGGGTGCGTTACATGATTGGAAAAATTTCAGGACGCATCGACTATCGCGGCAGTGATCACCTGCTGATCGATGTGCGGGGCGTTGGTTATATTGTCTATGTCTCCGACAGAACGCTTGCAGGGTTGCCTGCAGCTGGCGAAGCGGTCGCGCTTTATACTGATCTGATTGTTCGCGAGGATTTGCTGCAATTGTTTGGCTTTACCACTTTGTTGGAGAAAGAGTGGCACCGGTTGTTAATGAGCGTTCAGGGGATTGGAGCCAAAGCCTCGATGGCTATTCTGGGAACTTTGGGAGCAGAAGGTGTGAGCCGCGCAATTGCGCTGGGTGACTGGAATGCAGTTAAGGCGGCGCAGGGCGTTGGTCCCAAAATTGCGCAGCGCGTCGTGAATGAGTTGAAAGAGAAAGCCCCATCACTGATGGCGATGGGCGGAACATTGGCCGCCGCGGTAAGTGAAGAAACAGTCGACGTTATCGACACTCCACATGCTGTGTTGCAGCAACCACCTGTTTCAACGCCAAGCAAAGCCGCACATCAGTCCGATGCGTTATCGGCGCTTGGAAACCTGGGGTACGGCCCCGGCGAAGCGGCGGGAGCGGTGGCAGAAGCGGCCGGGGCGAACCCGGATGCCGATACAGCGGAATTGATCCGTTCTGCATTAAAACTTTTGGCGCCGAAGGGGTAAGACATGAGCGAACCAGACCCCACATTACGCCCTGAACAACGCCCTGGCGATGCTGACCGCGCTTTGCGCCCTCAGGTTCTTGATGAATTTATCGGGCAGGCAGAGGCACGGGCGAACCTCAAGATTTTTATCGAAAGTGCGCGCCAGCGCGGTGAAGCGATGGATCATGCGTTGTTTCATGGCCCCCCGGGCCTTGGTAAAACCACGCTTGCGCAGATCATGTCGCGCGAATTGGGCGTGAATTTTCGCATGACCTCTGGCCCTGTATTAGCCAAAGCAGGTGACCTGGCAGCAATCCTGACAAACCTAGAGCCGCGTGATGTTTTGTTCATCGACGAAATTCATCGTCTCAGCCCCGTGGTTGAGGAAATCCTTTACCCCGCACTCGAAGATTTTGAACTTGATCTGGTGATTGGTGAAGGCCCGGCAGCACGTACTGTGCGGATTGAATTGCAGCCTTTTACACTGGTGGGCGCGACCACGCGGCTGGGTCTGCTAACAACACCGCTAAGGGACCGTTTCGGTATCCCGATCCGCCTGCAGTTTTATTCGGTGGATGAATTGCATGAAATCGTTAGTCGCGGCGCGAGATTGATGGGTATTCCCGCAGAAACAGACGGTATTCGCGAAATTGCGCGGCGCGCGCGCGGAACACCGCGGATCGCGGGAAGGTTGCTGCGCCGCGTGGTGGATTTTGCTGTTGTCGAAGGGAATGGCAAATTGACCCGGGCAATCGCCGACAACGCGCTTTCACGGCTTGGCGTTGATCATCTCGGGCTTGATGGAGCAGATAGGCGATATCTTAGCTTGATCGCTGAGAACTACATGGGCGGTCCGGTGGGCGTGGAGACCCTGTCAGCGGCTTTGTCGGAAAGCCGTGACGCGCTTGAAGAAGTGATTGAGCCGTTCTTACTGCAACAGGGTCTGATCCAGCGCACTCCGCGCGGTCGCATGCTTGCTCAGAAAGCCTGGAGCCATTTGGGAATGTCCGCGCCAAAACCTGCGGGGCAGGTCGATCTTTTCGGCGATGGTTGAGGCTGGTCTTTTATAAAAAGAGATTTTATGCCTCCGGCGGGGATATTTGTGGAAAAAGGTAAGGGAACATTTTGACACCTGATCAGGTTGAGGCGCTCTTTACACGGGCTGATGGTTCTTACGTTTTCGCCCGTTGGGGCCGCCCAATTGTCCCAATTGTTTTTGGTGTTGATGATGCGACGTTGTCGGTTTTGAAGGGTGCGATCGAAGCAGTTGTAACGCTGGCGAACCACAAGATGGCCGAAACCGACCCGGAGCTGGGCGCAAATCTGATGGTGTTTTTTGTTCAGGACTGGGCTGAGCTGGTCGAGACATCGAATATCGACCAGCTGATTCCGGATCTGGCTGCTGTCGTAGAGCGGTTGCAGGCGGCAAAAGCGACACAATACCGGGCGTTTCGCTTTGACGAAGCTGGCGCTATTCAGGCGTGTTTCAGTTTTGTGAGGATGGATAATGCTATGGCAGTGTTACCAGCCGAAACGATTGCGCTTAGCCTGGCGGTACAGGCGATTTTGCTGTGGTCGGATGTTGCCTTTGCAGAGCAGTCACCCTTGGCAGTGCTGCCGGGTGAGGGCGCAACGATCCTGCGACCGGAAATTGCTGGTATAATTCGTGCGGCTTTTGACCCGGTGATGCCGTTGGCAGATCGGGACCCAAGCCACGCATTGCGTTTATTTGCAAGGTTGGGAGGGACGGGATGATCCATCAATTCAGGCTTCGCGTGTATTATGAGGATACGGATCTCGCAGGTATCGTTTACTACGCCAACTATCTGAAATTTATCGAACGAGCGCGGTCAGAATTTGTTCGCGAACTGGGTATTGATCAAACGGTTCTAAAAGAACAAGACGGATTGGTTTTCGCAGTGCGGCGCGTTGAAGCAGACTATCTCAGCCCTGCAAAGTTTGATGATCAACTTGACGTCGAAACCGCGGTTCTGTCGGTTTCCGGTGCGAGGCTGGTGCTGAAGCAGGATGTTAAACGTGATGAGACCTTACTATTCAGTGCGAGTGTTACACTTATCGCACTGAAAGAAGATGGTCGGGCCGCGCGCCTTCCGGCAAATATTCGCCTAGTAATGGCTGAATAGACGAAAAAAACAGTACTGACGCACAATTGATGGCATTCCCCGTGAATCTGGGCTAGATTCGCGTTTAATCAGAGCTGTCAAAAGGCAGCCAAAACAAAAGAGCAGGCATATGGAAACCGAAATCCTTGGTGCGGCGCAGGAGATTGATTTCTCCATGTGGGCGCTATTTGCACGTGCAACCCTGATTGTGAAGCTTGTTGTCCTGATGTTGATTGCTGCATCATTCTGGGCCTGGGCAAACATTTTTCAGAAACTTATCAGTTATCGCAACGCGCGTTCTGAAGCGTCGGTGTTTGATCGCGCCTTTTGGTCAGGGGACCCGCTTGATGAGCTGTTTGACCGGATAGGCGCGCAACCATCTGGCGCGTCAGAAAAAATATTTGCGGCAGGTATGATGGAATGGCGGCGCAGCCACCGACAGGACGGCGTTCTAATTGCAGGCGCGCAAGCACGGATTGACCGGTCTATGGACGTCGCAATTGCCAAAGAGGCGGAAGAGCTGAACAAGGGTTTAAACTTTTTGGCGACTGTTGGATCCACGGCACCCTTTGTCGGATTGTTTGGTACCGTCTGGGGCATCATGAATGCCTTTATCGAGATCGCGCAGCAGCAAAATACAAACCTGGCGGTTGTTGCGCCGGGTATTGCAGAGGCGCTGATGGCAACTGGCCTAGGGCTTGTTGCAGCGATCCCGGCGGTGATTTTCTATAACAAACTATCCGCAGACAGTGATCGTATCATCAGCGGCTACGAGGCTTTCGCTGACGAGTTTGCAACCATCCTTAGCCGACAGTTGGATAGCTGATATGGTCGCAGGTGTTATACAGAAAGACAAAGGGCGCAGACGCCGCGGCGGGCGTGGCAAGAGTCACGCAATGTCAGAGATTAACGTGACACCCTTTGTCGACGTGATGCTTGTTCTGCTCATCATTTTTATGGTGGCGGCACCTTTGCTTACGGTTGGTGTGCCGGTGCAACTGCCTGAAACTGCCGCAAGCGCGTTACCTAGCGAGCAGGAAGAGCCACTGACGATCACGCTCACGGCAGACGGTCGCACTATAATCCAGACAACAGAAACAAACCGGGATGAATTGATTCCAAAATTGCGGGCAATTGCATCAGAGCGCACTGATAATAAGGTGTTTTTGCGAGCCGACGGGTCAATCCCCTATGAACAGGTTGTGCAAGTCATGGGCGCGCTGAATGCGGGCGGTTTTAACAGTATCGGTCTTGTAACAGATACGGGCGGGCCCGATCTGACAGGGCAGGGCGGCTAAGGCTGCGCCGTGAACAAGGGCACTTATATCTCTGGTGCATTGCATTTGATTGCAATCGTCTTGACCCTCTTCGGAGGAATGTTTGACGATATTGATGACAACGAGTTCGAGGTCGCTGAAGTGTCGATTGTTAGTTCCGAAGAGTTTGCCGCGCTGAACCAGCCTGTTGAGGTCCCCAGCCCTGTTTTGGATGTGACTGCACCGCAGGCGCCGCAACAAGAACCTGAAACTGATGCCCCGATTTTGCCTGCAAGTGAGGCACCTCAGGAAACAGCCGAAGTTGCAGAACCTGAAACACCACCCGATGCCGATGTTTCGCCAGATCTATCAGAAATTACACCTTTGCCAGAGGTTGAAGTTGAGCCTGATGTTCCGATCACGCCATCAACTCCCACAACAGAGAATGTAGCGACCTTGCTCCCGAATCTATCGCAACGCCCGACTCCGAGAGATTCCGAGCGTGTTGCACCTACACCAGCGGCGCAGCCGGAACCGGATGTTGAGATTGCCGATTCCGTTCAGGACGCAACCGAGCCTGATGTCCCGGCGGAGCAGGTGCAGGAAGAGCAAGTTGCAACTGCTCCTGAAAAAGCGACAACCGAAATTGTGCCGGAAACAACGGAACCTCCGTCTTCCGCGCCGCTGTCTTCACCCCGCCCTGCATCGCGCCCTGAACGCCCTGTGCGCGTAGCGGAGACGACAGAAGAACCCGCATCGCTTGATACCTCCATCGAGACTGCTTTGAACGAAGCGAATACCTCTGAGCGCGCACCCACGCCAGCTGCTTCAGTACCTTCAGGACCTCCATTGACGAGAGGTGAGAAGGATGCGCTGCGTCTTGCCGTTGGGTCCTGCTGGAGTCTTGGGTCTTCCTCGACAGAAGCAATGCGTACTACGGTTGTTGTCGGAGTAGAGATGAGCCGGGATGGCAAACCTCAGGCGGCAACAATCCGGCTGATCGATTCCGACGGACCGAATGACTCTGCCACACAGATCGCCTTTAGCGCCGCGCGCCGCGCAATCATACGCTGTGGCACGCGTGGCTATAATTTGCCGACTGACAAATATGATAGTTGGCGGGATATTGAAATTACCTTCAACCCGGAGAGAATGAGGACCAGATGACGCTATTAAAACGACTGACCTCCGTTTTGGTCATGGCGCTGGCAATAAACGCCGTGGCCTTCACCTTACAGGCGCAAGAGCGCACTGGTCCGCTTCGGATTGAAATCACCGAAGGAGTTATCGAACCTTTGCCCTTTGCTGTTCCCGATTTTGTGGCCGAGAACCGTGCAGCAAATGATATGGCGCGACAGATTGCCGAGGTTGTTGCCTCTGATCTTTCCGGAACCGGGCTGTTCCGTCGGATCGGAAGCGACGCATTTATTTCTAACATCACGAGCTTTGACAGCCCTGTGCAATATGCAGACTGGCGTGCGATCAATGCGCAAGCTCTGATCACAGGTTCAGTCAATGTGACGGCCGGTGGTCGCGTTACCGTTAAATTCCGTCTCTTCGACGTTTTCGCGGGCAGCGAAATGGGTGGCGGATTGCAGCTTGGCGGTACAACGACAAGTTGGCGTAGGTTGGCCCACAAAGTTGCTGATACGGTCTATTCCCGTATCACCGGCGAGGGTCCTTACTTTGACAGCCGCGTGGTGTTTGTATCCGAGACAGGGCCGAAAAGCGATCGTCGCAAACGGTTGGCGATTATGGACTATGACGGTGCAAATCCTCAGTTTTTAACGGACAGTTCTTCTTTGGTTCTGGCTCCCAGATTTTCGCCAACGGGTGATCGTATTCTTTACACGTCTTACGAATCTGGATTCCCACGTATTTTTGTTATGAATGTCGGGAATGTTTCACGGCGTGCGCTAGACGATCAGCAAGGTGCGATGAGCTTTGCACCTCGGTTTGGGCCGGATGGGAATACTGTCGTATATTCACTTTCGACGGGTGGTAACACCGATATCTACAAACTGAACCTGCAAAGCGGCGAACGTACACGCCTGACATCTGCCCCATCTATCGAGACCGCACCCAGCTTTTCGCCTGATGGCAGACAAATTGTATTTGAGAGCGACCGCAGCGGAACTCAACAATTATATACGATGCCTGCAAATGGCGGCGAGCCACGCCGGATCAGTTTTGGGACTGGGCGTTATGGAACACCTGTCTGGTCACCGCGCGGGGATATGATTGCTTTTACAAAGCAAAATCAGGGTCGGTTCCACATTGGAGTCATGCGTACCGATGGGAGCGAAGAACGTTTGCTGACGGCTTCCTTCCTGGACGAAGGGCCAAGCTGGTCACCAAATGGTCGTGTCATCATGTTCATGCGGGAGACATCGGGTGCAGGTGGTGCACCTGCGCTTTACTCCGTTGATGTTTCCGGCCGTAACCTGAGACGTGTAAACACAAACACTGCGGCTTCTGATCCTTCGTGGTCGCCGCTCTTGCCCTAAGGATACGTTTCCAAAGGGTACGCAGAGTGATATAGTGAATAAAACAGAGCAGAGATATAACAAGGGGCAATCCTCATGAAACATTTATCAAAAGCAGTTCTCGTGGTTGCGGCATTGACGCTTGCCGCTTGTACCGACCCCAGCCGTTTAGGCGGGGGTTATGGTGGTGCGGGCGCAAATGGTGCTGCTGGCGGGTTGAACGACCCATCAAATCCAATTTCTCCAGCATATTTCCAGCAGACAATTGGAGACAGAGTTCTGTTCGCAGTCGATCAGAGCACGCTTAGCGACGGGGCTCGTGCAACATTGGCGGGTCAGGCTGGCTGGTTGGCAGAAAACCCGGAATATGATGCCTTGATCGAAGGTCACGCTGACGAGCAGGGCACACGAGAGTATAACCTTGCGCTGGGTGCACGGCGTGCGAATGCGGTTCAGGAATACTTGATATCACGGGGTGTCGCCCCGAACCGTCTGAGTGTTGTTTCCTTTGGTAAAGAGCGCCCAATTGAAGTGTGTTCGAATGAGTCCTGTTACGAGCGCAATCGTCGTGCTGTTACAGTGATCTCAGCAGGCGGCCTTGGCAGCTGACGGAGCGTGAAATGACCCGACTCTTTGCGTTAATCACTGTTTCGGTGCTAGCCCTTCCCTGGGCAACAACTGTGACGGCTCAGGATCAGACTTTGGCCGATATTCGTCAGGAATTGTCTGTGCTTTATGTTGAAGTTCAGCGTTTGAAACGAGAGCTGTCAACGACAGGCGCGCCGACCACCTCTGTGGGCGGCAATAGTCCGTTAGAACGCGTTGACGCAATAGAGCAAGAATTGCAGCGACTCACTTCAAAAACAGAACAGTTACAGTTCCGGGTCGATAGCGTCGTTTCCGATGGAAGCAACAGAATTGGGGACCTGGAGTTCCGTCTATGTGAACTGGAAGCAGATTGCGACATCAGCCAGTTGGGCGAAACCACAACCCTCGGCGGCGTTGGTTCAGTAACTGTGCCAGCAGTCGCCCTTCCCGCTACGGGTGGCACCGAGTTGGCTGTTGGTGAACAGGCTGATTTCGACAATGCACAGGCTGCGATGGCTGACGGTGATTTTCAGGCCGCTGCTGACGCCTTTGCCGCCTTTACAGAAACGTATCCCGGGGGTCCGTTAAGCGCGGAAGCGCATTTTTTGCGGGGTGAGGCGCTAGAACAACTTGGTGACACAAGACCGGCTGCACGCGCATATCTTGACAGCTTCAGCTCTGCACCGACCGGGCCTCAGGCACCGAATGCTCTTTTCAAAGTTGGCACAAGCCTTGCCGCTTTAGGGCAGATGACGGAGGCGTGCCAAATGTTAGAACAAGTCGAGGTACGTTTTCCCGACGCGGACGTAACTTTGGATGCAAGATCTTCTATGCTTAGCCTGGGCTGTTTGTGACGACCGATAGCGCTCAACTTTTTGAACTACTAAGTTCATCATTGAACGAAACTGGTGGAGTCTCTCTGGGAGTGGCCGTTTCCGGTGGTGGAGATTCAATTGCCCTGCTTCACGTAGCAGCACAGTTTGCAAAATGTGCAGGGATAACCTTGTATGCGGTGACAGTTGACCACGGGCTAAGAGCCGCGTCAGCCAAGGAAGCGCAATTTGTCGCAGATGTCTGTACCCAAATCGGCGTTCACCACGATGTTTTAACTTGGGCTTGCTGGGACGGCACCGGGAACCTTCAGGATCAGGCGCGCCGTGCAAGATACTCATTGATAACAGATTGGGCTCAAAGAGTCGGGGTCTCGACGGTGCTTTTGGCACACACAGCAGATGATCAGGCGGAAACCTTTCTGATGCGTTTGGCACGTGGTGCTGGTGTGGATGGGTTGTCAGGCATGGTGCCCCAGCGAAAGGCAGACGGCATTACCTGGTCGCGCCCCTTTCTGGCGGCAACGCGGCAACAGCTGCGAAATTATCTTACAGTTAGAGACCTTGATTGGATTGATGATCCATCCAACGAAGATACGCGATTTGACAGGATAAAGGCACGCAAAGTGCTGGCGGCATTGCAGCCCCTCGGAATCGATGTTGAATTGCTGAGCGCGGTAACCGGACGACTGTCACAAGCGCGCAAGGCCTTGGAAGCCCAGACCTTACGAGCAGCGCGCGATCTAGCACGGATTGAACATGGGGATGTGATTTATGATTTGGACAAACTGCAAGCGCAATCTCCGGAAATCCGTCGCAGATTGCTTTCACATGCGGTCAAATGGGTTTCATCGGCGGAATATGGTCCGCGGGGCCCGGCCTTGACGGATTTATCAGCAAAAGTTTTTGCGGGTGAGCAAGTAACGTTGCATGGCTGTATCTTGCGCCCTGAAAAGCAAGCCCTTCGCATTCACAGAGAAGCTCAGGCGGTGCGGAATGAGGTTGCAGAAATTGATGAAGTTTGGGACGGTCGTTGGTGCATTAAAGGTAATAAAAACATAAACTTGACGGTACGCCTCCTAGGTGAGAATGGCCTGAATAGCGTGTCGGGCTGGCGTGAAACCAGCATGCCGCGCACGTCGCTTTTGGCCTCACCTGCTGTCTGGGAAGGGCAAGCGCTGGTCGCCGCTCCGCTTGCTGATTTGTCGTCTGAATGGCGGGTAGAACTGGTGCTGGGGGAAGAACATTTCTTTAAGTCGATTATATCGCATTGAAGATCGTTGCTCTGACCTCTATTTTAGCTACGTTGCCACCAAAAATATGAGTGGCTGAAAGAATTCGAGGAGATTCCCCTTGGGCAATGCGAGAAACATCGCTTTCTGGGTCGTTTTGTTTTTACTGATCCTGGCCTTATTCAATTTGTTCAGTGGCGGTCGATCGGCGTTGCAAAACCAGACGGTGAGCTACTCTGATTTTGTGACTTCTGTTGATGGCGGTGATGTTTCGAGTGTCGTGCTTGACGGTGAACGCGTGATGTTCAGGGGCAATAATGGCGAGAGCTATGTCACAATTAAACCTGAAGACGCTGAGATCACAGAATTGCTGATCTCTAAAGGGATCACAATAAATGCAGAGCAGCAGGAACAATCTGGCTTCACTTCGCTACTGATTACCTTCCTGCCCTTTATTTTGCTGATCGGTGTTTGGATATTCTTCATGAACCGGATGCAAGGCGGTGGTAAAGGCGGCGCGATGGGCTTTGGCAAGTCGCGGGCAAAAATGCTGACGGAGCGGCAAGGGCGCGTTACTTTTGATGACGTCGCCGGGATTGATGAAGCCAAAGAAGAGCTGGAAGAGATCGTCGAGTTCCTGCGCAACCCGCAGAAATTCAGCCGTCTTGGTGGGCAAATCCCGAAAGGTGCGCTTTTGGTTGGGCCTCCAGGAACTGGTAAAACGCTGCTTGCGCGTGCGATTGCTGGCGAAGCTGGTGTGCCATTCTTCTCTATCTCGGGTTCTGACTTCGTCGAAATGTTTGTCGGTGTCGGCGCAAGCCGGGTTCGGGACATGTTTGAACAGGCCAAGAAAAACGCGCCCTGCATCGTTTTTATTGACGAGATTGACGCCGTTGGCCGAAGCCGTGGCGCAGGCTACGGCGGTGGTAACGACGAGCGCGAGCAAACATTGAACCAATTGCTGGTCGAGATGGACGGGTTCGAAGCGAACGAAGGTGTGATCATCGTTGCTGCAACCAACCGTAAAGATGTACTTGACCCTGCGTTGCTGCGACCAGGTCGTTTTGACCGTCAGGTTGATGTGCCTAATCCAGATATCAAAGGCCGCGAAAAAATTCTGGCCGTACATGCGCGAAAAACCCCTCTGGGGCCGGACGTTGATTTGCGCATTATCGGGCGCGGAACACCTGGCTTTTCCGGTGCCGATCTTGCCAACCTTGTGAACGAGGCCGCACTGATGGCTGCGCGCAAGGGGCGTCGATTTGTGGTCATGGAAGATTTTGAAGACGCCAAAGATAAGGTTATGATGGGACCGGAGCGCCGCTCTATGGTTCTGACTGCAGAGCAAAAGGAAAAAACGGCTTATCACGAGGCCGGACACGCCATTGTTGGTATCTCTCTGCCAAAATGCGACCCTGTTTATAAAGCCACAATCATTCCGCGTGGTGGCGCCTTGGGTATGGTTGTATCACTACCAGAAATTGACCGTCTGAATTGGCATCGAAGCGAATGTGAGCAAAAGCTGGCCATGACCATGGCTGGTAAAGCGGCCGAAATTGTTAAATACGGCGAAGACGAAGTTTCAAACGGTCCTGCTGGCGATATTCAGCAAGCGTCCGCTTTGGCACGGGCCATGGTGCTTCGTTGGGGCATGTCCGACAAAGTCGGCAATATTGATTATCAGATGGCCCATGAAGGTTACATGGGCAATGGCGCCGGTGGCTTCTCGATTTCGGCTGCTACAAAAGAGTTGATCGAAGAAGAAGTCAAAAGAATGATCGACGAAGGTTATGCAACGGCGCTTAAAATTCTGAAAGACAAGAACGAAGAGTTTGAACGCCTGGGGCAGGGTTTGCTCGAGTATGAGACGCTGACAGGCGAAGAAATTCAGCGGGTCATTCGTGGTGAGACGCCGCATGACGAAAGTGACACCGATGACACGCCGGATCAAGGCAGTGCCCCGAGCGTTACGGCTATTCCGAAAACGAAGCCAAAACCAAAGGCGGGCGGCGGGATGGAGCCAGAGCCAACGATTTAAAATCAGTGCCAATAAAAACACCGCAACTTAGTTTGCGGTGTTTTTTTATGGTCAAATTTAATTAAAATTTAGTTGAACCCCTGATCCTAGCGCGCGACGTTGTGAAAAATTACATCGAAGAAGATAACGGAGCGCAAATAATGGCGGGGCTTTCAAAGACTGATATTGTTGCTGAGATTACTTGGCTTGGCTTGGTGCCTGACCGCGAACAAAGCATTGTCTCAGAGCCACAACAGGAGGTGATTGCACAATTCTCGGGATTTCGCGGCGAATCTCATTCGGGGCTGACACGACCATCGTGTTCGCTGGTGAGTGCGCAATATCCAGTGGGCACGGAAATCAAAAATACGAGACAGCTATCCATTCTCTCAGCAGAGGAACTTGATGTAGTTGCCGCGGAAATGATGATAGGCAAACTGGACCCAACATTGATTGGGGCTTCCATGATAATTAGCGGAGTTCCCAATTTTACACATGTGCCGCCGTCTTCACGATTGATTGCAGAAAACGGGACATCAATTACGATTGACTTGGAAAATGGCCCTTGCCACCTGCCTGTCAAAGTAATTGAGAACGTGCACCCTGATGCAGGCGGACTTTTCAGAACTGCCGCTAAAGCAAGACGGGGGGTAACAGCCTGGGTAGAACGCGAAGGCAGACTATGCGTCGGAGACAAGCTCACGCTGCACATTCCAGATCAGCCAGCCTGGCAGGGTGACACTTCCTGAAAAGGTAATTCGCCCCGCGTTGTTTCCAATAAGAGACACTGCAAAAGCGGCTCCGACGATTCCGGTGTCGGATATGTCGGAAATGCGCCTATCCCTTTCGTCAAGGCTCGGTATGCAGGTGTAGACAAGTGGCCTGCGGCTGCTTCATTGGAATTTAGGGGGGACCCATGAGCTATAAGACGGATATTGAAATTGCACGCGAGGCATCCAAACGCCCGATTCAAGAAATCGGCGCGAAGCTTGGAATTGGTTCAGATCATCTGCTGCCTTACGGTCACGACAAGGCCAAACTCAGCCAGGAATTTATTGACTCTGTTCAGAATAACAAAACGGGCAAACTGATCCTTGTTACGGCGATTAACCCAACCCCAGCTGGCGAGGGTAAAACCACAACCACTGTTGGTTTGGGTGATGGTCTGAACCGGATTGGTAAAAAAGCAGCTATTTGTATCCGCGAAGCGTCGCTTGGCCCATGTTTCGGTATGAAAGGTGGGGCCGCCGGCGGTGGATACGCTCAGGTTATTCCGATGGAAGACATGAACCTGCATTTCACAGGTGACTTTCATGCCATCACCAGCGCACATAACTTGCTCAGCGCGATGATTGACAACCACATCTATTGGGGTAACAGCCTTGAGATTGACACCCGCCGTGTCGCGTGGCGCCGTGTTGTCGACATGAACGATCGCGCACTTCGCCAGATCACGGCAAGCCTTGGTGGTGTTTCCAACGGTTTCCCTCGCGAAGCGGGTTTCGATATCACAGTGGCTTCTGAAGTCATGGCAATACTTTGTCTTTCAAATAATCTGGAAGACCTGCAAAAACGACTTGGTGATATCATTGTTGCCTACCGTCGTGACAGGAGTCCGGTCTACTGTCGTGACATTAAGGCAGACGGCGCAATGACCGTTTTGCTGAAGGATGCGATGCAACCTAATCTGGTGCAGACTCTTGAAAACAACCCTGCCTTTGTACACGGTGGACCATTCGCTAATATCGCGCATGGCTGTAACTCGGTTATCGCAACTAAAACAGCTTTGAAATTGGCAGACTACGTCGTGACCGAAGCAGGCTTTGGTGCTGACTTAGGTGCTGAGAAATTTATGAACATCAAATGCCGTAAAGCAGGAATCGCGCCGTCAGTTGTTGTTCTTGTGGCAACTGTGCGCGCGATGAAGATGAACGGTGGAGTTCTGAAAGCTGACCTCGGTGCAGAGAACGTCAATGCAGTGAAAGATGGCTGCGCAAACCTTGGCCGTCACATCGAAAACCTTAAAAGCTTTGGTGTGCCAGTTGTGGTTGCGATCAACCACTTTGTCACAGACACCGATGCTGAGGTTGAAGCGATCAAAGCCTATGTTACCAACCATGGCTCCGAAGCGATTCTTTCACGGCATTGGGAGCTTGGGTCGGAAGGTTCAGAGAATTTGGCAAAGCGTGTTGCCGAAATTGCGGATGCAGATATGGTTAGCTTTGCACCCATCTACCCGGACGACATGCCGCTGATGGAGAAAATCGAAACCATCGCAAAACGTATCTACCGTGCGGATGATGTTCTTGCGGACCAGAAAATTCGCAACCAATTGAAAGATTGGGAAGATCAGGGCTATGGCAACCTTCCGATCTGTATGGCGAAAACCCAGTATAGTTTCTCGACGGATCCAACCTTGCGCGGTGCACCTACTGGCCACTCGGTGCCTGTTCGCGAAGTCAGGCTGTCTGCTGGTGCTGGTTTTGTTGTGGTTATTTGTGGTGAGATTATGACGATGCCTGGTCTGCCGCGTGTACCATCGGCGGAAGCAATCATGCTGAACGCAGATAATCAGATTGAAGGCCTGTTCTAAGGCGTTTCACAAATTGGAAGGGCACGCTATTAGAGATCGGAAAACTAAATAAAGTGATAAGATCGAATGCGTGCCCCACAAGACTGTAAAACAATGGCTGAGCTACGTTTGGCCATTGATGCACTAGACCAGAACCTGATTGATTTGTTAGCACAACGCGCCGCCTATATTGACCGGGCGGCGGTGCTTAAAACCGGCGATGGGCTGCCTGCGCGAATAGGAAGTCGGGTAGAAGAAGTTGTGACCAACGTCAGGCGGTGCGCCGGAGGCAGAGGCCTTGATCCGGACCTGGCTGAGGAACTTTGGCGTAAGTTGATCGACTGGTCGATTTCGCGTGAGGAAAAGATACTGGGCCCAAGCGTGCCCGCCGACTAAGGAGAACTGAATGTCTGCCAAAATCATCGACGGTAAAGCCTTTGCAGCCACTGTGCGCGAAAAGGTCAAAAGCCACGTAACGCGCATAAAAGAAGAAGACGGGATTACCCCCGGTTTGGCGGTTGTTCTGGTAGGCGAAGACCCGGCGAGCCAGGTTTATGTGCGCTCAAAAGGTAAACAAACCGTCGAGGTCGGTATGAAATCGGTTGAGCATAAGCTTGACGCAGAAACCTCCGAGGCCGATCTGCTCGCATTGATTGACCAATTGAATAATGATGCGTCAATTCACGGAATTTTGGTTCAGCTTCCGCTGCCAAAACATTTGAACGAAGACCTGGTGATCAATTCTATCGATCCCGCGAAAGATGTTGACGGTTTTCATATCTCCAATGTTGGTTTGCTGGGGACCGGTCAAAGATCGATGGTGCCCTGTACGCCGCTTGGGTGTTTGATGATGCTGCGCGACTATCATGGCTCTTTGTCCGGTCTGAACGCGGTTGTTATCGGGCGGTCCAATATTGTTGGCAAACCAATGGCGCAACTACTGTTGGGTGATAGCTGCACAGTTACGATCGCTCACAGCCGCACGAAAGATTTGCCAGAGGTTGTACGTCGGGCCGACATAGTAGTCGCAGCGGTTGGCCGGCCAGAAATGGTGCCGGGCGACTGGATTCGTGAAGGCGCGACAGTAATTGATGTGGGTATTAACCGCATCGAAAAGGAAGATGGCAAAACCAAACTGGTGGGTGATGTTGACTTTGAGTCGGTCTCCAAGGTTGCGGGGGCGATCACGCCAGTTCCGGGTGGTGTCGGGCCGATGACAATTGCTTGCTTGCTGGCGAATACTCTAACGGCTTGTTGCCGTGCAAACGGTCTGATGGAACCAGAAGGGCTGACAGCATAAACTGAAAAAGTTTTAGTGTTACTTTGCTCGTGTTGTTTTGGAACACTGGCAGAGTGTTTATTGGTGCAAATTGCTAGTCCGGTTTCGGTTAGGCTGTTCTTACAGCGACCATCGTCCCAAGCAAGATCGCAATATGAGTGCGGATCGAACCATCAATCGCATAAACATCACTTTGCACCGTGAACAGGCGATTGCCTGGACGAATGACCTTACCAATAGCTTCCAGATGATCCCCCTTTGCGGGTGCGATGAGGTTTATTTTGATTTCGGCGGTCACAACTTCGCTAAGGCTGTCCATTAGTGATAGCGCTGCATAGCCAGCGGCGCTGTCCCCAATTGAAAAACTTAATCCAGCATGGGCAAATCCGTGTTGTTGTCCGGTTTTGGGTATAATTGGCGCGGTAATTTTGCATTGACCTGCGTCTACCTTTTCGAGCTTTGCTTGAAGCGTGTTCATCATTCCCTGAGCAGCAAAACTTGCTCGCACACGGGCTTTGAAATCTCTGGCTTTTGGTTCGAACTGCATTGGTTGAAGGTCCTTAATTGCTCGGAATAGGCGATTGATTTTCGTTATCGGACCCAAAGATTGCAATGGGTTGCTCTAAGGATATGATTTATATACGTATTAGGCGATATCTAGTTTTTTGGTTTGAGTATGAAGTCATATTTTTGGTCATTAAAGAGCGCAGTTTTTGCCCGGAATTGCCTAGCGGTCTGGATGCTTTTGTCTTTGATTGCGGCGGTCACCGGACCATTTGGAACCTACTTGGAAACCAGCTTGTTGTCGCGAAGCCTTTATTGGGCGAGCCTGATCGGTACAGCTCTGATTTTTAGCGAGGGAGTAAAAATTGGGGTCAAACATTTGTGGCCTGACCTGTCGTTTACAATGTCAGCTGTCGCTGCGACCACTTTGTTTGTTCTTCTGTTCACTCCAACCACAATTGTCGCTTGCGCGTTAAATCCATCGCCATTTGGGACAGATTTACCAATTGGAACAATTGTTTTGACGGCGGCAGCACTTTGTATGGGGACGCAAAAGTTAGATTATTTGAATGCAGCCAAACCAGCATCCGATTCGACTGAATCCAGGTTGATTCAGCGCCTGCCAACAGACATGCAAGGCCCGTTGATCCGCATTACTGTGCGGGATCACTATGTCGATGTGTACACCGATAAAGGCATGCATTCATTGTTGATGCGGTTTCGGGATGCAGCTGACGAAGTTGAAGGTGTTGAAGGGTTTTGCATTCACAGATCACATTGGGTCGCGCGCAGGGCGATCGCAGACGTCGTCATGGAGAAAGGTCGCCCATTCGTTATTATGAACGATGGCGTAAAGGTACCGGTGAGCAGGAAATACCGGCACAACGTCGAAGCCGCCGGTTTACTTTAGGAACGTGGCATGGGGATAGGATGTGGCGGCTTGGCCAGAAGAATAGCTAGGGCCTCTGCACGCATAAGTTTGTTTAATGCTTCATGGTCGCTGTGCAACCCCCCAGTATACGTTCCGTAGGCTGGTAAAATAACCCGGTCGCTATCAAGCAAGAAACATGGGCGCGTCAGCCGGTGACCCCGGCGAGAAACACTTGCTTTTGGGTGAAAATGTCCAGAAACTTCTGCGCTCGTTCCAAAACGCGCAATATGGCGAAAGTACAAGGGTGGGGTGTGTAATTCGGCAAGATGCATACCGCCAAAGTCAATCGGGCCCGGATCGTGGTTTCCTTCGATCCAGATCCACCGACGCCCTGCCATCAGCCTCGTAATCCAGAGCGTTTGTTCTTCCGTTAGCGCGTTTGCTGCATCAAGATCGTCAAAGCTATCTCCCAGGCAAACCACAGTCCTTGGGGTAGTTTCGCGAATATCCGCATCAAGCCTGAACAGTGTATCGCGCGTTTCATAGGGCGGTAAAAGAGCCCCGCCATTTCGCGCGATCCTTTCTGACTTTCCCAGATGCAAGTCTGAAACGCAAAGCAATGCTTCGTCCGGCCACCACAATGCACCTGACGGAAGTGCCACCAATTTTGCGCCTGCAAGCGTGAAAGTATAAGTGTTCATGATTTGTTCAAAATGCGCATTTTCAGAAACTTTGCAAGCTTTTAGGTTAGACCCGCTTCACGCATCAGGGCTTTGGTCTCTTCTGCAAGCAGGCGGTCTTCGGCAGCGCCTTTGATTGGAACTTTTCCGATTTCCAGCAGAAGGGGTGCAGCCAGAGGTGTTACTCGGTCAAGTGCAACATGATCGATTTGACCAGCTGTTCGAGATAACATTTCTTCGATGCGACGAAAATCGACCAAACCTCTCAAGGCTTCTTCCCGCGTGATTTTGAGCATGAGATGATCAGGATCATATTTGCGCAGCGTGTCGTAAAGAATGTCTGAGGAAAACGTTGCTTGCCGGCCAGATTTGCGCGCACCTGGCATGTTGCGATCTATCAGACCGGCGATCGTAGCGACGCCTTTAAACGTGCGTTTCATAACAGCATTACCCGCAAGCCAGTTTTCCAAACCGCCACGAAGGTTTTTGAGAGTGAAAAGTGGTGTGGGGTTTGCAACCAGATCAAGCCCCCAGATAAGCGTCGCGTAGTCGGTTGCCACAAACCCTAATGGGTTCAATCCCTCTGCTTCCATTCGCTGTGTAAGCAACAAGCCCAGGGTCTGTTGCGCATTTCGCCCGGAAAAACCGTAAACGCACAGGTGTTGTCTATTGTCATGGGGGAATGTTTCAACAAGCAGCCTATTAGCTTCGGGCAGTTTCGAAACCTTGCGCTGTAGTTTAAGCCACTCAGCCGTATGTTGTGGCAGTTGTGGCCAGTCTTCCTGACGGAACATCGCAAGTATACGGGCAGATAGTTGAGTTGAAGTCGCAAATTTGGTTCCGGTAAATGTAGCGATCTTGGGTTTGCGACCGCGATCACGTGTGACCTGGACAACCATTTCCCGCAGTGAATCGTAACGGACAATCTGTCCGCCTATCAAAAAAGTGTCGCCTGGCGTCAGGGCAGCGGCAAAACTTTCTTCAATTTCGCCTAAAGGTTTTCCACCACGGCTACCCTTTAGTCTGACCTTAAGTGTATCGGTGTCTTGAATAGTTCCTATGTTCATACGGATACGCTGGGTCGCACGCGGGTCGCGTAATTGCCACAACCCATCTGGACGTTTTTGCAACCTTTGCCATTGGTCGTAAGATCGTAACGCGTAGCCGCCTGTTGCGCAGAAATTCAGGCAATCTTCAAAACTGGATCGGCTAAGCGAGCTGTAGGCACCAACCGTTTTGATTTCTTCATAAAGGCGTTCGGCTTCAAATGGCCCAGCCGCCGCGCGGATTAGAATATGCTGGCACAAGACGTCGCGCGGGCCGGGGCCTTGCGGCTCGCCATCAAGGTCATGCGCCTGCACCGCTTCAAGTGCAGCGATACATTCGACAACTTCAAACCTGTTTGCAGGAACGAGAAGCGCCTTTGACGGCGCATTGTACCTGTGGTTGGCGCGCCCAATACGCTGAACAAGACGCTTCACATTCTTGGGGGCGCCTATTTGAACTACCAGATCGACATCCCCCCAATCTATTCCCAGATCGAGGCTTCCGGTGCAGACGATTGCACGCAGGTCACCTCTCACCATCGCTGCTTCAACTTTTTCGCGTTGCTCGCGGGCGAGGGATCCATGATGGATACCGATAGGAAGCGCTTCGTCATTTGCGAGCCAGAGATTATGAAAGAAGATTTCCGCCTGTGCCCGGGTGTTATGAAAAACCAGCGTCGTATTGTGTTGTTTTATTTGGCGAAGAACTGCAGGAATTGCGTATTTCGCTCCTCCGCCTGACCATGGAGGCTCTTCCTCAGTTTCAAGCATCTGGATGTCCGGGTCCGGGCCGGGGTCTGCTTGCAGGATGCTGCATTGTTTTGGTGCACAAGCCAGATAACGCGCAATGGATGTCGGGCTCTCAACGGTCGCGGACAACCCCACGCGCGTCATGCCCGGACAGAGAGCTTGCAGACGGCTGAGCGCGAGCATGAGTTGATCACCGCGTTTGCTTTCAGCAAGTGCGTGAATCTCGTCGATCACGACACGCTTGAGACCCGAAAAAATGCGGGGCGCATCTTCGTACGATAAAAGCAACGCAAGACTTTCAGGTGTCGTAAGCAAGATATGGGGCGGATCAGCGCGTTGACGTTTCTTGCGTGATTGAGGCGTGTCGCCCGTTCGGTCCTCAACGCGGATTGGCAGAAACATTTCAGAAATCGGAGTAGAGAGGTTCCGCCTGATGTCGGCTGCCAGCGCCTTTAGCGGTGAAATGTAGAGTGTGTGCAAGCCTGAGTGCGATTTTGGCGATAAATCGACCAATGTTGGTAGGAATCCTGCAAGAGTTTTACCGCACCCAGTGGGCGCAATGAGCAATAGCGCAGCCTCATCTGCCCGCTCTAACAACGCAATTTGATGCGGATGAACAGACCAACCTTTGCTGGAATACCAATCCTGAAAAAGAGGGGGCAAACGTCTCATTGTCACAGAGTAATCACAGTGAAGCGGAGACGAAAACTTTTAAAAAAGTTTTCACAAAAATCTTTTCAAGATTTTTTTTCGCGTGGAGAAAGGTTTTGAATCAAATTTTGAACAGCACGCGGCAATGTTGTGTCAGCTTTATCGGGCGCCCCATCAAGTGCGCTTTCTACGTCTTTGACGAGAATTCCAATTGTGTTGTCTTCGCGATACCCATCCCGCGCAAATTCGATTTCTTCAAACCCGCTTGCCAACCAGTTCTGGCCCGAAGACGTGCGGACAAGATCCAGAAACTGAGCTTCATTCAAACCGGCATCGTCTGCCCAATCAAGCACAAGTCGCGTCATTGCGGTTGAAGAGGCAGCAAGTAGATTGTTCAGAACCTTCGCTGACATCCCAGCCCCAAATGGGCCCATCCTGTGGAAATGCTGCCCCATTGCTGTGAACAGAGGGTGAAGGTGATCAAGGTCACCGATTGAGCCGCCTAACATGAAAGACAGTTTTTTGTGCTGGGCTGCAATTTGAGCACCTGACATAGGTGCGTCTATCAGACGGATGTGGTCTGGAACGCGGCCTCGTAGTTCTTTTGTGTAACGCGGTGAAAGGGTCGAGCATAAAATGATCTGTTCCAAATCTGCAGCGCGGTCCACGAAACCCTGAGCGCCGAACAGCACGTCCTCTGTCTGGTCAATGTCGCGCACGACCGTGATAAGAATCTGAAGGCCTTCAGCAAAAACCTTGGGCTTGTCAGTCATCACATCCACAGGCGTATTGTAATCCGACGGCGGACGTATATCAAAACCGTGTGCTTCAAACCCCGCTTCGCGAAGCGCAACAAGCATAGGGTATCCCATACGCCCACATCCAGCGACACCGATGCCTTGCAGCATCAGTGAATAATCTTTTCTTCCTTGACGAACATGTTCGCCCAGGCCCGTTCAACCAGTTCAGGAGTCATCTGATGGGGAATGCCTTCGAAATCACAGATTGCCATCATCTGATCAATCAGGAATATCGGTTGATAGTTCGCGTAAACATTGTCGATTGTCGGGTATTTTTTCTTTAGCAGATGGACAAGCGTTGCCTCATCAAGCTGCATTTTCTTTTTACGGGCAACCATTGCGAAAATCTTAAGGAAATCTTCCTGACTTGGTCCATCAATTTTGATTTTGAAGAATATCCGGCGAAGGGCCGCCCTATCGAAGATTTCATTTGGATGGAAGTTGGTTGAGAAAATCACCAGCGTGTCAAACGGCACGGTAAATTTTTCACCTGATTGAAGCGCTAGAATATCCTTGCCTTCTTCAAGCGGAACAATCCAGCGGTTGATCAGAGCCTGTGGCGGCTCTTCCTGACGGCCAAGGTCATCCACGATGAAGACACCGCCGGTGGATTTAAGCTGTAAAGGCGCCTGATAGGTCCGGGCCGTTGGGTTGTAAACAAGATCGAGCATGGAAAGCGAAAGCTCACCACCGGTGATCACCGTTGGGCGTTCACAGCGGACATATCGTGTGTCATATCGATTGCTTGCCCGGCGTAACGATGTTGGATCGTCTTCCTGGGTTTCCGCTGCGCTGTGCACGATGGGGTCATAAACGGTAATGACCTGACCGGAATATTCTATCGCACGGGGTACATAGATTTTGTCCCCAAGCGCATCACGAATACCATTGGAAATAGAGGATTTACCATTGCCAGGTGGGCCGTACATCAAAATGGAACGGCCAGAACTGACGGCGGGGCCAAGATGGTCCAGCAACTCAGGTGGCAAAATGAGATGACCCATTGCACCAGTCAACTGATCACGGGTGATCTGGATGTTTTTGATCGACTGGCGCTCGACCTGATCTTTGTAGACATCGAGCGGCACGGGCATTGCACCATAATATTCCGACTGCGACAATGCATCCAGAGCACGGGCCTTGCCTGCATCGGTCAGCTGATATCCCATTTCATTTCCCGAGGAAGCGTGAAGTGTGCCAGTTGCTTCAAGCAGGCGTTGTTCTCGCGCATGATCTACCAGTTCCTGAGTTACCGGAATAGGCAAACAAATAGCTTTGGCAATTTCGCTAACCTGTTCAACGTTCTGGCGAAACATGGTTTTCAAAAGGATGTCCCGCATCATAACCGGAGGAAGGTTCATCTCCGCAAGGCTTCGGGGTGCGGGAGGCGCGACAACCGTAGATGCATGCATATTCATCGAAAGACCCTAACTGCTCTTTGTTTTAGAGTGATTCTACCCTTCTGTGAGCTTTAGAACAACAAAAACCGCATATGGCTTTTGCATCGGCGAGTCTGCGGCGTTATCCTTTTAAAAAAGGATTGGGGACAGGAATGTACACAACGGCGCAAAGGCCTAATCCGGTACTCTTATTTTGCTTCCTTTTGGGAGTCGTCTTTGTGCTGGGCGGCCTGGCCTTTGCAAAGGACGGGCTGTTCATTGCCAAGCACGAAGGTGACACACTGCACATGATGCAGATCGTGTTTCGAATGGCTGATGGTCAATGGCCACATCTCGATTTCATGACGCCGATTGGCGCGCTTGCGTTTGCGCCAATTGCCGCCTTTGTAAAGCTTGGTTTCGGAATCGGGCACGCTGTAATTTATGCGCAAATTGTGATGGCTTTGGTGCTTATACCTTTCGTTTGGTGGATCGGTATCAGTCGTCTAAGTATCGGAATAGCATATCTTTTTTGCCTTTTCGTGATGGTCTTGGTGCTGGCCTTGATTCACGGCGAAGCTCAACAGTCGCTTTCGGTTTCGATGCACTATAATCGTTGGGCCTGGGCTTTTGCATTTGTAGCGATCTCTTTGTCTGTTATTCCACAGCATCACTATAAAAATGCAACGATTGACGGGATCATCATCGGGGTGGCACTGGCTGCGCTTGCGATGATCAAGGTAACCTATTTTGTTGCTTTTGTGGTGCCGGTTTTGTTGGGATTGGCATTGCACAGAAGTTACCGCAGCATCTTTTTCGCGCTTGTAACAGGCCTTATGATTGCACTTGTAATTACCGCGTTTGCAGGGTCAGGATACTGGCTCGCATATCTGCGCGATCTGCTTGCGGTGGCGCAATCTGAGGTGCGCCCACAGCCCGGAGAGAGTTTTCAGGCAATTGTCGTTGCGCCAGCGTATTTGGGCAGTTCGATTTTAGTGATTTTTTCGGTCGTATTGCTACGACAGGCGAAGGAGCAAGTGGGCGGACTGCTTCTTCTTTTACTGGCACCCGGATTTGCATATGTCACCTACCAAAATTTTGGAAACGATCCGCAATGGCTGCTGCTGTTAGCGGTACTGCTGTTTGCTTTGCGCCCTGCCGCAGATGTTGTGAGTGGGAGAGGTTGGAATATGCGGCTGATGCTGAACATGGCCGGAGCCGCAGCAATTGCATTTTCTTCACCCTCTTTCCTCAATCTTGCGTTTAGCCCTTTTCGTCACCTTGCCGCAGTGAATAAAGATTACGCACCTCTTTTGCCACGAAGCACACAACATGTAGACCTGTTGACGGCCAAAATTCGTGCTTACCGTGTGGATGCAACGGTTGCCATGAATGACCCAGAAACAGGTCTTGATTTTGATGCTGATCTGACAGGACGAAAGGAACTGGTGGAACTTTTGGGTGAACAACTGCCAGAGTGTACTTTGGCAATGGGTATTCCCGCGTGGATCAATGCAATCGTCAAGGATCTGGAGCGTTCCGGGTTAGCTGAAGGAAAACGTCTTTTCGCTGCAGATCTGATCTCAAGCCATTGGCTTTATGGGAGTTTGTTACCGTTAATTGGTGGTGCACCATGGTACTACGGTGGCCTGCCGGGGTTTGAGAGCGCGGATTATCTCTTGGTGCCACTTTGCCCAATTTCGACAGAAGTACGCAAACAGATTCTCGAGATTATTGCTGAAAGAAACGATACCACCCTGAACGAAATTCGGCGCACGCCACTTTATATTTTACTGGAAAAGAGCTGAGTTTTACGCGTCAAGCTCCATAGAATACACCCGCAGAAAGATAGAAAATGAGTGCGCCGCCAAGTGCCAGCCCCATAGGGAATTTCTCGTTTTCCCAGGATTCCCAGTTAGGTGTCAGGTTGCGCAACGCCGGAACACTGCGGAAAAGCCTGTGCGTTGCGAAAGCTGCAAGCAAGACTGCGGCAAAAAAATAGATCATTAGCATCGCGTCCCCCCGCGCAACGAATGGTGCCATAGCAGCGGCGAATTTTGCATCACCTGCACCAATCGCACCAACCATATTCAGGACAAAACCAAACGCCAATATGACGAGTAAATGCACGTAACGCCACGGATATTCCGAAAGCGGCAACGCGATGAGACCCACAACTGCAAATACAAAGATCAATGCAAGGACTGCTTTGTTTGGAATTTTCATGGTTTTCATATCGCTGCTCGCCGCCCAAATACAAATCGGGGCGGCGAATAGTAAAAACCAAAGCGCGGATGAAGCCGAAATATACATTAGCCGTTGGAAACGTTGTCTTCCAATGCGCGTAAGGCGCGCACGGCCGCTTCAAAATGCTGCGGATGAGTGTCGATCGCTTCTTTCAGCAAACCCTTGCCGATTGTGACGTCACCCTGCTTAATTGCCGAAAGCGCAAGGGTGTGAAGCAACTGAGCGCGTTCAACCTGGGTCATCTCAATAACTGGCATATCGTAGTTGCCTTGTGCGCCGCGGGCCAGAATAAGGTTGTTCTTCGCGGTGAACAGGTCCTTGTCGTAAGTGATCGCGCGGATGAAAAGACGTTCAGCTTCGGGGTAATTGCCGCGTGTCAGCATCGAATACCCCCAGTTGTTCAGAACCCCTGAAGGTGTGGTGGTCAACCCAACAGCCGTTTCATAAAAACTGTCAGCTTTTCCCCATTCTTCGTTGCCGTCAGCGATCATTGCTTCCAGGCGATAGCGTTTGTAAGTCTCAAAAGTTGGTGGAACCTTGTCGAGTTCGGCTTCTGCGCCATCCCAATTGCCATTGCGGATCAGCGCGTCAGCCAGGTCAATACGATCATCGTTGTTTGCGTCAGGATGCTGAACAACATCACGCCAGACCTTAACGGCCTGATCTGGCTGTCCGGCACGGACCAGTGATTTTGCGAGCCCACGCTTCAGGTCAATCCGATCCGGATTTTGCTGAGAGGATCGTTGAAAATATGCGACCGCTTCGTTTGGGTCACCTACCGTCAACATGATGTCGCTGAGGTTGCTTTCGTCGATAACGTTCAAATCGGCCAATGCCCGATCTACTTCGGCGTCGTCAGAATTTTCACAAGCTGACAAGCCGACTATCCCTGTTAGGCACAGAGTCGCTAAAATAGAATGGCGCATTTTCGCGTCCTTTACTGCTCGGTCCTTCTAAGGTGTTGAAAGCAGGAGGTATTCACTACTGCCTCGGCGCACCAACTCGAAATTGATATTATTATTCCCTTCATAGTATTCAGGGTTTTGATTCTTTGCGATAGCTAAGCGTAAATTTTCGCGAATGGAGTCACTTTCGCCACTATCAAGCGCATAGGCGCGATGAAAAACCTGTTCGGCCTCTCCGGTTTCGCCTTTTTCCATAAGGATAACGCCTAGATTATTCCACGCTGCCGGAAAGCTATCGTCCTGTTCAACGGCAAGCCGGAGTGATCTTTCTGCCTGACCCAGACGACCAAGTTTCAAGTTGGCTGACCCGATCGCTGAAAGCGTATCAACATTAAGGCCCTGTACACCCGCTGCGCGGTTATAGGCGCGTAGCGCAAGTTGATACTCACCGGCCGCCATGAGCCGATGTCCAACAATGAGGCCATCAACCGAAGAGTCCAGATCATAGGCACCAGTCGGGGCAAAGGGGCTGTCTTCAGACGTACCAAGACCGCCTGTCTGCTGACAAGCGGTCAAAAGGCTAAATGCCGCGATCATAGCCACCCAGTTTTTTATCATGTCCTCAGAAGTTTGTGTTCGAGAGCGTTACCGAGATTTGGTAGACCGACGGCCCGATCAGAATGATCAGAAGCGGCGGCACCGTTAACATCATTGTGGCAAGTGTCATCTTGGTGGGCAAGGTATTTGCTTTCTCTTCTGCCCGCATGACGCGTTTATCTCGCATTTCCGAGGCATAAACCCGAAGAGCGTCGGCGATAGAGGTACCAAAACTCGCAGATTGGACTAAAACGGTCACGAATGACGCGACATCAGTTACACCCGCACGCGCAGACATGTCTTTCAGAACGCTAACTTTGTCTTTACCTGCTTTGACTTCGTTTGAAACAATTTCAAACTCATCCGCAAGAGATGGGAAACCAGCGCGAATTTCTTTACTGACCCGTATGATGGACTGATCAAGCGATTGACCGGCTTCAACACAGACAAGCATCATATCGAGAGCGTCAGGGAAACCATTGGTTATTTCTTCCTGACGTGATTGGACGCGGCGATTGACCCAGTACTTTGGCAACATGTAGCCAACGACACCCGGCAAAATAATTGACATTGCAATGGTTTGGGCTGACGGGTCACCAGTTGATGCTTGAAAGATAGCAAAAATCGCACCGATAACTAAAAACCCCAATCCAAGGGCGAGCTGCATAAAGTTGTATGTCCGCACAGCTTGCTTGCTGCGGTAGCCTGCTTGCAGAAGCTTCAGGCGAACCGCTGAATATTCTTCCTCGTTCTGCGGTTCCAGAAACGTAGAATATTTCTCGAGCTTGTCCTTTTTTGTATCGTAGCGAAGTTTCTGTGCATTTCCTTTAGGTTTTTTTTCTTCAATTTGTGATTTGCGAAGTTTGTCGAGCGGATCTTCATTTTTACGAAGCATTACTGGCAAAGTCAGAAGAACAAGGAACAAGCCCAGAATTCCGACAACTAAAAGTGGGCCGAACTCACCAAATTGGTTTGTGAGCAATTCGTTGATTTGTGAAATAATTTCCATTATGTGGTCCCCCTAAACCTTGATGTCGACGAGTGAACGCATGACAAACACGTTGGCGACAAGGAAGCCAGCAACCACCAGACAGGCAGGGATGAAGACCGAAGTTTCCATCACGTCGTCATAGTAGTTTGGCTGAATGACGTTGATAGCAACGAGTGCAGCGAGGGGGAAAACCGACAGGAACATACCTGACCACTTTGCCTCTGCTGTGATCGCTTTCACGCGACGGAACAGTTTGAAGCGTGACCGGATCACTTTGGCCAGACCGTCCAGAATTTCTGCAAGGTTACCACCTGATGTTTGCTGGATCGTCACGGCAACCGCCAGGAAACGCATGTCCTGCATATCCATACGTTCCGCCATGGCTTTCAGCGCTTCACCGACATCTCGGCCATAGGCGCTTTCATCCGAAATTGCGCCCATTTCAGTACCCAATGGATCAGGCACTTCCTGTGCAACGATTCCGAGTGCTGACGTAAATGGGTGGCCAACGCGCAGGCTCCGTACCATCAGTTCAACGGCATCCGGAAGTTGTTCCTCGAGCATCGACATACGCTTTTTAGCCTTGCCGTTGACCCAGATGTAAATCCCGGCAATACCCATCACGACCGAAAGACCAGCGCGAATTGCGACAGACGCGCCAGTCCCCATCGTGAGTCCCACGAAGGCAACGACACTCAGCACAGCCATCATCAGAATAAGTTGAGCCGGCGAAAATGCTATATTCGCTTTCTGCGCTTTTTCAGCGAGCAAGGAATAGAGCGGAATTGACTTTGATTTCATGTGCTGGGTCATTTCCTTGCGGAGTTGTTCCAGCACTTGTTCACGGCCTGCGCCTTTTTCCAGCATTTCAAGCCGTCGATTGACGCGGCTGTTAAGGCTGATGGATTTACCAAAGACTGTTAGATAGATCCCTTCAACCAACAGGATCACGCCAATAAAAATCAGGCCGTAGACAATGAGTTCCGGATTGATGCTCATGGCGATTAACCTTCTAACGTGGGTTCAAAGATTTCAGCAGGTAAGTTGTAGCCCCACATCTTGAACCGTTCTGAATAATGCGACCGGACACCGGTCGCTGTGAAATGGCCGATAATTTTGTTCTCAGGTGTCAAACCGACACGCTGAAAGCGGAAAACTTCCTGCATTGAGATGACGTCACCTTCCATCCCTGTGATTTCGGTAATCGAGGTCATCCGGCGCGAGCCGTCCTGGAGCCGACTTGCCTGCACAATCAGGTTCACGGCCGAAGAAATCTGACTGCGAACTGCCTTAAGCGGCATCTCGATACCAGCCATGGCGATCATGTTTTCCAGTCGTGAAACACCATCGCGCGCCGAGTTCGCGTGAATCGTGGTCATTGAACCGTCGTGACCGGTGTTCATGGCCTGAAGCATATCAATGACTTCCTCGCCGCGGGTCTCACCCACGATGATGCGATCGGGGCGCATACGAAGTGCGTTTTTCAAACAATCCCGCTGGCTGACAGCGCCTTTGCCCTCAACGTTTGGCGGGCGGCTTTCCATCCGGCCAACATGCGTCTGTTGCAGCTGAAGTTCTGCCGTATCCTCGATTGTCAGAATGCGTTCAGCGTTGTCGATGAAGGAGCTAAGGGCGTTCAAGGTTGTCGTTTTACCAGAACCCGTACCACCAGAGACGATGATATTGAGCCGGCAGGCAACGGCGGCTTGCAAGTAAGCAGCCATTTCTTCGGTGAATGCACCAAAGGTCACCAAATCATCAATCGCAAGTTTTTCCTTTTTAAACTTACGGATAGAGACCAGAGAGCCATCAACAGCGATCGGTGGCACCATCGCGTTAAAGCGAGAGCCATCTGCCAGACGCGCATCCACATATGGGTTTGATTCATCGACGCGCCGGCCAACTGCGGATACGATCTTGTCGATGATACGCAACAGGTGCTTTTCGTCTTTAAATGTGATGTGCGACATTTCAAGTTTGCCGTCACGTTCAACGAATATCTGTCGGGGGCCGTTTACGAGAATATCGTTGACACTGTCGTCTTTCAACAAAGGCTCTAGCGGGCCGAGCCCTGTAACCTCGTCAAACAATTCTTGATTAAGAAGCGAGCGTTCTTCACGGTTTAGCACAACACTCATGTCGTCGAGTGCCTCAGTTGCGATGGCGATAATTTCATTACGCAAGTCTGTATCGCTCGCGTGTTCCAGCGCTGATAGGTTCAGGTTGTCGAGCAAGCGTTTGTGCAGTTCAACCTTGATCTCGCCCAAACGCTCTTTGCGTTTCTTTTCCTTGTCATTCGACTCTTTTGGAGCAATATCCTTAGAGACTTTGCGCATAGATTGTTTAGTTTGCGCGGGCTTTGATGTCGGAAGCGGCGTGACATTGCTTGGTGGGCTGGCTGGTGCTGCTTTAGCACCATCCGTTCCGTTGACTGGTTTTTTGTAACGCGAAAACATAAGCGTTCCTTCTACCTATTACTGACCTGTCTCGGCCACTTCGTTTAATTGATGAATTGAAAGCGCCAGTTTCTGAATTTCCTTGCGCAATGGGTTCTTTGCCACGGTTTCCGCCAACGGCAGCCCATGATCACCGGCCTGTGCAACAGGTTTTCCGCCGTCCGGAAGCTGAATTTCGATATCGATATCCAGACTTTCTGCAAGGCGTTTCACTCTCGCCTTGCCAGACAAATCGGTGAACTTTGGCGCGCGATTCAGAATGAAACGCAGTTTCTCGAAAGGCAATTCCTCGGATTTGAGGGCGCGGACCATACGCAGCGCATTTTGAGCTGAACGCATATCAAGCTCGAGCGTCGCAAAGTAAACATGCGCCTGACTCAGAACCGTTTCTGTCCAACTCACCAAAGTTGAAGGCATGTCAATTACGACATAGTCAAAATTGGTACGTGCGATTTCGACGAGGCGATCAACATCTTGAGGGCCAATCAGGTCGAGAGGAAGGATTTCCGTGGGAGCTGTCAGAACGTGCAGCTTTTCATTGAAAGTCAAAAGAGCCTGCATGAAGCTGTCGCTGTCAATTGCGCTGGTATCAGACAAAAGCTCATAAACAGCTTCGCGACGCGGCAGATCGAGATATGTCGACGTGGTGCCAAACTGAAGGTCGAAGTCGATAAGGCAAACGCGTGGTGATTTCTCTTTATCAATATTGGCAAGTTCCCAGGCCAAGTTTACCGCGAACGTCGTTGCGCCTGTACCACCAGAGAGCCCGTGAACAGGCAGGACGACCCCGTTCTTGTCACCGGTCGCTTTCAGCTTGGTTTTCATTTCGTCTGGGACGTTCACCTCGGAACCGAGAGCGCGCATGCGCTCAATCGCTTCGTGCAATTCTCCGTCTGGCAGAGGGTAGGGGACGAAATCATGTGCGCCCATCCGCAACAATTGGTGTAGCGCAATCGGGCTGACTTCTTCGGCAATCAAAATAACTTTAATGTCGCGCGCTTTTGCGGTTTTGATCAGTTCACCAATTTCAGTCAGGTTTTCTTCGTCCTGATCATCAATGGCGACTGCAACAAATTCCAGCGATTCAGCATCGGGCTGTTTCAGGAAGGCAGCGGCGTCTTCGAAACTCAAATCGCCCCAACTTTCACCAAGCTCTGCTTCCATATCCTCGATGAGAAGATCAAAATTCTGCACGTCCCGCGAAATCGTGCACGCCACGATCGGGGCCAGTTCAGTTTGCAACATTGCACTACTCGTCATTGCCTCACGTCCTTTTGCTTGGGGACGCCAGCGGTTTTAGAGTGTGATTTCAGGTTGTTACTGCTCTAACCCAAATCACTCCGCCGTTGTCCGCACGCGACTCACAATCGCGTGCATCACACCCATGGAGTGAATTTGACGGGCAATATTGGCAACAATAGGGCTAAAAAACCGTAATTATTCGGTTATTTTCTACAGAGCTTTACTCTTCAGCCTTGGCTTGAGATGGCACTGTAATCAAGGTGCTGCGTTCTGTCGCGCTATCAACGTATTCACGATAGACGACTTCAGCGTATTTTCCGTTCAGAACCATTGGGTTATTTTGAACGAAGCCAGAGACTTGGGTAACTGTGCGTCTGTTACGCCGTTCCGGGTTTGGAGTGGCGATCAGGGGCTGTGTTTCACCCAGCGATGACACTGCCTGAAGCCTGCTGCGGTTTACACCGCGACCAACAAGATAACGAACCGCTGCCTGAGCGCGACGCAACCCAAGCGTGCGATTGTAAGCGTCGGAGCCAACCAGATCAGTATGACCAAAGACGCGGAACTGAATTTCAGGAAATTGAAGGATCCAATTTGCCTGACGGTTCAACACTTGTTGCGCTTCTGCGTCCAAAGTTGAGCTGTTAAAGGCAAAATTGATTGTTGACGGGACTTCCGCCTCAAAGCGATGCGCCAAACTTACAGCATAGGAACGCTGCCCGGATTGGATTTGCGTGTTGTTCATCGTTGTATTGCCGAAGTCGCCGCCATCGATGACGCTGCCTGCTTCGGAATAGAACGAGCCTAGCACGTTTTGTCCGCAACCAGCGACACTTGCTGTCGCTGCGATGATCAGAATGCTCTTCAAAGGTCCGCGCATTGTCTTACTCCATCACGTAGCCGTAAGAGCCATCAAAGTCTTGTCTTGCGACTTCTGCAGCACCGCCGGATTGGTTGGCTTCTCTTGCGACCTGTCCGAAAAGGAAAAGCCCTGCTTCGGTTGGGGGATGTACACGATCAGTCGGCAGAGCGTAGGCTTCGCCGCGTGTAGGCGTTACCAGATGCGCCGTAACGATAATGACCAACTCAGACTGGTTCCGTTCGTAGTCTGCACTTCTGAACAAAGCTCCCAGTATCGGAAGATCGCCCAACCAAGGAACCTGCGAGTTTGTATCGCGGAAGTCATCTTGCAAAAGTCCTGCGATTGCAAAACTTTCGCCATCGCGCAGTTCAACAGTTGTCGAGGTTTCGCGACGTCTAAATGCGTCGAAGTTACTCGCTGAAGCTCCGCTAGCCGTATCAATGCTGCTTACCGCAGTAAGAAGAGACAGATTGATAACATCACCATCAACAACCCTTGGGGTGAAATTTAGCTGGACTCCCAAGGGTTTGTATTCGACCGTTATTACACCGCCCTCTTGAGGGACGGGAATTGGAATCTCACCACCTGCAAGGAATGTTGCCTCCTGACCGGAAAGTGCTGTCAGGTTCGGCTCTGCCAATGTTCTTACAACGCCGCGAGATTCCAAAGCTTCCAACAACACAGATAGTTGCGTACTGCCAATGCCGATGCCGATATTTGCTGACCCACCGGCCGTGTTCGCTAAAATTCCGGCACTTGTTCGGCCGAGCCGCACGGTGTCACCGCCATTTGAGATATTGATCCCAGCCGTGAGTTCTTTACTAACAGAACGCTGCATTTCAGCGAAACGAACAGACAACATCACTTGTTGTGTGCCGCCAACGCTCATCAGGTTCGAAACCCGGCCTGGTGCGTAGCGTTCAGCAAGGTCCAATGCGCGATCAAGCCGTGCAATAGAAGAAACAGTGCCTGACAACACGATGCCATCATTTGCTGTGCGAACTTCGACACGTTCGCCCGGCAAAATCTGACGCAGGCGTTCCTTGAACTCTGCAACATCCGGTGTGACATGCACTTCCACGTTGGTGATCAACCGCCCGTCGCCACCCAGAAGCGTCAGAGTCGTGCGCCCGGGCAGTTTGCCCAGCACATATATAGTGCGATCTGACAGGGTAGAGATGTCTGCGATCCCCGGATTTGCGATTGATAGTTCCGCAAACGGTGTGTCGCTTTCAACAACGACTGCCCGATTCATGGGAACGTTAAGCGCACTTGATGGCGCGCCTCGCATCACCTGAAGCGTTTCCGCGCTGGTGCTTGTTACGTTAGCCGTACTTACGGCAAGGCCCAAAAGGGCCGCCTTCATAAATGTTTTATATATCATTGTGATCCAGCCTCTCCGATCACTACTGCTCACAGGTCTGTATTGCCCGTTTGAAAGTCAACATGCAGGAAAGCTGGATTTATTGCAAGAATCAAACGCTTGGGGGTGGGTGCTTATGTGGATAACTCGCAACACAACGCTATCTGTAGCCTAATGCACGTTTAAGTGTACCATATCAGGTAGCGAATTAATGCATGTCTAAAAGGTGCTGCAGCACGGGGTCGGGGATCTCTTGTTTCTTACGGTCCCAATCTGTCCCATTGTTTAGTGAATCCAAAAGGTTCACTAAAATTAGGCGTTCCAAGCTATTCGACGTTGTTTCATACAATCCTATACTGATGGGTGGATGTTCAGGTGGGCACGAACGCGAGAATTTCAAAAGTTTTCCTTTGGTAAGATTGAAAACGCATTTCGGGAAAAAATTCCAAAGGTGGTGGCCTCTTGTTGCATAAACGTGAAGACGGTGGAGCAGAATAGTTCCTTCGCGTTTCAATTAGTGGTCAGCGCAGAGATATGGGCATGGGTGGGTTAACTGATGTAAGACTCAAAGAAGAGCGTTAGGTGGTTGACAAGTGGTGAGCGGTTGTGGGTTCAGGCATCTGAATGTTTTTCGAACGCAACCTCGGACAGTACCAATCCGGTTCCTGATTGATGCACATCAATGCCCTGGCAGTCACCTTTATCTATAAACAATGTGATTGGAGTAGCGCGCATCGAAACTGCTGTGCGCGGGTGCGCAGTTGTTAATGTTGGACTCGCGCCATTCGCGATTTGGCCAACGTACGGTGGCTGATGCAAATGCTGGTGAAGCTACGCTCTAGGAATGGAGAACCCTATGATCCGCACTATTATAACCCCTATTGATGGTTCTGTGCATGCGCAGATGGCATTGGACCTTAGTACAGAACTCGCGGTGAAATACGACGCTCGGTTAGTTTTGCTGCATGTCGTTACTCATGACGACAACATTCCGGAAGATCTCTACGATGCGGCAGCACGCGAGCTCATGGCGGCAGAAACTGGGCCCGCCGCGGGTCCGGTACGCCGCTCAAAAGTTCTGGAACACATCGGAAATACACTCTTGCGGAAGGCGCAGGATCTCGCCAAGCGTAAAGGTGTCAAAAACGTCGAGACTGTCATCGACCTAGGCGAAGCAAGCAAGCGGATCCTCCACCATGCAGAGAACATGTCTGCGGACCTCATCATCATGGGCAGTCGTGGTTTCGGTAGACTCAAAGGGCTTGTTCTGGGGAGCGTCTCGCACAACGTCTTCCATCTCGCTCCCTGTTCCTGTGTTACGGTTCACCATACAGATGGGAAGTCGGAATACGATGGAATCAAAAGCATTCTGGTGCCGACAGATGGCTCGGATCACGCGGATAAGGCGGTTGAACTTGCCAGCGACATTGCTGCCAAGCTAGGAGTAAAGCTATCGCTTGTTTATGTCATGTCCCGTGGGCCGTCACTGGAGAATCTTCGTGACTCTATCGACATGGCACAGCTCAGTGAGAGCGCCCGTAACGAACTTGACCCCGCGAAACATCCGATCGCCGAACATGTGAGCGCCGCCGTCATTCCGCCGGTTATTTCAAAAGAGGTGCTCAATGAAATAGGTGAACAGATTCTCGCGCGCGGACAAAGAACTGCCGTGGAAAAAGGCGTTAAATCTCTGAATGTGGTGTTGATAGACGGCGATCCGGCCCGCAAGATCGTACAAGTTGCCAAGCGCGAGAAGGCGGATTTGATTGCCATGGGCAGTCGCGGTCTCGGTGGGGCTGAAAGCCTTCTCTCAGGTAGTGTGTCTTACAAGGTGAATCACGCTGCGCCCTGTAGCTGCCTGATCGTACGCTGACGACTTTCGCTGTGGTCCCTGAGATGTTCCAAAGAGGTCATGTTAGTTTTTAAGAACTTAGGGACGCAGCAAAAAACAGACTAAATCGAGAATGGTCAAAAGAGAGAGGGGCAGGTTAACCTGCCCCTCTTATCGTTTCAAAGATCACCTGCAATGTTTATCGGTTCAGGAACTCCAGATCGTATTTGTCCTCAACATCCGGCACCGGGTGCTCGTCGTGCAGGGCTTTGACAATGCCGTAGATCATAAACAACAAGATCACAGCAATCGGTAATCCAGCAACGATCGACGCTGTCTGAAGCGCACTTAGCCCCCCTGCCAGCATCAGAACCCCGGCAACGACACCTGATGTAATGCCCCAGAAAACCCGGAATTTCACAGGTGGGTGCTCATCGCCCATCGACAGCATCGTGCACATCACAAGCGTGCCCGAGTCAGACGAGGTGACAAACCACGAGATCAGCAAGATCGTGATCAGAACAGTGATCGGGTAGACCAACCATGCATATCCAAAACCGGCTACGGTCTGGAACACACCCGAGGCGTAGTCATTGTTGACCGCATCCACGACGCCAGCATCGTAAAACAGATCAACACCCGCTGCGGCGCCTCCGAATACACCCATCCACAGCATTACGACTGAGGTTGGGATCAGCAAAACGCAATAGCAAAACTGTCGAATTGTCCGGCCTTTGGATACGCGGGCAATGAACAGCCCTACAAAGGGGCACCACGCAATCCACCAGCCCCAATAGAAGATAGTCCACCAGCTTTGCCATAGGTTTTCTGGATCGCCATTGATCCAGAAACCCATCGGAATGACGTTCCACAGGTATTCGCCAAAGCCGGTAATAGTAACGCCCAACAAAAAGGCGGTTGGACCTAGAATTATGAACAATATCAGCAGGCCGATACTGGCCATGACGTTAGCCTCAGAGAGGATACGCACGCCTTTGCCAACACCAGAAGCGGCAGATGCCGTTCCAAGACAGGTGATGATGGCTACCAGGATCAATTGGTTCGTCTGAGTGTTAGACATCCAGCCAAGATTTTCCAGACCGGCGGCAATCGGCGTAACGCCCAGGCCTAACGAAGTGGCTAAACCAAAAATCGTGCCAAAAACGCCAATCAGGTCTACAAGATGCCCCCAGGGACCATAGATCCGTTCCTTTAGTACAGGATAGAGCGCCGTGCGCAGGGTTAGCGGCAGATCGTGTCGGTACGAGAAATATGCTAAGCTGAGCCCGACAAGCACGTAAAGCGCCCAGCCATGAAACCCCCAATGAAAATTGGTGATAGTCACCGCAGAAACGGCTGCATCGACTGTACCGGGTTCAATGCCAGCACGTGTCAAAAAGGGGCTGCCCTGGATGTGGAACATCGGTTCCGCGACGCCCCAGTAGATCAGTCCTGAGCCGAGGCCCGCACTGAAGAGCATGCAAATCCAGGAGAATGTCGAGAAATCTGGCTCGTCATCGTCTTTGCCCAGTTTTACGTCACCGAAGCGGCTGATCATCAGCCAGAACACAAAGAACAGGGCGACATTGACCACCACCACATAGAACCAGTCCAGGCTGTTGATAATGAAATCCTTGCCCGTGGCGAATATTGCGCTGGAGGCTTCGACATCGCGGATCGTGAAGATCACAAAGCCAAGGATCATCACCATCGAGGCGATGCCCATTATTGGGTTCATTCCCTTGAACAGCCCGGACTTTGCAACCAGATTGTCAGGTCGAATTGTTTTTTCGATACTCATTTCAAATCCTCTTTGTCCTGTTGTCCCGGCTTAGCGGGTTGAACCCGCTGCACCTTGGCGTGCAGACGTCGAGAGCCATGCCCGAAACGCTTCTTCAAGACGCGCGTGGTTGCGCGCCCACCACTCAGCATCAGACATTATGTGTACATTGTCCTCGTAGGCGGGGCCGTTTGGTATTTGGCCCAGAATCTCGTCGGACAAAAGCGCCAGAGAAGATGTACGTGTTGGACCGTTGGGAAGGTGCGAGACCATATTGGCCAAAGATTCGGAACTGCTGGCGTAGCGAATGAATTCGATGGCCTCTTCTTTGTAGCGACTGCCCTTGGGGATACCGAACAGATCCAACTCGATTACACGACCATCCCAGTTGATCGCAAAATCAGCATTTTCCTCCTGAGATGCGACTGCACCAGTTGTGGCCCAGATCGATGACATCGCCACTTCGCCAGAATTCAATAGACGGACAGGTTCACGACCGCTTACCCAGATTTCCAGCCCAGACTTAATCGCATCCATTTTTTTGAGTGCACGTGAAACCCCGTCTTCAGTCTCCAAAGTTGAATACACATCTTCACGGGCCACGCCGTCTGCCATAAGCGCCCATTCCATGATTACGGTTGGGTCGTTGCGGATCGCCCGCGCGCCGGGATAGGTGTCAGTGTCGAAGAAATCGGCAATACTTGTCGGTGGGTTTTCAGGGAATGCTGTTTTGCTGTGCGCAAATGCAGTCGCCCAGACAATGACGCCTACTCCGCAATCATTCAAAGCACCTTCTAGAAAATCATCACTTGCCGGTGTGCCGTCTGCGCCTGCGGGAAGATCGATACCTGAAAGGTTCTCTAGCAAACCTTCATTGCAGGCGCGTAGGGAATCTGCCTGAGTCAAATCGACGACATCCCAGATGACATTGGCACTTTCGACCTGATCACGGATTTCAGCAATGCCACCATTATAATGTTCAACATTAACCCGGCTTCCGCTCGCCTCTTCATAGGGGCGAACAAAACCCAGCATCTGGCTGCGCATATACGGGCCCGTCCAGGAGGTGAATGTAATTTCCGGTGCTGCGACAGCGACTGTGGCATCGGAATCTGGCGCTTCCTGCGCCCATGCATTGCTTAATGGCACTGTCAGAAAGAGCGCCGCCAACACGGCTTTGCGTCCCCCCGAAAAACTGTTTCGATAAAGGTTCATTCATCATCCTCCTTGCCGGAGCTTTGTCTCTTTGCCGTTCTTTTCGCCGACCTGAATTGACATTTGTCCGTTTACCTAACGTCAACATCAATCAATTTGATAGGATCAATCAAGAAAATACGACTGAAAAAACGATAAAAACGACTAATAGAAGTTACATTTTAAGCGATTCCGGAAATTGGGAAAGGGAGCTTAGATGTGTCCGATATAAGTAAAGACATGGAAGAATCAGGCTGCTGAAGGTAGTGGCGGATGTGTTCGTGTGATGCGCAAAAGCAAAAGGACCGACAGAAATCGAGTGAGCGGAGCGGCACGTCAAGCTAGGGCTGAAAGTTCGTTTCATTCGTTCGCCGTTATCTTGACGGATGTCTTTAATAGGGCCGTCCCTGACCTCTGTCGTTGGCTGCGTTTGCTAAATACTGCGATCTTGTTCGTGGTAGGTTTGGGTTCAAAGAAGGCATCCGGTGTTTTCAATCGGGTTTCGCCATAAGTGCAGCCTTTTCAGATTCAAACTTATCATCCCAAACGAATGGTGTCTGTGTCCCGACACCAGCGTTAACTTAAAGTAGTCCAATTCGGTCATGAGATTCCGACACTTGAAATTTCTCGGAGAAAATTATTTGTTCGACAAATGTGTTTCGTGCCGCGGTAGCTCAGTGGTAGAATGCTGTCTTTGCGTTTGCGCGATGGGTACTGCGAAGCAATGGCCATTGTTATTGACGAGCTGGTTCAACGTGCACTGCGGCGAAAATTCGTGCGTGCGGGCTTTGCATGCTAACCTGAAAAACCAACTATCAACCAACAAGCTATTCATATTGCTGAAAAAGTAATGGTGCCGCAGGGGAGAATTGAACTCCCGACCTCGTCATTACCAATGACGCGCTCTACCACTGAGCTACTGCGGCCATGGCGCGGGCGGCGCCTTTGATCATGTGGCCGGGTGATTAGACCTATTCTGGCAATGACGCAAGCCTAATCTGGACCCTTATTGCCCTCTGGGTTAGAGAGTGCTTTATGAACAAAAATACCGATAAAGAAAAACTGACCAACTCTGTAGATAGCCGAAAGGATCGGCTGAAGTTGGCTTTGAAAGCGAATATGGCGAAGCGTAAGTCACAAGCACGTGCACGCAAAGCAGTAGTTAAAAAATAGGACGAGGCAGCGGCAATGGATTCAATAGTAATAAAAGGTGGCGGGGAGCTGCATGGCCAGATCCCAATTGCGGGGGCTAAAAATGCGTGTCTCACTCTTATGCCTGCGACGTTACTTTCAGACGAACCGTTAACCCTGACAAATGCACCACGCCTGTCAGATATTAAGACAATGACTGAATTGCTGCAGTCTTTGGGTGCTGAAGTGACTTCAATGCAGGGTGGGCAGGTATTGGCGATGTCGTCGCACGATATTAATAATCACACTGCCGACTATGACATCGTACGAAAGATGCGGGCTTCAATACTCGTTCTTGGTCCGATGCTGGCACGAGATGGACATGCCATTGTTTCCTTGCCTGGTGGGTGTGCGATTGGCGCGCGTCCGGTGGATTTACATTTGAAAGCGCTGGAAGCGCTGGGCGCTGAACTAGAACTGAAAGACGGATATGTTCATGCGAAAGCCCTTGGCGGTCTGAAAGGCGGTATCGTTGATTTTCCATTTGTCTCTGTCGGTGCAACGGAAAACGCGTTGATGGCTGCTACGCTTGCCAAGGGTACGACTGTTATTAAAAATGCGGCGCGCGAACCAGAGATTGTCGATCTGGCGCATTGCCTGCAAAAGATGGGTGCACAGATTGATGGCGAAGGGACAGAGACAATAACAATTCAGGGTGTCGACCGGCTGAATGGCGCAACGCACCCGGTTGTCACGGATCGAATTGAACTTGGCACATACATGCTGGCACCCGCCTTCACGGGCGGCGAAGTGGAACTGTTAGGTGGGCGACTGGATTTGGTTGGTGCATTTGTTGAAAAGCTGGAAGCCGCCGGTGTTTCCGTGTCTGAAACCGACAAAGGGCTGCTCGTTGCGCGTAAGAATGGCCGCGTAAGCGCGGTTGACGTTGTGACAGAGCCGTTCCCGGGTTTTCCGACTGATCTGCAGGCGCAGATGATGGCGTTATTGTGCACGGCCGACGGGGTAAGTGTTCTCGAAGAAAAGATTTTTGAAAACCGCTTTATGCATGCGCCAGAGCTTGTTCGCATGGGGGCCGATATAGAAGTGCATGGTGGAACCGCAACCGTCACAGGTGTCGAAAAACTAAAGGGCGCACCGGTTATGGCAACGGACTTGCGGGCATCTGTATCTCTGATACTTGCGGCATTGGCGGCAGAAGGCGAGACAGTTGTAAGCCGGGTTTACCATCTGGATCGAGGGTATGAGCGGGTTGAAGATAAGCTTGGGGCCTGTGGCGCCACAATCGAGCGGGTGAAAAGCTGATGGTCAAAGACGCAACCTTTGAAGAAGGTGGTGAAGAACCGCTGCGCCTGATTGCAGAAGATGCCGATGATCTTTCTGTTATTGCGTCTTTGACGCAGGACGCCGTTTTTCCTGCCAGTGAAATGTCGTGGCAAACGCGCCAGCGTCGTTTTGCGATTTTGCTCAATCGATTCCGATGGGAGGATAGAGGGGCTGCCGAACTGCGCGGGCGGGACTACGAACGCGTTCAGTCAGTTCTTGTTGTCGACGATGTTTTGAAAGTCTTATCGCAAGGCGTAGAGCGTGGGGATGCGGATACTATTCTTTCCTTGCTATCAATCGATTTCGAGGCTGGTGAAGACGGAACAGGCCGTTTAACCCTTATCCTTGCGGGTGATGGTGCGATTGCGCTCGACGTTGAAACTCTGAATGTTACGCTGAAAGACGTGACTCGCCCTTATGTCGCCCCGTCAAAATCTGCGCCAAATCATCCGGAGTAATTTGTGCCACAGTTCCTGAACATCCAAGAGCCGGGGTTTGAGGCCGCGTTCGCCGCCTTTCTGACAACCAAGCGCGAGGATGCGCCGGATGTGGATGAGGCCGTGGCCGGAATTATCGCTGATGTACGTGTGCGTGGTGATTTAGCGGTTATAGAGCTGACCGCGAAATTTGACCGTCTTGAACTTACGCCAGAGACACTTGCATTCTCGGCAGAAGAAATTGAGGCAGAGTGCGGCAAGGTGGGTGCCGAAGACCACGCGGCGCTTGAGCTGGCAGCAGCCAGAATTCGTGACTATCACAAGCGGCAAATGCCAAAAGATGAGTCTTGGGTCGATGAAGCAGGTGCTATGCTTGGCTGGCGTTGGGGCCCGGTATCGGCAGCAGGTTTATACGTGCCGGGCGGGCTCGCGTCTTATCCGTCATCGGTTCTGATGAATGCAATTCCTGCAAAAGTCGCGGGCGTCGAACGTTTGGCGATTTGTGTTCCAACACCCGACGGTATTGCAAATCCGCTTGTCTTGCTTGCCGCGCGCATTTCAGGTGTTGATCGGGTTTACCGTATAGGTGGGGCGCAGGCGATAGCGGCACTTGCCTATGGGACGGAGTCAATCGAACCTGTCGATAAAATTACCGGCCCGGGCAATGCCTTTGTTGCGGCAGCCAAGCGCCGTGTGTTCGGCAAGGTCGGGATCGATATGATTGCGGGACCGTCTGAGATTTTGGTTATAGCTGACAAAGACAATGATCCGGACTGGATAGCCGTCGATCTGCTGAGTCAGGCAGAACACGACGAGAGCGCCCAATCTATCTTGATAACTGACGATGCCGAATTTGGCCGTGCGGTTGCGAAGGCTGTCGAAGCACGTTTGCAAACGTTGGAACGCCGCGCAATCGCCGCACCAAGCTGGCGCGACTTTGGTGCTGTCATCACGGTCAGAAATCTGGATGAGGCCGCCACGCTTTCAGATCGTATAGCGCCCGAGCATCTGGAGCTTTGCGTGAATGACCCGGATGCTTTGTGTGAAAAGATCAACCATGCCGGTGCGATCTTTCTGGGACAGTGGACGCCTGAAGCGATTGGCGACTATGTCGGCGGTCCAAATCACGTTCTTCCGACTGCGCGATCCGCCCGATTTAGTTCGGGTCTTTCGGTAATGGATTTTCTGAAACGGACCACCTTGTCGAAAATGACACCTGAAGCGCTTGCAGCGATTGGGCCAGCCGCCGAAACGCTGGCGAAATCAGAAGGCCTGGAGGCGCACGGATTGTCTGTGCGTGCACGGCTTGACCGCATAAACAAAGAACTGTGATGACCAATTCAATTTGCCATATCGAAATAGACGACCGTGGGCTTGCCGCCCCAACCCCTGAGATTGAACAGGAACGCAAAGTTGCAATCTTTGATCTTCTGGAGGACAACAGCTTCGTGTTACCTGAACGGGCTGACCGGAAGGTCCCGGAGGGTCCCTTTCGGTTATCATTGGCTATCCGAGACCGAAGGCTTGTGTTTGATGTGACGACCGAAAGTGGTGAGAAAGCCGGAGAATTCCATCTTTCACTTGGGCCGTTCCGCCAGGTTGTCAAAGACTATTTTCAAATCTGCGAAAGCTATTTCGAAGCGGTGAAAAAACTACCTCCTAGCCAGATAGAAGCTATCGATATGGGGCGAAGGGGGATTCACAACGAAGGAGGCCGCGTTTTGCAGGAGCGTCTGGAAGGCAAAGCTGACGTTGATATCGATACAGCCCGCCGTTTGTTCACGCTTATTTGCGTATTGCATTTCGGAGGGTAGGGGTTTGGTTGTTGACCTTCCACAGTCTATCCTTTTCTGCTGCGATTATAACGCTGTACGCTCTCCAATGGCCGAAGGTTTGATGAAAAAATACTATGGTCAATCGACTTATGTGCAGTCAGCGGGTGTGAAAAGCGATTTGGATATTGATGGGTTTTCAATCGCGGTTTGCAAAGAAATGGATGTTGAACTTTCGCGGCACCGATCACGATCTTTCGATGAAATGGAAGAATGGGGTGATGACCTTTCGGGGTTTGATCTCGTCGTCGCCTTGTCCCCCGCGAGTCAACGTCGCGCATTGGAACTTACGCGTTATTATCACCTTGATGTAGAATATTGGCCTATACTTGACCCAACCGGGCTTGGTGAAACGCGCGAGGCAAAGCTCGTAGCCTACAGACAGGCGCGTGATCAGATTAGTGACCAGCTCATCGCGCATTTTGGGCCGCCAAGAACTGACACATGATTTCAAAGACAGGAATGCTGATGAAAATCGCGACTGCAGCTTACCCGATTGATTGGCACGACGACTGGTCGTCCTATGAAAAAAAGTTAGCTAACTGGGTCGGCAAAGCCGCGGATGCGGGTGCTGATCTGTTGGTCTTCCCTGAATATGGCGCAATGGAACTCGCATCTCTTGCAGGCGCCGAGCAAGCAGGTGATCTCGCGCAAAGCCTGATCGCTGTAAGTGATTTGATGTCTAAGGTGCACGCGCTTCACAGCCTGTTAGCTGTCAAATACGGGGCGCATATTCTTGGAGGTAGCGGACCGGTTGTTACGGAGTCTGGTATTGTGAACCGCGCTGCTTTCTATTCACCGGACGGTCAAAAAAGCTATCAGGACAAGCAGATCATGACCCGTTTTGAACGGGACCCGATGCGTGTTTCATCCGGTGGGCCGTTAACAGTGTTTGAAACTGCAATAGGTCGTATCGGCGTGCTGATTTGCTATGATTGCGAGTTTCCGGAACTTGCGCGGGTCTTGATCGAAAACGACGTTGAAATCTTACTCGCCCCATCATGTACCGAGGCGCTGTCGGGGTACTGGCGGGTCCGCATTGGGGCGATGGCCCGGGCGCTTGAAAGCCAGTGCATTGTCGTACACTCTCCTTTGGTCGGAGCAAGTACTTGGAACCCGGTCGTTGAAATGAATACCGGAGCTGCCGCAATTTACGGTCCTCCCGACATGGGATTTCCCGATAACGGCGTTATTGCCGAAGGTGCGTTGAATATTCCCGGCTGGGTTTATGCTGATGTTTCGCTCGAGGCAGTGCGTGTTGTTCGAAAGGATGGGCGTGTTCTGAATGTGAAGCACTGGGAAGAACAGGCCGCGCGGCTTGGCAATGTCAAAATCGCGTCTCTTATGCCGAAAACCTCTTGAAAAACCGCCAATAAAGGCGCATTTACTTTTCGCCCGCAATATGACGGGTTTTTAGAGAAGGAGTGACCATGGCCAAGGAAGAAGAGCTCGAATTTCCCGGTGTCGTAAAAGAACTCCTGCCAAACGCGACATTTCGGGTCGAGCTGGAAAACGGCCATGAAATATTCGCTCATATGGCAGGAAAAATGCGGAAAAACCGCATTCGTGTTCTGGCTGGCGACAAAGTTCAGGTGGCAATGACGCCGTACGACCTGACGAAGGGCCGCATCAATTACCGCTTCAAGTAAAGCCGTGAAGCTGATTCTGGGCTCGGCGAGCCCGCGCCGAAGAGAACTTTTGGCGCAAATCGGTGTTGTGGCGAATGAGATTCGGCCCGCTGACATCGATGAAACCCCATCCAAAGGTGAATTACCGCGACCCTATTGTGTGCGGCTAGCTCGCGAGAAAGCGCTCGCCGTGCAGGCAGCACATAACGAAGTTGTGCTTGCTGCTGATACTGTCGTTGCTGTGGGCCGTCGAATTCTGGGTAAACCCGAAGATGCAGACGAGGCGCGCTGTTTTCTACGTCTGATGTCCGGGCGCCGGCATCGGGTTATTACGGCCGTTGCGCTGCGTATTGGTTCAAAAATAGTGGAAAAAGAGACGGTGACGGTTCTGAAGATGAAGCAGCTGACAGAGGCTGATATCGAAGCCTATATCGCTACGGGCGAGTGGCAAGGCAAGGCCGGGGGATACGGCATCCAAGGCTATGCCGCCCGTTTTATACCGTGGTTGAACGGCTCCTACACTGCAGTTGTTGGTTTGCCGCTAACTGAAACGGCTGCTTTGCTCGAATCTGCGGGCGTTGCAGTGACTGGTGTTTCAAAATGAAGGGGCGCGTTGTCGTTCTGGGGCAGATCAATGGACGGCGCGCGGCTGCGCTGATTGTTGACGGAGAGCTTTATGATTTCCTGATTGAGCCAGCGGATGCCACCGCCCCGTTGCCCGGTGCGATCTATCGTGCCGTCGCAGACCGCCCCCTAAAAGGGCAGGGTGGGATGATGTTGCGTCTGCCGCATGGCATGGCGTTCTTACGTCAGGGGAAAGGAATACACCCTGGCCAAGCCTTGCTGGCACATGTGACGGGCTATGCGGACGAAGGCAAAGCTGTTCCGGTATCGCCAAAGCTCTTGTTCAAAAGCCGCTACGCGATTGTGACGCCTGACGCGCCCGGCTTGAATATTTCTCGTTCCATAAAAGATGAAGACGAGCGTGAACGACTGCTTGCCATAGCGCATTCCGAAATGGACGAAACCGAGGGTTTTGGTCTGATTCTAAGATCTGCCGCAGCAGGAATGCCCGAAGAAGAAGTGGCGAATGATATCGCTGATATGCGTGATCAGGCATCTGGCGTGATGGATGCAGCAGCAGGAACCCAGCCAGAGCTTTTGCTTGAAGGTCCTGACCCGCATCTGTTGGCTTGGCGAGACTGGGAAGCGCCTGATCAGGTTGTTACGTCTGACAACGGTTTTGAAGAACTTGGGGTTCTGGAACTGCTCGAGCCGTTTTGCCAAGCGTTTGGTGCATTGTCGGGTGGCGCATCTCTCTATGTCGAACCGACGCGCGCGCTGGTCGCTGTCGATGTGAATACGGGGGGTGATACTTCGCCTGCGGCGGGCCTGAAAGCCAACATAGCTGCCGCGCGCGCGCTGCCGCAGCATCTGCGTATCCGCGGTTTGGGAGGGCAGATCGTTGTTGATTTTGCGCCGATGGCAAAGAAGGATCGACGTCAGCTTGAATCTTCGCTCCGTGCCGCATTTCGGTCTGATCCGATTGAGACTTCACTGGTTGGCTGGACACCGCTAGGCCATTATGAATTGCAAAGAAAAAGAGAACGCCAGCCTCAATTGGAAAACCTGAAGCTGTGAGCTGCCCGATATGTGCAAAAGATACTGTGGCGAAGTATCGCCCTTTTTGCTCAAAGCGTTGTGCTGACATAGATCTGGGGCGCTGGTTCGATGGCTCATACGCAATCCCGTCCGATGACCCGGAAGACATTGAGGCTGCGTTTGAGGCGCTGGTCGAAAAAGACTTGCCACGCCACTAAATATTTGCAACTTCCCCTCTGGACACCTGTCTGTGCCACGACTAGAACGTCGCAACCCGAACGATAAATCGTTCACCCGTGCCCGGGTAGCTCAGGGGTAGAGCAGTGGACTGAAAATCCTCGTGTCGGTGGTTCAAATCCGCCCCCGGGCACCACCCAACTTTAGAAGAATTGAAAATAAACACTAATTTGTCCCCTTTTGTCTAACCGATCTAGAATCACTACTCGGGTTAGACACTTTTGTTCCATCTATGTCCGTTTGGATCCGTTCCATGGCGCGGTCTGAGAGGACGCGTTCACGGCGAGTGCCTTCGAGGATATCCCCAAGCAGAGCCCAGGTCCAAGCGGTCCTGAATTGCATTCTCAATACCGGAGCTAACCGTTGGATCGCTAAGTCCACCTCACCATCAGCCAGGTGCAGCTTGCTTTGATAATAGTTGAGCCATTGGTCGTTCGGATCGTCCTGGAGGGATTGTTTCAGGAAGTCCCGCCCCCAATCGATCAAGCCTCTATCCCATTGAGGATCGGGCGCCTTCGCAACCGCTTCGCGGCAGATTGCACGAGCAAAACGTTTTTGAAGGCTGTCGACCTTCTTGCCTTGGTCATTGGTGAAAGGCGCCATGTCCTCGGAGGCGAAATCATCGACGCCGGCCCAACGAGCAAACGACAAAAAATCTTGCCAGTCACCGGACACTTTACCAGCCAAGCGAAGAATCTGGGAGAATGCACTGTCCCCCCGCAAAGGGGACGCCATTTGGGAGAACTCACGCATATAGGGCGACATTTGAATGGACATAGAGGATGCCAACATTTGTTTCGCCTCATAATCGAAGATTACAAATTCTGAAACCTTGGATGTGCCTACATCTTTCTATCCATTGTGCGGAATCTCAAAGGAACAAAAATGCCCACCTACAACGTGACAACGGTGAACCTGATGCTCACCGAAGACCAGAAATCAGAAGTGGCGATGGCCATTACTACGGCGCACAACAAAAGTACCGGCGCGCCTGGTTTCTTTGCGCAGGTCATTTTTCACGATGTAGCGAATGGTCAGCATTTCATCGGTGGCAAGCTGAATGATGTGTCACACATCTTTGTTCACGGCCTGATCCGGGCAGGTCGCACAACAGGCGCAAAATCTGGGCTCATGGCACAGATCAGAGATAGTGTTGTAAAAATCTCAGGTTCAAGTGAAGAAGACATCTGGGTGTACGTTCAGGATATTGAGGCCGAGCAGATGATAGAGTTTGGAAGGTTCCTACCTGCGCCCGGTGAAGAAGATGCGTGGAAAAAAGAAATTTCGGACAAAAAGCGCGATGAATTCGCGCGCGCTGGCGTGGTGATTTAGGGCAGTTTCGTCAGAATACTCGTCTTGAGTGTTGGATTTAACCTGTTCCGCCAGTTCCGAGTTTAGGTCAAGCCCGAGCGCCGCTTTCGCGCGCATGGCGGCGGCCTGTAAGATTTCATCAGCAGTTTCGCGACGCGCCTGAAACTAACATCCCAACTTCAGGTTACAACATTTCAGTACTTTTTTCATAGCCTTGTCCTCCCCAAAGATTTCAGATTTCTTTTGCAAAACACGAACAGAGACAATTTTGTGCGCTACAAATTGGAACAGGGTAGCGCGACATTAAATTAAGGCATCGATTTAAAATATATTTCCCTTTCCGCTGAGTGACCGTTTCGTATAAAAAGGTTAAGTCGAAAACCATTTGCTAAAATGATGTACTTTGGTTTTCGCTCGTGGGGGAGAATACCGTGATCAATGATGGTCCTAAAACAGTGTTGTTCGTCGTATCAGCGCCCGAGCGGGCCGAAGATATGATAGATGCAGAAGCTGCATCAGTGGAGCTTAGCGTCGAGGGTGTGTGTGATGCGGAATACGCCAAGGTGGTTCTGAAGGATGCTTTTGGTGAAATCTGGATGCGGGATGATGTTTATGTCCTATCCGGAGACAATTTCGAGGCGTTGCTTCAGGAATAACTAGCGTTACCTAAAGGACGCTGAAACTTCTGATTTTCAATTGGAAGGCCTTGGTCCCGTCTCAGTTGTTTGACCGTTTATTGTCTAATCCGCTGCAATATTGCCTCTTGCTGTCCTTGTAGCAACTTTTACTTTGGCACTTTGTCGCCACATCATTTAGTATGTGTTGCCTCAATGCTGACAAAATGATCTACTAAAAAGAAAATCCGATATGATTTTGAGGCCGCAACCAGACGTTTTTTCGAGGCAAGAAAGAATGGACACTTTCCAATCCAGACCTGACAAAGATGCGCTAAGGCAAAACCGTTCAAGGCTTTTTGCGCTTTGGGGAACGGCAGTGCCTGCACCGGCTGTTCCGATCGCAAGGGCACCTGAACAACCTGCACCAGCGATCAAACCAACACTCAGCGAACAAGACCGTGAAATGGAAGAACTGATTGCACGGTTCGCGGAAGCCGACAATGATCAGATTGTTATCCACGGCTAGCGCCGAACGTAAAGAACACGACATCAAAACCCGGACCATTTGGCCGGGTTTTTCTTTTTGTCAGCTTTAGTACAAATGCCTTACTCGGCTGCAACTTTCTCGTCTGCAACCAAACCAACGATATCAAACATGATCTTGTTCAGTTCAAAATCCTTGGGTGTGTAAACTTTTGAAACACCCATCGCACGCAAGCGTGCGGCGTCATCGTCGGGGATAATGCCGCCAGCCACAACAGGCACATGCCCAAGACCTGCCGCGCGCATTTTGTCCATCAACTCCTCAATCAGCGGAATGTGGCTTCCTGAAAGGATTGATAGACCGACAACATGCGCCTCTTCTTCCTTGGCCGCCGCAACGATTTCTTCTGGTGTCAGGCGAATACCATCATAGGTTATATCCATCCCACAGTCGCGGGCGCGCGCCGCGATTTGCTCTGCCCCGTTTGAATGGCCGTCCAGTCCCGGCTTACCAACGAGAAATTTCAAACGTCGTCCAAGTTTATCGCTTACGGCGTTTACCTGTGCGCGAATTTCGTCGAGTCCCTCAGTGCGATTTGAGGGGTTTTTGCTAACGCCAGTCGGGGCCCGGTACTGGCCAAAGGCGCTACGTACAACATCGCCCCATTCACCTGTTGTTGCGCCTGCTCTTGCCGCCGCGATAGAGGTAGGCATTATGTTTCCACCTGATTGAGCCGCAGAACGCAGGCTGGAGAGCGCGGCCTGCACCGCTGATTCATTACGCGCGTCTTTCCAAGCCGAAAGACGGGAGATCTGGTCTGCCTCGGCATAGGGGTCAGCGGCCATTGTTGCGCCATCGCCTGCCGTCAAAGGGCTTTCCGCAGCTTCTGTCCAGCGGTTAACGCCGACAACGGTCGTATCACCCTCTTCAATTTTGTTAATCCGGGTTGAGTTGGATTCAACCAGACGGGATTTCATATATCCAATCGCTGCGACTGCGCCACCCATCCCATCAATCGTGGCAAGCTCTGCGCGTGCGCCGTCTTTCAGGGCGTTTACTTTACGCTCGACTGCGGGGTTTCCGTCGAACAGGTCTTCATATTCCAGCAGGTCGGTTTCATAAGCTAGAATTTGCTGCATCCGCAGCGACCATTGCTGATCCCACGGGCGGGGCAGGCCGAGTGCTTCGTTCCAGGCCGGAAGCTGTACTGCGCGTGCGCGCGCGTTCTTTGACAGCGTCACAGCAAGCATTTCAATCAGAATACGATAAACATTGTTTTCCGGCTGCTGTTCGGTCAACCCAAGCGAGTTAACCTGAACGCCATAGCGGAAACGGCGGAACTTGGGATCTTCAACGCCATAGCGTTCGTGACAAATTTCATCCCACAACTCTACAAAGGCGCGCATTTTGCAAAGCTCGGTTACAAACCGAATGCCTGCATTTACAAAAAAGGAAATCCGCCCGACCATCGCGGGGAAATGTTCTGCGGGAACTTTGCCTTTTAGATCGTCAAGAACCGCCGTCGCTGTTGCGAGGGCGAACGCCAGCTCCTCCTCCGGCGTCGCCCCCGCTTCCTGCAGGTGATAGGAACAGATATTCATCGGGTTCCATTTCGGCAGGTGTTCGCGTGTGTACGCGGCAACGTCTGTGATCATCCGCAAACTTGGGGCGGGTGGGCAGACATAGGTGCCGCGCGACAGGTATTCTTTGATGATGTCGTTTTGTACGGTGCCTTGCAGTTGTGTTATGTCAGCACCCTGTTCCTCGGCCGCAGCGATGTACAGCGAAAGCAACCACGGGGCGGTTGCGTTGATTGTCATCGAGGTGTTCATCTTCTCAAGCGGGATTTGGTCAAAAAGTGCGCGCATATCGCCAAGATGGTTGACCGGAACCCCAACTTTGCCAACTTCGCCCCGTGCCAGCAGATGGTCACTGTCATAGCCCGTTTGGGTCGGTAAATCGAAAGCGACAGACAGCCCGGTTTGTCCTTTCGCCAGGTTGGTGCGGTAAAGTTCGTTTGACGCCGCGGCGGTTGAATGCCCGGCATAGGTGCGGAAAAGCCAGGGGCGGTCTTTCTGGGTTTCAGACATGGGCGTCCTTCGATTTGATGGCAAGCAAGAATATTCCGTCTGGAAAGACATAGTTGGAATTTTGTGTCTTTGTCAATTCGCTGCGTTGCGGCATAGGTGCATTTACCCGGATGAAATAACCTGTCAGGGTCCGGGAATGTTTCAAACTGTTGAAATGCCGATATGGGCGCTTGTTTTGATCCTACTCTTTGCCGGAGTGGCAGCTCTGGACAAGGTCATGCTGCCGTCTGTACGCTGGTATTTTCGCCGCAGAATGGAGCGGGTTGTTACCAAATTGAACGAACGACTTGAGCGGCCAATACAGCCGTTCAAGCTTGCAAGGCGCCACGACATGATCCAGCGCTTGATCTATGACCCAAAAGTCGCCGAGGCGATTGTGAAGCACGCCAAAACAGAAGGCGTTCCGGAAAATGTAGCGTTTGAGCAGGCCCGCCGCTATGCGAGAGAGATTGTACCATCTTTCAGTGCCTCGGCTTATTTCGGCATTGCGATTAGGGTTGCCCGCTGGTTCAGCAGGATGCTCTACCGCGTGCGCCTTGGGCATTTTGACGAAACAGCAATCAAGGAAATAGATCCGGACGCGACGGTTGTTTTTGTCATGAACCACCGCAGTAATATGGATTACGTGCTTGTCACCTATCTTGCGGCCGAACGTTCCGCCCTGTCCTATGCGGTTGGTGAGTGGGCGCAGGTATGGCCGCTTCAGGGTTTGATCCGTGCGATGGGCGCCTATTTTATCAGACGAAAATCGCGCGATACGCTCTACCGTCGTGTGTTGTCGCGATATGTTCAGTTGGCAACGCAGAATGGCGTGGCGCAAGCCGTGTTTCCGGAAGGCGGACTGAGCCTTAATGGGAAGATTCATCCGCCAAAGTTAGGTTTGCTAAGCTATATCGTTTCCGATTTTGTTCCAGGAAAGGGCAGGGACGTTGTTTTTGTACCCGTCGCAATCAACTATGACCGGGTTTTGGAAGACCGTATTTTGCTGGAGGCGGCCGCAGAAGGGACGCGGAAGTTCAAATTTAATATACTCAAGATGCTTGGCTTTGTTGGTCGTCAGATCCGCTTTAAACTGACGGGTCGCTATCATCGTTTTGGCTATGCCGCAGTAAGTTTTGGGAATCCGCTTTCCCTTTCTTCATTCTTGAAGGATGGCAATCATACGACAGAGAAAGTCGGCGAAGAACTCATGAACCGAATCAAAGAGGTTCTGCCGGTCTTGCCCGTACCTCTTGTTGCAACAGTGCTTCAAAATGCGCGTGGGCCATTGAGTGAAGCAAATATAGAGCATGCCGTTTCAGAGCTGATCGATCGGCTTTCAGATCATGGCGCCTATATTCATTTACCCCGGGACAGCAAGGAATATGCGGCAGAGGTTGGACTGCGGATGTTGAAACTTCGGAACATGGTGACGGAGACAGAAGGCAACTTCAGCGTCAATCCTCATGAAGCCCCTGCGATCGCATTTTATGCGGCATCAATCTCGCACCTGATAGATGCACCTGCGGCATAAATAGCCCCTTTCCCATTTCATAAAGTCATAAAGTTACAAAAACAACCCTTTTGAGGTTGCATAATTACCCTATGAATTCTATTTCAGCCTTAAAGCGCCGCGCCGATTCTGCGATGCGGCAAAATCGATACTGTTAAGGAGGCTATGATGGCTCTGGACACCATACCCGAAATCACGACCTACGACGCGCCTGAAAAGGATCTCTATGAAATTGGGGAAATCCCACCCATGGGGTATGTTCCAAAGCAGATGTATGCATGGGCGATCCGGCGTGAACGTCATGGTGAACCTGATAAATCCATGCTGACCGAAGTTGTGGACGTGCCATCTATCGACAGCCACGAGGTGCTGGTTTTGGTGATGGCGGCAGGTGTGAACTACAACGGTGTCTGGGCTGGCCTCGGTATTCCAATCAGCCCATTTGACGTGCACAAGGCAGAATATCACATCGCGGGATCGGACGCTTCAGGTATCGTTTGGGCGGTTGGTGACAAGGTGACACGTTGGAAGGTTGGCGACGAAGTTGTCATCCATTGTAACCAGGATGATGGTGATGACGAGGAATGCAACGGTGGCGATCCGATGTTTTCACCCAGTCAGAGAATCTGGGGATATGAAACACCAGATGGCTCTTTTGCGCAGTTCACGCGCGTTCAAGCACAGCAATTGTTGCCGCGTCCCAAACACCTGACATGGGAAGAAAGCGCCTGTTACACGCTGACGCTCGCAACAGCCTACCGGATGTTGTTTGGTCACCATCCGCACGAGCTTAAGCCAGGTCAGAACGTGCTGGTCTGGGGAGCATCGGGTGGTCTCGGATCATTTGCGATTCAGCTCATCAATGCGGCGGGCGGCAACGCAATTGGCGTTATTTCTGATGAGGACAAACGCGACTTTGTGATGGACCTTGGGGCAAAAGGCGTGATCAACCGTAAAGATTTTAGCTGCTGGGGGCAGCTTCCGACGGTGAATACTCCGGAGTACGGCGCATGGTTCAAAGAAGTGCGAAATTTCGGCAAAGCGATCTGGGACATTACCGGCAAAGGCAACAATGTCGATATTGTTTTTGAACACCCGGGCGAAGCGACATTCCCGGTTTCGACTTTTGTCTGCAAAAAAGGCGGTATGGTCGTGATCTGCGCCGGGACCTCTGGTTTTAACTGTACCTTTGATGTGCGCTATCTCTGGATGCACCAGAAACGGGTACAGGGCAGCCACTTTGCACATCTGAAACAGGCGGCAGCAGCCAACCAACTGATGATCGAGCGTCGGATTGACCCTTGTATGTCAGAGGTTTTTCCTTGGGACGAAATCCCGGCCGCGCATATTAAAATGCTGCGTAATGAGCATAAACCAGGCAATATGGCGGTTCTGGTTCAGGCACCAATAACGGGTCTTCGCACGTTAGAGGATGTGCTGGAAGCAGGTCCGCTTTAACCAAGTTTCTTAAGATTTATCTCCTCTGGGCCGGTGTGGTTTGTACGTGCTAATCACACCGGTATTTTTTGTTCTTTGTCTGATTAGCCGTGATATTATTGTTGAGTATCAGATGATTGCGGTGTGATTGCCGCTAAATGTAACTTAACGATACTGATATCAGTCGGATCGCTCTGGCAACCCGGTAGGCTGCCCTGTAGGGTCGCATCATGAGCGTGCGCAAAGTTGTATTTTCCGAAGACCAGGCCGAAGCCTATGACCGTGTAACAGAGCTGTTGCGCAGTGCGGGGATTGATCTGGATGACTCTCTTCTGACCCCGCTTTCGGATGGGAAATCAAGCGTTCTGGCGGTTGTTGGGAAGGCTGGGTCAGGCAAGACCATGCTTCTTGCCGAGCTTTACAAAGATATCGAAGCGGCGGGCGTAGACGTAGTTTCGGGTGACTATGAAGGGCGAAAACGCAAAGACAGACGAACGCTGGCCATTCTTGCGCCAACGAATAAAGCAGCAAGTGTTTTGCGCAATCACGGTGTTCCTGCGACTACGATTCACCGAATTCTTTATACACCAGTTTATGACCCAGAATATGAGAAGATCGCGGATTGGCTGGCGGGCAACGGATCGCGACCCGAGGTGGAGGGTTTAACCGAAATTGCCCTGGACCGGGCAGAGGTCTTTTATAAAGTCAACAAATCGATCCCCGGTGCGCTGGCAGCAGCCGGATTGCGCGGGTCAGATTTCATCACCGGCTGGAAGCGCCGCGAAGACCCGCTTGATATCGGCTTCATCGACGAAAGTTCGATGCTTGATGAAAAGCAGTTTGAGGATTTGAAGGAGATTTTCCCGACACTGGTCTTGTTTGGCGATCCGGCACAGCTTGCCCCTGTCGGGCAATCAGGTGCGATGATTTTTGATAAATTCAAAGACAAACGCAAGATCACGCTCAGCCGGGTGCATCGCCAGACACAGGACAACCCGATCCTTGATCTGGCCCATGCTCTTGGAGATGACAGTATCGGGTTCGAAGCGTTCGAGCGCATGGTGGAAGAGGCTGCCGCACGTGATGACCGTGTTGTCTTGGGTCAGCGCGTCGAAAGTGATTTGATGGCGCGCTCACCCGTTTTGGTCTGGCGCAACGCGACGCGCATTCGCCTGATACATGCGTTTCGGGCGGCATTTGGTGCCCCGCCTGATGAATTGTTGCCTGGGGAACCCCTTATTTGCGATGGCATTGAACTGCCGTTGAAGCACCGAAAAAAGCGGATCGATCTTGAAGCACGCGGCCTTATCAAAGGCGCACAGGTCATTTATCTGGGCCCTGGTCGTAAAGCAGGATTTTCGCGCCTGCACGTGATCGGCGCGGAAGAGCCACAAGTCAGCGCCGCTTCAATCATAAAAATTGAGTTGCCCGACGAAGAAGAACCGTTCATTCCATTTGCGGCGAACATGGGCGCGGCGTTTTTGCACGGTTCTGCTGTTACAATACATAAGGCTCAGGGGTCGCAATGGGAAAACGTACAGGTTTTCGCACCAGATATTTTTGCAGCAGCGAGAATGGGCCGCAGCGAGGCTGGACAACCTTTGTGGAAACGACTGGCCTATGTTGCCATTACGCGGGCTGAAAAGCGGTTGTTCTGGGTCGTACGAAACCGGTTGGCGCGTCCGTCCGGACCGCTCGTAACCGACGATCTGCGAAGCGGGCCGGCACCGCTGACACTGGCCAGCGAAGAGGAGGTTTAGAATGGGAAAATCAATAATCATTACCGGGGCAAGCTCTGGCATAGGGCGTGCAACTGCCGAGGTTTTTCTGGATGCAGGTTGGCAGGTTGGCATTATCGCGCGTCGACGCGAGGCACTCGAAGGCCTTGCAAAAGGTCATGATAAAGCAGTGGTCCTGCCGGCAGATGTGATAGACAGTGAAGCACTTTCCAAGGCCTTTTCAGAATTTGAGCGTCAGGTCGGGCGGCTTGACGTTCTGTTTAACAATGCCGGAAGTTTTGGCCCCTCTGGGCCCATTGACGAGATTGATCTGGACGAATGGCATAAAGTTCTGAACGTCAATGTGTCCGGCATGTTTTATGCAGCGCAACTTGCTTTCAGGCAAATGCGTCGTCAGACGCCACAAGGTGGCCGGATCATCAACAACGGATCGCTCTCTGCCCATGTACCGCGTGCCGGGTCGGTTTGTTACACCACCACCAAGCACGCGATAAGTGGTTTGACCAAGACGATCAGCCTTGATGGACGACCCTTTGATATTGCCTGCGGCCAAATTGACATCGGCAATGCAAAGACGGAACTGGTCGCAGATCTCAACGCGCGGGCACTGGCAGCAAACCCGGATGCAGAACTTATGCCTATGATGGACGTGATAGATGCCGCCAACGCTGTTTTCCACATGGCCAGTTTGCCGCCAGGTGCAAATGTCCAGACGATGACAGTCATGGCGACTAAAATGCCCTATATTGGCCGTGGCTAGGTCAGGAAGTATCTGAAAACTGCAGAGGCTGACCAACCAGCGACTATCGCAATGAACAAAGAAAAAATGCCGTAAATCAACGGGCGATCATGCGCAAGGTTGTAAATCCAGCGCTCCAGACCCACTTTCTGAACGTTGATCACGGTTTCATACGCGTCGACGACAGAGCCGTTACGCGTCAGGAAAATACGTGTTTTGTATGCGCCCTCTGTCAGGTTTGCAGGAAGCGCAATCGAGGTACGGAAGAGTGTGTCTTCGGAAAGTTCAACCTGGTTTTCCAGCTGCTGATAAAGCCCGTTCTTGGTGCGGATGCGGATCAAGGCTTCGGTAAAGGCTTCTGAATCAACGACTGTCTGCGGTGCACCTACAGAACGGATTGCGCGCGGAATGCTCACCTGATGGCGCAAATCTTCGGTATCACGCAGGATATCCACCAACGGCCCGGTTGTCGCGACAGCGTAAAAACTGGGGGCGGCATCTACTTCAACCGCTTCCGTGTTTACCCAGATACCCAGTCGTCTGTCTTTGCGCCGGACGGTGATAGGCTCAGATGGGCCAACAACGGCAACGATAACCTCTAGCGGCTCAGTCGTCGAAATTGGATCTTCACGTTTCACAGCGCCAAAGATCAGGATTTCTGAGCCGTCAAAATTTGCCGTTATAGCAATCCGGTTCTGGCTAAGCCCTGCAACAACTTCTTCAGCATGGGCGGGGAGGGCCAGGGCCAGACAAAGGAGCAAGATACGTAACATCAGTGCCCCCTCGCGCCGAGTGAGTAAAGTTCGCTAGGTTGCAGTAACAGATCAAGCGCCAGTTTACCGCAGACTGCCAACACCATAATGGCGAGCAGGATACGCAACTGCTCTGCCTTCATCTTGACGCCAATTCGTGTACCGATTTGCGCGCCAATGACGCCGCCGACCAAAAGTAAAACAGCAAGGGCCATATCAACGGTGTAATTCGTCGTGGCGTGAAGCAGCGTGGTAAACCCAGTCACGAAAATGATCTGGAACAAGGACGTTCCAATCACAACTTTCGTCGGCATACCAAGCAGATAGATCATTGCCGGCACCATGATAAAGCCACCGCCGACACCCATGATTGCTGCCAAGACCCCTACAAACACCCCAACAATTAAAGGCGGAATGACCGAGATATAAAGACCAGAAGTGCGAAACTTCATCTTGAACGGAAGGTTGTGGATCCAGTTGTGTTTCTTTCGCGCAGCGACAGCGCCGGGTTTGCGTGATCTCCGGATCGCGTTCAGGCTTTCAAAGAACATCAACCCGCCGATGACCCCAAGGAAAACGACATAACAAAGTTTGACGAGCAGATCGACCTGTCCAAGACTTTTAAGCGTATTGAACAGCTGTACACCAAAAGCGGCGCCTACGAGGCCACCGATCAGAAGCACAGTTCCCATCTTTAGATCAACGGTGCGTCGTTTGAGATGCGCCAGTACGCCTGAAAATGAAGAAGCAACAATTTGGTTGGCTTCTGTGGCAACCGCGACGGCGGGTGGAATACCGATGAAAAACAGCAGCGGAGTCATCAGAAATCCGCCACCCACGCCAAACATACCTGACAGGATTCCCACGATCCCTCCAAGGCCAAGCAGCAAGAAGGCGTTTACAGAAACCTCGGCGATGGGAAGGTATATTTGCATGGGCATTATTAATCCGGGTTAACCGGTAAACTCAACGCCCCTTTGCGCAATATTCTTGCTAAAACGGGACTAAAAGACCCGTTTTTTCATCTTTCTTTGACATATGGTTCGCCGCCAGCACGGGGCGGCGTGGCTTTACCCACAAATCCTGCCAGAATCACCACTGTCAAAATGTATGGCAGCGCCTGTATGAATTGCCCTGGAATGGCGGTTTGACCAAATAATCCGCTGGAAAACAAGCTTACTGTACCAACCGTGACAAGCAGGAAAGCAACCCCGCCGAGGACGGCTAAATCCAATAGTGATTTTCTCGAAGACCAGACCAGCCCTGCGGCCATCACTATCAAGATCGCGACAATTATATAGGTCGGAGCCTCAATGCTTTGATAGCGGTTCGAGAGCGCTTCCAGAACGCCAAAAAGCATGCATGCACCCATTGCGTGCCAAGGACGCCATTTTGCAAAAATCAGGGCAGCTAGCGCAATGAAACCACGCCCCGCCGTCATATCCTTCACAAACCCGGCTGCAAGTCCTGTCGCAAGGTAAACTCCGGCGAGGCCGCACAGTACGCCGCAAATCGCGACTGCCGCATATCGGAGCCGTACAACCGAAATACCAGCCGTATCGACAGCGGCAGGGTTTTCACCCACCGCGCGTAGGCGCAGGCCAAAGCGCGTTCGAAACAGGATGAACCAGCTTGCAGGTACTGCCAGCAAGGCGACATAGACCAGAAATGTGTGGCCTGAAATTAACTCGCTATAGAGCGGCCCAGCGATTGGAATGCCTTCCAGAGTTTCAGTCAAGGGCCATTCAAGGGATTTGAAGCGGCCTTCGCCCATGAGCGATGGCGTTCGACCACCAAGCCCGAACCAGCTTTGGCCGATGACAACTGTCAAACCTGCCGCAAGAAAGTTGATTGCCACGCCGGAAATCAACTGATCTCCGCGAAATGTGATAGAGGCAAGGCCATGCAACAGGGCCAGCAGGATTGAGATACCAACACCAGCGAACATTCCCAGCCAGACGTTACCTGTTACTGCGGCAACAGAGGCTGACAGCATCGCAGCGGCAAGCATTTTTCCTTCCAGCCCAATGTCAAAAATTCCACCACGTTCGGAAAACAAACCAGCAAGACAGGCAAGCAACAATGGCGTCGCCAGACGAACTGCAGAATCGAGGATCTGGATGAGTGTCAGAAAATCCATCACGCGACCCTTTTCTTGAACTTGAGAAACAGTCGCTCAACGGGCGCGCGCACCATGTTATCAAGTGCTCCGGTGAACAGGATGACCAGTGCCTGAATAACAACCACAAGCTCGCGCGGAATGTTTTCCCAAAGTTGAAGCTCAGCCCCGCCTTGCGTCAGGAACCCAAACAGTAACGCGGCCAGAAAAACCCCGACAGGGTGCGACCGCCCCATAAGCGCAACTGCGATTCCGATAAATCCGGCACCCTCTACGGAATTCAGGATCAGACGCTCGCTTTCGCCCATCACATTGTTGATCGCCATAAGCCCGGCTAGCGCACCTGATATCATCATTGAAATCATGATGATCTTGGTAGGTGAAATCCCTGCATAGCGCGCTGCGGTTTCGCTGTGCCCAAATGAGCGAATGGCAAACCCAAGGCGCGTGCGCCAGATCAGGACCCAGAACAAAAAGCAGCACAGCAAAGCCAGTAAAAAGCTGATGTTCGCAGGGGCGTGTTTGCTGAACTCTATGCCGAAGGGCGCGAGCATTTCGTGGAATGATGGCAAATGTGCCCCTGCCGGAAAATCACGGGTTTCTGCAGCCATATTCCCCGGTTCTTTCAGTGCATTTACAAGCAGATACCCCATCAACGCCGCTGAAATGAAATTGAACATAATGGTGGTGATTACGATATGGCTGCCGCGCCGGGCTTGCAGGTAAGCTGGTATAAGCGCCCAGCCAGCGCCAAAGATGGCGGCACCAATGGTCGCGGCGGGCAGCGCAAGGGTCCAATGCGGCCAATCGACAGCAAGGCAGACAAGGGCGACACCAAGCCCGCCGATTGCTGCCTGACCTTCGCCACCGATATTGAACATGCGGGCGTGAAAGGCGATTGCGACGGCAAGTCCGGTAAATATGTAGTTGGTGGCGTAATAGAGCGTATACCCCCAAGCGTTCGTACTACCGAATGACCCCTCAACCATTGTTTTGATTGCCACCAAAGGGTCTTTGCCAATCGCGAGGATCACAAGCCCTGAAAGAATGAAAGCCAGCAGCAAGTTGATAAATGGGATCAGAAGGACATCGGCCCATTTAGGCATTTTATCCATCAGGCTGCCTTTCCGTTCATCCCGGCCATCAACAGACCCAGTTCTTTTTCGTCTGTTTCACCGGGCAGACGTTCCCCCATGATCTGACCATCGAACATCACTGCAATCCGGTCTGACAGCGACATGATTTCCTCAAGTTCAACGCTGACCAACAAAATTGCTTTTCCTTGATCACGCAGCGCTACAATTTGCTGATGAATGAACTCGATAGCGCCAATATCAACACCGCGCGTTGGCTGACCGACCAGCAAGAGGTCAGGGTTGCGTTCTATTTCGCGTGCAAGGACGATTTTTTGCTGATTGCCACCCGAGAAATTCTTGGCCTGAAGCCGCGGATTAGGGGGGCGTACATCGAACCGCTCCATCTTGCCTTCGGTATCGGCACGGATTGCAGCATTGTCCATGAGGAGTACGTTTTTGTTATAGGCCGGGTCGTTGTGATAGCCAAAGGCGATGTTTTCCCAGGCCATAAAATCCATGATCAGACCTTCGCGTTGGCGATCTTCGGGCACATGCGCGATTCCCTGCGCGCGGCGGGATTGGCCATCTGAAAATTTGCCTGTCAGATCGATTGGATGCCCGTTGATGTGGATATCGCCAGTCGCAGTTTCAAATCCGCCAAGCACCTCAAGCAATTCAGACTGCCCATTGCCAGACACGCCTGCGATCCCCAAGATTTCACCGGCACGCACATCGAACGAGATACCTTTGAGCCGCACGACACCTTTGGAATCGGTCACTCTTAAATCTTTGACTTCTAAAACGCTCTTACCAGGTTTAGCTGGTGTCTTGTCCACCTGAAGCAAAACTTTACGGCCCACCATTCGTTCAGCCAGATCTTCTGGCGAGGTATCCGCAGTTTTGATCGTGCCTTTCATTTCTCCGCGCCGCATGACACTGACGGTATCCGTCACATCCATAATTTCGCGCAGCTTATGCGTGATCAGGATGATGGTTTTACCTTCGTTCTTAAGGTTGCGCAGGATGCGAAACAGGTGGTCTGCTTCTGCAGGGGTCAAAACACCTGTCGGTTCATCCAGAATGAGAATATCGGCATGCCTGTAAAGCGCTTTCAGGATTTCCACGCGCTGCTGGTGGCCAACGCTCAGATTTTCAATCAAAGCGTCGGGGTCAACGTTTAGCTCGTATTCTTTGGCAAGTTCAGTGAGTAGCTTGCGCGCTTTTGCAAGCGATGGGCGCAGCAACGCACCATCCTCGGCCCCAAGCACGACATTTTCTAGAACAGTAAAGTTCTCAACAAGTTTAAAGTGCTGGTGCACCATTCCGATACCGGCAGAAATTGCGGCTTGGCTGTCAGGAATCGCTGTTCTTTCGCCGCCAATGAAAATTTCGCCAGCGTCTGCTTTGTAAAAACCATATAGGATCGACATCAGCGTTGATTTTCCGGCGCCGTTTTCACCGACGATGCCATGAATCGCGCCTCGTTCAACCGATATCGAAATATCTTTATTGGCCTGTACCGGACCAAAAGCTTTTGAAATACCGCGAAGTTCTATCGCGGGGGCGGCAGTGTTCTGCCGCCCCAACTGGGGTGCGTCCTGCATTCCGCGCCCTTACATCACCGGGCAGGATTCGTCGGACATATAGTCGTGGACTGAGATTTCACCGGATATAATTTGCGCCTTTGCTGCATCAACAGCAGCGCGCATTTCATCATTCAGCAAAGCGTCGTTATGTTCGTCAAGCGCATAGCCAACACCGTCATTCGAAAGGCCAAGCACGTTAAAGCCGGTTTCGAGATCGGCCCCTTCGGTGAAGGCGTTGTAGACGGCAACATCCACGCGTTTTGTCATCGAGGTCAGAACTGAGCCCGGGTGCAAGTGGTTCTGATTGCTGTCCACGCCAATAGAGAAGATACCTTCGTCAGCAGCGGTTTGCAGAACGCCAAGGCCGGTTCCCCCAGCTGCGGCATAAACCACGTCAGCGCCTTGCGAAATCTGCGCACGTGTAAGCTCGCCACCTTTCACCGGGTCATTCCATGCTGAAGGGGTTGTACCCGTCATGTTCTGAATAACATTTGCATCAGGGTTCGCCGCCTTAACACCCTGAACGTAACCACAGGCGAATTTCGAAATAAGCGGGATGTCCATACCACCTACGAACCCGACCGTACCCGTCTTTGAGGCCATGCCAGCCAACAACCCAACAAGGTAAGATCCCTCATGTTCGTTGAACACGACAGAACGTACATTTGGTTGATCAACGACCATGTCGATGATGACAAATTTTGTGTCAGGAAAATCCGGTGCAACCGTTTCAAGCGCGGACGCAAAGGCGAAACCAGCCATAACAATCGGGTTCGAGCCGGATTCGGCAAAGCGACGCAGGGCCTGTTCGCGCTGAGCTTCTGATTGAAGCTCTACTTCACGGAATTGGCCGCCGGTTTCTTCGGCCCAGCGGGTCGCACCTGTAAAGGCGGCTTCGTTAAAGGATTTGTCGAATTTCCCGCCAAGGTCAAAAATGATAGCCGGATCGGCCAAAGCAGCCGTAGCTGCCAGCGCGAGCGATGCAGCCGCGCCAAGGAATGTTCGCATCAATGTCATGACACTCTCCCGATTTGTTTTTTATGGGACGATGGCCGAATACCAGCGCACCCCGAGTTTATGAGCAGATCTAGGTTGATCATCCGCGATTAAGGCCGAAGCGCTAAGAGAGCGTCAATAGCTTTTTACCATTTGGTCGCAATTCTGACGTCAGATTTGATAAATCTTAATACTTACGGGCCCTAAGGTTCAGAAAAGTTCGCGTTCAAAGACAACCGCATCAACGGCGTCTTCGTTCAGACGCCGATAATAGTCGCGCCGCTGGCCACATTTCAAGTAACCGACGGACAGGTAAAGCGCTATTGCGGCATTGTTGTTTGCCGCAACTTCGAGAAACGATTTTTGAGCCCCAAGCTTTTTGGCTTGCGCTTCGAAATCTAATAGGCGAGCACGCCCCAACCCCACACTTCGCTCATTCGGATGAACTGCCAAAGTTAAAAGTTCTGCTTCATCGGCAACGACACGGCCAAGTGCAAAACTCGCCTCGTCTTTTACCAGAAACACCCCCCGGCTCTTGAGCAACGATGCGAACTCCTTTTCGTCCCAGGGGCGGGGCGTTTCAAAGGATAACGCGTGAATATGGGCGAGTTCCGCAGGTGTCATGGCAAAATAACTGGTGCCGGATCGCGTGGGGGCGCAGCGTCAGCCGCACGAATGTAAAGCGGTGCGGGTCGCGCCTGCTGCGTTCTGTACCGTTTGGCTGCAAGATATGCGATTGCAACGGCAAGCGGGAAAGCTGGCAGGCAGATGTTTGGCAAACTATCTTCAAGCGATGTTCCAACCACCTGTTCAGATTTTAGAAACTTTTTTTGTTCGCGTGCTAGCAATTGCGGTTCAGCGACAGTATTCTCACCGATTTTCTGAAGATAAATCTGGTTACGGTGCGCTTCAATGATGGAATAGACTGGCTTTTTCTGGCCATAGGCCTGCGCCTCAAATCCAGAGACGCCGACCGCTGGAATGTCTAGCGCGAGCGCAAGACCACGTGCCGCTGACACGGAAATGCGAATGCCAGTAAAGTTACCGGGGCCAATGCCAACACCGATTGCTGAAAGATCAGACCAGTCTGAACCGCCCTCATCCATTACCTCCTGAAGCAAAGGCACAAGCCGTTCTGCCTGACCTTTCTGCATAGGTTCAAACTTTTGAACAAGAACGCGATCCCCAGATATCAAAGCGGCCGCGCAATGCGCGGCCGATGTATCAAAGCCAAGGATAAGGTCTTTAGGCGGCAACAGGCCGTACCTCAACGACTTCCGGGATATAGTGGCGCAGCAAGTTTTCGATCCCCATTTTCAAGGTCAGTGTCGAAGATGGACAGCCCGCACAGGCCCCCTGCATATGCAGATAGACGATACCCTTGTCAAAGCCGTGAAAGGTGATGTCACCACCGTCCTGAGCAACTGCCGGGCGTACGCGCGTATCAAGTAAATCTTTGATTTGGTTTACAATTTCACCATCAGGGCCGTCGTGATCAGCATGACCAGCATTTGCGGCTTCGCCTTGCATTGCGGGCTGGCCTGATTGAAAATGTTCCATGATTGCGCCAAGGATCGCTGGCTTGATGTGGTTCCAGTCAACCTCTTCGGGCTTTGTCACCGTAACAAAGTCACCGCCAAAAAACACGCCGCTTACACCTTCCACAGCGAATATACGCTGGGCAAGCGGTGAATTGGTTGCCGCATCAGCATTGGGAAAATCTGCTGTGCCCGTCGCTAGAACGGTTTGACCGGGCAAAAATTTCAGCGTTGCTGGGTTTGGGGTAGATTCTGTCTGGATAAACATTCGTGCCTCCTGAGCGCGTCTTTGATATGCGCCCGGACGTGGGTTTTGTCAAGGTTTAGAACCGTTCTAAACCGTCCGGGCAGCGTCGAAAACTACGCTACTTGGCGTAACGGGCAAGACGCTCTTCCAGCGTCCCACTGTGCAATTCTAGCAAGTGATTGTCGTAGTCATAAAAATAAATCGATCGCCCCTCACCTTCGACACGCGACCGCCCGGTGCGTACCTTAAGGCCAAGCGCATTAATTCGGTCCAGATAGTCGTCATATTCCGCATCGGATATCTTGAAAGCGACGTGATTATACGTTTGTTCAGGTAGTGGTTCCCCTTCCATCGTGGCAATCCAAAGACCGCCAATATCGAAAAACCGTTCTCTGGAAATTGAAAATGTGCCAGCACCGCTGTCGTAAATTTTTTTTGCGCCAAAAACCTTTGTCAGCATGTTCTCCATACGATCAAGATCTTTGACGATAAAGGTTATGTGGCTGAGACCTTCAATCATTTGCCATCGCTCCCTTTTGTTCGTTCGTCAAAACGTATTTTGAATTTGCGGTAATGCCATGATCGATAGCAAGACCAGATCTGATAGTTATACCGCGCGATTTACTAAATATTAGTGAATTGAGTTGAGCTAGGAATCTCTAAATTCGCCTTTTTGAACCTTACTGGCTTGCATCTTCGTTCGCTTTTACGAAACATCTACTAGGTTGCTTTTTTGGAAAGTTGTTATCCATGGAGCTCGCATCGCTCGTTTTGTTTGCAGGCGCTTTGCTTGTTGCTGCAGGTTCACCTGGGCCAAGTATTGCTGCGCTTGTCGCAAGAGTACTGTCGCGCGGCCCCCGGGATGTAATGCCATTTCTTGCGGCGATGTGGTTTGGCGAAGCAATCTGGCTCTCGCTCGCGGTGTGGGGTTTGGCCTCTATCGCAGAGTCATTTCACGCAGCATTTTTGGTGCTCAAATGGGTTGGTGTTCTCTACCTTGTGTATTTGGCCTGGAGGATGTGGACCGCTCCTGTCGCATTCGAAGTGTCGGATCTGACAGGGCGTCGTTCAGGAACAAAGATGTTTGCCGCCGGGTTGGCAGTGACTTTGGGCAACCCGAAAATCATGGTGTTTTACATGGCGTTATTGCCATCGATCATAGACCTGAAAATACTGACAGTTTCAGGTTGGGTCGAGCTAACAGCAGCGATGCTTTTTGTGCTTGTTTCGATTGACCTTGTTTGGGTGGCTTTGGCTGCCAGAGCCCGCAGTTTACTTAAAAGTTCGGCAGCGGTGCGTGTCGCCAACCGTTGCAGCGCTGGAATAATGGCAAGTGCGGCGGCCCTTATTGCAGCGCGCTAGAAACAATCAGGCTCTTTAAAACTTGGAAAGCGTAACTCTTTTTGGGCTTAAGTTATCGCTTCCAGCCGTTCCTTGGACAAATCGCCCGGCACAATGGTCAACGGGATCGGCAGGTTGCCCGAGGCGCGGGACATCTGCGTCACAAGCGGACCTGGGCCTTTTTTATCTATGCCAGCACCAAGCACCAGAACGCCAACTTCCGGGTCTTCATTTACCTGAGCAAGTATTTCTTCCACAGCTTCGCCTTCGCGAATAACCAGTTCCGGGTCAACGCCTTGCTTGTCACGCATCCATTTTGCGAAAACCTCAAAATGGGCATGGATTCGTTCGCGCGCTTCTTCTTTCATCAAATCGCCGACACCGATCCAGTGGTTGAATTCGTCAGGTGGAATAATGGATAATATTTCTACGCCACCGCCTGTTCTGGCTGCACGCATCGCAGCAAAACGCATGGCATTCAGGCATTCGCGGCTGTCATCCAGCACAACCAGAAACTTACGCATGTAGGGCTCCCTTTAACAGCGCAATGATGACCCAGCGTTGCGATACGCGCAAGCATCCATTCACTTGGCTGAATGCGCCCAGTCCCAGTAAAGCTCTCTCGCACGTCTTGTGACGGGCCCAACCTGATAATGCGTGCCGTCAAATTCAGTGACGGGCGTAATTTTTGACATGTTTCCGGTTAGAAACACCTCGTCCGCTTCTCTGAAGTCGTCAAAACTGAGTACAGTTTCATGAATGCGAAGGCCATCTGTTGAGAGGTTTGAAATATGGCGGGCGCGGGTGATCCCTGACAAGAATGTTCCGTTTGGAATCGGCGTAAAAACCTCACCATCTTTCACCATGAACACATTGGCTGTCGCGGTTTCGGCGACATTGCCAACAGCATCCGCAACCAGTGCGTTGGCGTATCCTTTGGAGCGGGCCTCTGCCAGCATCCGCGCGTTGTTTGGGTAAAGACACCCTGCTTTCGCATTCACAACATTGTCTTCCAGCATAGGACGCCGGAAACGGGTTGTGGTCAGCGTTGTAGACGCTTCTGCGGGGGCCATAGCAATTTCTTCGAGACAAATGGCAAAACCCGGTTTCCCCTCTGCGGGGATAATACCGCTGTGCCCGCCGTTTATCGCCCAGTACATTGGCCGGATGTAGACTGCGGCATCTTTTGAAAACCCGCTCAGCCCTTCCCAGACAAGCTCCACCATCTTCTCGGCGCTGACAGAAGGCGTGATCATCAGCGCTGTCGCTGAACGGTTCACGCGTTCGCAGTGTGCCCGAAGGTCGGGCGCAATGCCTTCAAAGAAGCGCGCGCCGTCAAAGACGGTCGTCCCAAGCCATGCCCCATGATCCGCCGCACGAATGACCGGCACGTCACCCGTGTGCCAGCTTCCTTTAAAATAGGTGCGGATATTTATACCGATGACCATGATGCTTCTCCCTTTGTCGCGCGGAGCGTAACGGAGGTTTAAGTCAGACGTCCAGACCCAAAATGAGACATTTTTTCTGACATTAAAGTGTGTCAGCCTCTGCCAACAGCGCTTCTAAATCCAGCCGCGCCGTCGTCATGGCCAGGCTGCCATCTGTGGAACGTGGCCAGTCTTTTTCGGCACGATCCACGTATAGCTCTATGCCGTTACCATCTGGATCACTCAGATAAACGGCTTCGCTGACACCGTGGTCTGACGCGCCCTCTATTTTGATACCGGCGTCGATCACTTGGCGCACCGCACGGGCAAGCTCTGCGCGGTTCGGGTAGAGAAACGCTGTATGAAACAGACCGGTATGGCCAGGAGGTGGTGGTGTGCCACCCGCGCTATGCCAAGTGTTTAGACCAATATGATGGTGATACCCACCGGCAGATAAAAAGGCGGCTTCTGTTCCGTACCGGGTCTGAAGCTCAAAGCCCAGAACACCCGAATAAAAATCGATCGCGCGCTCAAGATCGGCGACTTTCAGATGCACATGACCAATTCGGGTTTCCGGATGCGCAGTTGTCATGGGGCTAATCCTTTGTGATCCTCCCCAACAACATAGCAATCAACGCGCCCCCTTTCATCCCAAGGGCGCGCGCAGAGTCTGTGCATTGAAGCAGAGCGTCAGCGGGACCGGATCATCCCGACAATGTCATAAGTTTTTTCAAGAATTGGTCGTGCAATTGCGCTGGCCTTGCTTGCGCCGAGGCCCAGTATTCGATCAATCTCTGACGTGTCCTGCATCAGACGCGCCATTTCGCCTGAGATTGGTGACAGCTTTTCGACCGCGAGTTCAGACAGCATTGGCTTGAATTCTGAGAACTGCTTGCCACCCACATCGGCAAGCACAGCGTCGACCGTCTGATCAGCAAGAGCGGCATAAATATTTACAAGGTTCTTTGCTTCTGGGCGGTCTGCCAATCCCGCGCTTTCCGACGGCAGAGCATCCGGATCGGTTTTTGCCTTACGAATCTTCTTCGCGATAGTGTCAGCATCATCGGTCATGTTGATGCGACTTGCGTCGGACGGATCAGATTTTGACATCTTCTTGCTGCCGTCACGCAGTGACATCACCCGTGTTGCAGCGCCTTCAATAACGGGTTCGGTGATTGGGAAAAAATCGACGCCGAAGTCATTATTGAACTTCGTTGCGATATCGCGTGTCAATTCCAGATGCTGCTTTTGGTCTTCGCCTACCGGAACGTGTGTCGCGTGGTAAACCAGAATGTCTGCCGCCATAAGGTTCGGATAGGCAAAGAGCCCGACAGAAGCATTCTCTCTGTTCTTGCCAGCTTTATCCTTGAACTGGGTCATCCGGTTCAGCCATCCCATACGGGCAACGCAGTTGAAGATCCACGCGAGCTGCGCGTGCTCTGCAACCTGGCTTTGGTTGAAAAGGATCGATTTTTCAGGGTCAATTCCAGAGGCAATGAAGCCTGCCGCAAGTTCGCGCGTTGCACGGCGCAAATCGTCAGGGTTTTGCCAGACGGTGATCGCATGCAGGTCGACCATGCAATAAATCGTTTCAATACCCCTGTCCTGTGCCTGCGCGAAACGCTTCAGTGCGCCAAGGTAGTTGCCAAGGGTCAGGCCGCCCGAAGGCTGGATGCCTGAAAAGACACGGGGTGTATGGACCACCTCTGTCATTATGCTTACTCCATCTGGATTTATACTACTGGCTGCCTTACCCATGGGGAAACAGGCCGTCAACCAATGGAGCCAATGATATGAGCAGTGATCCCAATGCGTCACCCGTAAACCCGTTACCACCAGTGGTGGTGGCACTGGCCGCTTTGATTTTTGGTATCGAGGTATTGTTCAATCTGGGTGCGCGTGGCCTTTTGGGTGGCGCCGAAGCTGTTGGCTGGCGCCTATCAGCGCTTGAAACCTACGCGGTGCCGGGTGGATTGCAAAACTGGATGCTCGAAACGGGCCGCTTTTCTGGTGACAACTTGATCCGTTATGTAACCTACTCGTTTGTGCATGTGAGCTTTACCCATATGCTATTTGTCGTTGTTTTCGTGCTGGCCCTTGGCAAGATGGTGGGTGAGGTTTTTCGCGCCTGGGCTGTGCTTGCCGTATTTTTTGGCGCGTCGATTGTTGGGGCGATAGTTTACGGCTTATTGAACGAACGGGCAGGGCTTATCGGCGGGTATCCGGCTGTCTACGGCTTGATCGGTGCATTTACCTTTTTGCTTTGGGTCAATCTTGCGGCACATGGCGCCAACAAGTACCGCGCCTTTACCTTGATTGCGTTCCTACTGGGCATCCAATTGATCTTCGGTCTGTTCTTCGGTGGTGGTAAAGACTGGGTCGCCGATGTTGCAGGTTTTGCAACAGGCTTTGGTCTTTCCTTCTTTGTTTGTCCCGGCGGGTGGTCCCACGTTATGGCCGTCCTACGCCGCAGATAGTGGTGGCGGTTTTATCGTCGGCGCATTGCAGCACGGAAATCAGCGACATTGAACGCACCCAGCCAGTGGCCGAACAAAGCGTAGCTGACGGTGCCGGAGGCGACCAGAATCAACAAAGCCAGATATCGCCATCCGGCAATTCCAAACATTGGTCCGATCACTAACATAGTCACCAAAAGGCACGCGCCCATAAGGGCAGAGGCTACGATAAGACGCCACAGTCTTTGCTTGAAGCGGGCGTCGAACAGTGCCGCATTGCCCATTTGGCGCGATCCGGCCCAAAGCAACCAGAACATTGCCCAGCCAGCAAAGGTTGTTGCCAGTGCGGCTGAAACATAGCCGATAAACGGTGCAAGACCGATTGCGATCACTGCATTCAGAACCATCGCAATCAAGGCGTAATAAAACGGGGTTTTGGTATTTCCTCGGGCGAAAAACAATGGCTGCAACACCTTTTGCAGCACGAAGGCAGGCAGGCCCAACCCATAGATTGCAACCACGAGCGCAGTCGCGGCAGTGTCATCAGCGGTAAACAGCCCGCGTTCAAACAGAACCTGGACAAGCGGCATTGGCACAATCAGCAACGCAACGGCCGAAGGCAAAGTAAGCGCAAGCGCCATTTCCCCGGCGCGACTAAGCGCTTCTTGCCCGCCTTTGCTGTCATCGGCTTGCAACCGTCTTGAAAGCTCTGGCAACAGAACAATACCAATCGCAATGCCAACAACGCCGAGGGGCAATTGATAGAGGCGGTCTGCGTTGTAGAGCCATGAAATCGCTTTATCAAACTGGCTCGCAACTTGCCGTCCAACGAGGAGGTTGATCTGCACAACGCCGCCGGCAAGGGCTGCGGGGGCTGCGATGATAGCCAGACGTTTAAGCTCGGGCGTCCAGCGCGGCCAGCTCAGTGTAATCGTAAAACCTGCGCGGCGTGCCGCCCACCAGACCAGAGCCATTTGCAAGACACCGGCAATGGGGACGGTCCAGATCAGTGCCGACGCGATATCCCAGCCCCGAAATGCCGCAAGGATCATTGAGGATATGAAAAGAATGTTCAGCAAAACGGGCGCGGCTGCGGCGGCTGCGAACCGCCCCGTTGAATTCAAAACGCCTGACAGCAAAGCAGCCAGTGAAATGAAAATAATATAGGGAAATGCTATACGTCCGTAGTCAACCGCCAGATCAAACTTTGGCGTACCGGCAAATCCTGCCACCTGGGCATAGATCAACCAAGGCATTATCAGTTGCGCGACGACGGTCAGCACAATCAGTATGGTTGTCAGCACGGAAAACGCGTCTTTGGCAAACCCTATGGGGTCATCACCACTTTCCAGCTTCTTCGAAAACATGGGCACGAAGGCCATGTTAAATGCGCCTTCTGCAAAGAAGCGCCGAAACAGGTTTGGCAGGGTAAAAGCCGCAACAAACGCCTGATGCGCCGGACCGGTTCCCAGGTAAGCCGCGATCAGAACATCACGAACAAATCCCAGTATCCGGCTTGCGAGAGTCCAGAACCCAACCGTAAAGAACCCGCCCATCATTCTCATTCTGATTGTGCCCTTTCGGCGCCTTGCCGGATCGCATCGCGAAGCCGTTTTTCCAACGTTTTTTGTTTTGCTTCGGAATGGAACTTTAGCCCGAACATGTCTTTTACATAGAATGTATCGACCACCTGTTCGCCGTAGGTCGCGATAACTGCGGATGCTATATAGACGTTTGACGTCGCCATTGTGCGGGTCAGATCGTAAAGCAGGCCCGGTCGGTCACGGGTATCAACCTCGATAATCGTATAAATTTCCGAGCCGTCATTATCGAAAGTTATCGAGGTTGGAACACGGAATTCACGTTCGCGTTTCTTAATTTTGTCGCGGTCTTTCAGGGCGTCCCGTGCAATCACTTCGCCTTTCAGCGTCTTGTTGATCATGCTGCGCAACCGGTTAAGGCGATTGACTTCGTAGGGGTGCCCCTCGGCGTCCTGTATCCAAAAAACAGCCGTCGCAAACCCGTCTTTTGAAGTGTAAGTCCGCGCGTCAACGACGTTGGCCCCAACCAGCGCCAACGCCCCTGCAAGACGGGAAAAAATCCCCGGGTGATCGGCCAGCGCGAAGGCGGCTTGCGTCGCATCTCTGTCTTGGTCCGGCTTAAGGTCCATGCGGATTTCATCGTCTCCGATCCCAAGAAGCAGGCGTGCAAAAATCTCGTGCTGGGCTGTCTGAAGGCCTTGCCAGTAAGGTGAATAGTGGCGAGACGTTTCAACGCGCAGATCTTTTTTGTCCCAATCAGACAAAGCCTCGCGCAAGGTGCGCTTTGCTTCATTGCTGCGGGCGGCGTGATTGAGGGTTTCATAGCCCGTCTCAAGTGCAGAGGCAGTTTCGGCGTGCAGTCGGCGCAGCAGCATGGCCTTCCAGTTGTTCCATGTTGTCGGGCCAACTCCGCGGATGTCGCAGACGGTCATAACTGTCAGCAAATCAAGTCGCTTCCTGGTTTTTACCGCTTTTGCAAAATCGCGAATAGTACGCGGATCACCAATGTCGCGCTTTTGTGCCATATCCGACATCAGCAAATGATAACGTACAAGCCATTCGACGGCATCACATTCGTCGGGTTTCAAACCAAATTGGGGCGCTAATCTTCGCGCAACCCGTGCCCCAAAGATCGAATGGTCCTCTGGGCGACCCTTGCCAATGTCATGCAACAGCAGTGCAAAATACAAAACCTTCCGGTTAACACCCTCTTTCAGGATGCCAGAAGCAACGGGTAGTTCTTCAACCAGTTCCTCGCGTTCAATCTGGGCAAGGACAGAAATGCACTGAATCGTATGCTCATCAACGGTGTAGTGATGGTACATATTGAACTGCATCATCGCCACAATCGGTTCAAAATCCGGGATAAATGCTGAAAGCACGCCAAGTTCGTTCATGCGCCGCAGCGCACGTTCAGGGTTACCGTGTTTCAAAAGCAGATCAAGAAAGATGCGCACGGCTTCCTTGTCTTTACGCATGTCATCGTCGATCAGATCGAGGTTCGCCGCGATCAGCCGCATGGCATCCGGGTGAATCAGATAACCAGTGCGAAGGGCCTCTTCGAAAATGCGAAGGATGTTTAATTTCTCGCTTAAAAAAGCCTTCTCGCCTGTGATGCTGAGGCGGTTTTGCACGAGCTTATAGCCGGGTTTGAGTTTCTTCCGTCGTCTCAGGAAGCGCATCAAGCTTGGCGCACGTTTTACGTGGCTCGCTTCAAGTGCAGTCAGGAAGATGCGGGTTAGTTCCCCCACGCTTGTTGCATGGCGAAAATAATCTTGCATGAAATGCTCAACCGCTCGCCGCCCACTGTGATCTGTGTAACCCATGCTTGAGGCCACTTCGACTTGCAGATCGAATGTTAACTGATCCATTGCACGGTTGGTGATCAGGTGCAGGTGGCACCGGACGGCCCATAAGAAGCTTTCCGCCTGGTCAAACCTGTCAAACTCTTCCTGTGTGAACACTTTGACAGAGACAAGCTCTGTCGTGTCGTGCACCCGGTGAACGTATTTTGCGATCCAGAACAGCGATTGAAGATCGCGTAGCCCGCCTTTGCCCTCTTTGACATTTGGCTCAACCACATAGCGTTGACCACCTTGCTTTCTGTGGCGCTCTGCGCGTTCAGCAAGTTTCGCCTCGATGAAGTCAGAGGCGGTGTTTCGAAACAGGTCTTTCCACAAAACCTGCTTGAGTTTCGCTGCAAGTGGTTCATTCCCACCAAGATAGCGATGCTCAAGCAGCGCCGTGCGAATAGTATAATCTTCGCGCCCAAGGGTGAGGCAATCGCGAATGGTCCGGCTTGAATGCCCAACCTTCAGGCGCAAATCCCAAAGGATGTAAAGCATTGATTCAATGACGCTTTCGGCCCATGGGGTGATTTTATAGGGCGTCAGAAACAGAAGATCTATATCGGAATGCGGTGCCATTTCCGCACGGCCGTACCCACCGACTGCCACAAGGGTCAATCGTTCCCCTTCTGTTGGGTTTGACAACGGATGCAGCCAGTTCTGCGCAACGTATAACGTAACAGCAACAAGGCTGTCAGCCAGATAGGTATAGGCGCGTGTCGTGGGGCGCGCATCAAGTGGTCTGGCTTTGAACGCGTCTCGTATTGCCGCGTTCCCGCGCTTTTTAGCGTCCGTCAATACTTTTACGGTGAGTGCGCGAATGGCCTTACTGTCTTCGGCCTCAGGCAAGGCAGCCAGCAGTGCAGTCACAACGGCACCATGGTCAAATATTTCTTGTGCCGGACAAATCAAATCGTCCGGCACAAGAAACGGTTGCGTTAAGAGGATCGGTTCAGAGACCGATTCCTGTGAAGGAGCGTGGGGCAGGGTCAATTACAATAACCTGGTTCTCGCGGATCTGGGCAATCGCCAGCCCGCGTTGGTTGGTTCCATCTGGAAGCAAGCGGAACACTCCGTTCACTCCTACAAAGCCTGATCCTTGGGTCAGTGCGGCGGTTGTTAGAGCATCAGACTGACCTGATTTGATCAACGCGCCAATTGCGGCGATTCCGTCATAGGCTAAACCGGCAATAGGGTGCGGCGGGGTGCCATAGGCGGCTGCGTAACGATCACGAAAGCGATCATTCAGTGCGGGATCAGGCAGCGCAAACCACCCATTTTGCACGCCGGGCAAGGCCAACGCAGTTGCAGGGATGTCCCAGCGGCGCAGACCAATAAACTGGCTGACATCTGTCTCGACACCGTTTTCCGGCAAAAGTTGCGTCAGCAAAGGCAAGGCCCCGTCGGTACCAGAGGTGAAGAACACTGATTGCGCACCCGAAGACTGCACCTGACCCGCAATGCCAGGAATGGCGTCAATCAAGCCTTGTTGCGATAGTTCAAATCCTGCTACTCCCGCAAGGGTGCCACCGCTTCGACCAATTGCTGAAATGATCGCATCACGCCCAATTTCTTCTGAGATATCCTGACCATGCACGACCATGATGTTGCTACGCCCCTGGCTGACCGAGTAACTAACCAACCGGTTCGCGGTGTTTTCAAATGTGTTGCCTAGGACAAAAACGTTTCCGCCTGCAATCTCTGTATTGTTCGAAAAAGACAGAACGTTGACGTTGCGGTTTGCAACTGCGACGCCTGTGGCGTTCGCTGCGTCAGCAAAAACCGGGCCGAGGATAATTTTCGCCCCGTCGTTAACGGCACGGCGCGCCGCTTCGGCGGCTTGGCCACTAAGACCGGCAGTTGGATAAACCCGCAGATCAATTTGCACACCCTCTAGGTCTGAAATCGCAAGACGTGCGGCATTTTCCAAACTTTGTGCCAAAACAGAATCGCCCGGGTTAACTGACCCTTGTGGAACCAGAAGCGCGACGGCAACCGGACGGTTCGTATTAATTGATGGACCACCTCCAAGTCCGCCGGGCTGACAAGCCGCAAGCAAAACAACAGATAGTAAAACGAAAGCAATTCCCAGCGACTTGCGGGCAGAACTCAAAACAGCAAACATAGGGTTATCCTCACTCCCTCGGCACAACATACGAGCCTTGCCAGAGTAAGCGGTTGAATGACAAGTGTAAACGAAAAGCAAAAGGCGGAATCACAGGTGAATTTTCAAAAGAAGCCATTGTCCGCCGGTCTGTATTTCGTGGCGACACCGATCGGCAGCGCGCGAGACATTACGCTGCGTGCACTTGATATTCTGGCTTCTGCTGATGTAATAGCGGCTGAAGACACCCGTACGGCGCGAAAGTTAATGGAAATTCACGGCGTCCCACTAGGGGACCGTCCATTAATTGCCTATCATGATCACAACGGTGCGCAGGTGCGTCCGCGACTTTTGGCAATGCTGGAACAAGGCAAATCAGTGGCCTATGCGTCAGAGGCTGGCACACCGCTTGTTGCCGACCCGGGCTATGCGTTGAGCAAAGCTGTAATCGAGGCGGGTTACTTGGTGACCAGCGCGCCGGGGCCTTCGGCAATACTTGCAGCACTTAGCATCGCAGGCCTTCCAACCGACAGGTTTTTCTTTGCTGGTTTTGCGCCAAATGCCAAAGGACAGCGGCAAAAATTTCTGGAAGATCTACGCGATATTCCAGGTACGCTGGTATTGTACGAATCTCCGAAGCGACTAAAAAGTTTTCTTGGCACTTGTGAAACTGTGTTTGGGGGCGAAAGATCGGCAGCGGTTTGCCGTGAACTTACCAAGAAATTTGAAGAAGTCGTTCGTGGCTCTGTTGCTGAACTCAATCAGGTATTCGCAGAGCGAAGCGTCAAAGGCGAAATCGTGGTTCTGATTGATCGCGCACGTGGTGAGGGAGCGGACGCTGCCACGATGGAAGAGGCGCTGGGGAACGCGTTGAAATCAATGTCTGTCAAGGACGCGGCCAACGCAGTTTCAGAGGCGCTGTCGATTCCACGCAGAACTGTTTATCAGGCGGCACTGGCAATGGCGAAAAACAGATGAGCGGTAGAACGTCTTACCTTGCCGGTCTATCCGCAGAGGAAATTGTAGCACGCCACTATTTGGCAGAAGGATGTGAAATCAGGGCAATGCGCTGGCGAGGAACGGGAGGCGAAATTGATCTGATCGTTCAGGATGGCGCGCATTTGATTTTTGTCGAGGTTAAGAAGAGCAGGGACTTTGCCCGTGCCGCCGAACGTATTCGTCCAAACCAGATGCAACGTATCTACGCCACCGCTTCGGAGTTTTTGGCGGGCGAACCGGCAGGGCAAAACACCGATGCTCGGTTTGATGTGGCGCTGGTCGATGCAAGTGGTTCGTTGCAGATCATCGAAAATGCCTTCGGCCATTGAACCGTTTCGCATCATCCTCCATGTAGGGACAACGTGAATTAGGAGAGCCCTCGCCATGCCGTTGAAAGTTGCCATTCAGATGGACCCGATTGGCCCCATTGATATTGATGCCGACAGCAGTTTTCGCATTGCCGAAGAGGCACAGGCGCGCGGGCATGAATTGTTTTATTACACACCTGACAAGCTTGCTTATAGCAGCGGCCGCATCATGGCCAAGGGTTGGCCGCTGAAAGTGCGGCGTGAAAAGGGCAATCATTTCAAACTTGGCAAAGAGCAAGAGATTGATCTGGCAGACTGGGATGTTGTCTGGCTGCGTCAGGACCCACCCTTTGACATGAGCTATATCACGACGACCCACCTGCTTGACCGAATTCACCCGGATACTCTGGTGGTGAATGACCCCTTTTGGGTGCGGAATTATCCCGAAAAACTGCTTGTGCTTGATTTTCCTGACCTCACGCCACCAACCATGATTGCGCGCGATCTCAACACGTTACGCCAGTTCAAGGCAGAACATGGCGATATCATCCTGAAACCGCTTTACGGGAACGGTGGGGCCGGGGTGTTCCGGCTGGAACATAGTGACCGAAACCTCGCGTCGCTGCATGAACTTTTCGCGGGCATTAACCGCGAACCCCTCATCGCGCAGAAATTCCTGCCGGATGTTTCAAACGGCGACAAACGGATTATTCTTGTTGATGGCGAACCTGTTGGTGCGATCAACCGGGTGCCTGCAGCAGGTGAAACACGTTCCAACATGCATGTTGGTGGGCGGCCAGAAAAAATTGGCATGTCTGAGCGCGACCTTGAAATCTGCGCGGCAATTGGTCCGCTGCTGAAAGAAAAGGGACAGATTTTCGTTGGGATCGACGTGATTGGCGACTACCTGACCGAAATAAACGTGACCTCGCCAACCGGTATTCAGGAACTTGAGCGGTTCGACGGCACAAACGTTGCCGAAAAAATCTGGCTCGCGATCGAGGCACGCAAAGGGAAGTAGATGAGCCTGCAACTGCGGCTGTTCAATGTCTTGTGTCGAACTTTGGTAAAGCCCCTGCTTCGCAGAGAGGCAAATCCAAAAAGGGCACGCCGCAGTTTTACCCTGCTCGCCCGGTTGTTGTTTCGCCCACCTCCGTTTTCGCTGTTCTTGCCCGCGTCTTACAAGACCAACAACGGCCCGGAAAGGGCGCTATGGGTGTCTTCAGGCCGGGTTAAAACACGCGAAGTTTTGCTCTATTTTCACGGGGGCGGTTACATTGCAGGCAGTACGCGGACACATCGTGCGATGTTGGCCCGTTTGTCACGATTGACGGGGCTGCAGGTGTTTTTACCAAACTACGGACTGGCCCCTGAATCTCCTTTTCCAGCCGCTTTTGACGACGCAATGGCATCGTATGATGCGCTCCTGACGCGTGGGTACAAGCCATCCGATATCATTGTTGGTGGTGATAGTGCTGGCGGTGGATTGGCCCTTGCCGTGCTTGCCAAACTTTGCCAGCAAGGACGAACCCCAAGAGCAGCTTTTGCGTTCTCACCCTGGACAGACCTTTTGGCGACCGGCGCATCACTGCGGGAAAATGCGCAGGCTGATGTGTTGTTCTCACCAGAACGAATTCCGGTGTTGCGCGACATGGTTGTTTCTGAAGAGGACGCCGATGATACACGCATTTCACCGCTTTACGCAGAGTTCCCAAATTGTCCGCCGGTTTTCTTTCAGGCATCGGAGAGCGAGATTTTGCGCGACGATACACTTCGCATGGCGGCGCGGCTTCGCGAATTCGGAGCAGAAGTGACTGATGTTCTCTGGCCTGATGTTTCGCATGTCTGGCAATTGTTTGATGGCTTGATGCCTGAGGCGCGGGCTGCGCTTTTAGAAACAGCCGGGTTTATCCATGGCCAGTTGGAAACCTGACGCCTTCAGTTTTCGAGACCTCAAAAACGAAAAAGAAAGCGCCTTAACAAAGACGCTTTCAATATTACTTTTAGATATTGAGAGAATTAGAAGCGGTAACCAATACCGACACCAACCAGCCATGGGTCAAGGTCAACACTTGCCGGAGTTGCTGCACCGGTGACTGTTGCATCAAGGTTCAGCCAGAGCTTCTTGACGTCCACGTTGAAGCTCCATTTGTCGTCAATGGCGTAGTCAAAGCCAACCTGTGCTGCCAGTCCAAAAGATGAATCCCAATCGTCAACGCCACCAATGGCAGCGGTTGGGTCACTATCAATGATGGTCGTGTAGTTAATGCCAGCACCGACATAGGGTTTAAACGCACCCAAAGGGTGGTGGTACTGGAATGTCAGTGTTGGCGGCAAAAGCAAAACGTTAGAAATTTGCGCGGCACCTAAGAACACGTCATGCGGTGTCACAGCAAGGATAAGCTCTGCTGCAAAGTTGTCATTGAAGAAGTAGGTAATATCAAACTCTGGTACGACGGCATCTTCAGCTGTTAAGGCTGCTGGCGCACCGCCTAAAAGACCATTGCTTTCATCCGGCAGAACGCCAAGCGCCCTGGCACGGAACATCCATTTCGTACCAGCCCATGGGTTAGCAGGGGTAGCAACTGGAGCAGCCACGTCTGTTTCTGCTGGCGCGGTGGTCATACTACCTGCTGAAGCGGCTGCTGTAGAACAGAGCAGCGCGGCCAAAGTCGCGGAAATAACTTTTCCAAAGAGTTTCGTTTTCATCTATCTTCTCCTGATTTCAGCGACCCTCAATATACGAATCGCCCTCTTCTGACAGGAGCTTTAGGACTCTCCTTCAAACTTGTTTTTGATTCATATCAAGCTTGTTAACTTTTTGTTAAGAAGTGCTGTTTTGTCGCGTTTTCGTACTCATTATTTCCGAAAACCTATTTTGGAAACCGAACATTTATTGGGTTTTCACAATTTGTAAGACTCAGTTCCCTGCAGAAGACGCTGGCAGCCGATAACTGACTGCTTCGGCAACATGTGGCAGTGTCACGTTTTCCTCCCCCTCAAGGTCAGCGATGGTTCTCGCCACGCGTAGCACGCGATGATATCCTCGAGCCGATAGTCCAAAGCGTTCTGCTATTCGTGCCAGAAGTGCACGCCCCTCTGCATCCGGCGTTGCGACATCTTCAAGCAATTGTCCCTCAGCATCTGCATTAACACGCACACTCTCATACCCTTCATAGCGTTGGTCCTGTACTGCGCGTGCGCTGTCAACACGAGCTGCTACCTGCTCAGACGTATCCCCACTTGGTGGAAGGTCGAGGTCAGTATAGGCAACCGGTGGAACATCGATTCGCAGATCAAACCTGTCCATCAGCGGCCCAGAAATCCGCCCAAGGTATTCCTCACCACAGTTTGGTGCACGGGAACACGCCCTTGCCGGGTCCGACAAGTATCCGCATTTGCAGGGGTTGGCTGCAGCAACCAGCATAAAGCGGCAAGGATAGCGCACATGTGCGTTTGCACGCGCAATCACAACTTCGCCGGTTTCGATGGGTTGCCGTAACGTTTCCAGCACCGCACGCGGGTATTCAGGGAATTCGTCCATGAACAGAACACCGTTGTGGGCAAGCGAAATCTCACCCGGTTTTGCATTTCTACCTCCGCCAACTATAGCTGCAATCGAAGCGGTATGATGCGGCTCACGAAAGGGGCGTGCGCGCGAAATGCCACCTTCGTCCAGCAAACCGGAAAGCGAATGGATCATAGATGTTTCCAGTGCTTCGGTGGCTGATAGCGGTGGTAAAATCCCCGGCATTCGCGCTGCAAGCATGGATTTGCCTGATCCGGGTGTCCCGATCAGCAGCACGTGGTGGCGCCCGGCTGCAGCAATTTCAAGCGCGCGTTTGGCCCGTTCCTGTCCTTTCACGTCGCGCAGATCACGGTTGCCTGCCACCGGGTGTACTTCTCCGGGATCGGCGGCCGGAAGGCGTGATTGTCCATTGAAATGTTGGACGATTTCGATCAGTGTTTTTGCCGCCAGAACTTCTGTCGCGCCCACCCACGCGGCCTCTGCGCCGCAAACACTCGGGCAAAGCAAAGCCCGGTCGTCTTCAGCTGCAGCCATAGCAGCAGGCAAGGCCCCAACGACCCCGATCAGGGACCCATCCAAAGACAACTCTCCGAGTGCGACAATGCTTTCTGCAGCGTCACGTGGAATAATCTCGATGGCAGCCAAAAGCGCCAAAGCGATAGGCAGGTCAAAATGAGACCCTTCTTTGGGCAAGTCAGCAGGTGACAGGTTGATGGTGATCCGTTTTGACGGCAATGCGATTGACATTGATGTCAGTGCTGCGCGCACCCGCTCGCGTGCTTCGCTGACCGCCTTGTCGGGCAAGCCGACAATCGTGAACGCGGGCAGGCCGGGTGCAACTGCACATTGCACCTCTACTTTACGCGCTTCTATTCCCTCAAAGGCGACCGTGTAGGCGCGTGCAACCATGGGCCTTCCTCACCGCATTAACCAATGAGTTAACGGATAAAGAGGGATGGTTTACGACTGGTAAATTTCCATGAAACCCGGCCAGGCCTCAGGGTCAGCGACTGTCTTGTCGCGACAAAATGCGTTACAGAACCCAAAAGTCCGACCTGAAACCTCCATAAGATGCGTCGATGGTTTTCCGGAATAAGGGCAGGTTTCGTTTTCCGGCGTACCAAGTGCGACGGAATGCGCTGCAACGGGTCTTGGGCCGGGCCAATCGCAAGTGGTGAAATCTCGTTTATAGAAAGGCTGATCCGGTCCGTCGACCAGACCCATAGCGCGCCAACGGCGAAAAGCCGGGTCTGCCAGGTGGGCATCAACATAGGCTTGAGCGCTCTCGCTCACACGCAGACCATAACCCGCAACGCGCGCTGCCACTGGCGCGAAAAACACGTCTGCGGCTGAATAAGCGCCGCAAAGCCAGGGACCATCGACACCAAGTTCAGCGCGCGCAGTGTCCCATATCAATGCAATGCGCTCTAAATCAGCCTCAACCTCTTCACTTGGCTCAAAGCTTGAATACGCAACCCGCAAATTCATTGGGCAAGCCTCTCGCAACGCCCCAAAACTCGAATGCATTTCCGCTGCCAGGCGCCGCGCAATGGCGCGGGCTTTCGGGTCTTTCGGCCAAATTCCGGCTTCGGGATGGCGACTTGCAAGCTCTTCAGCCATCGCCAGTGTGTCTGTGACCACTGTACCATCCTGTAGTTTGATCGCGGGCACAGTGCGTGACGGTGCAAAGTCACGCAGCAGGTTAGGCAAGTCGTCTGAGTAAAGCCTTCCGATATGAAGGCGATAGGGTAGACTAAAATTTTCAAACAACAGCCACCCACGAAGTGACCAGCTGGAATATGCGCGATCACCGATAGCCAGATCGTAAGTCATGTCTGCAAACCCTGTGTTAAAATGTGTTGGAGCCAGAGGGTAGCGAATGATCGACCATCAATAAAACGAATATTTTTGCTAATACTCATCAAGGATGATGATTGATGTGGCGCGCGTGCCATACACCGTTGTCGTGGGTGAGCGCTGTCACAGAAAAATTCTCGATCTTCTGCGCCAGTGTTTCATAGGCACTCAGCCCAAGCGCGCGCTGCACCTGGGTCAAAATGGTGCCCATATGCGCAACTGCTATGATATGTGCGGGAGCGTCATACGCGTCGACAAACGCGCTGACACGTGACGATAGTTCATTCCAGCTTTCGCCGTCCGGGGCTGCAAGATCGCCGGGCATTTCCCAGAACTGGCGGATCAACGAGTCCTCTTCGCTGTCGATCTCATCAAAATGACGCGCTTCCCAGCTGCCGAAATTGATTTCTCTTAAAGCACGCACATGGGGCAGACGGGCCCGCTGCCCCTGTATCGCGCTCGCTGTGTCCGATGCGCGACTGAGATCAGAAGAAACAACCGGCGCTTGGGCAGGTAAGAATTCATGCAATCGACGAAGCCTGTACACATCAGACAAATCCGCAGGAGCATCTGTCCAGCCAATCATATCTTTACGATGCGTCGGCCCATGTCGAACCCACCACCAGGTTGTCATAGCCAACCTTTCGGCAAATCGCCCTTCAGAACCATTGGCAAACCTGCCATCACTGTAACCACAAGGTCAGAAACCTCGGCAAGCCGTTGATTAAGCTGGCCTTGTGCGTTTCGAAACTGCCGCGAAAGCGCGTTTTCAGGCACAATGCCTGCACCTACCTCATTGCTGACAACAACAACTGGTGCTGCACAGTTGGTAAGTGCGGCCAAAAGATGGGCTTCTTTGGCAACAAGGTCATGCTCTGCCAGCAGATGGTTTGTTAACCAAAGTGTCGCGCAATCAAAAAGCACAACCTCAGCAGCACCCGCACCAACCAATGCATCTGTTACATCAAATGGTGCTTCAACAGTGCGCCAGTCCGGGCCCCGCCTTTCTCTGTGATCAGCGATTTTCGCTTCCATTTCGGCGTCAAAACTTTTCGCTGTCGCAATGTAAACCCTGGGCCGTTCGCTACGCGCAACCAACCTTTCTGCAAACGCGGATTTACCAGAAGCAGCACCTCCAACCACAAGGCTGAGCGAAGGGAGCATGAGCATTTCCTTTGTTATCAATTTGTCGCAACAACACCGAATGCTGATAGCGATAAAACAGTACATTATCGCCGGAAAGACCAGATGCAAACCTGACGCTGGCTTTCGTCGCATTTCAAATCACCGCTTTCTTTATCCCTTAAATATCCCCGCGCGGAGCGCAAAATCGCACGAAGTGCCAGAAAAAATGGCGCGGTACGCGCCTCGATCTAAAACTTTGTTTGCTTGTCACTCTGGTCCCGGGGCCGTAAACCTTTGTTGTAAAGAACAGAAAGGCCTGGTCATGCTTGCTGGAAAACGCATTCTTCTGATCATCGGCGGTGGGATCGCGGCGTTTAAGTCGCTTGATCTGATCCGTCGGTTGCGTGAACGCGGCGCAACTGTGACCCCGGTGCTGACGCGCGCCGCTGAAGAATTTGTAACGCCACTGTCGACATCTGCACTGGCCGCTGAAAAAGTTTACCGCGATCTGTTTGATCTGACGGATGAGGCCGAAATGGGCCATATAGAGCTTTCTCGTTCTGCGGATTTCGTTGTTGTTGCTCCGGCAACCGCGGATTTGATGGCAAAGATGGCGGGTGGTCTGGCGAATGACCTTGCATCGACACTTTTGATGGCCACGGACAAACGCGTACTTGTTGCTCCGGCGATGAATGTGCGTATGTGGCAGCACCCGGCGAACCGGCGCAACATTGCGACCCTGAAAGGTGACGGCATCCTTTTTGTCGGTCCGAACGAGGGTGATATGGCATGCGGCGAATATGGCCCCGGTCGCATGGCCGAACCATTGGAAATCGTGGCAGCGGTCGAAGCTGCGCTTGTCTCAGGTCCACTCAAAGGCAAACACATCATCGTAACCTCTGGCCCGACACATGAACCGATTGATCCGGTCCGATATATAGCCAACCGGTCGTCTGGTGCGCAGGGCACTGCGATTGCCCGTGCGCTTGCGGCTTTGGGGGCGGAGGTTACGTTCATAACCGGACCCGCGGAGGTTGATCCGCCTGTGGGTATGGCCGTCAGACGTGTGAATACCGCTAATGAGATGCTTGCGGCTGTTACGTCGGCTTTGCCGGCTGATGCCGCAGTTTTTGCCGCTGCCGTTGCTGATTGGCGTGTGGCTTCTGCTTCGGACTCCAAGATCAAGAAAGACGGCAGTGGTGCACTCCCAGTATTAGAATTCGCCGAAAATCCGGATATTCTGGCCACGGTTTCTAAGATGAAAAAAGATCGTCCAAACCTGGTTGTTGGTTTTGCCGCCGAAACCGACGATGTGATCGCGCATGCAACTGCCAAGCTTGAGCGAAAGGGGTGTGACTGGATCGTCGCAAATGATGTGTCACCGGAAACCGGTATCATGGGGGGCGCAGAAAATGCCGTTACCGTGATCAGCGCGGATGGGGCAGACAACTGGCCGCGCATGACAAAAGCCGCCGTTTCCGAACGCCTTGCCGCTAAAATTGCCGAGGCGCTTTCATGATTCCGCTCATCCGGTTGACCCGCACAGACGACGCTGATCACGCCATTGCGCTTCCCTCTTACGAGACTGCGGGTGCTGCGGGCGCGGATCTGAGAGCAAACCTTGCACCGGATCAGCGTGAAACGGGAATTCATCTTGCACCCGGCGCACGTGCACTTGTTCAGACAGGCCTGCGGCTCGAAATTCCGCCGGGGTTCGAAGTGCAGATCAGGCCGCGATCTGGACTTGCGCTGAAACACGGTATTACGCTTCCAAATGCACCTGGGACAATCGACAGCGACTATCGCGGCCCACTAGGGGTGATCGTGCTGAACGCCGGGCAGGAGACGTTTCACATCGCGCATGGAGATCGCATTGCACAGATGATTGTGGCACCTGTGATTCAGGCTGGCTTTCAACTGGCTGAAAGCCTTTCTGATACGGCGCGTGGTCAGGGCGGATTTGGGTCGACCGGGCGGGGCTGATGGCGTTTTTTCTTTTTCTTTCCTGTGTGCTCTGGGGCATCGGGCACCTGATGCGGGCCCCTTATCGGATGCGCTGGGCGATGATCGGCGTTCTCTATCTTGCTGTATTACTTGCGCATTTCACGCTTCCTGACGAAAATCCGTTACGGCAGAGCATTGGTGGCACCGCCGGTGGCTGGCTTGTACTGGGCGGCGCTATCGCCCTGATTTACGGATATTCCCGTCTTTTGAAGCGGCTGAAAGCGAAGCCTACACCAGCAGAAAAGCCTTCAAATGGTTTGTTTACAGAGACTGAACTAGATCGATACGCACGCCATATTGTCTTGCGTGAACTTGGCGGACCGGGGCAGAAAAAGTTGAAAGAGGCGCGTGTTCTGGTGATCGGGGCAGGCGGGCTCGGCTCACCCGCATTGCTGTATCTCGCGGCAGCGGGTGTAGGGACCATAGGTGTTGTCGATGACGACATCGTCGACAATTCCAACCTGCAAAGGCAGGTCATCCATCGGGACGCGGATATTGGCATCCCAAAGGTTTTTTCCGCTGAACGCGCAATGCTTGCGCAAAACCCCAATGTTGTCGTGAAGCCGTACAATCGCCGCTTAAATGAAACTGACGCTGCTGAACTGATTGCTGACTATGACATCGTGCTTGATGGCACTGATAATTTTGATACCCGCTATCTTGTAAACCGGGCATGTGTTGCGGCGGCGAAACCTCTTGTCTCCGGGGCCCTGACTCAATGGGAGGGCCAGATCAGCACGTTTGATCCGGCCAAGGCCACGCCCTGCTATCAGTGCATTTTCCCTGAAGCTCCAGCGCCAGAGCTTGCGCCGTCCTGTTCGGAAGCCGGTGTGCTTGGTCCGCTGCCGGGCGTCGTTGGGTCCATGATGGCAGTTGAGGCGATCAAGGTGATCACGGGTGCAGGAACGCCGCTTCACAATGCAATGCTGATTTATGATGCCCTTTACGGGGAATCGCGCCGGATCGGGTTGAAACCACGTTCAGATTGCCCTGTTTGCTACTCTGGTGCTCACGAAAAAGATAAGACTGCCTAGAATTAGATTTCGGGTCTGGAACTCTCCTCGCTCGCGCCATAGCTTGCTGTCAAAGGAGATACGCGCCATGACAAACCCGCTGCTATCGCAATGGAATACACCGTTTGAAATTGCCCCGTTTGACAAGATTTCGGACGACGATTTCATGCCTGCCTTTGAAGCCGCGCTTGCCAAAGACCGCGCGAACGTTGATGCGATAGCGAAAAATCCAGAGCCAGCCAGTTTTGCCAATACAATTGAGGCGCTGGAGCTTTCCAGCGAGGCCTTGCATAAGGTTTTGTCTGTCTTCTATACGCTCGCTGGTTCAGACAGCAATCCGGAACGCGAGGCACTGCAACGCGCATTCGCACCTAAACTGGCCGCTTATTCTTCTGAAGTGTTCATGAATGCGGTGTTGTTTGAACGTATTGAAACTCTTTGGAAAAGTCGCGATTCACTGTGTTTGAACAGCGAGCAAGACCGCGTATTGATGCTAACAAGACGCAGTTTTGTAAGGGCAGGGGCCAACCTGCAAGGGTGCGATCGTGAACGCTTGAAAGAGGTAACAAACAGGCTCGCCGTGCTTGGAACCGAGTTCACGCAGAACCTGCTGGCTGACGAACGAGATTGGTTCATGGAATTGGGAGCTGACGATCTTGAGGGTTTGCCGCAATTTGTACTCGACACCGCAAAGTCAGCAGCCGAGGAAAAGGGTGTTTCCGGGCATGTGGTGACCCTGTCTCGCTCGCTCATCGTGCCATTCCTTCAGTTCTCCAGCCGCCGCGATCTGCGCGAAAAAGCGTACCGCGCGTGGGCGGCACGCGGCGCAAATAACGGTGCAACAGACAACCGGGCTATCGCCGCAGAAACGTTGGCGCTACGTCAGGAACGCGCAGAATTGCTGGGCTACAAAAGTTTTGCTGATTTCAAGCTTGAAACCGAAATGGCGAAAACGCCCGCAGCCGTGCGTGATTTGCTGATGCAGGTTTGGTCGCCCGCCAAGGCACAAGCCGATAAAGATGCAGGGGTTCTGACGCATATGATGCAGGACGACGGTGTGAATGGTGTGCTGGAACCCTGGGACTGGCGCTACTACTCGGAAATGCGCCGCAAGGCAGAACATGATCTCGATGAGGCGGAACTTAAACCGTATCTTCAGCTCGATAAAATGATAGAGGCTGCATTTGACTGCTCCACTCGGCTTTTTGGTTTGAAGTTCAAACCGCTTGATGTTGCGCTTTATCATAGTGATGCGCGAGCATGGGATGTCACGCGTAGCGGCAAGCATATTGCTGTATTCATTGGAGACTATTTTGCGCGCGGCTCAAAGCGTTCGGGTGCCTGGTGTTCTGCAATGCGATCTCAAAAGAAGCTTGGCGGTGAAAAGCAGCCCATCGTCATAAACGTCTGCAACTTTGCCAAACCTTCTGCGGGCAGACCCGCATTGTTGTCCTATGACGACGCAAGGACGTTGTTTCACGAATTTGGGCACGCTCTGCATCAAATGTTGTCGGACGTAACCTACGAATCCATTTCCGGCACCTCTGTTGCACGGGACTTCGTTGAACTGCCAAGCCAGCTTTATGAACACTGGCTGGAAGTTCCAGAGGTGTTAGCAAAGTATGCAGTACATGCCGAGACAGGTGAACCAATGCCAAAGGCGTTGTTAGACAGTCTTCTGGAGGCACAGACTTATGATATGGGCTTTTCGACGGTTGAGTATGTCGCATCTGCCCTTGTTGATTTGGCTTTTCACGAAGGCGCTGCTCCATCCGATCCGATTGCGAAACAGTCCGAGATTTTGGAAGAAATAGGTATGCCGCATGCGATTGAAATGCGCCACCGGACACCTCAGTTTGCCCATGTCTTTTCAGGCGACGGCTATTCCAGTGCTTATTACAGCTACATGTGGTCAGAAGTAATGGATGCCGACGCCTTTGAGGCCTTTGAGGAAGCGGACGGTGCGTTTGACCCGGAGATGGCGGAAAAACTTGAAAAGCATATCTTGTCGGCGGGTGGCTCTGAAGAACCCGATACCCTCTATACAGCATTTCGCGGGCGGATGCCGGGGGTTGAGGCATTGCTGAAAGGGCGCGGGTTGATTCAGGCATGATCTAAACAGGACGTTGTTTAGACAGGGTCCTTATGGATAATCAGATCAACCTCTGGATAACGGCTGATTATATCGCGTTTCAATGCGGCACCAATAGCGTGGGCGTCCTTCAAAGACAGATCACCGTCAAGTTCCAGATGCAGGTTAATATAAACCTTTGATCCAGCTGTACGTGATTTCAGATCATGATAGCCAAGAACACCTGGCCAATTGGTAATGATTGCTTCTATCGCTGCAATGAGTTCGAGATCTGCATTTCTGTCCATCAATGCATCCCAGGCTTTCTTGCCTATTCGTGTGCCGCCAAAAAAGAGCAAACCAGCAGCGCCAAGCGCCACAAAACTATCAAGCGAAGCAAAGCCATATCGGGAAGAAACCCAAAGCGACACCAGCGCACCGATACTGGGAATTAAATCCGCCAGATAATGAACTGAGTCCGCCTGAACCACTGCATTTGACGTCCGCCTCACGACGTGACGCTGCCAAAGCAACAGCAAAACCGTGAGGCTGATCGAAATAATCATGACCACCATTCCGCGGCCTTCGGCATTCAGTTGAACAGGGGACTCTGATGTTAGCCTGCTTATGGCGGCCCAACAGATTGCACCGGCGGAAATCAGAATAAAGACCGCCTGACCGAGCGCGACAAGGTCTTCAGCCGAGGTGTGGCCAAAGGCATGATCCTCGTCAGGGGGCCGCGCCGCATAAATGATCGCCGTAAGGCCTGCCAGTGACACGATGAGATCAAGTGCGCTATCCGCCGCCGAGGCTGCGATCGACAATGCCCCTGTTTCCCGAAGCGCCCATACTTTCAGGAAAACCAGAACCAACGCGACGCTGACGGAGAGCGCACCAGCGCTAAGGCTAAGTTTCAGTCGTTGTTTATGCGGGTCAATCGCGTTCTTCATTGGTACCGACACCCCAAAGGGTGGATTTTTGCGCCCACCCGCGATACCCGTCTGCGGTGATCCGACACCAATTGATGTTACATTCACCGAGTCTCGCGATCACGCCGAGCTCAAGCCGTGCTGTTACCGGGGCGTTTTCAGCAGGGGTGGTTCGCAAAGCGAGCATGTCTTCTTCAATAATTACGGTGCGAGCCCCGGATAGCAATGAGTAATGAATCCACCCGCCAGCACCATCACGGTCCTGCACGCGGCGCCAATTCCCGTATTCAGCAGTAATTTTTAAGGGCATTTGCGGATGTCGGAAGATCCAGTCAATCCGGTGTGTCAGCCCGGGGCCGCGCCTTACATTCCCCTCTGCCGCTTTCATCGAAACAAACCGCGGTATTGGCAAGTTGGTCACCGGCCCTCGCGCGACTGCCTGCGACGAATCCTGACTATTGGCATGGGTTTGGCTTGCCCAAAATGCGCAAACTGCCAGAACAATAATGAGAATGCGGGTCATGCTGGTCTCGCCCGAAATAGCCTGTTACCATTTTTTGCCGTCCTGCGGCGTCCGGGTTCTTGTGTCCCGCGTTTCTATCAGTCACTTTGCCATTAAGAAGAGTTGTTGGAAAGTAGAGGGAGAGCAAAATGCCTGCTGAGCGTCTAAGTGTTGTCGTGACGCGACGGTTGCCCGAGGTCGTCGAAACCCGGATGTCGGAACTTTTCAACGTGGAGTTGCGTGAAGATGATTTGCCGATGACTCGGGAAAATTTGGTCAATGCGATGAAACGCGCCGACGTATTGGTACCCACCCTCACGGATACGATTGATTCCGGTATGCTGGCAGCAGCCGGGGACAAACTGAAGCTGATTGCGAACTACGGTGCCGGTGTGGACCATATTGATGTGCAATCAGCGCGTCAGCGTGGCATTCTTGTCTCCAATACGCCAGGTGTTGTGACAGAAGACACAGCAGATATGACGCTTGCACTGTTACTGGCAGTGACGCGGCGCATTCCGGAAGGTTTGTCGCTCATGCAGTCTGGCGAATGGCAGGGCTGGGCGCCTACCGCCTTGCTCGGTGGGCGTGTCGGAGGACGGCGGCTTGGCATATTGGGAATGGGACGCATCGGGCAGGCTGTGGCACGTCGCGCCCAGGCCTTTGGTATGCAGATCCACTATCATAACCGTAAACGTGTTCACGCCAATATTGAAGAGGCGCTTGAGGCAACTTGGTGGGACAGCCTTGATCAGATGGTAAGCCGTATGGACGTTTTGTCGATCAATTGCCCTCACACGCCAAGCACGTTTCACCTGATAAATTCCAGACGATTGAAACTTATGAAACCAACCGCGGTCATCGTTAATACGTCACGTGGAGAAGTGATTGATGAAAACGCGCTCACACGGATGCTGCGCACGGGCGAGATTGCGGGTGCGGGACTTGACGTTTTCGAGCGGGGTGCAGAAATCAACCCACGTCTGAAAGAACTAAAAAATGTTGTGCTCTTGCCGCATATGGGCTCCGCCACGATAGAGGGCCGCGTCGAGATGGGTGAGAAAGTTTTAATAAACATCAAGACCTATGCGGACGGGCACCGCCCGCCTGATCTTGTTGTTCCAAGCATGCTTTAATGTGAAACGCCCGGCTTTACCTCGGATTGAGCTCACCAAACTGAGGCGCGGAACGCGCCACTTCTTCTGGCACTTCGTGCGGTTTCGCGCGCTGCGCGGGGATATTTAAGGGATAAAGAAAGTAAAGATTGTCGCTTTCTTTATCCCTTAAATATCCTCAGTGCGAAGCACATAGCGAACCCCAACCGGGGTGAGTAAAAACAGTGGCGCGTTCCGCGCCTCATTTTACAAGCTTAATACTCCTATGCGCGCTTGGAATTTTGCGTGTGTGTCAGTGAATCGGAACGACAATCATTTGTCACTGTAACCCGGTTCTTAATTCAACGATGTGGTAGATAGTCAGAAATGGCATAATGCATGGTGCGTCGGTTGTCCCATATGGCAATTGCATTTTCGTTCCATTTGAAGTGGACTTGAAATTCGGGCTGGTCCATATGGTCAAAAAGATAATACAAAAGGCGTCTTGACGCGACAGATGTCATGCCAACCACATGAACGGTGACTCCGGGGTCTGCAAAAAGAAAGGGCCGCCCCGTCGTCGGATGGTTTCTGACAATCGGATGAATAGCACTGCCAAACCGTTGGTGTGCGGCTGTGAGCCGGTTTGTGTCACCGTCAGGTTCATTGACCGTAAAGTTGTTGCGGAAGTCGCTCATGTTATGAACCGCACGAAGTTCCGCCAAATCTTGTTTCATACCATTGGGCAGTGCGTCATAAGCCGCAGTCATTGATGACCAGAGCGTGTCTCCTCCGACAGGCGGAATGACGCGGCTATACAGACGCGGCTATACAGAATCGATGCGAATGGCGGCTCTGCTTTGAAGGTTGCATCCGTGTGCCAAGCATCGGTGTCTGGAGGATTATCTATGCTGAAATCAAGCAACATAACCTGAGGGTGGCCTTCGACATGTGGGCAAATTGGGTGCGGGGGTTCAGGTTCCCCAAAGCTTTTCGCAAACTCTAGCTGGCTTTCCGGCGAAAGGTCTTGATCACGAAAAAAGAGCACCTGATGCGCCATCAGCGTGTCATAAATCTGGTCCTGAACTTTATCGCTGAGCGGTTTCGAAAAATCGATGCCGCTGATTTCGACACCGATGTGCCTCGTCAACTGGTTGATTTCAAATGTCAAAGACCCCTCCTTTTCTCAAAGGAGAGTGACTGATGTTAACACCGGGTTGCCTGTTTGGGAAAAGACAAAAGATCCCGTGCGTGTCAGTTGTAGGTTTGATCTTTCCCCGGGAACACCCGGCTTTTTACTTCGTCAGTGTAATCAGACACTGCTTTTTCGATCATTGGCCCAAGAGTTCCGTAGACCTTCACAAATTTCGGTGTCCATGGGTTCATGCCCAGCATATCCTCAAGCACAAGAATTTGGCCGTCGCAATCGGCCGAGGCGCCAATGCCTATTGTCGGAATGTCGATCTGTTTCGTAATTTTTGCCGCCAGCGGTTCAACCATTCCTTCAAGAACGACGGCAAAAGCACCCGCTTCGGCAACGGCAGTAGCATCTGCCTCATGTGCGGCCCATGTTTCCTCGTCGCGCCCTTGCGTTTTGAAGCCACCCATCACGTGGCTTGATTGTGGTGTAAGACCGGTATGGGCCATCACTGGAATACCGCGTTCGGTCAGAAATCTGATCGTCTCTGCCATGCGTGTTCCGCCTTCAAGCTTTACCGCGCCACACCCTGTTTCCTTCATGATTTTTGCCGCATTGCGAAAGGCCATGTTTGGGCTTTCCTCGTAAGTTCCAAAGGGCATGTCGACGACGATAAGCGCTTTTTCCGTGCCTCTGACCACCGCCTTGCCATGCATAATCATCAGATCAAGCGGGACGCCAACCGTGCTGTCCATACCATGCATCACCATGCCAAGACTGTCCCCGACGAGAATAAAGTCGGCGTATTTGTCGACGATAGCTGCGGTATGGGCGTGATAGCTGGTAAGCGAAACAATGGGTTCTCCGCCTTTACGCGCAGCAATTTGCGGAACGGTTGTGCGGCGGACTTTGTTTTGAACGGACATTGAAGGCTCCTTATGGGTGGGCGACGCGCTGGTCGATCAGTAGTGTTTCGCCAAATTGCGCGGAAATCATGATTGCGACCGGCGAGGTGATTTGGCCGGATACCTCTGACAAATCGTCGGCACCACAGATATCCACGGCTTTCACACTAGCACGGGGTTCTGCAGAGATAACGCTTTTAACGGCGTCACGCAGGGTTTCAACGGTGCATCCTTTGGCGACCAGTCGTTCCGCTTCGTCCAGAGACTGGTTCAGAACAACAGCAGCTTTACGATCTTCTGCTGCAAGACGCAGGTTGCGCGAAGACATCGCAAGACCGTCCGCCTCGCGTACAGTCGGGAGCCCCACGATTTCCACTGGAAAATGCAGATCGTGAACCATTCGACGAATGACCTGCAATTGCTGATAATCCTTTTCACCAAACACAGCGACATCGGGTTGCACGATGTTGAACAGTTTGGCGACAACAGTTGTGACACCACGAAAATGCCCTGGCCTGACAAGCCCATGCAGCATGTTCGCAAGGCGTGTTGTTTCGACAATCGTTTCCGCGCCTTCCGGGTAAATCACATTGGCATCCGGCATAAAGACGGCAGCTACATTTGCGGCTCTCAGTTGTCTAAGGTCTTCGTCAATTGTGTCCGGATAGGCGGCCAGGTCGTCGGCGTTTTCAAACTGTGTCGGATTGACAAAGATCGAAACAACAACCTGATCCGAGATACGGGATGCTTCTTTCACCAATGCAAGATGTCCGGCATGAAGCGCGCCCATAGTCGGCACCAAACCGACCCGTGCTCCGCCATTGCGCATGGAAGCGACACTGCCACGGATATCGCGAACGTTGTGGTAAACGTACATTCCGGCTTCTCTTTTTCTATCCTCAGCGTGTTATGACAAGATAATGCTGCGACTGCAAAATAAATTCTGCCTTACATCATTTCGCGTGCAGGTCGGTTTCGCGCTATGTTGGGTCGGATGGACCTCTCATTTCACGGGAAAATCCGTCAAATTAACATCAGAAAATTCCAAAGAGAGTCGTGACGATGAAAACGCATGTCAAAGCACTGGTAGTTGGTGGTGGAGCAGTAGGAAGTTCCATCGCATATCATCTGGCTAAAGCGGGCTGGGAAGATGTGATGCTGTTGGAGCGGGATGAACTGACCTCTGGTTCAACCTGGCACGCCGCAGGTTTGCTGCCGCTGTTCAACATGTCGTATGCGACAACCCATATCCACAAGTATTCTGTGGACTTCTACAAAACGCTTGAGGAAGAGACTGGCCTCAACGCCGGTTTTGCAGTCGTCGGAAACTTGCGAATGGCACAAACGCAGGAGCGTATGGATGAATATATGCTCTATGCGTCAACGGCTGAAACCTGCGAAGTGCCATTCGAATGGTTGACCGCGGATGAAATCAAGGCGCGCTGGCCGCTGATCCGCACAGACGACCTGAAAGGCGCGATCTATCACAATACCGATGGCTACATTAACCCGGCAGATGTGACGCAAGCGATGGCCAAGGGCGCGAGGCAACGCGGAGTAGTGATTGAACGCAAATGGCAGGCGGATGCGTTCCACTGGAACGGCGAAGCCTGGGAGGTGACCTGTACTAAAATGATCGAAAAGGGTGGCAACCTTGTCCCGTCAGACGAACAGATCGTCGTGACAGCCGAACACGTTGTAACCGCCTCCGGCAACCACGCGCAACGCACCGCTAAAATGCTGGGCATCAAGATTCCGGCGATTCCGGTTGAACACCAGTTTATTGTTATGGATCAGGACCCGGAACTGGTGAAATACCGTGCCGAGGGGAATGCGGAGCACCCGGTTATTCGGGATGCAGACGCACAAAGCTACGTGCGCGAAGAACGCGGTGGCTGGATTCTGGGTGTTTATGAGAAAAACGCACCTGCCGTATTTGAGCATGGTGTGCCCGACAGTTTCCGTGCTGACCTGTTCCCGCTCGATCTGGAGCGGATCGAAGAACAATATATGGCGATGATCCACCGTGTTCCCTCGTGCGAAGAAAGCGGCTTGAAAGACGATTTCAACGGCCCGATCTGTTACACCCCTGACGGCAACCCGTTGGTTGGCCCTGCACCGGGTTTGCGCAACATGTGGCTTGCGGAAGGGTTTTCCTTCGGGATCACTGCTGCGGGTGGTACCGGATACTTCCTGGCACAAATGATGGTTGAAGGCGAAGCCGAGATCGACATGGCATCGCTTGATCCGAAACGCTACAGCCAGAACTGGATGACCACCGAGTTTGCAGCGCGAAAGAACGAAGAGTGCTACGATCACGTTTATGTCCTGCACCACCCTGACGAAGAGCGCCCTGCGTGCCGCCCCTTGCGAACTGTTCCAGCCTACGACCGTCATAAAGCGCGTGGCGCACAGTTTGGTTTTGTGAATGGATGGGAGCGCCCCAACTATTTCGGCCCACTGGATGCGCCGGAAAATTTCGACCACGACAGCCGCTCTTTCCGCCGCGGCGAATGGTGGCAATATGCCGTGGAAGAAGCCAAGGCGATCCGCAATGGCGTTGGTCTGATTGATGCATCTGCCTTTACCAAGCACGTTGTTAAAGGCCCAGGTGCCACACAGTTTCTTGACTGGTTCACTTGTAACAAGCTGCCAAAGATCGGCCGTATCAATCTGACCTATGCCCTGACAGACCATGGAACCACCCGCACGGAATACACGATCGTGCGGAATGGCGAGAATAATTACTACCTCGTCTCTGCGGGGGCGTGGACAGAATATGACGCGGACTTCCTGCGTAAAGCGGCCGAAGACAAGATGGATGAATTTGGCTACATCGAAATTCAGGATGTAACGACACAATGGGGTGTTTTCGCCATTGCTGGTCCAAAATCCCGCGATGTTCTGAAAGACGTCATCAAAGACGCTGATCCTGAAACCGCGCTGTCCAACAAGCGGTTCCCATGGCTGTCTGCCAAGCAGATTGAACTTGGCATGTGCCCGGTAAATGCGATCCGCGTTGCGTACACGGGTGAGCTTGGCTGGGAGCTGCACCACCCGATTGAAATGCAGAATTACCTGTTTGATCTGCTTGAAAAAGCGGGCGAAAAACACGGAATGAAACTGGTTGGTGCTCGTGCTCAAAACTGGTTGCGTCAGGAAAAATCCTACCGTGCCTTTGGCAACGAACTTGGCCGTGATGCGAATCCCCTAGAGGCTGATCTGCCGCGGTTTGTTGACCTATCAAAAGAGTTCAATGGCAAAGCAGCGATGGAAAAAACCGGTGTCCGCGTAAAATGCGTGACCTTGCTGATAAATGGCCCATCTGATGCTGATCCATGGGGTCGTGAGGTGCTTTATACACCTGACGGTACCCGCGTGGGTCGCCTGACCTCTGGTGGGTATTCTGTGGCATTCGAAAAATCCATCGGCATGGGGTATGTCAGGCCAGAATATTCTGAAGTCGGAACAAAGCTCAAGGTGCGGCTGCAACGCGAGCTTTGGGATGCGGAGATCGTCGAAGATAGCCCCTATGATCCGAAAAACGCGGTGATCCGTATAGACGGGTAAGTGTCGTTGCGCCCGGAGTCCTCCACGACTCCGGGCGGTTTTAAGTTTCATCCCCCCTAGCTTTGGTGTCGAGGTTGCGCTTTGACATCCCGCGTCCTGTTGGTGTAGCCGCGAAGTTGTAAGTCTTTCTGGAAAGCCGTGTGATGCAGCTTCATCCTCCAACCCCGGGCTTTGCGTCAGGGGCAGTGTTTGTTTCTGCGTCTGCGTGGGGGCTTTACTGGATTCCACTACGGTATCTGGAAAATCAGGGTGTGGACGGTACGTGGGCGATTGCCTTACTAAATTTCCCCGCTGCCTGCGCGCTTGCAGTCGTTGTTTTGTTGCAATGGCGTTCACATAAGGAAAGTCTTGGTAAAGCCGCCGCGATTGGTGCCTTGGCAGGATTCGGTCTGGCGCTTTATGCCTCTGGGTTGGTATATTCGTCCGTCGTGCGCGCAACGCTGCTTTTCTATCTTACACCGGTCTGGGCAACACTGATTGGCATGGTATGGCTTGGCGAAAAAGCATCCTGGCAGCGATGGGCCGCGATCTTAGGTGGCCTCGCAGGTTTGGTGCTTCTGGTGTCAGGCGGTGGTTCTGTCCCTTTCAACATCGGGGATGTGTTCGCACTATTTTCCGGGGTTTTCTGGGCGCTTGGTGCGGCAATGATTATGCGGTTTGATGCAGTGCCTTTGCCGGGAATGACGATGTTTCAATTCGCCTTCACGACACTTGGTGCGCTGGTGCTGGGATATTCTGTCAGCATCGTCGATATACCCCACCCAGACTTAGCAAATCGCCTTATACCTTTTGCGTCTATGATTTCGGTTTTTGCCATCCTGCCCGCGGTTGTTGTTCTTTTCTGGGCGCAAAAGTTTTTGTTTCCGGGGCGGGTTGGCTTGCTTATGATGTCAGAAGTTCTTGTTGCAGTGATCACCGCAAGCCTGTTTTTGCCAGAAGAGCATATGTCGCCAATCGAATGGCTGGGCGCTGTGCTCATCATCGGTGCTTGTCTGTTTGAAGTTCTGCTTACACCGCGTGAGAATTTTTAAGTTGTGCGCCCGCAAAACTGGCGTGCCAAACAAGCTTTTCAATTTAGTGATTTGTCTCCGGGCTCTTTTTTATGTTCAGATAGCAAATCTCTTTTGATTGAAGGAGGCCAGAATGGAACTTTCAGAAGCGGAAATTCAAGTTCTTGCGTCACTGGAAAAGGCGCGTGTCGAAAGCAAAGATACAGATAGGCATTCGCTGGAAGCAGAGGCTGACAGGTTTTGGATTTTCCTTGAAGACTGGTCTGACGCCTATTTCAGCCTTCAGAAAAAGGGCCTGATCGAAGGCGATCAAAAGGGCTACCGCCTAACTGAAAGCGGTCATCCCCTGGCGCAACAATATCACCACCAGCGGCCCGATATGTACTGGTATTATTACCAAAGGTTCTATCAGGCGGCGCGTGCAAGTGCGGCGCATTCAGAGCTTTGCAGGCAGGTTTTCGGTAAGGATTTATGTCAGGAAGGCCAGACAGATATGGCCGCACTTGATGATCTGCTCGAGCTTCTGGATCTCAAACCGGGAGAAGAGGTTTTGGATCTTGGTTGCGGCGCCGGTGTGATTGCGGAACATATTTCTGACCAGAAAGATGTATCTGTCACCGGGCTGGACTACGCCGATCCGGCGATTGCCGAGGCAGTTGAACGAACCAAAGCGAAACGTTCAAAGCTGAAGTTTTTACAAGGCGATATGAATGCACTTGATTTGTCTGAAAACTCCATAGATGCGGTCATTTCGCTTGATACCCTTTATTGGGTTTCAGACCTTGAAAAGACGTTGTCGATGCTGATGATCGCTATGCGCCCGGGTGGTCGAATGGGAATATTCATGAACCATCACATAGCGGACGGCGATGACCAGTCTGAGTTGGCACCTGAGTCTGCCGATCTTTCAAAGGCACTTACCAATCTTGGGGTGTCCTTCACGACCCGTGACTACACGGTTCAGATTGGGGGCTTCTGGCGCAAAAACTGGAAAGCGGCAGCTGACTTGAAGCAAAGGTTTGAGGCCGAGGGCAACGGCTTTATCGCCGAGAGCCTCATTCGCGAAGCTGAAGAGGATTACTTGCCCGATATCAATTCTGGAAAAATCGCGCGCTACCTATACTACGTTCAGTGCTGATCCAGCGTCTGCACTGCATCAACTTTCAGTTCCAAGATGTTGTAATAAATAAAAAATGGTTCCTGATTACCGGGACCAATCTGACTTCAGGACCCTTTTTGGAACTTGTCCCATGCTGCAGTGATCTGCTCGCCAAGTTCGACAGGGTCAAACGGTTTGGTGATCACGTCAATTGCGTCCGTTTTCATCAAGCCTTCTATTGCGGTTTCTTCTGCCTTGACGGTCAAAAATATCGCTGGAGTATTTGCAAATTCCGGCACCTTGTGAAGCTCTCGCAAGGTTTCTTCACCACTCATATTTGGCATCATTGCATCAAGCAAAAACAAATCCGGCGAAAATGCTTTTGCGGTCTCAACTGCTGCGCTACCGGAGGCGCATTGCTCAACAATAAAGTGCCCCACCAATTCAAGTGACAACCGGGTGACGGCGCGCGTGTCTTCGTCATCATCAACATGTAAAATTTTTCTGAGCTGCGCCATGTATCAACTTTCCTTCGAAACGCTTGTTTAACAGGAAGACAGGCTAAGAAGTCTGTTCATTTCCCTTTATTACGATGAAAAAAAATGAATTTTCAAATCAACGATATAATCATTCAACCCTTCACACAACCTTAGAGAGTTTGGGGGCGACGACATACCGCTATCGGCATTGCAGGGGAAGATCAAAAGCCAAATATTCTAGTGGTTTCCAAAGCGACTTGGGCTAAGTGCCGTAACTGTGACGGCGTCGATTTCCGGTTGCTTCCCTTCAATCAGGTCAGCCGCCAGTTTACTTGCCGCTGGTGAGGTTTGAAAGCCGTATCCACCTTGCCCGGCGACCCAGAAAAAATCACTTTGCTTTGGGTCAAATCCAATAACGAGCGATCGGTCCGGTGCGAAGGTACGCAACCCTGCCCAACTGGTTTCAAGGCGTGTGACCGGTTCTGTCACCATCGCCTCGTACCGCGCGAGCCCTTCGGCAAGCACCATGTCGTCCGCCCAGGCATCGTGCGGCTCAACCGGGTCTTCTTCGGCGGGGGACACCAGCAGCTTTCCTGCATCGGGTTTGGAATACCAGCTTTCGCCGGGCCCAAACATCATTGGCCAGCTACTGACATCGTGCCCACCCGGGGCAGGTAAACGTGCCATGGAGCGGCGATAGGGCTGAACGCCAAGCGGTTTAACCCCCGCAAGGTTTGCGACATGGTCAACCCAGGCACCTGCCGCATTCACCAGTAGCCGGGCCTCGTATGTTCCTTTGCTGCTGTCGACCTGCCAGCCGTTTTGGGTGTGTTCAATGGCAGTCACATGCGCATTGGTCAGGATTTCTCCACCATTGCCCCGCGCCTCGCGTGCGAAATTTTGGATCAAAAGGTCTGTATCTATGTCCCAGGCTTCGGCGTGGTAGCCAAACTGTGTCGCGGTTGCAGGGTTCAGGATCGGGACATGTGCCAGCGCCTCATCCCGGCTGATCCGCGTCATTTCCATGATTTCACAATCTCTGGCAAACAGATCTTCCTGTTCCACGCCACCCAGCAAAAGCATGCCGCGCGGTGATAGAACTCCGCCGTTTGCGTCGCGATGATACGTGTAGCTCGCTTTGTTCAGCGCCACGGTGCTGGGCAAACCATACGTGCCTTCAAACATTGCAGCGGACCGGCCAGAGGCGTGGTAGCCAAGCCCGGATTCACCCTCAAGCAATGTTACAGTTCCCAGATGCGACAGGCGGGCAGCAGCGGATATTCCGGCAATACCGCCGCCAATAATCAAGAAATCGCGCATCAGGCTTCTTCCAGTCGATCTGTCGCAGGAGGTGGAGTAGGGGATAGGTCACACATTCTTTGGTAAAGCGCATCAGACATTTCAAATTTGCCCGCTGATAAAGAAGGACGCAGCTGTTCAACGGATCTCGCGCTGATGATCGGTGCCGTGACCGCAGGGTTCTGCGCGACCCATGCTACGGCAAGCGTTGCCGGATGCTGGCCAACCTCTGCGGCCAGTTCTTTCAATGCGCTTGCCGCCTCATGCATCCAATCGGGGCTGTAACGCTTTGTGTAGCTGCTGTCATCAAGCAGGCGCCCACCTTCACCTCTCGCATATTTCCCGGTGAGCAATCCGCCGCCCAGTGGAGAATAGGGTGCAATGGCAATGCTTTCGGACAAAGCCATCGGAAGAATCTCAACCTCTGCCTGACGTTTTACGAGGTTATACATTGGCTGCAATATCGAGATCGGCAGATCAAACTCTGCGGCAACATTTGCGGCCTTCATGACCTGCCATGCCGAAAAATTCGACAATCCGACATATCGAATTTTTTCTGCATCACGCAGCGTGGCCAACGCCTCAAAACTTTCCGCCAGTTCTGTATCGCCGTCCCATTTATGTAGGTAAAGAATATCAACCATATCCATGCCAAGCCGCGCCCGGCTTTTGTCAAACTGCGCGTTTATGTTGGCGGCACCTGCGCCATCTTTCCACGCACATTTGGTCGCGATAATCAGTTTCTCTCGCTCTGGCCCAGCGAACTTTCCAAGCAAGGTTTCAGAGGCGCCATCGGTGTACACATAAGCGGTGTCGAAAAAGTTTATTTCCGCCACGCGGCAGGCATCATACATACCGCGTGATTCATCGGCACTGGCTTTGCCGCCAAACTGCATAGCGCCAAAACAAAGTGCAGAGGGCGCGGTTCCATCGGGACTGGTGAGCAGGTTTTTCATGGAGAGAAACTGGCACGCACCGAAGCAAAGGAAAAGCCCAATTTATGCTTGAACGAGGTAACAAGCCGCAGCGCTCTCTTGTCTGGACCAACGCGATAGCCTAGACCGGGCAAAATTAGAGAATTCGCAAGGATATCGCTGCTCATGCGCCTGACCCGCTACTTTCTTCCCGTGCTGAAAGAAAACCCTTCAGAAGCGTCAATTGTTAGCCACCGCTACATGCTGCGCGCTGGCATGATCAAACAGTCAAGCGCCGGTATCTATTCCTGGTTACCGCTTGGATTCAAAGTGCTGAAGAACATCGAAAACATCGTGCACGAAGAACAAATTCGTGCCGGGCATATCCCGATGCTGATGCCAACGATACAGCCTGCGGACCTCTGGCGTGAAAGCGGTCGTTACGAAGACTATGGCGAAGAAATGCTGCGGATCAAAGACCGGCACGGGCATGACATGTTGTTTGGCCCCACCAACGAAGAGATGATCACTGATATCTTTCGCGCGCATGTTGGCAGCTACAAAGACCTGCCACTAACGCTTTATCACATTCAGTGGAAATTCCGCGATGAACGCCGCCCACGGTTTGGTGTGATGCGGGGCCGTGAGTTTTACATGAAAGACGGCTATAACTTCGACCTTTCAAAAGAAGATGCTTTGCACGCCTACAACCGCCATTTGGTCAGCTACCTTCGGACCTATGAACGTATGGGTTTGCAGGCCATACCTATGCGCGCTGATTCAGGGCCAATTGGCGGCGATGACACGCACGAATTTCTGGTCCTCGCCGATACCGGAGAAAGCGAAGTTTTCTACGACAGCGCGATCACTGACCTGAAATTTGGCGACCGCGAGATAGACTATGACTCGGTCGAGCAATGCCAAAATGTTCTTGAAGAATTCACCTCTCGCTATGCCCGCACAGATGAAACTCATGACGAAGCTGCCTTTGCCAATGTGCCGGAAGAACGCCGCCGCTCTGCGCGAGGCATCGAGGTTGGGCAGATTTTCTATTTCGGCACGAAGTATTCCGAGTCGATGGGGGCAACAGTCATCAACGATAAGCAGGAGCAGATTCCGGTTCATATGGGCAGTCACGGGATTGGCGTCAGCCGTCTGGTCGGCGCGATTATTGAGGCCAGCCATGACGACAAGGGCATAATCTGGCCCGAAGGCGTGACTCCGTTCCATTGTGGGATTGTGAACCTCAAGCAGGGCGATGCAGAGGCAGATGCCGCATGTGAAGCACTATATAGCGCACTTGAGTCTCACGGACTTGAGCCGCTTTATGATGACCGCAACGAACGCGCGGGCGGAAAATTCGCAACGATGGATCTGATTGGCTTGCCGTGGCGGATCACCGTCGGCCCACGCGGATTGAAAAACGGGGTAGTTGAGTTGACCAGCAGGAGAACCGGGGAAAGCCAAGAAATGGCACCGGACGCGGCAGTTGCGCGCGTCGCCGAAATTTACGCAAACCTCTGAGTATGGTCCAAGAGTTTTATCAAAACTCTTGTCAAAATCTTTTGCAAAGATTTTGGGGCCTCGTGGGCGGGGAAATTTGCCCACCTGCAGCTCTCGGACTTGACCCCGGGCGTCTGCCCCCACAGACTTTGTACAACAAAAACGGAGAGCAGTTTTGACCGGCCCTTTCGCACGCTTTGAATGGTTGATCGCATGGCGATATCTGCGCGCACGCCGCACCGAAGGCGGGGTCAGCGTTATGACCTGGATATCGTTGATCGGTATTATGCTGGCTGTCGCCGCCCTGATCATCACCATGGCCGTGCGTGCCGGGTTCCGCGCGGAATTTGTTGATACAATTCTTGGCGCGAACGCGCATGTCACCCTCTACAACTCTTCTATCGTGACCGAAACCGGCCAGATCACGCGGGTTATTGATGACTACGCAGAAAAAGCTGAAGCTGTAAGGGCGGTCCCCGGCGTTGTTCGTGCAGCCCCTCTGGTTAAGGGTCAGGTCATGGCCAACAACCAAAGCTACAACATTGGTGTTCAGGTCTTCGGCATTGCGCTTGAGGACCTTAAGGGGATACCGCGGATCGCGGATGCAAATACCGGGCAGGGCGATATAGCGCGGTTTGACGAGGGGATCGCACTTGGCGCGGGTGTCGCAACTGACCTTGGTGTTGGGATCGGTGGCCGAATCAGGCTGATCTCTCCCAATGGCGTGCGCACTGCGATGGGCACCAGCCCGCGCGTTAAGGCCTATGAGGTTGTCTATATCTTTTCTGCGGGCCGCTATGACATCGACCATACCCGCGTCTATATGCCGTTCGCCGAAGCGCAGAGTTATTTCAACCGCGAGGGTTTGGCGGATGAACTTGAAATCATGGTTGAAAATCCCGAACTCGTCGATGAACTGAACGCCGATTTGATGAAAGCAGGGGGCGAGCGAACGCTGCTCTGGACATGGCGGGATGCCTCGGGCTCTTTCCTGCGTGCGCTTGATATCGAAGATACGGTGATGTTCGTTCTGATGGCGGTTCTTGTGCTTATCGCTTCGCTCAACATCATTTCGGGTCTTGTGATGCTTGTGAAAAACAAGGGCCGCGACATCGGGATTTTGCGAACCATGGGCCTTACGGAAGGGTCCGTCTTGCGGGTGTTCTTTATCTGTGGCGCGCTTGTCGGGCTGATTGGCACTCTATTGGGTGTGGTTCTTGGGTGCCTGTTTGCAGTCTATTTCGACACGATCCTCGCTTTTGTGAACAGCGCGACAGGTGGCGAAGTCTGGGATGCATCCGTTCGTGGTATCTACAGGCTCCCGGCCAAGCTCATGCTGGGGGATGTGCTTGCCGCAGTTGCCCTGTCACTTGGTTTGTCCTTTGTTATCACGCTTTTCCCCGCACGCCGCGCTGCACGGATGAACCCGGTAGAGGCGCTGCGTTATGAGTAATGCCGTTTTGGAACTTGAAGGTATCAGCAAAGCCTACAACAAGGGAAAGATCAGTGAAGTTTCCGTACTTAAAGGTGCAGATCTCAAACTAAGCGAAGGCGAGATCGTTGCCCTTGTTGCTCCTTCCGGGGCTGGCAAATCGACCCTTTTGCATATCGCCGGATTGTTAGACACGCCTGACAGTGGCGTCATTCGCATTGCGGGCGAGGAGGTGGCGCATCTTTCAGATCGCCGTCGCACGGCGATACGGCGGGCGGGTGTCGGGTTTATCTATCAGTTTCACCACCTGTTGCCGGAATTTTCGGCGCTTGAAAATATCGTTCTGCCGCAGCTTGCCAATGGCACGGCGCAAGCTGCTGCAGAGGCGCATGCGACCAGCCTGCTGAGCCGCGTCGGGATTGCAGAGCGGGCGCATCACCGCCCCGCAGAACTTTCTGGCGGAGAACAGCAGCGCGTTGCCTTTTGCCGCGCACTTGCCAATCAGCCGCGTCTTTTACTGGCGGACGAGCCTACGGGAAACCTTGATCCTGAAACCTCGGATCAGGTCTTTGGAACATTGGTGGAACTTGTCCGCGAAACGGGTTTGTCAGCCTTGATCGCCACACATAACCTTGACCTTGCCGCCCGGATGGACCGGGTGATGCATTTGGAGCATGGGGTGCTCGTCTAACTTTTTTCAAGGCAAATGCCGAAGGATTTGAAATGCCCGAAGTAACGCTAGATCAAATAGAAAAAGCAACGCACGCGGCCCTGACCTATCATGGGGCAGAACCCTGGATTGCGACAGAGGTTGCACGCGCCGTTCGCGCTGCTGAATCCGTCGGCAACAAAATCTGCGGGCTTTACTATCTTGAAAGCTATTGCCAACAACTCAAATCCGGCCGCGTTAAAGGTGATGTGGAACCAGTTGTCAGCCGTCCGCGGCCCGGCGCAATTTCTGTCGATGCGCGCTATGGTTTTGCACAACCTGCCTTTGCACGTGCATTGCCGCAAGCGCTTGATGCTGCGCGTGAAAATGGCACCGCGACACTTGCCATCTGTCATGCCCACACCTGCACGTCGCTTGGTTACTTCACAGAACAGATCGCGCGTGCGGGCCTTATCGGGATTGGGTTTACCAATGCATCGCCCATCGTGGCCCCGCCGGGTGGAAAGACCCGGATCATTGGCACAAATCCAATCGCTTTTTCAGCACCGGACGGGCAGGGCGGTATCGCGATGCAGTTTGACCAGTCAACCACCACGGTTGCGCTTGGCAAAATTACCATGGCCAAGGCCGCGGGTGAGGCTATCCCATTAGGTTGGGCCGTAGATGCGAACGGTGAGCCGACCACTGATCCCGCCGCAGCCATTGCCGGTTCCTTGGTCTCAACGGGCGGCTACAAAGGCTGGGGCTTTGGCCTGATGGCCGAGCTGCTGGCGGCGGGTATGACCGGTGGCGTCGTTTCGCGTGATGTAAAACCGCTGAAAGCCCCCGAGGGGCCGCCGCATGACCTTGGCCAGTTCTACATCCTGATGGACCCCGATGTGTCCGGTGCATTCTTTGACCGGATGGCGCAGGTGCAGGCTGCGATTGACGCCGAAGAAGGCGCGCGCATGCCCGGGGTTGGCAAAAAGCCAATGCAGGTCATAGCTGTTGAAGACAATGTTTGGGAATTGGTGCAATCGCTGGCACGATAAAGAAGTGCATCGTATTTTGGCCACGATAGCCCGATACCCAAAAGGTAGCGCTATCTGATGCGGATCAATGTTGCGCCCGGATGGTTGTGCGAGAGTGATTGAACAAAACAGAAATAGGAGACGTGTTGTGGCGACTGGAAAATATCTGACTTTGCTCTTTGCGGCGTGCCTTGCAGGACCAGCGGTAGCCCAGGACGCGGAAGACGGCCAAGCACTTTACTTGCGCCACTGTGTAAGTTGTCACGGGGCAGAGGCGCTGGGCAGCGGCCCGATGGCACCGGTTCTTCTTGTTCAGCCAGCGAACCTCAGACAGCTTGCCGCAACAAACGATGGCGTCTTTCCGACCGAACGGGTTGTTGCACGTATCGATGGGCGTGACCCGTTGGTCAGTCACGGCAGTTCGATGCCCGTTTATGGGGATTTCTTTGAAGGCGATGATACAGCCGTGAAAACACCCGCGGGTCAACCGATCCTGACCAGTGCGCCAATCGCTGATTTGCTGGCCTACCTCGAAACGTTGCAGACAGAATAACGCGGGAAACGAAGGGGCGCAGGTATGAAGTATTTGGCAGGAATTGTGGGTCTGGGATTTATTGCCGCCTGCACCGTAGACGCAATGCCGGAACCTTATGAAGGGCAGGCGTTATATGATGACAACTGCGCGATCTGCCATGGTGCGTCGGGTCGGGGGGACGGTGCTGTTTCCGATGTCACAGGAACCGCACCCAAGGATCTAACACAAATCGCGCTGCGCAACGGCGGGGTTTTTCCACGGGCAGAGGTGCTGTCGATGATCGACGGTTATCACCGCGAGGCGCTACCGGGGCCGAACATGCCTGAATTCGGTGCGCTGTTACGGGGCGAGCAGGTGCCTGTTGAGACGGGCGATGGGGTGATGACCCCAACCCCAAGGCCGCTTGCCGCACTTATGATCTATCTTGAAAGCATTCAGGACGGTTAAGTCCCTCGTTAGGCCAGTTGCGTTACAAACACTCCAACCGCCATGATGCCGATGCCCGCCGCGCGGGTCAGCGACAGGGGCGAGATTTGCGCCCCAAACAGCCCCAGATGGTCAATGGCAGCGGCAGAGATCAACTGCCCCAGCAGCACAAAGAACACCGCATTGCCAACGCCGAATTTTGGTGCGGCCCATGTGATGGTCAGCACGTAGAATGCAACCAGCAGCCCCGCCAGAAACAGGTGCTTTGGCGCGCCGACCGCGTGTTTCAACGGGCCGGGACCTGCGAACATCAGAACAATACCTGTGCCCAGCAAAGCCACGCAAAACAGGATCATCGCCGCCGCAACCGGCGAGCCGAGCCGTTGCCCAAGGGCTGCATTGAGTGCCGCAAGTATCGGAACGCCAAAGCCAGCAAGCAGCATGGTAAGCGCGTAAAACATGGTGGGGGGCATGGCAGACTCCGAATTGGTTTGCCGTAAATTGGGTGAAACCCGCGTTTTGTTCAAGGCGGAAACGGCAGGGCCAGATAAGCAGCTTGTGATTTCTGTTAACCCATCGCTGCCTTTGAGGAAGCAACAGGCCCGCCCACGCCCCCCACGGGGGCGGGCCCATGATCTTGCCAGAGGCAAGATCATGGTTGGCTAGTCTTCAATAGTATCCTCAAGCTGGTGAGACGCGGCTGAAGAATTTCCTAAATACCATCCAACAGATAATGAAATGAGGATTAGTAAAACGTAAACCAAAATCTCGTCTCTATTACGTACCCAGAAACTTCGATTTTTTTTCTCGTTACTTTACTTGATAACAAATAGGCGATCACTCTTAAAACAGGCCAAATTAGAAGAAGCGTTAGAATTGAAGCTAGAAAGAAAAGAATGACAAATTCGGTGTCAGCAGTACTTTCCCCGAAAAAGTTGGCGAGATAATTATAGAAAACACTTACAATCAGAACAAAACACACCCTAGAGACGAGGTCGCCCAGCGGATGTCTCCACCAAACCCATATCGATTTGAAGTAATCTAGTGAGTTTATAATTGTTAAAACAACGGCCTCTTGTTCGCGAGTTGAATTGATTGAAACTCCCACATCGCTCAATTCCATTGTGATGCCATCAAATTCAAATTTATAAGGAGAGCTGATATTATTAGCGTTTTTCATTATTTCGCTAACACCTACGTAGACTATAGAATTACTTTCACACTCTACGATTTCTGGGTCTTCAGCGCTGTCTGAAATTATTCCAACAATATCTTCCACAGAGATTTGAATGGATCGAAGGGGTCCATAAACGTATTTGCTAGGCGGAACAGTCCTCAAACATCCAGCTCCTCAACGAACTGGGCGTTTTCCTGAATGTACTGAAACCGCATCTCGGGTTTTTTGCCCATCAGGCGTTCCACCAGATCGCTGGTTTCGCCCGGCTCGTCCTCGTCTATCGACACGCGGATCAGCTTGCGGGTTTCGGGATTCATCGTGGTGTCTTTCAGGTCTTTTGCGTCCATCTCGCCCAAACCCTTAAAGCGTGACACGTCGATCCGGCCCTTGCCGCCCAGCCCCTTGGCCAGCGCCGCCTCTTTTTCCAGCTCATCGGTGCAGTAAACGCGCTTTGCGCCCTGGGTCAGGCGAAACAACGGCGGGCAGGCCAGGTAAAGGTGCCCCTTGTCGATCATCGGGCGCATCTGGGTAAAGAAGAACGTCATCAGCAACGCCGCAATATGCGCCCCGTCAACATCCGCATCGGTCATGATGATGATCTTGTCATAGCGCAGATCATCAACGTTGAACTTGGTGCCGATCCCAACGCCAAGCGCCTGACATAAATCATTAATCTCGGCGTTCGTGCCAATTTTTGACGAAGCCGCCCCAAGCACGTTCAGGATTTTTCCGCGCAGCGGCAGCAGCGCCTGTGTCTTCCTGTCCCGCGCCATTTTGGCCGATCCACCGGCAGAATCCCCCTCGACGATGAACAGCTCTGTCCCCTCGCGGTTGGTGGCCGAACAATCGGTCAGCTTGCCGGGCAGGCGCAGCTTTTTCGTGGCTGACTTGCGTGCGGTTTCCTTTTCCTGACGGCGGCGCAGGCGCTCCTCGGATTTCAGCACCAGATAATCAAGGATCGCGCCTGCGGCCTTGGTGTTGCCTGCAAGCCAGTTGTCAAAATGGTCACGAACCGAATTTTCGACCAGCCGCTGTGCCTCGGTCGTCGCAAGGCGGTCTTTGGTCTGGCCCACAAACTCCGGTTCGCGGATGAAACAGCTGACCAGTGCGCAGCCGCCATTCATGATATCGTCACGGGTAATCTGGCTGGCTTTGCGATTGTTCACCAACTCGCCATACGCGCGGATACCCTTTAGTATCGCCGCCCAGAACCCGGCCTCATGTGTGCCGCCCTCGGGCGTAGGCACTGTGTTACAATAGCTTTGGATGAACCCGTCGCGTGACGGGGTCCAGTTGATCGCCCATTCGACAGATCCGGCGGTGTCAGCGCCAAATTTCTCGGCAAACTGCACTTTCCCGGCAAAGGGCGTGTCGGCATAGGCGGTAGAGCCATTCATCCGTTCGTTCAGGTAATCCGCCAGCCCGCCCGGAAAGTGGAACACGGCCTCGGTCGGGGTTTCACCATCATCAATTGCGCTTTTCCAGCGGATTTCAACGCCGGAGAACAAGTAGGCCTTGGAGCGCACCATGGTAATCATGCGTTTGGGTTTGAACCTGTGATGGCCGAAAATCTGCTCATCCGCGTGGAACGTCACCATCGTGCCACGGCGGTTCGGGGCGGCGCCAATCTTTTCGATCGGGCCATCTGGTATGCCACGTGAAAACTGCTGCATGTAGAGTTCTTTGTTCCGCGCCACTTCGACACGCATGTAGTCTGACAAGGCATTTACGACGGATGCGCCAACCCCGTGCAGACCGCCAGATGTCTGATAGGCCTTGCCGCTGAACTTACCACCCGCGTGAAGAGTGCAAAGAATAACTTCAAGCGCTGATTTGTCAGGAAACTTGGGATGCGGGTCTACCGGGATACCCCGGCCATTATCGCGGATCGTGACAGAATAATCTTCGTTCAGCTCGACCTCAAGCCGGTTGGCGTGCCCGGCGACAGCCTCGTCCATGGAGTTATCGAGCACCTCGGCCACCAGATGGTGCAACGCACGTTCATCGGTGCCACCGATGTACATACCGGGGCGTTTGCGGACGGGCTCCAGCCCCTCCAGAACCTCGATAGAAGACGCGTCATATGCAGTTTCCGGTTCATTTTCCCGAAGTAGGTCGTCGGCCATGTTTTGCTGCTCTTTTATTGGCTGTTTCGAGGATAATAGAACATCCCATTGGGGCAAGCCATGTGATTTTCACAAAATATGCTGTTTTACGGCGCTATGCCCATAGGTAAATGCATTCTTTTATGTTTTGCTTGGCGCGTTCACACTCCAAAGCAAGACTCCACCGAAATGGACCTTCAGAAATCTACGTTTCTCTGTCGCTAGAAGGGCGCACCAGGCAGAGTTGCCAGAAACCGATCAAGGTCTGCGAAGTGGCGCTGGCCGGGTCGGATTGAACGGATCGAAAGGTTTTTTCGGGACCGGCCGACCTCTGGGCGGCAATGGTGAACGTGGACGCGGTGGAATCTGCGTTCGTGGGGGTGGAAACGGCCTTAAACCTGAATTTGGCGGAGGACCGAATTTATACGGTCCCATTCCCGGACCCGCACCGCCACCGGGAGGAGAACCACCAGTGGGTGGGCGCCCCCGTGCACCGCCGCCGCGTCGTGCGCAGGAATCAAGAAGCTGCTGCGCACCCTGCATTAATCCGGGTGGCATGTGAGCGAGAGGCCCCATTCCTGACCCGATAGAGATTGCCAGGGAACCGAGACCGCATAGCAGTTGCCGGGCGCGCAAACTGAGAGAGGATTGTTGCGCATTTAAGTCAGTAGTTTCAGCGCCTCCCTGATGTGAGCCGTCCTCCATCTGGTCCTGTGTTCTGCCCGTAACCACGTCTATACCCCACCAGCCGACAGTGGGTGTGTTCCCAAGCGTGACTGGCCGGGTGGGAACAATCACCGCCATATTTGCAGCCATGTCGGTGTTCAGTCGCGTCAACGCTTCGTCTGACAAGGAAAGCCCGTTTTGCATTGCAACGTCAGCAGGGGCTAGTGTGTTGACCTCTATCTGATCGGATGCTGCGACATTAAACACGTCTCCGACGCTGATGCTTGTCATCGGTCCGTCTGCAATTGCCCACGCGGTTAACGCAACGGTCAAACGTTCGACTTCGTGATCAAGAATGCCGTCAAAAACCCGTTCATAAGGGCCAATCGCATCTGCGTCCTTTGCGATTACGCGTCGCGATTTCAGCGCATGGTCAATTGCAAAGGCACTTGGTGGGCCATCGGCGTCCTCTGGGTCGCTGCCAATATAGGTCAGGAACATGAGGTTTGGTCCAGACGGGTAAGAGATGATATCTGTCATGTCAAAGCTCATAGAAGGCACCGTTTCCCGAAGATAGCCGTAGAAATCTAGGATCAAAGCGCCGGCAGCAGCCGAAGCGCGGTTCGGGTCATTACTGGTCAAAGCCTCCATCCGTCTATGCTGCAGGCTTGCTGGCGAGAACCCTGTGGTAACGGTAAAGGCGCGCAGCGTGTCTGCCCAGTCTGCCTCTACCGCAGGCAGTTCCGCGTAACTTGGGTTTCCGGCGATCCGTGCAGCGTGACCTATCCGGTCATAAACTTCATGGCGAACCGTTTGCATCGCACCTGTGGGGTCAACGAATGTCAAAGACAGCCATTCTGCAACCAATTCGGTCGGTTGCTCATTTGACAGCGCTGTTGACAGGGAGTTCAGACCGCCAAAAAGTCCGCCGCCACCGCTGCTTCCGCTATCGGCTTCTACTTCGACGACCAGTTCTACCGGCTCCCCTTCAATCCTTTGGTCGCCAGCAATAAGAACGGGTGTGAAACTATCGTTTACGCCCTGTGCGAAGGTTGTCACGCCGCTTTGACCGGGTTGTTCGTGTATCAGAAGGAAGGCGGTCCCCGAGATATCTGCGGTAAGGGCTGAAAACGAAAAGTTTGTGTGCGTTGTTGGTACGCCATCCTTGACGGTTTCCGTATCAAGCGAGATTTCGACGCGATGAAATGCGGTTTCAGGAAGCTTTTCGACGGAACCGGATTGTTCGCAATGCGTTTCTCCGATTGGCCCGGCGAATGCTGGGTCAAAGTCTGTCCATCCTTCCGCATCGCGCATCTGAACCCAGATATGATCGGATACTGTTTCGCGAAGTTCGTCCTGAACAGAAGGGGAATCTTGGTTAAATATAACATTGGCACCAGTCAAATGCTCTTCGACAAAGATGTAGGTCGCTGATACCCGATCTGCGAACTGATCAATAACTGCTGTTTCGCCCTCTTCGACAAAAATCTCCAGGTTCGGCGACTCTTCCAGAGATACCGTTGGGTTTGCGATTGAGGCGATAAGTGCCTCTGACTTGTCTACGCCAAGGCGACATTGCGCCAGCCGTGTCTCAAACCCTGCGTCACGCAGCAGATTGGAAAGCAGCAGGCTTTGGTCGTAACTATTCCCTGCGCGACTTTGAAGCGCACCATTTGCGCCACGCAAAACACCGGGGTAGGCGTGAAACGCAACATTCTCAGCAACAAATTTATAAAGTGATTCTGGTTCCGCAGAGTGTTCTTGTAATACATCCTCAATCGACAAAATCTGAGGTTGCAAAGCAGCGTCGCCCGAAGTTTGTGCCAATCCCGAACCGCCCGAATTCACAAAGCAGAACATTGCAAACATCAACGGGTGTTTCAGAGAGTGAATACGCAAGGTGCTTTCCTTCTGGATGTTCGGTTGGGGGCCCTAATTAAAGTTTCTATAGTCTTCATGCTAACATTCCGGCGCATGTCCGATAACCCTGTAATAAGAGTGGCGTGAGTTGCAGGTCTCTCAACTTATCATTTGAATTCCGCATTTTTGACCACGCCTCCTTAAAAATCTCATTGGTTTCTGTTCACGAAATCTATCACATCCGCAAAGGTCTGTTCGTTTGGATAACGTGCCTGCCCTGCGCGCGCGACTTGCATAGCCAAATCCAGATTGCCTGAGTTGGCAGAATCCACCGCCCAGTTTGCATAGATCACCCGCAAATTTTGGTTCAGGTTGTCATTGGCACCGAAGATGGAAATCGTGGTTTCAAATGTTTCCACAGCCCCTTGGCTGTCACCTGCTTCATAGGCGCTTAAAGCCGCCTGATTGCCAATTGATTGGCCTTGTTGTTCAAGCCGGGTCAGATTTGGGTAGTTGTTCAGCGCATCGACCAAAAACCGCATTGCGCGCACGGTATCCCCGGTTGCAAGTATAGCCTCGGCCTGCTGACCATAGGTATAGGCTAGCAAATCTTCGGAGTCCGAATTTGGGTTAGCACCGTAAAGTACGTGGGCCGCGGACAGCGCATTTTCAAAATCGCCCGCTTCAATCGCGGTGATTGCCGTGTTGTGGAACACATTTGTCAGAATGCCCGCCAGATCCGGGCCACTTCCGTGTTCACGCGTTAAGCGCTCAAGCGTTTCAAGCACCGCATCGCTTTGTTGTCGTGAAACGGCGTCCATAGCAAAATTCTGGAATGCAACACGCAGATTATTGATGGTGCGTTCGTTTTCCTCCCACCTGTAATGAGCGGATGCCAGAACAAGCCCTTCGTCAAAACGCGCCCCATTGATGGCATCAACGACAGCATTTCCAAGTAAGATACTTGCGACACTACGCAACTCGGCAGCGTCCTCAGGATGTTCAGCGCTTTCTGCATCGACCCATGCAACAGTGTCTTGCGCGTTCTCCGGCGTGAACCTGCTGCGTAAATCTTCCTGATAAACATACGTGATATTCTGGCTGGCAGCTTCGAGCGATGGGTCGCGCAACAAAGCCTGCCTGTAGTGATGGCGGGCGTCTTCCCATTGCTGCTGTTCGGTAAAAGTACCCGCAAGCCTGAAATGCGCGTTGATGAGTAATGTTACAGCGTCTTCTGGCGTGGTTTCAGAGTCTGCAAGGTCGGTCAGAAATTCGAGCGATTCAGCTGCCAACCCCTTGCTCTCCATCGCAGTTGCCCATTCATCAGCCGCATAGATCAACGTGCCAGCAACGCGTGTGTCGAGCGGACTGTTGGTATAAGCGTCGTATGCTCGTGCAAAGGCGCGCCCATGATCGCCCGCCTTAATCAATGACGTGATCAAATTGTACTGACTACCCGCCGCTCGATCCGCCCCGAGGGCCGGGTAGGGCTGGCCTGCGCCAATTGGTTCAGCGGTAAAGCGCGCGGTAACCGCGCTGGTTAGTCCGGGTTCAGCATCTTCAAACCCCTCGTCCAGTGAAACAACCAAACGTGCCGCTGCAGGTATCGGGTCGTCTGCGTGTGAATTGGCTGGCAGCGCAATCTCCGCTCCGCCTGTTTCGTTGAAGCACAAAAGACGGGCGTCAGTGTCATGCAAAACGACCGTTGCTGTTTGTAACAGAAATACTGGTTTGGAGGCACCCGGTACGGTTTCATCCGCCTGCAGCAAACAACGGGTATTGAAATCACTAAACTCCAGCAAACGTACCTGAGTAGGTGCGCCGCCAACCCGGATGTCGTGAATGCCATAGCCGATCCACGTCGGGCGAGACCGCACATCGAATGTATCGCTTCCAAGGCCCAGGTAACTGGGGTTGTTTTCACCTACCAGCGAGGATCGAGAGTGATATGAGGGCCTTTGGACCGGGGTCGTCGGATTTGCTGGTTCCATACGATTTGCGATTAAATGTGCGACGCTTGCGTAACCACCTTCTGCGCGCAGATCGACACCATGATCACGTGTCGTTATTTGGTTGCCAATCAATACAAGCGGGTCAGCCGTGCGCGATGATATCCCCACGGACACATTTTCTATGACGCTGCCCGTCATCGTAATAGACGCGACGTTTGCCTGAATACCCCGATTGCCGTCGGAAAATGTGCTGTTTGTCAGTATAAAGTAACTGGAATTCGCTGTTACAGCGGTATCGAATTGCGTGACAGTCAAACGGTCCATGATCACAGGGTAGGAATCTTCCAGCAATATCCCGGCTCCAGACAAGGAAAGATTGTCCAGTCTAAGGCCCTGTGCGCGTTTGAAATTCAGCGTTGAACCGTCAGTGCTGCGAATTGTGCCGCCGCCGGTCAGGCGAAGATTGCTCTGTGATATCTCGCCAAGTGTCGCGTCGATATCCAATGTGCCCGGAATAATGATTTCACTTTGCTCCGCGTCCGACACTGTAGCGAGCGCGGCAAGAATATCCTGCACAGTTGCAGTCTGTGGCAGTGTTTCACGAACAATTTCTTGCGCTTTGTAAACGTTGTTATTTTGCGAGAAATGCACAGGTGATTGTTCTGCAAAGATGGCCTCACCAATCGGACGAAGAACATTGTTGATTTCTACGACACCAAGCACCCCACGCGCCGGACGGGGAAATACCGCGCGGCGGCGGCTGACACTGACCGGCTCGTAAGCGTCGGAATCCAGAATTTCTGCTTCAATTTCGGTAAAGCCGGGTGAATTGCCTGTTGCCTCTACGACATTTATCCGAAAACCAAAGAAATCCAGCTCGGGGTCGATGGCAATTTCATTCATTAGCGGATCGGCATCTAATTCAAAACTTTCAATGACATACCCGGTGTGCCCAAGCAGACTGAAGGTGAACTTTACAAGCCGCGCTTCGGATTGCAGGTGGTGCAGTGTGAATTTGTCGGTGCGCATGGGCCGCTGCCCCATCACCTGCATATGTTCATATTCCGGGGGATCTATGAATTCCCACTGGAAATAGTCACCGTCCATGCCGTCGTAGACATGCCACGGCCAACGCTGGTCAGACTGCCCAGCCCCGAAAATGTGATACATGTGATAGCTGGTCGTGGTCGCGTCCAGCCCTTCGACCTCTCGCAACGGGCGTGTTTCGGCGTGGCGAACAAACAGGTTGCTTGCGCCGCTTGGTTCTACCCAACCTTCAACGACAGAGTATCCTTCTTCGCCAGGTGGACCTGAATAAAGTGTCAGATTATCAAAGTCATCGAGCACTATCGCGTCAACGAAGCCATCAATAATTCCATCACCGTGGGCAAGTGTGTTTGTAGCGAGGTTTATTGCATCCGCGCCGCTAAGCAGGAGCTCTGCGCCATCAGAGGCACTGAAGCCGACAAAGCCTCCGATAACTGAAACATCGCGCACAACCATCGTGCCAAACCCTTCGGCAGACAGGCCAATGTCAAACCCATCAATGATCAGGTTTTCAACTTCGGTTTCCGGCCCCATGACCAGCCCGGCTCCACGCACCGTGTATCCGTGCGCCATCGCAATGCTCGCGCGCTTCGCAGGTCCGCTTAGCCGATCACCATTACCAGACAGGGGTGGCAAAGGTTCTGTCATGGTCAGAACGGGGCTTGGCCCGTAGCCTTCGACGGATATCACGATATTGTCGGCGCGCATTTCACCAACAGGGCCATTAATTAAAACGCGATCTGACCCTACAGGGCGGTTAGCTCCCGAAGCGTAGTTCAAAGCCTCTCGCAACGTGATAACGCCGTCAGCTGCGGAAGGCCGGTCGTCTGTGACTGTCACAGGAATTATTGTCGGGCGCGTGACGAGTTCCGCAGCAATATTTATTGGGGTCTCATCTTGCTGAAAGGCGTGCGAAAACACATCGTATCCTGGCTTCACAAGTCTGAGTTCAGAAAGACCGGCTCCTGTGGATAGGGCGACATCTGCGGGAGTGACCCCGACCACAGCCCCATTCAGGAAAATCGTCGCACCGCTTGGTTCCGAACTGACAGGAATTGAAAGGCGTTCCTGCGCAGAAACTTGGGTGGCAAGGGAAACAACGACGATGGAAAGAATGAGTAAAGAACGTTTCATCTCAGCAGGTTCCCCAATCTTGACATGCCGCCAGGGCCTTTCCGCTCTGCAGGAGTGGGCTGTGCCGGTGCCGTGCTTGGCCGCGGCGATCCACCTGCAAAACCGCTTATTCCACTCGGCTGACGACCCGGCGGTGCTGGGCGGGGCGGGGGGTTAAGTTGTGCTGCAGGGGGTGCAACAGGCGGTGGTGTTGAAATCTGTTCCCGGAACAGGAACCGAAGCCTGTCGCTTGTGCGATTCCGGAACCCTTCACGCTGTCGCAGGTTTTCGCGTAGCAAGGCATGTGGATCGCCCTCGTTGCCAACACTTGGTCCTGTGGCGGGTTCGCCCCAGGGTGCGGTGTCTTCGTCGTAGAGGCGATTATAACCGTTTAGGAAAACGTCTTCTTCATCGAGCCACTGATTTCTCACCTCTTCCGGCAGGATTTCATGCGCAAACCGGGAGTTTCGTTTAAAAGCGGATTCTTCGGCTCTTTGGCGCGCCTCAATTTCTGCAATTCTTGCGCGTCGATCACGTGCTTCCTCTTCCCTTTCGAGGTCCCTTTCGCGTCTGCGTTCACTTGGTGTGTAGACGGGTTCTCTGCGGTTCTCGGTTGCGTTGTTGCCAGCGGACCCGGTGCTTGGCTCCGATCCGCCAGAGCCGCCTTGGTCATTGTTGTCCACGTTACCGCTATTGTCTTCATCAGAAGCGCGGCCGATCTCGTCTTCGACTTCATCTTTGAAAATGCTGGTGACGTTGTCCCAGATCTTCGCAATGCTATCGAATAAACCCTCTGTCGGTTCCACATCTGCGCCGATCCCACCATTTCCGGATGGAATTGCGCCGGTTGTATCGCGGAAAGTGAAAGGATCTCCCGCCGCATATTCATAGGGCAGCGGAGAGGCCAGTGGACCAAATGGTTCTGGCGAAAGGAACTGGCCGATCTCAGGGTCCATCGCGCGGATCGCGGTCAGATAAAGTCCCGACGCCGGATCAAAAAGCATTCCGTCAAGTTGGGGTTGTGGAATATCTGGCGTGCGCATGACACCTTCGTTAAGGAATTCGGGCATACCAAATGCTGACAGAAAGATGCGTGTGCCAAACTTTCCATCCGAACCGATGTAGGCCAGTGGCCCACCGCCAAAGTCAAGCGCAAGCAACTCAAGACCAGCTTCGGAAACGCGTGCAACGGGCACATTGTTTGGGTCCAGGATGTGTTCAGCCGCTGGTTCACCGTTTCGATAAACGCCGGTAATCGTACCTCCGTCATAGATGATATCATCGGCACGTCCGTCACCACGTAAGGCAACCACACGTCCTTGTCCGTCGCGCAGCAATTTAGTTGTCGTGCCGTTCCACTCAACGGTGGAAACAAGTCCAAACGGATCGCGCACTATCGTCCGGTCGTTCAGTACGGTAACCCGCCCGTCAGGATCAAGCGTTGCGAGCGAGGCATCTTCCGCGTGGGTTGGCAGCCACGGGCTTGACTGACCAGCGGAAAGCCTCGCACCCGCTTCATCAAAGCTAAACTCTTCTTTACGCAGTTCTGGTGAACCTGAATCGCCAAGTCCACCTTGGGAAACAGAGGTGATGCGGCCAGCTTCGTTTCGCTCAATCCTTTGCGGATCGCCAAACAAAGGCTCATCAATGGCAGCGGCGCGGCCGTTTTCAAAACGAATACGTCTGTCGAGCAGAGTTTGCCCGCCCCCCTTGGCGGTAACACGGAAAGCCGAGTCCGGCGCACCAGAGATTGGCAGCATGTATTCAACTACGGCGTCACCCATGGTTGCCGATAAAATTGCGCCCTCAGCCGAATAAACTAGCCTGATGGTATCGCGTCCGACGGCAACAACAACGGTTGAGTCATCCGGGTAACTGAATGTGGATGCTGTGCCACTTGGCAGTACCCTTTCCACCAATCGCCCCTGATCATCATAGCGGCGGGTTATCGAATAGGAGTCACTGTCAGCAATGCTAAGGCGGTCTTCAATTGGGGCGGCACCCTCGTAACGGCGGCTCCATGTGGTTTCATCCCTGCTGTGAGCGATCATCCGGTCAACGCTGTCGTAGGTGTATGTACGTTCCGCGGATTGTGCGTCAAAAGTTGCGACTTCGTTTGCCAATCTGCCATAGCCGTCACGTGTGGAAACTGTTTGTACCCCACGTCCATCGGTCCGTGTTTCAACCAGCCCTTCGCGCCGGAACTGCTGTGATGCGAAACCATACATCTGCACCACTGCTTGTTGCTCATCAGATTGATAAACAACTGAAAAAATGCTTTTCCCGTTGCGGGAAACTTCGGTCAGACGGGCCGCTTCATCAAGGGACGTTTGCCAGGTTGATCCATCGTTGCTTGCAAAACCGGTCACGCGCCCCATCAGATCGCGCTCCGTTGACACCGGATAAAGAGCAGCGCTTCTGAGGCCAACAGAAACAGTGCTGTCACCGCCGGGTAAAACAACCTTTTCCGTATCGTTTAGAGCTACTGCAATTGCGCTCAGGTCCCCGTCTTGCCCGCGTTGCAGGGAGATTTCCTGAACAACAGTCCCATTGTTAAAAACGGTCCGCGTGGCGTGGCGACCTTCATCGTCGTATGAGACACGAATAATGTCGCCGGATTGTGTAGCGGTTTCGATCCGCCTGCCAAACCCATCGTATCGGTGCGCGTGCGACCATCCCAAGCCCGACTCTGATATCAAGCGGCCTTCCACATCATAGGCAAACCGGCGTTCTTCGCCATCCGGCATAACCTCACGAACGGTTCGGCCGAGCAGGTCAATCTCGCGTGACCAGTTTCCGGTGGGGTCAGTTGCGCCAATCGCCCTGCCAAAGGTGTCGTAGCTGTAGGTTTCGACAATCGGCTCACCTGCATCCGCCCAGCGCCGGGTTTCCACAAGCCGGCCAAAACCGTCATAGACAAACTCTGCAGCTTTCTGGCCGTCGCGGTGTTCAGCGATGATCCGGTCAAAGGCATCATACTCAAACGACCGGTCCGGGCGGCCTGCCAGTGTGACACGCACCATTCGCCCAAGTGCGTCGCGTTCGATACCAATATAGCTGCTATCACCCACTTCAGCCCCGATAAGGCCGCCGTTTTCGTCCCAGTCATAGGTCGCGCTGGTCGTTTGCCTGCCTTGCGTATCAATCTCGGTGACTTGTGCTAGGTATCCTTGGTCAGAGTAGGTGTAGCGCGTCATGCTTCCGTCTGGACGGCGGGTTTCCGCACGTGCGCCGCTTGCAGTCCAGACATGGCTTGTGACGCCTGCGTCATCCGCTCTGGTTTCCTGAATCATCCGGCCTAGTGACTGATCAGTTAAACCATCTTGGTTCACGTCGCCAAGCGGCTGGTTGCCTGCGCTGATACCAAAAGCGCTCAGCGCAGCAGAGGCCCCAGCGCCCGCTTCTTCATAGTCAAAAATCCGTGTAATCCTGCGCTTGGCCTCAATCTCAGCCATGTCGCTGGGGATCGCTCCGATGAAGGGTCCAAAGAACGCCTTTTGCTGGCCAAAAACCGGTTCAGTCTCGACAACCCAGTGAACAGGTTGCTGGTCACTTCCGGGCTCTGGCGTGCGTGTTTCGATCGTCAGATTGGCGGCCGGGCCTGCGGTTGTCGTGAACGACGCGCCAGACGCGTAGATGCGCCCTGCTGGTTTGCCTGATGCGTCATAGAGCAGGTCGGTCATGATGTTTTCCGCATCGGGCATGATGTAAGTGGTGGCTTCATGCCGCCCGTCACGCGCGAAAAGATGAAGCTCCGCTGCGCGGCCCTCTGCCTGCAAGCGCGTCGTGAAGAGCTCTGCGCCATTTGTGGTCTGACGACCGTATTCAAAATTCTCAAAAAGGGTGCCAGTGCGTTGCGAGACCACCCGGTCAAAGCTGGCACCATCCGCTTCTTCACCATATTGAATTTCGAGGGATGGCTGTTGGTCTATGCCCCACGCAAGCCAGACCTGCGTTATGTTATGGCGCAGTTCCTGCGGGGCCTCTTCGCCGCCGCCGCGATAGACATAGCGGGTTTCGTTCAGCGCTGTACCAGTCTCTGTATTCAGGTCATATTTCGAATAGAGGTTTCCATCCTGATCATGGGCAAACCCCACGGCTGTGCCGTCGGGTGCGTCCACACGCACAAGGTATCCGCGATCCCCGTCATAGGTATAGCGCGCTTCAGCCCGGTTTCCGTCAACGACACGAACCAGCCGCCCCTGCAGATCATAGTCGAAATCCAGTCGCGCCCCACCAGCCGCCACTACATGTTCGAGCCGTGACTGATCTTCCAATCCGGTTTCTGGAACAAACGTATAGATCATGCCGTCGCGCGTCCGGATGACACGATCTTCAGCGCTGATCTTTAGCCGTGCCCCATCGGCGCTTTGAAACAGTGCCCCTTCGGTCGGGCGGAAATACTCATGCCCGCCATTTTCATCCCGAAGCCGCCAGCCGTCATCATCACGCACCAGTGCAAGCTGGTAGTTATGCACCCAACCATGCCCCATGCTGGTATGCACGGGTGACTGGCTGCGGTAGGTGCGCTGGAAACGCCAGCCCAGCCCAAGCGGCGCAGGCGCGCGCAAATCGACCGAGGTTTCGTAGAACTCCCCCGACGCCAGATAGACCGGATCTTCGCTGGAAGGGGGGTCGCCATATGTCGGGTCTGTCATACGTGGTGTGCCGTCGTCAGGCGGTGGCCCGTCAAAACCGTCATAGGCACGCTCAGCGAAATCCCGGATGTTATTTACGTTCTGACGCGCGAGTTCCTGCGCGCGCTCACGTGAAATTCTGGTGAAAATAGCGGGTCGCGTCGTGTCAGGTGCGTCTTCGGTAACGCATTCGTCTGGTCTGCCGCTGTTGTCGCCATAGCGCCGCATCATCGCGATCATTTCGGCAACCCAGCGAATGCGACCAGTTATACCGGCGCGGGGCATTGGTTCGCCCGCGCGGCTGAAGGCAAGCTCTGCCCGTGTCACAAAATCCTTGTAAACGACAGTCCCTGAAATTGTTGTGGCCTGATTCTCTTCGTCACCAAAGGTAATGTTGAAGCCATATTCACCCCATTGCGGCGGGCATTGTGGAAACCGGACATGGTAGCTGCCACCCGCAACTTGCACGGCGTGATCTTCATAATAGCGACGTCGTTCGCTGTTAGGGTCATCATAGTTCAGCGGGCGCATCGCGCTGTATGATCGATCTGCAAATGTACCACGCACAAAAACATCACCGATGTCATACCCGGCCAAGGCCTGATCGACGGTGGGTGCACGCATTATTCCCTCAAACGCGCCACCTTGTTGGATAATCTGTACAACGCCGCCATCATGTTCGTAGTAGGTCTCGCCGTCAGCAAGGTCTTCTTTTCTCACAACAACTGTTTGTCTTTCGCGGTAACGCTCTCCGTTTTCTGTGATGGCGCGTAGTTCAAAATGATAAGTACCGGGTTCCGTGAAAGTTATTTTGCGGCGGCCTTCGTTCTGCCCAACGAGTTCGCCGGTGCCGATGATCTCTTGCCCGTCTTGCAGAACGCCAGCCCGGCGTACGTCACCTCCGGGGACATTTGCCCTTACAGTGACTTCAACCGGGGCGGCCCCGCTTGTTGGCGCAACGGTGAACCTCAGTCGCGGCGCGTCATCGACAGTTACCATGCGTGCGGCGCGCGCGCGATTTCCGTCATTCCCTCGTATTTCGAGGCGGGCAAGATACCGGCCCGGTCGACTGTAAGTGTGTGAGATCGTTTGAAAGGGCAGGACCCTTACGATTTCCCCATCGCCAAAATTCAGGCGTGCAGCACGGGCAGTGAAGGGCAGGCTGTCTCCGCCAATCCGAAAGGTTGCGGTGTGCGGTGCATCCCCACGATTGTCGTCAACCTGCAGCAACTCTGCCGGATCTGCGGGTGTTTCCGGCATCACAGTAACGCGGGCCTGTGACGTCACACGCTGGCCGTCTTCGGTGGTCATTGTCATACGGGCGGTGAACCTGCCAGGCCGTGTATAGCTGTGGCGCGGGTTTGGCCTGATCCAGCCCCGACCCGTATGCGCGACGATCACACCGCTGCCGTCGCCGGGGTCAATCTCAACCCGGGCAATTTTCCCTCTTGGGCGTGTTTCTGCCAATAGGTTGTATCTGACGGTAAGAGGTGCCGTTCCACGAGATTCTGATGAACTGAACCGAACGACATACCCTACCTCAGCGAAGGCTGATGTTGGTAAAAGCAGGCTGCCAAAAGACGTTAGTACAACAAGAAATAAAGCTGCGAGCCACCCCAAAAAAACCTGGCCAATTACAGGGGTGGACGTTTGGTCGTTCGCTGGACGTTTCATGCTGTACCGCCAAAAAATGATTGACCACCAACAACTTACACAATGAAATAACATAGCGCTGTAGAGCGCATTTTAATTTTCCGAACGATCAACACATGATGATCGCGATCCAAACAAGGGTTTGCTGGGCGAGGTCAGACTGTGATCTTGAAGCTTAAAATGGTAAACGTTTAACAGTTTGAGTCAACAATAGCGGAGCACGAACCACCCCGTGAGGACAGCGAAATGTTTGGAAGTAGGCGCAAACTAAGGCGGAAGCATCCACATCCGGTTGGCCCGGACTGGTGCATCTTGGGCTGGCTCGCCTCTTTGAGATTGGAACATGCCTTAAGGCGCCAGATGGCCCCGGATCACTGGATGCGCGGCAAAAGCTGGTCAGCATTTGCGCATGACACGAAGCAGGACGCTGTGCTTTACCTTGCAGCCGATGGGGAGGCCGCGCTGGTTCATCTCACATGGATGCGTGAGCGTACTAAAGACTGCCCCTCAGCCACTTCTTTTAAAACTCTGGATGATGCACTGCACGACATTGCTGATGCGATTGAAAGCGGATCTAACCCAATTTATTGCCCGGTTTGTAAAAGCGACTGGTCCTTGGACGAATTTGATCCCGGCTGTTTCTGTTGCGGCGGCGGCGCATTAGTACGGGACTGCCCGGTTTGCGACGGTCGATGCGGGGCTGAGTTCAGGCGCGCGATACTGGATTCTCAGGATAGTGGTGAGGCACATTGGAACGGCAGCTGCCTTTCAAAGGACCCGTTCGTTCCCAACTAAACCCGTAAAGTGAACCCACCACCGACTGACGGATTGTTGATTGTGGAACCAGCGTTTTCTGTGGTCTGAATTATATGTGAACCAAATGGGACAGAAACGAATGAGCTGGATCAAAACAATCGCCTACACTGATGCCACCGGAAAACTCAAAACGCTTTACGACCGGGTGAAAGGCCCCGACGACAACGTCGACAACATCATGATGAGCCACAGCCTGCGTCCGCACACGATGGAGGGGCATATGGCGATCTACAAATATGTTCTGCATCACAGCGGGAACAAAATTCCGAAATGGTTTCTTGAAGCGCTTGGTGTTTGGGTCAGTGCATTGAACAAATGTGACTATTGTGTTGAACACCATTTCGCCGGAATGAAGCGGATACTGGGAAATGATCCACGCGCCGATGCAATTCGCGCCTCGATCGTGTCGGGTGATATCTCAACCGCACCACTTGATGATGCACAGAAAGAAGCAATGCACTATGCGAATGTCTTGACGAAAGACCCGTCTGCATTGACCGAAGAAAACATAAAACGCTTGCGGTCAGCCGGATTTGACGATGGTGAAATCCTCGAAATCAATCAGGTTTCCTCCTATTTCAGCTATGCAAACAGAACTGTACTTGGACTTGGGTGTTCAATTGCAGGTGACATTGTTGGCCTGTCGCCCAACAATTCTGATAACCCGGACGACTGGAACCATAGCTAGGTCAGAAAACGCCTCAAAAATAGGGAGAATTGCTGGAAATTGTTGATCCAAGTCAAAGCACGTGCCTTTGACTTCCGTCAAAGTCTTAGCCGAATTTGAAAGGAGTCGTTCATGACCGCGCGCAACGTAAGTACCACTAAATCGTCCACAGCAACAGCCGCTCCGGCTGTTACTGAGGAAGCAACCGACGCCAATATAGAGAGTTTTCCAAATGTCTCGCCTGACAAGATTCGTCAAGCTTTTGAGACCGGAACCTACCCCTATACGGAAAAGATGCGTAAGAGCGAGTACGAGGCTCAAAAAGCCCTGCTTCAGGCCGAACTGCTGAAGGTTCAGAAATGGGTGGCTGAGACCGGGCAGAAGTTCGTGCTCTTGTTTGAAGGGCGTGATGCGGCAGGTAAAGGCGGAACCATCAAAAGGTTCATGGAGCACCTTAATCCTCGGGAAGCCCGCGTTGTTGCGCTGAACAAACCGACCGATAAGGAACGTGGTGAATGGTATTTCCAACGCTACATTCAACACCTGCCTACCGAAGGTGAAATGGTGTTTTATGACCGTAGTTGGTACAACCGCGCGGGTGTCGAGCGCGTGATGAACTTTTGCAGTCCAAATGAATATCTGGAGTTTATGCGCCAGACACCAGAGTTTGAGCGGATGCTCACGCGCTCTGGTATCAGGCTTTACAAGTACTGGTTTTCTGTCACGCAGAAGGAACAAAAGGCCCGCTTTGACAGCCGCAAAACCGACCCGTTAAAGCGCTGGAAGCTGAGCCCGATTGATCAGGCGTCGCTTGCCAAATGGGATGACTACGCCGAAGCAAAAGAGGCGATGTTCTTTTACACAGATACGGCGGATGCGCCTTGGACGATTATCAAGTCAAATGATAAAAAGCGTGCGCGCCTGAATTGTATGCGGCACTTTCTGTCAACGCTTGACTACCCTGATAAAGATGAAAGCGTTGTGGGTTCACCCGATCCGCTGATCGTCGGACGCGCAAGCCATGTTGTGCACGGGTCCGATCATATTCTGGGCGCGTCGCTGCACCCGGAAAACCGTAGAAACAGATCTTGATCTTGAGCCGGGCCTTTCAGAAATGAAGGGCCCGTATTCATTGGTAGAAGTTAGCTAAGCCAAATTGCTGTTGCGCGTCCTTACGGGCGGAGCGTATCTCATACTTGCCGCCGGGGTTTTTCTGCCCTAAGCGGGTTTGATGAGCACTCCATCCCCATATCGCGAAGATGCCAAAAAGCTATTGGTCTTGGGCTTTCCGCTGATCCTGAGCAATCTGGCCCAGATGGCGATTACCGTGACCGATACGATCATGCTGGGTTGGTACAGCATCGAAGCGCTTGCCTCCATAACGCTGATGGGCACGATGATTTTCCTGTTCTTCATCGTTGGGTCCGGTTTTGCCTTTGCGGTGATGCCCCTTGTTGCCGAAGCGGCGCAGCGTAGTGATGACGTTCATATCCGGCGCGTTACCCGAATGGGAATGTGGCTATCGGTTCTGTACTTTTTTTGCATCGTATCGCTGCTCTTCTGGTCAGAGACGTTGCTGACTCTGCTAGGGCAGGATCCGGAAATTTCCGCCATTGCACAAAGCTATTCGCGTATCGCCGCCTGGGGGACATTGGGTGCCCTTCTGGTCATGGTTCTGCAATCTTACCTATCGGCGCTTGAACTGACTAAAGTTGTGCTTTGGGCGACGATTTCGGCTGCGGTGATGAATGGTTTTGCCAACTATGTTTTGATATTCGGAAACTGGGGTGCGCCTGAACTGGGTGTACGCGGTGCGGCTATCGCCTCTGTGCTTTCTGTTTTGGTGTCGCTGGTATTTCTGTCGTTCTATGCGGTGTACAAAAAACCAGAACACGCCCTGTTCCAAAGGGTTTGGCGTCCTGACTGGGAAGCGATGGGAACAGTCTTTCGTCTGGGTTGGCCGATTGGCATGACAAGCCTTGCTGAAACGGGTTTGTTTGCGGCGACCTCTGTAATGATGGGCTGGATCGGAAAAATACCGCTTGCCGCACATGGTATCGCGCTTCAGCTTAGCGCGATCACCTTCATGGTGCATGTCGGTCTGTCAAATGCTGCAACCGTTCGCGCAGGGCGCGCGCTGGGCCGCAAGGACGAGGCTGGGTTAAGGCAGGGCGCGAAAGTCGCTATTTCCATGTCTGTGACCATGGCGATTTTGACAATCATCCTGTTCCTGAGCCTGCCAGAGTTTCTAATCGGGTTGTTTCTCGACTCAGAAGATCCGGAACGCGGCAACATTGTTGCAGTTGGTGCTGGCCTTCTGGCAGTTGCTGCGGTTTTTCAGTTTGCCGACGGGGCGCAGGTTATGGGCCTGTCGCTGCTTCGGGGGGTGCAGGATACGCGTGTGCCGATGATCTATGCCGCCGTGAGTTACTGGTTGATCGGCATGCCCGCGAGTTACATTCTCGGGTTTAAATTTGATTTTGGCGGCGTTGGAATCTGGGCCGGGCTCGTCTGTGGCCTTGCCGTTGCCGGGATGTTTATGATGGCGCGGTTCTGGGGCCGTTCGGTGCGGATCGGCGCACATTAAGCCAGACTAGGCCGGGCTATTCTTCATGCTCTTTCATCAGGCGGTCCGCTTTTTTGCGCACCAGAACGGATCGCAGATCATGCATCGCAAGCAGCAAAGCGTCTGTTACGTCCTCAAGCTGTTCGTCCGTTGCGCGTGACTGGGCCCATTGCGTTGTAAGGTTCATATGGTCAACGGCACGGTGAATATCATCGACATCCCGTTCTGCCAGCAGTTCGATCCGGTCTTCCATCCACTCTTGGATGATTTCCATATCGTCATCTGAAAGGATGCGGTCTCCATGGGCTTTGATCTCGCCGTTCTTGACGTTCACAACGGCAATCTGGTCCATGTCAATCCGACGCTGCCTGTTTTCCGTATCAATACGGAAAACAAGTGCGCCGTTTTCGCGAACTCGGAAATAATACTCTGGCAGCTCTCCGGCCATCTAGCCCTCTTACTTCAATCCCTGACAAAACTGCTGGATGCGGGTGCAGGCCTCTTTCAGCGCGTCATCAGAGGTAGCGTAGCTGACGCGGAAGTTCGGGGAAACCCCGAAGGCGGCTCCAAAGACCACCGCAACACCAGTTTCTTCCAAAAGTGCGGTGGCGAAGGTCTCGTCGTCGGGAATCATGGTGCCGGCAGGTGTTGTCTTGCCGATGCAGTCTTTGATGGATGGGTAAACATAGAATGCACCTTCCGGTTTCGGGCATGAAATGCCGGGGGCTGCGTTCAGCATGTCGACCACCATATTGCGACGGCGCACAAATGTGGCGTTATTGGCGGCAATAAATTCCTGTGTGCCATTCAGCGCCTCGACAGCGGCCCATTGGCTGACCGAACAGGGGTTGGATGTAGACTGGCTTTGGATTTTCCGCATCGCTGCAATCAATGTCTCTGGCCCGGCTGCATAGCCAATCCGCCAGCCGGTCATCGCATAGGCCTTGGAAACGCCGTTGCAGGTAAGCGTGCGATCGTAGAGCCCAGGCTCCACCTCAGCAGGGGTGCAGAACATGAAGTCGTCAAACACCAGATGTTCATACATATCATCTGTCATGACCCAGACCTGCGGGTGCCGCATCAGAACATCGGTCAGTGCCTTTAGCTCGTCCCAGCTATAGGCTGCCCCGGTCGGGTTGGACGGCGAGTTGAAGATCAGCCACTTGGTTTTTGGTGTAATCGCGGCTTCAAGCTGCGCAGCGGTCATTTTGAAATCAGTTTCAATACCCGCCTCAACCGTCACCGGTTCGCCGCCTGCCAGCAACACCATGTCCGGATAGCTCACCCAGTACGGGGCAGGGATGATCACCTCGTCACCCGGGTTCAATGTTGCCATCAGGGCGTTGTAAAGGATCTGCTTGCCACCGGTTCCAACGCTAACCTGCTTGGGCGAATAGTTTAACCCGTTGTCGCGCTTGAGCTTGTCACAGATCGCCTGTTTCAACTCGATAATGCCGTCAGGCGCCGTGTAGCGGGTCTTGCCTTCATCTATCGCGCGCTTTCCGGCTTCGCGAATATTCTCAGGTGTGTCGAAATCCGGCTCACCGGCACCAAGACCGATAACGTCACGCCCCGCCGCTCTTAGTTCTTGTGCCTTGGTCGTTACAGCAATGGTGGGCGACGGTTTGACGCGCGACAGAGTGTCGGAAAGGAAGGACATATCGGTCTCCGGTTTGTATATTCCGGTCCCATGTCATAGGGTGCGCGCAAATCCCAATCAAGCCTATAACCCATAAAGTGAGTTGAAAATGAGCATAGCTGAAACAAACTGGTACAGCGAAGAATCCGCAACGCTTGGAGACCGGATTGCTGGGGCTCGTGAAATGGCCGGAACGTCTCAGGAAGATTTGTCAAAACGGCTTGGTGTAAAGCTTAAGACCATCCGCGCATGGGAACAGGACCTGAGCGAGCCACGCGCAAACAAGATTCAGATGCTTGCAGGGATGCTGAATGTTTCGATCATGTGGCTGATGAATGGCGAAGGTGATGGCGTAGAAGCGCCGGTTGACGAAGTTTACCTGACCGCAGACGTCAATGACCTGTTGACTGAAATGCGCCAGATGAAAACACAGATTTCCCAAACGGCAGAGCGACTCGGCCACTTGGAAAAGCGGCTTCGCACCGCACTAAAAGAACCATCTGAATGAGCGAAACTGCAGAAACCCGGCTGAAACGGTTGAAAATGCGTTCCTCGCGACGAGGCATAAAAGAGATGGACCTGATCCTCGGGGCCTATTCGCATTCAGAGCTTCCCAAACTTCAGGATCCGGCTCTCGATATCTATGAGGATCTTCTGGAAGAAAACGATCATGATTTATATCAATGGGTTACCGGGCAAATGCCCACACCCGACCGTTATTTGCCGCTGATTGTGAAAATCGCAAAACACGCGAACAGGGTCTGACATTCAGCGGAAAAAACTGTGTTTTTCTAAATAATTCCAGGTTAACGGAATGTTTGGCATTTGCCGACACTCTTGTCCCCGAACGGTTATCGGCGGAGAGAGACATGAACATTCAGTCAACGGTTAGCGCCCCGGAAACTCATTTTATGGTCGGGTATCTGGACTCACTTGCACTGGTAGAGCGGCTTCATCGGCTGCTCCTTGATGTGATCAAGGATGAATTCGAACGTGTGGGCGTTCTGGAAATAAACGCGGTACAGGCATTGCTTTTGTTTAACATAGGCGACCATGAGGTCACGGCTGGCGAGCTTAAAAGCCGTGGTTATTACCAGGGCTCGAACGTTTCTTACAACCTCAAGAAACTCGTCGAGACGGGTTACATGCACCACCAAAGAAGTCAGGTTGATCGCCGCTCGGTTCGTGTGCGCCTCACGCAAAAGGGGCGCGCGGTACGCGATCTTGTTGCAAAACTGTTTGGTCGTCATGCGGACGGGCTGCAGTCAAAAGGTGTTCTAGGTCCTGAGGGGATAGAGGATATAAATACCGCCTTGCGCCGGGTGGAACGCTATTGGACCGAACAGATACGGTACATTTATTAAGTGACTCTCCCGGCTCTGCGACTCAATCAGCGTTGTTCACAGGCAATGGTGGAAGCCGGCGCTTTACCGGTGACGATTGTATGACAGACGTATTTGTCATGGCATAGGGTATGATCTTGTCGATTATGCGCTCCATGTCCCCCACGGTTTCAAGGTGCGCACGCGCAAGAAAGCAATCTTCCCCTGTTACGCGATCACATTCCGTGATTTCCGGAATGCTTCGGATAATTTCAACCACGCGGTCCAGCATGCCAGGAACAGGCCGGATGCGTAGCCAGGCCGAAATGGGCAAGCCCGCCGCCGCCGGGTCGATCAACGCGGCATATCCGGTAATCACCCCCGCCTCTTCAAGCCTCTTAACACGCTCTGCAACACTGGGCGGTGAGAGCCCGATAGAACGGGATAAATTTGCGACGGATATCCGCGCATTTTCAACAAGCATTCGGAGAATCTTTTCGTCTATCGCGTCCAGTTGGCCATTTTGATAATTAAGGCGTTTCATGAAATTTACCTTTTAACTGGTGGCAGTTTTTTTAAATTACCCTTTTGTGATCTATATAAAGCTCCGGTTTTCCCTTTCATAGTGCGGTAAATAACCGGGGAAGCAAATGACTGCGAATTCTCATCGCCTGAACAAGGCAGCAACAAGCGTTCCGCCCCATGCATGGTTCGGCATTAGTGCGGTGTTCCATTATCTTGGTCCGTCTTTTGCCGTGCTTCTCTTTCCCGCTGTCGGAGTGCTGGGTGTCGCGTGGTTTCGCATCGCGTCTGCCGCGGTGATTTTTGCGCCATTCACAAACCCATTGAAGACTATCCTGCAGGCTGATCGGCGGACACGCCTATTGTTGCTGGGCCTTGGTCTGTGTCTTGCGGTGATGAACACATCTTTCTATCTCGCGCTTGACAAATTGCCGATGAGCCTTGTCGCAGCGATGGAATTTGCTGGTACGATTGGTGTCGCGCTTTTCGGTTTGCGAACACGGCGCAACCTGGCCGCGCTCGCGCTCGCAGTGCTTGGTGTCTTTATTCTAATCGATGTGAAATGGGCTTCTGACCCGCTCGGCCTGTTCTGGGCGTCACTCAACGCGGCTCTTTTTGTTGGCTACATCATTTTGGGGCACAAAGCCGCCGAAGACGGCGCAAGCGGGGGTGTTGAAAGATTGGGTGCCGCAATGGCGATTGCGCTTATCATACTGATGCCCATAGGGTTTGTTGAAGCATTGCGTGCATTTGGAACACCCACTCTTGTACTTGCGGGTATCGGTGTTGGCTTGTGTTCCTCTGTCATACCCTATGTCTGTGATCAGCTTGCGATGTCGCGGCTGCCCCGATCTTCCTTTGCGCTTTTGCTTGCGTTGCTTCCGGCAACAGCAACGATCATTGCGGCGGTCGTTCTGGCGCAACGTCCATCTGTGCAAGACCTTATCGGTATCGCGCTGGTGATGATCGGTATCGCGGTCCACCGCCCCGCAAAAGGGTGAGCGCAAACGTGTAAGCGGTTTAAACAAGCGTCGTTAATCTTGCAGATGCGAAAGGATCATTCCTTCCAATTCCCGCAATAATTTCCGGACCATAGAGGCTTCAAAATCCTCAAAGCCGAGGGTGGCTTCGACAAAGGCATCAGGCCCTAGAATGACTTCGCTGCGAAAATAGGATGTCAGTTCGCCAATTTCGCTTTGTAGAAGGTCACCTATATCGGGTGAATCAGCCCCAATGACCAAAGCATTGATTGTGATGCCTGCAAATTGATTATCCTCTTTCACTTCGCGGGGCCGCGGCCCTGTGTTGGATGTTCCGTCACCGGAAAGGTCTAGCGTACGGCTCCAGCAATCTCTGCGCTGGGCAAGCAAAACCCCACCAAACAGCATCGCGCTGCCAAGCGCGGTTGAAGGGTCTGCCGCAACGCGCTCGGTGTTGTGCAGGCGGGCAACGACAGCGTCCAGCCGTGCCTCAGACTCAATTGCGGTCCAGTCCAGCAGCAACCTGTGGGCTGACCTGCCGCTCCATTCAAAAACGGCAAGCTCAACGGGTGTCGTGGGCATCGCCAGCAAAGCTTCTTTCACTTTTGGATCCATCAAGGCATTGGCCAGCCCGTCCAACTGCAGCCTGTATTCCCGCGCGTCAACCGATCCTGAAACATCAAGCCCCAGCGCCAGCGCCTGTCGGCAGGTGGCCATACCGGCGGTGGGTAATCCCACCCACAAAAGCAGGGCGAACACTGCAATCCAGTATTTTACCTTAACCCCCACCATGCGGAAGATGCTCCGTATCCATACCCAGCGTCATAACGCCAATTTCGCGGATGAGCTTACTTTCCATAGCCTCTTCAAACGCATGATAATTCTGCGCAAGCACAACAAACGCGCCCGGCCCGCGGATAACATCGCTCAGGTAGAATTGCTGCACTTCGGGGTCTGCCCCGCCGATGACCAGACCGTTGACCGTTACATTGTTTAGCGGAAAGGCCGAATACGCCAGATGCGGCGCGAAGCCGTCATTGTTTACCCCATCGCCCGAGACATCCAGCGTTGCACGGTCACAGCGTGGGGCTTTTGCAAACAGGCTCGCGCTATAGCCAAGCGCATATCCCATCGCGGTGGGGAACTCGCTGTGGCTGCGCTTAGCCGCAGCGATCTTTTCAGCCGCAGAAAAAAGCGCCTCTGGATCGCGAATTTCTATCCAGTCCAGCACGACCGCATGTTGATACCGCCCGCTCCATTCATAGACGGCAAGGCTCACCCAATCGCCGGGGTGGGCGAAAAACGCGTCTTGCACGTTTTCCGATAACAAAGCAGACGCCAGCCCATCGCGTTGAAGCTGATACTCTGCATCATCAACCGACGAGGAGACATCCAGCGCCAATGCCAGCGCCAGATGACAGGCGGCATTCGCCGGGCCACCCACGAACAGGGTGGCCAGTAAGGCGAAAGCCCTTACCAATGCCCCGTGTTTTCCATGCTTGCCCAGGGTTCAACCGGGGCCAGTGGATCACCGTTTTGCAAAAGCTCGACCGAGATATTATCGGGCGAGCGGATAAAGGCCATGCGCCCGTCGCGCGGGGGCCGGTTGATCACCACGCCATTGTCCTGCAAATGCTGGCACAGCGCGTAGATATCATCGCACCCATAGGCAAGATGCCCAAAATGCCGACTGTCAGAGGGCAGGCCATCGTCGCCATCCCAGTTATAGGTCAGCTCTACCGGGCAGTCCTCTTGTCCCGGTGCCGCCATGAACATCAGCGTGAACCGGCCGCCTTCGTTGTCCCAGCGGCGCGTCTCTTTCAGCCCCAGCAGTTCAAAAAACGCTTTGGTTTTGTCCAGATCCAAAACCCGGATCATTGTGTGCAGATATCGAAGTGCCATTCTGTCGCCCTGTATTGTATAAGATTGCCTTAACAAGACCCCTCAAATCGCGCTTGCGCAAGGGGGTAGCGGTCAACATCGTGTGCTCTGGGGACGGTCAAGGTGAATTTTACCCGATATTGTGGTTCCGATACCGGCTTTGCGCAGATATAGTTGCGGGCGACTCGCTATTAAATGCCACTCAATTCAGAACATCAGCGGAGGGTAGAGTGCGCCAATACCATCAGGCACTAAGAGATATACTTGATCACGGTGAAGTTTCGACAGACCGCACAGGTACGGGAACCATCGCCACCTTTGGCCATCAAAGCCGCTATAGCCTGGCCGATGGGTTTCCGCTTGTCACGACCAAGAAACTGCATCTGCGCTCTATCATTCATGAGCTGCTCTGGTTTCTTTCGGGCGACACCAACATTGGCTACCTGAAGGAAAACGGCGTTTCGATCTGGGATGAATGGGCCGATGAAAACGGCGATCTGGGTCCGGTTTACGGTCATCAATGGCGCAGCTTTCCGGCCCTTAGGGCAACCGAACAAACGCTTGAGGGTCAGCCGCTGTTCCTGGCGCGAAGCGTTGACCAGATTGCGGAACTTGTTGATAACATTAAGAAAAGCCCTGACAGCCGTCGGCTGATCGTTTCCGCGTGGAACCCGGGCGAGGTGCCTGAAATGGCGCTGCCCCCCTGTCACACGCTTTGGCAGGTACGGGTTTTGAATGGCCGGATGCACCTGCAGCTTTACCAGCGTTCTGCCGACATGTTCCTTGGGGTGCCGTTCAATATTGCGTCCTATGCTTTGCTGCTTTTGATGCTGGCCCATGTCACCGGGTATAAGCCGGGTGATTTTGTCCACACTCTTGGTGACGCGCATATCTATTCGAACCATATGGATCAGGTCAGCGAACAACTGGCCCGTACGCCAAAGCCCCTGCCGAAAATCCGCATCACACGTGATGTGAAATCGATCTTTGACTTCAAGTTTGAGGATTTCGAGGTGCTGGAGTATGACCCGGACCCCGCAATCCGCGCACCCGTGGCGGTCTGACGATGATATCTTTAATCGTGGCGCGCGCAGAAAACGGCGCGATTGGCAAAGACAACACCATCCCATGGGAGGCGCCAGAGGATCTGACATTTTTCCAGCGCGAAACGCTGGGTGGCGCGCTGATCATGGGGCGCAACACCTGGGAAAGCCTGCCGTTCAAACCCCTGAAAAGCCGCCTGAATATCGTGGTTTCAACAAAGGGGTGTGACGCGGAGAATGTGTTTTCTGACATTCAGTCCGCAATCGATTTCGCCTATTCCAAAGGCTACCGCCGCCTCTACGGCATGGGCGGTGCCGGAATTTACAAAGCTCTGTTGCCGCTCTCTGACAGACTGCTGATCACCGAAGTTTCGGTTGCGGTTGAGGGGGCTGATACGTTCTTCCCCGAAGTCGCGGAAGACGAATGGAACTGCATCGGACGGATGGTTCTGCGGGAAGGTGATCCGAGGTGTGAGTTGGTGGAGTATTTGCGGGAAAGTGGAGCGTAGTTGATCGCGGTATAGGCGATTATACAAGAGAAAATTATGCTTAAGGTGATGTGGCTATCTCGGAGAATTTCACCTAATAGTTAGCTCATGGACGAATTGGGGACAGAAGGTGAATATTTCCCAACTTGAAGATGTTTCGTCGGTTGACGTCTATTTCATTTGCCAAATGATAGATAACATAGCTCGCGAACCGTTTCCTTACTTACGCAATATAGAAGATATCTTTGGAGATGCATCTTCGCAGGCATTGACGCGCAGTTACCCCAAATTCACGGCACTCCATGTTTTTATCGAAGAAGTTATCTCAAGCGTAATCTGGGAAAAAGCGTCTTCAAGAATGGAGACACTCGAAAATGGACTTTGGGTAGACCACCTATTTGAAGCAAACAATATTAATATGGACTTCGACGAATGGAGAGGGGGTGTTGCATTCGGTTGCTCCATCGGAGAATACCTAACGTTTTTGTCTGAAGAAGGTTTCATAGACCAAGTTTGTGAAAAGGTTTCAAAGCAAGTTTTCTACATTCTGTTTTCTAATAGGAAGACACTTTCTTCATTTTCAAGCATGATTAGAGGCTATGTTCTCAATGCTGCACCTTCGTTCTCACCAGAAAAGTTTGCTGCAAACGGCAGGCTAAAACGGACAAGAATTCCCAGTTGGGCGAGAGGTGCAGTTTTTCACCGGGACAAGGGAAGATGTGTTTTATGTAAAACCGATTTGACTCGTTTGTTTAGTCAAAAAGAAAAAATCCACTATGATCACATAGTGCCTTTAGCACTTGGTGGAATGAACTGTGTTACCAATCTTCAACTTACTTGTGAAAATTGTAATTTGAGGAAAGGCTCCAGAAATACTGACACTTCGTTCGAGTACGAAGTCTGGTATAATTATTAGATTCCAAAAATGATCTGACACAGTCAGATCATAGGCCCACCCCCGTGGGGGGCGTGGGCGGGCCTGTTGCGGCGGATAGGCTGGATTTGCCATGTGTGTTTTCGGGTCGCGTGGCGCTGTGCACCCCCAAAATCCCCCGGTTTAAACTCTTTAAAAAGTTGCAAATCCGGGTGTTCACAGCATTAAAAAGATTAAAGAACAGACGACATTCAGGCAAAGCCAGCATCTGGTTCAGACGTCAAAGGGCAGGCGTTTTTCATCGGGAAATCCAGCATCTTTTCGAAATTCACCGTTCAATACTAATGCAACTGCCCTTCGGGTGTTCTATGCATTGTGCAAAGACACAATTGCAGACCGGAGTTTTTGCAATATGACATCTGCCGCGATACTTGAGAAATTGATTGCCTTTGACACCGTCAGCCGCAACTCGAATATGGAGTTGATGGGTTATATATCTGATTATCTTAGTAATTTCGGTGTGACGTCCGAACTTATCCCGAATGAAACAGGCACCAAGGCGAACCTTTATGCAACAATCGGGCCTGCAGACCGTGGCGGGGTGATGTTGTCCGGGCATACGGATGTTGTGCCAATTGATGGTCAGAACTGGACGAAACCCGCGTTCAGGCTGACATGCGAGAATGGTAAATACTACGGTCGCGGTACAACCGATATGAAGGGTTTCGTCGCCTGTGCGCTTCGGGCCGCGAAAAAAGCAAGTGAAAACAAGCTACTTACGCCCCTGCATCTGGCGTTTTCATATGACGAGGAAATTGGCTGTCAGGGCGTTAGATCTATGATTGACATGCTTGCCGTCATGCCTGTCCGGCCTGCAATGTGTATTGTCGGAGAACCGACAAGCCTTTCTGTTGCAACCGGGCACAAAGGTAAGGCTGCGTTTAAGGCATGCTGTACCGGGCGCGAAGGTCATTCCGCCTTGGCACCAATGGCATTGAACGCGCTGCATCTTGGGTGTGATTTTGTAAGTGTTTTGCGTGATGTGCAGACCCAGTTGCGCGAGAACGGTGCGCGGGACGCGGACTATGACGTACCCTATACAACAGTGCATGCCGCCAAGATCAACGGTGGCGTCGCGCTAAACATCGTGCCGAACCGCTGTGACGTTGACTTTGAAATTCGCAATGTTGCGCAGGATGACCCGACGAAAATCTTGGCAGACATCAAGGCCGGTGCCGCAGCAATTGTTGAAAAGGCAAAATCGCAGGCATCCGAAGCAGACATCGCAATCGAGGCAGGGTTTTCCTATCCGGGCCTGAACACGCCAACCGATGCTGGCGTTGTTGAATTCGTTAAATCCCTGACCGGGGCAAATGCAACGAACAAAGTATCCTTTGGCACCGAAGGCGGTTTGTTTTCCGAGCGGTTGGATGTGCCAACGGTTGTTTGCGGCCCGGGGTCTATGACGCAGGGCCATAAGCCAGACGAATATGTCGAAGTTGAGCAGATTGAACGGTGCGACGCTATGCTTGATACATTGCTGAACCGTCTGGTTGCCGGCCTTTAGGGATCTCCGGCGACGCCGTAGCTAGGTGCTATAGAAGGATTGATCGCGCGGTTCAGGTAGTCTTGCATCTGAGGTTCATAGTCCGTCCAGAGCCTTCGTAGCTCCACAATCGGATCAACATCGTGCCAGTCAACGCGCAGGTCAACCAGCGGAAACGGTTGATCGCCAGAAACCAGAAGGGCGGCTGAATGCACAGGACCTTCTTCACCACCTGCTGCAATTCCTCCTTCGATCCCTTGCAGCAATCGCTCTGCCAGATGCGTCGTGGGGTTTGCGTTGAAACCATCTGTGATAGCCTTGGCAATTGCAGCGCTTGACAGAAGATTACCGGCGGCGACGCAATCGGTATCTTCGCTAATCGCGTTGGTGCCAAGGATATGCGCACCGGTAAAATGGGCGGTGGAGCCGTTCGTATCAATTGCCGTGAGCTGCCGATAATCGATATGCGGACGATCCCGAATAACACTTTTGATTGCAGTCTCGGCATCCTGCCCTGACTGGAGCGCATCCAGAACCAATATTCCGAGATTTGGATCGGTGATGTTTTGCGTTGCGACTGCCCCAACGCCAGCACGGACATGGGGGCATCTGGCGCCAACGCAGATTGAGGACGTCGTGATCGCAACCCCAAACATGCCGGTTCTCGCGCATCGGCCTGCAATCGAAAATGTCATGCTTTTTCCTTTGGTGTTTTGCTCAGACGACGGGACAGGTATTTCTGAAAATCATGAATTTCACGTTCTAGCCAGCTAAGCTGCCCGGGCACTGCAAAATCAGATTTGGAACCAGCAAATATTCCTTCGACGACGCTGCGATCTTCCGTGTTCACATGGTCAAAGAATTTTATCAACTCTGCAACCCATGCATCGCGATCCGCAATGCTCGCCTCAACCTCCGGTGCTAAGGCAACGCCAAAGCGAACATCTACCTCACCAACCCCTTTCGGTCTAAGCGAGAGATACCAGAGGTGATCGGGCGCAAGAACATACATATGCGTCGGGAACACCGTGGGCAGAACTGATGTGTTTCGCCAATCCCCTTTAAGCGCGGTATTTTCCTCATGGGCTTTGCCGTAGGTAGCATCACCTGATTTCATGAAAGTCTGGTAGGTGAAGGTGTCATAAACCTCTTCGGGGAACATTGTTTTTTCAACAGGAAACCATGCCCCAACGGTTGCCTTGTGGGCGACTGGAAGGTGGTATCCCTCCATGAAGTTTTCGGTCAACAGTTTCCAGTTCGTTTGCCAGACATGGTCCTGGTTCACGACGGGAACGTAGTCTGCCATCCCGTATCGCGCGACAACTTTGTCCAATGGTGCGAGCGCGTCTTTTACAGGTTTGGCGTCGGGGTTCAGGGTAACATAAATCCAGCCATTCCAAATTTCGGTTCGAATTTCGGGCAGACAGATTTTGCTTTTGTCGAAACCTTCGGAACGCTCCATATAGCCGGCACCGATAAGTTGGCCATCATGTCGGTAGGTCCATGCGTGATAGGGGCAGACAACGCGTGAAGTTCGCCCACGCCCTTGGAGCAATTGCATCATCCGGTGGCGGCACACGTTGGTATAGGTTCTTACCCTGTCGGATTTATCCCGGATGCAAAAAACTGGCTCCCCGGCAATCGTATAGGTCAGGTAATCACCCGTTTTGGGAATTTCGGCTGCGAGGCCGGGGCACACCCAGTCTTTACGAAAGATCTGCGTCTCTTCGACCCTGGCGATGCTTTCATCCCAATACAATGCGGGAGATAGGCCCGTTGCTTTCGCCAGAGGCTTCTTCGCCGTTTTAGCGAGGTCTTTTAACAGTTGGGCCAAGGAGGGAGCTGTCGATATCATGGCAAACCCTTTAGTCCGGTATGACAGCGGTTACTTCGATTTCGACGACCCATTCCGGACGGGCCAGTGCCGGAACGACGAGCCCGGTTGAACAGGGGTGAACACCCTTAAGCCATTTCCCCATTTCACCGTAGACAGCGTCGCGGTAGCGAATATCGGTCAGGTAAACCACGATCCGGCAAATGCTATCCATCGTTGTTCCTGCTTCTTCCAAAAGCATCTTGATGTTCTGCATTGTTTTTTCGGTTTGCTTGGCTGCGTCGCCAACATGAAGCGAGTCGCGTGTGTCCAGATCTTGCGAAACCTGCCCGCGCAGAAAGACCATGGTGCCGCGGGCGATCACACCCTGGCTCAGGTCATTGTTCAGGTTTTGCTCCGGGTAGGTTTCCTTGGTGTTAAACGGACGAATACGTTTGTGCATCGTGGTGATCCAATATGTTCTGCAGTATCTTTATCGCAGATTTGGTTTCAGTGTTTTTTTGCGCCCCAGACGTTGTCTGACAAACCGGCCGCTTTATGAGCAAAGTCGAGCGGGCCATTCCAGTCAAAATTGCGATAAACCGCCGCCAGCTGGGCAAAGGGTGGAGATTGTGCAAAAAGCTGGAACGTCAAACGGTGACCCGCGTAATCCGAGTTCAGAAGGTCGCGTCCAAGGGCGAGCAGTTTACGCCGGTCGTCCGAAATCCAATCGTCATTGATGGTGTAGAACTTATCAAGCCAAGGTTTCGTCTCCGGGTTTTCAAATGATGCGGCGTCAGGTGTCACACAAAGTTGCCCACCGCACAGTTCGCGCGCCAGATGCATCATGCGGGGCAGGTTGGTAAGCGCATGAACACGGCCAGACATCAGCATCGATTGATGTGGCATCAGCAATCCATTTGGGCTTTTCTCGGCCATCGCAATTGATGCGGTGAGGAATGCATCTATTCCTTCCCGCCAGACTGCGAGTTCGGACAGCTTTTCCTGAACCGCCTGTTGTTTGTCGAGCCCGGTTTGTCTCACATTCCAGAGCGCGGTTCCGATGATGAGGTCTGCGTAAGACAGCGTGCGTTGCACAAAAGGAAACGCGGAATACCGGTGCAGCGTTGCCCTGATAAAGGCCGCAGCGCGCGTGTGCTGGTAGAAAAGAACGTCTTCCCACGGCACAAGCACATCATCCAGGATCATCAGCGTGTCGATCTCGTCACAACGACTGGACAGCGGGTAGTCGGCGGCGGGGGCGCGGTCGGCAAAGCCTGATCGGCAGATGTGTTTCACGCCGGGTGCGTCCATTTTGACGATACAGCCAAGCGCATAGTCAGAAAGCTCTGCATTTCCCCAATTGGCGATGGTCGGTTTCAGAAAAGCCTGATTGGAATAGGAGGCCGCGGTTTCATATTTTGCGCCCCGGATAACGATACCGGCGTCGGTTTCTTTTACGACATGAACCAGCATGTCAGGGTCTTGTTCTTGCGGCGCTTTGGAACGATCACCTTTCGGGTCCGTGTTTGCGGATACATGGAACGGATCATTCTTGATGGCCTGATGAATGTGACGCTCTATGTTTTCGGCAAACCTTGGGTCGATTTCATTCAGGATGTCCTTGCCATCCCAGAGCGACCACATTTCGCCAATCGTTTCATCACCAACGCGTGTTACAATGCCGCCGATGTCATGCATCTGCAGGTCGACTGCATCGCGTTTGTCCTGCCAGTCTTTTTTCTCATAGGGCAGTCGCAACCCGATGGCATAGCGTTCGCCATCTTCTTCATAAGTTGTGGCAGTCTGCGTTTTCTCATCGTGCTGCATGTCGTAAATTCGCGCACGAATATCGACGACGGGCTTCATCAGTCGATGAGTTGTTACGTCCTTGACGCGCTCACCGTTAATCCAGACCTCGCGGCCATCACGAATAGAGTCCCTGTAGAAATCGCCAGTCCGGATCATGAAACGCTCTCTTTTTATTATCTAATTCCAAAAATGGGGGTCTGATGGCCAAAAAAATCTGAAGACCACTCCCCCGATTCCAAGTTTCAAATTAACCCTCATTGAGTTCTTGGAATAAGTAAAATTCAATCTTTATTAAGATTGCATAGTTTTATACTATTTAGTCATGATCCAATACTCACTAAGACAGCTGGAATATCTGGTCGCCTGCATTGACACAGGGTCGGTTGCCGGGGCTGCACAAAAACTGAACGTCTCTCAACCCTCAATATCGGTAAGCATCACGAAGCTGGAGGCGACGCTGGGTGTACAGTTGTTGATCCGGCATCATGCGCAGGGGGTCAGCCCAACCGCGGCGGCAGAGCGCCTTGTACAATCCGGACGCAATTTGCTTAGCCATGCCTACGAGCTTCAGCGTCAGGCGCATCTGGAAGGCGAAGCGATCTCAGGCGAATTGTGTGTTGGAAGTTTCATAACCATCGCACCATCCTATCTGCCAAGAGTCATCAAGAACCTCAAAGGCGTTCATCCTGAAATTCAAATTCAGTTGCGCGAAGGTACACAGGACCAATTGGTCAGCAAGCTTCGTGATGGCCTTCTTGAAATGGCTTTTCTCTATGATGAAGACCTGCCCGAAGATCTGCGAAAGGTGGAGTTGGCAACGGTTTCACCCTACGTGCTGCTGCCCCGACATCATCCACTGGTAAAAAGGAAATCCGTTTCGCTTTCAGAGCTTGCACCAGAACCTTTCATTTTGTTGGATGTGCAGCCAAGTCGACGTTATTTTACAGGGCTTTTCGAGGCTGAGGACCTGACACCCAATATAGCCTATTCATCTTCGTCGCTTGAAACGGTGCGCGGACTCGTTGGCTGCGGGCTTGGATATTCTTTGCTTGTGACACGCCCAAAAGGGGATCTGACTTATGATGGTGCCGCGCTTGTTGTGAGGCCAATCAAAGAAATGTCTCGCAAAAGCAGGATCGTTCTTGCGAGCCTGAATGCGCTTCGCCCAACGCAGATTATGAAGAGCTTCGAGGAATTCTCTGTCGCGCATTTCAAAGCTGGTTGAGCGCTGAACGAAAAAGCGTTTGGCAAATCCCTAAGTTCTGTAGCTAAGTGTGGGAAACTGCCCCGTTGGGGTTTCACAAAACCTGCGTATGACTGACGGACTGCTACATGAATGAATACGACTACATCATCGTGGGTGCGGGTTCGGCGGGTTCTGTCCTGGCAAATCGGCTTTCTGAAAATGAAAAGAACAGCGTGCTGGTGCTAGAGGCTGGAGGTTCAGATTGTAGTTTCTGGGTTCAGTTGCCGATTGGGTATGGCAAAACCTTTCACGACGAGCGGTTCAATTGGAAATACACAACAGAGCCTGACCCCGGATTGAACGGCAACCGGATCTACTGGCCACGCGGCAAGGTTATGGGCGGGTCCAGTTCGATCAACGCAATGGTTTATGTACGCGGGCACCCGCTGGACTATGATGACTGGGCCAAGGTAGCACCCGGGTGGGGCTGGTCCGACGTCGCCCCGATATTCCGCAAGGTGGAAGACTGGGCCGGAGGGGCCGATGGAGTGCGGGGTGAAGGTGGCCCACTTCATGTGCATGATATTTCAAATGAGGTGCACGGGCTTACGCGCACATATCTTACCGCTGCCAAACAGGCAGGCATCAGGTTCAATCTGGACTATAATGGCGAATATATGGAAGGGGCGTCACTCTACCAGATCACAACCCGCAATGGTCGACGTGAATCAACATCTCGCAGTTATTTGCGGCCCGCATTGCGGCGTCGAAATCTTGATCTGCAACTCGAGGCACATGTCACTCGTGTTCTTTTTGAAGGCCGCCAAGCCAGTGGTGTGGAATTCACGCAAGGCGGGGAAAAGAAAACAGCGAAGGCAAAGCGCGAAGTAATTCTGTGTGGTGGTGCGATAAATTCACCCCAGCTTTTGCAGCTATCCGGGGTCGGGCCAGAGAGCCTATTGCGAAACTTGGGCATTCCGGTTGTACAGGCATCACCAGAAGTTGGCCGTAATCTGATGGATCATCTGGGCTTTGGGCATCACTACAAGGCGAATGTTCCAACACTAAATCAAGACTTAAATTCTGTCTTGGGGAAGCTTAGGGCAGGCCTGCAATATTTGCTCAGGCGTTCAGGTCCTCTCTCACTCAGTCTAAATCAGGGTGGGGGTTTCGTTCGGATTGATACAAACGCTGACAGACCAGACACGCAACTTTACTTTTCGCCGTGCAGCTTTACCTCGGCGCCGGTCGGGACGCGGCCGGTGATGACTCTTGATCCGTTCAAAGGGTTCATGATTGGCTTCAACCCGTGCAAGCCGACCAGTGCCGGCCATTTGAGAATCCGCTCAGCCGATCCGTTTGAAACGCCTGAAATGCATGCAAACTATCTGGCAACGGAATATGATTGCCGGATTATGCTGGCAGGGTCAAAACTGCTTCGAAAAATTGCCCGAAGCCCTGCGCTTGATGCGGCTATTGAGCTAGAAATTCCAGTGGCTACATCTGCCATGCAGGATGATGAGTTGCTGTCGTTTATCCGTGAAAATGCGTCTACGGTGTTTCACCAATGCGGAACGTGCCGGATGGGGACAGACGCATCGGCCAATGTTGTGGACGCACGACTTCGGGTACATGGTGTCCACGGTTTACGTGTTGCGGACGCCTCGGTTTTTCCTACTATTCCTACAGGCAACATCAATGCCCCGGCCATTATGGTTGGGGAAAAGGCTGCAGAAATTACTCTGGAAGATGCGCATAGCTGAAAGGTGTCCGATGAAGATCAGGAAAATTGAGAGTTTCAGCAATGAATTTGTAGGATTCGTGCGCGTAACGGCCGAGAATGGGGCACAAGGCTGGGGTCAGGTTTCAACCTATCATTCTGACATTACCACGCAGATATTGCACCGTCAGGTGGCCCCCTGGACGCTTGGCAAAGACACGGGCGATCTGGACGACTTGCTCGATTTTATTTTCGAGCGCGAGCATAAGTTCCCCGGATCCTACATCAACCGGGCTATGGGTGGTCTGGAAACGGCGATCTGGGACATGCGCGGCAAGCAGGCGGGCAAATCTGTTTGCGAACTTTTAGGTGGAACACCAGGGACAATTCGGGCTTACGCCTCGTCCATGAAACGCGACATAACGCCGAAAGACGAAGCAGAGCGATTAAAGCGATTGCGTGACGAAAAAGGGTTTGATGCATTTAAGGTTCGGGCAGGGGCGGAAGTTGGTCGCAATCAGGATGAATGGCCGGGCCGGACTGAAGAGATAATACTGACCATGCGCCGTGAACTTGGTGACGACGTTGACCTGCTGATAGATGCGAACAGTTGTTATTCGCCTGACCGCGCCATCGAAGTGGGGCATATTTTACAGGATAACGGCTTTTGCCACTATGAAGAACCCTGTCCTTACTGGGAGTTTGACCAGACCAAACAGGTGACTGATGCTTTGGATATCGACGTAACGGGCGGTGAGCAGGACTGCATGATCCCGACATGGAAACAGATGATTGACAACCATATTGTCGATATCGTTCAGCCCGATGTAATGTACATGGGTGGTATCAGCCGCACGATGCGCGTGGTGCGCATGGCAGAGGCCGCTGGCCTGCCGGTCACGCCGCATTGCGCGAACCTGTCGATGGTCACTTTGTTCACAATGCATTTGCTACGCGCCATTCCAAACGCAGGGAAGTATCTGGAGTTTGCGATTGAAGGGCCAGACTATTATCCGTGGCAGGACGGACTATTTGTTCAGTCACCATTTGAGATTGAAGATGGAAAAGCCCGTGTCACGGACGCACCCGGTTGGGGCGTTGAAATCAACCCGGAGTGGCTCGCGAAATCCGCTTATCAGGTAAGCGAAGTTTAGACCGGCATACCGGACAGTTTCGCCATAAGCTCAAAGCCGTTCTTTGCTTCGAATTTTTGCAACAACTTAGCGCGGTAGACTTCTACCGTTCGTGGTGACAGCGCCAGGTCCTGCGCAATTGCCTTTGTTGGCAGTCCTTGCGTCAAAAGCATTGCGACCTGCCGTTCGCGTCGTGTTAATTTTACCATCGGGCGGCTGTCAGAGAGATCGACGAAACTCCAGACACAATGGGTAAACGGGTGCTTCGGGTCTTCGGATTGCCCACGTGCGCGGCACCAGAAAAGTTCGCCGTTTGCGCGCTTCATGATGCGTTCATCCTGATAGCGACCATTGGTAAGCATCTGTGCCCTGCCAAGTTTGCCGATGTCCAGAAATTCCTTGTTGCTTGGATAGAGCATCGAGAGCAACTGCCCTTCAAGTTCCTCTGCGGCATAGCCGAAGATTTCGCAAAATCGGCGGTTGCAACGCTCCACAATCCGCTCTCGCGTCACGACAAGCCCGATAGGTGCCATGTCAAAGCCAAAATTGTTTTCTTCGGGTTCTGTGCTGTTCGAAATTTTCGCCAAACTACGTAGTCTCACTAATTGCGCGGTTCAGTGAGGATGGGAATACTCTGCCGCGTAGTCAAGTCAGAGGAAATATCATGGACGCAAGGATCGTTGGATGGGGCCACACGCCCTTTGGCCACCTTAAGGAAAGCACGCTTGAAGACATGATCTTAGATGTCGCGAAGCAAGCGGTTTCACATGCTGGTGTGGAGTATGAGGACATTGACGGCATTTGGCTGGGGCATTTTAACTCCGGTATGGTGAGTGATGGTTTCGCCTCGTCCCTTGCACTGAACGCAGATGATGCTTTGCGTTTTAAGCCTGCCGTGCGGGTGGAAAACGCATGTGCCTCGGGGTCCGCTGCCATTCATGCAGCGCGCAATGCAATCCGTGCAGGAGACACAAAGATCGCGCTTGTTCTTGGTGCAGAAAAGATGACCAATTGCGATACCGAAAAGGTCACAGAGGCACTGGCAGGCGCGTCTTATCAAAAGGAAGAAGCTGGCGTTTCCTTCCCTCAAATTTTTGCACAATTCGCGCAAAGTTACTTTCAGCAAAATGGCGATCATTCAAAAACCCTTGCTCGCATAGCTGCTAAAAACCACGCGAATGCGGTGAGCAACCCGCTTGCACATCTGAAAAAAGACATGGGGTTTGAGGCATGCAACACGGTGAGTGAGAAAAACCCGCTGATTGCGGCCCCGCTTCGCATGACCGATTGTTCGCTCATCAGTGATGGCGCGGCCGCGCTGATTTTGGTGGCAGACGATATTGCCGAAAACTTTGAGCACAACATCGCATTTCGTGCGGCGGTGCAGGTAAATGACTACCTGCCAATGTCGCGCCGCGATCTGCTTGCGTTTGAAGGGCCAACTGAGGCATTCTCTCGGGCGTTTGAACAGGCGGGAGTCGCACTGTCAGACATCGACTTTGCGGAAGTGCACGATTGTTTTACAATCGCGGAGCTTTTGATCTACGAGGCTATAGGGCTTACCCCACGCGGGCAGGGCGCGCGGGCAATTGCCGAGGGGACGGTTTATGCCGATGGTGCCTTGCCGGTGAATCTTTCAGGCGGGTTGAAAGCAAAAGGCCACCCTGTAGGCGCTACTGGTGTTTCGATGCACGTTCTTGCGGCCCAACAACTGACGAACAACGCAGGCGATATGCAAAAAGATGGCGCGGAGCTTGGTCTGGTGTTCAACATGGGTGGCTCTGGTGTTGCCAACTATTGCAGCATCCTCGAAAACGGGAAGTGACATGAACCTTGCAAATTGGCTGATAAGAACTGCAAACCTACATCCGGATCGTCCCGCGCTAATCAAAGGCACGACCGCCTGCGCAAACTACGAAGAGTTTGCACGACGTGCGGCGGCAATTGGTGGATACTTAAAAAATGAATTGGGTGTTGGAACGGGCGACCGTGTCGCTGTTTTCATGCCAAATTCAACAGAATATCTCGAGGTGCTTTACGGCATTTGGTTTGCAGGTGCTGCCGCTGTACCAATCAACGCCAAACTGCATGAAAAAGAAGCCACCTGGATCATCGGAAATTCCGGTGCTGTAGCTGTGTTTACTAGCGATAAGTACCGGGCAGCTCTTGCAGAAACACCTATAGACAGTGCCGTGCCGCTTATTTCTGTGGATCGTGACGAGTATGCGTCGCTATATGAAACAGAGCCGCTTTCATCACCCGTCACGATAGGGCAGGATGATCTGGTCTGGCTGTTTTACACATCGGGAACCACCGGAAAGCCCAAGGGAGTCATGATTTCATCGGCCAATATACAGGCGATGACCATGTCATACTTTGTTGATGTTGATGAGGTCAGTGTTTCTGATGCGGCCCTTTATGCAGCGCCAATGTCACATGGGGCAGGGCTATATAACTTTATGCATGTTATCCGTGCGGCGCGGCACGTGGTGCCAGAGTCTGGTGCGTTTGACGCTGACGAAATTCTGGGAATTACACCGCAGCTAGATAACGTTTCGATGTTTGCCGCCCCCACCATGGTGCGCCGTTTGGTAGAGCGCGCCAAAGCACTGGGCAGCCGGGGCGAGGGTATCAAAACAATCGTCTATGGCGGCGGCCCGATGTACCTTGCCGATATCATTGATGCGGTTGAGGCGATGGGACCACGCTTTGTACAAATTCTTGGACAAGGCGAATGTCCAATGTGCATCACGGCTCTTAGTCGCGACCTTGTCGCTGATCGTAAGCATCCCAACTGGCGTAAGCGACTGTCAAGCGTTGGGGTTGAACAAAGCATGGTAACGGTCCGAATTTGCGGTGCCGATGGGCAGGAATTGCCAACGGGTGAAATTGGCGAGATTTGCGTTGCTGGCGTGCCCGTCATGCTCGGCTATTGGCAAAACGAGAAAGCCACAAGCGAGACGATCATCGACGGCTGGCTGCGGACAGGTGATATGGGTGCGATGGATCAGGACGGTTTTGTCACGCTGCATGATCGCTCAAAAGATGTTGTGATTTCGGGCGGCAGTAATATCTACCCGCGCGAGGTCGAGGAAGCCTTGCTTTTGCACCCAAATGTTTCCGAAGTGTCCGTTGTCGGCAAACCAGATCCGGAATGGGGTGAAATCGTTGCGGCGTTCGTTGTTTCAGACGGGGTTGATTCAGCAGTGCTTGATGCCTTTTGCCTTGATCAAATAGCACGTTTCAAAAGGCCAAAACTCTATAAATTCGTGAGCGAACTGCCAAAGAACAACTATGGTAAGGTTCTGAAAACTGAATTGCGCGCGCAGCTTGAAAGTGAGGGGTAAGATGACAGTTAATTCACTAGAAGGCCGGGCAGCCTTTGTTACCGGATCGGTACAAGGAATCGGGCTGGCGGTTGCCAAATCCCTTGCCAGCGCTGGCGCAAATGTTGCACTGCATGGTCTTGCAAACCCCGAACAAGCAGAGGCTGCCATGGCAGAGGTGCGTGCCGCGGGTGCACCTGATGTGATCTTTCTCGACACCGACCTCAGCAAGGCTGGGGCAATTGACGGAATGGTCAAAGCGCTGCGCGATTGGCGCGAGATTGATATCCTGGTCAACAATGCGGGCATTCAGAAAACCACGTCGATTGCGGATGCCACCGCTGAAATCTGGGAGTCGGTTCTTGCGGTGAACCTGAGTGCACCGTTTCACATCATGCGCCATCTGATGCCATCAATGGCGGAGCGTGGCTTTGGCCGGGTGGTCAACATCGCGTCAGTGCATGGCTTGGTTGCTTCGCAAAACAAGGCACCCTATGTGTCCTCCAAATTTGGCCTCGTCGGGCTTAGCCGTGTTGCGGCGCTTGAATATGCGTCGGCTGGGTCAAGGTCGACCGGAGGTGTGACCGTCAACTGCATTTGCCCGGGTTGGACGGAAACCGCGATTATCGAGCCACAGATTGCAGCGCGCGCAGCAGAGTTAGGTGGTGACAGGGATAAGGGCGTTGCAAGCCTTCTTGCGGAAAAGCAGCCGAGCCTGCGCACCTCGGACCCTTCTGAAATTGGAGAGCTTTGTGTCTGGCTGTGCAATAAAGTGGCCCACAACGTAACCGGAACGTCTATTCCAGTTGACGGTGGCTGGACGGCGCAGTGAAAAATAGTTCGATTTGCATATTGGAAATTACTGTTGGTGTTCGTCCGAGTGAACCATCGATTGTTCAGTTAGCATAGCTGCGTCGGATCATCATTTCGACTTCGCTTTTCATCTGCCTGAATAGAATGTGATTAATCTCAACTAAGCCTAGAAATATGGGGTTAGATTAGGTGAGATGATTTTGCAGAACTACTTGGCCTGGGTGCAATGCGGTTTACGATGAAATTAAGGAACACAAGCTTTTGCACAGTAGTACTTGGGAGTTTTGCTTTAGCGCCCATAGCAAAATCTGAGGTCGTACAGTGCGAGAATTTGGAGATCAGCGTCGATTCATCTGACAACGCTCTTGCCCAGCACATCTGCCAAGTTGCAGAACAGGCACGTGATCAGTTGAATGCGTGCCATCTGTTTCAGGCGGAACCAGTTCAAATTAAAATTACAGAGCAACCAAGGCTTAACCATTTTGATTGCTTGGGTGTGTTTAGGTGTGAAGACTCTGTTGTCGAAGTCATTAGACCATCCCGTATTCCTGAAGTTTTGGTTGAGGATGACCCGCTTATACTGATTTCAGAAAATATCGTTTTTGACAGTGTTATCGTGCATGAATTGACCCATGCTTTTGCGCATCAAACGTTAACAACAAGAAGTGGAAGTGTCGCTCAGGACGAGTATTTAGCTTACGCAATGCAGTTTGAATTTATGCCTGAAGACGCGCGAAATGTTATGCTAGAGACGCGCTCAATCGCAACAGATGTCACTCTGGATTCGCTCAATGAAATGATCTTGATGTTTGCACCCACTTTGTTTGGCTTGCGCGCTTGGACGCATTTTAACTATGAGAACAACGGATGTGAGTTTTTTCAGCTTATTCTGGACGACAAGGTGAATTTCGCACCGGAATTTGAGTGACGCAAAAGAGCGCATTATCGACCGCACACAACTAGTGGCTACCTGTCGTTAGCGAGTCTCTCTCAGTCGTTGTGCTGCAATACTGGAACGGTTTTCTATTACCGGTTCTGCCTGCAATGTTGCGAGAAATTCGATTTAAGGCAAAACGAAAATCTTCGCATAGATATCTGTCTTTTCGGGTGAAAAGGGACCTACTCTAGCGTCTTGGGTGGGGTGAAACGGCACTCAGGCGGTCCGCTTTTGATCAGGACGTACGACAAACAATTTATGATTGGTTTTCGTACGCGCTAAAAAATTAGTTCAAGCCGAAAGCTTTTAAGTGGCCTCAGAATCTTTCAGGTCCTGACCCCTGGCTGTGTTCACACGACCAATGGCAAACGACGTTGCCGCAGGTCCCAGAACTTCGAAAAAGACCGTCGTTCCAATTGTGAGTGCCATGATTGTTTCAGCCCAGTCCGGAAACTGTTTGCTTGCGACCAATGCCATACCAACCGCCACCCCGGCTTGCGGCATCAGCGCGGCACCGTACCACGGGCGCTCAGATTTTGGTACGCCAGCAACCTGAGCACCAAACCATCCACCCACAATTCGGGACACGCACCGGAAAACCACATAGGCAACCCCGATCCACCCAATCTTGATAAGAATAGCGGGTTCCAGCGAAGCGCCCGCAAGAATGAAAAACAGGATCATAAAGGGCCATTGGATATGTTCTATTTCATGGAAAGCGCGTTTATGGTGGCGTGCCCGATTAACGATTATCACACCAACAGTCATGCCGCTTATCAAGTATGAAAGTTCCAGCCAGATCGAAAACCCCGCAGTTAGAAAGACAAGAGCGAGCGCTTCGATTTGCAACGGTTCTCCCCCTGTTAGTCGCCCTGTTAGATATGCGGCGGGAAACCCGATTACAGCCCCAAGCAGGATTGAACCACCAAGTTCGCGGGCGACGCCAGAAAGTATCTCTGCGTCGCCGCTTCCGTTTAATTGATGCACAACTACGACAATCAAACTGAAAGCGATTAAACCCCACGCATCGTCGATCGCAACGATACCTTTCAGTGTTTTCGGGAATGCGCCCTTTGCGCCGGACTGGCGTATGACATCTTGGGTTGCTGCGGGGTCAGTTGCTGTCGCGATAGCACCAAGAAGCAGGGCAATTTTTATGTCCATTCCCAGCAACCAAAGCCCAACGCTAACAATGGCAAGCGTTGCAAGCACAATAGAAACCGATATTGCGACAATTGGTTTTCCATGCTTTCTCAGATTTTTTGTTGTCAAGGATCCGCCAAGCAGAAAAGCGACCATGGTCAATGCCACGATTGAAAGAAACTCGTACCAGGCTTCAACTTCGGTTGGGATGACATCAAAACCAGCGCCGCCCGCGATGATACCGCAGCCCAGTAAAAGCGTGACGCGTGGCAGACGTGTCTGATGCCCTACCTGATCAGCGGCAAGCCCGGCAACGAAGAGGGTTCCGAGCGAAATAAGAATGACTGCCAGATCCATTGAGTGGTGCCTCCTTTGGTATCTAGGTCATGGATAGATAAGCAGATTAAACGCGTCAGGGGAAACGTCTTTCATTTAATTTTCATTAACTGCCATGAATTGGCAACAAGGTTCTCAACGATTAGTAAATTGTTAAGGTTTTGACTGTGTAAGCTGCACAATCAATTCCTGAAATTCTGAACGATTATCAGGTCGTTTCCAAGTTGCACGCGTCAATACAAGACAGGAACGTACATTTGGTAAAACTCAGTCAGAAACTGCGGTGTTACGCGTTCTGGATACAAAAAATGAGTTGAACCAAATTGCAATTTCCAGTCAAAACAGCCAGCTTAGGGCCAACAGCAAAATCAAGGACGTTTGAAAAATGAGTTATGACAGCGACAATGTTTTCGCGAAAATACTGAGGGATGAAATTCCCTCCATGCGTGTATATGAAGATAGTGAAACGCTTGCCATGATGGACATCATGCCACGCGCGGACGGGCATGTTCTGGTGATTCCAAAGACACCGGCTAGGAATATGCTGGATGCGTCGGCTGAGCAGATGGCTGCTTGTTTGAACACTGTGCAAAAAATCAGCAGAGCCATGATGCAAGCGTTTGAGGCGGACGGTGTGACAGTTCAGCAATTTAACGAGACTGCTGGAGGTCAGGAAATTTTCCACTTGCATTACCACGTGTTGCCGCGTTTCGAAGGGGTCCGGTTGCGTCCTCCCGGCAATATGGAAGATGCTGAGGTTCTGAAAGCAAACGCTGAAAAAATTCGCGCTGCTTTGTCTGCTAAGTCATAGATTGTCTCATTGCGTTTCGTACGGTACGGCAAGTTATTTTACCGTGCCGTTCCTTCAACGAATGTCCGACATTCACGATTGCCTCGTTCGCGGGACCAGCTCTGCGCCAAGGTCGGCCAGTGAATACTCGACCGATGGCGTCGACGCTGGGTTTACATCCCTTATAACGACGCCGTTAGGTTCCAGTTCTCTTAACCTACGTGTCAGCCTGAACTGGCATTTGCCGATCTCTATTCCACAGGTTTTTTGACCCTCATATAGCACTACAGACTCTGGCAGATCATCTCAAAGGTCTTTGATATTTTAAAGAGTTCCGAAACCGTCTGAAAGGACCAGATATATCTTACGTTAATATCTAACTAACCCCAGAAAAAACGACACTCGAAAACAAAGACCGGCTTATAAAAGGAGCGACCGATTTGCTGGTGGATGTTTTGGGTAAATCACCTGCAACGATATTTGTGGTGATCGATGTTGTGGAAATCGAAGACTGGGAGCTTGGAGGGCTCCCTGTACATGAATACCGAAAACAGCAATAGTCTTAGGTAAGAAGCGCGCCTCAAAAGTCTGGGCGCGCTTTCAAGTTGTAACTTGGCAGGCTGTGGATCAGACTGAAACAACGCTTTCTTCTGGTTTATGAAGCGAAATTACAGTGACAACTGCAGCGCCATTCAGCCAATAGAAAAGTGCGTCAATTCCGCTAAAGCCAAAAAGTGTTGGCGCAGCCAGGAAAGTCAGACCAACTGCCAAGTCAACACCCATGTGAAACTTATAGGGCAGTATGCGGACAACACCCAAATGGTGGTCTGTCAAAAGGGTCAGAACAAAAGCGGCGACACCAGTTACGACAGAAAGCCAGAGTGCGAACACGTTACTATCCCCAAGACCAAGGACAAAAGGGAGTGTGATTAGGGCCATAGCGACGGGATAGTCCAGGTATGCGTGGATGGTTTTTGTTACAAAACGTAGGGACATGATCATTTTCCATTCGTGAGTTCAAATAAAGATACGGTCGGACGTCGTCTCGACGTGAGTGGAATTTATGATCAGAAGTTTGTACGATCAAAGCCAGAACGTACGCAATATTATGCAGATCGTTCAGTTCATATCTGAATAGAGAACGAGCGTGCTTTTTCTGATTATGAAACTTAGTGAACTGATCTGAATGCGGCAGGTGTTAGCCCAACCTCTTTCTTGAACACCCTCGAAAATGCAGATTCCGAAGCGTAACCTGTCAGTTCCGCGACGTCCGACACATTGAGGTTGCGTTCTGCAAGGCCCTGTCGGGCGATCTGCATGCGCCAGCTTGTCAGATATTGCATGGGTGTCACTGTCATTTTGCGTGCGAAAAGCTGGGCAAATCCCGTGCGTGATAAACCCGCGACCCGTGCAAGGCTTTCGACGCTCCAATTCTTTGCTGGGTCCTTGTGAAATGCTGTTAGGGCACGCGATAGATGCGGGTCAGCAAAGCCGGACAGGGCTGTGTCATCAGAGGCCTGCTTTTCGATATGGGCGCGAATGGCCTGGGCAAAGATTGCTTCGGACATCTTGAGTGCAATAAGATCGCCCCCTAACCGTGCGACTCCAGCTTCGTTGCCGATCACACGCAAGGTTGCCTCCATCCAGGTGCCAGCATCTTCGCCATAGTTTTGGATATGAACAAAGGATGGCAGGCGTTCAATGATCAGGTGACGCGACCCCGGAGCGAACGAAAAATGCCCACAGATTAACTGAGCTTCATGTTCCTCGTCCGGGCCGCCATGCACCAAAACGCCTTCGCCGGTGTAACCGGATTCTTCCAAAACCCTGTCCAGCTTCATAACGTTTTCCGGCAATGTTGTGTGGCAGTAAAGGCTATGGCCCACGCCATGTGGGATGATGACAAGATCGCCCTGCGCTACTTTCACGGTTTCACCGGTCTCCGTCAGGCGAATGATGCAGTTTCCGCGATGTGCAAAATGAAACCTCGCAACATTTTCAAAGGCAGGGACTTCCACACCCCAAGGCGCCGTAAAGCTGGTGCGGAAGTAAAGTGTTCCCTTGACGGACAAGCGGGTGAGGATATCGCTGAGCAAATCTAACATAGATTTCACATTACAGATTAAATCGTTTTCGTCCAGAGTTCTGAACGATTGAGCAGATACTTTGAACCCCACGGCATTCTAAGTTCAACTTAATTGGCGTTTGTTGATTACGTTGACACACATTGGGAGAAACCAAAATGAAGGCCACTATTCTTTCCGTACTTATCGCTACTGCCACTGGCATGGGTGCTGTACACGCAAGCGGACCATCAGAACTAAACGATCTGGAAATCGCGCATGTTGCATACACCGCTGACAACATCGACATTCGTTATGCACATCTGGCGCTCGCCATTTCGCAAAACCCCGAAGTGCGCAACTTTGCGCAAACGATGATCAACGACCATGAAGCGGTCAACGAAGCCGCGCTCGCTTTGCTCGAAAAGCTTGGTGCACAGGCGCAAGACAATGATTTTAGCCAAACCCTGAATGAGAACGCCGAGGTGATCATCAATGATCTTGCAGCCCTCAGAGCGGAAGAGTTTGATATGGCTTACGCGTCGAACGAACTAGCCTATCACAAGGCGGTTAACGACCTTGTCGAAAACACTTTCATCCCAAGCATCGACAACGCCGAAGTGAAAGCGTTGTTCCAGCAAGGTCTTGAAATCTTCAAAGTCCACGAAGGCCATGCTGAAAGCATGGTTAGCTCTCTGAAATGAGGCAAGTTTCAAGACGTCAAATCCTAACCAATGCGATGGCTTTGCCCATCGCGTTGGCTGTTTTTTCTCGGCAAGGGCGGGCGCATGAATCCTCGAAACTGCACGAGGTTGATATTGTAAACTTTGCTTTTGTTCCCGAAACGATTTCAGTGCATCCCGGCGATCGGATCGTGTGGACGAACCGTGATCTGAGCCCACATACGGCGACTGCTGAAAGTGGGGACTGGGATACAGGGGAGCTTGGGCAGGGCCAAAGCGCAGAACTCGCAGTGACCGAGGACATGGTTGGCTCATTTTTTTGCACCTTCCATCCAAATATGAAAGGCCAGCTCGTTCTTAGTTAATGTTTTTTAGCGAATCCCATCGGTTCGAATTATGGGAGCTCGCGACGCCAATGCCCGGTCATCGTCCCTAACTTCTGGTCGGGCATTCGAGGCTCCCTGCTGCTGCCTTTGGGCAGCAGCAGGGAGCCTCAATTTCAAATTAGTCGGATTACTCAGCCGCTGTTGTTGCTGTTGCGCTGTCGTCCAGCGTTTCGTTCAGTTCCATATGGCCCTCGCCTTTTGAAAAGACCCGACGCAACATAGGCTCAAAGAACTCCAGTGGTTTGGTTGGGTAATTGGGGTCAAAAGAGGTCTGGTCGTATGTATGGCAGAAATACTTGCAGTCCTCATAGTATGGGCTGTCCTTGTACTTTTCACGCGCGTTCCGATCACCGCCCAGAAAGTGGTTGTAGTAGTACCCTTGAAAAACGCAGTGATGCTGAATGATCCAGTGAGCTTTTTCCGAAACGTAGGGTTTCAGGATCGCCGCAGCCAGCTCTCCGTGGTTGTAGGGCGACAGGATATCGCCAACATCGTGGATAAGCGCTGCGATGATAATTTCTTCGTCAGCACCGTCTTCATGCGCGCGGGTCGCTGATTGCAGACAATGCTGGTAGCGGTTGACCGGGTAGGGGGTCCACTCTTCGTCAAGTGACCTGATGCTGTCCAGCAACCTGTCGACAAGACCGGCATTGTAGTCATCTTCATAATCCATGACCGCAAGGAAGTCTTCCTTGGTTGCGTTTTCAAAGCTGGTCCAGGTGGGTTTGTGGCTTTTGTCTAGCATCTGCATTTCCTTTGTTAGCGTTGAGAAAACATTAACGTTAGTTGAGTAACAAAAAAAATGAATTGATTTAATCAATTCGAACAATAATATTTCTCAGTTATGCAGATCAGAAACTTTGAAACATTTCTAGCAATCGCTGATTTTGGCGGCTTTCATGGTGCCGCGCAGCATCTGAACGTCACTCAAACAGCCGTAAGCGCACGGATCAAGGCGCTGGAAGAGACGCTGGGTACGCAGCTGTTTAGCCGCGGGCCGGGTGGAACGCGCCTTACGGCCTCTGGCCGTCAGTTTCGCCCCTACGCCGAGCAGATGCTGAGAACATGGAGCAACGTGCGTGTCGAACTGTCCGGCCAGTATAAAAACCGCCTTTCATTGCGTTTGGGGACGCAGCTTAGCATTTGGGACCCGCTTTTGGTGGACGTTGCAATCTGGCTTGAGACGGAGCTGGGCAAGCTGCCCATGACGCTTAATTACGATCACTCGATGAACATGCACGAGGCGGTTTGCCAACAGTTGGTCGATATTGCAATTACCAATGATGCCCCCGTTGGAACGCGGTTTGGTGTGGTGGAATTGCCCCCAGAAAAGCTTTTGCTTGTGTCAGACAAGGCATCGGACTTCGAGGATGGTGACTTCCCACTTTTCATGAACCTAGAACTTGGGGCGCAATACCAGGCCCAGTTGCAGGATATCCTGCCAGAGCGTAGCCAGCAGCATATTTTCCTTGGAAACGCGATGATGGGGCTGCGTTATCTGACGAAACGCGGCGGGATCGGATATTTCCCTGTAAACATGCTGGAAGAACCACTATCAAAGGGAGAATTGTACCTTGTCAGGCGTGCTCCGGAAATTGTGTTGTCTTGCTATGCAGTTCACCTACCTGAAAATCCCGCACGTGCGCAGATCAAAGAGGTTCTTTCCGGATTTGTTCAGCTTCGTTGATAGTTTTGCCGTTTGAGGATTTACTCATAAGGCATGAAGCCCGGATAGGGTGCGCGGGTAACCGTTTCATGTACCATCGCCGTTAATGTAGTCAGGTCAAAGATCGGCATTTTCAGGTGCTTCTGCAGAAGATGCGCATAGGGTGGCATATCGGTGCATTCCAGAACCAATACCCGCATGTCGGGATTATTACGGACCAGTTCAGTGGCAGATTCGAGCACTTCGGCCGCGATTTTGTTCAGATCCATCGCATTGCGTCTGCCTTGTAGGATTACCTCGGTGAACTCGGGCTGATGTTCCATGCCTTGAACCGCAACGGGAATGCCTGCAGCGCCAACAGATTCGAAATGCCTGTCAGTCAGGCTTTCGCGGCAGGCAGTCAAAACGCCAACCGGGCCTTTGCGCCCGGCAATGTTGTAGGCCAAAGGAATTTGAATAAGACTTGAGGCGAAGACAGGAATGTTTACAGCATCGGACAGTTCTTGCTGAAAAATGGCAAGAAAACCGCAACTACCGGTGATCGCACGCGCTCCTTCCCGTTCTAGATGCTGTGCCGCTTTGATAAAGGGTGCAAGGAATTCGGGTGAGGGGTTTGCCAGCAAGTCTTTTATCGATGCTCCGACAACCGTTTCGTAGAGCACCGGAAATGGAAGGCTTGATGGGTTTTTGATATGTCCCGGTGGTTTTGGAAAACCTGAATCAAGGCATAATACCCCGATTGAAACACCACAGATGTTCTGTCCACCTTGATAAATCATTCACTTGGTCCGTCTGTAAGGGGAAGTGCTAAAACCGATCGATCCGATAAGGCGAAAGCTCTGTATTGCTCCGTGCCTCTAGCACCGCGTCAGCCACCAGTTCACCTGTCTTGGGAGCCATCATCAGCCCGTAGTGGCTATGGCCAAAGGCTGCAAATAGACCGCTCTGCCCGGGAATGGGCCCAATTGCAGGCAGGCTGTCAGGGAATGACGGGCGCACACCCATCCAGCTTTTCGTCACTTCTGTATTGAGGTCAGGTAGCATTTTTTTCGTCTGTCCAATCAGCATCTGTGCCCGCTTCTCTGTGGGGGGGGCGTCTAGCCCTGCAAACTCTGCTGTTCCGGCAGAGCGAAGGCCGCCCTCCATCGAACTTGAAACGAATTTGAAGTCCGCATCCATGACGGAATTGTTCAGCTCAACACCGGGATTTTCAAACATGATATGGTATCCGCGTTCGGCCTGAAGCGGTATGCTGAGACCCAGCGGTTTTAAAAGGTTTGCCGACCAGGCACCTGCAGCAACCACGATCTTTTCCGCAGGAAAGGCCCCCTGATCAGTGGTGATCAGCCACGTGTTGTCAGATTTTTCAAGACCCCTGACTGTTGCGCGCAAAACCTCCCCTCCAAGAGACAAGAACTTTTCTGTCAGCACTTGTCCAATCCGTCCGGGGTCGCGTGCGCGTGCCTGACCCTTTATTAGTATCGCTGCCTTGTAGTCAGGCGATATCGCTGGTTCCAACCGACGTAGTGCTTCACCGTCAACGACTTCTACCTGCGCACCTTTTTCACGGCGTAAATCCCAACTTAGGCCCGCAACGCTTGCTTGTTTTGGATTGCGGTACACGTGAACGTAGTAGCTGTCTTCGATCAGGTTTTCATGGCCCGTACCAGCAAGGTGTCTTCTGAATAGTTCAATGTTTGAAGTGTTCAATGTCTCCATTGCATCTGAAATTTCGCGCACGCGTTTTGCACGTCCGGCATAAAGAAATCTAACGCCCCAAGGCAGAAATCGCGGCATATAGCTTAGCGGTAGCCGAATTGGGCCTTCGGGGTCTATCAACCAGCCTGGGATGTTCTTCCAAAGCCAGGGAAGGGATTGGGGTACGACAGACCAGGGTGAAATGACCCCGGCGTTTCCAAAAGACGCGCCCTGCCCAGGTTCATCCCGATCAATCAGTTTTACGCTTGCACCACGTTCAACCAAAGCGAGCGCCGTGCAAATTCCCACTATACCCGCACCAACAACGGTTACAGGAGGGGACTGAGTTTCAATTTTCATTCTGGGCTCACGCGTTGATTGTTTTTCGAACCTGAAGTTGCTGTTGTAAAAACACCGGAACCAAAAGAACAAGCGAAATCAGATCGCTTTGACCAGACGGGGCCACCAGAAACAGCCCGCCAATGGCCGCAATAACGCGCCAGATGCCATTCAGAGGGGTTAAAAAGAAACCTGAGACCGCTGTTGCGATTACAAAGACACCAGCCGCGCAGGTCAGTGAAACCTGCAGGAAGGACAGTAACGTGAAGTATTCGGGCAGAACGATCAGCATCGTTGGTGCGTAGACAAAAACCATCGGCACCATTAGTTTTCCCAGCCCCAGTGTGAACGCACTAATACCGGTGCGGAACGGGTTTGAGCCGGCAATACCAGCTGCTGCATAGGCTGAGGCACAGACCGGCGGCGTAATCTCGGAAATAACCCCATAGTAAAGTACGAACATATGCGTTGCGAGCGCGGGAACACCCAGTTGCGAAAGTGCTGGCTGCGCGACAGATACCAGCATGATATAGAGCGCCGTCGTCGGCAAGCCAGCTCCCATCAAGATACAGGCGATTGCTATCAGCACGAGTGATAGGAACTGCTGAATTCCGGCTTGTGAGAAAGCCTCAGAAGGAATCCACCCAAGTAACGGATGAAGGACAGCAGCCATATCAGCGGCGCCATTGGTCACCATAAAGCCGAGGCGGAAACCCACACCAGTTGTGTTGATAACCCCAACGACAATTCCAACAGCTGCCGAAGCCGCGCCCACGGCGAGCGCATATTGAACGCCGACATGGAAGCTATCAAAGAGATCGCGGAAATTCTGACGCTCATTGCGATGAAGTGAACCAAGTATTGTGAGCGCGGCAAGAACGCCCGCCAAATTTGGCGAAAATCCTTCACCGCTCATGGGGGACGCTTTCCAGAAAATGAAACCCAGCAAGGCGAAGGGAACGATCAAGGTTTTGGGTTTGTCCAAGGCACAAAACCCGACGACGACACAAAGATTGAGACCCATGAACGCAGCCATATTTGGGGAATAACCAGAGAACAGAACAATCAGCAAAGCGATCAACGGAATAATTGTGAACCAGCCTTCACGCCAGACTTTGATGAGATTGGGTAATTCATCTTTCGTGTATGTCGGCAGGTTAAGACGTTTAGCAGTGAAATGAACAATCGACATGACACCGATGTAGTGCATCATCGCAGGAACGATCGCGGCAATAACGATTGTTGTGTATGGCACCTCAAGATACTCGGCCATCAGAAAGCTGGCAGCCCCCATAATTGGCGGTGTAATTTGCCCACCTGCACTTGCGGCCGCCTCCACACCACCAGCGAAATGGCCGGGGTAGCCCATTCTTTTCATATTCGGAATCGTGAGCGAGCCGGTCGAAACCGTATTGGCGATGGAAGAGCCGGATATCGTGCCAAAGAAAGCGGATGAAACCACTGAAACTTTCGCTGGCCCGCCCGTGTAGCGGCCTGCTGCGATCATGGCGTTGTCGACGAAAAATTGACCAAGCCCCATGCGCTGGGCAACAACGCCAAACAGCACAAAGTGGAAAACGACCGTCGAAACAACCCAGAGCGTGACGCCGAAGATACCTTCGGCCGGGAAATACATGTTGTTTACGAACTGGTGCCAGTCGACCCCCGGATGGCGCAAAATCTGAGCGGGCATGTAAGGGCCAAACAGGGCGTAGATCATGAAGACGCTGATAATCATTGGCAGCACAAATCCGATGGTGCGCCGTGCAATCTCAAGGACTGCCAAAATCAGAACAGATCCGAAAAACACATCAAGCCCGGTTGGGTTGCCTTGGCGTAGCGCCTGTTCAGGAATAGCCAGACCAAAACTATCTAAACCGCGCCAACTAAGCCATAAGAACAAAGCTGCGCAGACGCCAAGGATCATGATTGCCCAATCATAAATCGGGACGTTGCCTGGGGCTAGAATGCGTCCGGGGCGGTGCTCGTAGCTTTGTGCAAGCTTTAAAAGCGGGAAGCCGACGAATATAAAGATAAACAAACCGGAAAGGTGAATTCCCATGTGAACATGATCAACGGGTGTCCCGAAACCTGCTGTCCAAAGGTGATAAAGGGCAAAAGCGACCGTTCCCCAATACATGACTTTGGTCAGCTGAGGGCTGTTGTTCCGCGTCGCAAGAGCCGAGTCATATTTTCGCTCAAGCGCCTCTAGGGCTTTGGCGTCAAGTTCATGTGGGGCAGGCGAAGTCATACTGGTCACTCCGGATGGGGGGTGATTAAAAGGGGCAGGCCGAGGCTGTGCAACGGCCTGCCGTTCGTTTTGGGGTTATCGGTATACGAAAATCAGAAAGTGATTACTCGAGCATGCCAATTTCACGGTAGTAACGCTCTGCTCCCGGGTGCAACGGAACACCGATACCGTCAACACCAAGCAATGCTGTTTCCAGAGTGATTGCACGACCTTTGGGGTGACCGTTGTCCAACAACTTGCGAGCTGTGCTTGACCACAGTGCTTTGGTGATTTCGTAAATCAGGTCTTCAGACTGGTTTGCATTGGTAACAAGCATGCCTGAAACCGCCACAGTGTTAACGTCATAGGCTACACCGGGGTATACACCAGCCGCAATTGTTGACGGTACATAGTATGGTACGGTTTCATTTGCCTGACGCACTTCTTCCTCGGTGAAGGAGTAAAGTTCCATCCCTTTTGTGTTGTCGAGCTGGATCATCGCTGCAACGGGTGTACCTGCAGCATAGAAATAAGCATCGAGCTGCCCGTCAGAAATTCGCTCAGCGCTTTGGCTGTTGTTAAGCTCTGCTTCGTCGATGTTGTCACGGGTTATGCCGTGGTCACCAAGGATGAGCTCAACAGCAATCTGCGTACCAGAACCCGCCTGGGCGATTCCAACGCGTTTGCCTTCCAGTGCAGCCAGCCCGTCCAACGTTGAGCCTTTTGGTAGAACGAGGTGCAAATCTTCGGGAAACAGGTTCGCAATAACGCGAAGATCAGGTTTTGCGTCACCTTCGTATTTCCCGATGCCATTGTAAGCAAAATGCAGTGTTGCGGCGCCTGTAAGGCCTGCTTCCATCTGGCCAGCCTGGATCGCATTCACATTGTGCGCTGATGCGTTTGTGGATTGCGCGATAGCAACAAGACCGGGAACGCCGCAGTTCCCGCCTTCGTCACATGCACGGGACCCAGGAGGGTTCGAAATCGCGTTAGCGATTATGCCACCGATCGGAAAGTAAGTTCCGCCCGCACCACCCGTGCCAATACGGAAAAAGGTCATTTCCTGTGCAAAGGCTGTTCCAGCCAACATGGCGCTGGCCAATGCGACGCCCGTAAGTTTCGTAAACAATGTCATTATATTCCTCCCAGAACAAAAATCTCAATCCAAGTGGCGCGTATGTTTCGCATAATATGGACTTGGACTTGATGTCTGACAGAATGTCGCGGTAACTCAATAAAATCAAATTTTTATTATTTTGATTTCCATAAATTATTTTTATACTGAATGTAAGAGAGGGTTGCACATTGAACTTAAAACAACTCGCCGCGTTTCGGGAAGTCATGCTTAGCGGATCAGTTTCGCAGGCTGCCCGCAATTTGAACCTTACACAGCCCGCTGTCAGCGCGTCGTTACGTACTTTGGAAGATGAGCTCCAGCTGAAGTTGTTTGAGCGTCGTCAGGGAAGGTTGATCGCCGTTCCCGAAGCGCATTATCTTTTAGCAGAGGCGTCAGAAACGCTAGACCGGTTGGCCGCAGCAAAACAAAACCTTCGTAGCCTGAGCAGCAAGAAAAGCGGGGTTTTGCAGATTGTGGCAATGCCGGGTCCGTCGGTCTTTTTGTTACCCAAGCTCATAAGTCAGTTTGTGGCCGACAATGATGATGTCAAAGTTACTCTAACAACACGTAGCTCACAGCAGGTCCAGCAGATGGTGGCAACTCAGAATTTCGACCTTGGAATTGCTGATTTAGGGGCTGACAAAATTACCGGTGTGAACCTCGTTGAGGCTGATATCTTAAACAGCACCGGGGTTTGTGCTGTGCCAGCACGCGACCCGCTGGCGGAAAAACCACTCATTTCGGCATCTGATCTCGACGGAAAGCCGATGGCGGTTTTGCAGCACACGCATTCGAGTCATGTTTTGACAAAGGCGACGTTTGACGCTGTAGGGGCAACTTTCAATCCGCGTTTTGAGTCGCAGTATTTTTTGCCTCTCTTTACTTTTGTTGAAGCAGGGCAGGCCTATGCTATTGTCGACAAGCTAAGTGCGGAAAGCTATCGGCTCTATACACGCGGTGAACCTGAGATTGTCTTTCGTCCATACGTCCCCGAAGTCGTGCTTCGGTTTGCATTGCTCACACCCGCGCATCGCCCATCATCAATGCTCGCAAGTTCATTCGCGGAACTCTGGAAAGAAACAGTCGCAAGAATTGAAAGTGATGAATTGTTAGGGAGCTAGATCGACTGAACTCAAACACGGACGTTCAGGTCGTGCGTTCCAGACCGCGAAGTGAAGGGCGTTTGAGCATACCCAGAAGTTGGTGGACCAGAGCTCTGCATTCATTTTCGCGCCAGTCTTTTGAATAGAAAGTTTCTGGCAGTTCCGGATGTCGCAGCAGATTGCGCCTCCAGTTATGCACAACAAGCGTACGCAGCGTCGCGATCTCCAGCGGCGTGAGAGAGGTATCCGGTCTTACAAGCTCGGCTACGGCCAACAGGTTTTTTTCGAGAGACTTATACTCGGAAACCAGTTTCGCAGGGGCAATCGTTTTTTTCAGCCAGTTTGGTACAACCAACGTGCTGCCTTCCAGCGCGAAAACTTCTGGTAAAGTTTCCGAAGGCGCGCCATTTCCAAGATAAACACCTGTCCCAAGCACGACATAGTCCTTACCAAGGAAATCCCTTTCAAAACACTGCCTGTCTGTTTGTGTCATTGGCTTTGTCACAACGACGTGCCAGTTTTCGTCTGTTTTAACATTTCGGGCGTAGATGCGTGGTGTGGCCTTGGCACTTTGCACCAGACCATAGTTTGTCAGGCTGTAGAAACTGGTGCGTCCAACCTTTTCACTTTTGATCCATCCGTCTTTGCGAAGACGGTGAAGGGCAACGCGCATGGCTTCGGGCTTAATACCCATCTGATCGGTGATACGCGACATGAGCGGCCCACTGATCTGGTCACCGGGGCGTTGTGCAAGATCCCCGAAAAGGGTCACGATAATTGACCAGACCCGTTGTTCTCCATTTCGGGTCAGTTCTTCGACTGATTTTTGAAAGGCGTGGTCAGCAAGTGAATTCATACAGTCTATATAGGCGTTACCTTTTCGCCTGACCATACGGCACGGTGGCAACCCGAAGAGATGCAAGGTCTTGCCACCCTTCGGGTTTAAAACTGCAAGTTTCGCGTTTCAGTAAGCATTCATGGTCAAAAGTTCATACTCCGCGACAAGCTCGTCTTCCTGATTTGTAAGTGATACGTGCCAGCGCACTTCGCCATACTCCTCGTTTCTGCCCGTTTTCTTTTTCACCGTCAGGCGAACTTTTATGCTGTCACCTGCCTGAACAGGTTTCATGAATCGCAACCCGTCGAGACCGGTATTGGCCAAAACGGGACCAGGATTTGGTTCTACAAACAAGCCAGCAGCAAAAGATAGCAGAAGGTAGCCATGCGCGACGCGCCCAGGAAAGAACGGGTTGGCTGCTGCGGCCTCTTCATCCATGTGGGCGTAGAACGTGTCACCTGTGAACTCGGCAAAATGCTCGATATCATCCAGCGAAATTTCACGTGATGCGGTATGGATCGTTTCACCAATCGCAAGGTCGCCAAAATTTCTGGTGAAGGGGTGCTCCGTGCCTTCAATCTCTTGTGCGCCGGGATTCCATGTTCCGCTGATTGCTGACAGGATGTCAGGGCTGCCTTGGATAGCGGTCCGTTGCATATAGTGCATCACACCCCGTACCCCGCCCATCTCTTCGCCACCTCCAGCGCGACCTGGTCCGCCGTGCACCATGTGCGGCAGGGGCGAGCCGTGCCCGGTGCTTTCTTTCATGCTGTCACGGTTGTTGAAGTAAATGCGCCCATGATAAGCGCCAACTCCCATCACCAAATTTCGAGCAATGTTTCCATCGCGGGTAATGACAGATGCAACCAGGCTGCCTTCGCCACGGTTCGCAAGCTGAATCGCGTGATCCAGATCACGATAGCCCATGATAGTTGAAACAGGCCCAAATGCTTCGGTGCAATGCACAAGATCGGAAGTGTCCGGGTTTGCGCAGTGAAACAGCATTGGCGGAACAAAGGCACCCTTTTCAGCGCCTTCGCCCTGAAGGGTGAAATTGTCAGGGTCGCCATATACCCGCTCTGCCTGCTGCCCGATGATCGCCGCCTTTTCCAGAACATCGCGTTTCTGACTTTCAGAGACCAAGGCCCCCATGCGCACACCTTCAGCGCGAGGATCACCGATTGTTGTTTGATCGAGCCTTGCTGACAACGCTTTGATTAGTGCCTCGACTTGAACTTCAGGCGCAATGATCCTGCGAATTGCTGTGCATTTCTGCCCGGCTTTTGCGGTCATCTCACGGCTGACTTCTTTCACGAACAGGTCAAATTCGGGTGTGCCGGGGGTCGCGTCAGCCCCAAGAATCGAAGCATTCAGGCTGTCCTGTTCCGCAACAAACCGGATTGAATTTTGCAAAATGTTCGGTGCTGACCGCAGGCTGAGCGCGGTATGTGCTGAGCCTGTAAAGCTGACGATATCCTGCATTCCCAAACGGTCCAGCAAATCCCCCGTGCCACCTGAAATCAGCTGAACGGAACCCGCAGGTAACAGACCGCTGTCGAGCATGATCCGAACGCAAGCCTCGGTGACGTAGCAGCTGGAGGTTGCAGGTTTAACGATAGCCGGAACGCCAGCCAAAAGCGTTGGTGCCAGCTTTTCAAGCATACCCCAAACAGGGAAGTTGAAAGCGTTGATGTGCACCGCAACCCCCTGCAGCGGGGTGCAAATGTGTTGTCCCAGAAAGGTGCCATTCCGGCTAAGCTGTTCAATTTCACCATCCAGATAAACATGCCCGTCCGGCATCTCGCGCCGGCCTTTTGAGGCAAAGACGAACATTGTGCCAATCCCGCCATCAATATCAATCAGGTGGTCTGATTGCGTCGCACCCGTATCAAAGGAAATGTCATAAAGTGCTTGTTTGTGTTTTCCGATCTGCATCGCAACGGCTTTGAGCATCCGGGCGCGATCATGAAAGGTCATGGCGCGAAGCGCTGGGCCACCAACATCGCGGCCATAATCCAGCATAGATTGCACATCCAGTGCGTCATTGCCGGCCTTTGCAATCACTTCTCCGGTGATAGCGCTTTTAATAATACGTGCGGATTGACCGGGTTGAACCCACTGACCGGCGGCAAAACTGCTGATTTTCTGTATCGTCATGATGATGTCCTTAGTTCAGTTGGGCGGGCAATCGGGCGTAACCGCGAAACCTGATGCGGCCGCCACGTTTTGCGCCTGAAGTCAGTTGGTAACTCGGGAAGCGTTCAAGAAAGCGCCCGATGGCGATGCGGCCTTCCATACGCGCGAGCGTCAGGCCGACACAGGTATGTGGACCACCGGCAAACGCGAGGTGTTTGTTCGGCTTTCGTTCAACAATCAGCCGATCGGGGTCGTCGAATTTTGCTGGGTCACGGTTGGCCGCGCCAATAGAAAGATGCAGATCAGACCCTTTGGGGATTACTGTTTCGTGCAGCGTTAAGTCTTGCGTGGTCAGCCGGTTTCCGAGCTGATTGGGGCTTTCCATACGCAGGAATTCATCGACTGCCGTTGTTATCAATGATGGGTTGTCCAAAAGCGCGCGCCGCGCGTCCGGGTGCTCTGTAAGCAGTGCAAGCGCATTGCCGATCAGGTTGGTCGTGGTTTCGTGCCCGGCATTCAGGATAAAGATACAGTTTTGGTAAAGCTCAACTTCGCTTAATCCCCCACCTTTGTCAGTTTGAATAAGCCGTGTCAGAACATCTGTTTCCGGGTCTCCCGGGTGGCTTCGGCGCTCAGCAACAATGACGCGTAAAAAATCCACAAATTCTTCAACCGAACGATTGCCCCAGTCCAGTTGCTCTTGTGAAAGTTTCGGTTCAAGCGCGCCAAGGATTGCGAGCGACCAATTGCGCAATGGTCCACGCTGGTCACGCGGTATGTTGAGCAGGTTGCCGATGACCTCGATTGGGATTGCACCTGCAAAATCCTCGATCAGTTCAACGGATATCTTACCCTCCATCTCGTCGAGCAGGCCACTAACCAGAGTTTCCAGACCCGGTTCCAACTGGGCCAGCGCACGCGGGTTCATTGCCCCGACCATCACTTTTCGTACACGGGTGTGCAGGGGTGGGTCATTGAAGACAAGTGATGTTGTGTGATGTTCAAAAAGCGGGCTATCCACGCCAAATTTTGGCGCAAAGACCTTTTTCTTATCCGAGATAAACAGCTTGGTGTCCCGGTAAATCCGGTCCAGATCATCATAGCGCGAAATGACAAAAGACCCGTCAGCTTGTGGACAGACGGGCGCCTGTTCACGCAGCCATTGGTACGTGGGGTAGGGGTTTTCGTGAAACCCTTCCGGTGGGTTGGTCAGATCAAACATCAGTGTCCAAATGCGCCCATCTTATTGGGCAGATAAAGAACGATGATTGGCACAAGCACGATCAGAGCCAACCGGAAGATATCTGCGATCCAAAACGGGGTGACACCTCTGAAAATCGTCGCTGTTGAAACATCGCCGACGACCGCCCTGAGAATGAAAACATTAAGACCGACAGGTGGTGTTATGAGTGAAATTTCCGTGACGACCACTACAACGATGCCAAACCAGATCGGATCATACCCAAGCGACATGACGACCGGGAAAAAGATTGGCACGGTGAGCAGCAGCATCGACAGGCTCTCAAAAACGCAGCCAAGGATGATGTAGATGCCAAGGATCATCAGCATGACGACCATTGGTGAAACATCATAGGCCGTGACCATACCGATAAGCGCTTCGGGCAGGCCCGCAAGATTGACGAAGTTCGAGAAAATTTGCGCGCCAATCAGAACCGAAAAAAGTGCAGCAGCAGTGAAGGAGGTTTCTTTGAGCACTTCAAAGGTGGATTTTATTGTCAGACCACCCCGGCCAAGCGCAATCAGAAAAGCACCCATTGCGCCCATACCCGCCGCTTCAGTTGGTGAAAATGTCAGGTTCAGCGGCGCGAAATCAAAGATTCCATAGAGCCCGCCGATCACAAGGAAAAAGAGCAAAAGCACCGCCCAGACAGATCGCAACGCCTTTAGCCGATCACCCCATCCGGTGCGTTCACCGGCTGGCCCGGCATCCGGGTTGCGCATCACTGTCCAGCGAACCGCAAAAAGGTAAAAGAGGATACCCAACATTCCAGGAATAATCCCCGCAATAAACAGTTTGCCAATAGAGGTTTCTGTCAGCAACCCGTAGATAACCAGAATGACAGAAGGTGGGATCAGAATGCCAAGCGTTCCGCCTGCTGCTATGGATGCGGTCGACAGTGAATCAGCATATCCATAACGCCGCATTTCTGGCATTGCGACTTTGGACATGGTTGCAGCTGTGGCCAGGGATGACCCACAGATCGCGGAAAATCCACCGCAGGCCGCAACTGTTGCCATGGCAAGGCCACCCCGCATGTGACCAAGGAATGCGTTCGAAACCGCGTAAAGTTCGCGCGCAAGACCACCCTTGTTCACAAACAGACCCATAAGAATGAAAAGCGGTACGACAGACAGCCCATAGTCTTGCGCAGTATCTGTGATTTGACGCCCAACCATCGACATTGCGGCCTTCAGGCCGCGTTCGGAAAAGATCGCGCCGCCACGTTCGTAGGCAAAGCCTAGCGAGCCAACCAAACCCATCGCAAAAACGATGGGCAGGCGCAAAAATACCAGTATCAGGACAACGGCAAAGCCGATCAGCGCAGCGGTCATTGCATGCTCTCCTGCAAGAGTTTGGGGGCAAAAAGACGAAGCAGTCCGGTGATGATCATCGCGGCAGAGGTAATTGCCGTCGCAAGCGCGATGAACCCACCGATGTAAAACTGTGGGATTGAAAGATACTCGGTCACATCGCCGTATTCCTGTGCGCGTTCAGACAACAGCCAGACACGATGAATCGGCCAGAACAACATGATCCCACTACTTAGAAAAACAGCCCCATCACGCAACCGTTCCAGCCGGTGGCGATGGAAGAAGCCGTCTGTCAGATCAACTGCAATATGCTCACCCCGAGCCGAGATTATGGGAAGAACGGAGAAAACCATAATTGCCATCAAAATGCGGGTCAGTTCCGTTGCAGCTTCAATTGGTGAATTAAAAAGTGACCTCAGGATGACATCACAAAAAGTCATGACCATCAGAATGAAGAGTGCGAAACAAGCCAGCAGCACTGGCAAGAAACTGATGCGCTGCATTAGGTTTATCAGGTTTTTCAATACGCTACCTCCAGTGTGTCGCTTCAGGCTGGCGGAGACGGCTCAGCCAGCCTGATTTTTAAGTCAGTTTAGTTCGCTGCCATTTCGGTTTTGACCATTTCGTAGGCGGTCTGAGCGTCGATGCCGGTTTGAGCAATCTCTGCAATAACGCTTGCTATGACGCCTTCTGCAATCTGGTTGAATTTTGCCAAATCAGCATCGCTTGCCGGGTTGATGGCGTTGCCTTCGGTTTCGGCTGTCGCTGTACGACCGATCATATCAATCTCGTCCCAGATTTTGCCAATCTCACGGCTCAGAGGTTCGCCAAAAACCTTTTCTTCAAGAGCCGCCTGAAGATCCTCTGGCAGATCGGCAAAAGTGTCTTCATTCATGATGAAAGCGAACGAACCACGGTACAGGCCGCCGGGAACTTCGAAAACGTTCTGCGCGACTTCAGTCAGTTTAAATCCGCGTCGCGATTCCATCGGCATCACAACACCATCAGCCGCTCTTGAGGCAAGTGTTTCGTACACTTTGGGCGCAGGAACCTGAATTCCTGTTGCGCCGAGTGCGGCGCCAACGTCACCACCAACACCGCCGGGAATGCGGACTTTCAGGCCCGAAATTTGGTCTAGCGAGGTCACTGCATCTGCCGAATGCAATTGTGCTGGGCCGTGTGTGTGAAGCGCAATGACCTTAACGCCGCGATGCTCATCTGCAGCTTGCAAATAGGCTTCATAAGTGCGCCAGTAAGCAACAGATGCCTGCTCAGCAGAGCCTTCGTAGCCAGGAAGCTCGATCAGTTTTGTCGTGACAAAACGGCCAGGCTGATAGCCGTGGAAAATGATCGAAGCATCTGCTGCACCATCTTGTACCAAATCCATCTGTGCCGGGGGTGGCGCGATGCCAAGCTTCAGCTCTGCCGTAACCTGACCATCTGTTGCCTCTTCGACCATTTCGATGAATTTAGGCCACATCATTGCGTTGATGCCGTGGGTCGGTGGGGCCCAGCTTGAAATGGTCAGCGTGTAATCGGCAGCAAATGCAACCGTTCCTGCGAATGCCATTGTGGCTCCTGCCAAAAGACCAGTTAATTTTGTAAATTTAGTCATGAGGATCCTCCCTGTTCATGATCAATTTTCAATTCATCCCGTATCAGTCGTCTAAACTGCTGCGGTTTTCAGTTTCTTCGGTTCTTCGTTGTTCATGTTTGCCAGTCGCCATGAGTTTGGGCTTTCACCAGCGACCGTCTTCATCGTCTCAGATGTTGTCCGCCATCCAATTTCCCTGGCGTAGTGCATCGGCCCGCCGCGCCAGCGCGGAAACCCATACCCGTGGATCTGCACCATATCGATTTCAGAAAACCCCTCGGCAATTCCGTCTTCGACAATTTGCGCGCCTTCGTTGGCCAAAACCGCCAGCAGACGTAACAAAATCTCGATTTTGGTGAAGTCTCGGCGGTCTATTCCTTGCTTTGCGGAATAGTCAGCGATCATCTGTTCAACCTCGGGGTCGCGCAGGGGTTTGCGGCTATCCCCATCATAGAGATACCAACCGCGCCCACTGCGCTGACCAAGGCGGTCCATTTCGCAAAGCTGATCACCAATTGGCACATAACGTTCTTTGGGGTCGCGATCTGCGGCCTGTCGCTTGCGGTTTGCCCAGGCAATTTGCAGACCGGTAAGGTCCTGCATCTCATAAGGGCCCATCGGCATCCCAAAGGCACGCATCGCTGCATCAACCTGATAGGGAAGGGCACCGTCAGCCAGCAAATAATCCGCTTCGCGACGGTAGGCCGCCAGCATCCGATTGCCAATGAAACCGTCACATATTCCGGAAAGGACGGAAACTTTCCGCATGCGTTTCCCAAGGGCAAAACCAGTTGCCAAAACGTCGGGATGTGTTTCGGGCGTTTTAACGATTTCCAGCAGTTTCATGATATGTGCCGGGCTAAAGAAATGAAGCCCGATACAGCGTGAATGGTTTTCAATGCCTGCGAAAATGACGGTTGGGTCGAGGTAGGACGTATTGGTGGCAAGAATGGCATTGCGATCCATTGATGCGGCAAGTTCGCTGAAAACGGCTTGTTTGACACTCGCGTCTTCAAATACGGCCTCCACCGCCACCTGAGCAGGTGCCGCATCAGAATAGGCGTCGGATGTGCGAAACGCATTGAGTTGCCGCCTGTGTTGATCAACCCCTAACTTTCCACGCTTTAATGCGCCATCCAGCAAATTTGTGACCCGATCATGCGCAGCATTCGCAGCCGTCTTGTCACGTTCAATCAATGTAACCTTGAGGCCAGCGTTCAATGCTGAAGCTGCAATGCCTGCACCCATCAACCCACCACCAACAACAGCTATGTGTTCAACCTCACGCGCTGTCGCGCCAGCAATCGCCGCAGGTTTCGCAACCTGTCGCTCTGCAAAAAACGCGTGGCGAAGGGCGCGAGATTCAGGCGATTTGCGTAGCGCAAGATGCAGTTCGCGTTCTTTTGGTTGCGCTTCGGAAAAGGGGCGCGCTGCCCAAGTAAGTGCGTCAAAATTATCCAAAGGCGCGTGCTGACCCTTTGCACGTCTCAGAACCTCAGCTTTTTTGCGCGTTAAAGCCGCCTCATCAATCGGCTCAACAATTCGCTGACTGACCGGGGTTGGCCGGAGTGGCAACGTTTGGGCGAAGGCCAGCGCTGCCTGCTTCAGATCGCCTTCAACAACCTGGTCGAGACCGCCGAGCCGGTACAGCTCTTCTGAGTTAATAATTTTACCAGCGCAGGCGATATCAATCGCAGGTTCTATACCGATAAGTCGCGGCAGCCGTTGGGTGCCACCCGCGCCGGGAATAACGCCAACATTCACTTCGGGTAAACCAAACCGGGTTCCGCTAGCGGCAATACGCCATGCGCATCCCATTGCAATTTCGAACCCTCCACCAAGTACATTTCCGTGCATAGCGGCAATAAAGGGTACTTCGCTGTCCTCGATCATCTGCACTACGTCTGGAAGGTGAGGCGCGACTGGCAAGGTGTCGAATTCGGACATGTCACCGCCTGCGATAAAGGTTCGGCCCTCGCATATCAAAATAGCGACACGTGCACCGGCGACGTCGGCGATCGCGGTTTCCAACCCTTCGCGAACGGCGGTCGACGTTGCGTTGACTGGGGGGTTGTTAATGATCACCCAGGCAATGTCGTTTTCTATAAGGGTCCGGACTGTCCGGTCTTCAGACATGGTGGTCAAACTCCGATCAAAGAATCAAAGGTTGATTATTTATTGACCAACCGTTCGGTTTATGCAAATGTTTTCTTGTTCTATGATTTTGCAGGGGCCGTTATGAGCGATACGATTCTTACGCAAGTGCATGAAAACTGGGTCGAAATAACGTTGAATCGCCCTGATCGGCTAAACAGTTTTAACGATGAAATGCATCTTGCACTGCGTTCAGAACTTGAAGCCGCACTTGATAAAGGTGCCCGTGCAATCCTTCTGACGGGCGCGGGCAGAGGGTTTTGCGCAGGGCAGGACCTAGGGGATCGGGATCCTTCAAAAATGTCTGGCTCACCAGATCTTGGGGCAACGCTGGTGAACTTTTACAACCCACTTGTCCGGTTGATCAGATCGCTAGAGTTCCCCGTTGTTTGTGCTGTCAATGGCGTTGCTGCCGGGGCAGGGGCCAACATTGCACTGGCGTGTGACATCGTTTTGGCGGCACAAAGTGCAAAGTTCATTCAGTCATTCGCCAAGGTTGGCCTGATCCCTGACGGCGGCGGTACATGGTCGTTGACGCATTTGTTGGGTGAAGCGCGTGCCAAGGCACTGGCATTGACGGCAGAACCATTAAGCGCACAGAAAGCCGAAGACTGGGGCTTGATCTGGCGCGCTGTTGAAGACGAAGCGTTAATGGGTGAAGCACGCGACCTGACTGCAAAACTGGCAGATAGCCCAACAGTTGGCCTTGGGATGACCAAGATGGCGATTCAAGCGGCATCAACAAACAGCTTGGATCAACAGCTTGATCTGGAAGCAAAAAGCCAGAAAATTTGCGGAGAAACTCCAGACTACGCTGAAGGTGTCAGATCTTTCTTGCAAAAGCGTGCACCAAAATTCACCGGGGTCAAATCATGACAATGACACCAAAAGAAAGAGCAGAGCGCAGCGCTGCAGCGATGTGGGCAGACGATGGCGCGTCAAGCTGGTTGGGAATCGAACTTGTTGAGGTGGATGAAGGCTGTGCCGTCATGGCGCTGACCGTAGAACGCCACCATGCAAATGGGCATGGAATTTGTCACGGCGGTATTACGTTTTCACTGGCGGACAGTACCTTTGCCTTCGCTTGCAATAGCCGTAATCAGTCGACAGTCGCCCAGCACAACGTGATCAGCTATATAGCGCCCGGGTATGTGGGTGACCGTCTGACGGCCACTGCACACGAAGTCAGTTTGACCGGTCGTAGTGGAATATACGATGTGAAGGTAACCAATCAGGATGGAAAACTTATCGCTGAACTTCGCGGTTTTTCACGTGCCATCAAAGGCCAATTGTTTCAGGAATGATCCGTTAGGGAGGAAAGAATGAAAGATCTGACACCAAAGAAATCTGACCTGCATCCGATTGAAATTGCCTCGGTTGATGAAATCCGCGCCCTTCAGCTTGATCGGCTCAAATGGTCCGTGCGTTACGCCTACGACAACGTGTCGATGTACAAACAACGCTTTGACGAAGCTGGTGTTCATCCTGACGATCTGACTACGTTGTCTGACCTCGCTAAATTCCCGTTCACTTACAAAAATGACCTGCGTGACAACTACCCTTTTGGCCTTTTTGCCGTTCCGCGTAGCGAAATTATCCGCTTGCATGCTTCGTCCGGCACCACTGGCAAGCCAACGGTTGTCGGCTACACCAAGACTGACATCGACAATTGGGCTGATCTGGTGGCGCGCAGCTTGCGGGCTTCGGGTCTTCGCAAGGGTGACATGGTGCACAACGCTTATGGCTATGGTCTGTTCACAGGCGGTCTTGGCGCGCACTATGGGATCGAACGGCTTGGTGCCACTGTTGTACCGATGTCAGGTGGGCAAACAGAAAAACAGGTGGGCCTGATAACCGATTTCAAACCTGACGGGATCATGGTGACTCCGTCCTATATGCTGAACATCCTCGAACAGTTCCACAAGGTCGGCCTTGATCCGCGAGAATGTTCGTTGCAGGTCGGCGTATTTGGAGCAGAGCCATGGACTGATGCGATGCGCAAGGAAGTCGAGAACGCATTTGACATGCATGCTGTCGACATCTACGGCCTCTCCGAAATAATGGGGCCGGGTGTTGCCAACGAATGCGTTGAAACAAAGGATGGTCCGGTGATCTGGGAAGATCATTTCTTTCCTGAGATCATTGATCCGATCACGAGCGAGCCAGTTGAAGATGGCGAGATGGGGGAGCTTGTTTTCACCACGCTCACCAAAGAGGGCCTGCCGATGATCCGCTATCGCACGCGGGACTTGACGCGCCTTTTACCGGGCACAGCACGGAGCATGCGGCGGATGGAAAAAATCACAGGTCGTTCGGACGACATGATCATTCTGCGCGGTGTAAATGTTTTCCCGACCCAGATTGAAGAGCAATTGATGGCCACGGGCGGTCTGGCACCGCATTTCCAGATCGAGCTTTACAAATCGGGCCGAATGGACGCCATGCGTGTTTATGTTGAGGCGAATCCGGACGCGACGGATGAGCTATCGAAAACGGCATCGGCCAGGATGTTGACCAAACGCATTAAGGATATGGTTGGTATTTCGACCGAGATCATCGTGGGCGAACCTGGCGATGTTGAACGCAGTCAAGGCAAAGCCAAGCGGGTCGTAGACAACCGCAAAAAGGAGTGAGTTTTGGCCCGTACAATCGCCAAAGACTATGACCAGAAACGCGGGCAAATTCTAAAAGTAGCTGCCAGCGTATTTGCAACCGAAGGGTTTGACCGCGCATCGATGAGCCAGCTAGCGAAAGCTTGTGGGATATCGAAGGCGAATATCTATCACTACTACAGCGGTAAAGACGCGCTTTTGTTTGATATTTTAGATACTTATCTCAAGGCGTTACGCGACCGAATTTGTAACGCTGCCCCGGCAAGTCTTACGCCGGAAGACAGGTTTCGTGCGACAGTATCCGCCATTTTGCTGGCGTATCAGGGGGCTGATGATGAACACCGGGTTCAGGGTGGTGGCTTTGCAATGCTGCCGGACGATCAGCAAGATGTTTTGCGCGGCTATCAACGCGATTTGGTGAAACATCTTTCGGACATTGTGCAGGCAATCGCACCTGAAGTGTTTGAAGGCGAAAAAGGCAAACTTCATGCGGCGACGATGTCTGTGTTCGGGATGCTCAACTGGTTTTACATGTGGAACAGCAAGGCAGACGCGAAGGCACGCGAAGACTATGCAAACATTGTAAGCAATCTGACACTCAGCGGAGTCCGTGGCCTTTAAAACAAGACTTGTCTGGTGGCAGAATCGGCCAATTCCGGCTCTGCCATCAAGTTTTACCCAGCTTTGAGATCCAAACTCCCCAAAACCGCTTTTGCCTCGGTTTCCCAGCGGGATTTTAGGTCTGCATTGGTGTTTTTGCGTAGGCCATAGGCCTTAAGCGCATCTGCGCGACCGGATTTGGTGCTGCCAAAACTTGCCGCGACGCGTGGCCACCAGTAGCTGACACAGGTTTGTACATCTACCGTCGCCGAACCGTCTTCCAGTAGCTTCGTCAAACCCTCCAGTGCCAGTTCCGCGTGGCGGGCCTCAATCGGGGCGATAGCGCGGAATTGCTCGGCCAGCGGTTGGTAAGATACAGATGAGAACTCTTCAAGCTGTACAGCAACGGCAAGGCCCATAAGAAGGTTCATTACAACGGCGTCGGCCCACCCTTGAAGCGGATAATTAAAAACCGCAAGCCGCATGTCAGATTCGGTTCGGGTCGCACCAATATCAGCGTCCCGATCCAGGCGTGCCGACCAGGGGTGGTGAACGGCGTATCTATCAGTATTTGCGCCAAACTCGCCCATGATTTTTAGAACGCGGTCGGCGTTGTCGGTCTTTTCCAGAACGATCTTTGCGGCGGCGATGCGTTCTTTGATACCCGGCCCTTGATTGATGACGTCGGCGAATCCGGCAGCACCTGCCAACTCACTGTCAACAAAGGTGGCCATCAGGCGCATAAGTTCCGCGCGGTACCGTGGTGGTACATTCCCAGGAGAGGTCAGAACCCCACCAGCGGAAAGGTAGCTTTCAATGCTCATTTCGTCGGTCATGGGGTTCTCCTATTGATCGTAGTCGACAACAACGTTGTCGGTCAGCGGGTAACACTGGCACGTCAGCACATAACCACGCGCAACTTCGTAATCTTCCAGCGCGTGGTTTGCGATCATTTCAACCTCGCCCTCAGTTACCTTGGCGCGGCATGTTGAACAGACTCCGGCTTTACATGCGAAAGGTGCGTCGAGCGCGTTCTCAAGCGCTGCTTCAAGAATGGTCTGATTTTTTGGCATATTAAAACTGCGTGTCGCACCATCAAGCGTGATACTTGCACTGGTTTCGTTGGATTTTCCGGCAGAATCCACGCTTACCACTTTACGCGAGGCGCGGCCGGGTTGTGCACTGGCAAAAAGCTCGAACTTGATCTGAGCGTCGGTCAGGCCATGGTCACGTAGGGCGGCTGCAATCGTCAGCATCATCGGCTCGGGACCGCAGATGAAGGTGGAATCGACGTTCTTGATATCGATCCAGTGCTTGAACAATTGTTTGCATTTCTCGGCGTCTATTAGTCCAGTGAACAGGTCGATGTCCTGCGCGTCACTTTCCAGAATGTGGATAATGTTAAGGCGTCCCATAAAGAGGTTCTTAAGGTCTTCAAGTTCTTCCCGGAACATGATCGTGTTCACGCCTTTGTTGGCGTAGACCAGCGTGAATTCCGATTTTGGTTCCTGCGTCAGAACAGTTTTGAGGATCGACAGAACCGGTGTTATGCCCGAGCCGCCTGCAAAACCGAGATAGCTCTTTTCAGCCACTGCATCCAACGGTGTGTGAAACGCACCCATAGGCGGCATTGCCTCCAATATCTCTCCGACTGTTAGGTTTTCATTCGCCCAGGTCGAAAATGCGCCACCCTCAACACGCTTGATGCCGACCTGAAGAATGCCCTCATCTTTGCCTGCACAGATTGAGTAAGAACGGCGTAGTTCTTCGCCGTCAAAGTCGCGGCGGAAGGTCAGATACTGACCTTGCGTGAAATCGAACGCGTCAGCCGCGCCATTTTCGGGTTTCAGTGTCACGACAACCGCGTCGCGGATTGTTTTGTGAACGTCGGTGACGGTTAGGTTATGAAAGCGCGCCATCGGATCCTCCTTAGATGCACTTGAAATAGTCAAAAGGTTCAGCACAGGCGCGGCAGCGCCAGTGTGCTTTGCATGGTGTCGAGCCAAACTGGCTGATTTTCTCAAGGTCAGTCCCACCACAAAGTGGGCAACGCTTTGGGCCACCGGCAGGCTGGGGTGGGGCTATCCCGTATTTTTCCAGTTTTTCCCGGCCCTTATCGGTCAGCCAATCGGTGGTCCAGGCGGGGGAAAGCTGCCGTTTCAACTCCAGCTTTTCGACACCGTGGTCACGTAAGGCAGTCTCGATATCAAGATTGATAATCGACGTCGCTGGGCAGCCCGAATAGGTCGGTGTTACCGTCACGCAAAGCGTGTCTTCCTGCCAATCGACATCGCGAATGATGCCGAGATCAACAAGCGAGATCACGGGGATCTCGGGGTCAGGAACGGCATCAAGCCATTCCCAGACCTGTTTGAGCGACGGTTTTGACATTACATTTTACCAGGTTGCGCCGGGGTAAGCACGTTGCAGCCACTGCATTTGCGTCAGGATGTGGCCTAAATGTTCAGAGTGCCGCATTCCGGTTTTACCACCTTTGTGGGCGAACTTGCTGTCCGGAGTCGTCAGCGTTGCATCGGCAAGTACCCGGCCTACTAACGCATCATACTCGTCACGTAACGAGGCTGGATCAGGCGCAACACCCGCCTTGACCATTTCTGCGTCAACCTCATCACCGACAAACATTTCCCCGATGTAGGGCCATAGCAAATCCAAGGCGGTTTGCATCTTGGCATGGCTCTCTTCGGTACCGTCCCCGAGGCCTGCGACCGTATCAGCCGAACGCTCAAGGTGGTAGGCGACCTCTTTGCTCGCCTTTTCCGCAATGTCTGCGATCCGCTGATCGGAACTTTTCATTAAACGGCCAAGCATGATCGAATGCCAGGCATCGAACAGGAACTGGCGCATCATTGTCTGGCCGAAATCACCGTTAGGCTGTTCGACCAGCAGAAGGTTGCGAAAGTCCCAGACATCTCGCAGGAAAGCCAGATTGTCGGCGGTCCTGCCTTTGCCCTCAACTTCGCCAGCCAGACCCAGCCAAAACTGAGTTTGGCCAATCATGTCGAGCGCGGTGTTTGCAAGAGCTATATCTTCTTCAAGAACCGGGGAATGGCCGCACCATTCCGAAACACGGTGCCCCAGAACAAGGGTGTTATCGCCCAGGCGTAGCAGGAACTGAAACAGCGCGTCATTTTTGTTGAGTTTGTCCGCCATCACATCGCCCCTACGTCTTCTGGAATGTCAAAGAAGGTCGGGTGACGATACACTTTGGAATTTGACGGCTCATAAAGCGGACCTTTGTCACTGGGGGAAGAGGCCGCGATATGCGCTGCTTCGACAACCCAGATGCTGACGCCTTCATTGCGGCGCGTATAGACATCGCGCGCGTTCTTGATTGCCATTTCTGCGTCGGGCGCATGAAGCGAACCCACGTGGCGGTGGCTCATACCGTGTTGCCCGCGGATGAAAACTTCCCAGAGAGGCCATTCATTTTTCATGGTTTTATCCTTTTCGTTTCGCGCGGATTATTCGGCGGCAGTTTTGGCTGATGCTTTGCGCGCAGCTTTTTTGCGGGCATGGGCCAGCAGGCCGTCACGCACCCATTTTCCGTCGTCCCACGCCTTGTTTCGGGCATTAAGGCGCTCGGTGTTGCAGGGGCCATTGCCTTTGATCACCTCAAAAAACTCTGACCAATCGGGTTCGGAGTAATCATAGTGGCCCGTTTTTTTGTTCAGCTTTACGTTTTCATCCGGGATCGTAAGGCCAAGATATTCAGCCTGAGGCACCGTCTGATCGACGAATTTTTGCCGCAACTCGTCATTTGTGTTGATCTTGATTTTCCATGCCATTGACTGGGTTGAGTGGACTGAATCTTTGTCAGAGGGGCCGAACATCATTAAGGCAGGGAACCAGGTGCGGTTCATCGCGTCCTGAGCCATTTGCTTTTGTTCTTCAGTGCCTTGGCACATCTTCATCATGATGTCGTAGCCTTGGCGCTGGTGAAAGCTTTCTTCCTTACAGATACGGACCATCGCGCGGGAATAAGGGCCGAAAGAAGTGCGTTGCAGCGGCACCTGATTCATAATTGCTGCCCCATCAACCAACCAGCCAACAGCACCCATATCAGCCCAGTTCAGCGTTGGGTAATTGAAGATTGAAGAATATTTCATTTTGCCGGAAAGCAGGTCTTCGGTCAGCTCATCCCGGCTGATACCTAACGTTTCTGCCGCGCAGTAGAGGTAAAGACCGTGGCCGGCTTCGTCCTGTACTTTGGCAAGCAGGATCGCCTTGCGTTCCAGCGTTGGCGCACGTGTGATCCAGTTGCCTTCAGGAAGCTGCCCCACGATTTCGCTGTGCGCGTGCTGGCCGATCTGCCGGATCAGCGTGGCGCGGTAGTCGTCGGGCATCCAGTCTTTGGGTTCGATTTTTTCATCAGCATCGATCCGGGCCTGGAAGGCGCGTTCCTGATCCGTCATTTCTTCCGGAGATTTAACGCCGGTCCCGGCGGTCTTGATCATTTGAGCGTACATTGCGGTTTCCTCCGATCAAATTCGTTCGATGATGATTGCCGTGCCCTGCCCGACACCCACACACATGGTGCATAGCGCATAGCGCCCACCTGTTCGTTTCAACTGATAGGCAGCGGTCAGAACAAGACGCGCGCCGGACATTCCCAGCGGGTGGCCCATTGCTATCGCACCGCCATTTGCATTTACGTGCACGGCATCATCCGGCAGGCCCAGTTTGCGCAACGTGGCGAGCCCCTGGCTGGCGAATGCTTCGTTCAATTCTATCACATCCATGTCTTTGAGTGAGAGGCCCGTTTTCGCCAGGACTTTACGTGTGGCAGGAACCGGGCCAATTCCCATTATACGCGGCGCGACACCTGCAGCAGCCATGCCAACAACACGCGCCATTGGGATCAGGCCGTTTTGCACAGCCGCATATTCGGAGGCGAGCAATAGTGCAGCCGCTCCGTCGTTTACGCCGGATGCATTCCCGGCTGTCACGCTCAGGTCCGGGCCATTTACCCCGCGCAGTTTGGAAAGCTTCGCTGCATCCGTTCCGGGGCGGGGATGTTCGTCGGTATCAACAACAATCGGATCACCCCGGCGTTGAGGAACCTCAACCGGTACAATCTCTTCAGCGAAAATACCTGCTTCATGCGCCGCAGCCCAGCGCGCTTGCGACCGGGCGGCAAAAGCGTCCTGATCTTCACGGCTTATGTTGTAATCCGCGGCGACATTGTCAGCCGTTTGTGGCATGGAATCAACGCCATAGGCGGCTTTCATTTTTGGGTTAATAAATCGCCAGCCAATCGTGGTGTCATGAACTACGTTCGCTCGGCTGAACGCGGTTTCCGCCTTCGGCATTACAAAGGGCGCGCGGCTCATACTTTCGACGCCACCGGCAATAGCGAGTTCATAGTCACCCGATTTTATTCCGCGCGAAGCCATTCCAACCGCATCCATACCAGAGGCACATAGGCGGTTTATGGTTGTTCCCGGAACTTCAATAGGCAGGCCTGCAAGCAGTGATGCCATACGCGCAACATTACGGTTATCTTCGCCAGCCTGATTGGCCGACCCAAAGATCACATCGTCTATGCTGGCCCAATCCACCTCTGGGTTGCGGCCCTTCAATGCAGAAATTGGCACTGCCGCCAGATCGTCTGCTCGAATCGAAGAAAGTACGCCGCCGTATCGTCCGATTGGTGTTCGGATGGCATCGCAGATGAATGCAGTCATAGACCGTGGTCTCCCTTTACTTTTGTCACATAATACGCCGACCGTTTGGTCGGTAATACAAGAAAAACCGACTCGCCGCAATAATTAATGTTACCAAAAAACAAAATTTATTAATTATTAGTAACATAAAGAAAACTTTGGGTTTCGGGTCCCCAAAAGCCAATCTTACCATTCTTTCAGCCAGCCAAGTGTACACTCAAGAGACGCAGAATGTGACGAAAAGAATCCGCAGAAATAGCAAAGCCCGAAAATCAAGATTTGCCACCGAATGACTTTTGCATCTTAGTCTAAAGCGAAATTCATTCATCGGAGGGGCGTATCATGAGGTTTAACGACAAAATTGTTCTTGTAACCGGTGCCAACTTTGGAATCGGAAATGCGATAGCGCGCAAGTTTGCAGGCGAAGGTGCAAAAATTGCCATTGTCGCACGTGGTCAGGAACGTTCTGAGAAAGTAGTTGAAGCCTTCGCAGCCGAAGGGTTTACGGCCGATTTTTTCAAAACAGATGTTTCTGACGAGAAAGCAGTTGAAGGCATGATCGCAGCAGTTCTTGCAAAATACGGACACATCGATGTCGTTGTGAACAACGCAGGCTGCGGCAGCCAGAATTGTGGGATCACTCCGGATGATTCACCGGGAAAGAGGTGGGCATTCTTTCGCGGAGCGAATCTTGATTCATGTTACTTTGTAAGTGCTCACGCATTACCGCATCTCTCGAAAAACCCAGGCAGTGCAATTGTCAACATTTCCTCCACCGCAACCCTGCATGGGAATTGGGGCTTGTACGGCGCAGCGAAAGCGGGCGTTGAAGGGATGACACGATCGTTTGCTGCAGAAGCGGCCCAGTTTGGTACGCGGGTCAATTGCATTAGCCCAGGCTGGATAGAAACAAGCCCTGAGCAGACGCTGGCAGCGCAGGGAAGCGAAACCGGAGAATGGGATATGCCGCCATCGCTGTTGAACCGTATGGGAACGATTGAAGAGATTGCCAATGTCGCGGCTTTTCTGGCATCGGATGACGCTTCATTCATCACCGGGCAAACATTGGTTGTCGATGGTGGACTAACGATTACTGATTATCCGTCGCGTGCCTCTCTCTCGACAGTCGGGCATCGAGTTTTTTCGCGTTCCTGATAGATTGACGAAGGTTAACAGCCCCTCTTAAGAACACGCTCAAGGGTTTGCAGGCCTTCTTCCAGTTCAGCCTCTGTGAAACCGCAAAAGCCCAAAAGCAGGCCATTGAGCGCCGAGTTGCCTGAACCGAACTTGGACAGGGGCTGTGTTGTTAAACCTTCAGCATTCGCGCGGTTTGACACCTCTACATCATTGCCGGTTTTTTTCAAATGAAAAGCGATTTGCATGCCCGCCTGATGATCTTCGAAAGAGCCATGGTCAGAAAAAGAAAGAGAAAGCCTGTCTAGGAGAAAGTTCCTTCGCTCTCCATACACACGCCGCATGCGCCTGAGGTGGCGGTAAAACTCACCAGTTTCGATAAATTCTGCGAGGGCTTGTTGCGGCATATAGGATGCCCTGACGCCAAAACGGTTGAGCGTTTCTTTGAATGCGCCAACCAGCGGGCTCGGCAGTATTACGTATCCCAACCGCAGGCTGTTTGAAAAAATCTTTGAGAAACTGCCAATGTAAATCGTCCGGCTTAAGTTATCAAAGCCTGCCATTGCGGGAATGGGGCGGCCTGCATAGCGAAATTCACTGTCGTAATCGTCTTCAATAATCCAGCCGTTGTGTGTCTCTGCCCATTGAATAAATTCAAGCCGTCGGCTGGGGGACATTGCCCCACCAAGAGGGTACTGATGCGAGGGCGTCAGAACCATGAGTTGGCAGTTCTTGTTTGCGCTTGAGAGGCTCGCGCCGTTTTTGTCGATGCTGAGGTATGCAGGGTTAAGCCCAAGTACCGAGACAAAGCTTTGCAATGGCAAATATCCGGGGTCTTCAAGCCCGATCGTGTCATCCGGTTGTGACAGGGTTCTGATGCAAAGCTCCAGGGCATCGCCGGACCCGGCCGTGATGAATATCTGGTCAGGTGAGGCGGCTATCCCGCGCCAATCCGAAACGTGATTGGCGACAGCCGTTCGTAGTGCAAAACTCCCCTGAACTGTATTGCCAATCAGCATGCTTTGAGGATTTGTCCGGCAAACGCGGGAAATCGTTTTGGCCCACTGGAGGTGCGGGAACAGACGCATGTCCGGCTGGCCAGCTTGAAATGGCTTAGGCGAAGCAATTGTTTCGGCTGGCTGTTTGCTAAGGGCAGGGTGGTCCGAAACATTAAGCTCGACAGAACCAATGGGGCAAACGGTGTATCCCGATCCCGGTATGCTTTGAAGATACCCTTCGGCCACAAGTTGTTCATAGGCCGTAACAATTGTTGAGCGCGACACACCGAGCTCTGTCGCGAAAACGCGGGTAGGGGGTAACTTTTTGCCCTGAGCCAGATCACCGGACACGGCCTGTTTTCGAATAGCCATGCAAATTTGTTCAAATACTGGAACAGAAGAAGATCTGTTGATGGAAAAGCCCATCCATGGTTGGTGTTTCATATAATTGGTCTGCTAAAATTTTCCATTTTTGGAGGTTAACGGCGAACCGGGAATGCCGCAATATGGGTCAATACATCGGCAGATACACTTTTGACGTGGTATCAGAGGTCAGTCTCTAATTTCGTTAAACAAAGGGAAAGATAATGTCGCGGCGCGTGAATGAAATTGGCCAACCAATTGGTGATGATGTGCCGGGCTGGTCAGCAAAAAAGACACCACCACACGCGCCAACTGAAGGCAGTTACTGCCGGGTGGAGCCGCTGACATCGCAACACACTACGGCTTTGTACGAAGCGTTCAATACGGGTCGCAACGAAGGTCTATGGACGTATATGCCCGTCGGCCCGTTCGAGACTCTTGGTGCCTTTGAAAAATGGATGGATACCGCCTGTAAAAGCGAAGATCCCTTATTCTATGCAATTGTGGATCGTGCGGCGGACCGGGCTGTTGGATTTGCATCCTATCTGCGGATTGTACCGCAATATGGGGTGATTGAAGTAGGCTTCATCGCGTTTTCACCGCAGCTGCAGAAAACCCCCATTGCTACAGAGGCGATGTACCTGATGATGCGCCGTGTTTTCAATGAACTTGGATACCGTCGGTACGAATGGAAATGTGACGCGCTGAATGCCCCGTCTCGCCGAGCCGCTGAAAGGTTTGGTTTCTCTTATGATGGGCTGTTTGAGCAGGCGTTGATTTACAAGGGCCGCAATCGCGATACGGCTTGGTACTCAATACTCGACCGGGACTGGCCACATCTTGAACAGGCCTATGAGACTTGGTTGGACCCAAAGAATTTTGACGCGGAGGGCCACCAAAAGCGTAGGCTTGCTGATCTGATTGTGGAAATGCGGAAAACTGCCTGAGTGGCAAAGAATTTTTCTTCTTGGGCGTAGCCCTAGTAGAGAACTGCCCACTACGACGCCCTTGTTCAAACGCACAACAAGGCTGTGGTTGACGAGATGGTGCTGGATGTGAAAGCCAATTTGGATGACTTCATGCTAAATGCAGAAACGCTCTTTAAGAATTTCATGAACGCAATCAAATAGTGGTTACAGTTAGTCTTATCCTCTGGAACCTTGCCCCAAACGCAGCATAGGTATCGGAGGCGTTGCCGGATTGCACAAACCGTTCCGATAAAGGGAAAGCACATGATCGCTGTTATATTCGAGGTGAAGATCGCTGAAGGGCGTAAACAGGACTATCTGGATATCGCAGCGGAGTTGCGCCCACTGCTTGCGCAGGTTGATGGTTTCATTTCTGTCGAACGCTTTCAAAGCCTGACCAATCCGCAAAAAATCCTTTCGCTTTCGCTTTATCGCGACGAACAGGCCGTGCAGGACTGGCGTAACCTGACCAAACACCGCGATGCGCAAGGCAAAGGCCGTGCAGGAATATTTTCCGACTATAAACTACGTGTCGCCAGCGTCATCCGCGACTACGGTATGTTTGACCGTGAAGACGCCCCAAATGACAGCAATGCCAGACACGCAGGTTAAGGCTGACCGATTTTGTAGCTCTTTCTGACGTCCACGAAGGTTTCATTGTAGCAAGCACCGTCTTCGATATCGGTGCGGATATCTGACGGGATTAGGGCGTTCGCCGTCAGTCCAGTATCACTTGTATTTAGCCATGTACCCTTTGGAGAATAAAGCACGCCCTTTCTGGTCGCGTCTGTGACGACCAACCGAAGCGTAACTTCTGCGCGGTCGTTCCAAACAGTGACCTTATCAGCGTCAACCAATCCACGCGCCTCTGCATCTGTCGGATTCATTTCAACGATCTCAATGCAATCTGAAGCTTCACAACCGCCAAATGTTGCATTGGTACGCTTGGAAGAAGACGGTGTGATCAGGGTCAATGGCTGATCCTGTGGTACGGGTTCGTATCTTGGAACACCATATCCAAACCTCGTTTGAAGGTCGTCAGAGAAAAGTTCGATCTTACCTGATTTTGTTGCCGGTATCACGGTCTTGCACATGATTAGTTCATGTCCGTCAGGCCCGTTCATTTCAAGCGAGCTATCCATTGCAATCTGGCTTGGTTGAACATCGTTAAATCGAGGATCTGCCCCGTCCATTGCGTCATCCATAAGCTGTTCGTCGCTGGCTGTGAAAATTGCGCCGTCATAGCCACAGCGTGCCGCAAGGCGCCGAAAGATTTCGGTGTTTGGCAGGCTTTCACCAACACAAGGAATAACGGGTGCGGCGCGCTGAACATAGTTTTGGCCATAAGCCCCATAGATGTCGTCATATTCAAAGTGGCTTGCCGCAGGCAGGATGACATCAGCAAAGGCCATGCTGTCTGTCATCACAATGTCAGACCCAACGATGAACAGGTCATCACGCATCAGCGCCTTGATCAGATTCACCTGATCGGGGTGCGTTGCAACAGGGTTATGGTTGTAGATCATTGTGGCCATAACGGGCGGGTCCAGCGTTTTATCAAGCAGCTTTTCAGCGACGTCGACGATATTGAATGTTCTCGTGCCGTTGGGGATCAGGTCATTACTGTGTAGCCGGGCCTGGGTCTTGGGCGCAGAAAGGCCCGATTTAGCGATCACTCCTGCACCCAGACGTCCGTGATTGCCGGTAAGGGCCTGCAACGCCATTGCCGCACGCAAGCCAGACCCACCACTGCGACCGCGTTCAATGCCGTTTCCAAAAGAGGCGGCGATATTATTTGAGCTTTCAAACAGATCGGCAATTTCAAGAAACTGCGCTTCGGGAATTCCGCATTCGGAAACCACATCGTCAACCGAATACCGGCGCGCCTGAGCCATGAAAGGTTCAAACCCAACCGTCCAGTTTTCTATAAACGCCATATCAAGCGCATCACGGCGTTCAAGTTCTGCGGCCAGCGCCATTGCAAGTATCACGTCTGTTCCGGGGTGTATCTGAACAAACAAATCGCACTGCTCCGCGACCTTGATCCGTTTCGGGTCCACGATGACCAATTTCGCACCCTTTGCACGGGCGTCTTTAAGGACTCGCATCAAATGCAGGTTCGACACAGTGACGTTGTTGCCCCAGACAATAATCAGGTCAGAGTGCACCGCCTGTTCAGGTGGCATTCCGGGTGCTGCGCCAAAAAGGCTTGTATAGGCCGTGCCACGTACGGCGCCACAAAGTGGTCCGCGATTAAGAAGGGTTGCACCCATTTTGTGAAAAAAGCGCCGGTCCATAGACCCACCAGCCAATTCACCATGAGGGCCGGCATAGTTGAAGGGCATCACAGATTGTGGACCATGTGTTTTTATCGCTTTCGAAAAGCCCTCAGAAACCAGATCCAAAGCTTCCTCCCAGGTTATTCGGGTATACGTGCCCGACCCGCGCGGCCCGGTTCTGCGAAGCGGGTGCGTTAGACGATTTTTCCCATGCACAAATTCTGGGTAGTAGCGCGCAACCTTGTTGCAGATCACACCGTCGGTATAGGGGTTGGCATGAGAGCCCTTTACATCAACTAACTTTCCGTCTTGGACAAAGGCGCTCAGGCTGCAGGTGTCAGGGCAGTCCAGCGGGCAAACGCTGGGAAGGGTTTGTTTACCAACATGCTGGTTCATAGAAATCTCCTGTCACATTCTTTGTTAAAGAATACCCCAGCGATATGTCACTTGAGAATGTCCAAAACTGTTAATAATGAACATACCAATTTTATAGCGAGATTCCGTCAATAAATTTTCTGAGCAGCAGTTTTCAAAGAGCTGACACGAAGCCTTAGTATAGTATTTGCCAGAGTTTCTTAGATTCTTGATGTCTGTTACTCAGATCTAAGCGTTCAGTTTAAAGAGAATCCCAATGACAAAAGACGAACTATCTTTTGATGAATTTGACGAAGCGAACGATCCACGTCCGGAAATGACTGGCTTTGACAAGGTGGTTGATCAGGCGTTCTCGCGCCGGGGTTTCCTTGGCGGGGTGATGACATTCGGTCTCGGAAGTTTTCTTGTTGGGACAACATCCATACACCCGGCAAATGCAGCAGAGGACCGGTTTGGCTTTGCCCAGGTCGCTGCAAACACTGATGATACCGTTACCGTTCCCGAAGGATTTGATTGGGAAGTGCTCGTTCAGTGGGGTGATCCGCTATGGTCTGACGCTCCTGAATTTGACGAGGCGACACGCGGTACAGCGTCAAGTCAGAAGAGCGCATTTGGCGATAACAATGACGGTATGTCGTTCTTTGCCAGAGATGGCCGAAACATCATGGTTGTGAATAATGAATATACAAACCGGAAAATTATGTGGGGCAACCGCCCTGAGAATAAACCCCAAACTGACGATGACGTTGAAAAAGGCTTGATGGCACATGGTGTTTCAATTTTTGAAGTTGTCAAGGAAGGTGCACATTGGCGCGTCGTTTTGGACAGTGACCTCAATCGCCGTATTACACCGCAAACCGCGATGGAGCTTGTTGGCCCGGCAGCCGGGCATGATTTACTAAAAACGGCTGCAGATCCATTTGGAACACGTTCCTTTGGGACGTGGAACAATTGTGGGAACGGTGAAACCCCTTGGGGCACCTATCTGGCGTGCGAAGAAAACTTCAACGGCTATTTTTCGTCGTCAGATCCAAATCTGGAACGGACTGCTCAGCAACAACGTTACGGGATCAATTTGAAGGATTGGGGCTATGGCTGGGTGCGGATTGACGAGCGTTTTGATATTGCAAAGCATTCTAACGAGCCCAATCGTGCCGGCTATGTCGTTGAAATTAATCCATTTGATCCAACCTCGACACCAAGAAAACACACGGCACTGGGGCGTTTCAAACATGAAAACGCAGAAGTCGTAATAGCGAACAATGGCCAGGCCGTCGTTTATATGGGCGACGATGAACGCGGTGAATTTCTGTATCGTTTTGTGTCTGACGAGGTTCATTCCACAACGGGCGATAATCGCAACTTGCTGAGTTTCGGCCAGCTTTTTGTGGCGAAGTTTCATGATGATCTAACCGGTGAGTGGCTCGCATTGACGCCTGAAACAACAGGAATGAGCGATGCCGAAATCCGGGTATTCACCCGTCAGGCCGCGTCGGCTGTTGGTGCAACAACGATGGATCGCCCGGAATGGGTGGCCGCTAATCCGACGAAAACAGAAGCCTATGTTGCCCTGACAAACAATAAGAACCGCGGAATGAAGCCAAATAACGGAGGCGATGAAACATCTGTAAATGGCCCCAATCCACGTACAGAAAACCAGTATGGTCAGATCGTCCGCTGGGTGCCGGAAAACGAGGACCACACCTCAACCCTCTTTAGATGGTCCCTCTTTGCGCTGGCGGGAAACCCGGATGTGCACACCGATGCCTATGCCGGCTCTCCCAATATCAATTCAGGCAACATGTTCAATTCGCCTGACGGAATGAGCTTTGACACTATAGGGCGGCTCTGGATTCAGACCGACGGCAAATATTCGAATGACGGAGATTTTGCGGGTATGGGCAACAACCAGATGTTGGTCGGTGATACTGCGACGGGCGAAATCAGGCGTTTCATGGTCGGTCCAAAAGAATGCGAAATCACCGGTTTGTGCTGGTCCTCTGACCGCCAGACACTTTTTGTGGGTATCCAACACCCCGGTGAAAAAGGCGGGAGCCATTTCCCCAATGGAGCAGACACTGTGCCACGGTCGGGCATTGTCGCGGTAACTCGGAACGACGGTGGCCAGATAGGGTAGAATTCCTAGCTGTCACAGCAGCTCCAGATACCCCAAAGTCCGGGGGCGTTTTTTTTGCTATTTTGCGAAATGCTGTTCAAGATTTAATGGTCCACGCAGACAAGCATTTCAGAATCGTTTATTCAGAATTCAAATATTAAAACTATTGACTGGACGATGGATTTGAACTGAGGCAGGGTCTTGTGGCTTTTGGAAGTTCAAATGTGTTTTTTGGGACGGGGGATTCAATGAAACAAGACCTGTTCACCACACGATATCAAAGTGGAAAAATCAAATGAGATATGTGAAGGCTGAGAATCTTGAGACTGCCGCTGCTCTCTTAAACGGAGAACCCGGCATTTCGCGAATTTTAGCTGGCGGAACGGATGTTCTTGTTCAGTTAAGGTCAGAAGCTGTCGAGCCTGACCTGATTGTCGACATGAAGTACCTTGACGGAATGCGCGACATTACACCCGAAGACGGAGGTTTTCGGGTTGGTGCTGCGGTCTCGGGTGCTGAACTGGGCGAGCACAAAGAGGTTTGCGCATTGTGGCCTGGGGTTGTTGAGGGGTTTGAACTGATTGGATCCACACAGGTACAGAGCAGGGCGACCATGGCTGGGAACCTGTGCAACGGGTCCCCTGCTGCAGACAGCGTTCCGGGCATGATTGCCGCAAATGCGACTGCGCGGATTTTTGGTCCGGAAGGTTTCCGGAATTGCCCCGTAGCGGATATTCCAGTGAGTCCTGGGAAGACGTCCTTGGCCAAAGGAGAGTTTATCACATCGATCCTGTTGCCTGCACGACCTGCGCGCGCCTCTGACGCTTATCTGCGGTTTATTCCACGCACAGAGATGGATATTGCCGTATCCTCTGCGGCAGTCAGTCTCGAGCTTGATGGTGACGGCACATGTACAGCTGCGCGCGTTGTAATTGGTGCTGTGGCCCCGACCGTTCTACTTGTTCAGGATGCAGGGGCAGCGCTTGAAGGGACAAAACTGGATGACGCCGCAATTGCCAAGATGGTTCAAGCTGTTGAAGCAGCATGTAGTCCGATTGATGACAAACGCGGAACCGTCGAGTTTAGAACCAAAACAGCGGGTGTTCTTGCCAAGCGCGCAGCCCTGATCGCCTATGAACGTGCCGGAGGCAAAAAATGAAAAACTTCCATGTTTCAACAACGATAAACGGCGATGATGCTGAATTCATCTGTACACCAGACGAAACCTTGCTTGATGTTCTGCGCAACCGGCTCGGGCTGACTGGTGCGAAAGAAGGCTGCGGAACGGGTGACTGCGGGGCGTGTAGCGTTACACTGAACGGTCGGCTGGTTTGTTCCTGCCTAGTCCTTGGTGCAGAAGCAGAAGGTGCTGAGATTGAAACCATCGAAGGTATGGCCGACGGCGATGACCTGCATCCACTGCAGCGGGTGTTTATTGACAAAGCTGCTTTGCAATGCGGGGTCTGCACACCAGGCATTCTGGTTGCAGCGCGTTCACTGCTCGAAAAGAACCCCGAACCAACCGATGAAGAAATCCGTTACTGGCTGGCTGGCAATCTTTGTCGCTGCACAGGATACGACAAGATTATCAAAGCAGTACAGATTGCTGCGGCTGAGATGAGGAGCGTTTAATATGGCATTAGATACAAGCAACAAGCGCGAATTCAAGGTTGTCGGCACACGGGTTCAACGCCCTGACGGGATAGACAAGGTCACTGGTAAAGCGATGTACGGGGCGGACGTCACCGCACCCGGTATGCTGATCGGGCGCATCTTGCGCAGCCCACATGCACATGCGCGGATCGTATCGCTCGATACGTCTGCAGCAGAGGCGCTTAAGGGGGTCAAGGCGGTTGTCACTACGGCTGACCTGAGTACCCCGGAAGATGATTATTTCGCTGATATCCGAGACAACTGTTTGGCCCGTGAAAAGGTTCTTTACGATGGCCATGCCGTTGCAGCAGTTGCCGCGACAAATAAACATGTCGCCAAAGAAGCGTTGAAGCTCATCAAGGTTGAATATGAGATTCTGTCGCATGTGACCGACGTTGACGAGGCCATGAAAGCAGATGCTCCCATCGTGCAAGAAGGCCGCGCGGATGAAAGCGTACACGAAGGCTGGTCGCAAAACGTTACCAGCCATTTTGAGTTTGGTCACGGTGATCTGGAAGCTGGTTTTGCCAAGGCAGACAAGATCGTCGAACGCACTTTCAAAACGGCAGCGACACATCAGGGCTATATTGAACCTCATGCCTGTCTTGCGTCTTTGGGTACAGATGGTCGCGGGGAGCTTTGGTGCTGCACGCAGGGCCAGTTCCTTGTCCGTACCAAATGCGCAGAGATTTTGGGTATCGAAGCCAGTCAATTGCGTGTGACGGCATCTGAAATCGGTGGCGGTTTTGGCGGCAAGACAACAGTCTTTATCGAACCTGTAGCGCTCGCGCTTTCACGCAAAGCCGGGCGACCCGTAAAACTCGTGATGAGCCGCGAAGAAGTGTTTCGCGCCTCTGGACCAACCGTTTCATCCTCTATTGACGTGAAAATCGGAATGACGAAAGACGGGCGTATTACGGCAGGGCAGGCGAAGCTGCGTTATCAGGGGGGTGCGTTCCCGAACGGTACGGTTGAATTTGGCTCGCAAGCGGCCTTCGCAGCCTATGATCTTGAAGCCGTTCAAACCCTTGGCTGGAACGTCATGACAAACCGGCCGAAAGAAATATCATATCGTGCACCGGGTGCACCGATGGCGATTTATGCTGTCGAAAGTGTGGTGGACGAGTTGTGTCAGGAACTTTCGCTTGATCCGCTTGAAACCCGGCTAAAAAATGCCGCACGCAAAGGAACGCTGTCGTCTTATGGGCCGACGTTTAATGATATTGGTCTGGTGGCAACGTTGGAGGCCGCAAAGACGCATCCGCATTACTCAGCCCCATTGGGAAAAAATCAGGGGCGTGGTCTTTCCTGCGGGTTCTGGTTCAATTTTGGTGGCAATACCTGTGTTTCGCTGAATCTGAATTCTGACGGGACAGTGGGCGTTGTCGAAGGCAACCCCGATATTGGCGGTTCACGCGCTTCGATTTCGATGATGGCGGCGGAAGAGCTGGGAATACCCTACGAAAAGGTGCGTACCGTCATTACAGACACCAATTCGCTTGGCTACAACGACGTGACTGACGGTAGCCGAGTAACTTTTGCGGTTGGTCTGGCTACCATCGAAGCCGCGCGCGCAGCGATTAAAATAATGTGCTCACGCGTCGCTAAGATCTGGGGCATTGATGAGGAGGCCGTGGTCTGGGAAGACGGCTGTGCGAAGCCATCTGGCCCGAATGCCGGGGAGTTCCCGCCAATGACAATCGCTGAAATTGCTGCGATTGCGGACAATACTGGCGGGCCAATTGCCGGGCATCACGAGGTCAACGCGGATGGCGCCGGGGTGAGCTTTGGTGTGCACATTGTTGATACCGAGGTGGACCCGGAGACAGGTGCCACTAAAATCCTGCGTTACACGGTGTTTCAGGATGCTGGTAAGGCGGTGCATCCCGACTACGTTGAAGGCCAGATGCAGGGCGGTGCCGTGCAAGGTATCGGCTGGGCGCTGAACGAAGAGTATATCTATGGCGAAGACGGCAGATTACAAAACCCGGGCTTTCTGGACTATCGGATACCCGTGGCGTCGGACTTGCCACCAATCGACACGGTGATCCTGGAAATCCCGAACCCGGGGCATCCTTATGGGGTGCGCGGTGTTGGGGAAACCTCGATTGTGCCGCCACTGGCAGCCATTTCAAATGCCGTGTCACGTGCCACTGGGGTTCGGATGACGGAACTTCCGATGTCCCCGCCAAAACTGCTTAAGGCGATGTCGGAGCGCTGAAGACATGGTGAAAGTCAAGCTTTGGGGATCACTACGGACCCTGGCGGACGGGAATGAATATGTCGAGGTTGAAGCCAGCAATTTCAAGCAATTGCTGGATCAGCTTTCGACAAAGTATCCAGCCCTGAAACCACAGATCAAACGCGGAGTTTCCCTGGCGCTTGATGGCGTGATTTACCGGGAAGCGTGGTTCACTGAAATCAGCGATGAAAACGAGATCGTTCTAATGCCCTATATGGTGGGGGGCTAAGCTCAAAGAGGGATATTGTTAGGTATGCAGTTGTGGTCGCGCAGGCGCTTGGGAATTGACATTCCTGCAAACGCTAAAATGTCCGCTATGCGGGGTGGATTCAACTGATCGCCGCAGCCACGTAAAACCCGAGTATTTCTAAAATGCACCTCGCAAGAGAGAAAAATTAGAAATTAGGAAAACCCCAGTCGTGGGCAAAATAAAACAACCAAATCTTAGCCGACGATAATGAGCACAAAGCCGCTCTGAATCTCTCCTCTGCTTAATAGTTGAGTGGCTTGGGCGAGACAGATTGACTTGAGCTCTTCGCAACACTACCACACTAATAGGTTGTAAGCAGAGTTAAGAAATGGCAATTCGAGGTGAATACATAAAGCGCGATATGCGATTGAAAATTCACGTTTCATGCAGGGATTTATATTCCGAAATAGAAATCGAGAAAACCTTTGCTGATCTCTACAAGGCGCTAGAAAAGATTGTAGAAAGCCTCGAAGATAAAAGCATCTATTTCTTCAGTATAGAAATTGAATGCGGCAGCAACACCATGGAGCCGGAAACTGTTGGATACCCTCAAGCAGCATACCCTGAAGGAGAATACAATCCTTGGGAAGCCCAACGCTTGGATTTTTGGCTATCCGCATTCAAAGCACCGCATTTGCATCAGCACATTAAAGACTGGTTTGTACGGCTAGAAGAAGTTCTGGAGCAAATAAAGGGCTATAAACGGTCAGCGGAAGGTTTGTGGGAGGATGAATATACGCAATTTTGCGAGCCTTTGATTAGTTATCTAGCCAATTGCGACATAGAATTCGTTCCTTACTACACCCGTTTGTTGCGCAGGTGGGACCTGATGCACGAGGTGAAACAGCTTGAAGTGATAGACGCAATTTTCCGAAAATTTGGCGCCTGTGCAGAAACCGAGGAGCTGTTATATTGCCGTGTCGTAGAAACAGAGGGCCAACACGGAATAGATCAGGTGGAAAAGCTTTTTCCTTTCCTCCAAGAAGAGTATGGCGACTTCACTAAATCGCTGCTGTTCCGGCGAATGGTTGCTCGATGGCACGCCAAAGAACTGGAGTTGCACACAGAAACCGCAAACGCTTGGAATTCGGCTGAGTGGTTTATCTTCAAGGGTTGCAGCCACAAAGAACTTGAAGACGGGGCAAAACGCATCCTCGATGAGGTTGTCGGTAAATCTAAATAGGTCGAACGTTAGCAGAAAATCGAGGGACTGCGTCCCTTTTGCCATTCCTTAGTAATAACGCTCTTGTATGTCCTCAAAGGGCTCATTGCAGTCCTCTGGCCCTTTCTAACGGATGATCGCTTTTCTTCTGAGGCGCGGCGTGCAGTGGAACATTGCTCTCGCTATAGCGCCCACGACCTGCGTTCCCGCTTGGTCGCAACACATGCTACTCAGGAATAAGGTTTTCAAAATCTTTTCCAACGATGTTTTTAATGAAGCTGGCTAAATCTGCGTATGTCGCAGATTTCCCTGCACCCTTTCTCCAGACCAGACCTATGGAACGCGATACACTGCGATCTCTGACAGGGAGCGTTACGACATCGCCAAGATTTGATACTTCTGACTGCGCATAGAGTGACGGTAAGAAAGTTGTTCCCATATTCATGGACACCATCTGACGAAGGGCGTCCAGGCTGGTCCCCTCATAGTCGCGGATAAGGTCTGCACCATAGTCTTCGCACAAGGCGTGCACCTGATCATGCAGGTGATAATCTGGCGCGAGCGAAAGGACGGGTAAGCCTTTCAGGTCGCGTACTGAAACATCACTCTTGCGCGCGAGGGCATGATCTGAAGAAACGGCGAGAAAAAGTGGTTCTCGGAACAGCCGCTGAACGACGAAATCGGACTTATGAACAGGCAGCTGAGCAAGGATCAGATCGTGCAGGCCGGTGCTCAGTTCGTCTTCCAGCTTGTTTGGCACACCTTCGCGTATGTATAGTTTTACGTCCGGATGCTCGCGGTGAAGTGCGGCAACAACCCGTGGCAAAAGATACGGCCCCAACGTAGCCTTCACGCCAAGTCTTATTGTGCCGGCAAGACCATGCTCTGCCATTGCAGCAAAATCGGATATAGCCTGCGTTTCAAGCAATATCTGCCGGGCACGCTCTACAATCTCGCGTCCGGTGGGCGTTAAATTGACCGTTCCACGCGCGCGTTCTACCAGCCGGGTGCCGAGCACATCTTCCAGTATCTGAATCTGAACGCTCAATGTTGGCTGGCTTACGCCGCAAGATTCTGCCGCGTGGCGAAAGTGTTTCTGGTCCGCAAGAGCGACGAGATACCGAAATTGTTTTAGCGTTGGGTTTGTCTGCGCCATTTTGAGCTCCTGAGTAGGGCAATTCTTGATAGGTAATTACTATCACAAAATAATAGTTTTCCATATTTAATTTGTTGTGTGGCCACCCCAGTTTTGGCTTAACGAAACGCCCAAGCAGCGATACAGAAGGGGATTTGAAAATGTCAAAAAGACGCATTCAACTCAGAGTCCGGATGAATGGGCTAAAGCGTTGGGCAAAACTGGTGAACGATCAAATCAAAGATGAAATGAAACGGCCACTTCCCAATGCCTTGCGATTGAGGGCGTTAAAGGCGAGGCGCCTTAAGTTAAAAGATAATCTTCGTAGAATATCGAAATGGCCGGCTACGCCCGCCGAGTGACTTTATGAAAACTTAAGAACCAAAAATCGTTTCTTCAGAACCAATTGCAGCGGGCCACCTAGAACTTCTCCTCGCGTCAGACCAAACGAACAAACTTATCGAAAGAATGGAAAAAAACATGAAATGCCCTGTGGATAATAATGACCTGATCATGAGCGATCGCAACGGTGTTGAGATAGACTATTGCCCAACATGCCGGGGTGTTTGGTTGGATCGCGGAGAGCTGGATAAGATTATCGAGCGTTCAGCAGCGCCAGTGACCCAACAACACGAAAGCCACCGCTCCATGCACCCGGGGTACGCAGAAAAATACAGTCACCCCAAGAAACAGAAAAGGAAGAGTTCGTTGCTAGGCGAAATCTTCGATTTCTAATTCGCAAACCAACTTCAGAAAATTTGAGCGGCCCTCCGGTTTTGGAGGGAACCGCAGTTTTTATGTGTAAGGAGCTTTGAATGCCGGAAAGACTAGTACAGGGATATCAGCGGTTTCGCGATGGATATTTTATTGAAAACAAAGAAAAACTGGCAGCCCTCGCGATGGAGCAAAAGCCTCGCATTGCGTTGTTGTCTTGTTGCGACTCCCGGGTTGACCCGACAACGGTTTTTGACGCGGCACCCGGTGATCTTTTCGTAATACGAAACGTTGCGAATCTCGCGCCACCTTATGAACAGGAAGGTGTATTTCATGGGACGAGTGCAGCGCTTGAATTCGCTGTTACCGGCCTGGAAGTTTCGCATATTGTCGTTTTGGGACACGCGAACTGTGGCGGGATTCGCGCATTGATGGATAAGTCGCCAAGCGATGATAAAACCTCTTTTATCGATCGGTGGATGACAATAGCTGCACCGGTTCGTGAACATATTTGTGCCTCGGGCGAGATGCCTGACGAAGAGCGTTATGCAACCTGCGAACGTCAGGCAATTGCGCATTCGCTCCGGAATCTGATGACCTATCCCTGGGTAAAGACCCGGGTGAACGCGGGAACACTTTCGTTGCACGGGTGGCACTACGATTTGGCAGAGGGAACACTGTCATCGCTCGATCCTGAGACAAAGAGCTTTTTACCCCTTCGCTGAGCCGCGATTATTGGTTTTCGTACTGCTCATTGATCAATGAGCTGAACAAATAAATTTCACCTATGACAAAACGGAATGAACATGAAAAATCTGAATAAGGACGCAATAGCAGGGCTTTTACTGGCATTCGCAGCCGTTCTTGGCCTCTTGTCCGAGAACATTTCGTTTTTGCGTCCGTTCTACGACCTTTTCTTAAATGCCAATGTGACCGTAGCTGTTGGGGATGCGGGCATTTCAAAGCCGTTGTTGTTGTGGATCAATGATGGCCTTATGGCGGTGTTCTTTCTGTTTGTTGCCTTAGAGATAAAGTGCCAAATCCTTGAGGGGTCTTTGTCGAGCTGGAAGCGCGCGGCGTTGCCATTTTATGGCGCAATTGGTGGTATAACGATCCCGGCTCTGGTGTTTTTGTCAGTTGTAGGTTGGAGCAGTGTAGAGGCACGCGGTTGGGCGATACCCGCCGCGACAGACATTGCCTTTGCGTTGGGCGTACTCAGCTTGTTTGGCAGCAGGGTGCCTGTCGAGCTAAAAACATTTTTGTTGGCGCTTGCTATCGTCGATGATCTTGCAGCTATTTTAATTATAGCCCTGTTCTACACGAGCAAGCTATCGATCATGGCTCTCAGCCTGGCGTTCCTGGTTGGCTTTGCTCTGATCTTGCTCAACCTTTTCGGCGTAAAGCGATTTACCCCCTACGTTCTTCTGGGTGTGATCTTGTGGGTCTGTGTTCTGAACTCTGGGGTTCATGCAACGCTGGCTGGTGTTGCAATCGGATTCGCCATTCCTTTAGAGCGTGACGAAAAAGGAAGATCGCCTGCGATTTCGGCTGAACATGGATTGCACGGCTGGGTCACATATATGGTTATGCCTCTGTTTGCATTTGCAAATGCCGGAGTGCCGCTTGAGGGTTTGAATTTTGACCTTCTGACTCAGCCGCTGACGCTTGCGATCATTCTTGGGCTTTTCATTGGTAAGCAAGTTGGTGTTTTTGGGGCAGCTTGGGCTGCGATCAGATTTGGCCTCGCTGAAGCGCCGCGAAGTGCGAGCATGTTGCAGCTTTACGGCGTAAGCCTTTTGTCGGGCATCGGTTTTACGATGTCGTTGTTCATTGGCGCGCTCGCCTTTATTGACGCGGAACACCAGTCGCTTGTTCGGATAGGCGTTATAGTGGGCTCGATCCTGTCAGGGGTAACCGGTGCGCTTGTGCTTTACATTGCAGGGCGAGAGCCAGCTTACGAAATGCAGAAGTCCTAACCGTTACTCTGACAGCAAAGCGAAGCACTTGAACATGATCAACACGGAAAGATTGCGACGCTTTCTTGAAGCAAAAAGCACGACTCGTTTCATTCTCGGGGTGATACTGTTCAATGCCGTTTTGCTTGGGATGGAGACATCGCAAACAATAATGGGCCACTTCGGCCCGGCGATACTTTTTCTTGATAATCTTTGTCTGACGATTTTTACGGTCGAAATTGCCCTTAAACTAGCGGCCTACAGGTTGAGTTTTGCCAAAAGCGGTTGGAATCTTTTTGATCTGGCAATTGTGGTAGTCTCACTTGTACCTGTGGGGCAGGGGTTCACTGTTCTACGCGCCCTTCGCATTCTACGGCTACTGCGTGTCATTTCAGTTTCACCCAGTTTGCGTAAAGTCGTGGAAGGTTTTGTTGCTGCATTGCCGGGTATGGGGTCTGTGGTGATCCTGATGAGCATGATATTTTACATAAGTGCAGTGATGGCGACCAAGCTGTTCGGGATAGCAAAGCCCGAGTTTTTTGGTACGCTTGGCGCATCGGCCTACTCACTTTTCCAGATTATGACATTGGAAAGTTGGTCGATGGGTATTGTAAGGCCCGTTATGGCGGTACAGCCCTATGCTTGGGTGTTTTTTGTTCCGTTTATTTTGATAACGACTTTTTCGATCGTAAACCTTTTGGTCGGCCTCATTGTCAACTCCATGCAAGACGTGAGCAACCGTAGTGCTGTGGATGAAACCACCCATCACCGGGACGAGGTTTTGGTACGGTTGACAAAGATTGAAGATGCTCTTTCAAAACTATCCAGGGCGGATCGAAGCTTAGGTAAATGAGAGAGAAAAGGTTGGAAATTCCTTTTCTAACAAGGGTCTATGTAGATTTTGGCAAAGAAAGTTCAGGCTTCATATATTTCCTAAGCGGCTAAGCTCGCAAATATTTGCGAGAATAAATGATCCACTAAAGTCGGTGTTTCGTAGTTAAAGTACTTCCCAATACTGGGGAGCATCAAAATTTATAGGGGACCCAGATATGAACCGACGTTTTGCCTTGAAAGCCACCTTGTTCGCAGGTGCCGCAGCTTTGATTACCGCTTGCGCACCAATGATCGATGATGGCGATGATATCGTCGATATCGCAGCATCCAATGATGATTTTTCAACACTTGTTGCTGCTGTTCAGGCTGCAGGTCTTGTTGACACTCTTAAAAGCGACGGACCCTTCACAGTGTTTGCGCCGACGAATGAAGCATTCGCAGCGCTTCCAGCAGGAACAGTTGATACGCTGCTGAAACCCGAAAACCGAGACCAGCTTGTCAGCATTCTGACATATCATGTTGTTCCGGGTGCTGTTACTTCTGATCAGCTGGCTGGCAACAAACTGGATGTGGCAACCGTGCAAGGCCAGACCGTTCACATCAACGCGACGCATGGCGTTAAAGTTAACAACGCTAATGTGACTGCGGCGGACATCATGGCGACGAACGGAGTGATCCACGTTGTTGATACGGTTTTGCTCCCTAAGTAACGATCTTTCGCCGCTGCAACCCGGCTTGCAGCGGCAACACTGCGCTGCGCGTTGATTAAAAGCCAGCCAACAATCAACGCCTCGCACTGATAGCAAAGAAAACGGGAAACAACGTTTAAGAAATCTACCTGACGACAATTTAGGTGTATGGAACCAAAGGATTCACTTCTTTCTTGCCACGATAAATCGACTTGGTGGTGATGCTGGGTATGACCCAGTTTCCAAAACCTCGAACCCTTCGCGCGCTATGAGGTTTTCAAGCTCTTTCGCTTTAAGAAAACCAACATAGGGTGCGAAACCAAAAATCCGCATCAGCCGGATGATGACCCGTATATGCCAACCCTTTTCTGCCAGACAGACCGTTTTTGAAATGAAGATTCCGCCTGTTTTCAACAAGGTGTTCATCCTGTGAACAGTCGTAGGCAGATCTTCGAGCAAATGCAAAAGATTGAAGGCGAGAACCACATCAAATGACTCTGGTTCCATCGCTTCATTCAACGCCGAAGAGCGTACAAAACTCACATTCTCAATCTGCTGTTCAGTTGCCTTTTGCGTTGCGATTTTAATCATTGTGCCAGAGATGTCGCTGGCGGTGATCTGCTTGGCAGAATGTGCCAGCAATAGCGCGGTGGACCCTGTACCGCATCCAACCTCAAGCACTGCATCTACTTTTGTCAGATGCGCCTTGGTGCGTTCCATTGTTTGATTGTAGGCTTCAACGTTTTTGATCGGGCTTTTGGCATATTTTTTGGCCACTTTATCCCAGAACCGCGCTTCTTTACTCATGACAGTACTCCTATGCCGCCCATCTAAATATGCATTTACTTTAATTGAATTGCGAAAAACTGCATTTGTTATATACAAATATGCATGAATTGGCAGGCTGTTTCATTTGACTGGAACCATGTGCGCGCGTTTCTCGCAACGGCCGAGGAAGGATCATTGTCGGCTGCAGCGCGCGTCCTTGCACAGACCCAACCTACGCTTGGCCGCCAAGTTGCAGCACTTGAAGAAAAGCTTGGCGTGGTTTTGTTTGAACGTGTTGGCCGGTCATTGTCGCTCACACAATCGGGCCTTGAGCTGTTGGAACATGTCAGGGCGATGGGTGATGCAGCCAGTCGAATCTCTCTGACCGCGTCCGGCCAATCTCAGACGATTGAAGGGAACGTTCGTTTAACAGCGAGTGATGCAATGTCTGCCTATTTCTTGCCACCTGTTCTAAAAAAGCTTCGTCAGGTCGCGCCGGGATTAACGGTAGAGATTGTCGCCTCCAATACCGTCCGTGATTTACAACAGCGCGAGGCCGACATTGCAATCCGCCACATCCGCCCGGAACAACCTGACCTGATTGCCAAATTGGTACGAGAGACAACTGCACATCTCTATGCTTCGACTAAATTCCTTGATGAACAGGGGCGGCCGTCTTCTGCCGATGATCTGAAGAACGTTGTTTTTATTGGGTTCGAAACATCCGACCGATTGATTTCTGGGCTAAACGAGCTCGGGCTTTCGCTGACAAATGAAAATTTTAAACTGGTTTCCAACAGCGGGGTGGCAACCTGGGAGATGGTGAAGCATGGGTTGGGAATTGGTGTGATGGTTCGGGAGGTTGCGGAGATGACGCCGGATACTGAACTGGTTTTACCCGACCTTGTACCGATACCTGTGCCCATCTGGCTCGTTACTCATCGCGAGCTACATACAAGCCGCCGTATCCGTTTGGTCTTTGACCTTTTGGCAGATGCGTTTCGAAACTGAGAAGTACAACTGTTGTCAGCCTGAACTTCGAGACGTGAAAGCAGTTAGGACCGCGCTGCGATCATCAACCGCTCCAGTCCTTCATCCGCTCTTGCAACAACCCGCTCGGCGTCTGCGAGTTGGTCAATCAACGCGGTCAACAGCACTTCGGCTTGCTGTGTATCTCCTTGGTTCGAGCTGTCCTGAATCGCAACCGAGCGAGAGGCAGCAAACCTCAGCAAATCCAGAGCTGCACGGATATCGGCACCCGATACATTGATTTCCATGACAAACTCCCTCTTTCCCAAGTGCGTTACGAGGTTTCCCTCCGATTGGTATTTGGGAACAGAGGCATTACAGACTTATGCGAGCATACTTCCCTTTTGCGTATGAGACCCTTCTATCTTATCTGCTGAAATTTCCTCGTAGTGGTCAAACCCGGTTTCGGCCCAGGCGGTTCCCTTTGTTGCGCTTGCCAACGCGCGGAACAGCCCCTCGTGGGTCGACGCGGGCAGAAGCGCGCTGAATATCTCCCAACCCTTAGCGTTGGGATTGCTCTCAAAGCCAAGCACCTGACCGTGCAGGCTGCTGATCGTTGGTGCAAGACCACCCGCAAAGATCGAGGGAACGTGAATATCGACGCGCATAATGGGCTGAAGCACCTTAGTTCCAGCGCTCTGTAATGCCTCGCGGACGGCATTTTTGCCAGCGGTGCGGAACGCGTGGTCTGAACTGTCAACGGAATGGTGCTTTCCGTCTCTCAATGTCACGCAAAGGTCAACAACCTGAAAACCGTTTGGCCCAGTTTGCAACGCGTCTTCTGCGCCAGCGGCAACCGAAGGGATATAGTTTCGGGGAACGGCTCCGCCTTTCACAGTCTCTTCAAACTGAAACCCAGCCCCACGGCTTAGCGGTTTCACATCGATATGCACATCTGCGAATTGACCCGCTCCGCCCGATTGTTTGCGGTGGCGGTGGTGGCATTCGAAGGGCTTTGAAATCGTTTCGCGATAGTCCGGCAGTACGGGCTCTTCCTCAATCTTGATGCCAAAGTCCCCGAAGAGCTTTTCATTCAACTGCCGTGCGTGTAGGGGCCCCTGAACAGCCACAATCAACTTGCCGGTAGAGGCATCCTGTTCCAGCCTGAGACCCGGATCAATCTCGGCCAGACGTGAAAGTGCGTTTGAAAGCCTGACATCATCGCGCTCTTTGGTGGGCAAGACGATATGTCGATAGCTTGGTGGACGGCTTCGTGCCCATTCAGGAAGTGGTTGTTGATCGGTGGTGGTATAAATCTTGTTTGGGACCAGATGGTCTGATTTTAACGCAAGCCCAACCTGCCCTGGTTCCAGTTTGCCAATGAAAATTCGTGGGTCGAGGTCGGTAATACCTCCTAGTGTATCACCACCAAGGGGCTTTCCCTGACTAACCTCTGTTCCTAATGCGCGTATAACAACGAGCTTTCCGATGTGCTTTTTAACATCTGCAAGAAACCCGACAGCCTGAACTTCAGCGTTTTCTGTAAGGCGGGCCTTGGCGGATTCAAAATGTGGAACCTCATGGCGCAGGGATTTCATCAGACGCCTTACGCCATTGCCGTGGTTTGCAACGCCAAAGAAAGCGGGGCAAAGATCGTTTTGTTCCATGACCCGGGCTGTAAGATCGAAAACCTCATCGGTTGCGGGCCGCTTGTCTTCGATCAACTGCTCAAGAAGCTCGATGTCGAAGTCTGCCAGTGTTTCCAATAATTTCGTACGTTCTTCCTGTTCCCGGTTGATGACCTTGTCTGGAATCTCGATCAGATCAGAAGGCGCGTCGTCGTGATATTTCCAGGCGCGTTCCGAGATCAGATCGACGGTCCCAATAACTTCTCCGTCTTCACGGATAGGGACCTGCCTAAGAAGGATGTTGTGATTGCTGTAGGATTGGATGGCAGAAACGATGTCCCGAAGCCGGTCTGTCGCCGTGTCCATTCGGTTCACAAACAAAAAACAAGGAATGCCCGCTTCTTCGATCAGGCGCAGATAGGGGGCCGATAATACTGCAGCCTCAGGATCTGGCGGTATACAAAGAACTGCAGCATCACTTGCAGCCAGCGCCGGTCCGGTGCGTGCCAGCTCATCTGGGCCACCTGCTATATCAATCGCGCACCAGGGCTCCTCCAAGTATTTGAATGACCGAAGGGAGACTGTTTCAGACACTTTAAATTGAACTGATGGTCCCTCAAGACCGCTGAGTGCTTTAACGAGCGTTGTCTTACCCGAATGCGGCGGCCCCAGAACTGAAATAACCCGCATGATTGGTTGCCTCCCTCTGATATCGCGCGTCAAAATCGTTGTGCTGCACGACCAAAAAGGGCAACGAAGCGCTGGGCGCTCGTACTCTCATTCTTGTCTTAGTCCGCCTGCCTCTTTGCATATTGCAGGCTCGATATTCAGGAAATGATCGGTCTGCTTGATGCGGCGGTCATTTCAGTGTTCACAATAAGCAGGCCATCAGTCAAGCCCATAGGCATGTCCAAGGTCCAAAAACCAATCCCGTGAATACCCTTGCAAAGCGAGAAATATTATGTGGCGCATATGTTTTATTGGTCGCAACACCATGTCACGACCTGGCAATTCGCGAAGTGAACGAGACTTAAGCAGCAACAAACTCCTTTAGAATTTGTACGATGCAGTGGCAAGCGAGCGGACGGCTATTTCATTCCTGAGGAGAGTGGACTTCACAGCCTTTGCAATTTTGATGGAATTAGGAGTGTCACCGTGCATGCAGATTGTGTCGATTTGTGCGGCGATATGCTTGCCATTTGCGGATATGATTGCATTTCTCTGAACCATATCTAGCACGCGCTTTGCCGCCTGTTCAGGGTCGTGAATAACAGCGCCGGGAAAGCTGCGGTCAACAAGTGACGCATCGTCGTTGTAGGCGCGATCCGCAAAAATCTCTCCGGCCCAGTAGCACCCAAGCTCTTCTGCAACATCCTGCATTGGGGTGGATGCCAGCACCATTATTTTTATGGTTGGCGCAATTTCTTGCGCAGCTTTGTAGCAGACTCGTGCGATCTCTGGATCTTCGCACGCCATGTTGGATAACGCACCGTGCAACTTGAAATGGCTGATCTGCCCACCTGCGGCGCGTGCCATCGCCTGTGCGGCGCCTAGCTGGTAGCAGATCATGTTGCGCAAGTTTTCGGCAGACAGATTTATACGCCTCCGCCCAAATCCCTGTAGATCTGCGAAGCCCGGGTGTGCACCAATGCCAACACCTCGCTTTACCGCGAGGCGCATGGTTTTCGCCATCACGTCCGGATCGCCGGCGTGAAAACCACAGGCTATGTTGGCCGAGGTCACTGTATCCAGCAGGGCGGGGTCGTTTCCCATGACCCAATCGCCAAAGGATTCACCCATATCTGCGTTAAGATCAATGTGCTTTGTCATGGTCCGTGTCCTGTTTAGTCCCAGCCCGTAATTGCGCCACTTACCAACTGGTAGCTAAGCAGATCGCGGATATCGCGGGGATCACGTAACAAGGGCTGCAATTTGCGAGTCAGGTCTGCGCGTAGTGTTTCAGTTGGGCGATGATGGGCAAGCGCCTCTTCATGTGTGACAAATCTGAACTTCAGGCTGACACCGGGCACCGCCTGCGCCACAAGCGGCAGATCGTCGGGTAAAATCGTGCCGATCCTTGGATACCCACCTGTCGTCTGACATTCAGGCAGGAGAACAAAGGGCTCTCCTGCTCCTGTCATCTGAATGTCCCCAGCCACCATCGTTTCAGACAAGATAGTAAGTTGCGCGTCCGAAACGAAAGCTTCCCCCTCGAACTGTAGTTCTGCACCCTGCCGGTTTCCGCGGGGCGTCCGGGTGAACCGTGTCGCCTCAAACCGTGCCCGCGTTGCAGCAGAAAAACGATCCGTCTGAACGCTTGGAAGCACCCGAAGCGTGCCACCGGAAAACCGGTCAATGACAGAAAGAAGTTGCCCGACAAAATCGGGCTTCAGATCTGGCCCAAGTGGAAGTTGTTCGTTTGGACACAGCGGTTTACCAATGCCACCTGCAAGGTGGGTTGCCCGGCTCCCCAAAAAGGGGGGGCAGGCGATGCCGCCCCCAATATGCAAATACCCATAAATCCCTGAAGAAGCGGCGCCAATTGTCAGGCGTTGACCCGCCTGCATGGTATGGCTGGCGTTCCAGACCAGGCGTTGGCCGTCCAGTCTGGCCAACATCGGCGCACCGGTCATCGCGATACGGATATCGCTGGTCGCCTCGAACTCGCCACCAAAACCTGCCATTTCCAATGCGGCGCAATCCAAGCTTTGTCCTAGCAGTACTGTGCCCTCAATGAACGCGTGCCTGTCGGCCGCGCCGCCAGGTGATAAGCCGAACACCATATTTCCAGGACGCCCCAGATCCTGCACAGTAACAGAAGGCCCGCTGCGATGAACGATAAGTGCACCGGTCATGGCAGAAACTCCCACTCCGACCCGCCGTCGCCTGTTTTGTCTTTAGCGCGAATGCTGGCGTAGGTTTCCTCATCGATTGATGCAAATTGCACCTCGTCACCGGGCCGCAGGGCAAAGGGACTGTCACTCTCTGGTCGGAACCCACGGAATGCAGTGCGCCCCACCTGTCTCCACCCAGTGGGTGTTTCAGTTGTAAAGAGAACCAGTTGACGGATCGCCACTGCAATGGCGCCATTCGGGACTTGTTTCGTCAAGCCGGACTGACGCGGGATATCCCAATTCTCAGGTAAAGATCCCAGATAGGGCTGTCCGGGTGCAAAGCCGATTGTCATAACACGCACGCGGGTTGAGGTGAGTTCTTCTATTGCGCGCTCAGGGGTTAGCCCGGCCAGATTTGCAGCCTCTTCCAACTGTGGGCCGCATTCACCACCAAACACAGCAGGAACGCGCCATAAGCGGCGGCGTTCAGGAAGGGTTGCTGTTTCCCAATTCTCCCGAGTGAGCAGCTTTGAAAGATACGCCCGAAGGTCTTTGAGCGGCAGGCGAACCGGGTCATATACCACGAACGTTGACGTCAGCGATGTTGTCGTCTCGGTGATACCTGGAGGAGCGGCCTTTTCGAGTTCAGCACGAAAAGCCAGCGCAGCACGATTAGCGCTTTCCGTCAGGACATCTGAAAAACTGACCAACACCCCGGAAAGCCCGACATTTTTAATGCGCGGGAAGGCATTTGAAGCCATTTCATTCGTTGCAGGGCTTGTCACAATTTAAAGCTTTCTAACAATTTTCCTAGCTTTAATGGCAAAACGATGACAAATTGTCAACGTTTTAACAAAAAAAGACCTGCAAATCACTTTTATATAAATTGCAGTGTCTCAATGGGAGACCCAAAATATGAAGACCCTTCGCACTGCCGTGCTCTTATCAAGCCTCGCTGTTGCAACCCCTGTACTTGCAGAAACATGGGATATGCCAACCCCTTACGGAGACAGCACTTTTCACACCATCAACATCCGCCAGTTTGCTGAAGACGTTGCCGCAGCTACAGATGGTGAACTGACCATCACCGTGCATTCGGCAGGCTCACTTTTTCCACATGCTGAAATAAAAAATGCGATTCGCTCGCGTCAGGTGCCTATCGGCGAATTCTTCCTGTCGCGTCTTTCAAACGAAGATTTAGCATATGGCATCGACAGCCAGCCGTTCGTTGCAACCACCTACGAAGGTGCCGAGAAACTTTGGGGTGCGCAGAAATCTGTGATTGAGGACCTGATGGCTGCCGAAGGGCTGAAACCGCTGTTTTCGGTTCCGTGGCCGGCACAGGGCCTTTATACAAATGGCGAAATCGCAACAGTTGACGACCTGTCAGGTTTACGGTTCCGCGCCTACAATGCTGCTCTGGAAGAATTAGCGGCCTTGGCAAATGCAGCCCCGGTCCAAATTGAAGCAGCAGACATTCCACAGGCGTTTGCAACCGGGCAGGTACAGGCGATGATCACGTCACCCTCTACCGGGGCAAACACAAAAGCATGGGATTTCGTGACTCACTACACCCAGATCGACGCGTGGCTGCCTAAAAACATCGTCGTTGTGAACGCCCGGGTCTTTGATCGGCTTTCACCCGAGGTGCAGGCCGCAGTCATGGACGCTGCCACTGCTGCAGAAACCCGTGGTTGGGAAATGTCGATGGCTGAAGCTGCCGCCAAGACCCAAGAGATGGCGGACAATGGCATAACGGTTGTGGCACCCTCAGATGCGCTGGTCGAAGGCTTGCAAGGAATAGGTGCAACGATGCTCGACAACTGGAAATCCAATGCTAGTGACAACGCGTTGGCCGTTCTGGACTCTTTTCAAAACTAAGCGTTCATCTGCGGCCTCACATATTTGCGGGGCCGTAGTTTCCTGTAGTTCTCCAACAGCGAAAGGTTTGTCATGCGACGGTTTCTGGATCAGCTTTACAAACTTGCCGGTGGCATCGCCGCCTTGTCCATTCTCGGCATCTGCTTGATCGTATCGGCGCAGGTTGGCTTGAACATTCTGGCACGGCTGGGCGGGCCCAGCACATCGTTTACTATTCCATCCTACGCAGATTTCGCCGGGTTCATGTTGTCGACTGCTTCTTTTCTGGCGCTTGCCTACACGTTGCGTCAGGGCAGTCACATTCGGGTTAACCTGTTTGTGCAAAACCTGTCGGAAAAATTTCAATGGATGCTGGAAGTCGTCGCGCTGTTTCTTGGTGCTTCCATGACGGGCTACGCGACCTGGTTCGCAGGTTCACTTGTCGCTGAAAGCTTCCACTACGGCGACATGTCGACCGGAATAGTCGCGATCCCAATATGGATACCGCAGCTTTCGATGGTTGTAGGGCTGGCACTTCTTACCATCGCGCTCATTGACACATTAATCGAAGCCATCATGGCACGCGCGCCAGTGCTGCTTGATGAAGGATCGGAGTAAACCATGTCTGATCCAGTCATTTTTGGAATTCTGCTGACCTTACTCTTGAGCCTTTTGGCGATGGGCGTATGGGTGGCAATATCACTGTTTATCATGGCGCTGGTTGCCTTGGTTGCGTTTTCGAACGCACCGGAAGGATTGGTTTTGGCAACCTCGCTCTGGGGACATAGCCACAGCTGGCCGCTAGCAGCTTTGCCGCTGTTCATCCTTATGGGTGAAATCCTTTTACGGTCGCGATTAAGCGAAGATATGTTTTCAGGTCTTGCACCTTGGCTTGGGCGTGCACCCGGGCGATTGCTGCATGTCAATATTCTGGGGTGCGCGATTTTTGCCGCAGTCTCAGGATCGTCCGCAGCAACCGCAGCCACGATTGGCCGGATGTCGGTACCGGAGCTCACAGCACGGGGGTATCCGGAAAAGTTGATTTTAGGAACCTTGGCTGGTTCAGCGACGCTTGGTTTGTTGATCCCACCATCGATCATTTTGATTGTCTATGGCGTTGCGACAGAGCAGTCTATCGCCCGGCTGTTCGTTGCGGGGATATTGCCCGGTCTGATGCTGGTACTTTTGTTTGGTGGCTATGTCGCTTTGCGCGCTGTGATGAACCCCGAACTGATCCCTAAAGTTGACAGCCAGTTAAACTTTCGCGAAAAGCTTTCGGCGTCTCGACGGCTGATCCCGGTACTTTTGCTAATCGGCGGGGTCATAGGTTCGATCTACACGGGCGTTGCATCGCCTACCGACGCAGCTGCGATAGGTGTTGTCCTTGCGACTTTATTGGCTGCGTCTACAGGTGGCTTCGGGCGCGTCGAATTCACCGATGCCCTGTTTTCGGCAACAAAAACATCTTGCATGATTGCCTTTATCCTGATGGGGGCTGCCTTCTTGTCTATCGCAATGGGCTTTACAGGTATTCCACGAAATCTGGCAACTTGGATCGGCGAATTTAACCTGTCTCCCTATGCGCTGCTTGCTGTTTTGACTGTGTTTTTCGTTGTTCTTGGTTGCTTTCTGGATGGCATATCAGTGGTTGTTCTGACGACGTCTATCATTTTACCAATGGTTCAGGCTGCGGGGATCGACCCGCTTTGGTTTGGGATCTATCTGGTGCTGGTTGTTGAGATGAGCCAGATCACCCCGCCTGTTGGATTCAACCTTTTTGTTATTCAGGGTCTTACTGGTATCAATATTCTGCGGGTTGCTGGTGCTGCTTTGCCGTTCTTTTTCCTGCTGATGCTGGGGGCCCTTCTGATAACGATTTTCCCGTCAATCGTAACGGTGTTACCCAACGCGATGGGCAATTAGAGGGAAGACGCAGCGCGGCTTGCCTGGTCATAATGGCCAGACATTGTTCGTAGATTTGTTGCAAGCTCGCTCAGTTCCTCGCCGGATATTCCGGCGCGGGGCAGGGCGTCAAGCAAGCATTGCTCGCGAATCTGTCTGTAAAGCTGGCAAAGATCACGCCCTTTGTCGGAAACACGATAAAACACTTCCTTACCGCGTTTCTCGGAATTGAGCAGTTCAAGTTTCAGCAGCTTTCGTAGTGCGTAGTTGATCGTATGTGTGTCTTCGATGTTTAGAAGAAAAGAGATGTCCGTCAGACGCTTTTCACGGTCGCGATGATTAACGTTGTGCAGTACCAAGATTTCCAGTGCGCTGAGTTCCGGCATCTCTGCGGCTGCCATACAACGTTGCATCCAACGGCTGAAGGCATTGTAGGCAATGATCAGACCATATTCGAATTCAGAGGCTTCCCAACCTTCGCCTTCTGCAAGGTGGCGTGAGGATACGATGCGACGGCGTTCTGGATTTTTCATAGCAGACTTTCATGATGAATTATCAGCGTTTTGCAAGCTATATTAATGTAAAATGCAAAAGTTTCCAACGTCTGAGATAAGCAAGGTCCACAACCGTCTGAGCCGCTAGCGAAGGTCGCCTACTGCCTGCTCTGTTCGGCGCAGTCGTGCGTGATTTTCCCGCCGCAAATTGTGAGTTCGGCGCCGGATGACAGCATGGTTTCGCGATCAGCGCTTTCAAGGTCTTCGTTCATTATAACAATATCTGCGAAAAGGCCCTCTTGAAGCCTGCCTTTTTTGTCTTCCGCAAATTCTGCGTAGGCGCCACCACTTGTATAGCTGGCAAGCGTTTCAAAAAGACTCTGACTTTGGTCTTGCCACCTTTTTCCGAGGGGAATGGGAAAGACGGCAGTCGCAACTGTCAACATCGGATCAAGCGGCACAACGGGCCAATCCGTACTGAAAATTAGTGTCGCATCCGCCTCTCTTAAGGTCTTCCAGGCAAATGCATTCCTGACTTGCCGCTCGTTGAATATCACGCCTTCAGGCATCACAGGAAACATGCCGCCAAATGGGGCGTGCAAAGGTTGCATGGACGCTACAACGCCAAGCTCGGAAAATCTGGGTATATCAGCGTCAGTGATCGTCTCGATGTGTTCAATTCGGTGGCGACTGTCACGTTGGCCGTTCGCCTTGATCGCGGCTTCATACCCATCCAGTGTCCGTCGCACTGCGCCATCGCCGCAGCAATGAACGCTGATCTGAAGGCCCATGGCATCTGCGCGAATGGCGGCCTCTGTAAAGGCTTCGGCTGCAAACACTGCGTCGCCGTATGTTTCGGGTCTGTCCGGGTAGGGTTCAACCATCAGTGCGGTGTAACTTTCTATGACACCGTCCATGAACATTTTTACCCGCCCTGAATAGAGCATGTCTGAATGATAGAGGCGCTGCATTTCAAGTGCCTCGTCCAGCTTTGATAGTGGATGCGTGTTGCGCAGGTGGCAGGGGACCTGAACACGGCAAAGCAAGTCACCTTCTTGCTCAAGTTCGTAAAGCAGTTCCATCTGATAGAGGTTGCCGTCCATGTTGTGAAGCGATGTGATCCCGTATTGGGCGCAATATGCCAGCCCTTCACGTAGGGCTTGTTTATCGCGTTCGCGTTCTTCCGGTGTTGCAGGCGGGAAAGGGTCATCCCCGGTCACGTAACCAATAAAATCTCGTCCCCCAAGGGCTGTGTGTTTGATCACGTGACTGAACGCGCTGGTTTCCAGCAAAAGACCCGATGCGGTGCCATCAACCTCCATGACGATTTCAGCACCCGGATCAGTCGGGCCTCCATGCAGGATACCACCAAGCTCAAGCGCCTTGGTGTTGGCCCACACGGTGTGATGATCTGCGGCCATCATGGCAAACGGACGGTCAGGCATGACGCGATCCAGCGCGTGGCGATCAATAAGCGTATCTGGCCCAAGGATATGATACCCCGCGCTGACAGCGTAAAGAAGTGGGTCCTCTGGCCGCGCCAGGCTTTCTTTTTGTGCGGCCTCTGTCAGCGCCTGTTGGGTCGAAACATCTGAAAGGTTGAGGCAGCCCAATTCCCCCGACCCACCAAATAGATGAACGTGGCTGTCGATAAACCCGGGGAGTACCGTTTTCTTTCTTGCGTCGATCACCTTTGTCTTCGGTCCAATCAGTTCGGATGGATCGTAATCGCCAACCCGAAGAAACCTGTCGCCTTTGATGGCAATCGTCGCCGCCCGTGGGGATTTGGCGTTCATGGTTAATGCGCGCGCATTAATGATTACGATGTCGGCGTGGGTTTTCACGGCGCTTGTCTCCTAGATCTCTGCAGAGTCAGATCGAATGTGTAAGCTGTGGTTTCTGAGTAACCCGACCTGATTGGCCCAATTAGATTGTTAACGCGTCATCGGTCTCTGGTCCATCGGGACAATGATTTTCTGAGCTAAACGATAGCCGGATAAATTCTAAACCTTTGCGAGTAATATCTAAAATACTACTGTAACCTGGCGGAACTTAGGGGTTTTGGGGCCGGGTTTGTCTGCGTTAATGGCACTCAAAGTTCTTGTGAACCATGACGCATAGTCACGTTAGCAACACGTCGTTGTCGCCTTTTGCTTCGAAAATATCTGCTTCACTCATCAGGCAAAAAGCAGTGGAAAGCCCGTCTGCTTCGGCGGCTGACCGGGAAATGACGCTGACTTCAGACCACATAGACTCCGAAATTCCAGAGCTAGGGTCGAGTATATGTCCAACTGATCCATTCGTATCAAACACCGTTCCAAGCGGGCGTGACGTCGCAATTGCAGCGTCTCGCAATGAAAGTTGTTTCCCATCATGTGTTCCTAGTCTTATCTGCCACGCTTCGCCATCGGGAGCCGTGCCAAGCGCCGCAATCTCACCTGTGTTCACAAGCAAATTCCGAACACCATTATTTCTAAACAATTCAGAAACTTTATCGGCAATGAACCCTTGGGCAATACCATTCAGCGTCAGCATGACACCGGGTCGGTCAAACGCTATTCTCTCGGTCGAGAAAGAAACAAGGTCCCAGCCCGTCGCAGCAAGTGCAATGGAAAGCTGTTCATCGCTAGGCTGTGAACCCGATACATAACTCTCTGCGTAAAGAGACCACAAATTTTGAACGGTCGGGTCAAATATTCCTTTTGTCTGGGCGTTCAGCCGAGAGCAAATCGAAAGCAATTCAACCATTTCAAAGGCCGGCTGCACCAGAACTCCATCTCGGTTAAGATGCGATAGCTGGCTGGCAGATTGATATAAACTAAAAATGTTTTCCAATCGGCGAATTTCCTGAACCGCCTGATAAATCAAAGCATCCGCATTTGGGTGATCCAGTATTATCTGGGCTTCAGCGCCTAGTGCGATGCCTTTCCAGTGGCGTGTGTTAACGCCAGCCTCTGCACCAAAGGCTGGTAAAATAGCAGCACCCGCAAGGATCTTTAGTATTCTTCTGCGAGATGTCATTCGCTTAGCTCCAAAGATGTCGTTGTGAATTCGATGGGTGAAAGAACAACCTCTGCCGGAATGTCCTTAAGGCGCATGATTTCCCCACCATGTTCCAGCGCGAATTGTTCAGCCTTTGTCGTTTCGGCAAAAGGCGCGATCTCCGGTGCGCCCATGCCGCCGATGGCGTCAGACCCGACAACAAAATAGGCGGTGTTTGCATCAATCCAATTGTCGGCACCGGGTTCCAGCCAACTTTGCGCTGCCCCCATGTCGTTTACATACAAAACAAGAATATCTGCGGATTGTTCTGGCGATTTCAAATAGGCAATGCCATCGCGCACCTGACTAAACCAAAGCGGCTCTGACATACCGGCCAAATGCACCTGTGCTTTGGGACCCTGATGCTCAAGTATAATCATCTGGCAGTAGTGTCCGGCCGCCTCTTCGGTCAGCGCAAGAGGCTCTGGAACAGTGACATTTGCCATATCCTCTTTGCAGCCAGCAAGAAACACGAATGGCAGCAGCAATAAAGCCGCTAAATTTAATCTCATGGTTCAACCTTCCGAAGTGCGCGCCAGGCACAAAACAAAGCAAGTAACGGCCAGCCGAAAAGCGAAGCCAATTGTCCATTAATTCCAGACACTGACCCGGCGGCGCTTAGCCCTGATGTCAGAACCGTTACAGAGGTATCGGGCATGTTGATCAGCCGGAAAGCGTCTGCGGGGTTTGCAACCAACAGCCAGGGGAAAACGGTTTTTGTGAAGTAACCTCCGTTGTCGGAGACCAACGCACCAAGCAACCCGATATCGTAAAGGACGACGCACACCAGCCAGATAACGATCACAATACCGGACGCAACGCTGGGCTGACGAACCAAACTTGACACTGTGTACCCCATTCCGAGAAAGGCTGACCCAAGTGCGAGCGAGGTGAAGAAAAGGCGCAACAATGGTGCGAAGGAAAGGTTCGCAGCACCGTGTTGCCAAGCCGTGAGCGTCGCTGTCAGCGCCAACCCGACTGCGACCGCGAAGGCGAGTACGGTAAAATGCGCAAGAAACTTGCCGATCAAGATTTCGGCACGTGAGAGCGGATATGTCAGGCTAAGCGCTAAGGTTCCGCGCTCGGTCTCACCAGCGATAGCATCAAAAGACAGAAGTAAGCCAATCAGAGGTACGAGATAAACCGAAAGCGTGGTGATCGAGCTTACGGCAACGATCAGCGGATCAACCCCCAAGGTGCCTGTTGGCGCACCCCCTGCAAGTGTCAGGACAATCGTGAACAAGCTCATCAAAATGACTGAGGTCGCAACCCACATGTTGCGTCGTGCAATCAGAAGTTCGAGCCGTGCAATTGCGAATACGGACATTACTTACCCTCCGATTCAGTGACGCTGTAGTGGCGGTAAAGCTCTTCAAGGGTTCCGGGCGTTACGTCGACATCTTTGATTATTTCACCGAACGCCGTGATCTGACTTAGCTTGGAGATCTTCTCGTCTTGCTGACAGGTCAGTAAGATTGAGCAACCATTAATACGTTCTCCGCCGAGTCTTTCGGCGACGACATCAACGTTTTCGGCGGTTGTTGTGACATTTACCCTGATCGGTAAACCTGCATTTTGGCGCAAACGGACAAGGCTGTTGTCCGCCACCAACTTGCCCTGGCTCATGATCGCAATTCTGTCAGTGCGTGTTTCAAGTTCGGTCAACGCATGGGAAGACAGCAAAACCGCAGTTCCTGATTGTGCCAGCTCTTCAACGATATCGTAAAATTCATGCCGAGAGATCGGATCAAGACCACTTGTCGGTTCATCCAGCAGCGCAAGCTTCGGTTGCCCAAGCAAAGCTTGCGCCAGACCAATCCTCTGCCGCATGCCTTTGGAATACGTGCGGATTTTCCTGTCTGCCGCATTTGAAAGCCCGACACGATCAAGCAGATCATCAGCAACATGTACGGGAACTGATTTCAGTCGTGCAAAATGGCGTAGCTGTTCGCGACCTGTAAGGGCACCGTGAAAGGCAACGCTTTCGGGCAGAAACCCGATTGACGCGCGCGAATGGCGAGAGCCAGGGTTGGAACCCAAAACCTTTATCGTACCGGAAACAACAGGGGTCAGCCCGAGGATCATCCGTAAAAGCGTGGTTTTGCCAGCCCCGTTATGACCCAGCAGAGCAACACGTTCGCCCGCCTCAATGCTCAGACTGACATTGGAAACGGTTTCCAGTGTACCATAATTTTTACTGACGTTTTCAACTGCTAAAGTGGTCATTGGATATCTTCCCAAGTTGGAAGTTCAGGGCGGGGAGCAGCCATAAGAGGGGCGCGATCAATGACGCCACCGGGCAACGTTGCGGGAAAGGTGGATTGCGACCAGCGGATCAGTTGAACTGCGGGTGATCCTAACAAGGATTTCGCGGCTGGTTGCGTCCAGAGAATACGATCCATAATGTCATTGGGGCGATAGGCGGAATCTGCAATTCCGTTGCCGTCCAGATCAAAAGCTGCGTGATCGGACCAGTAGTTTCCGCGCCCGTCAGCGCTCCATTCGATCCAGGTTGATCCCACGTATTTCACCTGTGTGCGATTGCCGATGAAGGCATTGCCAAAAATTTCGTTGCGCTCTGAACCTGCGGTGAAATGAATACCAATTTCGCAGGATTCAAAACTGTTGCCCTGAAAGCTGTTTCTGTGCGCGTTGTAGATAAACACACATTTCTCACCACCCGCTTCAATTTGATTGCCGATTATGGTGCTTTTATTGGTGTAGTTCATCATAATACCGTGATCACGATCCCCGCTAGACAGGTTTCCCTCAATCCGTACGTTGTTGGAATACATGATTGCGTAGCCCAAATGGTTGCCTTGCGAGATGTTTCCGGAAACCAGACTGTCATTTGCATACATGTAGTGAACAGCAAACCGCAGGTCACGAAAACGGTTACCGGTAAATTCATTGTCGCGTGAAGTGTTCACAAAAATACCATCGCGACCCCAGCGGATATCATTGCCGATGACCCGTGCGCCGGGTGCATTCCAGACATAGACGCCATTGCCACGGTCGTTCATCCGCCGGTCTTGCCGTCCTTCAATGATATTACCGGATGCAAGCACGTTCTTTGGCCCGTGCAGGTCGATGCCAACCAGATTTCCAATAAGGTGATTGCCCTCAATCACCGCGTCATCAGCCAGTTTTGTTAGGGTAATGCCAGCATCAAGCCCGTCCCCGCCGGAGCCTGAGCCAATAATTTTCAACCCGCGTAATGTTACATTAGGTGCATTCACCGTTACTACCGAGCCAAGTTCGCCACCATCAATTATTGTGTTAGTGCCCTCTATCGTCAGAGGCAGATCAATTTTAATCGGGCCTTTGTAGGTGCCCGGACGCAGTCGAAGAATGTCCCCCGCCTGCGCCGATTTTATGGCTTCGACAAGTGCGCCCTCTGTTGCAGGCACAATTATTTCGGCTGCTCCGGTAGGGGATACCGAGAAGCCCAAAACAATTAGCAAGAACAGATAGCGCAACATTGATAAGGCTCCTTACGCTGGTTCAACCAGCATCCGGCCGCGCATCTCCATATGGAGCGCGTGGCAGAACCACTGACAATAGTACCAGTGAACACCCGGACGATCAGCAGTAAAGGTAACAGACGCTGTTGCCTGTGGCCCAACTTCAAAGCAGATACCATGGTTGCCCAGTGTAAACCCGTGGGTCAGGTCGTCCACATCATCAATGTTGGTGATGTAGATTGTGACTTCATCGCCTTGCTTAACCGTGAATTGTTCCATCGAGAACGTCGGAGCGGCAGAGTACATATAAACCCGCACTTTGTTCCCGTCACGGATAACCTCGTCGTGACCATCTTCAAGCACGACACCATCGGCTTCTGCCTGTTTGCGCGCGTCATCCCACATTGGGTTGTCGCGGCTCCAGATGGAATCCGGTGTCACTTTGGAACGGTGAACGATGATACAGTCGTGCGGCTCAGCAAAAGTCGGACTGTCGTGAACAACTGCTGGAACATCGCCTGAAATATCGATCAACTGCTCGTTTTCGGGCTTTAGCGGTCCAACGTTCAGATAGCGGTCTTTCGAAAACTTGTTCAGCGACACAAGCCATTTGCCGTCAGCTTCCTTGGTTTCACCCATAGAGCTGTGGTTGTGCCCGGGTTGATACATCACATCGGTTTTTGAAACGATCGGATCAACGTCTTCACCAGCATAAAGGCGAACCGCTTTGTCGATGTCCCATTTCACCATCTGACTATCCAGGAACAGGGTGGTGTAGGCCATGCCTTTTCCGTCGAACGCCGTGTGGAGCGGACCAAGGCCCAGCTCTGGTTCTGCAACGATACAAGACCGGGGCTCGGCACCGTCAAAAACAGCCTGAAGCTTGTCATACTGAATCACGGACACGGTTGGTGACAGTTTTCCGTTGATCATGACGTATTTACCATCAGGCGAAGAGTTGACGCCATGCGGGCTGTTCGGGATCGGAATGTAAACGGTCAGGTCAGACCCTTTGCGCCCATCCAGAACTTTCACACCATTGTAGACTTCAAAGTTACCCGCAGCGACCGCAGCCTCAATGCGCTCGATGTTAAACACAACTGCATGATCCATCTCTGCTTCCATCATGCCGACAAGTTCAGTCGCACCTTCAGAGTTGTAGCTGGATGAAATTGCGTATTTGCCCTGATAGTCGCAATCGACGTTATCAAGGTTGCCGGTCACGATGACCTGCCAGGCGATTTCCATGGTGTCGCCATCAATGGCGGAAAAGATGGAAACATAGTTTTCCACGTCGTCCATGTTGGTGCCGTCGTTGACCAGCGGTACCCGGTGCTCGCCATTCGCGAACACATAGCCCGTGCGCGGGAATTTTTGTGGGCGCAGACCGTGAATGTCAGACGCATTTGGAATTTCGATCATCTTGTCACATTTCATGAACTTACAGTCCACGCGCGCGACGCGTGTGTTGGCCTTGTCATTCATGAACAGATAACGGCCGTCATATGTGCCGTCAGTAAAGGACATGTGCGGGTGATGGAGGTCACCATTTTCATAGACGTCCATGCCGCGTTTTGCGAGAAACTCCAGGGTTTCAGGCATCATGCCTTCGCGCATGATTTTCTTGGATTCATTCGTGCTGCCCCAACCCGTGGCTGAGCAACGGTTGAACACGGGAACGCGCATAAGTTCGCGCATTGATGGCACGCCCAAGATGCGCAATTCACCTGCCTGGCCGGACGACCAGAATCCATAGTATTCGTCAAGTTCGCCCGGGGCGATTTCGTTAGAAGCGGCAGCCGCCGCAGGTGTTGCCATCAAGGATGCGCTCCCACCAGCAGCGATGATTGTGCCGGCAACCAGGGCACCTTTCGCGGGGCCAGTCAGAACATCACGCCGTGATATTCCATGTTTGGTTTCATTGTCTTCAGACATATCAACTTTCCTTCTTTTGTATTGAGTTAGGGTGATTTGTTTGGCGGGCCATTACTTCGCTAAGCTGAGCTGAGCTGTCGGCCACTTTCGCGCGTCGTTTCAGTGACTTGATGCAAACGGGGCATTTCGTGTTGTCTTGATAAAGAACCTGGCAATGCAAGCAGGACAGGCACTCATTCGGGTTGATCTCACCCGTCGGGTGGATCGCCTGAACAAAGCATTCATGCGCGCAGGTCTGGCAGGGGTTGCCACATTCTTTGTAGCGCTTCAGCCAGTCAAACATTCGCATGCGGCCCGGTATCGCCAAAGCTGCGCCCAGGGGGCAAAGATAGCGACAGTAAAACCGTTCGATAAATAACCCCGCTCCCAGCATGGCCGCCGCAAACAAGACGTATGGCCAACTGCGCGCAAACTTTAGAATGATCGAAGTTTTGAATGGCTCTATTTCTGCGAATTGTTCGGCGATCGGAATGGAAACCAACGACAGGCCAAAAAGTCCCAGAAAAATCATGTATTTGATTGGCCAGAGTCGTTCGTGCAGACCCCAGGGTAAGGTCCACTGCGGGAACTTGAGGAACCGGGCGATCTGGTTGGAAATTTCCTGCAGGGCGCCGAATGGGCATAACCAGCCGCAAAACCCACCGCGTCCCCAGAACAAGAGTGTCACCGCAACTGAAGTCCACAAAATGAACACAAGCGGATCCATCAGGAATGCATCCCAGCTGAAACCGCTGGTCAACGAAGCACCAAGCGCCATCAGGTTCACAACAGAAAGCTGAGCGTTCTGGTGCCATCCCAGAAAAACGAGCGTCAGTAGTAAAAAGCCCATACGGAACCAGTAGAATTTACGCGCGTTCCGGGTCGCTTGTTTCTGAAAGAAAAAGACGCCTGTCAGGACAGTGAGCATTGCAATCAGTATGCCGATTTCCACTTTTTTGCTGTTCCAGATACGTTGCCACAGGGCGGCCCTGGCGGATTTGTCATCTGCTGTTTCAACAACAACGGCGGATGTTTGTGGCGCAAGCGGCGTGAGGTATTTTTCCGGAATATTGTAGCCCAGATCAAACGTCAGAAATGTCTTTTCAACCGGTCCAATAACGCGTTGGGCGAGCAGTTGAATGCGCCAGGGTTTCGTTGGATCAAACCCCGCATCCGCCGGAATTTTAAAGATATCAAGCTCCGTGAAACTTGGTGATCCTGACGCTGCCAGTTCGCCAAGACGGCGTTGTTGTCGATCATGGAACCGTACAGAAATATCACCCTGTATCAGTTGTATCCTGTCAAAAATGCCCCCGCGGACATAGCCAGACCCTTTGTATGAAAATGCCCCGCGACCGGCCAGCAGAATAGCCTGCTCACCATCTTCAAGCCACTCGACAAGGTTACCGTACTCTGCTTCGCCCATCAGGCTGCGGCCAATTGAAGGCGCAGAAACCAACGCGGCATACATGTCGATGTAAATGTCACCGTCTTCGCCTGGCTCAATGTGCTTTAGAACACGCGGATCGCCAGTGGCTTCAAAAGCGCTGTTGATCTGACCTATATCCAGCGTCATCCGCCGGACGGTTCCGTCTCCGGACATTGTGGACCAGTCACTGGTGCTGTTTTCATCCATGTTCAGAACATGTGTTGGTCCAGCACCCTCGGTGTTGCTTGCCAACCCCCCGAGCCCAAGTGCACGTGCGACCTTGATACTGGAGCGAACGATCGAGTCGTCGATGATCATGATTGTCACCGTCGCCCCAGAGATAATATCCAGATCATGCCCCGAGCCGCCGGCAGCGGCTTCGGCTATAATGTCGAGCCCGGAATAGCTGGCGGTCAGGGCTCTGATTTTGCGATCTGGAATTCCGATAAGAACGATGGGTTCAGAGTGCTTTACCAACTCGGCGCGTAACAGTTTTCCGTCAGGCCCAATTGCGACCATTACATGGATTGGTTTGCCCGAGTATCCCGTTGTGCTTACAAAATCAGAAGTAATGAAGGCATGGCCGAGAGTTTCGTGGCCATTCAAGATCGGAACTGCTGGAATGTTCTCCAGCATGGCTCCATAGGCTGTCGCACCCTCGACAAATTCGCTTGCAGGTAATTCGCCTAGAAACCTTTCTAGGACCGGAGCCGTCTGTGCCTGCGCTGCGCTAATGAAACCCAGTATTGCAATATGGAGGATTGCAAAGAGACGTATTAACTTCGAAAATTGGGATGAGTTGGTCAGCTTCATACCCATGGTGACACCCATGTGATACGTGTGACCTTTTCATTGATCTCTCTGAAAAACAAAGAGGAAGTGAGAGTCATTTTATATTCTGCGCTTCTGATTGGGGGGCCTCGGCATGAGGACCAATAGTGTTCAGAGCCTGCTGGCACAGTTGCGCCGCTGTCCGAAAAATGAACGATACGAAAGCCGATAAAGTTCGTTGAATTTAGCTCTGGGGTTTGAAGTGCAAACCCATCAGTTCCGGGAACAAGACAGATGGAACAATGGGCACATTCTGGTGCAGGCGCTTCAGACCCACCGTCAACCTGCACAAGATAAGATCCGCCATCTCCGCAGATTTCAATCCAGTTTGCAGTGCTATTTGCGTCACGACCGGCCATTGCCGAGAAGGTCTGTCCAAGAAAAATGGAAACCGCGAGTACGACAAAGACAAAAAACCGTTGGCCAAAAAAATTGGCCCCAGGTTTCTGGCCTTGTGTTGTTAATCGATTGGTTTTCATTAAGACGAAACTCTGATCCTTGAGGCGATGAATGCATCGGTAAAGCAACGCAAGAAAAGTTCACTTGACATAAATCAAGTAAATTCGCCATTCCGAAAATTAATTGTCGAATGTAAAAGAAGACGATGTCTGACGTCAGCGCCAGCGAGGATTTTTTTGAGAGTTTAAGTAACGAAGGGTTTGCTGGATACTGTCGTAGAACGCTGGCGGCTCGTGTGTCTGCGATGAGGGGCCATCGAATATGTATGACGCATCTTTTCCTCGGCTGAGTACGTTTGGCACGTTTTGCGCCGAATGTTGTAGATATGCTGTTGCTTGCGAGACAACGGCTCCAGTTGCATCTCTGGCGATCGGGCCGTTTTGGCTGGGAGACAAAGGCATGAAGCACAGCCGGGGCGCACCGTATCATCCGCAAACACGCCGAAAATACAATCAGCCAGATGAGTCAGTTGCTAACTCAGTTCAAGCAGCCTCTGGACTCAAAAACTCTTATGAAAGACAACTTTCGAACCACCTCGGTGATGTGGCTATCCAGATTGGGTGAATTTTGGACAACCTCGCGTTAACGACCATAATTTACACTGCGATCATTGGATTGAAGGCAATTGGCTTACCGGCAATGAAAGCTCACTTGATGAAAGAGGACTTCAAGAAACCAGCGTTCAAGGTGAAAGAAATATAGGAAATTCACGCAGATAATTTTAACGGAAAAATCTCGGCTAGGTTAAGTAGGGTGCTTAGAAAATGTCAAAGACACATTTTTCGAAAGAACGCGCGAACAGGAATCGAAAACCCTAAGCACCCCAATGCATCGCTAGCAGCTAGTTCGCATCTTGTACTTGATATAAATCAAGTTGCGCATGCAGGTTGATGAAATACGCAAATGGAGCGAAAATTCACTCGCTCAGGGTAAACTATGTCTCGGCGACTAGTAGGTGGCGATACCTTGGGTTGCTAGACTACCAGAGATCACGTCACCCAAATCAGCAGTCGCGCCGCCGACCGAAGCCATGATCGCGATACCGAGGCCAACGATAGCAGCGGTCAGAACAACCCAGTCAACAGTGACTGCGCCGGATTCGTTCTTGAAAAAATTCGTTATCATTTCAAAATACTTGATCTTCATTTTTTGGCCCTCCGCAGGGATTTGTTTCGACAAATAGTCATGCGTTCGCACGTATTGTTGTTAAGATATGCTCTTTAAAGTTGTCGAAATAATGTTTTGTTAATGTTTAAGGTGGGTTTCCTGAATCTAAGAAGTGATCGTCGGGATATGCCCCACTTTGGGTGGGTAGGTTGGAAATGGCCTGATGCTATGGACTGACCGGAATTTAACGCAGTAGATTAATAAAGCGGATTCCTAGTGGGTTTTCAACTTTGCCGAAACCCGATAGCGCGTGCTAGTTTTCCAATAAATCGACGCTGGGGTCTAAAAATCGAGCTGCATGAAAAGCAAATAAGGCTGCAGTTCAGGGTCACTTTCGCCTTCCGGGTAGCTTTCGATCTCCCGGAAACCCAATTTGCGGTACAAACCTTGTGCGGCAGTGTCGTAGACGCCTGTGTCGAGAAGAACGCTCGTTGCATTCAAGTTTCTTGCGTGGGACAAGATGCTCTCCATCAGCTTTCGTCCGAGGCCCAACCCACGGGCTGCCGGTTTGACGTACAAGCGTTTGATTTCGCACGCATCTGGTCGGATCACTTTTAGGAATACGCATCCTTGCAAATGGCCGTCGCCGTCAATCGAGATATGCAGTCCTCCGGTCGGAGGAAGGTATTCGTTGATGTGGTCAAAGGTATTTGAAACCAGTTCATCGACGTTGAGGTCGAGCCCTGAGACCGCCCGTAACTCTGAAATTTCATGATCGAGATATTCACGAACCAAATCGCGAAGCTGCGCCTCATTTTCCAGCTTTTCGATTGAGCGAATTTCCATTGCGATGACTTTTTAACAAATAAGGACAAACTTAGACTATTCCAGATCTCAATGTCTGCAAAGCCTGGCGGTTTCAACGGGTGGTCGCAACACTTTAGTCTTTTTGGAAAGATGGAGTGTTAGAGATGAAATATCGGACGCGGACGTTTTACACGGACAAACAGAAATCTGAGATGTGGGATCGGTGGCAGCG
>NZ_JAGFNU010000010.1 GCF_018457175.1 Pseudohalocynthiibacter aestuariivivens
ATGCCAAAAATAAAAAAAAGGCAATGGGCCGGAAAAAACTGTCGCGGGATGGAGCAGCCCGGTAGCTCGTCAGGCTCATAACCTGAAGGTCGTAGGTTCAAATCCTACTCCCGCAACCAAAATTTATCATTATATAACAGTAATTTAGCGACCGTCCTTGGGTGGCCTTTTGCGTTGGCAAAATCGCCGCGGAAGCACGCGGCGAGGCAGGTGAAAAAGCCCTTGTCTTAGCTAGGATGTTACCCCGGACGGCTGGGCAGCCCAGGGTAGGTTTTTCGTTTCGCGATTAAAGGTTACCCTTGTTCATTTCACTGGCGATATGATCGGCTTGCCGAATAGCAAGCGCCACAATCGTCAGAGTTGGGTTTTCAGCCGCACCGGTCGTGAACTGGCTGCCGTCCGAGATGAACAGGTTAGCGATATCGTGAGTCTGACCGTGTTTGTTCACGACGCCATCTCTTGGATTCTCCGACATTCTGTTTGTGCCAAGGTTATGCGTTGACGGGTAGGGTGGTGTCGGGAAGACACGCGTTGCGCCAACCGCGTCATAGACCGCCGCACCTTGCTTATAGGCATGGTTGCGCATGGCAATGTCGTTGGGATGATCATCAAAATGCACATTTGGTGCTGGCAGGCCGAACTGGTCTTTTACCTTGTGGTTCAGCGTGATGCGGTTTGTTTCCTGTGGCATGTCTTCGCCCACGATCCACATGCCAGCCATGTTTTCATAGCCGTCCAACGCGGTCGTAAATTCGCGACCCCATGCACCGGGATCAAGGAATGCGGCCATAAAGGGCAAACCCAACCCCAAGGTTTCAAGTTCATACCCACCAACAAAACCGCGGGACGGATCGTGGCGGGATTCGTCCTGAATGATGCCTGCCATGGTCGTTCCACGCCACATTTTTACGGGTTTGTCGAACACCGCGTAGACCGATCCGGTCATGTGTCGCAAATAGTTGCGTCCAACCTGACCGGAACTGTTTGCCAGGCCGTCGGGGAACATGCTGGACGCAGAATTCAGTAGCAAGCGCGGACTTTCGATTGAATTCCCAGCCACGCAGACAATGCGCGCCTTTTGCATCTGCTGGTTGCCGTCCGCATCCGCGTAAAGAACGCCGGTAATCTTTCCGGAGTCATCATGTTCGATCTTCAGAACATGTGCGCGTTCTCGTACTTCAAGGTTGCCGGTGGCTTCCCCCCTTGGGATGTCGGTGTAGGCGGCAGACCATTTTGCCCCCCATTTACAGCCCTGAAAGCAAAAGCCTGTTTGTTGGCACGCCATTCGGTCATCGTAGTCTGCCGAATTGATTGCCATGCGGCCAGTATGCACCTCTTTGTAGCCAAGGGCTTTCGCTCCAGCTTCAAAAACCTTGAAGTTGTTGTTGCCCGGCAATCCAGCCCGGTCACCAGTACGGGTGACGCCCAGCTTGGTTTCTGCCTTTTCATAATAAGGCGCCATTTCCGCGCCATCTATCGGCCAGTCCAGAAGGTTTGCGCCCTGTACGTCACCGTAGTTGGTTTTCGCTTTCCATTCATGGTCCTGAAAGCGCAGCGAAGCGCCAGCCCAGTGGGTTGTTGTGCCGCCGACCGCTTTCACGATCCATGCGGGCAGGCCCGAAAAATCATTGGCAACGCGCCAGTCACCTGATGTGGTGCGGGCGTCGAGCCAGGCTAACTGGCCAAAACTTTCCCACTCGTCGTTTATGTAATCTTCGGGCAGATATCGCCCTCCGGCCTCAAGCGCGACAACGTTCACGCCTTTTTGCGCAAGCTCGTTTGCCAGAACACCGCCGCCAGCGCCGGTTCCGATTATGACGACAACGCTGTCGTCGTTCATGTCATATGGTGCAGCCATTGTTACGTCCTCCCTCAGATCCAGTTGATGTCGTCAAAGCCACGGTCGATGTAACCGCCTTTGCTAAAGCTTTCGCCCTCATAACCAAACAACGGCCAAACGGCTTTTTGATTGTAGAGCCCGGTTACAAGACCGCCGCGTACGGTTTGGAAAAAGCCGCTGTCTTCCATGCCGCGCAAAATGTCGACGCGATCACGCTCCCAACCGGTATCGACGTAACTGGCGAAACCCATCCCAACAGCAGCGGCGTTCAACGCGGCGATGCCGGATTCGACGGTTTCTGCACTATCTGCGTTGTCATAGCCTTTGACCGCCGCTGCATAGAATTCGTCAGCCACGTGATCATGTGGGTAGATGTCGCGTGCCATCTGGATCAGGGTTGCCATTGTTTCTGGTTGAAGGTGTTCAACCTCCATAGCCCAGGCGGCTGATGTGCTCGCCACATAGCCGGAACCTACGACAAAAGCAGCACCTGCTGCCACACTGTGCGAAAGTAGGTCCCTTCGGGTCAGTGTTAGTTTTTTTGATCCCATAGTCATGGAGTCCTCCCTATCTTTAGTTTGAGTCAGTGATAGCGTCCGTGCCTTTGCAGCACTTCGATTTGGTAGCCGTCCGGATCCTGCACAAAGAAGAACCGCGCCAGCAAACTGCCGTCTTTGTTAAATTCTACGATCTTGCGTGGCGCATAACCTGCATCGTTGAAGCGCGTGTGCTCAGCATCCAGATCTTCAACACAGAACGCTATGTGACCGTAGCCATCGCCAAGGTCGTAAGGTTCAGTTCTTGCTTTGTTGATTGTGAGTTCCAGCTCAAAGCTGGCTTCGGGGTTGCTGAGATAGACGAGCGTGAAATCGTCAAAATCCATCCGCTCAGCAGACGTAAGCCCAAAGGCATTTTCATAGAAAGAGACCGAGCGATCTTCCTCCAGGACGCGAATCATTGCGTGGATTGCTTTTGCCATTGGCACCTCCCTAACCCGAACAACTGCGTGATCTGGTAAGGGTAGCGAACCAATTTAGGGCCTTGGTAGTAACGAGGTACTACACCTGAAATTTATTCAGCAGCGATCGATTCTGGTGCTGACGACAGATGGTGCTGCCGTATCAGGCAGGCACAGCGAAGCAATGAGGTGAAATTAGGAGCTTCTCCTCTAAGCTCAAGGACTTCGGAATGGAGCTTGGACACAAAAGCAGGTGTTGTGAGCCCCTCGTTCTGCGCTATTCCGTCAACGATTTCCCAAAAAGATTTTTCCAGGCGGATGCTTGTGCTCTGCCCGTTCAGGCGCAGACGCCGCGTTTCGGGCTGATAATCTTTAGGGTCTTGTCCGGCAAAAATCTGACACATGACTTGCCTCCCAAACAGTCATTAGAATTCTAATTTTGATGTGAATCCACAAATTAGCAAGTTTTTAGATTTTTGGCTCAAATCCCGCGATGAGCTGGCGCAACCCGAATGCGGCACCAATAACGATTGCTGCGAGCGTGACGGGCGCGCTGAATGCCAATAGTGAAAACGCTGACAACCCCTGGCCAATGCTGCACCCCATAGCAACAACCGCGCCAAACCCCATCATGCAGGCTCCGAGAATTTGCCTGCGCAATTCCCGCGGATCTTCACATGCTTCCCACCTGAAATGGCCTTTGATCAGACTGCCGATAAATGAGCCCAACAATACCCCAAACACAGAGCTAGTACCGAAGCTGACGGAACTTCCGCTGGAGGTCATGGCGTAGAGCATTGTTTCACCGATTGGGGCAGAGAACGTATGCGATACGATGGGAACCACGTCAAAGCCGTGGCGCGCGACCCATTGCGTGCCCGCCCAGCCGCTGACGATCGCCAGGCCGACGACAACGCTCCAGAACAAGGCCTCTTTTGAACGGCGTATATTTGGGGACATAAGCGCAAGAATAAGAACGAGAAGACCGATGCAAAGGCCGATCGGGATAGCCGACAGCCCTGTTTGCGATGCCAGAGAATGCGCGAAACCGGGCGGGGTTCCAACCACGGGTTCGGACGGAAAAATTGTTATGCGCAGCTTGGCAAGCGGACCGGACAGCATGACGTAAGATGCCAGCCCCATGACCAGTACAATCACAAAAGACCGCATGTCCCCGCCACCCAGACGCGCGAGCTCACCGAAACCGCAATTGCCTGCAAGCGCCATGCCGTACCCGAAAACCAAACCACCAATGATACTGGCAAGTGGGCTCCAGGTCTGAGACAGGTAAAAAGCCTGTTGTGTCTCAAGTAATCCGAGACCCGAAAGAGAAAAGGTGCCAAATATTGCTACACCAAGCGCGACGAGCCACATGCGAATTCGCAGATCGTCCCCGCCATAGAGCAGGTCCTCGATCGCACCTAACGTGCAAAACCGTCCAAGGCGCGCAGCGAGCCCCAAGGCGACACCGCCAAGCAGCCCAACTATAGCGACAAGCATTGCGTCACTCATAATTTCCTGCATCGTTTGACCTCCTCCTCAGGTCAAAACCGGAAGGTCATAGCAACCGATCAGCGGTTACTATTCATTCGGACTTGCAAAACAAATCATAGACAACTTCCATGATTTGGCGCGAACGGTCATCTGTCAAGCTGTAGTAAATTGTCTTCCCGTCGCGGCGTGGGCTTACGAGTCCTTCGTGGCGCAAACGGGAAAGCTGCTGTGATACGGCTGCCTGGCGTGCGGATAGAAATCTTTCAAGTTCGGTAACCGATTTTTCGCCGGTTGCGAGGTAGCAAAGGATCATCAGGCGGCCCTCGTGGCCAAGTGCCTTTAGAAAATTCGACGCTCGGGTCGCATTTTCGTGCATCAAGCTCATATCGTCTTTGGATAAGGTTTCATCAAATACTGGCAGCGCCATCTTTTTCTTCCCGAGGTCGTTTTATCCGATTGTTCGCAAATACCCTTGTTTTAAGGGTCGCGTCAAATGCGGTACTCGTTTCATTGCTCACAAGTTTGTGCAAGTCCTTTGCCTCTTAACCTGCGATGTTTGTAGTTGCTCCCCTGATGGGTATCCTTTGAAAAAGAACTCCGAGAAGACCCCAAAAGAAATCTTCTCCCGGATAGCCTTCGATGCGCCCAACTTCTATGCCGTTATCCATCAGGATAAAAGTTGGTGTGAAACGGACCGGAAGCTTGAACGTGAGATCAGACGGTTGCGGGTCATGAAGATCGATACGCCGTAGCGGAGCGTGCGCGCCTTCTTCGGTTTTCGGATAAATCGGTGCAATTTCTTCGTTCCAGCGTATACACCATAGGCATCCCTGTTCTTCAACCATAATCAAATTAGTTCCGGCCCAGGCCGTTGAAAACATACTTAGAAAGCTGAAAGTCAGCACTAGAGATTTTAAGAAACAAGACATCGTTGAACCACTCGAATGCATCAGATCATTTGACGACCAGACAACAAACAACATAATTTGAATATTTGAATGAATCAAGAACTGGGTCAGCACATGTTCGATATCACCTATACCGGCGCTATAATAGCGGGGCTCCTATCGTTTCTTTCCCCCTGTGTTTTGCCGATCGTACCGTTCTATCTCAGCTACCTGGCCGGAGTTGGTATGAACCAAATCTCCGCAGACGCGGTTATTTCGGTTTCCGTCCGTCGGCGCGCGGTTTTGTCCGCGCTCCTTTTTTCTTTCGGAGTGATTACGGTCTTTATGGCCATGGGGGTAACGGCGACTGTTTTTGGCCAGTTGGTTCGTGAATGGTTTGACGTCCTTCGCTGGATGGCTGCCGCATTGATCATCGTCATGGGTTTGCATTTCCTTGGTGTGTTGCGAATTGGGTTTCTTTACCGGCAATTCAGGGCGGATGCAGGGGATACATCGAACCTCAGTTTTTTAGGGGCCTATGTTATTGGGCTTGCCTTTGCTTTTGGGTGGACGCCCTGTGTGGGTCCGGTTTTGGCGACAATCCTGTTTACCGCAGCGGGCGCAGAAACTGCTGGGCGCGGGGCCGGGTTGTTGTTCGCTTATGGTGCAGGGATGACATTGCCGTTTGTGATTGCGGCAATGTTCATTGCACCTTTCATGCGCTGGATGGCCCGTTTTAGGCGCCATTTGGGTCTGGTTGAAAAACTGATGGGCCTGTTACTGATACTGTTCGGGCTTCTGATCGCAACAAATTCAATCAATTACATAGCTCAATGGATGCTCGATACCTTTCCTGTTTTTAGTCGCATTGGGTAATCTGAAAAGGAGAAACGACCATGAGAATTTTTCTTACCTTCCTGGCAGCAGCGTTTCTTGCGTCATCTTCCTGGGCTGTGGAACTTGGTGATGATGGTCTGCACAAAACTGCGTGGATGCGGGATACGTTTAAAGACCTGAACGAGGATTTGGCTGAGGCAAATGCAGAAGGTCTGCGTCTTGCATTGTTTTTTGAACAACGCGGCTGCGTCTACTGCACCTCAATGCATGAAGAGGTTTTTCCGCAACCCGAAATCGCCAGCTATATTGAAGAGAATTACTTTGTTGTTCAACTGAACTTACATGGTGATCTTGGTGTGACGGATTTCGATGGCGAAACGCTTTCGGAAAAAGATATGGCCAGAAAATGGGGAATTCTCTTTACGCCAACCATTTTATTCTTGGCTGAAACGGTGGAAGATGGTCAATCAGCACAGCAGGCATCTGTCGCAATGATGCCAGGTGCTTTCGGTGCAGGGACCACCCTAGACTTGTTCACATGGGTCAATGAAAAACGGTACGAGTCAGTGGATGACGAGGATTTTCAGCGCTATCACGCCCGGCGGATTCGTGAACGAAACGATGGAAGCACAGACTAAACAGGCAGAACGCAACAATAAATTCGATTATTTGAATTTATTGTTGCGTCGACACAAAGCAGTGCGCTACGTTTAACCCGAAAGACAAAAAGAAAAGTTTTCAAGTCTTAGGGAGGACACATGAAGCGAACCATATTATTCGCAGTCGGGCTTATCGCTGCTTCGACGGTCGTGATGGCGGGAACAACAGCACCGTCTGATGTTTCTTTCGACGATCAGGGTGCTATCGCCAATACACTCTCCGGAGCGGCAGGAGACCCGGAAAGTGGTAAGACGATTATGAGAACGCGCGGGCTCGGCAATTGCATAGCCTGTCACGAGGTCAGCGAACTTTCAGACTTCCCGTTTCACGGCGATATCGGCCCTTCACTTGACGGAGTTGCTGGTCGTTGGTCTGCAGAAGAGCTTCGCGGCATTGTTGCAAATGCGAAGATGACATTCCCAGACACCATGATGCCGGCGTTTTACAAAACCGATGGCTTTATCAGGCCCGGCAACGGTTTTACCGGTAAGGCCGCCGAAGGAGAGCTGGAGCCATTGCTCAGCGCTCAACAGATCGAAGATGTTGTCGCATATCTGCTCACGCTCAAAGAAGAATGAGCACGACATTGTTTAAGGAGCAATCATGAATTTAACACGTAGAGACACACTATTGATGGCCATCGGCGGCGCTGTTGTTGCAGCATTGCCAATGCCGGTATTTGCCGCTGCGACTGAGGACCAGATCGCCGAATTCACTGGCGGGGTCGAGCCCGGAACAGGCGGTATAACCCTCACCGCACCCGAGATTGCGGAGAATGGCAATACTGTTCCGATCGAAGTCGATGCGCCAGGCGCGGTATCCATCATCATCCTTGCAGCAGGCAACCCGAACCCGGGTGTGGCAACCTTCAACTTTGGTCCGCTTGCCGGATCTCACGTCGCCTCAACCAGAATTCGTCTGGCTGGTACGCAAGATGTGGTTGCTGTTGCAAAAATGGCTGACGGAAGCTTCGTGCAGGCCTCGCAAGAGGTGAAAGTCACAATCGGCGGCTGCGGCGGCTGACAGGAAGGGATTGAGACATGGCAGAAAATGTTAGGCCTCGCGTACGTGTTCCAGCAACCGTCGCGGCAGGAGAAACGATTACGATCAAAACCTTGATCAGCCACAATATGGAATCTGGTCAGCGTAAAGATGGCGATGGAAATGTCATTCCTAGATCGATCATCAACCGCTTTACCTGCGATTTTAACGGTCAGAATGTCATTGATGTGACGCTTGAGCCAGCAATCTCGCGTAACCCATTTTTTGAGTTTCAGGCAACGATCTCTGAAAGCGGCACATTCCAGTTCACCTGGTATGACGATGATGGGTCCGTCTACGAAGAACAAAAAGAAATCGCCGTAGAATAAGATGACGCGACTGGGAGGAAGATCAATGAAAGCATTGGCTCTTAAGGGAGTAGCCGCAGTATCGGCGCTGTCGTTTGTGGCTGCGTCTGCTTTGGCGGACGAAAACGCAAATCTGGTCGTGAATGGTGAAATCGACATGACCATTCGCGCACCTGCGCCTGATCATATGGAAAACATGAGCGAGGTTATGTCTGGCTGGCTTTTCCGATCAAGCGAAACGCAAGCCCTGCAATTAGACGACTTCGAAAATCCGGGCATGATCTGGGTTGATGATGCGCGTGAAGTATTTGCCAGTGAAAGCGGATCGGGCGGGGAATCCTGTGCCTCGTGTCATGACAGCCCCGAAGCACTTGCTGGTGTTCGCGCTGTTTATCCTAAATGGGATGAAGAGCATGGCGAGGTTCAGTCGCTTGAGATGCAAATCAACGAGTGTGTGACCGAGCGGATGGGTGGAGAACCCTGGAAATACACTGGCGGGACGATGGTCAATATGACTGCACTGCTGGCGTCAGTCTCGCGGGGGATGGCAGTCAACGTTGCAATTGACGGGCCTGCACAATCCACATGGGAAATGGGGCGTGATCTTTATTACACGCGCACAGGCCAACTGGAGCTAAGCTGCGCGAATTGCCATGAAGACAACTATGGCAACATGATCCGCGCAGATCACCTATCGCAGGGTCAGATCAATGGCTTTCCGGTCTACCGCCTGAAAAACGCCAAGCTGAATGCTGTGCATTCGAGGTTCAAGGGCTGTGTACGTGATACGCGTGCACAAACATATTCGCCCGGATCACCAGAGTTCATAGCACTGGAGCTTTATGTTGCCTCACGTGGCAATGGCCTTTCGGTCGAAGGACCATCTGTTCGTAACTAGTTTTCAACCCGCGCCGCGTGATCGGTGCGGGGTTTTTGTAAGGTTAAACATTCAATTTAACGCATGCGTATTTTACGAAAGGTATTCACATGATCTCTCGCCGACATTTCTTGCAAGCGGGCCTCGCTGCCTCAGCAATTTATGGCGCATCCGGTTTTGGGAATTGGTCACGACTGGCGGCGCAGCAGGCGCTGACACAGGAAGATCTTCTTGGGTTCAATACGACCGGCAACGTAACCCTTGTACACATCACTGACATCCACGCACAGTTGAAACCGATTTATTTCCGCGAGCCTGAGATTAATCTTGGCGTAGGTGGTGTGATCGGAAAACCGCCGCATGTCACTGGTGCTGATTTTCGTGAACTTTACGGATTGGGGCAGGGGTCAGCGCTTGATTATGCATTGACTTATGACGATTTCACCGCGCTGGCTAAGGGCTACGGACGCATGGGTGGAATGGACCGGATCGCGACAGTCGTCAAATCTATCCGCACAGATCGTCCCGACGCGCTGGTGCTTGATGGGGGAGATACCTGGCAAGGCAGCTTGACTGCGCTCAGAACCAACGGTCGTGATATGGTCGAGACCTTCAATTTGTTGGGCACAGATGCGATGACCTCGCACTGGGAATTCACCCTTGGCATCGACCGGGTGATGGAGATTGTCGAGAATGAACTGAACCATCCGTTCCTGGGTGCCAACATCTTTGACACGATGTGGGATGAGCGCGCGTTTGAGCCATATAAAATGTTTGAACGTGGCGGTGTGCCGATCGCAGTGATCGGTCAGGCCTTTCCTTACATGCCAATTGCTAATCCAGGCTGGATGTTCCCCGATCTGAGTTTTGGCATCCGGCAGGACAACATGGCTGAAATGGTTGCTGAAGTGCGTGGCAAGGGGGCCGAGCTTGTCGTGCTTCTGTCGCACAACGGGTTTGACGTTGACCGCAAACTTGCCGCTGACGTTGAAGGCATCGACATCATTTTGACAGGGCACACGCATGACGCATTGCCTGAACCTGTTCTGGTCGGCAAAACCCATCTGATTGCTAGTGGTAGTCACGGAAAATTTGTAAGCAGACTGGACCTCGATGTACGGGATGGCGGCTTGCAGTCAGTCAATCACAAGCTGATACCGATTTTCTCGGATGTCATTGCAAAAGACCCTGAGATGTCAGCATTGGTTGACAGCCACCGTGCGCCTTACAAGGATGAGTTGGAGGAGGTTATTGGATCGACAGACAGCCTTCTCTATCGTCGTGGGAATTTCAATGGAACGTGGGATGACCTGATCTGCAATGCGCTGATTTCTGAGCGCGAGGCCGACATTGCCTTCTCACCTGGCTTCAGGTGGGGAGCGTCTTTGCTACCCGGGCAGGACATAACACGCGAAGACATCTTCAACGCAACCGCGATGAGTTACCCCGAAGCCTACCGCACGGAAATGACGGGTGAATTCATTCACACAATTCTGGAAGATGTCGCAGACAATTTGTTCAACCCGGATCCATACTATCAGCAAGGCGGCGATATGGTGCGTGTAGGCGGTATGGGATACCGGATCGATATCAACAAACCACAAGGCGAGCGGATCACCGAGATGACTCTGTTGAAGTCCGGTGAACAGATCGACCCCGCCAAAACCTATGTGGTCGCTGGCTGGGCCAGCGTGAACGAAGGTACCGAAGGACCCACGATCTGGGACGTTGTCGAAAGCCATATTCGCAAACAGGGCACAGTTTCGATCGAACCCAACGACAGTGTGGAAGTCGTTGGGGCGTGAGTATTAGCGGGGTGCGAGCCCCAGCTAAAAAGAAGAAAAGAGAGGACAATGACGATGGTCAAAATATTCAAGGGTTCGAAACCATCACGCCGATCATTCCTCAAAGGCGCACTAGCAGCAGGTGGGGCAGTTACAGGGGCTGGTCTGGCACAGGCGGCACCTGACACTGCGATAACGGAACTCCAGCCGTGGAACCAGAATCTGGGCGACGGTGTTGACGTAAGCCCGTATGGGGTGCCATCCGAATTTGAGGCGCACGTTCAACGCAAGAACGTAGAATGGCTGACCGCAGATACAGTGTCCTCCATCAACTTCACGCCTCTGCACGAACTGGATGGTATCCTTACGCCGAATGGGTTGTGTTTTGAACGCCACCATGCAGGTGTCGCAGAGGTTGATCCTGCCAAGCACCGCCTGATGATCAATGGGCTTGTAGATAAACCATTGGTTTTCACCCTGCAGGATCTGATGCGGTTTCCACGGGAAAACCACGTTTATTTCCTTGAATGCGCAGCCAACACCGGGATGGAGTGGCGCGGTGCGCAGCTTAACGGCTGCCAATTCACGCACGGTATGATCCATAACGTGATGTATACTGGTGTGCCGCTACGCCTGATCCTTGAAGAAGCCGGTGTGAAGACCAACGGCAAATGGGTGATGCCGGAAGGCGCCGACGCCTCTGCCATGACGCGATCAGTGCCGATTGAAAAAGCGATGGATGACTGTCTTGTCGCGTTCAAAATGAACGGTGAAGCGCTGCGTCCCGAACAGGGATATCCGATGCGACTGGTTGTTCCCGGTTGGGAAGGCAACATGTGGATCAAATGGCTGCGCCGCATCGAAGTCGGCGACATGCCATGGCATCACCGCGAGGAAACCTCAAAATATACTGACTTGCTGGAAAACGGTAGCGCGCGTCGTTTTACTTGGGAGATGGACGCGAAATCGGTCATCACCAACCCATCACCTCAAGCGCCTTTGAATCACGGTAAGGGCCATACAGTTCTGACCGGTGTGGCCTGGTCTGGCAGGGGTACAGTTCCACGTGTGGATGTGACGCTGGACGGAGGAAAGAACTGGCATCAGGCCCGCATATCCGGGCCGTCGCTGCCGATGTCGATGCACCGGTTCTATTTCGAATTTGACTGGGACGGCAGCCCGCTGCTTTTGCAAAGCCGGGCGCATGATTCAACCGGCTATGTCCAGCCAACCAAGGACCAGCTGCGCGTGATTCGGGGCGAAAACTCAATCTACCACAATAACGGTATCCAAACCTGGTATGTAAACGAACAAGGGATCGCCGAAAATGTCGAAATTTCTTAAGATTCTAGCACCAGCCGGAGCGGGTGCCCTTGGAGTTTTGGGGTCTGCTTACATGTTGGCCGACCAGTTTGTCGTGGACATACCGGCACCAGTGCGCGGCAGTATTGTTGTCGCTGCAAACGCCGCAACCGAGGACACGACGGGTACTGAAGAAGCTTCTGTCAGCGCCGAACCCATGGCTGAAATCGAACAAGTTGAAATGATGCTGCAGTCACCAGAAGGCGGATTTAGCCTTGGTCGTGAGGCCCTGAGTGAAGAAGTTGCTGCATGGGATATTGATGTACGCCCCGATGGTCTTGGCTTGCCCGAAGGTAGCGGCGATGTTTTCATGGGCGAAGAGATATATCTTGAAAACTGCGCGATGTGCCACGGCGATTTTGGCGAGGCCATTGGCCGGTGGCCCGTTCTGGCCGGGGGTGAGGGGACATTGGATGGCGAAGATCCTGTTAAGACTGTCGGATCATACTGGCCCTATGCGTCGACCATCTTTGACTATATTCACCGGGCAATGCCGTTCGGCAACGCACAGTCGCTTACCGATGACGAGGTCTATGCGCTTACCGCGTACGTTCTTTACCTTAACTATCTGGTTGAAGATGACTTTGTACTGAACAGGGAAACATTTGCCGAAGTGCCGATGCCTAATCAGGATAACTTTTTCATGGATGACCGGGCAGAGGTAGAGCTAGGTGAATTCTCCAAAGAAGCTTGTATGGAAAATTGCAAAGACACGGTGGAGATCGTCAAGCGTGCCCGCGTTCTGGATGTGACGCCCGAGGCGGCTGAAAGTGATGAAACACAAGAAAATGCTGCTGAAGAAACGACAGAGCAAATGGCAGCTGCAGAAACCACCCAAGCAGTAGATGAAGCCAGCGAAGAGACAACGGATGCCACCGACGCGATAGACCCGGAATTGGCTGCGGCAGGCGAAACAGTGTTCCGTAAATGTCGCGCCTGCCATCAGGTTGGCGAAGGTGCTTCAAACCGGGTTGGCCCGCATTTGAATGCTATCATTGGCCGTTCCGTAGGCTCGGTCGAAGGTTTCCGTTATTCCAGCGCTATGCAGGATGCCGGGGGTGGCGGTCTTGTCTGGTCTGAAGAAAGTCTCGGAGAGTTTTTGACGAATCCGCGAGACTTCCTTGCGGGCACCAAAATGTCTTTTGCAGGTCTTCGCGATGAAGGCGATGTTGCCGCGATCATCGCCTATCTCGGCAGCATGAGCGAATAGGGCATCGAAGAATGCGACGGATTTTTCTTACCACTCTGTTGTCACTGGGATTTGCGAGCCAGGTCACGGCAGAGGCCGGGGGAAACGCCGAACGCGGTGAAGCTCTATTCCGGCAATGCGCTGGGTGTCACCAGGTTGGCGAAGGTGCCGAGCACCGTATAGGTCCAAGTCTGAACGGAGTTTTCGATCGTAGCGCGGGGGCGGCCGAGGGCTTTCGGTATTCGAACGCTATGGAGCGAACCGCAACCGGGGGGTTGGTCTGGACCTACGAGTCTCTCGATACGTTTATCGAGAACCCCAGAAATCTGGTCAGTGGAACCCGGATGAGTTTCAGGGGGATCGCAAACCAGAAGGATCGCGACGATCTGCTTGCCTATCTGCGCCTGTTCTCGGCCAGCCCGGCGAATATTCCAGAAGCAGCACCGACAGCCAAAGGCTTGGATCATGATTTTGATCCTGAAATTTTAGCAATCTCCGGTGATCCGGCTTATGGCGAGTATCTCTCAAACGAATGCACGACGTGCCACCTGCTCAGCGGGAATGATAATGGCATTCCTTCGATCACAAACTGGCCGGTCGAAGATTTTGTGATCGCACTGCACGCTTACAAGAACGCAAAGCGACTGCACCCCGTCATGCAAATGATGGCAGGACGCTTGTCAAACGAAGAGATTGCGGCCTTGGCCGCGTATTTTAAAAGCCTCGACCAATAGGGGCACCGTTTTTTGGGGGAATTGATATGAAACTTAACAGACGTAAGTTTATTGGAACCACTGCTGCTGCTTCGGCTCTTCTTGCAGCACCAATGGCGATTGGATCGGGGCATGGCCGCGCGAAAGTTGTGGTGATTGGTGGCGGCGCAGGTGGCGCAACTGCTGCGCGTTACATTGCCAAGGACAGCAATGGCGAGATTGACGTTACCCTCGTTGAACCCACACGCACTTATTACACCTGCTTCTTTTCTAACCTTTATATTGGCGGGTTCCGCGAAATTGACTCGATTGCACACAGCTACGGAACACTTGCCTCTGAATACGGTGTCAACGTTATTCATGACTGGGCAATCAGTGTGGATCGGGATGCAAAGACTGTTACGCTGGCTGGCGGTTCGGCGCTTTCCTATGACAAGCTTATCCTGTCGCCAGGTATTGATTTTGTAGATGGTGCCGTACCTGGGTGGGATCTGAACTCACAGAACGCAATGCCGCATGCCTACAAGGCTGGTTCGCAAACCGAATTGCTGAAAGCCCAGATCGAAGCAATGCCCGAAGGTGGCACCTTCGCGATGGTGGCCCCGCCCAACCCGTTCCGCTGCCCACCCGGGCCATACGAACGCGTGTCGATGGTTGCGCACCGCCTGCGCGACATCAACCCGACCGCAAAAATCATAGTCGCCGATCCCAAGGAGAAATTTTCCAAGATGGCGCTGTTTCAGGAAGGCTGGGCGGACAACTACAGCGGTATGATTGACTGGATCGGCGCTGATTTTGGTGGCGGCAATGTTGAAGTCGACCCACACGCAATGACCGTAAGCATTGATGGCGAAGTTACAAGTGTTGATGCCTGTAACGTAATCCCAGCGATGAAAGCTGGGCGCATCGCTGAAATGGCAGGGGTCACGGATGGAAACTGGGCCCCGGTAAATGCAAATGATATGTCGTCCAAGATGGACGAAAACGTATATGTGCTTGGGGATGCAACCTCGCAGGGCGATATGCCGAAATCAGGGTTCTCGGCGAACAGCCAGGCGAAGGTTTGCGCAAATTCTGTGCGTGGTGCGCTCACAGGCTCAAGCGTGTTTCCGGCCCGTTACTCCAACACCTGTTGGTCGCTGATCGACACTGACAATGGCGTCAAAGTTGGTGCTACCTACGAAGCTACTGAAGAAAAGATTGCGAAAGTTGACGGGTTTATCTCCGCAACTGGCGAAAGCGTTGACCTCAGGGCCGCGACCTATCGGGAATCCGTCGGATGGTACGATGGAATCACGGCCGACATGTTCGGCTAGCGACACACGGATGAATTGAGGCATATCAAGGCCGGACGTTTTGTTTCGGGTTATTTTGGCTGATTAGAAGGAGAGAGAGTTATGAAAACTGCTCTGTTAACGTTGGCGTTTGGTGCGATGGCAGGCTTGGCGATGGCACAGGAGGCCGTCACCTATAATTTCGCCGGTTCCTTCGAAGACGCCGCTTTCGGTGTTGAAAGCGCTATCGTCGGTGAAGGACTGGTGATTGATTATGTCAGTCACGTGGGCGAGATGCTGATTAGAACAGGCGCTGATGTCGGAAGCGACAAGGTGATTTTCGAAAATGCGGACATCTTCGTTTTCTGCTCGGCAGTTCTGTCACGTAAGGTGATGGAGGCCGATCCTATGAATATCGCCCACTGCCCATATGGTGTTTTCGTAGCTCAGCAAGGGGAGGCTGTGACTGTTGGGTATCGCACATATCCCGATGGCCCGATGCAGGAAGTTCAGGCCCTGCTGGACAGTATCGCAAAAAGTGCGGTGAGCGAGTGAGTGAGATAATATGGATTACGAAAAGCACTTTGCAGATGAACTGAACCGGTTGCGCGAAGAAGGCAACTACCGTGTGTTCGCAGATTTGGAACGCCACAAAGGCGCGTTTCCCTCTGCAACAAACAGGACTGGCGGCGGTGCACGCGAAGTGACGATCTGGTGCTCCAATGACTACCTTGGGATGGGTCAACATCCGGCGGTTTTATCCGCGATGCACGATGCGCTCGACAAATCAGGCGCCGGGGCCGGTGGGACACGGAACATATCGGGGACCACCCATAATCACGTGCTGCTGGAACGGGAACTGGCCGATCTGCATGGCAAAGAAGATGCACTGCTTTTCACCTCAGGATATGTTTCAAACTGGGCGGCACTGGGGACGCTTGCGTCAAAGATACCTGACTGTGTTGTGCTGTCTGATGCGTTGAACCATGCATCGATGATCGAAGGTATCCGTCATTCCCGGGCAAAAACGCTGATCTGGAAGCATAATGACCTCGCTGATCTTGAGTCAAAGCTCGCGTCTCTTCCCGCAGGTCAACCCAAACTAATTGCGTTTGAAAGCGTTTATTCAATGGACGGTGATATCGCCCCGATTGCTGAAATCTGTGATCTTGCAGACCGGTACGGCGCAATGACCTACCTTGATGAAGTCCACGCGGTTGGCCTTTACGGCCCACGCGGCGGCGGGATTGCCGAGCGTGAAGGTTTGATGGACCGGTTGACGGTGATCGAGGGAACACTGGGCAAGGCATTTGGCGTTGTTGGCGGTTACATCGCGGCCTCTGCGCAGCTTTGTGATTTTGTGCGAAGTTTCGCCAGCGGATTTATCTTTACCACGGCGTTACCGCCTGCAGTTGCTGCTGGTGCTGCGGCCTCTGTTCGGCATCTGAAGCAAAGTGGCGAAGAGCGCGACTTGCAGAAAAAGCGCGTAGCGCAAGTTCGGGCGAGGCTTGACTCAATCGGAATTCCACACGAACTAAACCCTAGTCACATCATTCCTGTGATGGTGGGTGATCCGGTTAAATGTAAGTATATTTCTGATGTGCTGCTTGACGAATATAGCATCTATATCCAGCCGATAAACTATCCGACTGTGCCAAAGGGTACAGAGCGTTTGCGCATCACACCGTCGCCCGTCCACAGCGAAAAAGACATAGACCGTTTGGTTGCCGCGCTCGGCGACCTTTGGGCGCAATGCCAGCTTGCCCGTCTTCCGATGGCCGCACAGTAGTCCATGCTCGCACTATTCGAGGCCCTGATTGAACGCTACGGCGAAGGCGCCCTGCTGGTCACTGCGGGGCTTGTTGTTGGCGTGGTTTTTGGCGCCTCTGCACAGCACAGCAGGTTTTGTTTGCGTGCGGCCACTGCAGAATTTTCATCCAGGCAATTAGGGCCGCGAACCGCGATTTGGCTAGTCGCTTTCTTTGCGGCGCTGACCCTCACGCAGGGGCTTGTCGCATTTGGTATCCTTGATGTGAGCCAAGCGCGTCAATTGGCTGCGACAGGCAGCCTGTCAGGCGCGATCATCGGAGGCACGTTTTTCGGGATCGGAATGGTTTTGGCGCGCGGATGTGTAGGCCGACTTCTGGTTCTTTCGGCAACAGGGAACCTCAGGGCGATTGTGACAGGTTTGGTTTTGACACTTGTCGCGCAAGCCTCATTGAGCGGAGTATTGGCCACACTGCGTGAAAAGCTAGGCAGTCTTTGGGTGGTTTCTGGTGGCGAGGCCCGGGACCTGCTCCATATTACCGGGCTGGGGCAGGGCACCGTGACGGTGCTTGCTGTCATACTGCTCGGTATTTCGATTGGGATAGCATTTTATCGTAGGTGTGGTCTTTCACGCCTTGTTGCCGCGGCACTGGTTGGCGGTGCCGTCGCGCTGGGCTGGGCGCTGACCTACGATATTTCGCTGTCTTCTTTTGATGTTGTTCCGGTTTCAAGTGTAACCTTTACGGGTCCATCAGCGGATACTTTGATGGGGCTTGTGAATAACAAGTCCATGCCCGGAAGCTTCAGCATCGGCCTTGTACCGGGTGTTTTTCTGGGGGCCGCAGTTATGGCGATTTTAAGTGGAGAGTTCCGGCTTCAGCGTTTTGGCCCGGACACACCGATGGAGCGATATCTGGTTGGCGCGGTGTTTATGGGATTTGGCGGTATGCTGGCCGGTGGCTGTGCTGTTGGTGCTGGCCTGTCCGGGGGGGCGATCATGGCGCTGACCGCTTGGATTGCCGTGTTTTTTATGTGGGTCGGTGCGGTGTCAACGACACTTATCATGCAGGCTGTTGCACCGCAGGCGGTAACTGGGGCCGCTTCTGCCGCCTGACTAAAAGTCTTCAAACTCCATTTGCTCATAGACGCGCCCGGCGTTCTTTGTTGCCAGTTCTTCGTAGGTATCAAGGTGCGCATAAGGTGTTTGGTCCACGTAATACGCGTCTGTCAGGCTGCCGCCTGCATCAAGATGCTCGCGGATCTTCGCGCGCAAATACTCAAGATAGCCTTTTGTGTATCTTCGGACCTGATCCATGTTTGTCGGGTGGCCGTGGCCGGGGATGACATAAGTTGCCTTTAGCGCTTCAAATTCCGTATCCCAGGTTTCCAGCCAGTCTGCTGTTAACGTGTCCGGGAAAATGGGTAACATGCGCTCGTGAAATGCCATGTCACCAGAAATCACCAGATCTTGGTTTGGCAACCAGACAACAACATCACCCGCACTATGCGCTGGGCCTAAATGTCTGACCTCAATGCGATACGCCCCAAGTTCGACGATATATTCGTCTTCAAACGTGATTGTCGGACCCTGTAGAAAAGTTCCTTCAGCTTTGTCCTGATTGTAACGCTTCATCGATTCCAAAATTTGAGTGCCATCTTCTTCAAATTCATGTGCTGCATCGACATGTGCAACGATAGGCACGCCTTGCTCTGCCCAGTAGCCATTACCAAGCATCGCGTGGCCCTGTCCGTTTTCGTTTGTAACCAGCACCACCGGTTGGTCAGTCACAGTTTTGATTTCGTCGTGCAAGGCTTTGGCGAGCACATAGGCCGCGCCACTGTTAACAACCACGACACCTTCGCCTGTCACAATGAAGCTGAGGTTGTTGTTATGCCCGGTGTTTTCATAGTTGGGTGGGGCGGTGGCGCCAATAGCGGAAAATACACCCGGTATAAATTCGACAGGCTTGGAATAGAGTGGCGAGCCCGGATATTGGTCTGCAATATCTTCGCTTGCCCATGTGGGAACTGAGCAAACAATCAAAGCGGCCGCGAGGATGAATTTCATGAAATGCTCCTATGGAATAAACCGAAAACCGCTTCCGGCGCGTTCAACACGCCCGATGCCGGGATATGGCAGGTGAAACCCAATCATTGGGATTTGTGCTGTAGAAATTTGATCAAGCAGCGAGATCCGCGCTTGTGCCGCCATTTCGCCATCCTGATCAGACCCGGATATCCAACCGGGTTGTTCAAAGGCAACATGATGGTTGGCAATTGCGTCACCGACGACCATCAGGCTTTCAGCACCGCTGCGCAGTTCAAACGCCATGTGGCCGGGTGTATGGCCGAAACAAGCTCTGGAGGCGACACCGGGCAAGATTTCCTCATCATCTTTGAAAAATGAAGTGTTGTCTTCGATTTGTAAAAGCCGCCGCTGTGCTCCAATTGCAAAAGTTGTTCTGTTTTCGCCAATTGTTTCAACGGTCTTTGGGTCTGTCCAGTAAACCCATTCTGCCTGTCCGATAAGATACGTCGCATTGTAAAAATATAGCTCATCGAAATCGTCCATAACGCCCCAAAGATGATCGGGATGTGCATGGGTGAAAACCACATGCGTAACCTCGCCGGGATCGATGCCAAGAACGTCAAATGCCTCGCCAATTTTACCAGCAGTTTGCATGAAATCCGGGCCGGAACCGGCGTCGAACAAGATTGTCCGTTCTCCGTCACGCAGCAGCGTGAGGTTGCAGTCCGGCGTGACCTGTTCACGCGATATGTTGTGGCGGGAAAGAATGTCGCCCAATTCGGACTGAGGCATCGCGCCGAACACAAAATCACCGGGCAAAACAAGATTGCCGTCACTTAATGTGTCTATTTGAAAAGCGCCGAGCTGTGTAGACGTCTGCGCCCAGATCTTTGACCCGAATGCGGTGCTTGCACCTGCAATGGATAGGGTGGCGAGGGACTTTGACAAGAACATCCGTCTGCTGGTTTTCATTTTCACGCCCTATCCCATTAAATTCTATTATATGAATATGAATGAATTTTAAGAGTCGATCAATAGCTGTGCTTTAACTTGACGCTTTAAGCGAAAAAGGTTTTGACTCTGACACATTAATAATGAAACTGATGTCATATTTATTTAATGAGAATACATTTAATGAATGCCGAAGCACGAAAACTGGCAACCAAAGGGAATTTTGGTTTTCCTACCGAACTTGCACGCGCCGCAAAAGACGCACGAAAGGGCGAGCGGACGAAAGCAAATATTCGCATTGCTGTGTGCCATTGCCTGAACAAACTTAGCCTCGCTGATTTAACAGTTTCCGAAATTTGCCAAGCGGCGAAAATAGCGCATGGTACGTTCTATATATATTTCGCCGACCGCAACATTCTGGTCGGTGACGTAGCGCTCCGGTATATTTCTTTTGTCCAAGGCGAGATGCACAGGGCGTCGCAGCAGGAACCCGCAGATCCGATGCGCGCAGCAACCGCCACATATGTCGCGTTGTTCGAGCAAAATCCCGGCCTGATGAAATGCCTTATCAACCACCTGGATGGGTTTCCCGAAGCGAAGAAAGCGTTCCAGACACTAAACCGACAATGGCTTGAAAATGTCGTCGCGGCGACAGAACGGCGGCTTGCACTGGAAGGCAGGTCTTTGGCGCATGATGAATTGATGCGCCGGGCCTATGCGCTTGGCGGAATGACAGATCAGTACCTGACAGGTCTACTGCTTTCAAACGATCCCAATATGGCGTCTTTCTCCAGCGACAGGGACGCCGTGATCGACACCCTTAATTTGCTCTGGCGCAGAGGGATGGAACCTTAATGCTTGTAAAAAACGCAGAGAAAATGAACAGCGCTGAGCTTTTTCTTCACAATCAGAAGGCATGGGAAAAGCAAAGCGCATATGTTGCTGCCAAGTCTGACTTTTATCATAAACTCTGGGAGGGAGCGGTCCCTCCGAAGGATCTAAAAGACCTTCCCAACCTGCCACTGTCCGATAAGGCGCAGCTCCGTGTTTCTCAAGCCAATCATCCCCCTTTTGGAAATTACCTTGCGGCGTCTAAGCGCGCGGCTGTTCGTTTGCACAGAACATCAGGAACCACCGGGCAGGCAATGAACCTCGCCTTGTCAGCGCGGGACGCTGAGATTACCCAGATTGTCGGCGGGCGGGCACAAAGTTCTGCAGGTTTGACACCTGATGATACGGTTGCGCATTGCCTGAATTACCAGATGTGGATGGGCGGCGTGACTGATCACCTGACGCTTGAGGCAACGGGTGCCCTTGTCATACCTTTCGGCGTTGGTGGAACTGAACTTCTGATCAGAACGATAAAAGAGGTTGGTGTCACGGCCATTTCCTGCACTCCGTCCTATCCCGCGGTTCTTGAACGCGTCATCGCGGAAAAGTTTCCCGGGTTGGCCCCGCGTGATCTGGGTCTCAGGCTGGGGTTGTTTGGCGGTGAACCGGGGCTTGATGACCCAACGTTTCGGGAGCGTTTGAAAAACACCTGGGGGTTCGAGCCGCGCAATGCAAACTTCGGCGTTTCAGATGTGTTTTCGAATTTCGCCGCTCAATGTGAATACGATACGCGTCTTCATTTTCTTGCGCAGGATGTTTTGTACCCTGAGCTTATCGACCCCGAGAGCGAAACACCGATACCTATTGAAGCCGGCAAAACCGGAGAGTTGGTATTGACCCATCTTGTGCGGGACTGTCAGCCGCTGGTTCGGTTTCGTACAGGTGACATTATCGCCATTGATGAAACAGAGCTTTGTCAATGCGGCTGCGCAGGCTTTCGGTTTCGTGTCGTTGGCCGTTCTGACGATATGATTGTTGTCAGGGGGCTCAACATGTTCCCGACAATGGTCGCAACCGTGATCAACAGTTTTGAGGACGTGACGGGTGACTACCGGATCGTGCTGGATCGACCGCCGCCATACGATGTGCTTCCTGTGCAAGTTGAACTGGCGTCTGGTCGTCCGGTATCGCAGGAACTTGCCCGAAAGATCGAAAAGAAATTCAAAAAAACACTTGGGGCTTCCGCGCATGTCAGCTTGTTGCCGCACGGGGCGTTTCCTGTAACAGAGGGAAAAACCAGACGCGTGATTAGGAGTTACGAATGACCGAGCAAACCTATGAAACCGTGCTGAGCGTTCTTGGTGAAAAAGGCGTCAGAACGATCACGCTGAACCGGCCTGCAAGCCTGAATGCAATGAACCGCCAGTTGATTGACGAAGTGGCGCGGGCTTTTGACGATGCAAACGCAGATACAGAGACCAGGTCAATCGTTTTCACGGGCGCCGGCAAAGCGTTTTGCGCAGGGGACGATCGGCGCGAACATGTTCACCCTGACTCTGAAGAGGAAGCGCGTGATCTTGTTCAGGCTATTCAACGCGCAACCCATGCCATCATTTTTGGGGCAAAGCCCGTTGTAGGCGCGATCAACGGTTGGGCCGTTGGTGGCGGTTTTGAATGGGCGATCAATTGCGATTTCCCAATTTGGGGCAAAAGCGCGAAAGGGTTTTTCCCTGAAGTCTCGTTAAACATTTTTGTAACCGGGGCGGTAACTTCCCTGCTGCCGTCGATGGTAGGCCTGCACAAAGCCCGCGAAATGCTTTTTTTTGGGGAAAAATACACAGCAGACGACCTATTGGATGCAGGGGTTGCATGGCGCGTCGAGGCGGATGACGCGCTTCTTGAAAAGGCACAGGAAACGGCCGAACGTTTGTCTGATCTGCCTACCTTGTCGGTGCGCTCAATGAAACGAGTGCTGAACGCCATCGCAACGCCAGATTTGCATCGCGCGCTGCAACTTGAAACTGACGCGACGGTGGCTGGTTTTATGGACCCGGAAACGACAAAACGGTTGTCTTCCTTCTAAAGAAGGGGTGTACACCACGTGAAGCCCGTGGTGCGTTCAAAACCAGATTTCAGGCGACGGCGCTATGCCATTTGGAGATGACTTGCGAAAGGTTTTCTGCAGGGAAAAGCACGAGCGCGGCGCGGTTTTCATTCTCTGCAAAAAGAACGGAGTGTTGTTCCAGTGACGGAGATCTTAGCACAATGCATCTTTTGGCTTCTGCAGAGTTCCCGCCTTGCTTTAGCCCAATATCGGGGATTGAGAAACCGTCGCTTGCGAGGCTTACGAGGCGTTCAATCAAGGCTTCATCCCCAGATTTTCTAGTAACTGAGCCCTCTTTCAATTGAATCCATGCAGAGGCGATATCCCGACAAGATGCAAGAAAGGATGCGACCGCGCTTTCCTCATTTTCTTCGGTTGTTTCCACGGCATCCAATGACCACGCCTGCGCCAAAGAATCTGGTGAGCATCCGACCTCTGAAGACCCCATCGCCCGGGAAAGGCCGTGTGAGGTTACTTTCAGTTTTGTCGCTTCTTCTGAAAATGCGTCCAGCAACCGTGCCATGTCGTCGATTTCGGGCCCATGCGCATCAAATGTCGCAACCTTCAAAAGAGACTTGAAAGAAGTGGCCAGTCTTTCAGGTAAAACTTTGCTTACGCAAAGCAAGCGCCGGCCCGAGACCTCAAGCCCGATCATATCGCCGCGATCGTTTCTAAACTCAAGCTCACGACCAAGTAATGTCTCGTCAATTTCGCGCAACATTACTGTCATCACTTCATCAAGGTTGCTGACCTTAAAGACGTGACCGTCGCTTTTTGCACCAAATTCCTCAGCACCCAGCTTTTCCAGCTTGCTCTTGAGCCTATTGATATCGTTCACAATTGCAGACCCACTCTCTTACGTTTCTTTCCCGCATCTTAGTCAGTATCGAAATTGGCAAGTTCGGAACAAGCCCGATCAATAAAGGAATCTATCTCTATTTCGGGCACGCAAATGCAACAAAGCGCTTCTGTCGAAACAACTGAAGAACGCACGAAAATATTTAAAAGCCCATCTTCCATAAGCAGTGCTTCCTGCACCTTTGCGTTTCCATTCGGATCCAGTGTTGCCGAAGCTAAACTGGCCTGCTTTCCGTTGAGCAGTTCTATCGCAGCAGCACAAAGCGCATCCAATTGCCCCCGGCTCATGGTTTTGCGCGTACTCGAACACAGAACCAAACCCGTCGAAATATCCGCGAAAGCGACGGTTTCGCAATTCGGAAAGTCCTGAAGCAAGGTGTCCAGCTGCCGCGAGATATTCATCTAAGTTCTTTGTCAGTTTTCTGAAACGTTTGTTAAGATAGTGTAAACGTAAACTGATCAAATGAAACGCGAAATGTTTCTTTGAAATTTGCATTTTTTAATTTGGAACATTCTTAGTTTCGGAATCGCGGGAAAGACAAAGATCAATATTCTCAACCGGAATCCGAAACGACATACTCAGAGCGGTTGTGATTTTCGGTTTTCATCATCCACGGCTTCATGAACGGTATCTCTGGAATGCGGTGGACCTCCACCGACGCGTGATGGTCGTCCCGGGCGCTCACCGATGTTCGAGCTCGCTATTTTGACACGGCGGGGCACAACCCAGCCGGGCTGCACGGCACCATCTGGTGCTCTTTTATCTTCATCATGCGCCGGGGTAGCTTTGTTAATCAGTGTGTCTTTCAACGCGAAATCAGAAGAGTGGTCTGAACCTCCACCAAGGGTGTTAGAAAGTTGATTGAGTATCTCGACCAACCTTTCAGAAAATGCTTCTGCGCCGCTGTTTTCCCATTTCTCACGGTCGTCCTTTGCTGCAACAGCTTCAGCCAGTGAAATTGGAAAGCACCCGGCGAACATATCTTTTGTTTCGCGATTAACGCGCTTTAGAACGCGCTGCCGATCTACTTCGTTTAATAGTTTGTCGTAACGTGTCAGCAACAAAAGGCTTTTGTTGTAAAGTTCGGGCTTCATCGACGCCCAGGTTGCGGCCTCGCTTTGGCGCCAAGCCTGCGTTGCATGGGTGCACCAGATAACGCCATCGGCGTGATCTAAAATTGGTTCCCATCTTTCGGGTGACATATTGGGATCAGAAATACCAGGCATGTCGATCAGGTCACAAAGTTCGAGCATATCGGATTTCAGGAAAATCCGGATCACCCGTGTTTCATTGGGGTCAACGATGTCAAGTTCATTCAGATCGACAGGATGGATATTTCCGTCCAAGTCTTCGAGAAAGGGGTCTTTGTCGCCATAGGCTATCCAGACCGGAGGAAGCTGCGTCGCCGTCACCTTTACCGGAAGCGGGGTAGACCCAATCAAGAGATTGGAGAGCGTGCTTTTGCCCGCACTGAATTCGCCCATGAGCGCGATTCTGGGTTTTCTTGTTTCGCTATCACCAGAAGAAGGTGCAGGAAGTGCGGCGATTGTCATTTTATGAACCCCTTTGTTCTGATCTTTACGCAGCATCCCTGGCGAGGTTTGCTATAGTATTTTTCATCGCGTTCAGTCGTCCTTCTGTTTCCGGACTGCCGAAAATTCCATCGAAATCTTCCTGGTTGCAACCACCGTGTTCTCCAAAGCCCAGCAAAGTCGATCTTTGTTCAGCTAGAAACTGCTTAAGCGTTGATGTCGCGTCATTTTGCACTGATGCCACCTGAGTGACCTTCAGGTCACGCACGATGGGGTCTGTTTCAGCCATGATCATTTCGTTGAAGTTGGCAGCATACGCTTGATACCCACGCTTGCGCTGCCACCAGTTTTTCCACCAGTTGCCTTTGATATCGAGTGCGATTGTCTGACCGATTACAATAGGCGGCGGGACACGAGAAGGAACAGGAGCTTCGATTTCAAAGTTATCCTCTAAACCGAAGGCTTGTTTGTATATCTCGCTGATGTCACGGGCGGCAGAGTCAAACAGATCTTTCGTCATTTTCTGCGTGTTGGCTCCAAATATTTGGTAAGCCGAACGTAGCAAGAGCCGTAAACCGGTTGGCTCATAGGTCCAGATTACATCTTCACCGTATTTCTCGAGATGCATAACCAGCGACGCAGTGGCGCGTTCCAGAAAGCTTTTATGAGATCTTTCCAGGCGTGAATGGTAGCTGGAAACGAGTGTTTCGAAATCAGTCTCAAGTTTTCTTAGGCTGCGGGTTTCAATTCTTTCCAGTTCCGAAAGCAAAGTCTGCTTGTCCATACAGAACGTTGGCGCGCCGTCCGGGCATGACGCCAAGCGGTGGCTCGCGGCCTCTATCCCTTTGGCGAGGTTGCTGGCACAGCGCGCAATTTTTTCAATTGCGTCTTGACCAATACCTTCTGAAATTCGTTCAGAAAGCGCTGCGTAAAGAGATGGGATGCCCGATAGTTTCCAAACCAGTTCTTGTGGAGTGTCAATTTTTTTGCTTGCGTGAAGAGTTTTTTCCGCCCAGTTCAACAACGATTGAGCACTGTCGGGTGACAGGCAGTTGAGTGTTGCTGAAAGCGCGTTACCAGCCCAGTAGGCACTGCCAAAGATGATCTGAGCATCGGCTGGCCCGTTGTGGGTGCGCAATGTTTCACGAATACTTTGTTCAATCTCGTCGATTTGCGTGGCAGGGTCTGAGAGTTCGTCGATCCGATTGACGAAGATAATGACTTCTCGTGACTTGATGTTCGAAATGAGCCGGATCAAAGCCATGTCGACTGTGGAAAGCGCCTGATGGGCAGACAAAACAACCACACATATGCGGCTGTCACGGATCGCGCGTATTGTGATTTGTTCTCGCATCATGAAAGTATCATTGACGCCGGGGGTGTCGCGTATGCAAAGTTTTAGCGGCACCTCTGCGCGTTGCATGAACAGATCGGCGGATTTCGTGATATCGGCAAAACGACCATCGGTGGAAGTCGAAGTATCGTCATCGCCAAAATCATCGCCCAGACAGACATATCTTTTGATCAGTTCCTCATCAAAACTGTCGTAGTCATGTTCTTGTCCGAGAAGAAGTTCAAATCGGCGGCCAAGCCGTGTGCGTGATTTCTCGCGCATTTCTTCGACCTGCTGCTTGACCTTTTCAAGCTCTTCGTCGGCGCCTGCTCGGCTTGCCAACTCGCCCATTCGACCGCCTTTTTCGATGAGGCGTGACCATTCATCTTGATCAAAGAATTTGAACTTCGCTCTGTTGCTCGATTTTGAGGCAGTTGGGTCAATGTGCAAAGATGTCACGACCGAGGTCCAGGGATTGACATCCGCTGGTAAAAGATTTGGGTACCCGACCATCGCATTCACGAGCGATGTTTTGCCGGATTTAACCTGTCCGACCATGGTCACGCTCGGCTCTAGCGCGTGAAGTTGCTTTTGCAGGGCGATCGCGCTTTTACGGGTGTTCGCGTCATCCATTTCGCTGAGATCACGAAGGACGGAATCCAAGTCATTGGTTTTGGCAAGAAAACCCTCTAGCCCTTCGAACCCAATCTTTAGCAGATGGACGTTCGAGGCATCGGTCGCTGCACTATGCAACGCTGAGAGACCACTCTCATCTTTCATTTTATACCTGCCCAACTCATAACTAAGCTTTCATTGTTCATGCCATGGCAACAGATTCATACTTAAGACCCAACTAGGCATAATATTCGCTACATCGTGGCGATTATGTGGCGTTTCTCCGGCGAAAATTGTCCGTGGCTACGCTGCCAATCTGAGTTCTATTTCGCGTCTGATCTGAAGCAAAATTGTTACGGCATCTTCTGCGGGTTCGACACCTTTTTCCAGTGTAAGCAGCAGCATCATTTCCGATGCTTCCATGATGTCGTTCTGAAGCGCATAACAATCTTCGCGGCTGATTTCGTGTTCGCTGAACATTTCAGTAAGTTCGTCTGCGGTCGCAGCACATTTGATCAGCAAACCTTCAAATCCTTCTGAATCTCCGTTTTCAAGTTTTTCCGTCAGGTTCGCAGCTCTCTCTTGCAAAAAGGCAAGGGCCTGTTTCAGGAGCTTTCTATCCGCGTCTTCTTTATTAGACGCTGCTTCGATTACCGGAGCAACGCCTTTACCGGGCTGGGGGACCAGTCTGGGCCCTCCTCGGTTCCCGCCAATTTCTGAAATTGCAGAAAGAGGTTTTGGGCCTCTTGCGTCGGAAAATTCCTTCGTAAACTGGGCTCCGTAGCGCAGCAGGAACAGACGTGCATTGTCAACATCGGCGCGCCGGCCTTGTTCTACGTGTTTGATTATAGCGCCCAGAACAGCCCGTCCGCCGCTGGCCGTTAATCCGGCCTCGTCCCGGGTGCCTTCTGTGTCCATGGCCTTGACGGCCTGAAGAGTGGCCACTGGCAACAAGCTGTGGAATTCATCTGCTACGATATTCTGAAGCGCTGCGATGCGCTGCGATAAGACACCGCTTCTGTGCAGCTCATCTGCTTTGGTCAGCACCATAAACCCATGGTCTTTCAGAGCGTCTGATACGTTGTTCCAAAGGGAAAGCTCCAGATCGCTGAATTCCTGTGTGCACCAAATCAGAATATCTGAATGCTCAGTTGCCCATTTAACAGCAGCTGTTTGGCTTGGCAGAGAACCGTCCGAAACCACTTCCAGCAGGCTGATTTTTTCAAGGATCGGTATTGGCGCTTCGATGAAGATGCTTTGCGCGTCGGTGACATCTGTTGGCTCAAGCGCAATGCGGTCAAAGTGATGTACGACCTGATTGTTACGCGTTATTGCAGTGCGGGGAAGTGGGCCAGCCGTAAGTTCGAGTGTTGGCAGCTTCATGCCGTCGGGAATAATTCTCATTCCAGCCAGCATGTTCAGAAGCTGCGATTTGCCACTGTTCGGTAATCCAAGTATTGCAATCCTAATGGGCGACGTCAGCTTGCTCAGCAAATTTTCACCTGTCTTACGCGCGCTTGCCGGAACGGAATCCGATTCAAGCGTTGATTTAAGACTGGTTAATATTTGTTCGTAGTTCATTGTGTTCCCTTTCGAGAGTAAGCAGCACCACGAAAAAAGAAGGTAAGTTTCAGCAAGGCACTTCTTGCCAGATCCACCAGGCTGTTTTCGTGTTGTTGGCGCTGCGCTACCACCGCGAGTTTATTTTTGTTTTTCGGAGTGCGTTCGAGCGCATTTTTGTTTTCTTCACGTACCTTGACGACAGAAAAGGCAAAATTATCCTGATCTGGGTCGCCTTGCTTTTCCAAGGATTCAAAAAGAATGCGTGTAATTTCGGCACTGCTTTTGGCCTGGTTGGCGTGTAAAATATTCGCGATCACGTCGTCGCTCAGAAATTGGAGTCCGTCGCTCGCGAGAACAAGGATATCCCCATCTGACAGAAGCAGGGCGTTTTCCGGGCAATCAATCCTGGCGATGCCACCACCACATACGACTGAAGTAAGACAGCTGCGTTCCGGATGGTACCTTCCTTCTTCTTCTGTCATCTGACCCGATCTAACCATCAGGTCAATTTGAGGTGCAAGCGAGTGATCTTCGTTTATTTGCCTCAGCCTGTTGTTCCTAAATAGAAATAAAGGAGAGTCGCCAATTGAAATCCAAAACAGTCGGCTTTTGAGAAACGTGAGGGCAAGAAGTGTTGTTCCCATCCCTTTGGTTTCTCTGTTGGCATGACAGTGGTTCTTGATGCATTCATTTGCCACCAACGCAGCCTCGCGCAGTACGCGTGGTGCGGTTTGTGCGAAAGTATCAATATTACCGCTTCGCAACTTTAGTTCACTGAAGACTTCGGTTACTGCAATTTTACTCGCTACATCACCTGCGGCATGGCCTCCCATCCCGTCAGCAAGGACGGCGACACCCAAATCCCCACCGATTGGAAAATCGGTGATCAGGGCGTCCTCCTGGTATGCACGCTTGCCTTGGCTGATAGCCGAAGCAGCGTCGAACTCGATGTTACATGATCGTAACATGGTCGTCCTCTTGGTCAGCGCTCCATTCGAAATCGGGGCCACAAAGGGCAACAAAACGAAGTGTCGTTTCGCCAATGCGAATAAGATCGCTGTTGGTCATCTCTTCGGTGCTCAAAACCGGCTGATCGTTCAGACGAACGATATTGGCTTTGCCACCATGACCTAGAAAGAACTTTCTTTGCTCTGGGTCATACGCAACCAACGCATGGTTTACCCTTGAGATGCTGGTATCGCCAAAATCGAGTTTCACGGATTGGTCTTCGCCACGACCGATCGGGGATACACCACTAAAGAGTGTAAAGCTTGATCCAAGGCCGGGACCTTCGACCACAACGATCCATCCGACCGGAAATTTCACGTCGTCGCGGGCCGTTGCGTTGCCGGCTGCGGCAGCAAGAGGATCTATTTCAGCGTCGGAAGAATGCTGAAATCCGAGCAGGCGGGTTTTGACACGACCTGAGCGGCGACCGGCACGCCCAGCGGAAGGTGCGGGCACTTCAACGGCTTGCGGTGTTGTATCAACGTCCGGAGTTTGGCTGACCACCGGGCTTTGTTCTTTTGCAACAACCGAGTGTTCCTGCATTTCAGAGTACATGCCACGAACGGCTGCCATTGCAGCTGCGTCTGTTTCAGTTTCCTGCGGTTGCTCTGGTGGGAGTTCCCGAAACGCTGAACGCAACTGGGTGTTCAGCGTCTGATCTGCGGTTTCGGAACTGTATTCAGGTCTTGCCTGTTGGCTCAGTGATGCCAACCTGTCCTCAAGACTTGTGGTTTGCATCGTTGTGGAAGGGCTGGCAGGCTGTTCGGCAGAAAGGGATACTTGGGGAGGGACTGCTGTATGGCTCTCTCCGGTAACATCCCCGAACCGGGTATCTGGCGCCAGGTCATCAGAGTTTGGCGCAAACTCGTCAGGTGATGGTTCGCTCATGTTGAGTGTTGCGTTGTCCAGGATGTTTTGATCATTGTTCTCAAGAAAACCCGACCCTTCGAACTGGGTGTTGCCTTTTTGACGCGGCTCACCCGTCTCCGGAAAAAACTGGACCATTTCACCATCTGTGATGGCGCTTTCTGGTTTGTCCTCGCGGTTTTGTCCCGGGACTATTCTTTTGAACAAGTTCATAGCTCTACCTTTCCATAATGTTTTTCTGAACCTCTTTTCGAAGCCCAGATGCGGCCCTTCAGCCCTTTACTAAGGGCGCTGAGAAACCACGGGCGTTTTTTGCTTTCGTTGGGTTTTCTTGTCTCTGCGGAGTTCTCCGTTTGCGTTTTGGAAAACGGATTTGCAGCCCTAACTTTCTTAGGCTTTGCAGGTTTGTGGTCCTTCAGCCAATCCTCGTCATCCAACCAGTCGAAGAATGGCTTTTTCTCAACGACGGGTGGCGACTTTTTGAATTTTTCTGCGTGAAGGGCTTCCTGTTTCTTCGCTTGAACGACGGCCTGATTTGTCTCTGCAACCAACTGAGAGATTGATTTTTCAACCGTTGTGTCCTTTTGCGCGCGCTCCAGCGCGGCTTCACGGCGCTTCTTCATATCTATGTGATGCAGCCATTCCTGTGCAGATTGATGGCGGTCTTTCGGGAAAACGTTAAGCGCCTTGTCCAGTGCTCCAAGAAAATCCTCGTCATACTCTTCGAGTTGCCCCAGAAGCGGCACATATGGGTCAAGTTCATCTGCAGCGATTGCAGCAAGCCGCGTCTGGCTGTTTGGTGGCGCTTCGCCTGTCAAAACATGATAGAATGTTGCTCCGAGCGCGTAGATGTCACCTGCAGGGCTTTGGTTCCCTCCGGCGATATAAAACTCTTGTGGCGAATACCCGTCTTTCACCACATGCAATGCTGATAAAACTCTGCTTGCACGGGATGCTTTTTCGCGTGCGGCGCCAAAATCGATCAGGACCGGACTGCCAGATTTTTCGAGCAATATATTATCCGGCGAGATATCTCTGTGCAGAATGCCGTGATCATGAATAAAGGCGATCGCATCGAGAAGCTTTAACAGCGTGTTGCGAAGCTGATCTGGACTTAGCTGGTGACGATCATCTTCGATAATGTCGAGCAAATCCTGACCTTCGATGAAATCGAGTGCCATATATGCTGTTTCGTTGTCTTCAAAGACCTGATGAACCCCAACGATGTTGGGATGATCCAGCTTCGCCAAACGACGCGCTTCTTGCACGAACATGCGGACAATTGATTTGTACTCTTCCTGATTGGAATTAGACCTGGCCCGGACAATGTTGTCTTGTCTTGTGCAAAGCGACCCTGGAAAGCATTCTTTGATGACAACAGTACGATCCAGGCTATCCCGTGCCAGATATGTCAGTCCAAAGCCTCCGACGTTCAGAAAGCTTTCAATGACGTACTGACCGTGCAAAAGTCGAGTTCCGGGCCGAAGCTCATCAGAGACTTCGGCCGAAGTAAGATCACCATTCATGTTGAGTGCCGAGTTCATACGTCCCTACACATTTTTGCTCAAATGACGGCAAAAAGAGCCATCGGATTTCGTGCTTGGAACTATATTCGCGTAGGACTTTGGCCAAATAATGTTCAAGTTCATAAACAATGCGACTGGATTGTGACCAATTGTCATTGCTATGGAAACTAGAGAGTGCGCTGGATTTAAGCGCCGCTCGATGCGATTTCAGGAGGTCATCTAAATAATTAATAAGCTTTAAAAACAAAGGCTTACTTTTCGTACCTGAGATACGTTACAGCGATGGATTCTATAGTCAAATTTGCAATTTTAGACACCGAACGGGTTGGTGAATTTTGCGAGTGCTCTATCGCTTTCAAAACTGTTCGGGGCACCCTGATCCTAATGCCCCTGCGGAATCACTGTTTCGCAACTGGCTCTCGAGTTTGCATTTGGCAGATTGATTTGACGCTACATTGAATGCGAACGGGAAAATCAAAAGGGGCATTGTCTTTCATCTCGACACAATCAAACGATTGATTTAATATAGCTCGAAAGCAGAGGATTGAATTTGACCCAGCCCACGTCCTCAAAACAAAAATCAGAACCAACCCGTGAGGCGTTGATTTCATCTGCGCTGCATTTGTTCGGACGGCAAGGTTTTGACGGAACATCAACGCGAGAAATTTCAGCGCGAGCAGGCGCGAATATAGCCGCCATTGCATACCACTTTGGTGGGAAAGATGGTTTGCGTCTTGCTTGCGGCAAGGCGATTGCAGCGCAAATGACCAAAGTTCTTCAGAACGGCGTGAAGACGCCATTTGCCAGCAAGGATCAGGCGATCCGGCATCTGGAAAATACAATAGAAGCGATGGCACGCTTTCTCCTGCTTGGCGCGCGGGCCGAAGATATTTTATCTTTCATGCTTCGTGAGATTAATGAGGATGGTCCGGTACTTGACGGCATATATCAAACCATGATCGAGCCCAAGCACCGCGAACTTTGTGCAGCTTGGGGGGGTGCGACAGGAACAGACCCTGAAAGCGAAGACACCCGGCTAGCTGTGTTTAGCATGATTGGTCAACTGCTCTATTTTCGCATTGGAAAGCCTGTGATTTTACGCCGAATGGAGTGGGAAACAATCCAGAGGCAAGACGCCGACCGCATTGTGCGCCTTCTGAAAAGAAATCTTCATGCCGCCTTAGCAGCGGCAAGCGAGGAATGAGATGACAGCCTTTTTGTGTTCAATCCCATTGATCAGCGCGCTTTTTACGGTTTGTTCCCCACCGTTACCTTTAGCGACTGGTTATGTGGAGGGGGAGTATGTTCTGATCGCCCCTGTCGCAACAACTCAGATCGAGACCATACATGTGCGACGAGGTGATACAGTCGCTGCCGGTCAAATCCTCGCAACAACCGAGCAGCGGGACGCAGAGATAAACCTTGCTGAAACGGTCGCGGCGCTGGCTGGCGCGGAGAGCCAATTGGCCAACCTGCTTGAAGGGCGGCGCGAGGACGAGATTCATGTGATCGAAGCATCGCTTGCTTCTGCGCGTGCTCAGGCGTCAGAAGTGGAAAAAGAAGTTGCAAGATTTGAGAGTTTGCTTGCCCGTGAAATTGTCTCGCAAGCCCAATTCGACGCCGTAGCAACCGCACGTGATGTGGCGGTGGCACGCGTTTCCGAGATGGAGGCGAATCTTGCTGTCGCGCGTCTTCCGGCAAGGCCAAATGAAATTGCCGCTGCAGAGGCCAATGTTGCGCAGGTCAGGGCGCACCGTGATGCTGCTGCCTGGCAGTTGGAGAAACGCATATTGAATGCCCCGGCCGCCGGAACAGTTTTTGAGATACTACGCACCGCCGGAGAAGTGGCCGGACCTCAAGCCCCTGTTATTTCTATGTTACCCGAAGGTGCCGTTGTTCTACGCCTTTATGTTCCAGAACCCGCAATTTCAGGAATTTCCCTTGGCGCGCGCCTTCGTGTGAATTGCGATGGCTGTAGTGATGAGGCCCGCGCGACGGTAACCTATATATCGGACAGTCCGGAGTTTACGCCGCCTGTCATCTATTCGGTCGAGAACCGACAAAAACTTGTTTACCTGATCGAAGCGCGCCCTGACACCACGGCTGATGCGTTAAAGCCAGGCCAGATTGTCGATGTTGACTATCTGGATCACGAGTAATGAATGTGCCTGAACCAGCGATTGACGTTCAGGGCTTGGTAAAACGGTTTGGCAAGAAAACTGTTGTGAATCAGGTGTCACTTACCGTTGAACAGGGAGAGATTTCAGGTTTTCTTGGACCAAATGGCTCTGGCAAAACCACGACGATACGGCTTGTGTGCGGGTTGCTCACGCCGGATGCCGGAACCGGGCGCGTTTTAGGCTATGATCTTTTGCGTGATGCCGCACGGATCAAACGCGAAGTCGGCTACATGACACAAAGGTTTTCGTTCTACGAAGATCTTTCGATCGCCGAAAACCTTAGCTTCGTTGCGGGGTTGTATCAACTTTTCCCCGCGCAAGAGCATGTGCAGAACACGCTTTCAGATTTAGGGCTTACGGTGCGCCAGCACCAATTGGCGGGAAACCTGTCGGGGGGGTGGAAACAGCGTTTGGCTCTTGCGGCCTGTATCATGCACAAGCCCAAACTTTTGTTGCTGGATGAGCCAACCGCGGGCGTGGACCCCAAAGCACGGCGCGAATTCTGGGATGAAATTCATGCGCTTGCAGAAAAAGGGCTGACCGTTCTGGTTTCGACCCACTACATGGATGAAGCAGAACGTTGCCACCGGATAAACTACATTTCTCAGGGAAGTCTGATTGCCAGCGGAACGGTGTCTGAAGTCGTGAAAAATGCAAAACTGCGCACGTTCATTTTAACGGGTACAGGAATTGCGAAAGCTGCCGAAATGCTGGCGGGCGCACCGGGTGTTGATCAGATCGCTCCATTTGGCTTGACACTTCACGTTGTTGGCCAAGATGCAAAGCTGCTGGAAAAGTCGGTCGCACAAGTCGCCAAAGAAACAAAAACAACGATGTCAGAGGCAGAGACGAGCCTGGAAGATGTCTTTATTCAGCTAATGACTGGCGATGAAGGGGGCGTTTCATGAGGCATTTTTTCTCACTCAGGCGGCTTTATGCATTGTTGGTGAAAGAGGCCATCCAGATGCGCCGCGACCGGATCACTTTTGCAATGATGCTGGGTGTGCCACTGATGCAGCTTGTCCTGTTTGGATTTGCGATCAACAGTGATCCAAAAGAGCTCCCTGCTGCGTTGGTGGCCCCGACGCAAGACCGCTACACCCGCGCTATTGTGACTGCTCTGGAGCTCACCGGGTATTACCGGTTCAACTACGTGACTGCCAGCGCACAAGAGGCCGAGAACCTGATTGCGCAAGGCGTAGTGTCATTCGTTGTGACGATCCCTTCAGATTTTGGGCGCAGAGTGGAACGGGGGGAAAGGCCGCAATTGCTGATTGAGGCGGATGCTACAGACCCGGCTGTTGCCTCTGGCGCAATCTCGACACTTGGCACGGTTGCGGCGAATGCGCTGCTGCACGAAAGGGGGGCGGAGGCAGAAGCCGCTGAACGTGCGCGCAGCCAGCTCGAAGTCGTCGTGCACCGCCGCTACAACCCCGAAGGGATAACGCAGTACAACATTGTGCCGGGGCTTTTGGGGGTGATCCTGCAGATGACCATGGTCATGATGACCTCAATGGCACTGACGCGCGAGACGGAGCGCGGAACAATGGAAAACCTGCTCGCGATGCCGGTCACACCCCTTGAGATCATGCTGGGTAAGGTTTTGCCGTATCTGGTGGTTGGTGCGGTGCAGGTCGCTGTCGTCCTGACCGCTGCCAAGCTGTTGTTCAACGTGCCATTTGTCGGAACGCTTTCGCTTATTCTGCTTGGTGTTTTTGTCTTTGTGCTTTCGCTCGTCCTTCTTGGGTACACGATTTCAACCTTGTCACGCACACAGATGCAGGCCATGCAGCTGACTTTCTTCTTTTTCCTGCCATCACTGCTGCTTTCGGGTTTTATGTTTCCTTACAGGGGGATGCCGGGATGGGCTCAGGTACTTGGAGAGTTTTTCCCGTTGACGCATTTTTTACGAATGATCCGGGGTGTCATGCTGAAGGGGGCTAATTTTGAAACGGTGCAGGCTCCGCTCGCCGCCCTTTTGCTATTCGTGTTGGCATACGCGGCGCTTGCGCTTTTACGGTTCCGGCGCACGCTAGACTGATAGGCTCAGGCAGGTTGGTTCGGTGTTTTACGGCCGGCTTTGGGCGACCAAAGGCAGGGGCCGAGCCAAATGAACAATAAACCAAATCCAACGGTCCAAAGTGTTGCAGAAACCACAAGCCCGGAAAGCCCCAGAAGATAGGCGTCAGAGGCAGCGCTGCGCATTATGCCAGCCAGGATAATCAGAATAAACCCTGCTCCCAACGCTTTGCCACTTTCTAACGAGCGCCCGGTGTGTCCCAACGTTGCACGTATCATCACGGCGGTCGTCATTCCGCCCACTGCGCCAATGCCCAGAAGGTGCAGCGCGGCGACAGTATGACCGAGCCCCAGCACCAGAAAGCCCAGTGGGATGAAGGCGTAGGCGATGTGCAGCATAAGCAACAAAAGCGACGCAGGTGTACGGTGACCTTTCCAGCGTGTTAGCCGGAAAAGATGCAGTGCGGCAGCGACATAAAGCAGGGCGCCTGTTGCGGGTGCATCTGGTAAAATAACCCAAACGACCAGTGTGATGGCACCTGCCAAAAGGCAAACCGCATCAAACCGATTGAAGGGAATGGGCAACGCGCCGGGGTTGGATTTGACCAACCAGTTTCGCGTAAAACTAGGAATGATCCTGCCACCGATCAAGGTGATCAGAAAGATCACCACAGCAAGGCCCAACCTGCGGCTGTAATCTGCGCCACCCTGTGTCAAAACTTCGAAATGAAATAGAAGATTCGCGGCCAGAAACAGCAGAATTGGAACCACAACTTTCAGGTTGCGCCAATTCTGACCGGCGATAATCTCTCTTAAAATCATCGCTCCGATTGCGGCCAGAAACGCGCAATCAATCAAGGCCACGGCTGGCGGACTCAATCCTGAAATCCCAAGCATTGCCAGTCGCCCCAGTACCCAAAGGGCAGCAAGCAAAGCAAGGGGCCAGCCCTTGATTGGCATACGGCCTGTCCAGTTGGGAATTGCGGTGAACAGAAAGCCACTGACTACAGCTGCGGTGTAACCAAACAGCATTTCGTGAATGTGCCAATCAATTGGGGAAAAAAATCCCCCAAGTTCAAATGTTCCTTGGAAAACACCGACCCAGAAGGGGATGACAAGCGAAGCAAAGACGATTGCACCTAGAAAAAAGGGCCTGAAACCATAGCTGAAAAGAACCGGGCCGCCAAAGGCTTTGGGTGCGATCTTGGCCATTTGAACTCCAAAAAAGTCTTGTTGAAACACGTTACGTGTGGTGCTTCCTGATCGCCCCAATTACTGGACCTGTCAGTTAAGGAGTTCAACCGGCGTTTTGATCATGCGACGATGCGTCATGATCCCTGCTGGGTTCGCGTTACTTTCGCCGGTTAAAAGCGCGCAGGGCAAAACCCCGCGCGCGTGTATGTGTATAAGGCCTTAGCCAGCAGCCAGCAGTTCAACAACTTCATCAGTTGTCCAGACAGCATTCGCGATGTAGCGGAAGTTGGTCAAAGCGGCGAGGTATCCATCGCCTTCGGGCAACATGGCTGCGGCGGTTGCATCTTTCACCACGGCAACCTCAAAACCCTGTTCGATCAGTTCGCGCATATGCGATTCCGTGCAAAGGTTCGCAGACATGCCAGCCAGAATAATCTGGTCTACCCCCTGTTTGCGCAGTTGCAGCGTGAGGTCATTCGATTCATTCCCGTAGACCTTATGCGGTGAAGTTACGATGGTTTTGCCGTCGTTGATGTAGGGTTTGTATTGTTCCAGCCAATCTGCACCCGATCCTTCGAAAGTATCGACATTCAGCGGGCCTTCACGATCGAACATACCGATCTTATGCATGAGCTTTTCAAGTGCACCTTCGAATTTCCACCCATGGTCTGTTGGATAGTAATAGTGAGGTGAAACGGCGACCGTCAGATCCTGTGCTTTCGCTGCCTGAAAGAGCCGCTCGATGTTGTTGACCGTGTTGTGTTTGGTAACGCTTTCACCAACAACGCCCCAGGTAACGCCATCCGGGCTTAGAAAATCATTCTGTGGATCTGTCACAACAAGTGCAGTTCTTGACAGATCAAGCTTCATGTTGCTTGGCGGCAGTGCAGGTTCTGCCGGATCTGCATATGGATCAGTCTGCGCATTTGCAGCGGTTGCACCAGCAACGGTGGCGGCTGCGGCAGCCCCTGCTACAATACCACCGCGTAGCGCATCACGCCGGCTCATGTGGCTATGGTCATCGGACATATCGATCTCCCTTTTCTATTCGATAACAGGAAAGTGGAGTATCAGGTGTGCCTTTTGGTCCGATTTTCGTGCTTTTTTGATATTTTTATGTATCAGTTCGTCCTTGAGAGCGGTATTATTGGCTATGTCATTTGAATATGTTCTCGACAGAATGGAAGTCAGCACAGAACCCTTCGCGCTGTGTGAGCTTCGGGGTGAATGCGATTTGGGGCTAGGGCGCAGGCCAACTGCAACCTTGCACTACATACTTGCCGGGCAGGGGGAAATTGTTCTGCCAGATAGCCAGCGTATTTCTGTTCAGAAAGGGTCGCTCGTGCTGGTTCCGGCGATGCATTCGCACACATTGCGAAGCTTTGGGGATGGTGGAGATCTTTTTCCCGCCTGCAGCCCGGCAAAGCTGAACCTTGCAGAGCATTTTCTTGAGGCAAAGGAACTGGATGGTAACAGCCAGCTTGTAGCGCTGTGCACGCATGTCACGGTTGGGTTGGACGGCACTGGCGATCTGATTGATCTGGTGCGCGAACCAATTGTTGAACGGGTTGGCGATAAAAGCGAGATTCAATCTTCTCTGCGCATAATTATAAACGAAATTTCGAACCCCGGCCTTGGCAGCAATGCGATGATCCGGGCCCTGCTTTTGCAATGCATGATCGAAATTTTGCGCAAACGATTGTCAGCGCAGGATCGGGCATTGGTTTGGATGGGCGCTTTGGAAGATCAAAAGGTCTGGAAGGCACTGCGTCTTATGCTGGATGCGCCTGGGGGGGCTCATTCAGTTGAAAGTCTTGCAGAGGCTGTCGGGATGAGCCGATCTACCTTTGCGAAACATTTTTCCGACGCCTACGGCAGTGGCCCGATGGAGCTTTTGCGCAATCTACGCGTTCAGCGTGCTGCAAAAATGCTCGAGGAAACGGATGTGCCCGTAAAGCGGATTGCCGAAGTTGTAGGATTTCGCAGTCGCAGCGCATTCAGCAGGATGTTTGAAGGTCTTACAGGTTTGGCCCCTCAGAACTTTCGCCAGAAAAGCCGTTCTAAGAACTAGTTGGCGGGTTTGAAAATTATTCTTGAACGATCGTTCAGGTTTGGGTACGGATATATCAAAGAGAGTGGAATCATGGTTGGTCAGAAGCAACACGACACAAATCAGTTCATTGACAAGGCGATGCACACCTTTTGGGCGCATGGATATGAGGGTACGTCGATCAACGATTTGGTGAAGACGACTGGCGTTAATCGCGGAAGCATCTACGCAAATTTTGACGGCAAGCGGGACATCTTTCTTGCGGCACTTGACCGGTACGAAAAAAACTACAGCGCCCGTTTTCTGGGTGCGCTGTCAGAAATGCCTGATCCAAAAGAGGCGATTGTCGCAGCGTTTGAGGCAGCGGCAAAATCTGATGACAAATCGGATCAGCCAGCTGGATGTCTTATCGTCAATACAGCAGTTGAATGTGCACCACATGATCCGGCTATTTCTGTCATCACGCGTGAAAGCCTTGGCAACGTTGAGACTTTTTTCAAGAAACAGCTCTGCGCTGCAAAGCAGGCAAATTGTTTCGTTGAGCAGATTGACCCGGGTGAGATGGCAAAATCACTTCTTGCATCATTTATGGGGTTGCGCGTTCTGACGCGCTCTGGTGCCCCTCAGACGACACGAGACTCAATTGTTGCACAGACGAGGGCACTGCTCGCCTAAAAAAATTTAAGCAAACTAGAACGATCATTCCAAGATGTTTGATCGGATAAATAAAGGAGAATGACATGACAGTATCTTATGTGGAACGCGATCAGGCGAATACAGAAACGCTCGCGTTTTATGACCGTTCAGAAGAGCGTTTTCAGGCGCTTCTGAACATCTTCAAGGTCTTTGGCCATCAGTCTGAATACGGGACAGCGTTCACAGACACAATTATGGCCATCCTCAAAGACAGCGCACTTGACTGGAAAACCAAGGAACTTTTGATCCTGAAAGCGACGCAGAATAACGAGTGCCAGTATTGCGTCGTCCAGCATGAGCGTGTCTCAAACATGCTGGGTATTTCAGATGAAAAGATCGCAGATCTGGAAGGTGAGAAATACAAGACAAGCGAACTTTACACCGAAGGCGAAAGGGCGTTGCTGGATTTCACCGTGCAAATTGGCAAGGACGCCAACCGCGTTTCAAAAGGTCTGTGGGATCGTCTTCACGAACATTGGACGGACGCACAAATCGTTGATGCGGCGTTTGTCATCACGACATACATCGCTGTTTCAAAATTTGGTGACGCGCTCGGAGTAGAGCTTGAACCGATGTTTGATGGCGTCGACCCAATTCTAAAAGTCGCTCACTAAATTCAGGGCGGGCAGGGACTGCCCGCCTTTACACTCCACGGGAGAATCCGATGAAAGAAGTTGAAATTTTCACAGGTCCTGGCTGCGATTACTGCGTCGCTGCAAAGCAATTGCTGGTGTCTAAGAATTTTTCGTTCAGGGAACGAGACGTCAGCATACCTGAAGTAATGCTGGAAATGCGCGACCGACTGCCCAGAGCTAAGACAATTCCGCAAATATTTATAGATGGTCAGCACGTCGGCGGGTTCGAGGATTTGCAGGAAAAGTTGCAGGCCTGACGCCCGGAATAGCAAAGCCGTACACTCGTTTTAACCCGCAAAAAAAAAATAACACCTGCCCGAGACTACGTCTCTGGTTTGGAGCAATCGTTCCTCGGGTGGAAATCTAACCGAAAGGCCGAAGTAATGAGCTTTCCAGTCCAAACCCCTGAAACAGCGCCTGAGGGTGCGAGGGGAATTCTGACGACTGCCCAGAAGAAATATGGTTTTGTACCCAATTTGCTTGGCGTCATGTCAACGGCACCTAGCCTGGTTGAGGGGTATCTTACCGTGGCGAAGATATTCGAAAGCACGTCTTTTTCACCAACGGAACGTCAGGTTGTCCTTTTAACAACAAGTTACGAAAACGAATGTGAATACTGCATGGCGGTTCACAGTACGTTTTCAGAAATGCAAAAAGTGCCGAGCGAAATTGTTCAGGCCATTCGAACAGGATCGCCCATTCAGGATCTAAAACTAGAAGCTTTACGCCGCTTCACAAGCGCGGTTGTAGCCGCGCAGGGTTGGGCGTCTCCGGACGACATTCAGGCCTTTTTCAATGCCGGATATGCGGAACAGCAAGCGCTGGAGGTTGTACTGGGTGTCGGGCTTAAAACGATCTCAAACTACACAACACATATCGCCAAAACACCGCTTGATGACGCTTTCATTGCCGCTGCTTGGACGAAGGAAGCTTAATTCAGTTAAACAAGGGAGTCGGAACATGTGCTACGTTCATGTTACGGGAGTGGGAGAGTATTTAAGGTTTCTCCTGAAAAAACGGATAGTCTACAAAGTCACAGACTCTGTCGAGGCTGTGGAAACTGAAGGTGTCCGAATGCTAAGTTGGGTTTCTGTTAAAGAGGTGCTTCCAAGCACTTGGGGGCTCGCAGATCCGATCGCCGAAAGCGATTTGAGTAAGCTCAGGAAAACTGCGGCTAACATGTAAAAGAAATTCCAGCGTAGGAAAACCTGCTCCGAATTCAATAAATAACTGAGTGGCACGCGAACGCTTGGCATTCTACCAGAGCGCCCTCACTCTATTGTTTTGAATTGAGAATATTCTCCCAGTGTCTGCTGACATCCATTTTAGCTGGGAAGTTCTTCAGATCGAACAGTTTCAAGCGAACCAGCGCGTTTTTCGAAGACTTGAAACAAGTTTCTCAACATCAATTGGATAGGAAAACATCGGCCAGTTGTTTTCTACTGCATTCTCATGCGCTTCCTGGCTTAGTGCAGCCGAACAGTTGGTCAGGGCAAACACCTCGAAACCGTATCCGTAGGCCGTGCGCATCGTGGATTCGATGCAGATGTTGCTCAGAAGACCACCAAGGATAATTTGCCTAACTCCGCGGTTTCTCAGTTCTTCGTTAAGATTTGTCGACGCAAAAGCACAGGTGGTGGATTTGCCTGCGATCACAGTGTCGTTTGCCGTATCAATTGTGTAAGCGACCTGAGCGCCCCAGGTTCCTTTGCGGAGCGCGCCGGCGTTTTTTATCGTCGCGTTGATCCCGTATGGGTTGGTTCCCATTTCCTGATAATCTGATGAAAAACTGAGTGGCAGGTGAAAGACAGGAACGTTTCTTTGTCTCGCAGATGCCAATAGTAAATTCATGCGGCCAACGATGGCACCCCCTTCAGTCATCGGTTCAACGAGCGGATAGAGTTTTCCTTCTTCCGAAAGAAATTCATTGTTGTTGTCAACAAGTACTATCGCCAGTTGGTCGATATTGATCTTGGGCACCATCGCCTTTTCCTTACAACGAATTTACGCTTTTTTCGCTATTAAGCAGCGGCGGTTTGTTCGTTCAGGAAGCCTTCAACCATCGCGCCAAGGATCAGGGGTGTTTCATACATTGGCATATGACCTGCTTCGTCGATGGTTTTGATCTCAACTTTTGGATACCAGGCGCCAAAAGTTTCTTTGTAGTAGTCGGTTTGGAATCCGGGCAGATCCTGCTTTCCTGCGATGACCAGCAATGGGGTCTGGATCGAGGCTGCTTTTGCTTCTTCAGAGAAATCTTCACCAACCCACATGTTGTAGTAGCCTAGCATCGCATCTGCGGAAGAGGACGCAATGTTCGCTTCTGCAACTGCGGTACAGTACTTCATGGACAGGCGGCCGCCAGTCAGGCCCGCTGCAAGTTGCGAGGCAACTTCAGCGTTGTGGATAGAGCTTTGAAGGAAATCTTTGGTGTCTTCGTCTGCAGGGTAACCATTTGCCGTAACAGGCGTAATTGCAACAACGCTTTTCAGCCGCTTTTTACCGCTTGTCCAGTCGATCAGTGCTGCACGCTGAGAGATCATGCCGCTCATGGAGTGACCCATCAGGTGGAAACGGTCCCAGCCAAGGTGATCTGCAAGATTGAACGCGTCGGTTGCTGCTTCAGTTGAGGTGTATTCACCCTTGATGTCGATTGAGCCACCGTAGCCACGAAGATCAGCAAAAACAAAGGTATATGCATCTGTATCAAGGTACGGGGTGATGTTGTCCATGCTGTGTGAATTGTCGATCCAGCTGTGCAGCATCAGAACTTTTTCAGGCCCATTGCCAACGGTGTGGTGGGCCAGAGTGGGTGCAGTTGAATTTCCCATTAGGGTTGCTCCTATTGATTTGAGAGTTTGGAAAAATGTTCGCCTTTTGGGGGCGGAGTTTGTTGCGGCAGGCATTGTCTATTCCTGATTTTTAGGGGTCTGGGGCCTCAGGTTTACAGATGAGTGGTGGCTTTTCGCCCGCCATGACGCCGGTAACGACATCTAAAAGTCACCGGTTTTCATGGGGTTAAGACGACATATTAAAGTCGCCGATAGTGTTTAGTTCTTCGTTGGGTTCCATGTTGCTCCCTTAATGCATCTATCAGTAGATAGACAAGATGAGTAAATAGCGCTTGCTGGAAGCGCCGTCAACCTCTATCTATCGATAGGTGTAACAGGAAAATGCTGATGTCCCGAAAGAGCGCTCAGAACTACGAAGTGAAAATACTCGACACTGCAGAAACGATGATACGTTCTCGGGGTTACAACGGAGTCAGCTTCAGAGAAATCGCAGATGCGGTGGGCGTCAAAAGCTCGTCGGTTCATTACTATTATCCAACGAAAGGCGCCTTGGGTGTCGCCGTAGCCAGGCGCTACACAGAAAACTTCCTCAAGACGCTGGGAAATCCGGAAGACGCATCCAACGACGCAAACGAAGTTCTGGAAAAGGTACGCGAACTGGCGCGGTATTCACTTAAACAAGAAAAGCTGATGTGCTTATGTGGCATGCTTGGCGCTGAAGTGGCTGACCTGCCGTCAGAAGTTGCGGACCAGACCCGATCATTTTTTCTTTTGAACTCAGACTGGCTCGTGACTGCGCTTAGCAGAACAGACTGGGGCAGGGCGCAGACAGAGAAAACACTTAGAAAGGCTGCCTTAAAAACGCTTTCTACAATGGAAGGCGCGTTGATTGTTGCACGGTCTTTGGGTGACCCGGAAATCTTCGAAGAAATCGAAATGGACGAGCTTAGGGCCTGATCCGCACAGGTGTTGTGTGGACCTTTTCCAGTCGGATCAATTAGAACCAATTATTTTTGGTAAAGGTCGGGTTCGAGCGCAACGCAAACTGACGCTGCGCCGAAAAAAAACTTACCCGGACTTTGCCACATCATCGCCAAAACGTGAATGCAAACATCAATCCATGAATAAAGACTTAAGACAGCAAAAGCCGTTCAAGCGGCTGCCCTATTGGATCAGAGGTACTATTTATTTTTGGTTGCTACTTGGAGGTGGTCCGGTAGTTTACAAAACAATTGGCGTCGAGTATTTCATTGGCGTCCAGTACTTGCCGTCGCCTGATTGGGTTTCCCAAGCTCGCATTCCGGCAATTGTCTCCGGCTCCATTTCAGCGGTTTTGTTGTCTTGGGGAGTGGCCGTAGCCTTCAAGATCACTGACCACGGAACGGGGAAACTGAAGAAATTTGGAACAATGCTCCTTGTTCCTTCAATTGGGTTTATGATCGGAAGCTATGCTGTAACAGTGGGTGGACCGATGATTGGTGCCGTGATTGCTGGCGTTGAAATTGAAGCCCCATTCACCGTTGCCAAATCCAAGCGGTGGGTTGATCAAAAATGCCGAAACCCAATCAGGTTCGCAGGCTTGCCGTATATGTTCGACGAGTTCTGCGGTTCTTCCGAAGAATTCGGTCGTTCGCTTGAGATAGGCGGTCAGGTTTTTGTTATTGGAAGGGGTACGGAAACGGGTGTTTTTGTTAGGTCGATTCGTCTGATCGACTAGAAACTTGAGAGGTTAATCTTACAGACTTTTGTTCATCCGAAGACCCTATTGCTGAGATCCAAAGGTCACGTAGGTTCACGGTTATGGTGTGCAATCACTTCGCTCGACGATGGCCCCGGTTGATTGCCCAAGAAACCCTTTTCGAGCTTTTCCCAACTACCAAGGAACAAAATCAGGGTCGTAAAATCGCAGATAGTCTATCCACTCCTGCGGCATTTCAATTTCAAAGAACACCCCTGAGAGGATTGGCAAAATAAGAGCTGAAACAAATGCGCCTGCAACGATAATTCCAACGCCAACGCGGTCTGCCGCGATCTTGTTTCCGGCATCAAGCACCCGATACCGCACACCAACACCAATATGTGTAATCACGGCCCATACTCCGAAGAAGTAGTAAGGGATGAAGTAGTAGATGAACGGGGGGCCGGTCATGACCGAAGCAGGCCAGTAAAAGTTTGTATCAAGGTCAAAAATGACGCGTGCGAACCAAAGCGAATAAAGGTGCTGTGCCATGAATACAAAGAAAAAACCGCCAGACAGTACCTGTGCCCAAGGCCAAAACCCAACGGGTTTGCCGCGACGCAGGGATCTGACGAGTAGAATTGCTCCAACGATAAGCTGCGTCACGATCGAGACGATGAGAACTGTCTCGACAAGCAGGTTTCCGTAAATCAGCCTGAGTGCAGACTGGACTGAATTGTAGGTCGAAATCCCGAAAATGCCGCTCAGGTGTGTTGCGAGGTGCAAAACCAGAAAAACAATCAAGAAGACCGCATTGATTTTGTGTATTTTGCGAATGGTTATTTGGCGCGGTCGGGACGAAACACCTGTGTCATTGATCGTCAACTTAAAGTCTCCTTGAACCATTCCACAGCTTTTTCAAGCTGCGGTTTCGGGGTTTCCTGAAAGCCCATCATTTGAATGTCTCTTAACGACACTTTGGACAGCTCATTTCGCCAGGCTTGTTCCGCTTTCCACATGGATCGGGCGATGCCGCAGGGCAGGTTGTATATTGCGTCGGTTGATGCTGTTGGCCCGCGGCGCCGGATTTCGGTGCACTGAAAACATTGTTCATTTCCATCAATGGCAACAACGATATCGAGAAGTGAAATTTCGTCTGGTGATTTGGTTAGGCGATAGCCGCCACCTGGACCACGCCGCGACGTAACGATCTGTGACACCGACAATTGCTGCATTATCTTTGCGAGATAGGCTTCAGGCAAATCGAAATACTCGGCGATCTTTCGAGCAGGCAATGCCATACCTTCCGGCAGTGAGGCCATTAGCGAACAGCTGTGCACAGCCCATTCAACGCCTTCATTCAATCGCATTTGGAACTCCAGACCCTTGTAGGTAAAAGCGGATAATAAATATCCGAATATCAGGAAAACGGAGCGGAGCACAACTTAAAATAGCATCCTCACGAAAGAGTTATCTTCTATCGGCTTCGGGAATTTTCGACTTGTTTCTTTTTCGACGTAAAATATAAGTGAATTTGTTCGGTGGCGAATTTGCTGTCTATGTAAAATAATGGATGAACTGACTGACAACCAATTTTGACGTATAAAGAGCAAAGCGAATAGGCCGCAGATGAAACGGTCAGCTGAAATCGAAGGTGAACAGACAAGAGCACTTTAAAAATTATGAACCCGAAGTTTGAATGCGCTTGTCTGATCAACCCATATTGGTTATTCGGCTTCGTTTTTCATACACTGTGAATGTTGATTTTGTTTGTGATCTTGGCGAAAGCCTTTACCGTTCGGAAAAGAAAATCTGGGAGGATTAATATGAACCTACTTACAAAAACCATTATCGCGTCTGGCTTTGTCGCCGGTATGGCAATTGCTGCGCCGGCGTCGGCGCAAGACTGTCCGCGTGGCGACCTTGATGACCGTTACTGTGATGTCGATGGTGATCTGATTGCCGACACCCCAACTGACGAAAGCCAACTGCTTGATCCGGAAACGCTTGTTTTTGCCTATACTCCGGTTGAAGATCCAGCCGTTTACAAAGAAGCGTGGTCCGATTTTTTGACGCACCTTGAGGCCGTTACCGGAAAATCAGTGCAGTTCTTTCCTGTGCAGTCGAATGCCGCACAGATCGAAGCAATGCGGTCGGGTCGTTTACATATTGCCGGCTTCAATACAGGGTCAAACCCATTGGCTGTGAACTGCGCCGGTTTCCGGCCATTTACAATCATGGCCTCTGCCGATGGTGGTTTTGGCTATGAAATGGAGATCATCACGTATCCTGGATCTGGAATCGATAGTGTTGAAGATATCCGTGGTGGCCAGCTTGCCTTTACGTCGCCTACGTCTAATTCGGGTTTCAAAGCACCCTCGGCAATCCTGATGTCTGATTTTGATATGGTTTCTGAGCGCGACTTTGAACCCGTGTTCTCGGGCAAACATGACAACTCGATTCTGGGTGTCGCCAATCAGGACTACCCTGCTGCTTCTATCGCGAATTCGGTGATGAGCCGGATGATCGAGCGCGAAGTGATCACACCTGATCAGGTTGTTTCGATCTATAAGTCGCAAACGTTCCCAACCACAGGTTTTGGCGTTGTCTACAATCTTAAGCCGGAACTGCAGGAACAAATTCGCGAAGCGTTCTTCAGCTTTGAATGGGAAGGTTCCAGCCTGGAAGCAGAGTTTGAGAAATCAAACGAAGCGCAGTTCATTGAGATGACATATCAGGAATTCTGGGATGTTATCCGCAAAATAGACACCGCAAACAATGTTTCCTACGCTTGCGAATAAATAAATCTGAAGGCGGTCCGTCCGAAAAACGGACCGCACTTCCAAAAATAACCAACTTGGGGGTAGGGGCATGCTGCGGCTTGTAGAGCTGGATAAAACGTATCCAACGGGTGACAAAGCCCTGAAATCTGTTGATCTCGAAGTTCCGCAAGGGCAGGTGCTCGCACTGATCGGCCCTTCCGGCGCGGGTAAATCTACACTTATCCGGTGTATAAATCGGTTGGTTGAACCAACCTCCGGAAGCGTTTTTTTGGGCGACGTCGATTTGACTAAGCTCGGGTCGGGTGCGCTTCGGCGCGAACGCCGTCGGATGGGGATGATCTTTCAGGAATACGCGCTTGTTGAGCGGCTGACAGTTATGGAAAATGTGCTGTCCGGCAGGTTGGGCTATGTCGGGTTCTGGCGCAGCTTCACACGCCGCTTTCCGCAGTCTGATGTCGATGAAGCATTCCGTCTGCTTGATCGGGTTGGTTTGCTGGAAATGGCAGACAAACGGGCCGATGAATTGTCAGGCGGGCAACGTCAACGCGTTGGAATTTGTCGCGCGCTTATTCAGAACCCTGCGCTTTTGCTGGTCGATGAACCCACGGCGTCGCTTGACCCGAAAACAAGCCGCCAGATTATGCGCCTGATTTGCGAACTTTGCGCGGAACGCGACCTCGCCGCAATTATCAACATTCACGATGTGGCCTTGGCTCAGATGTTTGTCCAACGCGTCGTTGGCCTGAGATTCGGTGCAATTGAATTTGACGGGCCACCAGATGCGCTAACACCAGATGTATTGACACGCATCTACGGCGAAGAAGATTGGGAAGCGACGATCGAAAAAGTCGAAGATGAAGACGAAATGGTGACGGCATGAGCGCGGCACTACAGGCTCGTGTCGGACAGCGCTGGCGTAAGCCCGCTTTCATCAAACGCCCTTGGCTGCGGTACACTTTGCTTATTGGAACGTTTCTATATCTTGTCGCGGCGATAGCATCGATAGAAGTCAACTGGTCACGTGTTTATGAGGGGCTGGACCGCGGCGTTGCCTTTATCGCGTCATTCACCAATCCAGACTTCACCAGCCGCGCCACGGATATATGGGAAGGTATGATTGAAAGCCTGATCATGACAGTCGCGTCCTCGGTCGTCGGTATCCTGATCTCTATTCCTATCGGCCTTGGCGCGGCGCGCAATATCGCGCCTTTGCCAGTCTATGTGATTTGTCGCGGCATCGTCGCCGTAAGTCGGGCGTTACAGGAAATTATTGTCGCAATTCTGCTTGTTGCGATCTTTGGGTTTGGTCCGCTTGCCGGGTTCATGACGCTGTCTTTTGCAACAATCGGCTTTTTGTCAAAGCTGCTCGCTGAAGACATTGAATCGATGGATAAATCTCAGGCCGAGGCAATTCGGGCGACAGGCTCGCGCTGGATGCAATGGATCAACTATGGTGTGCAACCTCAGTTCATGCCGCGCCTGATTGGACTTTCCATGTACCGGCTCGACATCAACTTTCGTGAAAGCACGATCCTTGGGCTTGTTGGGGCCGGGGGTATAGGTGCTACGCTGAACACGGCGTTTGACCGGTACGAATTCGACACAGCCGCCGCCATCCTGATCCTTATTATCGGGACCGTCATGTTTCTTGAATATGTTTCCGGTCTTATCAGAGCGAGGGTTCAGTAATGCCTGTTAAAACTCTCTCTGATGGCCGCAAGGCCTGGCAACGGCGCGACTCTAAAAGCCAACTGACACGCTGGTTTTTCACATTGATAGGCGTGGCCATTTTTGTCTGGTGCTGGAACCGGATTTCAGAAGCAACCACATGGTTTTTTGTCTGGGACGCGCCCAGCATTGCAGGCGATATTCTTGCACGCGCAACCCCGCCGCGCTGGTCTTACATAGAAAAGCTATGGGTGCCCATCTGGGACACGCTGAATATCGCGACGCTCGGAACAATTGGCGCTTTGATCCTTGCGGTTCCCGTGGCCTTCATGGCTGCTCGCAATACGACTCCGTCAACGCTTTTCATACGCCCTATCGCACTGCTGATTATCGTTTCAACACGGTCAATCAACTCTTTGATTTGGGCACTTTTATTGATCGCTATCATTGGACCGGGGGTTTTTGCAGGTGTTGTTGCGATTGCCATCCGTTCTATCGGATTCTGCGCCAAGCTTCTCTATGAAGCGATTGAAGAGATAGACGTCGCTCAAACCGAAGCGATAGCGTCTACAGGTGCAAGCCGTTGGCAGGTGATGGCATTTGGAATTGTTCCGCAAATATTGCCCGCTTTCGCCGGGATTTCTGTTTTCCGGTGGGACATCAACATCCGCGAATCCACCGTATTAGGCCTTGTTGGGGCAGGCGGGATCGGGCTTCAGCTTTCGTCGTCTCTTAATGTTCTGGCATGGCCACAGGTCGCGCTGATCCTGATTGTTATTCTGATGGCAGTCGTGCTTGGTGAGTGGGTTTCAGCAAAAGTTCGAAGTGCCATTATCTGATGCGCGTCGATCCCGAGGTAGACAGCAAATGGGCGTTTGACGCCTATCAGCAGGTGCGGGAAAGGCTGCCACAAGCGGGCGGTGAAACCAGACCTATGATGGTGAATAGCCTGGCTGATCTTGCCGATCAGTTTGACGTGTTTCTGCTTGATGCTTACGGGGTTTTGAACATCGGTGAACAGGCGATTCCGGGGACATGCCGTCGTATCGCCGACCTGCAAGCGGCTAGCAAACGTGTCATGGTTGTCACCAATTCTGCTGGCTACCCGAAACGATTGCTCATGAAGCGATATGAACGCCTGGGTTACACATTTGCGGCTGAGGACATCGTTTCAAGCCGCGAAACGCTTTTAGCTGCGTTGCAAAATGAGGAACCGCGCCGCTGGGGACTTATGGCTGCAGCAGAATACGGCACGGAAGAGTTCGAAAAACTCGACATCACGTTTTTGAGGAATGATCCCAAAGACTACGACACTGCTGAAAGCTTCATTCTTCTTGGAACAGGAGACTGGACGGATGCACAACAATCGCTTCTTGAGAAATCGCTGCGTCAGAACCCGCGCCCGGTTTTCGTTGGAAACCCGGATATCGTGGCCCCAGTTGAAGGTGGGTTGTCAAAACAACCGGGTCATTATGCCCATTCGCTTGCCGATACCACAGGGTGCACACCCGCTTTCTTTGGGAAGCCTTTTGCGAATATCTATGAACTGGTATTTCGCCGTTTGCCGTCTGACATTAACCGGAACCGTGTGGTGATGGTGGGTGATACGCTGCACACCGATATTCTGGGTGGTCAGGTCGCAGGGGTCAAAACCGCACTTGTCACTGACTACGGGTCTTTGAAGGGGTTTGATATTGCCAGTGCTATTGCGACTTCTGGAATTTTCCCAGATTTCATTCTTCCGAGCCCCTGAAACGGAGCTTTGCGCAGCGGATCTTTTTGTATAACCTATCTAAACGAGGGTTTCGATAATTATGGGTAGCTCTGCAAAATCGTCAAAGACAGACGTATTGTATATCTTTTCAACAGGCGTTTTCCGGTAACCTTTACTGAAGAGAGCGAAACTTAAACCCGCCCGTTGCGCTGTTTCCGCGTCTACTTCGCTGTCGCCAACATAGATGCATGATGTGGTGCCAAGTTTTTGATAGGTATCGTGCAGCGGAGCAGGGTCTGGTTTGCGCTGTGGCAGACTGTCACCTCCTACGACGGCACCAAAAAACTCATCCAACCCAAAGGCAGAAAGAATCTTGCGTGCTGCTTCTTCGGGTTTGTTGGTGCAGATACCCAAAGGATGCCCGCGCTGCTTGAGTGCCAACAGGGCGTTCTGAACATTGGGATATAGTCGCGTTAGCGTAGCGGGATTGGCATCGTAAAACTCTAACATCATCTGAGTGAGTTCCGCGTGCCGGTATTCGGGTATGGCTCTTTTTTGCATGGCACGTTCCACGAGTTTCGGAACACCGTTTCCGATGAACGAAACAACAGTTGGCAGATCAAAAGGGTCTGTCGCGACGTCACGCATCACATTGTTAATAGCTGCCTGAATATCAGGGGCACTGTCGATTAATGTGCCATCAAGATCGAATACAATTGCTGTCTTCATTTTCAATACCTTAGAGCATGAACACGAGAGTATAGATCAGCCATTTCTGACGACAATCAAATAGAGACCTGAAACCCGCTAAAGGCGTTTCAGGCAGGCCATTCTTAATATCGCCAGCACATTTTCTATTCGGAAATCTGAAGGTATTCGTGTTGGCCCAGTACTGACATCTCGCATGTCAACTCGACGTATGTCTAGAAAATGTCAGCGTTTCGGCTAAAAATGAGTAATCTTGACGCAAAGTACTAAACCCAACTCGCGTTTTCGCGATTCGAATTTTGCATTCGAAGCAAGTGGTTGGCTTACTAGGGAGAAAATATTTGGAGAACATCGCTTTCACAACAGAGATGGGTGTCGTTGTTGCGACACTCGTATTTACAATTTTCCTGTTTGTGTCAGAGGTTATCCGTATAGATTTGGCCGCAATACTCATCCTCGTTTTGATCGGAATTCTCAGTTATATTCCGGGGCTGGAACGTCTTGCCGATGTAAATCACCTCTTTGATGGCTTTGCCTCGAACGCTGTGATCTCGATTATTGCTGTCATGATTGTCGGTGCAGGTTTGGACAAAACCGGCATCATGAACAAAGTCGCTGGCGTGATCCTCAAACGAGGTGGCAGCACAGAAAAGCGCATATTGCCAATTGTTTCGGGAACAGTCGGTATAATTTCAAGCTTTCTTCAGAATGTTGGCGCTGCAGCTCTGTTTCTACCTGTGGTCAGCCGGATTTCGGCGCGATCAGGAATTCCGCTTAGCCGTCTGCTCATGCCAATGGGGTTTTGCGCGATCCTGGGCGGTACGATGACGATGGTTGGCTCTTCGCCACTTATTCTTTTGAATGACCTGATCGTAACGGCCAACAAAGGATTAAGCGCTGATCTTCAGATGGAGCAATTCGGTCTGTTTTCGGTCACGCCAATTGGTTTTATGCTTATCGTGACAGGCATACTTTATTTTCTGCTGCTAGGGCGTTGGGTTCTACCAGGTGAAAGTAGCAAAGTTGACGCATCTGCGGGGCAGGGAACATCAGAATACCTGAAACGTGTTTACGGGCTTAAGGCCAGCGTTTTTGAGGTGGATGTACCAGCGAACAGCCCCTTGGTCGGGCAAATTCTGGCGGACATAAACCTTGAAAATAATCTCTATATCATCAGTACTTTTTACCGTGGAAAAGTGTCGATGGTACAAGTTCTGACCGCAGAAATTGAAGCCCCCTGCAGGTTGGCCATTATTGGCAAACAAGAAATTGTGGAAAAATTTGCGACGAAGTATCGACTGCGTATACGTCCAAACCTTGATGTGTTTTCCGAAGAATTTGCAGCGACAAATGCGGGTATTGCAGAAGTTGTTATCCCGCCAGATTCCAAGCTTATCGGAAAGTCACCCCGTGATTTGCTGCTCAGAAAAACCTATGGGCTTAGCCTGTTGGCGATTCACAGGGGCGAAGAAACGCTTTCACATGTCGAGACCGAAGATCACACACCAACGGCGATTGGTCTGGTCAAGTTTATGCCGGGCGATATGTTGGTTGCGCATACAAAATGGGAGAACCTGACGCGCGTAAAAAGGGACCGCGATTTTGTGGTGGTGACGTCCGATTTTCCGCAAGAAGAACATCATCCTGAAAAGGTTGGTTGGGCGCTTACCTTCTTTCTGGTTTCCCTGACGATGATATTGTTCACCGACGTTCGGCTTTCACTTTGCCTTCTCACAGGGGCGGTGGGCATGTTGTTGACCAAAGTTCTGAGTATTGACGAAGCATACAAATCAGTCGGCTGGAATACTGTTTTTCTTTTGGCGTGCCTCATCCCGCTGGGTCAGGCGGTACAATCAACGGGGACCGCAGAATGGATAGCGCAGCAAATTCTGCATATTCTTGATGGCTGGCCTATTTGGGCGCTTCAGGCTGGGGTTGCCATTCTGGCCACAGCATTTTCATTGGTCATGTCGAATGTAGGTGCAACTGTTCTTCTGGTGCCACTTGCCGTATCAATCGCTGTTTCTGCAGGTGGAAACCCTGCTGTTTTTGCACTCACGGTTGCGATTTCGACTTCAAACTCATTTATCATTCCGACCCATCAGGTGAACGCATTGATCATGGGGCCAGCGGGATACAAGGTTATCGATTTCGTAAAGAGCGGCGGCATCATGACCATCCTGTTTATGGTGGTCTCGCTCACCATGCTTAATCTGGTTTTTTAAGGTGTCGCAACTGTTTTGGATTTGCCGTTGCGGCGCTGCGCAACGATGACACCTGTTGCCAGCACGGCAGCCCCGATCGCCTGTTGCCAGTTCCAGTCACGCCCCATCGCAAGAAGGATAAGCATCACATAAAAAGGGGCTGCATTCAGGTGGAAGGAGGCAACGCCAATGCCAAGGCCGCCAACGCCCCTGATCCAGAGCACCTGAGAGATTGCAAGCGCTACGCAGGAATAGACGATCATCAATCCCACGCTCTTGGTGTCGATAACTGGGATATTTGTTCCTGGCGTCTCAAAAAATACGCCAACGCAGTAGGCTGCAATGCAAAAGCCCATCATCCCGATACTTGTGACCGTGGTCATTCCAAGAGAGGACAGTCCCGGCAGGTTTTTCACTGTCGCGCGTGACCCCCACGCAAACAATGCTGAGGCCAGCAACCCGATCACGGCACCTAAGCCGAACCCGGCGTCGCTTAGATTAATGCCCGTTGCAATAAACCCACCCGCAAGCACCAGAACGACCCCTGAAACAAACCAGAAGGTTAACCTGCGCCCGTCGAGCACCACCTCAAGTGCGACACCTGACACCGGCATTGTGGCCGCTGCCAGCGCCGTTACAACAGGGTCTGTTAAGGACTGGGTAAACACCAAAAGGGTTGAACCAGACCCAAACCCCAACGCGCCAATCCAGATCCCTCTCAACCATGGGGCTTTTCTTGCGGCGCGAATCCCCTCGAACGACAACCAGACCAGCAAGATCAGGATCGCGCCAAGCGCGTTGCGCACCGCAATAAGGGACAGCGCTCCCCAGCTTTGCAGCAGAATTTCGGCTGCGGGAAAACCAAGCGAAAAGAAAGCGACTGCGGCTACACAGGTCACATTGCCTTTTAAGACATCAGCATTTTGCTGCGCCGTTTGTGTTAGAGACAGGTCAGTCACGCAGTCAGCCAAACGATTGTTGTTCTTTTAAATACGCTTATGCGAAACCTGGTTCATGCCCCGCAGCGACATATGCGTCGTATTCGGGGTTTGGCGTGACTATCGCAGCTGCGGCTAGGGCGTAGGTGTCTTCGTGTTGCCAATGTCCCAAAACAACCCGGCCATGATCTGCAATGCTTCGCGGCAAATGTCTTTGCGAACATGTTCGTCAGGAGCGTGTTGCGAGCAACCCCTGTACGAATGAGGGACCCATATCGTCGGCAAACCCAGGATGTCTGTGAAGCAGTCATTCGGCAGCGAGCCCGCCAGATTTGGCAGAACATGCACGTTCTTGCTCGTTGTTTCGCTTAGCGATTTTTCGGTGAACATGACCCATGGGTGGTCCGGCTCAAGGCGTGTTGCTCTAAACAAGCCATCATCATGGGGTTTTATTTTCACCATTTCATATCCGTGCAAATCGAGATGGCGGCGGAGGGCCGGTAAAATCTCTGACGGGTCGGTTCCCACGACATAACGCAATTGGCAGGTTGCGCGGGCGCTCGGTGAAATGGCGTTTACCGGGGCGTCGGGAACTCCGCTTGTCATTGCCAGCACTGCGAAGGAGTTCCACCCAAAAGCACGTTCTGCGGGCGACAGGCTCGCTTCTCCCCATTCGGTGTCAATTTTAGGTTCGCCGCTGTTTTGAGTATCGTCAACCGGCAGGTCTTTTAGCGCAGCGCGAACCTTTTCCGTTAGACTGTCCGGGCGCCATTCCGGCACCTTTATTTGTCCGCGACGGTCACAGATTGTTGTCAGCGCATGCGCCAGTATCATCGCGGGGTCGGCAAGCAACCCGCCCCAATTGCCGGAGTGATGCGCACCGTCGCGCAGTTTAACGACCAGATCAAACCCCAACCCGCCACGTGAGCCCAGAAAAATCGTTGGGGTTTCAGGTTGCAATCGCGGACCGTCGGACGCAATCAGAACATCTGCTTTGAGCCGCTCCTTTTCGGCCTCAAAAAAGGCGGCTAGCCCAGCGGAACCTGTTTCTTCGGAGGTTTCGATCACGACTTTAGCGTTGAACCCCAGTGACCCTTGCTCGGCTAGAATGCTTTCGATCGCGATGATGTTGATCAGATGCTGGCCTTTATTGTCGGCCGTACCGCGGCCGTAGTATCGCCCGTTCTCTTCAATCAATTTGAATGGCTGCAATCCATCGCTCCACTGGCTGGTTTGTGCACGGATCACATCAGCGTGCCCGTAGGTCAAAACTGTCGGCAGCTTCACATTCTCGATGCGTTCCCCAACCAAAAATGGCCCGCCTTGCGGGTCGTCATTGTTAAAGATTTTGCATGTGAAACCTGACGCGTTGAGCCGAGGTTGTAATGCTTCGGAGAGATAGCGCAGCAACTCTGGCTTTTTCCCGGGTTCCTGGCTTTCGGTTTCAAAAGCAACAAGCGCGCCCAGATCAGATTTGAACTGACCTTCATCAAAATAGCGCGTGGCGAGCGCGATGGCATTTTCGCGGTGATTGATCGCGTTTGATGTCATTTCACCTCGATTGTCGCCTGGCGTCTTTATTTAAAATATTGAAACTATTCAAACTTCCGGAATCTAACACATTAGTTCTGAAACCTGTAGCGCCATGGAGCTAAAGAATATCCGACGAATGGTAAGGCGTCTGCCGTCAAACACATTGCCTTCGTCCATTGGTGGTAATCCGTAAACCATGTAGATAGAGGCATCATCAGAATAGACGTTGTGGCCAACTGCTGAATTTATTAACTCAGCGCCGTATGTTTGTCTGTCGTTGCTCCACGTCAGCGTGTTTTCTCTTAGCTCAACGCTGATGACACCCCGGTGTAACAAGCTCGCCTCGCTCCATTCGCCACAGGAATAAGTTTCGGCAGAAGCCGTAGCCGAAAAAATACACAGCGTGATGGTCGCGGAAATTTGTTGTAAACAAGATGTTGGGCGCATTGGGGCATCTCCTCCACATCAAACACTACTCATTCATAAATCGGAGGCAAGGATAGTGTTACAGAGTGTACGCAATTCTTTGAGAAGCTCAGATATTAACAATCTATTAACGCCTTTTTGTTTTTGTTCTGTATTCCGAACCCCAACTCTTTCAGACAACCTGTTAGAATGGCTAACCCTTTGCCAGTAAGCTGAATTTGGACTTGCGTCCCGCAATCTGAAATTTGTAATCGTGAGGGGCTTGCAATTTTGTAGATTGTCGACAATTCTGCGGCGACTCTGGGGGTTCAATGATCAAGCCATTCTTTTCTAATGGAACTATGTGCTATTTAGACAGGTCAACCAAGACCGGACACATAGAATTTGGCGGGTGGAACCAGACCTTTATCAAGCGCTGTTATTTTCGGTTATGCCTATGAGTATGGATTTGCCTCCGCTCAGCGAAGAGACACGACGCAGTCAGATCGTACGTAGCTTGCGCAGATTAATCGTGAGCGGAAGTGTCGAGGAAGGACAGCGTTTAACGGAACAGGATTTGGCGGATCGCCTGGGTGTAAGCCGCGCGCCACTGCGCGAGGCGATGCAAGAACTTGTCGACAGCGGGTTGCTTATTAGCCGACCCTATAAAGGGATCAGCGTTCGGACGTTCACAATTCAGGATATCAAAGAGCTTTACTCGATGCGCTTTGTCCTTGAAAAATTTGCTTTTCGCGAATGCTGGGATAAACGAACTGCTGGCGCGCGTGACGACCTTCGACAACGTAACGAATGGTTGCTCGATTGTCATACCAAGGAAAATGACCCGCTCGTCGGGATAGAGCTTGAGCTTTGCATTCACAGTTGGTGCTATGAAGTGAGTAGTAACAGATTGCTGCAACAATTCTGGCACAAAATGCTGCCGAATATTCAGCTCTATTTTGCCTTGAACGAACGCGCGCATCAGCCGGGTGGGTTAACGCACAATCCGCACGATGCCTATGTGGCTTTGGCGCTTGGTGATGATCTTGATGCAATGATTGATCATCTTGATGCGCATTTGCGACAGGGGTTAGAGCGTACGCTCAAGTTCATAGATTCTGGCAGCAAAGGAGGTGGCCCGGAAACGTAAGTGTCTGAGACGGGGTCAGCTTAAAGTTCAGAATTCAACTGAAAACCCAAAAATACCAAACCAAGGGAGACTACTATGAAAATAACATCGTTTCTAGCAACAGGGGCGACCCTTCTTGTGCTGATGGCGGGAAGCGCATCAGCCAAGACACTGGTCTACTGTTCGGAAGGCTCACCAGAAGGGTTCGACCCGGCGCTTTACACCTCGGGCACTACTTTTGATGCTGCTTCGCACCCGATCTACAACCGCCTGGTCGAGTTTGAAACCGGCACAACCAATGTCATTGCTGGCCTTGCTGAAAGCTGGGAAGCGTCGGATGACGGGCTTGAGTACACATTCACCCTGCGTCAGGGCGTAAAATTCCATTCTAACGATGGTTTCACGCCAAGCCGCGATTTCAACGCTGACGACGTTATCTTCAGCTTTGAGCGTCAACGCCTGGATGATCACCCTTACCACAGCGTTTCTGGCGGTACCTGGGAATATTTCGACGGTATGTCGATGCCTGACCTGATTAAATCGATTGAGAAGGTCGACGAAAATACTGTCAAATTTGTACTGAACCGCCCGGAAGCCCCGTTCATTGCGAACCTGGCAATGGACTTTGCGTCGATCCTGTCGGCTGAATACGGTCAGGCAATGTCGGATGCTGGAACACCAGAGATGCTAAATCAAGCACCTGTTGGTACTGGTCCGTTCAGTTTTGTTGCTTACCAGAAAGATGCGGTGATCCGCTACGCTGCGAACCAGGACTACTGGAAAGCACCTTCAACGCTCGACAACCTGATTTTCGCAATTACACCTGACGCATCAGTGCGTTACCAGAAACTTCTGGCAGGCGAATGTCATGTAATGCCGTATCCGAACCCAGCTGACATTGAGGCTATGAAAGCCGATGAAAATGTCAACGTCCTGGAGCAGGAAGGTCTGAACGTTGGCTACCTCGCCTATAACACTACTGTTGCGCCTTTCGATAATCCAAATGTGCGTCGTGCGCTAAATATGGCAATCGACAAACAGGCGATTATTGACGTGGTATTCCAGGGGTCTGGCCAAATTGCGAAAAACCCGATCCCACCAACCATGTGGGGTTACAACGATGCGATCGAGGATGATGCATATGATCCCGATGCAGCCCGTGCAATGCTGGAAGCCGAAGGTGTTTCAGATCTCAGCATGAAAATCTGGGCAATGCCTGTCCAGCGCCCGTACAACCCCAATGCTCGCCGTATGGCAGAGCTGATGCAGGAAGATTTTGCAAAGGTTGGCGTAACGGTTGAGGTCGTTTCTTATGAATGGGGTGAATATTTGTCCCGCTCAAAAGAACTGGACCGCGATGGTGCCGTGCTGCTGGGTTGGACCGGTGACAATGGTGATCCCGACAACTTCCTTGCTGTTCTTCTGGGATGTGACGGACAAGAAGCTTCGAACCGGGCACAATGGTGTCACGAGCCTTTCGACAACCTGATTCAACAAGCCAAAACAGTGACGGATCAGGCAGAGCGTACGCGTCTATATGAAGAAGCACAGGTTGTCTTCAAAGAGCAAGCACCTTGGGCCACAATCGCACACTCGGTTGTTTACATGCCGATGCGGCCAGAGGTCGAAAACTACATCGTTCACCCGCTCGGTGGACACATCTTCTATGGTGTTGATCTGGCCGAGTAAGGCTGGCTTTTCCGGGGCCTTCGTGGCCCCGGATTTTTTATTCGGAGCGAAATTTCCATGACAAACCGCTATGACGATGTCCGACAGGTTGCGGACAGCCTGAATGTTGACGCAGTCGCCCTGGTGCCCGGGCCAAACTTTACCCGGTCGATGGGTCAGGCTTTTATGAGTCATGAGCGGCCCTTTTTGGTCGTGATCCCGGCAAAGGGCGAGCCAGCCGCAATTGTCCCAAATCTCGAGCTCGGGTCCTGGGAACTGGTGAACTTTGAAGGCGCTGTTTTTGATTGGCGTGATCAAGATGGCTACCAGCATGCGTTTGAGGCGTTTGCAAAACATATGCCGCTGAAATCACTGGCGGTTGAGGGACAGGTCATGCGGGTGTTTGTGCATCACGCGTTGAAGGCTGCGATGCCCGATCTGACGATTGTCGATGCCGAAAAGGAAATTTCCGGTTTACGCCTCCTCAAAACGACTGATGATATTAAATCCCTGCAAGCCGCAATAGATATTTCCGAACGCGCGCTGGAACGGGTGCTGAAAGCCATACGAATTGGCCAGACAGAGACAGAGATCGAACAAAACCTTGTTCAAGCTTTGTTTGCAGAAGGTGCCGATGAAATGGCATTTGGCCCGATTGTCGCCGCCGGCGATGGCTCGGCACGCCCGCACGCGCATGCAAGACCAGATTACCGCGTCAAGGCAGGGGACCCGTTGTTGTTTGACTTTGGCGCTCGCAAACATGGTTTTGCTGCAGACATCACGCGAACTGTTTTTGTCGGGCACGCAACAGACGAAGGCCGAGAGGTTTATCAAACAGTTTTGGCAGCCAACGAGGTTGGAAACGCGATAACCCGCCCTGGTATCACAGCACATGACATAGACGACGCCGTGACTTCTGTTATGGAGGCTTCTCCTTACTCCGACCGCATCCGTACCAAAACGGGCCACGGATTGGGCCGCGACGTTCATGAAGCCCCCTACATCATGCGGGGCAATCATCAGGTCATGCAGGCCGGCATGGTTTTTACCAATGAACCCGGGCTCTACGAAATCGGTAATTTCGGTGTGCGCATCGAAGATGATGTTCTGGTTACAGCAGACGGGTGCCGGTGCCTGACATCCTTTCCAAAAGAACTGACAATAGTGGGGGCCAATTGATGCTTAAGTACTTTTTGGCCCGGTTGCTTACGTTTCTGCCAACCTTTGTTGGCGTTACTTTAATTTCGTTTTCTTTCATTCGTTTGCTGCCAGGAGACCCTATCATCGTAATGGCGGGCGAACGCGGGATGAGCGAAGAGAGATACAATGCTCTGATGCAGGAATTCGGGTTTGACCAGCCGATATTGGTTCAATACTGGGACTACCTTCTTGGTGTTGTGCAGGGGGACTTGGGGCAAAGTTTTGTGACCAAGAGGCCTGTCTGGGACGAGTTTTTCGCGCTGTTCCCTGCGACGTTGGAGCTTTCAATCTGCGCGATGATCTTTGCCGTGATGCTGGGTCTTCCCGCAGGCGTGATAGCAGCAGTCAATCGCGGAAAACTGCCGGACCGGTTGTTCATGTCGATTGCTTTGGTCGGGTATTCCATGCCGATCTTCTGGTGGGCATTGCTGTTGATCATCGTTTTCAGCGGAAACCTCGGTATGACGCCGGTCTCCGGACGGATCGACCTATTATACTATTTTGACAGCACAACGGGCTTCATGCTGATCGACAGCCTCTTGTCGGGGCAGGAAGGGGCCTTTCGCTCAGCGGTTCGTCACCTAATCCTGCCTGTGATCGTTCTTGGAACAATCCCGCTTGCGGTGATTGCACGCCAGACCCGTTCTGCAATGCTTGAGGTGTTGAGCGAAGACTATATTCGCACCGCACGCGCCAAGGGTCTTACCCCTGCGCGGGTCAATGGCATTCATGCGCTGCGCAATGCATTGATCCCGGTCATAACCGTTATTGGCCTGATGGTGGGAACCCTGCTGGCGGGTGCAATCCTGACAGAGACTATCTTTAGCTGGCCGGGGATCGGCAAATGGATGGTCGATAGTATTTTCCGCCGCGACTACCCGGTGGTGCAAGGTGGCCTCATGCTGATCGCCGTCATGGTTATGATCGTCAATTTAACAGTCGATGTGCTTTACGGCTTCATCAACCCGAAAATCAGGAAACGCTGATGGACCACGCATCCACCGATGAAATCAAATCACAAGCACCGGCGCGCCCAGGCCGCCTGAGCGAGTTTTGGTACTATTTCCGAGAAAACCGTGGTGCGGTGATCGGGCTCTGGATTTTTGCGGCTTTTGTGATCGTTGCGGCAGGGGCGAACTTGCTGGCACCCTATGATCCGACAGAACAGTTTCGCGAATTCACGCTGGTCCCACCGTTCTGGGCCGACGGCGGAAATTTTGCCTTTCCGCTCGGAACAGACCCGCTTGGCCGCGATATGCTTTCACGGCTTTTGCACGGCGCGCGATATTCTTTCTTTGTTGGGATTGTTGTTGTGTCAGTCGCTGCGTTTGGTGGTATTCTCATCGGCTTGCTCGCTGGCTTTGCGCCGAAGTGGGTCGACACAATTATCATGCGGATCATGGATATCATCCTGGCGTTCCCGTCGCTGTTGCTCGCCCTCGTTTTGGTTGCGATCCTTGGTCCCTCGCTTACGAATGCGATGATCGCGATCGCGATTGTTTTGCAACCTCACTACGTTCGGCTAACACGCGCCTCTGTTATGTCAGAGCGGGGCAAGGATTATGTCACATCCGCCCGGGTTGTCGGGGCAGGTCTGCCGCGCCTTATGTTTATTACCGTCCTTCCGAACTGCCTTGCCCCCATTATCGTGCAGGCGGCCCTGTCGTTTTCAACGGCAATCCTTGATGCAGCCGCGCTGGGCTTTCTTGGCATGGGCGCGCAACCTCCAACGCCTGAATGGGGAACCATGCTGGCAGATGCGCGTGAATTCATTCTGCGCGCCTGGTGGGTCGTAACTTTTCCCGGTCTTGCCATTCTCGTGACTGTGCTGGCCATTAACCTGATGGGCGACGGTCTTCGTGATGCGCTTGATCCCAAACTGAAGAGAAGCTGACATGCCGCTTCTGGAAATAAGAAATCTCACTGTCGAGTTTGCCACGGCTTCCGGACCATTCCGTGCTGTGGATGGCGCTGATATTGTTGTTGAGTCCGGCGATATTCTTGCCATTGTAGGCGAAAGCGGCTCTGGCAAATCTGTGATGATGATGGCGATGATGGGGCTTTTGCCCTGGACCGCAACTGTCACCTCCGATGTGATGCGGTTTGACGGGCAGGATCTGGCAGACCTTTCCACGCGCGAACGCAGACGCCTTATGGGCAAAGACATCGCCATGATTTTTCAGGAGCCGATGTCATCGCTCAACCCTTGCTTCAATGTCGGCTACCAAATCAAGGAAGCCCTGCGTCAGCATCTTGGGCTTGACCGCAAGGAGCGACACAATCGTGCAATAGAATTGCTGGAACAGGTTGGTATTCCGTCGCCGGAAAAGCGGCTGAATGTCTTTCCCCACCAACTTTCAGGCGGGATGAACCAGCGTGTAATGATCGCCATGGCGATTGCCTGTTCTCCCAGATTGTTAATTGCGGATGAACCGACAACAGCGCTAGACGTGACTATTCAGGCGCAGGTTCTGGATCTGCTGACGGGGCTGCAACGGGATACTGGAATGGCCATGATCCTGATCACACATGATATGGGCGTGGTTGCGGAAACGGCTGAGCGGGTCAGCGTGCAATACGCGGGCCAGAAAGTCGAAGAACAACCTGTTACAGATCTTTTTGCGACACCTCACCATCCTTATACTTTTGCGCTTTTGGCAGCGTTGCCAGAGCGGGCGACGGAAAAGCACTTGCCCACAATCAAGGGCGTCGTTCCGGGCCAGTTTGACCGGCCTTCGGGGTGCCTGTTCTCGCCGCGTTGTACCTTTGCCGATGAGACTTGCAAATCAACGCCACCAGCTGTGCAACCGGCATCATTGGGCTATGCGCGTTGCCACTATCCCATTTCCGCCAAAACGGAGGAAACCGCATGACTGCGCCCGTTGTTATCGCGAAAGAATTGTCTCGTCACTATGAGGTCAAGGACGGGCTATTCGCAGAGCGTCAGACCGTACGTGCGCTATCGGATGCAAGCTTTAAACTAAGCCCCGGCAAGACCTTAGCCGTCGTTGGTGAATCTGGCTGTGGTAAGTCAACGCTTGCGCGGCTTGTTACTCTTATTGAGCCACCCACTACAGGGTCGTTGGAAATTGATGGTATTTCTGCTGTGCCCGAGAATTGGGCCAGCCTGCGCTCTTCTGTACAAATCGTGTTTCAGGACCCCTATGGGTCACTCAACCCGCGTCAGCGCATTGGTGCAATACTGGAGGAACCGCTCAAGATCAGTCGTCCTGAAATGTCGGCGTCCGAACGTACGGCAAAGGCGCGTGAGATGTTATCGCTCGTGGGTCTTCGCGAGGAACATTTTGACCGCTACCCCCACATGTTTTCCGGTGGTCAGCGTCAGCGCATTGCCGTTGCGCGCGCGCTGATGCTGAACCCAAAGGTGCTGGTATTGGATGAACCTGTATCGGCACTTGATCTGTCGATTCAAAGTCAGATTCTCAACTTATTGATAGATCTTCAGGAAAAATTTCAGCTTGCGTATCTCTTCATCAGTCATGACCTTTCTGTTGTTCGACATATGGCGGATGACCTGATTGTTATGTATCTGGGCCGACCAGTGGAAACCGGTCCAAAGGAAGAGGTTTTCGCAAATCCGCGTCATCCTTATACGCGTGCGCTGCTGTCGGCCACGCCAACTGCGGACCCGCTTGCCAAGAAAGAGCGGATCAAGCTTGAGGGTGAATTGCCATCGCCACTTGATATGCCCGCCGGATGTCCGTTCGCGCCTCGCTGCTGGCGCGCGCATGACAATTGCCATACCGAACGCCCCGTTCTGGACGGCAATCAGCATTCCGTAGCGTGTTTCTATGCGGATGTTGAAGATTAGTTTGCGTTCGTAGCAGAACGAAAACTTGTGGAGCCGGTGAACCACAAAATACTAAGTGTATCTTACTGGAGCATTTTTTGCCCGGGGCGAGCGTTTAGCCCACCCAGGGTCAATGTTTTACGCCAGTTCCATGCAGTCTGGCTGACATGTCGTGAAATCTGAGAAGAAGTCGCCAAAATCTCCCGCGTCGAATTCAACCGTAATTGAACCACGAAACGGGTCATCATTTTGCTGGGCCTCAAGCTCTACCATGTCGGACATTCCATCATCGTCCGGCAGATCAATATTGAAGACGAACTGAAAGTTGAATTTCCCTGCATTTGGGAAATAGATGTCACCTCCGAAACTGATAGAAAACTCTGCATCTTCGGCAAATCTGTCATCCTGACCGCAACCAAATGCGACAAGCATATCGTCGTCTTCTCCAACGGGATCGACCATATCCTCTTCAGCGACATCTTCGCTGTCATCTGGATCAGCGGCGTCGACAGTTTCTTCTTCCTCCTCAGTTTCCGTGTCAGCTTCCTCCTCGTCCTCAGGGTCCTCGGCGTTGACGATGTCTTCTGGCTCGTTGTCTGTGTCGCCTTCCTCTTCTGCTGCTACAGTCTCGTCTGTATCCGTGACGACTTCATCTGCGTCTTCGGTGTCTTCAGCAACAGGGTCTTCGTTCTCTACAACGTCTACGACTTCGTCTTCGTCTACGACAACCTCGTCGTTTTCTTCGGCTGGCGGCTGTGGAATTTCTGTTGTCATCTCCCCTACAATGTCTGACTGGTCTCCTTGGGTATCCGGTACATCAGGTACAGGCACGCCGAGGTTGACAGCATCAGTGGTTCCAAAGTTTTGGGTGATCATCACAGAGTCAAACCCACGCCCACCGGAAGAAAAATCACCACGTTCGATGCCAATTCCAATTTCTTCAAAATTGGAGTTCAGAATATTTGCGCGGTGTCCCGGACTATTCATCAGGCTTTGGTGAATGGCCTCTACGTCGTCTTCTAAACCAGGGTCGCCACGTTCGCTTTGAAAACCAATATTCTCGCCGCTTCGCCATGCACCCTCAAATTGAAACCCAGAACGCTCCATGCGTTGGGTTGGGTTGGAGCCGCCACTCCCTGTGTGGGAAAAAACATCTGCATCAAGCATCCAGGTGCTGTGATCTTCGCTTGCATCATTCAAATTATCGTCAAAGGTGAGGGGGGCAACTCCGGCAGCCGCGCGCTCAGCGTTGATCAGTCCAAGCATCAGAATTTCAAGATTGTTCGCTTTTGACATATGTCACTTCCTTTTATTGGACTCTCGTTTTTTGAGTGCCCGATTGGTTTCCAACGTTCCCCCGGGGTAATAACGCCTGCGAAATGGCGCACTTTTCCCGGATCTGGCCAAGCACCTGACCAGAGCGATTCCTCGTATCCCAATGAAGAAGATCGAGGCTTTATAGTGCTGCAAAAACATGAGTTTACAGCCCGCGACACACTTAAGGCAGCCCCCTCCTTAAGTGCTAAACTGGACGCTATTTGCGCAATTTGACCGTGACAACAACCAGATTAATCTTTAACAAGAATCGGCCTAAAACAGCCGAGACGCCATCTGATGCTGGCAATATTGCGCGTAAACCTTTGTTTAAGGCTCGTCATTTCGACAGTCGATCGCTCATTCCCCTAAGGGCGCTTTCTTCTTTACTGCTCGAAAACGTTCTCAAATAAGCGGATATCGCGACAGTTTTTCATGTATGGCGCCGTCCCGATGTAGCGTGGAGCGATAGAGCGAAAAATGACTTACGGTAAAAGCATCGAGTTTGAAATTTAAATGTTCGAATACATAACTGCGTAATCTTTCCAACTCCTTGTGAGATATCCCTCGTTTGAAACGTGCCAGCGTTACATGCGGGTGGAACCGCTCCCTGCTCAGCTGCAATCCTGAAGCGTGCAAAGCGCCTCTGATTTTTTTGTGCAGACTGGCCAACGCTTCGTTCTTGGTGACACCTGCGTAGAGTATTTTTGGCTCATTACTTCCGAAAATATCGAGCCCGGCAAGTTCGAGTTCGAACGGCCGGGCACTAAGCAGTTGAAGGCTGTGATGTATTTCTTCAACCAGTTCATCGTGCTGCTCGCCCAGGAAAGCTAGGGTTAGATGAAAGTTTAGGGCATCGACGGGGCGGCCGACGGGCAAGAAACTCTGGATCGTCGAAAGCGTATCCACAACCTGTTCAGGGAGGTCAATCGCTAGAAAAACGCGCATCTTTCCCCCAATTTTGTGTAGGCTATACACAGATTCAGATTCAGGCAGAACTCGAAAAGAAATAGTCCGCTAACGTCAGTTATTGCTTGATCAGAAGATGTAGGCAAACGCGTAATTTACTGCGTCTTTCAAAAACTGCAGCGTAGGGTTTTAACATATTGCAGGATTATGTAATTTTCGAAACCCCAGACCCCGCTGCGATCCAACGGGGAGAAAGATGTAAGGAAGGTTGCTTCACGATCAAAGACAGCTATCGTTTGTATTTGCCGCATCAAGGAGAAAAAGATGAGCGAAACTGAGCTTCCAGAGGGTGAACTTACCTTACGCACCTTGGCCATGCCTGCGGACGTAAATGTTAACGGTGATATATTTGGCGGTTGGGTATTGTCCCAGATGGACATCGCCGGAGGTATTGTCGCCGGCAAAAGTGCGGAAGGCCGAGTTGCGACGGTAGCCATTGATGCAATGAAGTTCATTCGACCGGTAAAGGTTGGCGATGTTCTTTGCATTTATGCGCAGGTAGAGCGCGTTGGGCGCACCTCGCTGGGTATCGGAATAGAAGCATGGGTCTTGCGTGACCGGATCGGTGAACGTGAGAAAGTAACCGAGGCGGTCTTTACCTTTGTGGCTATTGACGAACAGGGGCGTCCAAGGGTCGTGCAACAATAGCACCCATTGTTAGGCTTTCAGTGCCAGAGATTTAACGCGCCGAAACCGCTGGTAAGCTGCACTGTTCTTTGTAATTCTGGGCGGGTTCGCGAAACGAAAGTCATATAGAATGAACCAATGGGTCACCGCTGCAATCAACAAGATCGAAGCTGACTACCAGCGCTCCGCTGATACGCATCTTTTCAAGCTGAATGTCCCCAAACTTCAGGGCGTGGACATTTATCTTAAGGACGAAAGTACGCATCCTACAGGAAGCCTGAAACACCGGCTTGCCCGCTCCCTTTTTCTTTATGCGCTTTGTAATGGCAAGCTCAGGGAAGGTATGACTGTCATAGAGGCCTCTTCCGGCAGTACTGCGGTATCAGAGGCATATTTTGCGCAGATGATTGGCTTGCCCTTTGTCGCCATTATGCCGCGAAGCACCGCGCAGACCAAAATCAGGCAAATCGAGCTATATGAAGGACGTTGCCATTTTGTTGACTCGTCACCGCAGATGCATAGCGAAGCTGTGAAACTTGCCTCGGAAACAAGCGGCTATTTCATGGATCAGTTTACATATGCAGAACGGGCAACCGATTGGCGTGGAAACAACAACATCGCAGAAAGCATTTTTATGCAGATGGAGCGGGAAGAATACCCGATTCCCGATACATTGGTCATGAGTGCCGGAACAGGCGGTACCTCTGCAACGCTCGGGCGATACATCTTGTACAAAGGGTATTCGACGCAGCTTGTTGTTGTTGATCCTGAAAATTCGGTTTTTTATGACAGCTATGTCAAAAAAGACAGGAGCCTGACTTCGGACAAATCCAGTCGGATTGAAGGTATCGGGCGGCCCAAGGTGGAGCATTCATTTCAACCCGATGTCATCGACAAGATGGTTCAGGTGCCTGATGCGGCGAGTGTCGCCACAATACTTTGGTTGGAAAAACTGACAGGGCGTAAGGCCGGGGCCTCCACCGGTACAAACCTTTGGGGTGCGTTACAGGCCGCCGAACAGATGATGGCCGAGCGGCGCCAGGGGTCGATTGTCACACTGATGTGCGACAGCGGGCAGCGTTATCTGGACACATATTATGACAAGCAATGGGTCACAAAATGCATTGGCGATGTTGAGCCTCATCTCGAACGCTTAAATCGCTGGTTATAAACATTATTTTTACATTTTAGAAAACGAAACAGATCGTACAGCCATCTTTCATCTGAAGCGTGGGAGGTGTCGCTTGATGAATATCATGCTGTTGATGCCAGCATCTTGGTAAGCTGAAGTGGCTGCTTTCACATTTCGAACGATCTTCTTTTGGTTCGTTTGTTGTTCAAGGTCGGCGGCCCGCATGTATGAAAATTTTAGGGGTTGATTTGCGTTTTCTTGTCTTACTCACTTTAGCTATCATGAGCGGCTGCATGGAGGCCGAATTAGGCGCTGTTTTCAAGTTTGACAGCGAAACCGTAGATCGTCAGGGACATGAATTTTAGAGCGACGGCGCATCGCGTTAAACCCATGGAAGAAGTTGGCAAAAATCTTTAAAATTTAGGCACGTAACGCCCTAAAGCGCTACATGTGATCCTCCACATCGGCGACGTCTATGCCCAGTGCATCCAACCCATTCTCCAAATGCTCCGCGAGGCTCGGAATGCCCGAAAGATACTGCTCAGTTGGTGCAGTAGCTTCACGCGTTGCCTCCTCCTTAGCCTCTTCAAGCTCTTCGGCGTCGAAACTATCACGGCCAATCCACATCAAAGCGACCAGGCTGACTTTCTCGTCATCATTCATGCCGGAGATGTAGTTGAATAGTTGTCTGCTGTCGGGTCCGTACTCGCGCGATAACATGATGACACGAACAATTTTTCCTGTGCTGATTTCAAGCATATCGACCTTCCGATTCATTAGCCACAGTGTCCAAGCTTAGCTTGGCCGTGGCAAGCTAAATTGACGTGTCAAACGAAGTGCAAACACCCTGAGACCTTATTGGCCGCAGGATTCACCCTCATGCATAGAGTGCATAATGATGCCACCCTCGGCACAACAAGGTTGAATACCTAAAGCACAGCTATAAAGCCTATCAATAGACTTTTGGCGGTGAAATGAAAGGAGGGGTGGTGAAATTAGAGAAGGCGTCAGGTGCTTGGGCGAACCCTTGCTTCGTGTCTGAAAGACACACCCTGACGCCATCCTGAACCTTTCCCCCCAGAGGGCTACGGGCCCAGTTGCTCGGATTCCGAAGAAACCTCGCTGTCACAAAATGTCCGAAAACAAATTGTAACCCGCTCTAGCTTGCTGACATTACCATCCCATTCAAGCTCCGAAGAACCCATATGGCCTGATCTGTTTCCTTGAAGCCTTTGCATCATGACCCGTTTCCGAAGACCGGTTTTCTTTCAGCTCTAGCTTTGAGAAGCCTTTGCTCTGCTCCGCTTCCTAAGAACCTTCGCATTGGATGAACTTTCTCAGACCGGGGCGAGTCGCGCAAGAAAAATTCTTCGCAGTTGCGTTGCTGAGCTGTGGATAACCTGTTGAATTTAATGTGTAAATGTAGTGTATAACTCGATTTTGTCCAACGTAAACTGAGGCTTAAAGGTTGGCGGAAAATAGCCCATTCTGGTGATGTCTGACGATGACGAAACGTGGCGCGGTTCGAACTGTAGAGACATTCCTGGCGGAATTTGGACTAGCGCCGGATTGGCGCGTTGGTAAACCCCTTACATTCTCTGTAGTTTTGGCGATAGTCTCACGAGCTTGATGGCAGGAGTACAGCGCATGCGAAACAAATTTTGGATGATTTTGGGGTTTGCAACAATTTGGGTAAGTTTTTCAGGATGCGTCCAGTTGGCTATTGGCGCTGCTGGTGCCGTGATCGCCGATGAGGTGATAGAAAACCGAACCGGTGACGATGGCCTTTTCTAAGCTGACGTAGAGCAGGGATCTAAGTTCTAAACCCATGTTTCCACCCTCTAACGCAAAAAGGCTGAATCGATTGTCTCACACACTGGCGTAATAACAGCGAATCCAGGCTACCGGTACTCAAATGCCTCTGCAGTCTGGAACGTAGAATGTTTGGGCTTGGGTGTGATGGTTGATTGTCATTCGCTGGAAATCCAAAACCTTCTTTTCAAAGGGAGCTGGAGCGACAGGGTGCGAGGTATCACGGACTGCGTCTTCTCTGGTTTTGCTTTGTGGCAGGATGCCGCGTGATATTTCAACGGCTACCAAGCGGAAGTAGCGCGGCTTAACCATATGAATGCGGTTGCTTATAGGGCGATCTTCTGTCTGTTTTAAGGGACAGACACGCCAAGCGATCCATCGCGCCCAAAAGGACGCAAGGAGGTTAACATGAAAATTGCCCGGGTTAGTTCAGAATTGCGGGGGGAAACGGACCGTTTGCTGACCGAGATCGCTACTCAGTTTCAGATCGAAGGTGCAGCCCTAGTCGGGATCGTCAAGGTTATGCAACACGAGAGTGCCTTCGAAAACGGCTGCGACATGAAAGTAAAAGTTCTACCAGATGGCCCCGAGATCAAGATCACCCAAGCTTTGGGGAAGGGCTCGGACAGTTGCCGGTTGGACCCGGGAGCGATCGCCAACACGGTTTCCGCAGTAGAGCATAGCTCTATAGAGGGGGCCGATCTCTTTATCCTTAATAAATTCGGTCCAGAGGAAGCGGCGGGTAGGGGCTTTTGCACCGTCATTGGGTCTGCCCTGGAACTTGGTATTCCAGTGCTCGTTGGTGTTGGAGGCGCCTGCCGCCAAGACTTTGACAAATTTGTCGACGGATTGGCCGAGGCGTTACCAGCTGATCAGGAGACAATCCGCGCATGGTGCTATGCGGCTATGTCAAAATTGCCTGAGATTCAACATACCTGACCGTTTGGTTGCGTGACCGGTTGGCTGGCCGTACGAGCGGCGCATCCAGCCATGATCTTTCCCAGATCATAAACAGACAAGCGGCAGGTCGCTATCTTGTCCTGTTTTCCAATGGAGGAACCACTCTCACGCAAAACTCTGGATGCATTGAAGCCAGCGACAGACCTTCAGGCATCCCTTGGCATTTTTGACAATGCTTGCTTAAGTTGGCAGCATCAACTTGCGCAAGTTTCGGCTCACAGCCGGGGCCTGCAAATTTCAAAGGAACGCCCATCATGTCAGAGTCCCTCATCCGTTCGGATATCGATTTGGAGGTTGATGGGAAGCAAACTGGGTATCTTCGTCTGCCGCATTCGGTTCACCGCAGTGCAAACGGCCAGATCCTTATTCCCGCCGTGATGGTCAGGAGCGGCAATGGGCCGACTGCGCTGCTCATTGCGGGCAATCATGGGGATGAATACGAGGCGCAGATCGCATTGAGCAAGCTTTGCCGTGAGGTGGATAAGGGTGACATTCGCGGCCGTTTGATTATTCTGACGATGGCGAATTTTCCGGCGGCACAGGCAGGGACACGAACGTCGCCGATTGACGACGGCAATCTCAACCGGACCTTTCCCGGCGATCCGCTAGGCACGCCCACCCAGATGATTGCGCACTACATCGAAGAGGTTCTTCTGCCGAAGTGTGACTATTTCTTTGACTTTCATTCAGGGGGTTCGTCGCTTTACTACCCGCCGACGCTGTTGCGCGGTATGGGGAATTCGGCCCATGAGCGCGAAGAACTGATCAAACTGCAAGACGCCTTTGATGCGCCTTACGCGTGGGTGTTCACGAGCGGCGGCGGGCGCGAGACAAAGGCGCGCACGGCCATGGGCGGGGCAGGGCGCAAAGGGGTCATAACCCTGATGGCAGAGCTTGGAGGCGGTGGTACCGTCTCCAAGGAAATTCTGGCGCTGACGGAACGGGGGATCCGGCGGATGCTCCATAGCATCGGCATGTTGCCTGGGTATGAAGCAGATGCCATGAATGGAACGCGCGAACTGACGATTACAGATAGCGTCATCGCCTATGACAATGGCTTGTTTGAACCGTTTTACGACGTGGAGGATGTAGTGAAAAAGGGCGATTCAGCCGGTCAGATTCATTTTCCGGAAGAACCTTGGCGTGAACCGAAGGTACTGGATTTCCAGCATGGCGGCATGGTTCTGTGCAAGCGTGTACCGGGCCGGGTTGAGCGCGGAGATTGCCTTTTCCAGGTCGGCAGTGATCTTTAACGGCCCGTATGGCCAGCCTTAGGGCTGATCCAGCAGAGTCAGGATTTCAGCGCAGTTTTGGACCTGTCCGTTGCAGCAATCCTGCAGCATGAAGCTGACTAGGTCATTCATGGCTCCGATATCGGCGGAATAGTGGATTTCGCGTTGGTGGCGCGTCGATTTCAGCAATCCGGCCCGTTTCAGCACGGCCAGATGACCTGACAGGGTTGACGGAACAATGTTCAGACGGCTGGAAATCTCGCCGACATTCAGACTATTGGGTGCTTCGCGCACCAGCATCCGATAAATCGACATGCGGCTGTCCTGGGCAAGGGCTGCAAAGGCCTCTATTGCTTTGATCTGATCCATATTACGGCAATACCCGAAGTAACGAATCTTGACAAGGCTGCTGGGATCGGATAGCCAAATTGATAATTCGGCAGATGACGATTTATTAAGAAGACTCATCCGATAAGACAACCAGTTCAATCTGCCAGAGAGAAACCGCCAGTGAACAAAGCCAACAATCCGATGCAGGCGAACCCTGACCAGATACTGAGCGCGCCAACACTGGATGAAGTGCGCACCGCTGCAGGGACGCTGGCTGCTGCCATCACGCTGACGCCGTTGCTGCAAAGCCCGGAAGTGAACGCGCGGCTTAAAGGCCGGCTTTTGATCAAGAATGAGGCCATGCAACGGACTGGGGCATTCAAGTTCCGCGGGGCGTATAATCGCATCAGCCAAATGAGCCCGACCCAGAAAGCCCGTGGCGTCATCACCTATTCCTCGGGCAACCATGCGCAGGGGGTTGCCTTGGCGGCAAAACTGCTGGGCACCACGGCGTTGATTGTCATGCCAAGCGATGTTCCACAGGCAAAGATGGATCATACGCGCGCGCTGGGCGCAGAGGTCGTCACATTTGAGCGTGAAAAGGATTCCAGCGATGACGTGGTTGCACGCCTGCGGGGTCATACCGGGCGCATCATAGTGCCGCCCAGCGAGGACCGGCGTATTCTGGCAGGCGGCGGGACCGTGCCACTTGAGATCCTTCAGCAGGCAGAGACACCTCCTGATGTGGTTCTGGTTCCCTGTGGCGGCGGAGGTCTGTCTGCTGTCACCGCGCTTGTTATGAAAGCGATGTCACCGGAAACGCAGGTTTTCGGGGTGGAGCCCGCGTTGTTTGACGACACGCGCAGATCGCTTGCCCTTGGTCGACGGGTCGAGAACCCGGTAGGCCGTAAAACCATTTGCGACGCGATCATGACGCCGACTCCCAATTCCCTTACGTTTTCCATCAACAAGGAACTGCTGGCAGGTGTGCTGACTGTCACAGACGATGAAGTCCGGGACGCCATGCTGTTTGCATTCCAAAATTTTAAAATCGTGGCGGAACCCGGTGGGGCGGTTGGCCTTGCAGCCGTTTTGAGCGGAAAGATCGGTATCACCGGCAAAACCATTGCTGTTGTCATAACGGGCGGCAATGTGGACAGAGGCAGGTTTGCTGACGCATTGGCGGCGGCTAAAAACTCATGAACAGGGAACGCTGACATGCCAAACAGGTTTTTTTGCAGCATGGTTCGGGGATCATGGCCAAACGGCTGGCAGATGGGAACATCGCCACCTTTGTCACGGCGCTGCTTGTTGGGGCATTGCCTGCAACGGTTTTTTCAATTGGCTGCTGGCAGAAGAACCGCCTTTGACCGGGGCTTGAACCGAACATGAAAGATTTCTAAATGGTGGAAACGCAGACAGAAAACCTATTTGACCGGCGGATCGACCGGCGTGAAGTTCCGGCGCTCAAAGTCCACCCGATGGTATTAGGTCAGGATGGTGAAAACCTGTTTGCAGCAGGGGTGGCTGATATGGATTTCATGGCCCCGCCCGTTGTGCTCGAAGCCCTGCAACAGCGCCTGGCCCACGGCATTTTTGGCTATGAGGCGGTGCCGGCCGGATTGATGCCCGCGCTCACCGCATGGCTGCAATCCCGGCATAGCTGGCAGGTGGACCCCGCGCATATCCTGCGCGCACCGAATGTGCTGAACAGCCTGGCAATTGCCGCCTCGCTGTTCACGGAACCCGGTGATGGCGTCATTGTGCAGTCGCCCGTGTTTTTCGACTTTTATGATATCCTGCGCGAAAACAACCGTGAACTGGTCTTAAACCCGCTGATCCTGAACGACGGCCGGTACGAGATGGATTTCGACGGGCTGGAGCGGCTGGCAGCCGAGCCGCGCACCAGAATGATCTACCTGTGCAACCCGCATAACCCGGTCGGGAGGGTCTGGACTAAGGCCGAGTTGCAGCAGTTGGGTGAAATTTGCGCGCGGTATAATGTGCTGGTGGTGTCGGATGAAATTCACGGCGATGTCACGTTTTCGGGCCATCGTTACACCCCCTTTGCCGCGCTTGGGCCGGCTTATGCGGACAATTCGATCATCTGTCTGTCGCCTGCCAAAAGTTTCAACATCGCCGCCTGTTGTTCGGCCTTCACGGTGATTGCGAACGTAGCGCGACGCAAGGCGTTTCAAGTTGAAAACAGCCGTCTGACCGTCAACAAGAATAACGCGTTTTCCAGTGCGGCGATGGTCGCCGCGTATTCACGGGGCGGCGAATGGCTGGACGATGCCCTAAGCTATATCGAAGGCAATCTGGCGCTGGTACGCACGCATCTGGAAAACATTCCCAACGTGAAGCTGATCGAACCTGACGGGACCTTTCTGCTATGGCTTGATTTTCGCGCGCTCGGATTGTCTCCGAGCGACCTGACCGCCTTTCTGCGCCAGCGTGCTGGCTGGGCCGTCACCCGCGGGCAGGCTTTCGGGGTCGAGGGCGAAGGGTTTGCCCGCCTGAATATAGCCTGCACCCGTGCCACACTGAGCGATGCCTTGCAGCAGCTGTCAAACGCTATCACTGAACATTCTAACACCCAGAAAACAGGAGTTCCCCAATGACCAACGTAACCGTCTATGATCCGGCTATGTGCTGTTCCACCGGCATTTGTGGTGCGGAAGTTGAACAGCAGCTAGTTACATTTGCCGCCGATCTTGACTGGCTAAAATCGAAAGGCATCGCGGTTACGCGCATCAACCTGTCTCAGGAACCTGCCAAATTCGCAGAGAACAACAAGGTTAAGGCGGTGCTGGAAAGCTCCGGCGTCGAGGGGTTACCGGTCATCATGCTCGGCGATACGCTGAACTCGTCTGGCCGCTATCCAGCGCGGGGTGAACTCGCTGAAATGGCGGGCGTCGCGTATACATCTGAAACCGGAACGTCGGGCCAGGACGGCAGCATAAGCGGCTGCTGTGGTAGCAAGAAAAGTGCCGAAGAAACCTCCTCCGGATGTTGCTGACCCGGCCTCAACCATTTTGAAACAAAAGCGAGTACTTCCATGTTCAAGAGCCTGCCTAAATTCGTATTTTTCACCGGCAAAGGCGGCGTTGGCAAAACCTCGCTGGCCTGTGCGACAACGCTTGATCTTGCCAGCAAGGGCAAGATGATCCTGCTCGTCAGTACGGATCCTGCGTCAAATGTCGGGCAGGTATTTGAAAGAGAAATCGGCAACCGAATTACGAAAATCGCTACCGCCCCCGGTGTTGATGCGATCGAAATCAACCCCGAGGAAGCAGCAGCAGATTACCGCGAACGCATCGTGGGGCCGATGCGGGGTGTTTTGCCTGAAGTGGCGCTGAAAAGCATCGAAGAACAGCTTTCCGGCGCCTGTACCATTGAAATTGCCGCTTTTGACGAATTTACGGCCCTGCTGACTGATAATGATCTGGTGGATCGTTATGATCACGTCATTTTCGATACGGCGCCGACCGGTCACACGATACGGATGCTAAAACTGCCTGGCGCCTGGTCGGGTTTTCTCGAAGCTGGCAAAGGCGACGCCTCGTGCCTGGGCCCGCTGGCCGGGCTGGAAAAACAGCGCGACCGTTACGCGGCTGCAGTTGACCGGTTGTCTGACCGCGATGCCACACGGTTGGTTCTGGTGGCGCGGCCCCGGCATTCGGCACTGGCGGAGGTGGCCCGTACCTCATCTGAACTGGCTGCCATCGGCATCAGGAACCAGCATCTGGCAATTAACGGTATGATGCCCGAGGAAACGGGCGGTGATCTGCTGGCGTCTGCCCTTCTGAAACGAGATCAGGATGCATTGGCGGGGATGACGCCGGAGGTTGCGGCCCTGCCGCGTACGGTTTTCGCGTTGCGTTCAGAAAACCTCGTCGGCCTTGCGGCGTTGAAACGATTTGCAGCCGGCGAGGAGGATGTCGTTGTCGACTCGCAATCCACCACGAACGAGAAGTCGGGTTTCCCCACGCTTGGAAAGCTGGTCGATGATATCGAAGGCCCAGGCAAGGGTTTGATCATGTTCATGGGTAAAGGCGGTGTTGGGAAAACGACCATGGCGGCAGCTGTGGCCAGCGAATTGTCGGCCCGGGGCCACGAGGTCTTGTTGACCACCACTGATCCGGCGGCCCATATTTCTGAAACACTGGCAGGTGATCAGCCCGGCCTGACGGTCAGCCGTATTGACCCAGCCGTGGAAACCGCGAACTACCATGCCCATGTGATGGCGACTAAAGGCAAGGACCTAGACGATCAGGCCCGCGCGATGCTGGAAGAGGACCTACGTTCACCTTGCACCGAAGAAATCGCTGTGTTTCAAGCGTTTTCCCGGGTGATCCGTGAAAGCGGCCGGAAATTCGTCATCATGGACACAGCTCCGACCGGGCATACGTTGTTGTTGCTTGATGCGACGGGGTCTTATCACAAGGATATTCTACGCCATCAGGACAAGGTAAGCCGCGCCCGTCTGGTCACCCCGATGATGCGCCTGCAGGACCCGCAACAGACGAAAATCATGATCGTGACCTTACCGGAAACCACACCGGTTCTGGAGGCGGCCCATCTGCAGAACGACCTGCGCCGCGCCGGGATCGAGCCGTGGGGCTGGATCATCAATTCCAGCCTTGCCGCTGCCGAAACAAGCCAGCCGTTGTTGCGCAAACGCGCCCAGTCGGAACATGAGCAGATCGCAAAAGTGCGAGACACGTTGTCAAAACGCTACGCGGTTGTACCAATTCAGGCAGTCGAGCCAGTGGGTGTCGAAAGACTTAAAGGTTTGTGTCGCCGGGCGCTTGACTCGGCTGCGGCGTGATTTGGTACTTCGTCGGCGGCGGAATACTCCGATGGTGTTCATGAATGATGATGTATGTTTGCTTCCGTTTTTCGCTTTGCAATGTTGAGAATCTGCCGCACGAGCGCGGCATTGGTATCAGCCATGAATTAGCCTGGCTCTGGTGGAACAGATTTGACTGATATTCACCGCCGAAACTCTGCGAAGGCGCGTTGACGGAATTGCTAACAAAAACTGCATTTGCGGCGCTTGTAAAATGAAAGTTTCAAACCCGAAACTGTGAACACAGCGCGATTGCAATAGACCCTCAACCCTGTAGGCTGGAGGTGCGGAAGACATCTAGGCTGCACGGAAAACGATGAACCAGATTTCAAAGGTGTTTTCGGTAATTGTTCCAATATGTTGGAGCAGCCTTTTGCCGATGTTAGCAGTGGTCTTCACTTTGCTGCTTCTGGGGGCCTGCGAAAAGGTAAATCGACTTGCTCAGGCACCTACAATCTATGTGGAAAAAGGGAGCTATCCCGAAAGCGAGGTGCCAGAGTACCTTCGTACAGTCTCGCCTGATATACTGTTTGTAACAGATCGACGCGCAGTCACAACGCGCGAAGGAAAAATGAACTTTTCACACGAACGGTCCCCGGCAATGGCATTTGGGCGAATAGAAGTTAATCTTGCCCCCGGATGGAGTTGGTCAGATTTGTTGCAAGAGCAGTCGGCAAATCGGAACAGAATGCCAGCGATTGTGACAGGCGACGCTGAAACGCTGGTTCAGTTTTCACCCACTCCGCTGCCCTTTGAATTGAAAAACGGGGTGGCAAGACCTTTGCCAAGTGCTTTGGCGCCTTATCAAGAACAAAAAAGGGCGTTTCAACGGCGCGTTTCGGCTGAACTGAAGCGGGCTAACCGGCGCGACGTTGTGATTTTCATACACGGGTTCAATAATGGGTTTGATGATGGGGTAACAACGTTAGCCAATATTTGGCATTCCACGGGCCGGATCGGTGTACCGATTGTATATTCCTGGCCAGCGGATAGTTCAGGTCTATTTGGTTATTTTACCGACCGGGAGTCGGGGGAGTTTTCGATCTTTCACCTTAAAGAGTTTTTGCGGGCGCTGTCTTCGGTTACGGAACTTGAAAGAATTCATCTGATTGCGCATAGCCGTGGTACGGATGTCGCGACCAGCGCGCTGAGGGAACTGGTGATTGCTGAGCGTGCAGCCGGGCGCGATCCGCGCCGTTCCCTGAAGCTCGACACCTTGATTCTAGCAGCCCCCGACCTTGATTTTGGTGTAGTGCGTCAGCGACTGATCGCAGAGCAGTTTGGCCCGGCTTTTGGCCAGATTATTGTATATATGAACTCGAAAGATGGGGCACTGGGCTTGTCGCAAACCTTAATGGCAGGGTTGAGATTCGGCCGGATTTCCTCCGAAAATCTCGGGGAAAGCGAACGCGTGATTTTTAAAAGAATCCAGAACGTAAATTTTATTGAGGTTGAGCAGGTTCGGGGACAGTCCGGACACGCCTATTTTCGCGAGAACCCTGCGGTGCTGTCTGACATTGCGCTTGCCTTACGGACGGGGGCATTGCCGGGGTCTTCGGAGCGCCCCCTGACAAGAATTGACGGGAACTTTTGGCAATTACGCAAAGATTATCCACTGCAGGTCCAATGACTTAACGCGGTAGAGCGAAGCATTGGTTAAGTATAGCTAGATATTAATTACCCCGAAAAAACGCCAGATTGTTTTGTCAGAGTAACCTAGCTTGAGCCCGCCTGAGCGGTTGCGTAACCTCGCCGGAAGACAACCCACAGTGGCCCAGTTTTTTAGTTAGAAAGAAGCTCTAAAACTTGGTCTCGCTCGGAAAGAACCAATAACAAAGCAAGATCCCCAGGCTGAAGATTCTGCAGAATTTCTTCGGCACCAGCATTGGGAGATTCCGCAGAAATGATCTGGTCCGGTTGTAATCCATGCTTCTTGCATGTTTCTTTTATCAGCTGTGTAACTTCACCGAGTGTTCGCCCTCGCAGATAGTCAGCAAGCTCAACGGCGACCACAAAATCGGGATTCATTTTTAACGCCGTTTCAGTGACATCTCTGATATCTTGGTCAGACCGATCACCCGCGTGGCTCAACATAACAAAACGTCTGTTAGCAGGAATTTTTGAAACCGTTTCAGATACCGCAGCGATCGAATGTGGATTGTGAGCAAAATCAACGAATATTCGAGCGCCATTGCTTTCGAATTCATTTAACCGCCCAGGGTTGTCTTTTGGGTCGTTTCCAAAACGTGTCAAGCCGTCAGAAATGGCATCATCGCTTAGTCCGAGTGCGCGAGAAATGCATGTTGCAGCCAGAGCATTTTGGATGTTGTACCTCGCGGCCCCACGCATTGTGATTGGGATGTCATGAACGTTGACAACGGGCTTTGTTCTTTGTCCGTCAAAGAAAACGATCTGTTCTGCATCAAGCCACGCGCAGGGAGTCGATGCCGAAATCGCTTTTTTCAGCTGCGGTGAAGCAGGGTTGAGTGAAAACCACCAGATATTGGCGTCAGTCTGATTTGCTTCATCGACGATATAGGCGTCATCAGCGTTCAGAACCAAAACTCCATCCTCTGTTAACGCGCGATGCACCGCAAACTTGGCGCGCGCCAATTCAGGAACAGTGTTAACGCCGTATTGGCCTAAATGATCGGCAGCAACATTTGTCACGACAGCGGCACGCACTTTGCGAGTTGGCAATCCACGACGAAGAATACCGCCGCGCGCGACTTCGAGAAAGCCAAGTTCCAATCGTTTGTCACGCAACAAAAGACGTGCCCCACCGGGTCCGGAGTAGTCGCCCCGGTCCAGAACTATGTCGCCGACACGGACAAAATCTGTAGACGTGAGGCCCGACACTTTGCCTGCCGCCCTGGCTATTGCAGCGCAGAGGCGAGTGGTTGTCGTTTTGCCATTGGTGCCTGTAATCATCGCCAATGGAACATTATGCAACTTTTTCCAATCGACGTTTTCTGGGCTAGGCAGGGATGTCATGGGCCAAATTTTTGCGCCGGCACCATGTCCCAATGACAGTGTTTCATCATCGCTCAGGGCATCAATGCCGCGGTCTTCAGCAGCGTTCACAAGCGCTATCAACACCGGATTTGCCTCGCGCTGCATAACATTCTGAAGATCTTTGATCATACTGTCAAAATCACCAGAAGCTTTTCCCAGCAACTCAGCGGAAGAAAAATGCAATGCGGTTTGCGCTACAAAGACCGCTGAATACAGCTGATCGATGGGCGCAGATATCGCCAAGTTAACGCCGCCATCGTAGGCGCGCGCTGTAATCTGCTGGTCATGCCATGCGATGACATCCATCACCCGGCGCGCATTCTTTTTCCATAGGTCTACGACCTTTTCTGCACTAACATTCCGGAGTTCAAGCTGCACCACAGCACCCGGATGATCCCAGAGAAATCCAGGTCCCGTCAGGCGCCGACAGTCTTCGACTTGCAGACTATCTGAGGTCGGAATCGTGATCGACAGGGCATCTTCGATGTCTTCAATCGAATCCATTATGCAGCCCCTCAATCACCGTCTTCGTCAGTGTTTCTCGCGAGGCGCACACCGCGTTCGTCGCGGATCAATGTTTCTCCTTCGCCCATAACGGCGCTCAGCTCAAAGGCTTCAGGTTCTTCAACACGAGCCGAAACTGTCTGCTCTGGCTTTGCGTCATTGTGGAAATATATGATTTGTTTCCAGCAGCGCGCGCTGTCGTCGCCCAAAATAATCAACAAGTCACCTTCCGCCGCCATATTCAGCGCGTGGTCCACTGCTTGTGTCTCGCCGGGGATAACAGTGATAGCGTCATCTGGCACACCGTTATCCAAGAGGTTCTGACGCAGCATTTGCGGTATTTCATCGTCGCCGCGCCCACGACGGTTGTCATCTGCACGACAGACAAAGTGATCAAATTTGCCAGCGATAGTGCGTGCGATTTCAGCAACATCTTCGTCACGCCGATCTCCCGGAACCGCCACGACCAACAGCCGGCGTCCTGCGACATCCATGCGAGATGCTAGATCGGTTATCGCGTTCACGGCGGCGGGGTTGTGGGCATAGTCCAGAATAACTTTGAAGGGGTGTTCTTCAAAAACATTGGTGCGGCCGGGCGCTTGAAAGAAACTGGTGTCAAACGTTCGCAGACCATGGCGAATGTTGTCCAAATCAACGCCAAAACAATACGCCATAGCTGCTGCAAACATGGCATTTTGCACGTTAAACAACGCCTTGCCTTCCATCGCAGCGGGGATCAGATGAGACCACAACACAGGCATGTGCAGCCCGTGGTGGTATATTGTGATCATATCGCCGTTCATGCCTTTTTCCAAGGCGACTGCCATACCACCGGAACGGATATGTTCCTTGACCAGAGCGTGTTCGGAATTCATCGTGATATAACAAATTGATTTTGCTTGGCAAAAATCGGCCATGCGCAGGCAGTTGATGTCGTCAGCATTCAGAACCGCTGTTTCGGTTGCTGTTTCGACCACGACACGTTTTACCACAGCAAGTTCTTCAACAGTGTTGATGCCGCGCAGTCCAAGGTGATCTGCTGTTACATTCAAACAGGCAGCCACATTTGATCGTTGATACCCGAGGCCGCTTCGTACCAAACCTCCTCGTGCGGTTTCCATGACCGCAAAGTCAACGGAAGGGTCACGCAAAACGATCTGTGCTGATTTGGGGCCAGTCATGTCCCCCTTGACGCTTAGTTTTCCATCTACGTAGACGCCATCGGTCGACGTCATGCCGACATGTTTACCACTGGTTTTCATAATATGCGCAAGCATGCGTGAGGTTGTTGTTTTACCGTTGGTTCCAGTGATTGCTGCGATCGGAATGCGCGCCTCTGTTCCTATAGGGAACAGCATGTCGATTACTTTTCCAGACACATCGCGTGGAGTGCCTTCACTTGGGGCGACATGCATACGGAAACCGGGGGCTGCGTTGACCTCGACAATAGCGCCACCAATGTCTTTGTATGATTGGGTGATATCGTCAATAAGGAAATCGACCCCTCCCACATCCAGACCCAACGCCTTAATTGCGCGTTCGGCCATATCTCGGTTGTCGGGGTGTACGACATCTGTCATGTCAATCGCTGTACCACCGGTTGAAAGATTGGCGGTGTCCCGCAGAAACAGTTGTTCGTCCTTTGGCAACACAGTCTCGCTTGTGACGCCGGCATCTGCCATAAGGCGCATCGCCTGATTGTCGAGTTCAAGATTGGTCAGGACCTTTTCGTGGCCAATACCACGACGCGGGTCGGTGTTAACCTCTTCGACCAACTCGGCAATTGTCTGCTTGCCATCGCCTATCACATGACCGGGGACCCGTTTGGCTACGGCAACAAGTTCATTGTTTACAACCAACATTCGGTGATCAAACCCAGTTACGAAGCTTTCAACCAGAATCGAGCGGCTTTTGCTATGCGCTTTCGCCTCATCAAAAGCGGTACTTACTTCTTCGTCAGTGTTGAGATCGATCGAGACGCCACGCCCGTGGTTGGCATCCAGCGGTTTGACAACGACCGGGTGCCCAATGCTTTTTGCAGCTCTCACTGCTTCCTGCGCGCTATAAACCATACGCTGGTGCGGTACAGGTAAGCCCAAATCGTTCAGAAGGTTGTGGGTGTCTTCTTTGTCGCAAGACAGTTCAACCGCGATGTGACGTGTTTCCGAGGTGATCGTCGCCTGAATACGCTGTTGGTACTTTCCGTGGCCAAACTGAACCAGAGAATAGTTGTTTAGCCTGATCCAGGGAATATCACGTTCTTCGGCGGCCTTGACCAATGAGCCGGTCGAAGGGCCAAATTCGCGGCGTTGCGCGCTAAGAACATACGAGCGCAGTTCATCTTCCCAATCAAATGCATCGTCAAATTCATAGTCGACCTGCGATTTCACAGGCGCAGGCAGCAAATGCATCAATAGGCGCATCGCCAATTGACCTGCAGCAAGCCCAACATCGCGCTGCCCATAAGCATAGACCATATTGTACTGTCCGGGGTCACCAGTGCCACGGGTGCGTCCAAAAGAAACGTCGGTGCCCGCGACACCCTGAATCTCCAGAGCGCAATGTTCCATAATATGGCCCATCCAAGTGCCTTCGTCTTCGCGCAGGCGCCGAATGAAACCACCGGGTTCACGATAAGAACAGCCATGTTCTTCAAGCCCCGGCAGTGCATTTATCAGACCATCAATAAACTCTGTACCTAACTTTACGGATGGCCATTCTTCAAGAACACCCAGATCGACAACGTGACGAATGACCGGAAAACTGGCCCAGACATTGGGCCCCACAAAAACATTGGTCGAGACTATTTTCATTGATGCATTCTCCGGTTGGTTTTTTGTTTTGTCAGTCTACCTTGATTTCCGCTGCAGCGAGGCTGCAAAAACTGGCGTGATCGTCCGGTGCGTATGCCTGACGGTTGGTCAGATCATAACGGCATCCTTCACCCATAACGTCAATGCGCAATCCCAGAAGGCTGATTGCCTCGCCCTCACGCGCGTCCCACATTGATGAATGGGTAAGGTGGCTCGCGTCAACGGTTGTAACGGTGCCGCTGCCAACAACTTCGAAAACATTATCCGGGCCAATAAACGCGGCAGTATCTTCGTCAATGCCAAGTCCGATCAGAAATGGGTTGTAAGACGTACCCGTCAGCAAACGCCCCAGTCGATTGCGCTGGGTAAAATGTTGATCAATGATAACCGCATTGGTCAATCCCATCCCAGGGGCAAGGCTGACATTCCCGACAGCAGGTGCGCTGTTGCTGTCGCCTCCTGCGACCATGTGCTCGGACATGATCGACGCTCCGGCAGAGGTGCCTGCAACTGGTACGCCTATCGCATTCTGCCGACGAATTTTCTGAGCGACCAATGTGCCGCCAAGAATTGTCGACAGGCGCAACTGGTTGCCGCCCGTCATAAATATGCCTGTGGCGCGGTCGAGCATTTCAGAAAACTCTGGGTTTTCGCAATCAACGCGCCGGGATATGGGCAGAAACTCCACATTCCCCGCTCCAAGATCCGAAAAAATTCGATAGTAATCCGGTCCGGTTTCTTCGAGCTGAGAGGCCGTGGGAATAACCACTATATCGGCGTTTTCGCCACCGGCCAATTCAACAAACCTGCGGTGGATCTGCATTTCCTTGACACGGTCTTCGCCTCCACCAATGGGAATGATAAATCCACGATCCGCCGTGGGAACAACTGGTGCTGGACACATTTCAGATTTATTCTTTCTTGCTACTTCACAGTTAGGCAACCAATGCGGCTCAGTTGCTTTCGTAGGTTCCTAATACGACCGCCGTTCCATCGCGTACATGCCAAAGCCCGCGGGCCATAACATCCCGCACTTTGGTTTCTGCGTCGAGCACGACAAGATCTGCGTCCATCCCCACTTTAAGTCGCCCTTTGTGCTTGAGTTTAAGCAAATTGGCAACATTTGACGTTAGCGGCGGCAGCGCTTCGTCCAAAGTGATATTTTGGTGGACAAGTTCTTTCAATGTGTCTGGCAATGTTCCCGATAATCCTACGCCGAACCGGGTCAAGCGCCCCTCGGCGTCAAACGCGGGCAGGCAACCGCCGCCGTCTGAGCTGATTGTCAGGCGATCTGCTGGAAATCCTCCTGCACGATATTCCAGAAAAGCGTCTGCCGCCGAGATGCCGGGCTCAGAATGGCCCTCCGGGAAAGCTGTCAAATCAATGTAACAGCCCCTGCGGGTCAGATCTTTGGCTTCGCAGAAGAGCGGTAAGTTGCGGTTCACATGTGTTGGATTGAAGACCCGTGCTGGGATTTCAGACTTGTCTAGTGCAGCCCTTAGCAAGGTTAATCCCCGTTCGCCATCACCCATATGACAATGCACGATACCGGCCTTACCCGTCATGAGACCGGCAACATAAGCGTCGCTTGCCACGCGCAAAAATTCATCAAGCGTGGGCTGGCTCGAGCGGTGGTCGCTTACAGCAAGCTCACCGACACCAATGATGGGGTCGATAAACACGATGTCTCCGCGTGTGCTGCCTGTGAGTGTGGTCAAAGGAAGATGGTACCCTCCTGTGTGGCACCAAGCAGAAAGACCCTCTTCGCGCAAACCATAAGCCTGCGTGACAAGCGTTTGGGTGTTGCGGGTCAGATCATCGGTTCCAAGAACTCCAACGACGCTTGTCACACCAGCTAAAGTAAACTCTGACAAAAATACAGGCGGCACCCGGCTTGCGGGGCCTGTTTCGCCTCCTCCGCCAGTAATATGGGCGTGCGCATCTATCAAACCGGGAATTACAGATTCACCGGTAACGTCGAGAATTTCGACGCCTAGACGAGAATCCAAATCCGGCAGATCTGAGCCAATATAAACAATTTTTTCGCCTGCCAGTAAAATATGACATAGCCCTAGAGGATCAGGGTTGAAAACATTCGCGTTTTTTATAAGTTTGAGCATCGAAACCTCATATAGCCTAGAAAAACAGGCTCGTCAGGTAGCGTCATTTTCGAAAATTGATCAAGGTCTTTGTTGTCCATAAATACTCTGTCTGAAATCAGCAGTCGTGGGGCAGATTTGAGAAATTAGCATCAGGAGGATTTTTGATTCATCATCAAACCGAAGATGGTCCGACGTATCTGGTTGATCGCGATGCCCTGTATCTATCCCCGAAAATACTGCCAGAACGCTTCCAACTGCAGTGGGTGAACCGGTTTTAGCCGGTAACTTTAGCGGCTGATCGTTTGTCACACCCGCCGTACAAATGGCGCGCATTTACGGATTTCGTTCAGGATGTTTTCGACCAGTTCGAACTGTGATTGCCCGTTGATGTCTTCGAAATAGATATGGCTGGGCCAGGATTGACCCACATGGTTATCTTCGGGCAAATTGACCGTTTCGCATACGCGCTTGATGGCGGCCACGTATCCGCGGGTCTTCTCAGCCGTTTCGGCCTTGGTCGCCGCCAAATCTTCGATACTATTGCGATCAATCTCAGGTGATCCGATGCCGACCGTCAGGGGCATATTCCGCTGGATCACCTGTTCCTCGTAGAACGAGATATCCACCTTGTCGGATTCCAGCCGCATAATGAAGATCGGGTTCACACTGACCTTGGCGTCCGTCAACTTCAGCAGCTTGCTTTTGCCTCCGGGGGCATCTTCAGCAACTACTGCGCCACGGGGGCGTGAGGCGCGAACCTTTTTCTGGACTTCGGTCACGAAATCGCCGCGGTAGTTATTGTCGAACACACGGTCGGCGTAAAGCTTGTCCCGGAGCATATGACGGATCGAGCGAATGGACATGTTCTGGCAGTTTTCGGGCCCAATGAAAAAAGGCGATCCAGAAGCATCCGAAAGCTCAGTCCAACCATCAGGGAATTGTTCAAAAAAATGGTCCATCCACGGGGCCAGAACGGCGTCACCAAGGTGGTCAAGCAAAGCGTTAACAGTCTCGGGGTCATTCACGACATCTGCCAGCAAGGGTTCCTGCCCATTGATATCCGCCGCAAGGCTGTAAGGGGTCGAGATTTGCAGGGTTGGAGCAACACCCGTCGGCTCTTGCGTCACGCGCATAATGGCATCGATTACTGCAGGCACGTTGGTTGTGAAATCGGGTGTGCCAAGTTCGTGCAAGTTGGCTTTGTTGATTAATGTTTCATCTGGATCGGCCCCCGCTGGGAACCTATCAGGGTACATCGTCTTCTGGCCAAGAGGCTCACAGGTAAAAGCATAGAGGGCCCATGTCATATAGAATTTCCTAAACCCCAACAGGCGGCTGACGGCAAGATTGGCCCGGACATATCGGTATGGGTCAGTGTTGTAATAATCCCAAGATTCAATGCCGTAGAGATCATTCAAAAGCGCAAGCGTCAGCATATGTACCGAGGTGGTTGCGTGCACCTCGTTGGCGGGGACTGGAATCGTGAAGTCTTCGTCAAAAACCCCGGCAATGGCAGCATCGAAAAATCGGTTATTTCCTGTTTTGCCTGCGCGTCATCCGACTGCCATCGCATCCAAAGGTGCAGGCCAGAAGGGAATGAATAATCTTCGATATTTGCCATTGTCTGCGCATCCCGCTTCTTTTAAGCCTATCATTACTTGATACGGAAAAAACAACCCAATTGGCTTGTAGCGCTGAAACCGCTTTTCGTAATATTCCAGAGTCGCTGTCTCCAAGCCATCTATTCTATCAAGATAGAGGCATTCCGCCCCGCTCGAGCTTCATCCAATGAAACAAAAAGAGACGCTGCAAAAAAGCATTAACCCAAGAGCCGAATTACGAATTTGCCCCCCGGCTTTTTTGCAATTATTGGCCAGTCTTCCGGATAGGCAGTTGCGTGTCAAGCTATTGAAAATCAAATCTTCAGGGTTCTGTTTCCGACTTCAGACATATGCGGCAGCACCACTTCGCTCAATGACGCTCCAGCCATAACCCTAACCGGCATTGTCAGGGCATTGACACGTTAAATCGACGATCTTGCGCGACAAATCCGCTTCCTCTTTGTGTCGCCGGATTCCCAACTTTGATCGTCCGTTTCCTGACAATTGGGGCGAACCACTTCAGCGGCGGGATCAGGAGGAGGCAGGTTTAGAACCGAATTCAGCTGAATTTTGTCTCGCCTTCGCCATACTTTTGCCATTGCTGAAACCTTCAATGGTGCGTGTGAGCCCGATCCGGCAAATCCGATCCAAATGAGAATGCACGCTTCAATGAACGCCATCAGCATTGTCCCGTTTCGAAAAGACAACAAACCCGCCCCGGATAAAACCGGTGCCCGGTCTGTCACCTTGATTGTTCCTGTTTATAACGAAGAAGGGAGCATTCAGGCCTTCCTCGACACGGTAACCCCGGTCCTTGAAGGCATCAGGTCGCAGGTCCGTTTCGAAATCCTTTTCGTCAATGACGGTAGCCGTGATGCCACTGAACGGCTGATCATGTCCGCCGCCGCCGAGCGCGGCGATATCGGATTGCTCAATCTATCACGCAATTTCGGCAAGGAGGCGGCGTTGTTTGCTGGCCTGTGCCATGCTGAGGGCGCGGCGGTGATCCCGCTTGATGTCGATTTGCAAGATCCCCCCGAAGTGATCTCGGAGATGATCGCACGCTGGCTTGCAGGAGCCAAGGTTGTGAATGCACGCCGGGCTCGCCGCGATGGCGACAGCCGTTTCAAGAACCTTACCGCCAACGCCTTCTACCGCGTCTTTAACGCGATGGCAGAACAGCCAATCCCGCGCGACGTGGGTGATTTTCGCCTGTTCGACCGCGAGGTGGTGAGTGCGATTTGCCAACTTGGTGAACGGTCGCGTTTCAACAAAGCGCTGTTCTCCTGGGTTGGGTTCGAGGCCGAGGAGGTCACCTTTAAACGTCCGGCCCGGGCTGCCGGCGAAACCTGCTGGTCGTACTGGAAGCTCTGGAAACTGGCACTCGACGGTATATTCGCGTCCTCCACCGTGCCTTTGCGGATATGGACTTATATCGGCATGGTACTGGCACTGGCGTCTTTGGCCTATTCCGCATTTATGTTTGCCAGAGTCCTGTTTTTTGGTGTCGATGTCCCGGGCTATGCCTCCACGTTGATACTGATCCTCGTTTTCGGCGGCATGAATATGTTCGCATTGGGCATCATCGGCGAATATGTCGGCCGCATCTATACAGAAGTGCGTCAAAGGCCAGTCTATATAATCCGTTCTCATCACCGCTGCTCCGACAAGGAAGACTGACATGGAACGCTGTGTCTATGAGCGCATGGATGAACTCGAAGCCCGGCATTGGTGGTTTTCCGCACGTCGCGAGATTATCGCCTCGTTGATCCAACCGCTTCTGAAGGAAAATCCCGATGCGGCGATCCTCGAAGCCGGTTGTGGCAGCGGTGGAAATCTGTCGATGCTGCGTCATTTTGGCAAGGTTGATGCTTTTGAATTCGACAGCGTCGCTCTCCAGGCGGCCGAGGAGAAATCGGGGCTCGACATCCGTTTTGGTGCATTGCCTGACGAGGTACCCTTCGAAGACAATCGCTATGATCTGATCGGTCTTTTCGATGTGCTCGAACATGTCGAGGCCGACGAGTCGTCGCTTGCCATACTGGCCGAGCGCCTTTCTGAACGTGGCAAGATACTCGTTACAGTTCCGGCCTTCCCCTTCTTGTGGTCGAAACATGATGAAACTCACCACCATTTCCGCCGCTATACCCGCGCAAGCCTTGCCGAGGTGGCAGAAAAGGCTGGTTTGAAAGTCAGCCACAGCAGCTATTTCAACACGTTCCTCTTCCCGTTCGCCGTGGCATCGCGCGCGATCAAGAAACTGATGGGTAGCGAGACGCCTGATGATCAACTGCCTCCGGCATGGATCAATGGGGTACTCACCCGCGTCTTCGGTGTCGAACGGTACCTGCTTGGGCGTATGCACCTGCCATTCGGCCTCTCGCTCGCCGCCGTTCTCGAAAAGGCCTGATTCCGCCATGGTTGGGCAACTCATCCGATTCGGTGGCGTTGGAGGTATGGCCACGCTTGTTCATGTCATCGTCGCGATGATGATGCGAGGGACCTTTGGGTTCTCCCCGCTGCAGGCCAATTTCACAGGCTTTGCCAGCGCGCTTCTGTTTTCATATCTCGGTCATGCGTACTGGACTTTTGGGAAAGGCCTGAGCCGAGAGGCCCAATTTCTGCGTTTTCTCTTTGTTGCGCTGGTTGGATTGGTGATCAGCAGTGGCGCAGTCTTGCTTCTTGATGTGGGGCTGGGTCTGGATTTCGGAATCGCGATGCTGGCCGTCGCCGTTTTGGTGCCAACAGCAACGTACCTCGCGCTGCGCTTCTGGGTTTTCGAAACCACCTCCCCGAGGGAGGATACGGACTGGCTCGGGTTGGGTCTGTCGGGTGCGCTTGCACTGGCGGTTCTGGCGCTGTTCTGGGGACGAACGGTCAATCATGATACCGCCTGGTATCTGATCGCAACCCGGGAATGGCTGGACGGGGCGGCGCTTTATGTCGATCTCATTGAGGTTAATCCGCCTCTCAATTTTTATTTTACATTGCCTGCAATCGGGCTCGCTGATCTGTTCGGGTTCAGCGACACCAATGGCGCGTATTTGACACTGGCACTTCTGTTTTTCCTGATCCTGTGCTGGTGCAGCACGATCACCCGCGAGGAGCTTGGCTTCTCCAACAATCGTCACGCATTTATGCTGGGTGGGATTGCTGTGGCGTTGGTGCTGCCAGCGCTCCAAAACTTCGGCCAGCGTGAACAAGTCATGGTGATCCTGGCGATGCCGTGGTTGCTGGGCGAACTGGCATCGACCCCGGCTCCTCTCAGACGACAGATGACGCGCGCCGCTGTCGCAGCGCTGGGCATCTGCCTAAAGCCATATTTCGTTCTGTTTCCATTGGCCTTGACGATGCTTCAGGTCCTGCGCCAAAGGTCACCAAGACCGTTCTTTTCGGTCGCGAATCTCACTTTTTTGGCGGTCGGGCTAGGCTATATCGGCTATGTTTTGGTCGTCCATCCCGCCTATCTTTCACAGATCGTTCCAATGGCACGAGAGGTCTATGGAGCCTATGGTTCGTCGGTTGAAATCATGTTTAACAGAATCGCAATAGAGATCCTGCTGGCGCTGGTCCTCGCACCTGTGGTTTTGTCCCGGTGTCCGCGGTATCCCGATGTTGACCTGTTCGCAGCTATGGCTCTTGCTGGACTTGGTTCCTATTTCTTGCAGGGAACAGGGTTTGCGTATCACGCGATCCCATTTCGCGTTTTTGCGCTCATAGCCTTTTTCTTCGTGATTATCCGAAGTTCTCAGCCCAAAAGTGTGTTGATCACCACCAGTATAGCTGCCGCGATCCTGATGGCGATCAACATCGAGCGTGGTTTCTACCATAATTACTCTGCACAGCAAATTGCTCATGTGGCGCAAGATTTGGGCAGGGTGGACAGCCTGATGGTGCTGAGTTCACATGTCGATGCCGGGCCATCCGCAGCGATTGCAAGCGGTGCCAGATGGGTCAGTCGCTATCCTGCAAACTGGCTGGTGCCCGGTGCGCTGAATCGCCTGGAAAAAACGAACTGCGCGAACGAGCCCACAACCTGCGCCCACCTTGAAGCTATTGCCGAAAGGAACCGCGCAGACAACCTGGCCGATATCGCCACCTCCCACCCTGATTTGCTGGTCTTCGATCTGAACGCAGGTTACTTCGATGAGCCCGGCTTCTCGTGGGAAACTTTCATGGCGCAGGACCCCGAGTGGTCCGAGACTATTAAAAATTATAGAGAAATCGGAAAAACCCAGCGCTACATCTACTATCACTACACGCCAGAGCCCCAAAAGGGTCTTGTCAGAGAAAACCGGCTTGAAGCGGGCAGTGCGGCCTTCTAGCTTTTTTGCATGATAAAACGCAGTCCATTTCCATATTTTCGAACGAGCCCAGAGTGTCCGTCATGCGTAAGGGCTTTTTCCGACCCAGAAAAGGCCTGCCTTGACCAGTGCGTTTACGGTTTCGACAGCTTTCGCATGATGACCACGATGCAATAAAATCCGGCGCTGACGATGAGGAGAACAAGTTCGTGGATGCGCTGCCAAGTTGTGATCGCTATCGGGCAAAAAGTTGATCGACGCTCCAGACATTTGTGTCAAACGAAATACTTTCCAAAGACTTGGAACTGCAGCGAGCGCCATCAACAAAGCGGGAACGAGTACATTGAAATAGGGCATGGGATCCTTGGTTAGATTATCGTCGGATCATGTCAGGCTAACCGCTATGGTGGATTCGGCTTGGCGCAGCCGGAAAGCTCTGCTTTCTTCCTTCCACTTCCAGGCAATTCGAACGGCCACGAGCAGGGCCACGATCTGAATGATCATAAAGAACACGTTGTCGAGGTCCGGATTCAGATTGGTCATCACGGTCATGGCAATGGCGAGCGGCGCAGCGACTAGGTTCAACCCGCGATTGATCCCTTTGCGAAGAACAAGCGATAGCAGTGCCATCAGGATCGGAAATTCGGCCATGATTCCGCCCAACAACATCAGCCCTTCGGTGACTTCGACACCATTGATCGTGCCCGACATCACTTGTTCAAGCATTCCCGGTCGGCCCAATTCATGCATGTCGCGTGCGAACAAGTTGAGCATGTAGAAAATCCATAGTGCTGAAAGCAGTGTGTTGTTGCTGAGTTTCTGGTTCCACATTTTGGGTATTCTCCATTCGGAAATTTCGACAAGCGTCGTGTTTGACCGCAAAATACATATAAAAAAATGCTTGTATATTGCCAAATTGTGTCTCTGCTATATACGTGAATCGATGACTCAAATATCAAAATCATTCGACTGGAATCAGGCAAGGGCATTCCTTGCAACTGCCGAGGAGGGTTCGCTTTCTGCAGCCGCGCGTTTGCTTGGCCAGAGGCAGCCGACATTAAGCCGGCAGGTCGCCAACTTGGAACAGGATCTTGGTGTCATGCTGTTTGAGCGCGTTGGCCGCAGGTTAGTGTTAACCGAGCCTGGCGTTGAATTACTAGAGCATTTCAAGACGATGGGGGCGGCTGCTGATCTCGTGTCACTGGTTGCATCAGGTCAATCTCAGACCGTTGAAGGCAAGGTTTCCATTACAGCCACCGATGTCTTGGCGACGCACCTTTTACCTCAAGTTCTGCGGCGGATAAGAGACGTCGCACCTAGTATCAATATTAGTGTAATCACATCGAATGAAGTGCGTGACTTAATGCGCCGAGAGGCGGATATTTCTATCCGGCACGCAAGACCTGAGCAGCCAGACCTCGTTGGCAAAAAGATTGGTGAGGTGTCTGCCCACCTCTATGCATCCAGTCGATATCTTCAATCGTATGGATATCCCGAAACGGTCGCCGATGTCTCAGGGGCGGAGTTCATCGGTTTTGAAAACCCTGAGCACTTGCTTTCAGCGTTGGCGGCTCGGGGACTGTCGCTGACAGATCGAAACTTCAAGTTGTCTACCAACAGCGGCCCCGCGTATCTGGCAATGGTGGGCGAAGGGCTTGGAATCGGCCTTTTGTCAAAGGAAATAGCTGCGACGATGTCGGAGCTGACGCCGGTTCTCCCCGAAATCAATCCGATTGCGATCCCTGTTTGGCTTGTGACCCACCGTGAATTGCATACGAGTCGCCGAATACGCCTTGTTTTCGATCTGCTGGCCGAAAGCTTGCTTTGAACGCATTGCTCAGGCCAGCTTTTCCCGGTGTAGGTGACGCTGAGTTTTCTGCAGTTCGTGCCTTTGTCGAATGGAATTGCGCACGGCGCTTAGACCGTAATCGCGGAGCCATCTTCGCCCAACATAAACTGGGACCTCATGGGTTTGCCATTTTATTTGAACATAGGTTCCGAGCAGTGACCAGCGCGGCATACAGGCAATAAGCAGGCCGCCGGGTTTAAGAAACCCGGACCACCTCCTCTAAAGCAAGGCTGGGTTGCGGTAGATGCTCAAGCACATGTCCAGCCATGACGATATCGAACAATTCATTTTGGAAGGGTAGCGCAGTGATGTCTGCTTGTGACGGAGCGACATTCAATCCTGATTTCTGTAAGTTCTTTTGCGCACGCGCGATCATATCAGGCGCAACGTCGATTCCAGAAAGGCTGATACCGGAACGAACCGCCTTGCTCAGGGCTTACGAAAGTGTTCCGGCTCCCAATCCAGCGTCCAGAACGCGGATGTCGCTGCCACTCCCTGGATTATGATGGCCCCGCAAGAGTTTGTGCAGCATCGCCATCATAGAGCCGCACGGATAGAAAGAACTTAGTTGTTAGCAAGCTAGTTACTAATGCGCAATCGCCAGGCGTTTTCTTCGATAACAGACAGACCTTCAGGTGTGGCGATCCAGCAAGACCCGTTTTGGTCTTGCAGTACGGCTTTAACCTCATCTCCGGCGAGGCCGTCGGCCGCGCTGATATCGGTCCAGTGGTCCCCATCAAAAATGCTGAGGCCGTCATATTCATACCACTGTCAAATACGCCCCTCTAAATCCTCAAAGACAGACCGCACCTTTCTGCTTTCAAGTTCTGACTCTCGTTCAAGCTTCTCCCACTTATTTTGCGAAAAAAAGGCTGACACCTCCACGCCCGGCAAAGCCGGTTGTGACCCACAATACTCCGGTCTGATCCTCGATAATGTCTGTAACCGAGCTATGATTTAGATCTTGTCCAGCAGAGTAGCTTTGCCAACCAGAACTTTCGCTAAAGGATAGAAGCCCGCCGTTTGTGTTGGAATCTGAACCCAACCAAAGGGTATTCGAACTATCCAGAAAAATTGTACTGATGGCTGTAATCTTCGTTTCTTCAGGCAACATGACAGGCTCAAAAGTACCGTCCTTAAAGCGTACCAGCCCGCCCTCACCACCGACCCAGATGTTTCCCGAAGGTTCTGCCAGAACCATATACACTGGGCCCGTTAGCCCAATTTCACCTGATGAAAAGTGATGCCACTGCCCGTAGTCAAACTGTGAAACACCTGCATCGTGTGCCACCCAAAGGCTACCGCCCACAGAATTCTGTAGCGCGCGTATGTACCTTAACCCCTTCACCTCAGTTGGCGTAGCCAGAATGGTCAATGTGTCCCTGTCAACAATGGTCAAACCGTCACGTCCTCCCGCCCAAACTTCGTCGCCAACCGTAAGCAGGGCTGAGACTTCTCCAGGTTCTCGTAAAACCACCCAACCAGGGGGAAGCGAATTGATTTTCCTGAGGTCAATAAGCGAGACAATCAAAGCAACACCAACCAAGACCACCACTGCACCAATGAAAAACTGGAGGCCCGATCTGAGTGTGTTGTGGAGTTTTTTATTTCCCCAAATATTACCCATTTAATGCAATCACTTTAGCGCCTTTGATCACGTAATTTCTGTCACAAAAATGGCTAACTTCCTTCAAGTCGTGCGTAACAAAGATCAGCGTCATTTTGCTGTTCTGCACGATGCTCTTTATCAACTCCGCCAACTCAGTTTTTGCAACACTGTCAAGATCGGTGAGTGGTTCATCCATCAGTAGAATTCTTGGCTCTGGTGCGAGCGTGCGCGCGACTGCGACGCGCCGCTGTTCACCACCAGACAGCGTGCCGGGCATGCGTTTAGCCAGATGCGTTGTTCCGGTTTCGGATAAAATTCGGTTCAGGTGCTCAGCAGCGTCAGATTTTGGCAACTGCTGAAGCCCAAACAAAATGTTTTGCACAACATTCATGTGTGGCCAAAGAGCCGAGGCCTGAAACACAAAACCAACTTGCCGCTGATGCGGTGGAACAAGGGTCCGGCCAGATTGACTTGTCAGTTTGCTTTCAATGCGGATGTCGCCGCGATCAGGCGTATCAAGACCAGCAATCAGACGCAGAAAGGTGGTTTTCCCGCAGCCGGAAGGCCCTGTTATGGCGACGTGGGTCCCAGTTTCGATTGTCAGGGATACGTCATCGAATATGGTTTTTCTTGCCAAGGATTTGGTGATGCAATTAAGCGAAATCATGTCTTTTTCCCTGGTACTTTTGGTAGAAAAAAGCGCCAGCTTCCGGCCACTCCAAACAGAAAAATTGCATAAATTATCGTTAGCAGCGGAATAACAAGGCACAGGCCTGCAACCGTTTCGGTGGCACCGTAGTGCATGTAATTGTAAATACGGATCGTTATCGTGCCGGTTCCCGGTGGAATGGTTAGCAGTGATGCTGGGAGCTCTCCCAGCGCCAGTACAAACATCAGCAGCGAAGCGGCAATGCATGTGCGCATCATCAAGGGCATATGAATCTGCACCCAAAAACGAAAGCGATTTGGCATAAGAATTCTTGCGGCGTCTACGGGCATGTCTGACTTCAGGGCTTATGGGACAGATTAGGACGATTTGATAAGAGAGGATTTCTGGCTCATCGTAACCACCAAGGAGTGGAGATGAGACAGACATCCGGAACACGTAAGAGCCACGGCGACAAAGTCGTTAAAGACATCCGTCGTGCCACACGCAAACAGTATTCAGCCGAAGAGAAGATCAGGATCGTGCCATGCAGCGCTTCCGGCAGATGCGGAGTTTGCAGAAATTCGTCGCCGTTCACTCCTCCGTCCATAACCACTTCAATCAGGAACGCGCGCTCTGCAGCAGAGATAATTTCAAGATAATCTGAAGCGCCGCCCTATCCGAATGGCGCCAGCTTTGTTCCGCATAGGTTCTGGCATTTGGCGGCAAACTGAGACTGGTTCGAAATAGTCTGACACCGCCACCAGAACTGCAACCTGTCGTAACTTCGCGACAATCGCCTCTGACTCCGGTTGCTTGATGGTGATCTTTGACCATCCGATTACGTTCACATGGGGCAAACCATTTCAAAGTGGAAACTAAAAAAAGTATATACAAACGATCTACAATAGAATAGCAAACTATAAGCTAATATGGAACTGGACGATGCCCGAAAAGAAAAAACCGAGGAAAAAGCACCTGAAAGACAGTCAGTTGATCATCAGAATCAAAGCGTCGGACAGGGACCGGTTCGTTTCGTTGTGCGATTCACTCGACACGAGTGCCGCGCGCGAGATCCGCCGCTTTATCCGCGATTTTCTCAAGGAACATGAGGATCAGTCCTAAAGGCAATAACCCTTTTAACATAGGAGAAACCCCAATGGCCAAGAAAGCCAAGATCAAAGCACTTAAGAAAGAAGTCAAAGCGCGCAAATCCAAAGTCGCGCGTCAGAGCAAAAAGCTGAAATCCGCAAAAAAGGCGCTGAAGAAAGTATCCTGAACAGCGCAAATCAATCGACAGGATCGGCCACCGGGCCGGTCCCTTTTACATCCCGTCACTTTGGGTAATAAGGAATTTTTCAATGACATTCATCCTTGACGTACCGGGAATCGGACCACACCTAGCTTCGAAGTTGACCGAAAAAGGCATTTCAACAGCGGAAGAATTTGCGGCGATATCGCCCACAGCTTTGCTTGAGGTTCCGGGCATCGGCGCGCGCCGCGTTGAAATCCTCCTTAAAGCGGCGCGGCAGGTCATCACCGATGCTCCGAAAGTATATCCAAAATCGCACAAAGCCTCTGTGCGGGCTGCGGCGTCCAAGGTGTCGGGGGATGCCCGTGCCAAGGCCGAAGACACCGCCATCGCCGACGAGGCCATGACGCCAGCCGTACCGAAGAAAGCCGCTAAAAAAACCAACAAGAAGAAAGCGGACAAAGGAAAAGCCTCGAAGAAGGCGAAAGCCAAAAACAAGTCGAAGGAGAAAAAACAGGCCTCGAAAAAGAAGTCCAAGGAAAAAGCCGCTGCGGCCAAGAAAGCAGCCGCCAAAAAGTCAAAGAAGGCCGCGGTCAAGAAGGGCAAGGCGCGGAAGAAAGACAAGAAAGACCGCAAGTCCAAAAAGAAATAAATGCGCCGCTGCAATGGGCTGCCTTCGGTTTCTCTCCGCTCACCACCCACACCTCACCACCACACACCACCCAGCGGCTCAGGTCTTCGCCTAAAACCCACACTTGAGTTCGTTCGCACACTCAGCCCTCGTTGCTCTCGGTCATCCTCCGTTCGAAGTGTTCGCGTCGTTTTTTTTCGAGCTGCGGTTTCAACTGGTCAATGCAACACTTTAATCTTTTAGGAAAGATGGAGTGAGCAGGATGAAGTATCGTCAACGTACATTTTACACGGACAAGCAGAAGTCAGAGATTTGGGATCGCTGGCAAGGCGGAGAGTCGATGAGTTCGATTGGACGTGGGTTTGATCGCGCGTCCTCATCGATTTATCCGCTCCTTGCCTGTACTGGCGGCATTCGTCCACCAGACCGCGTTTAGCTTTAACACTTGCAGATCGCGAAGAGATATCACGCGGTCTTATTGCCTCTCAGTCTTTACGATCCATTGCCCGCAATTTGAAGCGACCTGCATCGACCATCAGCCGTGAAGTCAGGCGCAATGGTGGCGCTAAACAATACCGAGCAGCACCGTCAGATGCAGCCGCGTGGGACCGTGCCCACCGCCCAAAGCTCTGCAAACTGAATGGTAATGCCTATCTCTGCCGCGCAATATCAACCAAACTGATCCGCAAGTGGTCCCCGCAACAAATCGCAGGCTGGCTGATGCGCGAACATCCAGGTGATGCGAACAAGCGCGTTTCACACGAGACGATCTATCGAAGCCTGTTTATCCAAGCACGCGGTGTACTTAAAAAGGAGTTGCTGGCGCATCTGCGAGCCACGCGATCCATTCAACGGTCTCGTCACGCTACCTTGAAGCGCAGCGGATTGGGTGAGTTCAATGATGCAATATCGATCCGTAACAGGCCTGCAGAGATCGAAGATCGGGCAGTGCCAGGACATTGGGAAGGCGACTTGATTGCAGGCACTGGCAACAGCTTTATTGCGACATTGGTCGAACGCCACAGCCGTTTTGTGATGCTGGCAAGGGTTGGCAACAAAGACAGCAACAGCGTCATTCAGGCATTGATCAAACAGTCACGCAAGTTGCCGAAAGAGCTGTATCGCTTTCTGACTTGGGATCGCGGGACAGAGATGGCAGGACATAAGACCTTCACCTTGGCGACGGATATCTACGTCTTCTTGTGCGAACCACATTCGCCGTGGCAACGCGGTACAAACGAAAACACCAACCGCCTGCTGCGACAGTACTTTCCAAAGGGCACGGATTTGACGATAAATTGTCCAGCAAAGCTGAGCGCTGTCGCAAGGCAGCTCAACGAACGACCTCGTAAGACGCTCAACTACGAAACACCTGCCGAGCGTTTCAATGCATGTGTTGCGTCGATCCGTTGAAACCGCCCCGCAAAGCAGTCATCGACATAAGTTGCTGCGAATGGCGGCTCAGCGAGACGAAGCAGACACTGCAGAGTTCTCAATCAAAGGCCGCTTTCATAACAGGCGCACTAATCTGATGTCTCGGACGAAGTATCTGAAGGGCCGACCCAATCTGGGTCTTTGGCGACAAGTTCAACGGTGTTGCCGTCAGGATCGAAAGTAAAAACACCGCGCCAGCCGACCCAGTCAAAATACTCGACATTATAGTCGCGCCCCAGCTTTTCGTACCAGGCAATTACCGCGTCCTGTTCGTCCCAGGGCAGGCTGAGTGCAAAATGGTGAAGCGATGAGGATGGACCAGTTTTCGGCGGCGTCACGCTTGCGCGGGTCCGGCCCGCTCCCTCGACGTCATGGTTAAACAGGGCCAGTATGGCGGTATGCCCGGCAAAACCTTCGGCAATACGGAGAAACACGATACGGCCATTGTCCGGATCATTGAGTGGCTCAAGCCCGATCACGTCACGATAGAATGCAACCATAGCGTCAAGATCAATGCACCTGATGGCGATCTCGCCAATGGCGCGGGCTTTGAAATTTCGCTCAGACATACGTCTCCTCGCTTTCTTTAACGTTAAGGCCTGGAGATACCGGATGCCCGGAAATCTACGTGTTGCGGTATCCAGTTGCAAATATTCTGCAATTTCGTCGCTGACATTTGTTGATCGAGCATCGGCCCGTCTGCCAGCCTGCCATGATCTGCAACTGCCATTTCCGCGCTCTTCACGACGATACCTGATGCGCCGGCAAACCAGGTGGCAATGTCACCAACTTTCACCCCGGCCTGCGCTGAGGCATTGAAATGGCCGGTGAGGTCCGGGCGCTCCAGCAGCAGCCGATAGGCGCGGGCCAGGTCGTCGCGATGGACAAGCGGCCAGCGGATCCCGGCGTCACGCCAAATCTCAATCGGTTCGTTCCTGCGCGCATTCGACATGAATTGGGCAAACGCGCCACCGCTGGCATGGTAGACCATCGCCGGATGGATGATCGCCGTCGAAAAGACAGAAGAGGCCGCCAGCCGCGCGCCGTTTTTCACCATCCAGGAGAAGGCAGGTAACGGGTTGAACGGGCTTTCTTCCGTTGCGATCTCATCACCGGTTTCACCGTATAGCCAGCAACCACCGGTGTAGATGAACCTCGGTCGGGTTCCTGCGGTTTCCGCTGCCTGTGCCACCGACGTCAGAACGCATCTGTCCACCGCGCCCATATCGTCCTTGAAGGTCGCGGCGGCCTGGATGATACCGTCAGTAACCGGCACCACACCTGCCCAGGCCCCCGGGTTTTGCAGATCGCCGGGAAGCGGCGTTGCCCCAATGCGTTCGAGCTGCCTCGCCGAGCGATCTGATTGGCACAATCCTGTGACCTTGTGCCCGGCCCGCAGCAGTTCTTTGGTAACGGCGGTTCCGATCATGCCGGTTGCGCCAAGGACAAGGACTTTCATGGCCCGTTTCCTTTCTTCAATAGGTGAAAGTTGCCGCGGTGGCGTCCCCTTGGTCAGGTTCTGCCACCGCGGTTGCGGGTTCAGGCCGATGCGAGGTGCGGTCGCCGCGATGCCCAACCTGCCGCCAGCAGCCACAGGCAGAAAGCCGTCTCGGTGATTGCCGGCACGCCATAGGCCGGCGCGAACACCACAGAGAATTCGGGCACAAAAAAACGTAAGGCAGAACCGATCAGGTAGACGATCCCGGCCGCGGCAATTCCCGCACCAAGGACCTTCGGCACAAAACCAGAGCGCCAGATCAGGGCGCCGGTCATCAGACTGTTGAGCCCGAAGAACACCAATCCCAAGTCATAGCCATGCCCATGCAGGTTAAGAAACAGCGTCGCCATTGCCTCGGCTTGCCCAGGGGCCAGCACGGTGATGTCCTGCCCGGCGGAGATCAACAGGACCGCTGACTGCAGGTTCATCAGGTTGGAGGCAATGATGACCGATTGCACGAGGCGAAAGATCATTGCAGCCAGGGCCAGCGTGGGTGCGACCGGCCTGAACAATATGAAGAGCAGCACTGCGAGCCCGGTATCGGCCAACGCCATGATCAAGTCGAAGGCGATGGACAGGCGGAATCTGCCGAGAGCGGTAAGGATTGCCTTTGCGGTGCTTTCTGCGTTCGTCAGGTCGATCAACGGGCCGCGCAGGGCGACTTCGGAACTGATGCCGAAGACGATGATGGCAAGATAGAGCAGCCCGGCGAAACGCGCGATTGAAAGCTCGGATTGAGAAAGGTGGCGTCTCATGGATTTGGTCAGTTGTGCAGGAACCCGGTGACGGCTTCGGAGAAAAGCGGCAAAAGAGGGGTGGCGAGGTGATCGGCCTTGGGGGTCATCACGCAAGTGAAATCCGGATCGCGTCGGACAGGCGTTAGACATTGGCGCGCTCCTCATCCGCTTCACCCGCAATGCCCAGCACGGGGACCGTGATCGCAGCAAGCTCCTTTGCGGTAAGGTGAATCACCTCATTCATCGTCGCCGACGCTCCGGACAGCAGGGCCGCTGCCTGATCGGGAGTGGTGCCGTGCGATATCAGCATGGCGAAAGCGGCCATCTGTTCGTCTTCGGTCATCTTGTCGGCAGGCATCGCGGCCATGAAATCACCGAACGCGTCGCTTGAGCCAAGCGCGTCGGAGACGAAGCTGTAGACTTGTGCTTCCTTCTCGCCGGACCAGCCAGACCCGGCAACAACCAGCGACAGGATACGATCGGGATGGTCAGTGGCAAGCTTGAGCGCGGTTTCAGCGCCCATCGAATAGCCGACGATGTGTACCTCTTCGATACCGCGCGCAACCATCATCCGGATCACGTCGCCGACCAAATGCTCGCCATAGGCACTTGGATCGGCCGATTTGTCGCTTTGCCCGTGGCCACGGGCATCGAAGGCAAGCGTGCGGAAACCGTCCAGAGGTATCAGCCCGTTCGAGTTCCACAGCGCCGAGGTGCCGGCGAAGGCGTGCAGCATCACTACTGCCGGGCTGGTGCCCTCGTCGGTGTAATGCAGGGCAACGCCGTCAGAGAGGAAGGAGCCTTCTTCAGCAAGCGCGCCAACCGGCAGTGCGAAGAAGGCTGCTGTAGTCAGGGAGAAAATGCGTTTCATGGGTTTACCCTTCGTGCATTGAAATGTTGGGGGACATTGGTCCTAAGCATTCATTTCGCCAAGTTCGGGAAAGCTTTCTCGCCCTCCCGAGCTTCAGTTTTCATGGCCAAACGCTTGCGGCCTTGTCTGCCAGTTTGCCTGACAGAAAGCGGAGTTTGTCTCCGAAAATCATATCCAGCGAGAACGCGATCGGCAGTGCGATCAGAATGCTTTGCCCCCAGGCTTGCAGCCACGTCCACGAGATTCCGAACTCCAAGAGGCTGAACACCCCTGATAGAGCCATGGACATGAAAGACGACATGACCAATGATCCTGAGAGCCGCTGTAGGCGCCCACGATGTGTCATATCAAGCGATCTCTCGCAGGGCCAAAGTCTCGGCCGCAGCGATCAGGTCAGCCAAGGCGTTCGGCTCATTGATGCGCGCGGTCTCCGCATCAAAGGCATCGTAAAAGTTGGGAACGGAAACAGCCGCCTTTAGGTCCACCCCGAAAAACTGGGCCGAGCCCTTCGCTGAAGCCAGCACGCTCCCCGCGCCCCCGGGCCCCGGAGAGGTCGAAAGGTAGACCGTTGGCTTGTCCTGGAACACTTTCTGATCGATCCGGCTCGCCCAGTCGAAGAGGTTCTTGTAGGCGGCGGTATAGGATCCATTGTGTTCCGCGAAGGATACGATCACCCCATCGGCGGAGCCGATCTTCTCGAAGAACGTCTTTGCCGCCGGAGGTTGACCGATCTCTTTCTCAAGATCTTCGCTAAAGATCGGCAGGTCGTAGTCACTCAGGTCCAGGACCTCAATCTCGGCCCCCGGGACCAGCGTCGCGGTAAACCGCGCCAGCGCTTTGTTGATGGAGTTCTTGGTGTTGCTTGCACCGAAAGTCAGGATTTTCATGGGTATTCTCCAGTTTCCGTTTCACAGGTTTTCGTAAATTTCACCGGCCCTGGGCCGCATCGGCATCGCTTCGGGATTGATACAGGCCACGTCTTGTTTCCCTGCCCGAACCGGCTTGGTTGGCATTTCGGACCAAAAAGAGACGCGGACGGCTCAGTCGATGGTGCCAAATTCGCCGGCCTCCTGGGCGGCAATCACCGCGGCCAGTTGGTGGACGTCACGCATCGCGAAGGGACCCTTTTGCACAAAAGGTTCGCGCAAGGGGGCACCGCCGAGGAGCACGGCCTGTCCGCCCTCACTGCTCAGCAACCGAATCTCGTCGGCGCCGTGGGCGGCCAGCGCTGTGTCGCTGCTGAGCCGATGGCGGGTTCCGTCGAGGTCGACCCCGATCTCACCACGGATGAGGTGCAGCCACGTGGCGTCGCCGGGATCGGGGCGATGGGTGAAGCTGCCGTTTGCCTGCAGGGCAATATCGAGGATGGTGAAGGGCATCGCGGGCGGGATTACGCCGACAACACCATTGCTTTTGCCGGTCATCACCCGCACCCGATGGCCCGGACCTTTGATCACCGGCATCTCATCAGCGGGCACATGCCGCGCACTGGGTTCGTCCTGTTTCTGTGCTGCCGGCTGGTTGACAAAGATCTGCAGCGCATGGGTGCGCGAACCGGGGGTGGGCGCCTCGTCATGCACCGCGCCGCGGGCGGCCTTCAGCCAGTAGAGATCGCCCGGTGCCAGTTCGATGTCGTTGCCCAGCGAATCCTTGTTGCGGAAGCTTCCGGTGCTGTCCTCAAAGAGTACGCTCACCGCCGAGAGACCGGCATGGGCATGGGGTCCGAAGGTCGGTGCTGTCATGGTGAAGTGATCAACCATGATCAGCGGGTCCATCAACCCGTCAAGCTGGCGGTGGATGAAGCTGATCGCTTCAAAGTCGTCGCCCCGGGTTATTTTCTCGCCTTGCTGGGACCTGATGATCGCGGCTTGGGACGTGTAGGTTGGTTCTGTGTGTTGAACGGTCATATTCGCCTCCTGTGCTGAATATGGACCTACAGTCGAGACGTTGTTCGGAAAATCCGTTGATTTCGGAACCCTTTGTTCTGTATTTGGAACGACAACTATATTGAGAAGGCAGAGACTATGGACCTCAATCAAGCCTATTACCTGGTGCATGTAGTTGAGAAACAGGGGTTCTCGGCAGCAGCGCGGACGCTGGGCATTCCAAAATCACGGATCAGCCGGCAGGTGAAAAACCTCGAAGAGGCTCTGGGCACGCGGCTCCTGAACCGGGATTCAAGACGAATGTCTTTGACGGAGGCCGGAGAGGCCTACTATCGTCACGCCAAGATGGCGCTTGAATGCATGGTCGCGGCCGAAACGGCGGTGCGCAGGGACAAGGACACGCTGGAGGGCACCGTCACACTGTCCTGTTCGGTCGGGGTTGCGCAGTTCGCGCTTGGCCGGATTCTGCCACGTTTCTTGGCTGAGAACCCTCGTATCGTTCTGCAAATCCAGGCGTCCAACGACTTTTCCGACCTGATCAGCGATGGCATTGATCTGGCCATTCGGGGGCATTTCAAGTTGCTACCCGACTCCGGGCTGATCCAGCGGCGGCTTACCGAGGTTCCCTGGCACCTGTTCGGCTCTCCCGGCATTGCGCACCAAATCGGTCCATCGGCTTCACCTGCTGATCTCGACGGTCTGCCCGGACTTACGCTTGGCTGGCGGCCCGGCGGTAACAGTTGGTCGTTGCAAGGGTCCGACGGGGCCAATGCGTCGGTTCCCTTTGCAACGCGCATGCGCAGCGATGACATGGTCACCTTGAAACAGGCGGCTGCGGCCGGGCTCGGTGTGGTGGCCCTGCCGGTCTACACCTGCACCGAGGATGTCGCCGCAGGGCGGCTGAGCCGCCTCTTGCCGGAATGGACTGCCGGGTTGCCGGAGATCAGCCTTCTGATGCACGGGCGGAGAGGACACCCGCCACAGGTCGACGCCCTTGCCGCGTTTCTGCGCCGCGAGTTGCCGGATGTCATGAACTGTGCCGGCAGCTTGTAGCGTGTTTTCGATCCAACCAACTGGACAAATCCCTCGCTGGCTCTGGAAAAGCTACCCGGCCGCCAACCATTGATCAGAATCCACAAGCGCATTCGCACCGGCCCATGGATATGATGCATCATGGTCGGTGAGGCTGTTCCAGATCTTGCATCAAATATTCGAGGCCACTTCGTTTCACTTTGTCTTCCCGGCAAGGGCGAGCAATGTGCTTGGTCGAGATCTGTTCTGCGCCAAACGACGCAGAGAATCCGGGTTCAGTCCTTCGAGGCGCAGCATAAAATAACAGTGAAGCCCCGTTTTGCACCCGCGCCTTCCTCAAAAAATGCAGCGCAATCCCCTCACGGCGGCAAAGCTCAGCAATGCTGTCCTCGCCTTTAAGGCCGTCCAGCACGATCCTGATCTTCTCTTCGGCTGAATACTGTTTGCGTGTGGCACGATGGATGTCTTTAACGACTTTGTCGCCGTGGCTCTTACGTGTTCCGGATGTCTGTCCAGGTTACAGAAACTCGCCGCTGTGCATGCTTCCGTTCACAACCATTTCAACCTAGAGCGCCATCTCTACTCACGCGGCAATTTCAAGATTAACCGAACCGCCGCTCTCGCCGAGTGGCGCCAACTTTGTTCAGCATAGGTTCTGGTATTTGGCAGCATGCTGAGACTGGTTCGAATTTGTCTGACACAGCCGTCAAGAGGGCTCTGTCAGAAAAAACTGGCTTGAGGTGGGCAGGGCGGTGCCTAACTTGGCTGAATGACAAAAACCAGCCCTTTTCGCTATTCCAAGACGCGCCCCGAGATTATCCGCCTAGCAGTCATGCTCTACGTTCGCTTTCCATATTCGCTTCAGAAAGTCGTGGACATGCTGCACGAATAAGGGATTAATATCAGCCATGAAGCGGTCTGGTTCTGGTGGAAAAGGTTATGTCCCTTGGACATTACACCCAGGCTGTGCGTGGCGGAACCGAGGTCCTCGCCATCCTCGATAGGGCCTATCAGGCATAGTCCCGGAAACACGGGGAGGGGGTGCGACCCTTGGACACTCTTCCAAACCTACCAGCACATTATAAATACTCAGAAAATTTCTTTGGGAAAATTTAAGCCAAACTGCTGGAAAAGGGTGTTCCGATGGATGCTATCGAAATTGTAACAGTGCCCAGCACAGCCGATCCGCTTGCCCGTATTTATGAATTATTGGGGCTTGGTGGCCCGGCTATCGCTGCAATTGCACTACTGTCAGTTGTGGCACTTGCGTTGATCCTCTGGAAGACTTGGCGGCTGGCCGTTCTGGGTGCGTGGAACGGTGGGCCGTGTTTTCGACGAGCCGTGACTCTCTGGGCCGAAGGTCATCAGGATGATGCGCTGGAGTTGCTGAAAGGGCGGTGCACGATCCGCGCGCGACTGGCACGTGCTGCCATGCTCGCCCGTTGTGATCCGTCGCTTGACGACAGTTCCGCTCAAGCGGAAACAGGTCGTGTTGCTCAAAGCCTCCTGATGCAGGCGCGCAGTGGTTTGCGTCCGCTCGAACTGATCGCGACGATTGCGCCGCTGCTGGGCTTGTTGGGGACAGTACTGGGCATGATCGCGGCGTTTCAGGCCCTTCAGGAGGCTGGCAGCCGCGCCGACCCGGCAGCCTTGGCCGGCGGCATCTGGGAGGCGCTTCTGACAACAGCAGCAGGCATGGCAGTGGCAATTCCCGCCTCCGTCGCTCTGACTTGGTTTGACAGCGTGGTCGACCGGTTGCGCCATGACATGGAAGATGCTGCCACGCGTATTTTTTTACGCCCCTTGTCAACGAAGGCGGGCACTAAAGTATTGGCCGCCGAGTGATGTTTTCCTTCGATGTAGCCAGCAAAAGACGCCGACCAAGCCTGACACCGATGATTGACGTGGTCTTTCTACTGTTGGTTTTCTTCATGTTGGCTGCTCGTTTCGGCAATGATATGCAACTTCCGCTCACATTGGCTGGTGGCGACGCAGAGACGGCCTATCAAGGGCCGCCTCGTCTCGTTGATATTCTGCCAGACAAGCTGCATCTGAACGGAAACCCGGTCTCCGCTGATGCGCTGCTGGAAGGCATGGCAAGTCTGACCCAAGCAGAAGAAGACACGATCATTCTGCGCAGCCGTGATGGGGCTTCACTGCAACGGTTGGTCGAGGTGATGCAGCTACTGCGTGAGGCGGGCCATACCGCGCTCGTGCTGGTGGAATAGCGCGATGAAATTTCCCGCCCCCTCCCTCGCCGCGCCACGTGAAAGCATCGTTCCGATGATCAACGTGGTGTTTCTGTTACTAATCTTTTTTCTGATGACAGCCCAAATCGCCCCGCCTGAACCTTTTGAGGTGACCCCTCCGCAGGTAGACGCACAAGACCCTGCCGAAAGCAGCTTTACACTTTATCTTGGGGCCGATGAGCAGTTGGCATACCGCGATGCGAGCGGGTTACAAAACGCGCTCGCTGCTTTGCGCGCGGACCACGCCACTTACTGCGAGAAGACCCCATGTCCGGATGGGCCACCGCCAGTTATCTTGAGGGCAGATGCAACGATGCCTGCCGAGCGTTTGGCATCACTCTTGCCGCATTTCAAAGCGGCAGGGATTGCACAACTTCAGCTGATCACGATTGCTCCATGAGTCGCGCTGTTGAATTCACTATTTTCCTCACCATAGCGGTGGCGGTGCACATGGCGGCTTTTGCCACAAGTGAGAAGGCCGGTGGTGCAAGCTCGTCAGGTGAGGACGGAACGGCGCTGGTCTCGTTGCAAGCCTCAAGTTCTTCGGTTGCGAATATGGTGGCGAAATGGGAGCAGCCTACTGAGATTGTGATGCCACCCGAGGTCTCTCCTCAACAATTCGCGACACCAAACGTGCCGCCTACTATGTCGAACAGGCAAACCAGCAACCCGGCACAGCCGATGCTACCTAGTATGTCTCAGGTTTTGCCAATGCCCACTGAGAACACTGCTTATCAGGTTGTCACCACATCGCCGCAGCCGCCCGAACCACAGGCGCCACAGGCTGCGACGCCTTCAGATACTGCTCCCGTCGCGCGTCCCAACACCCAACCTGTCGATACGCGAGCACAACAGGTGCAGGTGCAAGCTCCGGCCAGCACTGCGCAACGCGCTGCTGGTCAGGGTGGTGGGGCCGCAGCAGGCACAAGCGCATCCGATAGTTCCGCCACCCTAAGCCAAAACCAAGAGCGTAGCCTGCTGGCCAGTTGGGGGGGAGAATTACGCGCCACTATCGAACGTCGCAAGCGCTATCCCGCAGGCGCGCGCGGGGTGTCAGGTACGGTCACGGTCAGACTTTCAATGGGTCGGAATGGCCGGTTGCAGGGTGTTTCAGTTGCCCGCTCGTCAGGTAATAGCTTGCTTGATCAGGCTGCCTTGGAAGCTGTGCGGTCGGCGCGCCGGTTTCCCGCCGCGCCAAGGGGCCTGACACGGCCCAGTTATGTGTTCTCACTACCTATACAGTTCACTCGATAGGGAGGAGCGGCACCATTCAGAATTCGGCTGACACACTCAGGTAAACACTGCGCCCTGGCTCATTCACCTGTACCATTGTCGGGTCAAAGACGTTCGGGCGGTTCAGGTGATTTGCATAGGTCTGATCGGTCAGGTTTGTGACCCCTGCATGAAGGATCGCATTGTCGCTCAGCGTGTATCTGGCGAAAACATCCAGAGTTGCATAACCCGTCGTCGCGTTTGCGTCACGCGACGGGTCAATCCGTGACTGACTATCTGCCCAGTTCACCCGTGCCCCTGCACGCCAGTCCGTCTCACCATAGGAAAGAGACACCGAACCGCTAAGCGGAGGGATCTGTGCAAGCGGTCGATCATCGATCAGATTTATACCATATGTCCATGCCATGTCACCCGAGAGTTCCAAGCCCCCTCGTTGCCAACTTCCATCAAGTTCGAGCCCGACAAGCCGAGCACCAATGTTGCGATAAGTGGTCACGCCGGGCACGCTGAAAGCATCTCGCAGAATGTAGTCATCGACCTGATCGAGATAGGCCGCTGCCCCGACCTGCCAATTTGCGCGGGTGACCTCGACGCCGACGTCAAACTGGTGGTGTTTTTCAGGCGCGATGTCAGGGTTGCCAACCCAATTGTTGCGCGCCATTGCCCGTTCCGTGGCGTCGGATGTGCGGACTGAACGAGACACGCCGACAAAGAGCGTCGCATTGTCGTTAAGCTTTTGTTCAACCCGGGCGAGGGCGCCAAAATTATGTTCCTCGCGGTTGTTGTCGAAGGTCGTGCCGTATTGCGCAGTATAGAAATCGTTGGGTGAAAGGGCTGATCCGCCCGGTACGATGTTGGCGGCATCTGCAGACGCGCTGACATAGTCATACCTGCCGCCGAGTGTCAGCGTGGTTTTAGATGTGAGCATTGTCTCGGTTTCACCATAGAGACCATATTGGGCAATGGTCACATCAGGCCACATCAGAAAACGCGCCAGCGCTGGGTTTTCAGCCGCCACTTGTGCCTGCATGGCGGCTGGCGCGGAATAGAATGTCGCCATTCTGTTGTTGGATTGGAGGTCCGCCCCAATTTTTGCCGTGGTACGCCCGAAATCAAGATGAGCCTCTAGTTTACCACCATAGGTGTCCGAGGTTGAAGGCGTGCGGGCTGCCATCATACCCACTGGCCTTAGCGAGAAATTGTCCATCACGTGGTCAACGGTGCCGAGGTAGGCGTTCACCTCTACCCGCTGCAACACGTCTTGGTTCATCTCCAGACCACCGCGTAGACGCATTACTGTCGTTTCTGACGACGGGCTGTCCATACTAGCACCCGGAAACAAGACATCCTCGGCTTCGTCTCTTTCAATGTCAAAGGCGAGCGATAGCCTTTCACCTACATAACCAAGGGTAACGCCAGCGGTTTGCTGCTGGTACGCACTGCGTACCGTGGCGCCATCGCCATCCACGTAGTTGTCGGCCTCATGATGTTCGGTAAAACCTTCGAGGTAGAAACCTGAACCCAAATCCAGCGCACCGGACAACGCTCCTTCGCGCAGATCAGAGTTTGACGCTGCACCGGCTTGGGTTGACAGGGTCCAGGGTTTGCCGGGATCAAAAACAGGTGCCTCGCGTTCAAGCACGATGGCACCGCCCGAACCGCCGGGCCCATTGGTGACGGTATGATAGCCGCGTTCGATGATCACGCGGTCCGCACGATTAAAGGCGGCGGTAGTCGCTGGCGGATCCATTCGGTTAGGGCAAGCCCCGAATGTGAAGGCGCCCGCGTCAATAATATTTAGCTGGTTTTGCTGCTGGCCCCGGATCACCGGTTCCAATCCGTGGCCACCCATGCGCCCAGAGGTGATGCCGGGTACGGAACGCAGCAGTTCACCCCCGTCAGCAGCCAGATTTAAGGTTCTATCGCGGTGGTTGAATACAAGTCGCGAAGGTCCGGAGGGAGCTGTCGTGTTCTGAACAATGATCGGATCGAGTTGCAGTATTAATTCGGCTTCCGGTAAGTCGGCCGCTTGGGCCAAAGCCGTGGTGGAAAGCGAAGACAGCAGAATGGCGGTCGCGCCAAGGCGCATGAATTGGGGTTTCGACATTTGTCCAACCTCTCTAGAAATCCAGTCTAGGAATGCACCAACCGCCGCCGGAAGTGGCAAGACGGCTAAGCACAGTTAAGCGAAAAGCCACGCGTTAAGCTGGCTTAGACTGTGCGAGGTGGCGCACGGATCGGTCCTGTTCGGCTTTCATGTCGCGAGGTGGCTTGCTTGCTACGTGGTCGCGCTAGCCGCTGACTTCCGGTCGCAAGAGGGAGCACATCACTTTTCGGAGATTGTGCTGACAGACAAATGCCAGTGAGGCAGAAATGACATTCAGCATCGGCGTGATGTGACGGTGTTTCGGGAATTTCCTCTCCGGAACTATCCAGCGTGATTGTCCGCAAACCACCGGCATCGCAGATTACGACCTGCAAACCCTCAGCGGATGCAGCAAAGGCGCCCAGACTAGCCAGTGTCGTCTGCAAAAGCAGTAAAATACCCAGAAACGCCGCCATAGCGGGGCGAAGTTTCTTCTTGGGCAATAAGATATTCGATTCCATGAATTTGTTTTGACTCACAAAAATGTGAGGTGCAAGCCCGTGCGACAAACCGCGCGGAAGAAACGGCGTCAAATCGTCAGCCAGCTAGGCATTCATCAGGAGGTTTTTAGTCAACTTTAGAAGAGTTTTTCGCCATACATGCTCAGTGGTTGATTTTGACCGAGGGGACAGCCCTTTCTCGGCAAGGCGCTTGCAACTCAAGCTCATCGCGTGTACGAGCATTCGAATGCTGATTTCCGGACGGTCGGTCATTTCGCAAATTTTCGCCAATTCTCAAAAACTGACTTTTTCAACGGTATCCGGCGGATTGCCGACACTGGAGGTCGCCAGCGGGGCTGGCCGTTGGGCGACACTACTCCGTGGTCCGCCCATCAAAATGTTCACGGGATGCATCGGCTTCAGCTTTGGTCCGGTGGATTGTGCCTTCGACACGCTCAGGTGGCCCGTAGATCGTATAAAGACGCAACGGTTCCTATCTGGTATTGACGACATTGTGCTTGGCGTCTGCTGGAACGATGACACCGTCATCGGCCTTTACTTGATTGGCCACATCGTCGATCCGGACTTCGCCGCTTCCCGTTTCAAAACGAAAGAACTGATCGCGATCGTCGTGAACTTCTTTGCCGATTTCTTCGCCAGGCTTGAGCGCCATGAGCACCAATTGGATGTTTTTGCGAGTATAGAGAACTTCACGGAAGTTGTCGTTTCCTTCGGTCAGCTTTTCGATGTCGTCTGCAAAACCCTTCATGTCGTCGATCTCCCGTGAACTGTTTCCTCCAGATTCGTCCCTGGACGCGATCATCCCTATAGCGTTTCAGCGAGGGGACCATTAACTTCGATCAACGCGTCGTCTGCCTGTTCCATATATCAAAATAGGACAGAGACAGCGATACCGGAGGTGCCAATGTCCGAAACTCGAGCGAAAGATGACAGGACCACATATATCGATGTTCCTGAAGCCGTTGATGTGTTCGAAACGTTCGACGATCTGCAAGGTGCTTTCTACGATTTGCGGATGTTCGGATTCAGCCGATACGACATCAGCCTCCTCGCGCGACAGGAGGTGCTAGAAGAAACACTGGGCAAGGCATATTGGCGCGCAACCGATCTGGAAGACGATCCCGATGCGCCACGTGCAGCTTTCGTCTCGGAAGAGGCTATCGGCGAATTGCAGGGCGCCATTGCCGGTGGGTTCTTCTTTCTCGGGTCATTCATTGCGTTGACCGCAATGCTTACCCTTGCCAGCACACTTGCGGCATCGATTGCTGCAATTGCCATCGGCGGCAGCCCTGCAGCGGTGATCGGTACTTTGCTGGCGCGTCGCGTTGGCAAACATCACAAGGACTATTACGCAAAACAGATCGAACATGGCGGCATCCTTCTCTGGGTCCGGGTACGTGACAAGGAACGCGAGAAACTGGCCGTCAAAATCATGAAAGGTCACTCTGGGCGTGATGTGCACGTGCATTCGTGGAGCACATGATATGTCCTGCGACGACCTGTAAGAGGCCCTGCGTTTCAGACAGGATGTCAGCATTCGATGCTATCACTACCCTCCAAAGAGATAGCAGTATCCAGTAAAATGGACTCAATGCAGTCATCTGACGGGCGTTGTCACATTAACTTTTCTAAGTCAAAATATCGAAGATTTACCAAATGCGTGTTGTTGAATTTCAAAGACTTACGAAATATTAAGTCCCATCCAAAAGAGGAAACCTGCCGGTTACTGAGTTAATGTGACAAAGCCCTTGAGAAACATCCTTGATGGCAGACAACCGCTCGGCTTGACGTCAGACTGGTGCATGCGCCACGCATTGCCTGCCGACTGGAATGAACAGCGCGAACTGCTCGCAATACTCTGATCCTCGACTTCCCACACTGCTATCGCGGAAACAGCGCCCCCAGACTTCTGCGGAAATAGGGCGCATTCTTGGCTGATGGTACGGTCTGGGGTTGCCCAAGTATCTCACAAGCCACGGTAAACACGCCACTATGTGGCGCGACACTCGTCTGGTCTGGTTTTGAAGAAGTGGTTGGCTGTGCGCCCAGCCTAGAGCGAACCAATCTCGGAGGCAATTTCCCTGCAAACTGGGAAATTGACAGGGAAAACACAGAATTTTGGCCGATTTTTGCGATGCATGCCGAAAATTAGTAAAAGGAAGCAGTGGTTTGTGGGGTAATTACCTAAAAAGGGTGACAGGGAATTGTCATGTGCAGATCAGTGAAATAGGAAGATAGTACAGGGAAAAGTTAGTTGTTCTGCATTGGGTGTATGGCCACTGTTGCCATTCTGAAAAGCTATTTTCAGAACGGGTTCAACAAGAAGCCATTCAATTGTTTGAACTCAAAAAGCATCTGCGCTTACCAAGTTTCGCAGTGATTTCCGTTGAATGTAATCAATTTTCATGAAATGCTAACATTGTGAAGTGAAATTCGAACACAGGAAATGGTTTTCACAGGCATCATGGAAAATAACCAGTTTTCAGGCCCGGTAAGCGTTCTTCAGGAAAACAGGCTGCCAGAAATGGCACTGCCTGTCGGATATGCGGCCCTGATAGATGCGTATGAGCTCCAGGTACCGACGCCGCTCACTCTGAGTGCTATAGGTAAGCGTCATAAAGTCTACACAGAAAATGGATGGCGCATCTATACGCCGCGCCATGAGCCGCGCGCCACGTTTGAGGGGCATCTGGTTTTCGCCCTGAAGTATGAAGGGCTTGATCTGGCTGTCCTGAAACGCCTGTTTGAAGCAGTTTCGCCCGCCGATGTTGAAGCGATCATTCGAGCCAAACCCACCAGCGCCTATATACGGCGTATCTGGTTTCTCTACGAATGGCTACTGGAGCGTGAACTTGATTTGCCGGATGCCAAGAGCGGCACCTACGCCGATATTGTTGATCGTAAGCAACAATGGGCCGTTAAAGGTGAGACATTCAGGCGGCACCGCGTTCGCAATAATTTGCCCGGCACCCGTTCATTCTGTCCGCTGGTCTGGCGCACAGAAAAGCTTGAACGCTTTGTAGAGGCCAAACTTGATGAGCAAGCGCGCGCCGTAGTTGGCAAAATTTCCGCAAATATTCTGGCGCGCACCGCAGCCTTTCTTCTCCTCAAAGATTCCAAATCGAGCTACGCGATTGAAGGGGAGGCCCCGCCGCACAGCCGTATTCAGCGATGGGGCAAGGCGATTGGTGAGGCAGGAAAACACCCGCTCGATCAGAACGAGTTTTTGCGTTTGCAGCGCATCGTGATCGGCAATGAGCGGTTTATACGCCTTGGCTTCCGGGATGAGGGCGGCTTCGTCGGAGATCACGAGCAGGATACCCGTATTCCGCTCCCTGACCATATCAGCGCCCGCCATGAGGATTTGCCTGCACTCGTTCAGGGCATCATTGACTTTGATCAGGGGTATGCTGAGGGTATCAACCCGGTGATAGCCGCCGCCGTTCTCGCCTTCGGGTTTGTCTATATCCACCCCTTCGCAGACGGCAACGGGCGGCTCCACCGATATCTCATTCATCATGTGTTGACAATGCGTGGGTTCAATCCAACCGGTATCGTATTCCCGGTATCCTCTGCAATCCTGGAACGAATAGACGACTACCGGCGCGTTCTGGAAAGCTATTCAGAGCGGCTTCTGCCATTTGTAGAATGGGAGCCGACCGAGAAGATGAATGTGCGGGTTCTGAACGATACGAGCGATTTCTATAAGTATTTCGACGCGACGCTCCATGCAGAGTTTCTTTTCGAGTGCGTTCAGAAAACCATCGAAATTGACCTGCCGGAGGAGGCTGCATTTCTGGTCCGCTATGATCAGTTTAAATCCCGCGTTGAGGCCCTTGTCGAAATGCCGGCATCCACCATCGATCTGCTGTTCAATTTCCTCAAGCAAAATGGCGGACAGCTTTCCAGGCGCGCTCGCAATAATGAGTTTGCCGAATTAACAGAAGGTGAGGTAGCGCAGCTTGAGGTGATCTATCAGGAGAGCATCGTCAGATAAAACCGAGCTGAGGCGGGCACGGCGGTCGTCTGGCTTTGCGGCGTAAAGAAATGAAGCTCTTGCTGCAATTCTGAACCAGCCCTGAGGTCATCCGGCTGGCGGTGATGATGTATGTACGTTTTGCAGTTTCGTTTTGAAATGTTGAGTATTCGCTGACGAGCGTGGCATCGGCACTAGCCACGAGTCCGTCCGTTTCCTGTGTCAAAGGTTCCGGTATGAACGCGCAGTGGCAGAGTTAGATTGCCAACAGAAGCAGTCTCTGCCTGACAGCGTTTTCTACCGCTGCGAAACAGTAGGGTGAGTGTTTGCGTTGTCCGGAACTTTCCGACGTTCAAACAGTGGCAAGTAAAATCCAAATATTGAAAAGTGTCGTGTTGTCGTTTCCCTTCGTTTGCGTGGCAGGAACTCCAGGATTGCCCAAACCAGGTTCATTGATTTGTTTTTCGGGGCTTTCGGGTCCGGAGAAACATAGTGCTTGTCAGGGTTCTTTCCGAGAACGATTTCATTGATGGTTTGGGTTTTGAAGCGAAGTCCCAGTTTCTTTGTTTCGTCGATCATCCAGAGAAGCGGTATCTTGGCAAGCTGGCTTTTTTGCTCCGGGTAGGGGGCTAAGACAAAAGAAGGTGCTCTGCAATATAATACAACCCTTTTAAACTATCTGAATACAGCGTGTTGATTTGCGTTGAGAACTGACCCGGTAGGCCCCTAAATTTTCACTGAGAATTGACCCATGTAACGACGCTACCCTGACGCTTTTGTTCAGGGAGATATGGAGTGATTGACATGGGATTTTTAAG
>NZ_JAGFNU010000011.1 GCF_018457175.1 Pseudohalocynthiibacter aestuariivivens
CACCGATCCCACATCTCAGATTTCTGTTTGTCCGTGTAAAACGTCCGCGTCCGATATTTCATCTCTAACACTCCATCTTTCCAAAAAGACTAAAGTGTTGCGACCACCCGTTGAAACCGCCGGACAATCCAGGCATTTGTTGCGCAAATGTTGCTCGGCGACTGACGGGCGCGTTGTTAAGTGAGGAAGTTACATTGAACCGATTTCGTACAGACCACTGAAGGCCAAAGCACCAACTTTACCCATGCCTGTTTCTCTCGGAACAACTTTTAGATCGACCCGGCCTACAAGTATGCCGAAGCTAATGGTGCATTCAACATACGCCGTCTGACCAGCCCCGATAACCACCGTGAGGGTCTCCGTGTTCTCAGTGGCCGCAGTAATGGTGTTGCTTCCCGTGGGAACGTCGACGAAGAACACCTTGTTGGGTTGGCAAGTATCCGTTCCCTTGCCATTCACAGATATCATTGGCTGAACCGCAGCTCCCATCACCTGAGTGCGATAGAAGACCAGTCTCGCCTCGTTATTCTGGACCGCAGGAACCGAAGGTGCTGACTCCGACAAGCTATTACCTGAGGCACAGGCCGAAAGCCCGAGGGCTAGTACGCTGAAAATACCAGCTTTCCCAATTGATTTCTGCATGCTTCTCTCCCCCAGAGCTTTGCTACAATTTCGTTCAGCCTAGATCGACAGCACCAGCATTGCCAGCACCGATACTCATTAACCATGGTCAAGTGAACTTTTTGCCCGGAAAGGCCAATCTCGCTGTCGATTGGAATTCCTGATTGAACCTTGAATGTTCGCTTTGGCTCCAACCAGCCGTTCGCTGCGGTTGGGGCGAAAGGTCGCTTTGTTCAGCGGCTCTTCATGGGTGTTAGGCTTTGACGCCTTTTTTGAGGCGGTCTATGGGGAAAGGAAAGATACCCTAAATTAGGGGAATTTCGTGGATAATGTCCCCCATATGTCCCCCAGAATCGTTACTGGGGGAAAAGAGACAGGGCTACGTTGAACATATACAGCGTCAAGCCGTTGATTTAAAATAGAAAAGATGTGGTGAGCCCTACTGGGTTCGAACCAGTGACCTACTGATTAAAAGTCAGCCGCTCTACCAACTGAGCTAAGGGCCCTCACGAGGCGCCGTCTTAGGCAAGCTGACCGCAGGGGTCAAGGACGAAATTGCCTGAATCAGCCCTCTGGATTGATTTTTCCGCTTAACCTATATGATGCGCATGGCAGATTTGACTCTCCAGACGGGCGGGCTTCCGTTTCGCAAGATGCACGGGCTTGGCAATGACTTTGTTGTTGTCGACGCAAGAAGTGCGCCTGATTTGGTGAATGAAGATACCGCTCGGGCAATTGGGCACCGGTCTTTCGGGGTCGGCTTTGATCAGCTTGCGGTGTTGCGCGAGTCTGACGTTGCGGATCTGGATGTAGAATTCTGGAACTCTGATGGGTCAAAAGCAGATGCCTGCGGCAACGCCAGCCGTTGTGTTGCAAGGATCATAATGGACGAAACCGGGCAGAAAGCTGCCAGCATCCGCACGGGACGCGGAACCCTGCAAGCCGTAGATGCCGGAGAGGGCCTGATCAGCGTGAACATGGGACAGCCGCAACTGGAGTGGGATCAGATACCACTTGCCCATCCTGTTGATGATCTGAACGCCTTGCCAATTGAAGGGGCCCCCGGTGCTGCTGGTATTGGAAACCCACATATGGTTTTCGTCGTTAATGATGCAGAAGCTGTACCATTATCAGACGTCGGCCCAGCGCTGGAACATCACCCGCTATTCCCGGAGCGCACGAACGTTGAATTCATTCATGTGATTGACCGTCAAACCTTGCGAATGCGCGTCTGGGAACGCGGCGGAATGATAACCCTCGCTTGTGGGTCTGGTGCCTGTGCTTCTGCGGTTGTGGCGCATCGCAAGGGTCTGACCGACCGCAAGGTGACGATCCATCTGGATGGTGGTGATCTCGAAATTGACTGGCGCGATGACGGTGTCTGGATGACTGGTCCAATTACGCATGTCTTTGACGGCGTAATCCGTCGTGAGTTTCTGGAAAACATCTGATGTCAGGCAGCCCCCCCCTTTTCACGACGCTTGGCTGTCGCCTGAACGCCTATGAAACCGAGGCGATGAAAGAACTGTCTGCCGCCGCCGGTATCGAAAATGCTGTTGTCGTGAACACCTGCGCCGTCACGGCAGAGGCTGTACGCAAAGCCCGGCAGGAAATTCGCAAACTGCGCCGCGCGCATCCTGACGCGAAACTGATTGTGACAGGCTGTGCAGCGCAGACTGAACCGCAAACCTTTGCCGAGATGGGCGAAGTCGACCTTGTCATCGGCAATACAGAAAAGATGCAGGCCAGCATCTGGGCATCCATGCGCGGCCCGGATTTCATCGGGGAAACGGAGCGCGTGCAGGTTGATGACATAATGTCAGTCACCGAAACAGCCGGGCATCTGATTGACGGGTTTGGCACAAGGTCGCGCGCCTATGTTCAGGTTCAGAACGGCTGTGATCATCGCTGCACCTTTTGCATTATCCCTTATGGACGCGGCAATTCGCGGTCTGTCCCTGCTGGTGTTGTCGTCGATCAGATCAAGCGACTGGTCAACAAGGGTTACAATGAGGTCGTATTGACCGGTGTAGACCTGACAAGCTGGGGTGCTGATCTGCCCGCAACGCCACGCCTTGGCGACTTGGTGATGCGGATTCTCAAATTGGTTCCAGACCTGCCCCGCTTGCGGATTAGCTCGATAGACTCCATCGAGGCTGATGAAAACCTTATGCAGGCGATCGCAACAGAACCACGTCTTATGCCGCACCTTCACCTTTCCTTGCAGGCGGGTGATGACATGATCCTGAAGCGCATGAAACGGCGCCATCTGCGGGACGATGCAATCGCGTTCTGCGAAGAGACGCGTCGTTTGCGCCCCGACATGACTTTTGGCGCTGACATCATCGCGGGCTTTCCGACGGAAACGGAAGAAATGTTCGAAAACTCTCTGAAACTCGTGACCGAGTGTGACCTGACATGGCTGCATGTGTTTCCCTATTCAGCTCGTGAATGCACACCTGCAGCGAGGATGCCGGCTGTCGATGGGCGTGCAATAAAATCACGGGCGGCACGTTTGCGTGCGGCGGGCGAAGCTCAGGTTGCGCGCCATCTTTCCGATCAAGTCGGCAAAACCCACCATATTCTGATGGAAAACCCGCACATGGGGCGGACAGAGCAGTTTACCGAGGTGAATTTTGCGGCTGATCAAACCGAGGGTAGCCTCGTCACAACCCGGATAACGGGTTATGACGTTCATCGGTTAACAGCATGACTCTTCCGATTCTTTACTCCTTTCGGCGCTGCCCCTATGCGATGCGCGCACGATTGGCGATTGCCAGCGCCGGGATCACCTGTGAACTACGAGAAATCGTTTTGCGCGATAAAGCACCGGAATTTCTAGCGGCATCCCCTAAGGGAACGGTTCCGGTGGTCGTTGCCGATGGTGAGGTGCTTGAAGAAAGTCTTGACGTGATGCACTGGGCACTTGGCGAAAATGACCCCGAAGGATGGCTGAATGTGCCGCAAGAAGCCCATAGCCTGATTGATGAGGCGGATGGTCCCTTCAAGTCTGCCCTTGATCGCACGAAATACGCAACGCGCTACAAAGATGCAGACCCATCGGTCGAGCGGGAAAAGGCTTCTGTTTTCTTGCGCAAACTCGACATGATGCTTGTTGAGCAACTCTATCTGTTTGGTGAAAGCCCGAGTATCGCAGATACGGCTATTGCACCCTTCGTACGGCAATTCGCCAATATCGAAAAAGATTGGTTTGACGCGCAGCCCTGGCCGAACCTTATTGAATGGCTCGAGAGGTTTCTTTCCTCAGAGCGGTTTACGGCAATCATGAAGAAAAACCCAAAATGGCAGGCCGGTGATCACGTCGTGTTGTTTCCCTGAAAGCGTTGCCAGAGGCAAAAAAGATTAATGCCTCCGGCGGGGATATTTTTCGGAAAAAGAATTCAGGCTGCTAGAGAAGCCCTTGTCTTGCCAATCATCAACGCTGCCTTTGCGGCCTCGCGTCCTTTTTCAACAAAATGCGCGCGGTATATTTCATTGTGGTGATCGGTTTCCTGATAGTGGTGCGGGGTCAGAGAGACTGACAGCACTGGAACACCTGTATCCATGCCTGCACGCATCAAACCATCGACCACAGCTTGCGCCACAAAGTCGTGCCGGTAAATGCCGCCGTCAACCACGAATGCGGCTGCAGCCACAGCGGCGTAACGACCGGACGCCGCGAGATCACGTGCCACAAGCGGCATTTCAAACGCACCAGGCACATCAAACACATCGACCTGAGAGGCCGGGATCAGCTCGCAAAACCCATCAAAGGCGCGATCAACAATATCTGAGTGCCAGTTTGCCTTAATAAAGGCGTAGCGGGTGGGTGTCATAGTTCTTTCCTTTCATTCCAGACACGTCACCCAGAGCGTGCAAACGAAAGGAACGCCAAGGCACCATGCCTTACCACCCAATCGTCCTCTTCCATCCGGACTATGACCGTCGGCTCTGGAATCACACCAGATCTGCTGACACCCCGATATCCGGGGCCGCTCGCGGGCTTATGGCTTGCGCCACACACCGCCGGTGGGGAATTTCACCCCGCCCTGAGAACACAGCCAAAATGGCTAAGCCTTGGCCTGAAGGCAAGACCCGGATAAGACATTTTCAAACAGAGACGCGACATGCACCCAAACCCTGCCTTCAGACAGATGCCAGATAAAGCGAATCGAAGTTTTGCGCAGAAGTGCGGTTTTGGCATTCTTTCTGTAAACGGATCGGAAGGTCCGCTGCTGTCACATGTTCCGTTTTTACTGTCTGATGACGGTAAGGTTGCAGAGTTGCATCTGGTAAGGTCAAACCCGATTGTTCGCACGCTAAGTGAACCAGAGCCGGCGGTTGTAGCTGTTTCTGGTCCGGACAGTTATGTTTCACCTGACTGGTATGGAATCGATGATCAGGTGCCAACATGGAACTATGTTGCGGTACACTTGCGTGGTCAGTTGATAAAAGAGCCACAGGAAAAGTTAAGAGGTTTACTCGACCGGCTTTCGGCGCGGTTTGAGGCGGACCTGCTGCCAAAAACCCCTTGGGTTTCTGGCAAAATGAGCGATGGCGTTATGGACAAGATGATGCGCCAGATCGTTCCAATTAGACTCGAGATCACCAGCATTGACGGTACATGGAAGCTTGGCCAGAACAAGACTGATGAGGTCCGCAGCAACGCAGCGTCTCAGATGGATGCATCTGGAACAGGTCACGAAACACGCCACCTTTCGGCGCTGATGATGGCCCCATCCAAAGCTTGATTGGACATCGGCAGACTGGCTTCTTACATTTGAAACACAGATTGGGAGGAGATAATGCCGTTACCCCTTGCCCCGGTTGCAGGTCTTGCATTGCGTTATGGCGCCGTTGCGTTGGCGGCTTACGCTGTCACGCGCACCATTGAACGAGGCCGCCGCGATCAACGCGCTGAAGACGCGCTCGACGAACTTGAAGAAGGTGCAACGTTGCGTAGCGATGGTGACCAGACCAACGCTGGCTTTCATTTTAAAAGAACGATCCGGCTGGGAACAATGGGCCCCGGTGTGGATATAGACATTTCGGCTTTGGGCCGTATACGCATCCGAAAGGCATCTGAATGAAACTATACTACAGCGCGACCTCGCCCTATGTACGCAAGGTCATGGTCCTATTACATGAGGCAGAACAGACCGAAGCGGTCGCACTGGAACCCACACACGGTACTCCATTTGAAGCGTCAGCAAGCGCAATCGCGCAAAACCCGCTTGGTAAAGTTCCCGCATTGGCGCGCGACGATGGCCCTTCGCTGTATGACAGCCGTGTCATTTGCCGCTATCTAGACGCGCGTTTTCAAGCGGGCTTCTACCCAGACGGTGCCAGACTGTGGGATGCCCTCACGCTCGAGGCCACTGCGGATGGTATTCTCGATGCAGCACTTCTGATGGTTTACGAGGGTCGTTTACGCCCCGAGGAAAAACAATTTCCAGATTGGGTTGAGGCGCAATGGAGCAAGGTATCCAATGCCGTCGATGCCGTTAACAGCCGCTGGATGAGCCAGCTGAACGGCTCTCTTGATATGGGGCAAATTGCAATAGGCTGTGCACTTGGGTATCTCGACTTGCGCCACGATGCACGGGGTTGGCGCACGGGACATGAGGCACTGGCAGACTGGTACGAAAGATTCGCAGAACGTGAGTCGATGCTAGCAACGGTCCCTCCTGCTGGCTAGCATTTCACTGCATTGAGCTGGATTAGGCGTTTCTCCGAAATTGGACTAAGCTCAGAACCCTGAAACGAGTTGTACTGAACAACTCTGCTTGGCAGAGCGAATATACTTGGGGGGACTGAAATGTTTGCACGGATAACAACCTACAAACTTAAACCAGGAACGGTTGAAGCATCTGAAAAAATGCTTGAACGGATCAAGCCGCAAATTCTGGCGCTGGCCGGATTGAAGCATTTCATCAATGCCGTGGACGCGGACGGGAACGGCTACATCATCTCGATTGTCGAAAGCGAGGAAATTTCAAATGCAAATCAGGCAAAAGTTGCTGAGCTTTGGCAATCATTTGGCGAATTCCTTGCAGAACCCCCAAAACCGGGTGGATACAGAGTCATAATGAATGAGTCGGTCGGCTAAAACCGAACTCTCAATTCGAAAAACATGTACTGGCGATTTGAGGTTTTCTTACTTCTGCCGGGTGATTTCTTGTGCTGGTCGACTGGAGTTGACGCAAATTCAGGGTCCAGAGGCGTTTTGGATGCGAAGTTAAACACAAAACGGCAATTTTTGTCTTCCTGACCCTCGAATACCACTGTAAATTGCACTAATGAACCGCGACAAAACCGCATCTTTTTTATTTGAGCCGCATTGTCTTCTGGACGGAGCGCATTTGGGCGGATAAACAGCCGCGCGAGAAGGCTACGTTCACGCGTGGTCATTTTAACGTTAAGGCCGTTCGGCCAGGGAAGGGAGAAACTCTCGTGTCTCACGCAGAAGATCACGAAGGCACCCGCCGGGATTTCCTCTATTATGCAACGGCAGGCGCAGGCGCTGTGACAGCCGGAGCAGCGGTTTGGCCGCTTGTAAATCAGATGAATCCAAGTGCCGATGTTAAAGCGCTGGCATCGATTCGTGTTGATATTTCAGGTATCGAAACCGGAACGCAGCTGACCGTCAAATGGCAGGGTAAGCCAGTTTTCATCCGTCGTCGTACGGAAGAAGAAATCGAGGCTGCCCGCAATGTCGATATGAGCACGCTGATCGATTCGAGCGCGCGCAACGACAATGGAAACGAATCCGCTGACGCATCAGATGAAAACCGCGCGCTTGACGAAAACGGCGAGTGGCTGGTGATGATGGGTGTATGTACGCACCTTGGTTGTGTGCCGCTTGGTAACGCAGCTGGTGAATTTGGTGGCTGGTTCTGCCCATGCCACGGGTCGCACTACGATACGTCTGGTCGTATTCGCAAAGGTCCGGCTCCGGAAAACCTTCCGGTGCCTGTCGCCAACTTCGTCGATGAAACGACGATCGAGCTGGGTTAAGGGAGGCACAAATGTCCGGAATTCCGCACGACCATTACGAGCCCAAGTCGGGTATCGAAAAATGGCTCCATTCACGCCTGCCTGTGGTTGGCCTTCTCTATGATACACTGATGATCCCCACACCCAAAAACCTGAATTGGATGTGGATCTGGGGTATCGTCCTTACATTCTGCCTCGTATTGCAAATTATCACCGGCATCATTCTGGCGATGCATTACACGCCGCATGTCGACATGGCGTTTGCCTCGATTGAGCATATCATGCGCAATGTGAATGGCGGCCACATGATGCGCTACGTTCATATGAACGGTGCATCACTGTTCTTCGTGGCGGTTTATGCACACATCTTCCGCGGCCTTTACTACGGATCTTACAAGGCGCCGCGTGAAGTTACGTGGATCATCGGGATGCTGATTTACCTTTGCATGATGGGCACGGCGTTTATGGGTTATGTTCTGCCCTGGGGTCAGATGTCTTTCCACGGTACTGCTGTGATCACCGGCCTCTTTGGTGCGATCCCGGGTATTGGTGAAGCAATTCAGACATGGCTTCTGGGCGCAAGCGCAGTTGGGCAACCGGCACTTAACAGGTTCTTCTCACTTCACTACCTGCTGCCGTTTGTGATTGCTGGGCTTGTGGTTGTTCATATCTGGGCATTCCACTCAACCGGTAACAACAACCCAACCGGCGTCGACGTACGCAAGGACTCTAAGGCTGTTGCGGAAAAAGACACCCTTCCGTTTTGGCCATACTTTGTGATCAAAGACGTCTTTGCACTGGCCGTTATCATGTTGATTTTCTGGGCGATCGTCGGCTTTATGCCGAACTACCTTGGCCACCCGGACAACTACATCGAAGCGAACGCGCTGGTGACGCCTGCACACATCGTTCCCGAATGGTATTTCCTGCCATTCTACGCGATCCTGCGGGCCTTCACGGCTGATGTCTGGGCTGTTCAGCTTGTAAGCTTTGTCACCGGTGGCATCATCAACGCCAAGTTCTTTGGTGTTCTGGCAATGTTTGGCGCAATCGCCGTTCTGGCGTTGGCTCCTTGGCTCGATACTTCATCTGTACGCTCGGGTCGTTACCGTCCGATGTTCAAATGGTGGTTTGTGCTTCTTGTGATCGACTTCTTTGTTCTGATGTGGGTTGGCGCACGCCCTGCTGAGTTCCCGTATGACTGGATCTCACTGATCGCATCCGCCTATTGGTTCGCCTACTTCCTGATCATCCTTCCGCTATTGGGTGTGATTGAGAAACCAGAGGCACAACCGGCCACCATCGAAGCAGACTTTGACGCACACTACGGCGCCAAAGCTGAAACGCCGGCCGAGTGAAAGGGACAATGACAATGATCAAAAAACTAGCGATCACCGCCGTCACGGCCCTTGGCCTTTCAACCGGAGGCGTTTTTGCAGCCGGTGGCGAGCAACACATCGAAGATTTTGCTTTCTCGTTCGAAGGACCTTTTGGCAAATTCGATCAGAACCAGTTGCAACGCGGCCTGCAAATCTACACCGAAGTCTGTTCAGCCTGCCACGGCATGCAATATGTCTACTTCCGCAACCTCGCGGATGAAGGCGGACTTGGGTATTCAGAAGACCAGGCACGGGCTTACGCTGAAAACTTCGAAGTCTGGGATCCCGAGCTTAGCGACGGTGACGGTGATTTTCGCACGGCGACCCCGGCGGATCACTTCCCTGCAAACACTGCGGCTGGTGCGCCTGACTTGTCTTTGATGGCAAAAGCGCGCGCGGGTTTTCACGGGCCATATGGCCTAGGGATCAATCAGGCCGTTCGCGGCATGGGTGGTGCTGAATATATCGCTTCGATCCTGACTGGCTACACCGGCCACGAAAAAGAAGAAAACAACGTCACTTTCTATGAAAACACTGCCTTCCCGGGCGGCTGGATTTCAATGGCGCCGCCGCTGGTTGGTGAAGATGTAGAGTACGCCGACGGCCACTCTAACGATCTTCACCACGAAGCAATGGATGTTTCTGCCTTCCTGATGTGGGCTGCAGAACCAAAAATGATGGCTCGTCAGCAAGCAGGCTTCATCGGTGTTTTCTCTCTCTTGATTCTGTCGGTGCTGCTCTATCTCACCAACAAACGGATTTGGGCACCAATCAAGAAAAGAGCGAAATCTGGCGAAGCATAGAACTCGTTGATTTTAAAATGAACAAACCCCGCCATTCGGCGGGGTTTTCTTTTGTTAGCCTGTATCACTATCCTGTCAGTCGATCGTGATACGCTCCACCTTTTTTGCTGTGCTAGGGTGAACCTGCACAAATTGATTAAAGGCGCACAGCATGGCTGCGGGCACACTAATAAAGCATTTCTCTAACCATAGACGCCGTTTCGTGGTCCTGATCATATTTCTCGCGATTCTGTTTTTGGGTTGGTACTTTGGGCAACGCGCCGCAAGTTATGCGTCCAGCGAAGCCGTACTCAATGACGAACCCCTGATGCGGATGATGATACTGACCATTGCTGGTCTCTACATCGTCACATCGGCGATACCCTTTGTCCCCGGTGCAGAGATCGGGTTTGGTATGCTGATGATCTTTGGCGCAAGTGCCGCGATACTGGTCTATCTGTGCATGGTGGCCGCTTTGCTGATCGCCTACCTGATTGGCCGGTTTGTACCTGCCGCACTTATTGCCAGAGCATTTGCATATCTGGGATTCGAACGCGCACGAACTCTGGTGGAGAATCTGGCTGGTCTGGACCACAAAGAGCGCCTTTCCTATTTGGCAGAGAACGCACCGAACCGTATTATTCCGTTCCTGCTAAAGCACAGGTATCTTGCGCTGATCGCTGTGTTAAACCTGCCGGGTAACGTTGTTCTTGGCGGCGGTGGCGGCATTGCATTTGCAGCAGGCATGTCCGGGCTATATCCACTGCCCGCGTTTGTTATTTCACTCCTGATTGCCGTCGCGCCAGTGCCTTTGATGTTCGTGCTGTCGCACAATTTTTTCTGAAGGCTACCCCAGATACCTTTTCAACGCGTCTGGCGGGTTGGCAAATAGCGTGGCCGTATCTATTGGCGGATGCGCAATACCCTCTGCCACAAGGATTGTTTGGCTTGAAATGCGCACTGCATCATCCGGGTCGTGGCTAACCATCAGCAGGGTTGCGCCTGTCTCATCAAGCAGGTCTGCCAGAAGGGTTAGCATCTCACCCTTTAATGCCGGGCCGAGCGCACCGAATGGCTCATCCAGCAACACAAGTGGTTTTTGACGCAAGATCATACGTGCCAACGCAACACGAGCGATCTGCCCGCCCGACAAAGCGGCTGGTTTGCGGTTGCCGAACCCTTTCAACCCCACTCGTTCAAGAGTATTACTCACGGCCTCTTTTTGCGAAGAGGATAGCCTCAAATCAGAACGCAGGCCAAGGCCAACATTCTCCGCAGCACTTAAATGTGGGAACAGGTTATTGTCCTGAAACAACAAACTTAGCGGTCTTTCTCCCGGCGGAAGGTCAGCCAGATCAACCCCATCCCACAGGATTTTGCCACTTCCGGGTTTCAGGAAACCTGCGATGGCTGCGAGCAAGGTTGATTTGCCCGCCCCGGATGGCCCGATTACAGCAACCCTTGCTCCTGTTGGGACTGACAGATCAGCCGTAAGGCAAAAATCGTCCTGAACAATTTCCAATCTTTCAAGTGTCAGCATCAACACGACCCCCACGATCAAAAACCCAAAACAGACACAGGCTGAGCGCCAACAAGACTAGCGCCGCTCCTGCCGCGTCGCCCATCCGGTAGGCCGTCATTAAACGAAACATCTGTAACGGTAGTGTCGCGCTTTCAGGATCAGCAAACAATGCGATAACCCCAAGGTCCCCCATAGACAACGCTGCCGCAAGACCAGCAGCGAACCCAAGCGGTCTGCGCATCCGTGGCAAGATCAGCAACCGCATCCGGGACCAGCCTGACAGACCAAGACTGTCAGCGAGGCGACCAAAGTCATTTTCGATGTCGCGCAGTGCGGGGCTCAACGCGCGCAAGGCGAATGGCAGGCTCATCGCGGCGTTTACGATAGCTGTTACCGGCAGCGCCAGATCGGACGGGCGCGCAAACGGGAAGATCATGATAAATAACCCGGTCCCGACAACCAAAGGTGACGCAGCAATCGTCAGATATCCAAAACCCTCGACAAATCCGGCGGTTCGTTTCTGGCCAAGTTTGACTGCAAGCAATGCCAAGGACAAAGCCAGGCTGATCGCGAGTGCTGCAGAACCCAAGGCCACCAGTACTGATCTGAACGCAGACCACCAGACAACATCAGGCAGCGTCCAGACTGCTCCGGCACCTTTAAGAAAGATCACGACCAGGGGAGTGAGCAAAAACAGCTTGGCGAACACAAGGACAGTAAAATCCTGCGCGCGAAGCACCGGATTGCTCGTGTCCCACCGTTCAACAGTCCGGTCAAGGCCTGCCCCCATGCCTGCAGGTGTTGCCACACGCCACGCGATAACCGCAACAACCGCGCATAAACCAAATTGAATGACAGCAAGAAGAGCCGCTTTTCCAAGATCAAAGTCAAACCGGAACGCCTGATAAATCGCGAGTTCCAGCGTTGTCGCCTTTGGCCCCCCACCCAATGCAAGAACAACCGCAAAGCTGGTCATGCAAAGAAGGAAGATCACCATGAAGATACCCGGGACAACTGCGCGCAGCATTGGCCATTCCAGAACACGCTGTATGTCTGCATTGTCAAAGCCAAGCGAGGCTGCAAGACGAAACCGCTCTGCCGGGATGGCCAGCCAACCTTGCAAAATAAGGCGTGTCGCAAGGGGGATGTTGAAAAAGACATGCGCCAGAACGACGCCGTGTAATCCATAAATATGAACAGGCGGCAAACCCACCCAGCCAAGCATCGTGCTGAGTATGCCTGACCGGCCAAACACCGCGAGCAATCCCAGCACCGCAACAATAACCGGCAGGATAAACGGCGCGCCAAGCAATGTAACAAGCGCTGAGCGTCCGAAAAACTGCCGCCGCGCAAGCGCGCGTGCCACCGGCACTGCAAGAAGCACGCTTAGAGATGCCGAAAGGAACGCCTGCCAAAGCGTAAACCTTAACGCAGCCCAATCTGCTGGGCGCAAGGCGGATACCCCCTCTGCCCGCGTTACTACGGCAGCCAATGTGCCGAGCGTCAGCAAAAGGATGAGGGCGGCAGAAACCGCCCCCAAGCCGTAGACCGGCTTTATTGGGACAAGGCGTTTCGCCATTCTTCCAGTGCTCCGTCCCGCACGTCATTCGCTTCTTGTTCGGACAAGAAGATCGCCTTTTCAGGCGTTCCTAACTGCAAAAACTGTGCGGGTAGTTTCTCTGCATCAAGCTGGGCGGGGTAGGACCAGTTGCTTGTCGGGATCATAGACTGGAACTCCTCTGACAGGACGTATTCCATAAACGAGTCAGCAAGTTCCGGCTGATCGGTCGTCGCGATTTTCCCCGCCAACTCGACAAGCACATAGTGGCCCTCATCAAAAATCGCCGCCGATTTTGTCAAATCCTCTTCGGCTATGATATGATAGGCGGGCGACGTGGTGAACGACAAAACCATGTCAGCTTCGCCATCCGTGAACATACCGTAGGCTTCGGACCAGCCTTTGGTCACGGTCAGGATTTTTGGCGCAAGCCGTGTCCAGGCGTTTTCCGCATCATCCCCGTAAACCGATTTCACCCAAAGCAACAGGCCAAGACCAGAGATCGAACTCCGTGGGTCCTGAATAACGATTTTCACATCGTCCGGCATCTCTAGCAGCGCTTCAAAGCTGGTGGGTGGGTTTTCAAGCTTGGTGTTGTCGTAGACGAAGGAAAGGTAGCTCCAGTCAAAGGGCAGAAACACGTCATCCGACCATTCAATCGGCAGCGTGAGGCCACTGGTGTCTTGACCATGTGTACCAAACAAGCCTGATTCCCGCGCCTTCAGCGTGACATCGGTGTTCAGGCCAATGACAGCATCCGCCTCTGTCCGTTCCCCTTCAAGCAATAGCCGGGGCAGAACATCACCCGTGATAAATTGCAAATCACAGGCGCAGCGTTCTTCAAACCCTGCTTCAATGCCGGGGCCCGGGCCCCATTCAGACGCAAAGTAGTCTGGTGCGTAAACTGTCAGAACGGGTGCCTCTGCCGCAGCCATGCTGGCTGCACAAAGTCCCGCGGCGATCAGTGGATATTTCATATCTCATCCTCTATTTGCCGACGGGCGGATATCGGGATGAGTGCATCTCAACCTTCCCTCCGCCGGTCTTAACCGGTTCAGGTTCAACGGGTCCGCTATTGCATCTCAGCCAGTAAAGGCCCCCCGAGGTAAGGATGTCTCTAGGGCGGCATAACGCACTTGGCAAGCCAAAACCCCTTGAGACAGGCGCCGCCGCCCGGTAGAGCAGTTGAAAAGGAGCGTTTGCATGAGCATCAATACATTCGGGCATCTCTTTCGTGTAACTACGTGGGGCGAAAGCCACGGGCCCGCTTTGGGCGCGACAGTGGATGGCTGCCCCCCCGGTGTGCCGGTCACTCCCGAAATGCTCCAGCATTGGCTCGACAAGCGCAAACCCGGCCAGAGCAAGCACACCACGCAACGGCAAGAGGCCGATCTGGTACGCATTCTGTCCGGAGTGTATGAGGGCAAAACCACAGGCACGCCGATTCAGTTGATGATTGAAAACACCGATCAGCGGTCTAAGGATTATGGGGATATCGCCGAAACCTTTCGTCCCGGCCACGCAGACATCACCTACCATCAAAAATACGGCAACCGTGACCCGCGCGGTGGCGGCCGGTCGTCGGCACGTGAAACCGCTGCACGGGTTGCAGCGGGTGGGGTTGCGCGCGAAGCGATCAAGGCTTTGGTGCCTCATGTCGAGATCAGGGGTTACATGGTTCAGATGGGCGAAATGCACATTGACCGAAGCAGATTTGACTGGGACGCGATTGACCAGAATGATTTCTGGATTCCCGATGCAGGTGCCGTTGAAGATTGGGACGCCTATCTTGGAAAAATCCGAAAATCAAAAAACTCGGTTGGGGCCGTTGTCGAGGTTGTGGCGCGTGGCGTCCCGGCAGGCATAGGCGCGCCTGTCTACGGTAAGCTTGATACCGACCTTGCCGCCGCGATGATGTCAATCAATGCCGTAAAGGGTGTTGAGATTGGTGAAGGCATGGCGGCGGCAGCGCTAAAAGGCACTGACAACGCGGACGAGATATTCATGGGGCCGGATGGACCCGAGTATAGCTCTAACCATTCGGGCGGCATTTTGGGTGGAATAAGCACTGGTCAGGATCTCGTCGTTCGTTTCGCCGTAAAGCCAACGTCATCGATCCTCACACCACGCAGATCGATCCGCAAAGATGGCACCCCGATCGAGGTGGTGACCAAAGGCCGGCATGATCCCTGCGTTGGGATTCGCGCAGTTCCGGTCGGCGAAGCAATGATGGCCTGCGTTATACTGGACCACCTGCTGTTGCACCGTGGCCAGGTTGGTGAAAATCAGGGCAAGATTGGCTGATTTACACCAACAGTTTCGCCGGATCGTTGCGGATCACATGGCGAATGATGCTGCGCATGACCTCGCGCATCTAGACAGGGTCTGGCGAAACTGTCAGCAGATTGCCGAAGGCGAAGGTGTGGTTGCTGGAAGCACCCTCTTAGCAGCGGCCTATTTTCATGATCTGGTAAACCTGCCAAAAGATGACCCAAACCGGGTGGGTGCGTCGACTATGTCCGCAGATGCAGCTGAGGGGCTACTTGCTCCATTTTCGTTTTCCGAGGAAGGCATTGCAACAATCAGACACGCGATAGAGGCACATAGCTACTTTGCGAACATTCCTGCGCGAAACATAGAGGCGAAGATTTTGCGGGACGCTGATCGGTTAGATGCGCTGGGAGCCATTGGTATCGCGCGCGCCTTTGCTGTCGCGGGTTCTTTAGGGCGTGAACTTTATAATCCAACCGACCCATTTCCAACAATCCGTGCACTTGATGATCTACGGTTCTCAATTGATCACTGGGCCGCAAAGCTCTTAAAGCTTCCTCGTAAGATGTCGACCGATACCGCCCGTAAGCTGGCAACAGAGCGGGCCGCAATTATGTGCAGGTTTTTGGAAAATCTCGCGAATGAAATTGGCCACAAATTACCCGAAAACTGGGGTGGCTAAGCGCGTTGTTTAGACAACTGCACCGCCAGAATGCCCACAGTGATGATCGCGACACCAATCAGGTCTATCCCGCCTATCGCTTCGCCAAGTAAAACACCGGCGATTGCAACACCAAAGAATGGATTCAGGAAGTGAAAGGTCGCTGCGCGTACAGCACCTATTCTGCCAACCAGTGCGAACCAAACCCAGGTTGCCAGTACACCCGGAACCAGCGTTGTGTAGATAAACGCAAAACCCAGCCTCCAGGTGAAGTTAACTTCAATTGTTTCCAGCCCGGCTGACGCGACGGCAAGGATACCCGCGCCAACAAACATCTGCAGCCCGACAATCATCATGACATTTCCGCCGGATGATGCCCCCCGCACCGAAAGTGTGGCAATGGTCAGGGCTACGGCGGCGATTCCGCACAGGCTGACGCCGTAGAGGTCAACTCCACCGTTAATCCGCGTACCCATAATCAGGCCAACGCCAATTACGCCCGCCAGCAGGCCGAGTACCGCAAGCGGGCGAAGCCGTTCGCGGAAAACCACCCAGCCAGCAAAGGCAACCATCAGTGGCATCATCGATGCGATGATAGAGGCAAGCGACGCTTCGATGGTTTGCATCGCAACAAAATTAAGCCCCAGATATAGCGCGTTCTGGCACAGCCCAAAAACAAATGTCGCACGCCATTGGTCGCGCGTCAGGGTCCAGCATTGGCCCATCATCCGGGCGAGCCCCACGCCGATGATTCCAGAGATAAGGAACCGAAGCGCCAGTGAGCCCAACGGAGGCGCATCCATCACGATGACCCGTGCAGAGGTAAAGGCCGAAGACCACATCAATGCAAAGGCAAGCCCCATGCCTATCGCACGTATGTCCATTCCTGCCTCCAAATGAAAAGGGTCGCCTGTGTCAGGCGACCCTAATGTATTCAGCGTTGGGGACAATCCCCGAACGTATTAGCCGTTGACGCCGTCTTTCAGCGCTTTCGCGATTGTCATTTTGACAACTTTGTCGGCGTCTTTTTTGATCTGCTCGCCAGTAGCGGGATTGCGAACCATGCGCTCTGGGCGTTCGCGGCAGTAAATTTTACCAACACCTGGAAGGGTCACAGCGCCGCCGCCGGTTACTTCGCGCGTGATAACCGCGATAACTGCGTCCAGTGCGCCGTTCGCTGCTTTTTTGTCTGAGCCCATTTCGTCGGCCAGAGCAGCTACAAGCTGGGTCTTTGTCATTGGTTTTGCCATTGTATGTCTCCTCATGAAGCCCTGATAACTTGGGCATTATTGGGCGCATTTAACGGCATGTTGTGATGGGACACAACAATTAGTGGTAAAATTCTTCAGTTTTTCATGTATTTTGTGCTGATTTTCGCCGTCTCAGAGGAACGCGGTCTCTTCAAAGCTACGCAATTTGCGTGAATGGATGCGTTCCAGTGGCATTTTCCGCAATGCTTCCATAGCGTGTATACCTATTTTCAAATGCCGCGACACCTGTGTTTTATAAAAATCCGAGGCCATTCCCGGTAATTTCAACTCACCATGAAGAGGCTTGTCTGAAACACACAGTAATGTCCCATAAGGGACGCGAAAGCGAAAACCATTTGCTGCGATCGTTGCACTTTCCATATCCAAAGCGATGGCGCGCGACTGTGAAAGACGCTGAACCGGGCCTGACTGGTCTCTCAACTCCCAGTTGCGGTTGTCAATGGTGGCGACGGTCCCCGTTCGCATGATGCGTTTAAGCTCAAATCCTTCCAGTTTGGTAACTGACGCAACTGCCTGTTCCAAAGCGATTTGAATTTCCGCAAGCGGTGGAATCGGAACCCAGATTGGCAGATCGTCATCCAGAACATGATCTTCGCGCAGATAAGAATGCGCGAGCACGAAATCCCCAAGGTTCTGAGAGTTCCGCAGCCCGGCGCAATGCCCGACCATCAGCCAGGCATGAGGCCGCAAAACCGCAATATGATCTGTTGCGGTTTTGGCGTTTGAAGGACCCACCCCTATGTTCACCAGTGTGATTCCCGTCCCATCCGCGCGTTTCAAATGATAGGTCGGCATCTGCGGCAATTTCGCTGGTGCGTCCATTATTTGGTTTGGCGAAGAGATCTCCGCGTTTCCCGGCCCAACGAAACCTGTGTAGCCGTTGTTTGGGTCGGCAAGCATTTCACGTGCGTATGCCTCAAACTCTTCTATGTAGAATTGATAGTTGGTGAACAAAACGTGGTTCTGGAATTGTTCAGCCGGTGTTGCCGTATAATGTGCCAACCGCGCCAAAGAATAGTCCACGCGCTGTGCAGTAAACGGACCAAGCGGGCCTGACTCGTCCGGATTTTTGTAACCAAAGCCATTCACTATATCATCATTTGTGGTTGAAAGATCTGGCACATCAAAGACGTCGCGCAGTGGATACTCCATGCACCCTTCTTGCGGAACATTCACCTCTGCGTCACCCGCGACCGCGAAATGAACCGGCATTGGTGTGTCAGATATGCCTATCACCACGGGAACACTATGATTGCACATCAACAAATCTATTTGCTGGCACAGGTAGTTTTCGAACAAATCGGGCCGAGTAACAGTGGTTGAATAAGTTCCCGGAACTGCGACATGGCCGAAACTCAGACGGCTGTCGGCTTGGGCGTAACTTGTCGTCGTAACCCGAATTTCGGGATAAAATGCTCTGTACCGTCTATCGGGCCGCGGGCCTGTCGCTTTTTCTGAAAACCTCTCGCTCAGGAACTGAGTGGCTGTGCGATAAAGGTCTTTCAGCCTTTCCACTGCTGCCTTGGCGTCGGTGAAGCTTTCATGTGCGGGAACGGCCGGGGTTTCTACATCTATTTCGAAATGTGCTGTCATTGTTATTTTCCTTTTTCAAACAGCTCTGTCAGCTCAAACTTTGTGACGTCCACCAAGCCCAAATCAGAGATACGTAGTTCTGGGATAACAACAAGTGCCAGCAGTGAATGCTGCATATAAGCATTGTTCAGCGTGCAGCCACAGACCGCCATAGCGGCGACCATTTTATCAGCTGTTTCTGCCACCTCTTGTGCGGGTGCATCTGACATGAGACCTGCAATTGGCAGTTTCACCAAGGCCAGTTCGCGTCCGTTCTGCCAGACAGTGATACCACCGCCAACATCTTGCAGCCTGTTCGCAGCCATCGCCATATCAGCATGATTCGTACCGACAACGATCATGTGATGGCTGTCATGCGCGACCGTCGACGCGATCGCCATATCACCAGTATATCCGAACCCGGACACAAAACCATTTACCACACCACCAGTACCCTGATGTCGTTCCACCAGTGCAATTTGGCAAACATCCTGAGCGGGGTCCCCTTCGACCATTCCGTCCACGACGGAAAGTTCTGCTGTCAAAGCTTTGGTTGGGGCTTGATTTTCAACAACGCCGATAACTTTTGCAGTAACCGTGTTCGCGCCTTTCGGGGCTGTGATATGGAAGTCAGCACCAATCAGCATGCGTCCCATATTCACGGTTTTCCGTACCTTTTCCGGCCACTTCAGATGCGGGCATTCAACCTTTACCACCCCATTTTCCGCCACTGTTACTCCACGTGCAATGACGCGGTTTATTTGCAGTGTTTTAAGGTCCGACGTCAGAACAACATCAGCGCGGCGCCCAGGGGCGATCGACCCAAGTTCCCGCTCCAACCCAAAATGGGTTGCTGTATTGATTGTCGCCATTTGCAGTGCGACCAGCGGGTCGCATCCACATTCGATTGCATGGCGCACAACGCGGTTCATATGGCCGTCGTTGACCAGCGTGCCTGAATGGCTGTCATCGGTGCAAAGAATAAAGTTGCGGGAATCGAGCCCTTTTTCCGTAACCGCTGTTATCTGGGTTTCAACGTCGTACCAGGCCGAACCAAGCCGCATCATGTGCCGCATTCCCTGCCGGGTACGGGCAATTGCATCCGCCTCGCAGGTTCCCTCGTGATCATCTGCGGGTCCGCCTGCCGCGTAGGCGTGGAAAGCCGGGCCAAGGTCCGGGCTTGCGTAATGCCCCCCAACGGTTTTACCCGCGTTCTGGGTCGCTGCGATTTCGGCCAACATTTTTGGGTCAGCATTGACCACGCCGGGAAAATTCATCATTTCCCCAAGCCCAACAATACCGGGCCAGCTCATCGCCTCGGCAACGTCCTCGGGTTTGATTTCATAACCCGTTGTTTCAAGACCTGGGGCTGACGGCGCGCAACTTGGCATCTGCGTAAATATGTTAACGGGCTGCATCATCGACTCGTCGTGCATCAGGCGTACACCTTCAAGCCCCATGACATTCGCAATCTCATGCGGATCGGTGAACATCGAGGTGGTGCCATGCGGAATGACAGCGCGGGCGAACTCTGCGGGCGTCAGCATGCCGGATTCGATGTGCATATGCGCATCACATAGTCCCGGGATCATATACTGACCCTTTGCATCGATCACCTCAGTTGCGGGTCCGATGCAATGACTGGCATCTGGGCCGCAATAGGCAAATCGACCATCAGCAATTGCGATATCGTGGTTTTCGAGAAGCTCGCGGGTGTGAACGTTAACCCAGACACCGCCCTTTAGAACCAGATCCGCCGCTTCGCGCCCGGCCGCAACGGCGATTAAACGTGCGGCGCTTTCGGGCCATGTTTTAATTGAATGTGTTTCCATGGACCAATTGTCCTTACATTTGTTCGGTGTTCAAGCCCCTGATTTCACTCTTGAGCCAATCGGAAAAAGCCTGAGATGCAGGTGACGCGACATGTCCCGCCGGATGAATCAGATAGTAGGCCTCGCTTACGGGTGCAACGTGATCAAATGGCTGTTTTAAAATGCCATCACGCAACATGTCTGCCACAAGAATATCATGCCCAATCGCAACACCGCTGCCAGCGCGCGCTGCTGAAAACGAAACTGTGTAAGTGCTCGCATAGGTCAAATGCGCCTTTTTAGGGAAAGATATCCCTTGTCCTGTGCACCAGGATTCCCAGTTGCAGGAAAGCCCTGCACAGTCAAACAACGGCCGATCAAACAGCGTGTCGAGCGTTACTGAATCGCCCGGGGCGCAAATCGGAAAATAGTTTGCCCGTGTAAGAAGCTCGTACATCAGCCGAGAATCTGGTTCACGCCCAAATCGAATCTCAAGGTCAGCAGACTGTGAAGTATGATCCAAATGCCAGATTGGCGTTGTGAAATTTAAACGAATTTTGGGATGTGCCGCGAAAAACTTTGGTAATCGCGGCGCCAGCCAATGCACCGTGAAGGCAAGGTTAGAGACGATCTGCAACGTTTTCGCCCGATCAGGGCCAAGCAATTGTTGCGTACCCTTTGTCAAAACAGAAAAACTATCCTGAACCCATGGAAGATACAGATTACCCGCGTCCGTCAGTTCGAGCCGCCGAACAAGTCGGTAAAACAATGCCTTACCCAAATATCCCTCTAACGCCTTGATCTGCTGACTGACGGCAGATTGCGTCATGTTTAGTTCCTGAGCCGCACTTGTGAACGACAGGTGTCGCGCCGACGCTTCAAACGCGCGCAACCAGTTCAGCGGGGGAAGGCCGGTATCATCCATTTTTTATCATAAGCTATGCATAAGTTCTGCTAATAGCATGACGCCTTTTTTTTCGTTGGTAAAGATCAGCCAGCATCGCCACGATGTTGCTCAAGGATTTGAAAGGAAATGAAATGGCGACGCCTACCCCTCTCCACAAAGCAAATATTGATCACTGGCAAGAACGCGTCGATATGGCCGCTGCGTTTCGCTGGACCGTACGGCTTAATTTTCACGAAGCGGTGGCGAACCATTTCAGCCTGGCGGTGAACGAGGACGGAACTGAGTTTCTGATGAACCCAAATCAGGCGCATTTTTCGCGTATCAAAGCGTCTGATCTGCTGCTGCTGGATGCCAACAATCCGAATGCGCTGGACACACCGGATGCACCTGATCCAACCGCGTGGGGGCTGCATGGATCGATTCACCGGCGCTGTCGGCATGCGCGCTGCGTGATGCATGTGCATTCGATCCATGCAACTGTTTTAGCCTGCCTTGCGGATTCAAACCTCCCACCAATCGACCAGAACACCGCGACCTTCTACAAGCGCTACGTTATTGACGAAAGTTTTGGTGGCCTCGCCTTTGAGGCAGAAGGCGAACGCTGCGCGTCTATGCTGTCCGACCCGAAAGTCAAAGTGATGATCATGGGCAATCATGGGGTGCTGATCATCGGAGATAGCGTCGCCGATACGTTTAACAGGCTCTATTATTTCGAACGCGCAGCAGAAACATACATTCGCGCACTTCAAACCGGTAAACCGTTGCGCGTTTTGTCAGATGAGGTCGCTGAAAAGACTGCGCAGGAGCTGGAAGATTACCCTAGTCAGGCTGAACGCCACTTGGCGGAGTTAAAGGCAATATTGGATGAAGAAGGCTCTAACTATGCCCAATAAGGCATATTCCGCGTTTGACTAGACTCCAACAAGGACCTTCAGAGATGCCTGAAAAACTGAAGACGGAAAACCTATCCGGTAGCTGGAACTACCATCCTGACCTGCCGCTACAGGACCCCTCAATTTTCCAATGGCCACCACGGCCAGCCTATCTTGTGAAATGGCTCACCTTTAACTGGCTGATGCTGTCCGAACGCGTGATCATGCTTCTGATGGCTTTCGCGCTTTGGGCGTTCTTTTATCCATCGCTTGAGACAACGCAAACCTTTGTCGTTGGTTGGATTCTACAGATCTGGGCAATCAACTTTGCAATGGTTTTTATCTGTTCGGGCGGGCTGCACTGGTATTTCTACATACATAAAGGCCAAGGTAAGAAACTGAAGTTCGAACGCCGCGATCAGGGGAAAAACAACCGGCTGTGGAATTTTTCGGATCAGGTACGGGACAATATGTTCTGGTCTTTGGGGTCAGGTGTGCTGCAACTCACCGGGTTTCAGGTGGTCACAATGTGGTTGATGGCCAACGGATACGCACCAACGATTACATTCGCCAGCAACCCAGTCTGGTTCATTCTTGCCCTGATCCTCGTCCCTATCTGGTCTGCGTTTCATTTCTATTGGGTGCATCGGCTGCTGCATGTTCCGTTTCTTTACAAACGTGTGCATTCGCTTCACCATCGGAACGTCAACATCGGGCCGTGGAGTGGGTTTTCAATGCATCCTGTTGAGCATTTCATCTACTTAACAACGCTGTGCATCCATTGGGTCGTGGCGACCCACCCAATTCACTTGTTTTTTCACATCGTGTATCAAGGGCCCGGTGCCGCGATGAGCCATACAGGATATGAGGACCTGCTGATCAAAGATAAGCGGCGTCTGGCGCTCGGAACCTTTTACCATCAGCTTCACCATCGTTATTATGAGTGTAATTACGGAAACCAAGAGATGCCCTGGGACCGTTGGTTTGGCACTTTCCATGATGGTTCGGAAGCGGCGACTGTGGAAACACGCGCGCGCAAGAAACGGATGCATGCCTGATGGCAGAACCACGACGAGAATGGAACTATACCCCTGATTTGCCTTTGGGGGTTTCTCCTCTGTGGCAATGGCCCCCAAAACCGCTGGCGGTGCTGCGCTGGTATTGGGATGGCTGGTTCCTGATCACCGTTAACCTGATAATCCTTGGGCTAAGCATTGCCAGCTGGGTTTGGTTTAACCCCTCTTTGGAAACCGCTCAGACCTTCGCAGTTGGTTGGATTCTTCAGATCATTTTACGCAATTTGGCCTTATTAGTGACTGTTGCAGGTGGCTTACACCTATATTTTTACACGTTCCGAAATCAAGGAAACGACCTTAAATATGACACTCGCGAATTTGCCAAAAAGGGCGGAATGTTCACCCTGAACAATCAGGTTCTGGACAATATTTTCTGGAGCTGCACCAGCGGTGTTCTAGTTTGGAGCGCCTATGAAGTTTTGATGTTCTGGTGCTTTGCCAATGGATATCTGTGGTTACTAAGCTGGGACACGAACCCTATCTGGTTTGTAGCAATCTTTTTTCTGATCCCGATATGGGAAAGCTTTTATTTTTATTGGATTCATCGCTGGCTGCACTGGCCCCCACTTTACCGTGTTGCCCATGCGCTTCATCATCGGAATACCAATGTCGGTCCCTGGTCCGGACTTTCGATGCATCCGATCGAACATATCATCTACTTTGGATCGGTTCTGATCCACTGGGTTATCGCTTCTCACCCTTTGCACATGATGTTTCACCTACAGTTTTACGCGCTGTCTGCCGTGACAACACATACCGGGTTTGAAGAGTTGTTCATCAAAAACAAAAAACGTCTTCGGTTAGGTATGTTTCATCACCAGATGCATCATAGGTATTTTGAATGTAATTACGGCAATCTGGACGTGCCTTGGGATATTTTGTTCGGATCGTTTCATGATGGAACACCAGAGGCAAAAGAACGGATGCGTCACCGCTTGAAAATCAGAAACTCGGCGCGCTGAACCTGCCTATCCAACTCGCATATGCCGCGGGGCAGTTCCAAATTCTTCTCTGAAGGCCCGGGTCATCGCGCTTGCGTTCTGATACCCGGAACGTAGCGCAATTTCGCCAACTGGCAATTCTGTTTCAAGAACCAGTTTTCGAGCCAATATAAGCCTAAAACGCCTGTATACGGTCTGCGGAGACGCTCCAAGATCCGCCTTCATGCGCGCTTCCAAATCCTTTTGGCTGCGCCCGACACGCCGTGCTATTTCACCAATACTTAACGGTTCTTCCAAATGCTCCTGCATCAGCGCCACGGCGCGTGAAACGGTCTTTGTTCGTGCCAGCAGCACATTTTGCGGCGCAGAAACACCTGGTGACATGAAGAGGGTCGCAACCTCCAACCTCAACGCTTCGCCGCTTGTTTGCGCGATCATCTCCATCACAAGATCAAAAGCCGCCATTGCGCCGCTGCAGGTGATGCGATTTGAATCAATGACATATCGTTCACGCACAGTTTCGACATCCGGGAACTTTTCAGCAAAGCTACCCAGTTCTTCCCAGTGAATCGTAGCGCGACGTCCTGTCAGCAGCCCTGCTTCGGCCAACAGCCAACTGCCTGTATCAAAGCCCGCTAAGGTTGGAAATCTTCGTGCAGCACTGCTAAGGCCACGTACTGTTACCGTGTTTGCATGCCGCTTAAAATCATAACTTGGCATCACAGCCAACATATCGCCTGACGCCTCCGCCAGTTTTCCGTGCGGCGCAATCTGCAACCCGCTGGACGAGGTAACCGGAGCCCCGTCCAAAGACAGGAAACGCCAATCATATAAGACGCGTCCAGAAAGCGTGTTTGCAGCGCGAAGCGGTTCAACAGTATTGGCAAGGCAATGGTTCGAAAAGGACTCGAACAGCAACACGCCGATACGCTGCACTGCGGCGTTTTGATTTTCCCAGTTTCGCATGATTTTTACCCAACTTTGCACAGCCATACTGGGCGTGCCCAATAACCTTTGCAAACAAATTCAGCAAATCGGAGCCCGTGATGCAATTCGGCCTGAACGAAGAACAAGAGATGATCGTTTCAACTGTCCGCAGTTTCGTTGAAAACGAGATCTATCCGCACGAAGATTTGGTAGACCGTACAGGTGAAGTACCAGAAGAGGTTGCTGAGGAAATTAAGCGAAAAACCATCGAACTTGGGTTCTACGCCTGTAATTTTCCTGAAGAAGTGGGCGGTGCGGGTCTGAGCCACCTTGAGTTTGCATTGGTGGAACGTGAACTTGGCCGCGGGTCAATGGCGCTAAATCACTTTTTCGGGCGTCCACAAAACATCCTGATGGCATGCGAGGGAGAACAGAAAGAACGTTACTTGTTCCCCGCTGTTCGTGGAGAGCGGACGGACGCGCTTGCAATGACTGAACCCGGTGCGGGTTCGGACGTGCGGGGCATGAAATGCAGCGCGGTCCGTGACTGTGGTGATTGGGTCGTGAATGGAACAAAACACTTCATATCAGGCGCAGATCACGCTGATTTCATAATCGTTTTTGTTGCAACAGGCGAAGATCAGACACCGCGCGGGCCTAAAAAGCGCATCACGACCTTCTTGGTAGACCGGGGAACGCCAGGGTTTACCATCCGGGATGGCTATAAATCTGTCAGCCACCGTGGATACAAGAACATGGTGCTTGAATTTGATGATTGCCGTTTGCCCGACGCTCAAGTTCTAGGTGAGGTTGATGGAGGCTTTGCTGTGATGAACGAATGGCTCTACGCCACCCGAATTACGGTTGCCACCATGTGTGTGGGCCGGGCGCGAAGGGCCTTTGACTATGCACTGGATTATGCCGCCCAACGCCATCAGTTCGGCCAGCCGATTGGTAAGTTTCAGGGGATCGGGTTTCAGATTGCCGATATGATCACCGAAATTGATGCCGCTGACCTTTTGACGTTGGCGGCGGCTGAAAGACTTGACCGGGGTCTGCCTGCCAACCGGGAAATTGCCTCCGCCAAGCTCTATGCCTCGGAAATGCTGGCACGTGTTACCGACGCTGCGATTCAGGTGCACGGCGGCATGGGCTTGATGGATGACTATCCGCTGGAACGGTTCTGGCGGGACGCACGGGTTGAGCGTATCTGGGACGGTACAAGCGAAATCCAACGCCATATTATAAGCCGCGATCTGCTTCGCCCTCTCGGGGCTTAACATGACCAAAGACCTGTCGCGCCTGTTCCGGCCAAAATCGATCGCTGTTGTCGGCGGTGGAGCGTGGTGCCGGGCGGTTATCGAACAATGCCAAAAGATGGGGTTCAACGGGGCGATCTACCCCGTTTACCCTAAAGCGGCTAAAATTTGCGGAATAAGAGCCTATTCAGGCCTAAATCAGCTTCTAGAAGCGCCGGATGCCTGTTTCGTTGGGGTCAACCGACAAGCAACAATTGACGTTGTCGGCACTCTTGCAAAACTCGGCGCAGGCGGTGCCGTTTGCTTTGCATCAGGTTTTGCCGAAGCCAAAGCAGAGGACGAGGCGGCAGGTGGTTTACAATCCCTTTTGCTGGAAGCGGCGGGTGATATGCCAATCCTTGGCCCGAATTGCTATGGTTTCATAAATGCACTGGATGGCGCACTGCTTTGGCCTGACCAACATGGATGCACAACCGTTAAATCCGGCGTTGCTATTCTAACCCAATCCTCAAATATGGCGATCAACCTGACCATGCAGAACCGCGGCTTGCCAATTGCCTACATGGTAACCGCTGGAAATCAGGCGCAGACTACCCAGGCCGAAATGGCTGCAGCCCTGATTGATGATCCGCGTGTTACCGCGATTGGGATGCATATTGAAGGCTTCGGAGATCTGCGCGCATGGGAGATGCTGGCAGACAAAGCCTATGCAGCGGGTAAGCCCATTGTCGCAATCAAAGTCGGCCAATCCGAACAGGCACGAGCGGCGACGATTTCTCATACGGCTTCTCTTGCAGGGGAGGACGCTGGCGCCGCTGCGTTTTTAAAACGGCTTGGAATTCCGCGTTTACATAGCCTTCCAGCGTTTCTCGAAACACTCAAACTGCTTCACATCACGGGTCCCCTTCCGTCAAACCGACTCGCGTCGATTAGCTGTTCTGGTGGCGAAGCGTCCCTTGCGGCAGATACTGCGATTGGCCGTTCGGTTGTATTTCCGGAGCTCAACGAAAGACAGAAGCACGATTTGCGCGATGCGCTTGGACCGATGGTCGCGTTAGCCAACCCGCTTGACTACCACACTTACATCTGGCGCGACGGCCCAGCCATGACACGGGCCTGGGCGGCCATGATGGACCCCTCTGTCGCGCTAACCTTGCTGATCGTGGACTTTCCTAGATCAGACATTTGCGATGCCGGTGACTGGGAGTGCGCTATTGAAGCAGCGTTGGGCGCTAAGGAATTAACAGGAGCGAATGTCGCAATGGTCGCGACGTTGCCAGAGTTGATGCCCGAAGAGGTCGCGAAACGGCTCATCTCAGGTGGGGTTGTCCCAATAAGCGGGTTGGCCGAAGCGATTATTGCAGCCGAAGCAGCCGGTTCTTTCAAATCGCCAACGTCTACACCCGTTTTCTTGGAGAGCGGGCCTGATTTGGTTTGTTTAGTCTCTGAAATGGACACAAAACGAAAGCTTTCGACCTTTGGCCTTGATACCCCAAAAGGTACGCATGTTGATGATAAATCCAAATTGAAAACCGCTGCAGATACTCTGAACTTTCCATTGGTTCTTAAGGGTGAAGGCATTGCACATAAGACAGAGGCAGGTCTTGTCGCCTTGAATTTGAAAGACGCTGATCAGGTTTCTGAGGCTGGCATCAACATGCCTTGTGACAGTTTTCTGTTGGAAGAGATGATCTCCGACAGTGTTGCTGAGTTGCTGATCGGCGTAACACGTGACCCGGCCCACGGGTTTGTTCTGACGCTGGGCGCGGGTGGGACGCTGACAGAATTGCTTGATGATAGCCAATCATTGTTGTTGCCGACGGACGAAAACTCGATAAAAGAGGCTCTAACTGGCCTGAAAGTCACAAATTTACTAAACGGTTATCGTGGAAAAGCAGCAGCCAATCTGCCAGCTATTTTGCACGCGGTTCAGGCGGTACAAGCTTATGTTCTTGCCAATGGCAGCCATGTCGAGGAAATTGAAATTAACCCGCTGATCTGCACCCCTACACGCGCTGTAGCGGCAGACGCTCTACTTCGAGAGGCTCCATGACCGACCCTGTAAAAACCCGCTGCGATGGACCAATACTGGAAATCATCCTCGATCGCCCAAAAGCGAATGCGATTGACCTTGCGACCAGTAAGATCATGGGCGAAACGTTCGCTGCTTTCCGTGATGATCCAAAACTGCGCGTCGCTATCGTTACCGGCGCCGGAGAAAAATTCTTTTGCCCGGGCTGGGACCTTAAGGCCGCTGCAGATGGTGATGCCGTAGATGGTGATTATGGCGTTGGGGGGTTTGGTGGTCTGCAGGAATTACGTGACATGAACAAACCGGTGATTGCCGCAGTCAATGGTATTGCTTGCGGTGGCGGGCTGGAACTGGCCCTTTCTGCTGACATTATTCTTGCAGCAGATCACGCGTCTTTCGCGCTTCCCGAAATCAGATCCGGTACAGTGGCCGACGCAGCCAGCATTAAGCTGCCAAAGCGCATTCCCTATCATATCGCCATGGAACTGCTGCTAACAGGACGTTGGTTTGACGTCGACGAGGCACATCGGTGGGGTCTGGTAAACGAAATACTGCCTGCGGATAAGCTCATGAAACGCGCATGGGAGCTTGCAAGAGTCCTCGCATCCGGCCCGCCGCTCGTCTATGCCGCAATCAAGGAAATCGTTCGCGACGCCGAAGACAGCAAGTTTCAGGATGCTTTAAACCGGATAACCGGGCGGCAGTTGCGTACTGTTGATGCGCTCTACAGCTCCGAAGACCAGATGGAAGGCGCACGCGCCTTTGCTGAAAAACGTGACCCAATCTGGAAAGGTCGCTAGTGCGCGTGTTTTACGGAGTGTACCACAAGAATAGACCCTAATAAGGGTCTATTCTGCGTTTCCCTGATCTACATTTCCATCGCTTCCGCAACTTCGACGGTTCCACCATTTTCCAGAATTGGGCATCCCTTGGCCATTGAAGCCGCAATCTCAATACTGTCAGCGGCGACCAGTGAATATCCCGATATCGGGTTCGCCCCTCCGTCATCCACGACTCCGGAGGCAGAAACAGTTTTGGACATACCAGCAGGGTTTCCGCCATCGACGACCGCGTCGCCCATGTCCTGAAACCACGTCATCCAATTTGCCATGACTTTTTCGATTTCATCCGGTGCGTCAGGCTTACGCCCACCGTGGTAAACAAAAATGTACTTGGACATTCTTAATCCTCCCTTATCTATGAATTTACAAACTGCTCAAGCTTGCGGAGCGACGATGTCCAGCCTTCATTGTGTCGAACACCCGCTTCTTCGTCCGTCAGATCGCGGTGCACCAATTCGAATTTCGTTCCACCTGATTTATCTGCGCTAAGCGTTACTGTGACATGGCTTTCTGCACCACGAATGTCCCGATCATCATGCCACCCCCAGGTAAAGCTGACAGAGTTTGGTGGATCTACGGACGTGACCAGCCCGGAAACCTTGAACCTTTCACCTTCTCCATTAACCATCACAGAGAACCACGGACCGCAGGCTGAGAAATTCAGATTGTTTTCGGCTATCGTAATTCCTTCTGGCCCCCACCACTTCAAAAGGTTTTCGGTTTCAGTAATGAAGGAAAACACCTTTTCCTGTGGGGCGGAAAACACCCTCTCTATTGAAACATCAGTCATTCTAGTTGCTCTCCTTCTTCAATGCCGCCTCGAGACGGTCCAGACTTTTTGCCCAGAACTCCTGATGGGAAATAAACCAGCTCCCCACCGTCGCAAACGCTTCGGGTCGCAAAGAATAGAGCCTCTGCTGTCGATTTATCTTTCGGTTTACCAGCCCGGCCTCGTGCAAGACTTTCAAATGCCGCGAGATTGCAGGTGCTGAAATATTCGCGACATCCTGAAGTTCGCCTGCGCTTTGCTCTCCGTTTGCTAAAAGCCGCTCTATGATTGCAAAGCGAGTCGGGTCGCCCAGCGCTGAAAAGATAGATGCAAGATTTTCCATGATTCTTTATTAGCACTCGTGTTAATTAATATAAACAGGAAATAATAGATTTGTTGGATAGGTGCACGTTCTTAAGACAAAGACCCGCCTCGCAACCTTGAAAACTCTTTACAATTGCTTGCGCACACTGGCCGATGCATTAACTTGCGTGCCCAGACCCAACGACAGATAAAATTACAGAATAAATCCAACGGGAGGACATGATGGGACTTTTGAAAACATTTACAGCGGCAGCGACCGTGCTTGCGATTGCAGGCATGGCGTCTGCTGAACCTGTGAAAGTCGGAATGATTACAACTTTGTCAGGTGGCGGAGCAGGCCTTGGTATCGATGTACGCGACGGCTTCATGCTGGCAGTCGCACAATCCGGAAATTCAGATATCGAAGTGGTGATCGAAGACGATCAGCGCAAACCTGAAGTTGCTGTTCAGTTGGCAGACGAAATGATCCAGTCAGAGAAGGTTGACGTTTTGACTGGTATTATCTGGTCAAATCTTGCGATGGCTGTTGTTCCAGCGGCAACGGCGCAGAACGTTTTTTATCTGTCTCCCAACGCGGGCCCATCAGCCCTTGCAGGTCAGGGGTGTCACAAAAACTATTTCAACGTTGCCTGGCAGAATGACAATCTGCACGAAGCCGCAGGTGCCTATGCCAACAGTGCAAACTACGCAAATTCATTTATCATGGCGCCAAACTACCCTGCGGGGCAGGATGCGCTGACAGGGTACAAGCGGTTCTACGAAGGCGGTCTTGCGGGCGAGGTTTACACCCAGCTTGGCCAGAAAGACTATGCCTCTGAGATCGCGCAGATCCGGGCAAGCGGCGCGGATAGCGTCTATTTCTTCCTGCCCGGCGGCATGGGCATCGCCTTCATGAAGCAATACGCACAATCAGGTGTTGATATTCCGCTGCTTGGGCCAGCATTCTCTTTTGACCAGGGGATATTGCAAGCGGTCGGTGAAGCTGCGCTTGGTGTTCGCAACACGTCTCAGTGGAACAAAGATTTGGACAACCCTGCAAACGCAGCGTTCGTAGAAAACTTTCAGGCAGAATACGGTCGCCTCCCGTCACTCTATGCGAGCCAGGGGTTTGACACCGCAAACCTCTTGCTTTCGGCAATGGCAGCGGCAGATGTCTCAGATGCAGACGCCTTCCGCGCAGCATTGGAGGCTGCAAATTTTGACTCGGTTCGTGGTGACTTTGCCTTTGGGCCAAATCATCACCCGATTCAAAACATCTACGTGCGCGAAGTGATCAAAGAGGGTGATGTCTTCACCAATCAGATCATCGCAACCGGCCTTACAAACCATTCGGACGCTTACGCTGCCGACTGCAAAATGTAAGATCACAAATGCGGCGGGCTGCTCAATTGGGTAGCCCACCGTTTTATTGAACGGGCAAATTTCTTGGCAATGACCCTGATCATTGAACAGCTTTTAAACGGGCTGCAACTTGGCGTTATGCTGTTCTTGATGGCAGCAGGCCTAACACTTGTGTTTGGTGTTATGGGGCTCATCAATCTTGCGCATGGTTCGCTTTACATGGTTGGCGCGTTTGCCTGTGCTGCCGTCGCGACGGCGACAGGCTCTTTCTGGCTGGGTGTCATTGCAAGCCTTGCTGCTGCTGCCGCTGCTGGTGCCATCGTTGAACTGGTGGTGATACGACGCCTGTACAGTCGTGATCATCTGGATCAGGTGCTGGCGACATTTGCCCTGATCCTGGTATTTTCCGAAGGCACGCGATGGCTGTTCGGGTCCTTTCCGCTGTTTCTTGACGTGCCTGCCGCGTTCTCCGGCCCTGTTACCCTGCCTGGCGGAATTGAATATTCCCGTTACCGGCTGGCAATTATCGCGGCTGGTTTGCTGATTGCCGTAGGGCTCTACGCCCTGATCACCAAAACAAGGCTCGGTATTCGTATTCGCGCGGGCGAAAGTGATCGGGAAATGATCGCGGCACTTGGTGTTGATATTTCGAAGCTTTATACCATTGTTTTCGCACTTGGGGCCGCCCTGGCCGGTTTCGCCGGGGCGCTGGTTGGAGCCATTCAATCGGTTCAGGTTGGCATGGGCGAACCGGTTCTTATTCTGGCTTTTGTTGTCGTTGTGATTGGCGGTATCGGTTCGGTCAAAGGGGCTTTTGTCGGCGCACTTCTTGTTGGGATGACTGATACGCTTGGCCGTTTCCTTTTACCTGTTTTCTTTGGCACCTTCATGGACCCGTCAAGCGCAACTTCTGTCGGCTCCGCCCTTGCATCAATGTCTATCTACATTCTGATGGCGTTGGTTTTGGTCGCAAAACCCAGCGGCCTCTATGGGGATGCAATCTGATGCTGCGCGAACGCATTCTGAACTTTGTGTTCGCGTTTGGTTTGCTGGCTGTCCCTCTGATTGCTTACGTAAGTGATGCGCCTTTCGTAATTACACTAGCGACGAAAGTCGCGATCCTCGCACTGGCGGGTGTTGGCCTCAATATCGCGCTTGGACTTGGCGGTTTAATATCACTGGGCCATGCAGCATTCTTTGGCATCGGCGGTTATGCGATGGGAATCTTAGCAAGCCACGCGCAAAGCTACACCCTTCTTACAACATGGCCGTTTGAAATTGCTGGCACGAAATCGATGTTAATTATCTGGGTTGTCGCGCTGGCTTCGAGCGGTCTGGCCGCCTTGATTATCGGCGCACTTTCTTTGCGTACCAGCGGCGCCTATTTCATCATGATTACACTCGCCTTTGGACAAATGCTGTTTTTCTTCGCAATCTCCTGGCCTGCATATGGGGGTGAAGATGGGTTGCCTATTTATCTGCGAAACGGGTTTCCGGGTCTGAACACGCTCGACCCTATTCAGTTTTTCACGATTACCTATGTGATCCTCGGCCTCGCGCTTTTCCTGTCATCACGCCTTTCCAAGTCGCGCTTTGGACTAGCACTGCAAGCAACACGCCAAAACCCTGAGCGGGTTGAAGCGGTCGGGATGCGACCCTTCAATATTCGCCTCACGGCCTTTCTAATTTCCGGCATGATCACTGGGTTGGCTGGCGCGCTTTTTGCCGACCTTAATCGCTTTGTCAGCCCATCGATGTTTAGCTGGCAAACCAGCGGCGAGATTATGGTGTTTGTGATCCTTGGCGGTGTTGGGCGGCTATATGGGCCGGTCGCCGGGGCAGCACTATTCATTCTGTTGGAACATTGGCTGGGTGGCATTAACGACTACTGGCAATTCTTACTAGGGCTCATACTTCTCGGCGTCGTGTTGTTTGCACGTGGTGGGCTGATCGGAACCCTTGTTGGGCGCGAGGTCGCGCATGACTGATCCAGTCCTGTCTGTACGCAATATCTCAAAATCTTTCGGAGCATTGAAAGCCAGTGACGAGGTTTCCATTGGTCTTCTGCCCGGTGAAATCCACGCTTTGATCGGCCCAAATGGCGCTGGCAAATCAACCCTGATCAGCCAGATTGCAGGCGGACTGAGACCTGATAGCGGCACAGTTGAATTTCTGGGGCAGGATGTGACCACCCTTGGTACGGCGGCACGCGCGCGGATGGGTCTGGCACGCAGCTTCCAGGTGTCATCCGTAGTGCCTGATTTTACTGTCTTGCAGAACGTTGTTCTGGCTGTTCAGGGTGCTACCGGACATTGGATGGGATTTTTACGACCTGTGATGAAAGCAACTGGTCTGACTGAGGCTGCAATCAACTTTATTGACCAGGTCGGGCTGACAGGCCGCTATACTATTCATGCCGCTGATCTTGCTCACGGCGAACGCCGCAAGCTGGAAATCGCGATGGCACTGGCGCTTTCCCCGAAAGCTTTCCTGCTTGACGAGCCTATGGCAGGATTGGGCGTGGAAGGCACAGGCGAGATGACAAAGCTTCTGGACCAACTTCGCCACAAAGCACCAATATTGCTCGTCGAACATGATATGGACGCCGTCTTCAAACTTGCAGACCGGATCAGTGTTCTTGTTTATGGCCGGGTGATCGCCACCGGATCGGTTGACGAAATACGTACAAACTCTGAGGTACAGCGCGCGTATCTGGGCGAGGAGGCCGTGTTGTGACCGCCCTTCTGACCGCGTCAAATATTACTGCATTCTATGGGGCCTCTCAGGCGTTGTTCGGTGTTGATCTGCAGGTGGGAGAAGGAGAAGTCGTTGCCTTGATGGGTCGCAACGGCATGGGGAAATCCACAACCATCCGAACAATTTGCAGGATGGCCCCACAAAAAAGCGGCAAAATTATTTTCGCAGGGCAATCGCTCAACCGCCTGCCATCTTACAAGGCCGCGCAACTGGGTATAGGTTTGGTACCGGAAGGGCGACGGTGTTTTACCAATCTAACGGTTGAGGAAAACCTTATTGCCGCTGCGCGAGAAGGTTTCTGGTCACTCGCAACAATCGCAGATCTTTTCCCGAGACTCGGCGAGCGACGCGGTCAATCTGCCCGGTCTTTATCAGGGGGCGAGCAACAGATGCTTGCCATCGGCAGAGCTCTGATGACGAACCCAAAGCTCTTGATTCTTGATGAGGCGACAGAGGGACTCGCCCCTGTGGTTCGGCAAGAGATATGGGCCGCGATCCGGCGGTTAAAATCAGAAACCGGGCTTGCCATTCTGGTGATTGACAAGTCCCTGAAAGAGCTTTCGTCAGTCGCGGATCATGCAGTGATACTGGAACGCGGGAAAACCGTTTGGGCAGGCGCAACGGCAGATCTGAATGACGACCTGACGCACCGCTATCTGGGTGTCTGAACCTGCCTTCCGTCATTTACCAATGTCTGGACAATATTTCGCACTAACCGTTAGGGTGACCATACGCAGTCGCGTGATTTCAGCCGTAAATTCGGAAGGAAAACAGTGAGCACCATCCGGACAGCTTTGGAAGCACAGGAAACCTTGGCTGACAGTCGCGTAGAACAATGTGGCGATTCATGAGAGTTCTCTGCATCACCACGGTCCGAAATGAGGGCCCCTTTCTGTTGGAATGGATTGCCCATCATCAGGCTGCGGGCGTGACTGATTATCTGATCTATTCCAACGATTGTGATGATGGAACTGGCGAGATGCTGGATGCTCTGGCTGCAGCAGGGGAGATTGTACACCTACCCCAAACCAAAACAGGCAGTCAAAGCATTCAGTGGCAAGCTTTGCGCGATGCGTGGAAACACCCGTTACGAAAAGAATCCGACTGGATTTTGGTCAGCGATGTTGATGAATTTCTGAACATTCACGTGGCCGGACATCAGATTTCAGATTTGCTCAAAGCACTTCCCGACGATACAGATGCTGTCGCCTTGCCGTGGCGGCTGTTTGGTAACAACGACATTGTCTTTGCAAAAGATGCCCCCGTTACCGCGCAATTTACCGCTTCAGCCCCTACAGACTGTTCCTCTCCGATAGCCGCAACCTTGTTTAAGTCACTGATCCGCGCGGGCGGGCCGTTTAACCAGCTTGGTGTTCATCGGCCAAAACAAAAACCCGCGACCAAAGCCGGTCTGCCAAAATGGGTCGACGGGTCCGGCAATCAAATGCCGGGAGTGTTTGCGGCTAACCAAAAGCGGCTTTCGCTTTATAGCCTGCCCAATGGTCGCTCGCTTGCCGAGATGAACCACTATTCCCTACGCTCTGCAGAGTCGTTTCTGATCAAGCGTGATCGGGGCCTGCCCAACCGAAAGGACAAAGAGATAGACCTGACTTATTGGGTTGAGCGAAACTTCAACACAGAACGAAACGAAACTATTTCCGCTATGCGGCCAGCAACTGAAAAGCGGCTTAATGCGCTGCATCGCATTCCCGGTGTATCAGACTTACATGAGTGTTCGGTGAACTGGCATCATGAGAAATTTAAAGTGCTTATCACCCAGATCGACCTTTATAAGCTGTTCAACCGAATTGTGCTGACCGGAAGCAGCAAGGTGCTATCAAAGCAGTTAACGCAACAGCTTGTTCGATGGTATAGCGAGGCATACCGCTCGTGACCGAAAAGTCGATATGAATAGGGCGGTCTCGGAAACCCCGTTTGCAGGTTTCTGAAATTTATGCGACCTAATTCTTAGGCAAATAAAAAACGGCAGGGCATCGCATGGCAAAGTACCTCGTAACCGGATCGGCTGGCTTTATCGGCTTTCATGTTTGCCAGCGACTTTTAGCTGATGGGCATGATGTGATCGGTTTTGACAGCCTTAGCCCATATTATGACCCCGCATTAAAAAAAGCGCGGCATGACATTCTAAAGCAATCGAACCACTTTCAGGAGCAGATCGGCTCGCTGGAAACACCGCGCCTTTTGGCGATGTTGTTTGAGGAAGAAAAACCAGAAGTGGTGATCCATCTGGCCGCACAAGCGGGTGTGCGCTATTCGATTGACGAACCACGGTCTTATGTCGAGTCAAACCTTGTCGGAACATTTGAGCTGCTGGAAGCGGCTCGTACCCACCCACCAAAGCACATGCTGCTGGCTTCAACTTCGTCAGCATATGGCGCAAACACCAAAATGCCCTATGCCGAGACAGATAAAGCAGACCATCAGATGTCGTTCTACGCCGCCACCAAAAAAGCAACCGAAGGAATGGCGCATTCTTACGCGCATCTCTATGGGCTACCAATAACGATGTTCCGGTTTTTTACCGTCTATGGCCCATGGAGCCGCCCGGATATGGCCCCCTTGAAATTTGCGAATTTGATAACAGAGGGTCAGCCAATCGACATCTACAACCACGGCGATATGCAACGAGATTTCACATTTGTTGATGATCTGGTTGAGGGGATCATACGTCTAGTTTCGGCACCTCCTGTCCGATCTGACAATGCTCCGGACCCCGGTGACAGCCTATCCCCCGTCGCGCCCTGGAGAGTGATTAATATTGGCGCAGGGCAACCCGTAAACCTGATGGATTTCATAGACGCATTAGAAACTGCGCTTGGTCAGACCGCAGAAAAGAACTTTCTCGAGATGCAACCGGGTGACGTGCCAGCAACATGGGCAGATGCGCAATTGCTGGAAAAACTGGTTGGCAAGCTGCCACAAACGCCGCTGGAAACGGGCGTTGAGCAGTTTGTTGACTGGTTTAAGAGCTACTACAAAAAACCCTGAAGCACAGGAATGCCTCAGGGCGATTGCAACAAATGGCTCGGTGGAGCCAAATTTTTCACAAACCGGAAGAAATTTCAGAAGTGGCTTACAGGCTACCTCTGGCTCTTAGGCTTTCTTAACCTGAATTTCGACGTTTGGAGATTACACTCTTAAGCCAAAGAAGCGGTAGAAAAAGTAAGAACCAGAACTTCTTGAGCAAAACCAGCGCAACAACAAAGATGCCCGTTTTGGCCATAACCTTACCCGCTATCAACCCGCCGATTCCAACAGCTGCAACAGTGTCAATCGAAGGGTCAAAATCGGAATATTTATTACCCTCTGCAAAATCTGTCATCGCCAGAATGCGGGGAACGTCGTTGTTGACCGCAGAAAGCTGATCCATGTTGGCGATGAAATTCAGGACAAGTACACCTCGCCGCCCCAAGACACGGATGTTATAGTTTAGCGTGTTTTGAGCCTCCCCTTCAAAAGCCAGCTCTTTGGCCCAATAAAGCTTGCGCGTAGCGGCATCATAAAAAGGCTCTGCCGCCCAACCAACCAGTTCAACAGTTTGAAAACTGTTCTCACGACGCCACTTGTTCTCCTCGGCCGCATCATCCCGCATTTCCTGTAAAAATATCGTCATAGTCGTAGCTACCCGCGTCTTCATCAGAGACGTAGCCGATATCTTCATACTCAATATTGATTCCCCATGAATCATCAATCGGCGTAAAATCGGCAGGAAAAATCATTCCAAGAGACGCTTGTTCTTCTGGATTTCCCCAGAGTTCCGTCAGCACATAGCTGGCATCACTCGGTTCTAGGTAGTAAAAATCCTCATTCAGCGTCAAAAGGCCAATGCCGTCACCTATCACGATCTCACCCTGTTTAAAGTCCAGATCACGCAGCAGCACGATTGCTTCTTCGGTGTAACGATCAGAAATATCGGGAAACATTTCGTTCAGAGGTTTTGAACTCGCCGGAAATGACAAACTGATTGCAACAATTGCAATTAAAAAAATTCTGGACATGAAATCTCTCCTATAGTGGTCACCTTCAAATATGATCACTATAATTGAATACCGAACTCAACCTTTTGGCGAGTCAAATTTCTAACTTCTAAAACTTTAAGCAGACTAGTTTCGCCAAAATCAGGTTAACTTCGACCGCAATCAGAGTGACGCGTTCAAAGCAGCAATAACTGCATCACCCATTTCAGATGTAGTGGCGGGCGTTCCATCACTTGCTTGCATCAGATCACCTGTCCTTACACCATCTGCAAGTACCTTTTCGACCGCGCTTTCAAGACGCTTTGCTTCAGTACCCTGGTCAAAGGAATAGCGCAGCGCCATTGCAAAACTCAGGATACAAGCGCAAGGGTTTGCCTTGCCTTGCCCCATAATATCAGGTGCTGATCCGTGCACTGGTTCATAAAGCGCCTTTGGGCGGCCGTTTTCCATGGGTGAACCAAGGCTGGCCGAAGGCAACATACCAAGCGAACCGGTCAGCATTGCCGCGCAATCCGAAAGGATATCGCCAAACAGATTGTCGGTCAGGATGACATCAAACTGCTTGGGGGCCCGGACAAGCTGCATCGCGCCGTTGTCTGCGTACATATGCGAGAGTTCGACATCCGCATAGTCAGCTTTATGGACGGCGGTCACAACCTCGCGCCAAAGGATGCCGCTTTCCATGACGTTGGCTTTTTCCATTGAGCAGACTTTATTGCTCCGGCGTCGTGCGAGTTCGAATGCTGCTCGCGCAACACGGTCAATCTCAGACTCTGTATAGCGTTGTGTGTTGATCCCGACGCGTTCCCCGTTTTCTACAAAAATCCCACGCGGTTCTCCGAAATAGGAACCAGAGGTCAGTTCGCGCACGATCATGATATCAAGGCCGGAAACGATATCTTTTTTCAGCGACGAGAAATCTGCAAGCGCATCAAAACATTGAGCCGGGCGCAGGTTGGCGAACAGGTCCATTTCCTTGCGGATCCGCAGCAAACCGCGCTCGGGTTTAACGCTGAAATCAAGATCATCGTATTTTGGGCCGCCCACAGCACCCAGAAGAACCGCATCAACCGCCTGTGCCTTTGCCATCGTTTCATCGGATAAAGGCGTGCCATGTGCATCATAGGCGGCACCCCCAATCAGGTCCTCTGAAACATCAAATTTCAGATCGCGGTTTTCGCCATACCAGCCAATGATTTTGCGTACTTCGACCATAACCTCCTGGCCAATACCGTCACCGGGCAGAATAAGAAGCGAAAGGTTGCTCATTGACATAATTCCTTGAATAGCAGGGTTGTCCCGACCTAACGGGTTGGCCCGGCATGGTCAAGAAACCAGCAGCTTCAAAATTCCAGATCGACCCAAACCAACCTGTGTCGCGATGCGTCAGTGACAAGCGTATCGTCCAACGGCCAAAAGACACCTGAATCGGCAACCCGCAGATCTGCTGAGGGAAGCACATAGTCAACACGAAGATTGCCAGGCCTACCCGTAAAGTCAGGCCAGTCCACTGTATCCAGAGCGGGATCGCCGCGATGTGCGTCGTTCACACCAGACTGTTTGCGCGCTGCATCTGCGCCACCTGCGCTTGTGGGTGCGGGGTCCTGAATTCGGTGGTGCTTCAACAGTGATGATAGCGCTGCGTGTCGCCCGTCACCATCCAGTGGATCAAGGTTTGCATCCCCCAAGATAACGAAAGGCGCCTCTGTCTTTCTTTCCGGCAAAGCCCCATCTAAATAATGTTGCCAAAAGGCCGTTTCATCGTGATTACGGCGTCCGTTACGATCTTCGGGACCATCAAAAACTGGTGGTGTGGCGTGATACGCAAACAAGTGGAGTGTTTGGCTGTTCGAAAGTTCGATAGGTACATCCCAATGCGCCACAGAAGAAAGACGCTGCACCTGCTGTGCCTCTTCCGAAGGAAAAGGCTTACCCTCCACCTCCGGCATTAATGCCTCTGGCAAATCACGCCAGAGAAAGGACGCGAAATCGCGGACTTCGGTTTCCAGAATAGGAAATACTGACAAAAGAGCCATTCCACCCTGACCCGAAAACCGCCCATACCCTTGCCCGTCTTCCGGCTGCCCAGAACGCCCATCCCCGTTCATATCGATCCCGGTTTGCAGCCCGGTGTTTGGCCGTAAGGCGAAAAGGTAAGGGTATTCCTTGCCTTGCTTCCCCAGCAAAGCTGCGAAAGCCTTCAGCGCTTGCCGTTCGAAATCATAGTCAAAACTTTGCAAAAGCAACACGTCAGGTTGAACCGCAATAATCACCTGAACGACAGCGTCTATCTGTGTGTCATCCCCTCTGAGAATGTCACGAAAAAGCAGGCCGGGGCCTGCTCTGTTCAGTTCGGTATTAAAACTGGCAACGCGAATTGCATCTGAAATGCATGCGGTGGCTGTTACCCACCAGATCAGGAAGGCGCAAAACCCTGTTCCAGCGCGGCCAGTTCGTAAGCTTGCCGTCTTTGTTCGCGGATCATTTCTGCAATTCGGTGCATGGCGATACCGCGCATAAACAGACTTGCGGGAAGAAACGCCCATGCAGATACCGTCCAGATCAAAGTTTGCGGCGATCCTACAGTAACCGGAGTAAACAAAGTCGATGCAGAGCTAACCACTACGGGAGTCAAGAATGGTAAAACAAAGCCTAATATAATGTTAAGGCGCGCGTCCCTTATCAAACGTACAACAACATCACCCCCTGCTGTCGGGTCAAATGTTGGAAGGTTAACCCAAACGTTGAAAGATCGGCCTTGAACTGGCCAGCCTTGCAACCGCAAGATGATAATAAATATCGTCAGGGTGATCAGCGATATAAGATAGGCCAAGCCTGCGGCAGTTCTTACCATGAAAATATTATCAGCACTGGTGTCCGTCGGGAACATCTGCAGGACAAGCCGGACTGGGCTATACGGGAAATCAATCGCGTAACCGATCAAGCCGCCGACTGCCTGTACAAATTGCGTCAGATTAGTGGGCTCGATTTGCCCACGACTGATAACAGACAACAAAAACACCGTCACAAATAGCGACATAAAGCGCACCCTGTTAAAAGGCGGCGCATCCCGAAATTCTATCAGGCTCGGATAAACAGAGGCGTACTCGAATATCACAAGGGCGGCGCTGAATAGCGCGATTAACGTTACAATCTGGGTGGTTTCTGGGGAAGACGAAGGCAACAGCAGTGAAGGCGTCGCAATTAGCAACGCTACCAATATTGCGCGTAAGATTGCGCCTGCTAATCTTGAAAACACAGCCCGTCTGTCCTCAGTTTGGTCGAACGCAATACCGTGTCGCGCCCTTATCCCATCGTTAACTGCTCATTGCGGCAGCTTTATTAGCTCTTTGTGGCACTCTGCCTCATTCTTGCCCTATTGTGGCACTTTGCCTCATTCTTGCCTTATTTCTGCCCACTTTCGCTTCTCACTGCAACATCCTGTTAATCCATATGAATCTTTCAGGGCGTTTCCAAAGCAAACTGGTGCGGCTTTGCATCATTAGATTGAAAAAAGGAGGGCAGATATCTGCCCCCCCTCAACATATTGTATCTACAAGAAAATCAGACCCAAGGTCGCGAAACGCTCGCTTCTGCCTCAAAGCTGTCAATCGAAGTAACATTCTTCATCGTCAGCCCGATATCATCGAGCCCTTCAAGTAAACAATGTTTTTTGAAGCTATCAACTTCGAACGAAAAAATTTCTCCGTCGGATGTAATAATTTCCTGTTTCTCCAGATCAATGGTCATGCGAGCGTTTTCGCCCTTTTCTGCGTCCTTCATCAGGACGTCAACTTGCTCTTTTGGCAACGCGATTGGTAAGATCCCGTTTTTAAAGCAATTGTTGAAAAAGATGTCGGCAAAACTGGGTGCAATCACGCAACGAATGCCAAAATCCTTGATCGCCCAAGGCGCATGTTCGCGCGATGAACCGCAGCCGAAGTTTTCGCCAGCAACCAGAACTTCTGCTTTACGGTAAGCTGGCTGGTTCAGCACAAACTCTGGTCGTTCGTTGCGATCATCGTCGTAACGCATCTCATCGAACAGGTTCAGACCAAGCCCCGAACGCTTGATGGTTTTCAGAAACAACTTCGGGATGATCATGTCTGTATCGACGTTAATCATCGGCAACGGGGCTGCAACTCCAGTGATTTTTTCAAATTTTTCCATGTTGCTGCTCCTTAAGCCAATTCACGAACATCAGTCAGGTGTCCCGTAATCGCTGCTGCGGCAGCCATTGCGGGTGAAAGCAGATGGGTCCTGCCTCCGCGGCCCTGGCGCCCTTCGAAGTTCCGGTTCGATGTTGCTGCGCAACGCTCTCCCGGTTCCAACTGGTCCGGGTTCATCGCCAGGCACATGGAACAGCCCGCAAGCCGCCATTCGAAACCGGCTTCGATGAAAATATCCGCAAGCCCTTCTTCTTCGGCCTGCGCACGAACGAGACCAGACCCGGGAACGATCATGGCACGCATCCCTTCCTTGATCTTCCTGCCTTTCAGAACTTCCGCTGCTGCGCGCAAATCTTCGATCCGGCCATTTGTGCACGACCCGATAAAGACCGTGTCAACCTTGATGTCTGTCAGTTTTTCGCCTGGGGTCAGGCCCATATATTCGAGCGACCTTTGCGCAGCATCCACTTTACCCCCGGTAAAATCAGAAGGGCTCGGAACGGTTGCGGTAATTGGAAGTACATCCTCTGGCGAGGTTCCCCATGTCACGACAGGCGCAATATCTTCGCCCTTCAGCGTGATGACCTTGTCAAAGTGCGCGTCTTCGTCTGTGTAGAGCGTTTTCCACCAGTTCATCGCCGCTTCCCACTGCGCACCTTTTGGCGCGTGAGGGCGACCCATAACATATTCAAAGGTCTTTTCATCTGGCGCGATCAGACCAGCACGCGCGCCACCTTCAATCGCCATGTTGCAGACGGTCATGCGACCTTCCATGCTGAGATCGCGGATCGCTTCGCCGCAATATTCAATCACATGGCCAGTGCCACCTGCTGTGCCGGTTACACCGATCACAGACAGGGTAATGTCCTTGGCCGTCACTCCGGGGCGTAGTTTGCCCGTAACTTCGACCTTCATGTTTTTCGATTTTTTCTGGATCAAGGTCTGGGTTGCCAGAACATGTTCAACTTCAGACGTTCCGATGCCGTGCGCAAGTGCGCCAAAGGCACCGTGCGTAGCAGTGTGGCTGTCGCCGCAGACCACTGTCATGCCTGGTAAGGTCCAGCCCTGCTCTGGGCCGACGATATGCACAATACCCTGACGCACATCAGAGACGGGGTAGTAATGGATTCCGAAATCCTTGGCGTTCTTGTCCAGCGCGTCGACCTGAATGCGGGATTCTTCGTTGTCGATGCCTTTGGCCCGGTCAAGCGTTGTTGGAACATTGTGGTCGGGAACGGCAATGGTTTTATCCGGGGCGCGGACAGCGCGGCCGGTCATGCGCAGACCTTCAAAAGCCTGTGGGCTGGTTACCTCATGAACAAGGTGACGGTCGATGTACAACAATGTTGTTCCATCGTCAGCCTCATGGGCGATATGGGCATCCCATATCTTGTCATAGATTGTTCTAGGGCCGGTTTTACTTTGGGCGGTCATGTTAATTCTCTTTTGAAGAGTGACTATTGGGGTGACTTATGTATGAGCGCTGCACACGCCTGACCATCATAGGTCGGCGGTGACAGAAAGCGTGAGACCGTGAAACCGCCATGGCAGGCGTGAACGGTCGTCCATGTCAAAAACAAGAGTCATGCGCCTGCCTTACATCGGAATGTCGGTTTCATCAAGCAAGATAGAGTCAGATCAACTGATACCGGCAGGTGAAAGATACAGACAGAGTTGTCGGACTCGAAATCCCATGCAAGAGTGGACATAGCAGTATAGGAAACGCAAAACACCGTGACAGAATTTCAAACTCTTCTGACTCAGATACAGGTTTTTCTGGCAAATTTGCTTTTGCCGTCGAGGCTTTACCAGATCGCGATTGCGATCGCTCTTTTCGCCGTTGCGCAGATGATAAATATGTTTATCGCGCCGCGTCTTCACGCGTGGATGCGCAATCTTGAAGACAGACCAAAATGGCAGTTGCGCTGGCTGGTTGTTCTGCACCGAAGGCTGTACCTGATTATTTTTGTATTGCTGATCTGGACCGTGATCACCTTCATGCGCGAAGTGCTGAACACGTTCCCATCACGCACTTTCTTGTTGTCTATCATCGGCACAATCGCCGTTGCGTGGTTGGCCATCGCGATGATCGCCCGCCTGATACGAAATCGGTTCATGCGGCGTCTGGCGACATGGGGGGGGTGGGCCTATGTGACGCTCTATTATCTGGGTTTCATCGAGGCAACCTCAGATCTGCTAGACAATGTTGCAATAGAGTTTGGTGATTTCCGATTGTCCGCCTTTGGCATTTTGAAGGCGCTGGTTGTAACCGGGTTATTGTTCTTTTTTGCGCGTCTTATTTCGACCCAGTCAAAAAGTCAGATCGAAAAGAACCAGGACATCTCACCTTCGATGCGGGTTCTTATGGTCAAGTTCCTGCAAATCGTATTATACGGCGCCGCCTTTTTCATCGGTTTGAAAGCTGTCGGATTTGACCTGACAGGTCTTGCAGTTCTGTCTGGTGCGATTGGTGTCGGTCTTGGTTTTGGTTTGCAAAAGGTGGTCTCAAACCTCGTTTCCGGGGTGATCATCCTGCTCGATAAATCCATCAAACCCGGCGACGTTATCAGCCTTGGTGAAACCTTCGGCTGGATCAATTCACTGGGCGCGCGTTATGTTTCTGTCGTCACACGCGACGGGCGGGAATACCTTATTCCAAACGAAGACCTGATCACCAATCAGGTGGTCAACTGGTCTCATTCGAATGATTTTGTGCGGTTGGATATCTTTTTTGGCGTCGCTTACGGCGATGACCCACATAAAGTGCGGGCCTTGGCGATCGAGGCCGCGTCCGCAGTAGGGCGCATTCTTACGACGAAACCGCCGGTTTGCCATATCGTTGGGTTCGGTGACAGTTCGGTCGACTACATCCTTCGGTTCTGGATAACCGATCCGACTGCGGGGCTGACCAACGTGCGTGGCGCCGTTTACCTGGCACTATGGGATAAATTTAAGGAGAACGACATCTCCATCCCATTCCCCCAAAGAGAAGTTCGCATGTTGCCGGATGAGATGGAAAAACCGCCAAAACCGCTTGACTAACCTGCCACGAAATCCCTGAGTGTGCTGTGTATGGAACACAAGATTATAACCTGATCATGAGCAATCCAATTCTCAATCTCGGCGCAACAGAACTCGGCACGGCAATTCGTACCGGCACTCTGACTGTCGAAGATGTTGTGTCAGCCTACCTTGATCAAATTGACGCATCGAACACCGCAATTAATGCAATCATATCACTTCGCCCGCGTGATGAAATCATGGCAGAAGCTTCTGAAATGGGCAACTCTGACCCGGCCGGTGCGCTTCACGGTCTGCCTATAGCTGTAAAAGATCTTGCCGATACGAAAGACCTGCGCACCACGCACGGTTCACCTATTTTTAAAGATCATATTCCTAAAGCCGACAGCCTGATGGTCAGCCGTCTGCGTCAGGCCGGTGCTCTGATCATCGGCAAGACCAACACACCCGAATTTGGACTTGGGTCACATACTTACAATCCCGTCAGCGGGCCAACCCGCAACCCATATGATCTGACCCGCTCTGCTGGCGGCTCAAGCGGAGGTGCGGGTGCTGCCCTTGCGGCGCGGATGGTGCCGCTTGCTGACGGGTCGGACATGATGGGGTCGCTGCGCAATCCTGCGGGGTGGAACAACGTTTATGGGTTTCGGCCAAGCTATGGGCTCGTTCCGCCAAACCCGGTGGGCGAGGTGTTTCTGCATCAACTTTCAACCGCTGGCCCAATGGCGCGGTCTGTTGAGGATCTGGAGCTTTTGTTGCGGGTTATGGCCGGGCCTGACCCGCGCAGCCCACATTCAGGCGCAACGTTCGCGCAAATGGATGCGAGATCGGCCAAGGGAACACGCATTGGCTGGATCGGAGATTGGGGCGGGTATTTCCCGATGGAGCCGGGTGTTCTGAATCTTTGTGAAAATGGCCTAACGACATTGGCTGATCTCGGCTGCGATATCGAAACGATAAAACCTGAGTTTTCACCGGAAAAACTTTGGCAGTCGTGGATCACACTGCGCAGTTGGGACATTGCCGGATCATACAGCTACCTCTACGAAAACCCCGAAACGCGTGATCTGTTGAAACCTGAACTTATCTGGGAAATCGAATTGGGCCTCTCGCTCTCGGCGCAAGAGATAAACAATGCCAGTGACATTCGGTCTGACTGGTTCAGAGCGGTCGCAACCATGACCGATGTCGACATTCTGGCTTTGCCCAGCGCGCAGATTTTCCCATTCGACGTCACGCTGGACTGGCCTAAGGAAATCGCCGGTCGCAGGATGGATACGTATCATCGCTGGATGGAAGTCGTAATTCCTGCGTCGCTGATCGGACTACCTGCATTGTCCGTTCCCGTTGGTTTTAATCAAATTAGCCTGCCTATGGGCCTGCAACTGATCGGGCATAGAGGCTCGGATGCCAGGGTCCTCGGGCTTGGGCATGCCTATCATCAAAGAACACTCTGGCCACAAAAGCACACCCCGGTGTTGGGGTAACTTCGTTTTGAGGTCCGTCAGGACACCCAATCAAAGACGTACCCAGCGATCAACGAGCCGGTAACTGCCAGCGAAAGATACAACAGGAATGGTCTGATCCTCAGGACAGGGAAAATTGCCATTGCTCCCCAGATACTGACAACACCGCCTGAAACCAGAAACGCCATGGCTGCCCCTTGTGACATCCCGTGTTCCATTAAACCACGTGTCAGCGGAAGTGCGGCATAGCCATCCAGATACGCCGGGGCGCCAACAAAAACCGCAAACGGAATTGCCCACCAGACATCTTCGCCAACGTAGTCAGAAAGCGCTTCGGGTTGCAGAACCGCGTTCAAAGCATATTCCGCCGCAAAGGCAGGGATCAGGCAGATCAGAATGAGCTTTGTTGTCGCGATGAAATTGCGACGAAAAATTACCCTGCGTTCTGCATCACCCCAAATACCGGCTTTGAAAGACAAGGCTTTTGCACAGGCGTTTTCTGACAAATGACCAACGATACGGTTGCTGCGCAGAGATGTCTTATACCAGTCGCGGTCTGAAAACCCCAACGTAACGACCCCCCCGAAAAGGCCCAGACCAAAGGCTGCAAGCGTTTTGCCAACCGCGAAACTTATACCCAGAGTCGCCGCAGTTGTCGCCAACATCGCAGGGTCGGTGACCGGCGAAGACAGCCAGAACGCCATTACGGGCGCAAGCGGCACACCTGCCGCCAGAAGGCCAGCCATCAAGGGAAGGACAGTGACGCCACAGACCGGCGTGATCGCCCCAATCGCTGATGCTGCAACGATCGCGTAAAGCAAGCGCCCTTCGAAAGCGCGGGCAATGTAAGAATCTGCACCGCTGGCAATAATCCATGCTGCAAGCACGATTCCCGGGATGACCAATGGGGCGACCAGCACCATGCTTTCCGCAACAAACCAAGTCATATCCAAGATTGATCGCGGCCAAATCAGGAGCGAGATGCAGAAAATTACACCCAAGATCAACGAGATCATCGACAGGTTCAAAGAACGGCTTGGAATTTTTGTTTGATCTGACATCGCGCACCTCTGTTTCGGTATTCGACATATAGATCTCGCGTAACTATATGAGAAACGAGTAATACAAAGCCCAGACATGAGGTTTTTAAATGGATCATCTGAACAGTGACTTGCTTCGCACCTTTCTGGCCATTGCTGACACTGGCAGTTTTACGGAAGGTGCAGCGCGTATTTACCGGTCGCAATCTGCGGCGAGCCTCCAGATAAAGCGGCTTGAAGAAATCGTTCGCCAACCCGTTTTTGAACGGCACGGTCGTGGGGTTGTCCTTACCCCTGCCGGAGAGCAGTTGGTACCTGTGGCACGTGATGTAACCGGTATTCTTGAGTCAACGCTGCGTGAACTGACATCCGATGATCTGCATGGAAAACTCAGACTTGGGATACCCGACGACCAAAGCAGAGATACAATTTCGCGAATTGTCGGTGAGTTTGCGCAGTTGCATCCCTCTGTCGAACTGAACGTGACCTGTGCAATTAGCAGTGGGTTTCCAAAAGCCATAGAGAATGGCGCGCTTGATCTTGCGGTTTATGAAGTTGAACACCTGCACGAAGGGGTTGAACTGCTGGCAGAAGAAACAACACATTGGATGGTGTCACGCTACCACGATCTTTTATCGCGAGATGTTATTCCTGTCGCATTGTTTGACCGGGACTGCTGGTGGCGGGATGCTGCTCTCAATTCGCTAAACGAACTTGGTCGGCCTTTCCGCATCGTGTTTTCAAGCCAAAGCGTCACAGGTGTCGCTGCGTCTATCGAAGCAGGTATCGCGATCGGCCTGCTAGCGAAGTCGTCACAAAGTGCAAGCCTGAGACTTTTGGCGCCAAACGAAGGATTCTCTGAGATGCCGGCTTCCAAACTGGTGCTTGCAAATTGCAAAACCGCGAATGGCCCGGCATTCACCGCAATGAAAACCGCCATACGAAACGCTTTCAACACAATGTGACAGTGTTTGTTTCTTTGTTTTCGAAACACGTAAGTGTGCTGATTCCCATCAATGGAACACGAAAAAATTCTTTAGGTCGTTAATGGGGAAGGTCAATTTTTTCTATTTTTACCAGTAGCTTAAACTGAAAAGACACCCCGGAAAACAAAATTTTAGCGTCGCGCAACCGTGCATTGAGCTTTACCAAATGCAGTGATACCTTTTTCTTATGCTCAGCGCCGGAGCATGTCGGCGCGCTGAAAGGAGGACATTGTCCTGTCTCACTCTGTAAACGCGGCTGGTAGATCGGCCGCACCGGACGCGCCAATGACTGGCACGCCGGCGGATATATCAAGCGAAGAACTGCTTGAACAAATTCTTTCCTCTCTCAACGATGACAAGGCTGAGGACATTGTGTCCATCGACCTGCGCGGCAAATCCGAAATTGCCGACTATATGGTCGTTTGCTCTGGCCGTTCGACACGTCAGGTTTCCGCAATCTCGGAAAAACTGGTCGACCGGTTGAAACAGCGCTTTGCACGTCTTTCAAAGACCGAGGGCAAGGATCAGGGCGATTGGGTTTTAATCGACACCGGAGATGTGATTGTGCATATCTTCCGCCCCGAAGTTCGCGAGTTCTACCAGCTTGAAAAGTTGTGGCAAAGCCCTAGCCCGCAAAACTGATGCGGGTTCACATTTGCGCAGTTGGCCGCCTTCGGGCGGGGCCGGAGCGCGAGCTTATAGAAGATTATTTCACCAGATTTGACCGTACTGGCCGCGCGCTCGGGCTCGGGCCGGTCACGTTGCATGAAGTCGAAGATAAAAAGGGTGGTGGGCAGGTCACCGAAGCTCTGCTGCTTGAACGGGCGATACCGGAGCGCGCGACAATCTGTGCGTTGGACGAACGTGGCAAAGGGCTAAGCTCACCCCAATTTGCAACGCAAATGGCGCAGTGGCGCGACAATGGATGCAGCGATCTGGCGTTTGTTATCGGTGGGGCTGATGGTATCGCACCAGACCTTCGGTCCCGTGCAGACTTTAAACTTTCGTTTGGTGCAATGGTTTGGCCGCATATGTTGGCGCGTGTCATGTTGTCAGAACAACTCTATCGCGCCGCCACAATTCTTGCAGGATCGCCCTATCACCGAAGCTAATTCAGCTTTCAGCTTGTTCTTGCGTCGATGTTAGCGAAAACAACAATTTAGCCAGTTGCAGAACAAACCTGAAACCTTGCTCTTTCACCGCCTCACCCATAGATAGAGGGCGAGCAGAAGACGGACCTTATAATGAACACACCTAAACCTGTCGTTCTATGCATTCTTGATGGATGGGGCAGTCGCGCTGAGACCGATGCGAATGCACCTGCATTGGCAAATACCCCTAATTTTGACGAGGTGATGGCCACTTGCCCAAACGCAACGTTGCTTACACATGGGCCTGACGTTGGCCTTCCAAGCGGACAGATGGGGAATTCGGAAGTTGGTCATACAAACATTGGTGCCGGACGTGTCGTTGCAATGGACCTCGGACAGATTGACCTAGCCATTGAAGACGGATCGTACTTTGAAAACAAAGCTCTTTTGGACTTTATTGCCAAACTAAAAGAAACCGGGGGAACCGCTCACCTGCTTGGTCTTGTGTCAGATGGCGGCGTTCATGGCCATATCTCGCATATAAAAGCGACGGTTCGTGTGCTTACGGATGCTGGCATACCTGTTGCGCTTCACGCAATAACGGATGGTCGCGATGTGGCCCCAAAATCAGCTTATGGGTACCTCGGTGATCTGGCGGGCAGCCTTCCTTCTAATGCAAAAATCGTAACCGTTGTCGGCCGATATTTTGCGTTTGACCGCGATCACAGATGGGAGCGTGTCAGTGAGGCATATCATGCGATTGTCAGGGCAAAAGGTCCGGTTTCAAAAGACGCACATTCCGCAGTAACGGCCGCGTATAACAGAAGCGAAAGTGACGAATTTATCAGCGCAACGGTCATCGGAGACTACGCAGGAATCAAAGACGGAGATGGCATTTTCTGTCTTAACTTTCGCTCTGACCGCGCGCGTGAAATTCTTGCGGCCATAGGTGACCCAGAGTTTGATGGCTTCGAGACAGGTCTGCGGCCAAAACTGGCCGCGTTCCTCGGGATGGTCGATTATTCAGACAGCCACCGAACTTACATGACGACTTGTTTTCCCAAACGCGAGATCGTGAACACGCTTGGTGCCTGGGTTGCAAAGCACGGGTTAAAACAATTTCGCCTCGCCGAGACGGAGAAGTATCCGCATGTGACCTTCTTTTTGAACGGCGGCGTTGAGGTGCCGGAAAAGGGTGAGGATCGCTTTATGCCAAAATCCCCAAAGGTAGCGACTTACGACCTGCAACCTGAAATGTCGGCCCCTGAAGTCACCAAAAAATTTGTCGAGGTCATCGAAGCTGGTTACGATCTGATCGTTACGAATTATGCGAACCCGGATATGGTTGGCCATACCGGAAGCCTTGAAGCCGCAATCAAAGCCTGCGAGACCGTTGATCTTGGGCTTGGCCGGGTGCTGAAAGCCTTAAAGCAAGCGGGTGGGGCAATGATAGTGACCGCAGACCACGGCAATTGCGAAGTCATGGTTGACCCGGCAACGGGTGGTCCACACACGTCACACACAACGAACCCGGTTCCTGTTGCCTTGGTCGGAGGCCCTGAGGGCGTCACTTTGCGAAATGGGCGGCTTGCAGATATCGCACCAACACTTCTGGAATTGATGGGTCTGCCAAAGCCTGATGAAATGACCGGGGAAAGCCTGATTGCCCGATGAGAAAAATGCGTGGCATTTTCCTGGCCGTTTTGATGGCCCTGACCTCCCCTTTCTCAGCCGGGGCCGAGACGGACCCATCTCTGATCGCCCGCCGTGCTGCGGGCCAGCTTGAAGCCGCCTCTGTTGCGTTGCAGGAAGCAGAGGGCGCAAGAGACCGTGTTGCCGCGCTAACCCAAACGATACACGCTTATGAAGAAGGGCTTGTTGCGCTGCGTCAGGGCCTGCGTCAGGCCGCAATCCGCGAAGCTGCCATCCGGCTGGAGTTTGATTCAAGGCGTGATCGGGTTTCCCGACTTTTGGGGGTTCTGCAAACAATGCAGAACTCGCCCACGCCCCTTCTTTTGATGCACCCTTCGGGACCGGTTGGCACCGCGCGGTCTGGTATGATCCTTGCGGAAGTGACACCTGCAATTCAGGCGCAGGCAGAAGACCTCAGATATCAACTAGAGGAACTTTCGCTGTTACGCGCGCTGCAGGAAAGCGCCGCAGACACATTGAATGAGGGGCTTCAAGGAGCGCAAAACGCGCGAACTGCGCTTTCGCAGGCGGTTTCAGACAGAACAGAGCTGCCGCGCCGCTTTACAGAAGATCCGGCACAATTGCAGAGCTTGCTAGAAGGAAGCGAAACGCTTGAAGGGTTCGCTGGGGGTCTCGCATCCCTGCCAGAAAGTGACAAGGCGATCCCGATTCCCGATTTCGAACTTGGTCAGGGCAATCTTCCGCTACCCGTCTCGGGAACTTTGCTTCGGGGATACAACGAAGCCGATGCTGCAGGAATTCGCCGCCCCGGCTTTCTTATTGCGACATTACCTCTCTCTATCGTCACTGCTCCGTGGCCGGCCACAATCAGATATCGTGGACCGTTGCTTGACTACGGAAACGTGATGATACTTGAGCCGCATCAAGACTATCTAATGGTGTTTGCGGGCCTCGGGCGTGTTTATGGTGAAGTCGGTGAAGTGGTCTCTGCCGGTGCGCCTCTTGGGTTGATGGGCGGCAGTTCTGAAGGAATTGAAGCGTTTTTGCCAAATAGTGCTGATGGTGCTGGTGCTGACCGGACAGAAACGCTTTATATAGAGATAAGAAATGGGCAAAGCCCGGTGGACCCGTCAGGCTGGTTCAATCTGAACAAGGATTAGAATGCGATGAAGAAATTTGTGATGGCCGCAATTGGTGGCACCTTGGCCGGGGTTGTAGCGACCACCCAGATTGCCGGTCCTTTGATTGCACAAGAAACCACTCGTAACACCAACGTTTATGAACAGCTGGATCTTTTTGGCGATATTTTTGAACGCATTCGCGCACAGTACGTCGAAGAGGTGGACGAAGCTGACCTGATCGAAGCCGCGATAAACGGAATGCTGTCGTCACTTGATCCGCATTCAAGTTATCTGCCCCCTGCTGATTTTGATGACATGCAGGTGCAAACACGTGGAGAATTTGGCGGCCTTGGGATCGAAGTGACCCAGGAAGAAGGCTTTGTCAAAGTCGTCTCGCCAATTGACGGAACACCTGCCGATGCCGCTGGAATGGAATCTGGTGATTTCATAACCCACGTAGATGGCGAAAGTCTGCTGGGTCTGACCCTTGATCAGGCTGTTGAAATGATGCGTGGTCCGGTTGGTTCTGAAATCATTATTACTGTCGTTCGTGAAGGAGCGGATGAACCGTTTGATGTTTCCATCATCCGCGACACAATCAAACTAACAGCAGTGCGCGCACGCACTGAAGGCGATACAGTTGTTCTTCGCGTCTCAACCTTCAATGACCAGACCTATAGCAACCTGAAAAACGGGCTCGAAAAAGAAATCGAAGCTGCGGGTGGGATCGATAATATCAACGGTGTGGTTGTTGACTTGCGAAACAACCCCGGCGGCTTGCTCAATCAGGCGATCCGGGTGTCTGATGCGTTCCTTGATGCAGGTGAGATCGTATCAACCCGCGGCCGTGCACCTGAAGACGGAGAACGGTTCAACGCCTCTGCGGGCGATCTGGCGCAGGGCAAGCCGATTGTCGTTCTGATTAACGGTGGGTCTGCTTCGGCTTCTGAAATTGTGGCCGGTGCGCTGCAAGATCACCGCCGTGCAATCGTGGTTGGCACAAAGAGCTTTGGGAAAGGGTCTGTCCAGACCGTTATGCCATTGCGCGGCGACGGTGCCATGCGCCTGACAACCGCGCGCTACTACACACCTTCAGGCCGTTCGATCCAAGCTTTGGGCGTGGAGCCAAACGTTGTTGTTCCACAACCCCGCAGACAGCCTGAAAATGACGAGGACGAAAGTGCAACACCGCGCACCCGTACAGAGGCGGACCTGCGTGGCAGCCTCGACAATGACTCGTTCACCGAAGAAGAACGCCGGTTGCTGGAAGAAGAGCGCGCGCGCGTTGAAGCCGCAGCTGAACTTCGTGAGGAGGATTTTCAACTGTCTTATGCAATCGACCTGCTGACGGGGCTATCGGCCCTAGCATCTGCAACCGAATAAGGAAAAGGGGCCGGTTGTAAAACCGGCCCTCCTTCTACCATCATGAAACCAGATGACATTTCTGCCCTTCCCTATCGCCCCTGCGTCGGAGTGATGCTCGTAAATTCTGCTGGCCTGATCTTCGCTGGCCAACGGATTGATAGCGAATTGCCAGCGTGGCAGATGCCTCAGGGTGGAATCGACGACGGTGAAGACCCGCGGGATGCGGCGATGCGTGAATTGTGGGAAGAAACCGGTGTAACCACTGATCTGGTTTCAGTCAGGGCACAGACAGATGATTGGCTGACGTACGAACTGCCGCACAACATCATACCCAGAATTTGGAAGGGACGGTTCAAAGGGCAAAAGCAATTGTGGTTCCTGCTTCAATTCTTGGGTCAAGATGCCGACATCCAAATTGAAACCGACCACCCGGAATTTTCAGAATGGCGCTGGATTGGCCCGGATGAAATGCTGGAAAGCATCGTGCCGTTTAAACGAGATTTGTACAGACAGGTGATTGATGCTTTTCGCAACCACCTGAACAGCGACCGTTAGTCAGCGATTTTTATGCGCTCTGCTAGCGCAATCGCCGCAGAATATCGTATGACGCATAGCCATCCGGAATCATCCCGACAGAACTCTGAAACCTTCTGATCGCTGCAATTGTGTTTGGCCCGATGATGCCGTCAACACCGTCGGTGTTGAACCCGGCAGCGGTCAGCATCCGCTGCATTTCCTGTTTCTCGGAAAACCGCAATGGCCTGTCGCCACGTGGCCAGTCTGATCGTAGTGGCCCTGCCCCAGCAATCCGATCCGACAAGTGCCCAACGCCGATAACGTAGGCATCGGCTGTATTATACCGCTCTATCACGTGAAAATTCTGAAAGATCATAAAGGCGGCACCCTGCGCACCCGCTGGTAACAAGATAGAGGCACGCCCGTGTTCAGGTATTCGATTGCCGTTTGCATCCCTGATGCCCAGCGCCATCCATTCACGAACCGGTTTCTTTATCCTTTCACCCGTCAGGCCATAATTAAACCCGCGCGGAAGCTGTACCTCTACACCCCAAGGCTGGCCCTTGGTCCACCCAAACCGTGCAAGATAAGCCGCAGTAGACGCCAGAGCGTCGGCAGGATTGTCGGACCAGATATCACGCTTACCGTCACCGGTAAAATCCTGCGCATAAGCAAGATAACTGGTTGGTATGAACTGTGTATGTCCCATGGCCCCCGCCCAGGAACCCGTCATCTGGTTCGGGCGTACATCACCGGACTGAATGATTTTCAACGCCGCAATCAGCTGCGATTCAAAGAACCGGCCACGCCGCCCATCAAAGGCAAGCGTCGCCAACGATTCGATCAGCGGCTCACTGCCGCGATACTCTCCATACGCGCTTTCCAACCCCCAAATCGCGGCGACAACTTCCTTTTCAACGCCGTAGCGCGCTTCAATCTGTTCAAGTAAGCGGCGATGCTGGCGCACGGCCGCGCGCCCATTGTTTACGCGCGTATCCGAAGCTGCACTATCCAGATATTCCCAAATCTGTTTGGTGAATTCAGATTGATTGCGGTCTTTCTGGATCACTCCGGTGTTGTACTGAACACCCCGGAAAGCGGCGTCAAACGTCTGGGACGTGATACCTGCCGCTACCGCGCGAGACCGAAAACTTCTGATCCAGCGTTGAAACCCTGCATTGCCGACTGCGGGCTGCACCTGAACACTCTCTTCTCTCTGAGGGCGTGCGGCAGGGCGCGGAAGCGCGATCACACCTGACGTTGCGACTGTTGCGACAACAGTTTCACCTGCAACAACAGGCCGCTCGACGGGCCGCTTTGAAACCTCGACAGCTAGGCCAGATGCCCCAGCCACTACGGCTGGCAACAAGCCCGCAACAAACCCGAAGATCATTACCCAATTGCGCAATTTGACACCTGTATGTTTTTGTTCTTTTACTAAGTGTACCCTGTCTGAAACCCATCGAAAAGCACCCTGATAAAAACGCGCAGGCTTTCGCCGGAGCTAGCCACGCCGTTTGCGCGCAACTTTCTTTTTTATCTTGGCTGACTTCTTCTGTGACCGGTTCGTTGCACGTCCCTTGTAGCTGCCACGCCCCCCGGCCTGGCCCCTTGGCAAGGCCTTGCCCGCCACTTCGACCAATTCCAGCAAGAGACCCCCGGTTACCGGTGCGGCCTCTGACAGCCGAACCAGCACGCGCGTGCCAATTCCAAGCTTGAGGCCGGAATGTTCACCCGTCAAAGTCTGCTCTTCGGCATCGAAATGGAAAAACTCACGTCCGAGCGTTCGTACAGGAATGAGCCCGTCTGCCCCGGTCTCATCCAGACGCACAAAGGCGCCAAACCGTGCGATTCCCGAGATGCGACCGGGAAACTCTGTTCCGACACGCTCTGATAGATACGCCGCTAAATAGCGGTCTGTGGTGTCCCGTTCCGCCATCATACTGCGGCGTTCGGTTTCTGAAATATGCGTACCTGTTTCGGCGAGATTTTGCACGTCAGCATCGGTGAGCCCGTCATCACCCCAACCATGTGCCCTGATAATTGCACGGTGCACGACAAGGTCCGCGTACCGCCGGATAGGTGAGGTGAAATGCGCATACGCGCGCAACGCCAAACCAAAATGCCCAAAGTTTTCAGGTGCGTAATAGGCCTGTGTCATAGATCGCAGAGTGGCCATATTGATCAGTTCATCCTGATCGGTGCCTTCTGCTTCCTTCAGCAATCGGTTCAAATGCGCCGTTTTCAATACCTGTCCCTTGGCGAGGGTCAGGCCAGAGGCCTGTGCAACCTCGCGCAGACTATCCAGCTTTTCAGGGCTGGGCTCTTCATGCACCCGGAAAATCAGGGGTTGGCGTTTTTTGATCAGCTCTTCGGCGGCGGCAACATTCGCAAGCACCATGAATTCTTCGATCAGGCGATGTGCGTCCAACCGTTCGTAGAAGTTGACGGAGGCGACTTTGCCATCGTCACTTATAACAACGCGACGCTCTGGCAAATCAAGGTCAAGCGGTTGGCGTTCCGCACGCGCCTTTTTTGTCGCTTCATAGGCGGCATAAAGTGGTTTTAGAACCGGTTCCACCAAAGCTTCGGTTTTCTCGTTTGCGTCACCATCAATCGCGGTCTGAACTTCATGATAGTGAAGCGATGCCACAGATTTCATGAGACCCCGTGTAAACCGATGACTAATTTTGTGGCCGCTCGAATCTAAAACCATTCGCACGGCCATACAGGCACGTGGCACCCCTTCGTGCAAACTACATAGATCGCCGGACAGGTGATCGGGCAGCATAGGCACCACCCGATCCGGGAAGTAGGTTGAATTGCCGCGTTTACGGGCCTCGCGGTCTAATGCCGAACCGGGCGTGACATAGTGAGCAACATCTGCGATAGCCACCCAAACAACATGACCACCCTTGTTCTTTGGGTCGTCATCCGCGTGCGCATAGCAGGCATCATCACGGTCGCGCGCGTCGGTCGGGTCAATCGTGATCAGGGGAAGATCACGCAGGTCCTCACGTTTACCGAGCGGCACAGGTTTCGCATTGTCTGACTCTGCAACGACATCATCAGGGAAATCGTCGGGAATACCATGCTGGTGAATAGCGATCAGCGAAACAGCCTTTGGTGCTGTCGGGTCCCCCAGACGGCTTATGATACGCGCTGAAGGAAGGCCCATCCGGTTCTTTGGCCCGGCCTGTTCAGCCTCGACCAGTTCGCCGTCTTTCGCGCTAAGGCTTGCACCTGGCGTGACACGCCATTCCTTGTCACTGCCTTTCTCGATTGGCAGAACGCGTCCGCCTTCAGCCCCTTTCCTGAAAACGCCCAATATCCGGTGCGGGTTCGTTCCGATCCTGCGGATCAGCCGCGCTTCGTACTGATGCGCTTCTCCGCTTACTTCGCTTAGACGTGCTAATATTCTGTCGCCTTCACCCAACGCAGGATCAGACTCACGCGCAACGAACAAAACCTTTGGTTCGGGGCTATCGCTGATCCACTCAAGTGGACGCGCGTATAGGTCACCATCCTCAGAAGGGGCCATTATCTGTAAAACAGAAACTGGCGGCAGCCTATCCGGATCACGATAAGAGTGTTTTCTTTTCTGAAGGTGTCCTTCGGACTCCAACTCTTTCAGTAAACGCTTCAGATCAATGCGCGCAGCACCCTTGATGCCAAAAGCACGGGCGATATCACGTTTATTGGTTTTGGTCGGGTTATCGGAAATCCATGCAAGAATTTCGTCTTTTGTCGGTATGCGCATCATGAAACCCGATTAACACGCCGCTGCTGCGACGTCATTGCAAATCGGTCTGTTACAGATCGCCTCTTTTGACTTTCCGTTCCGGGTTCAATTTGACCGGAGCTTCTCCAGATCGGCAATGCTGTCCACGTCCTGCATTTCATCAACCAATGCGATCCGTGCGCACCCAAGTGTTTCACATGTGTCAGACAAGGTATGTTCGCTAGACCAACGCACGCCGTGGAAAAGCGTTGTTGGCACGGGACCAACACGCTTTAACCCAACCAGCCAATACCCTCCATCCATTGCAGGGCCAAAAACCGCGTCATGATTTCCGAGGGCACGAAATGCTTTGTTTATGTGTTGACGCGTCACACCCGGAATGTCGGCGCCGATAATGACAACCGGGCCATTTGGCATCATATGAAAAATGCGACCCATCCGGTCGCCAAGGTCGCCCGTTCCTTGCGGGATGCGTGGCAGATGCGTTGGCCAGACGCGGCTTGTCAAACCATCGGTATCTGGCGCGACCGAAAGTACAACATCCCAACGCGGATCAGTTACATCGCGAAGCAATCGCCGCACCTGATGGCGAAACCACCAAGCCGCGGCTGTCTTGCCAATACCTCGCCCAAGCCGCGTTTTTACCCGACCGGGGCGCGGCTCTTTCACCATCACCACCAGTTGTTGACGGTATCTAGGCGAAATAGTCACGCAGGATCCGCCCGTAGATCGCTTTCAGTTGCGGTATCTGTTCAACTTCAACCCGCTCATCAACCTGATGCATTGTTTTGCCAACAAGCCCGAACTCCACCACCGGGCAATGGTCTTTGACAAACCGCGCATCCGAGGTTCCACCCGACGTTGACGCGATTGGCCGCACGCCACATTCCGCTTCGACCGCTGTTGCGATCAGTTCTGACAGCGGGCCAGGTGGTGTTAAGAAGCTTTCCCCGGAAACCTGCGTTTCCATCTGGATATCAACGCCCGTCTGTTGGGTTACGACCGCTGCTTCCTTTGCCAGCCATTCGATCAGACTGTCGGAGGAATGCGCGTCGTTAAACCGAATGTTCACGGTTGCCTTGCATTCAGCAGGAATAACGTTGTTTGCCGGATTGCCCGCATCAATCGTTGTAACGGCAAGTGTGGATGCATCAAAATGGCCGGTACCTGTATCGAGTTCATGGCCTGCCAACCGATCGATCAACCGTGCCATGGCGGGAAGCGGGTTTAGCGCACGATGTGGATATGCTGAATGACCCTGAATACCTTTCGCCGTAAAATAGGCGGTCATGGAACCGCGCCGCCCGATTTTCATCATCTCGCCCATGTGGTTCGGGCAGGTCGGTTCGCCCACCAGACAGGCGCTCATCGCTTCGCCGTTCACCTTCATCCAGTCAAGAAGTGCAACGGTGCCGTCAATTGCATCGCCTTCTTCGTCGCCAGTTATGGCCAATACAACCGCACCATCCGGTGGCGTCTGCGTAACAAATTCAATTGCAGCGGCAGCAAATGCTGCGACACCCGACTTCATATCAGTTGCGCCGCGCCCCCACAAAAATCCATCTTTTTCCTCGCCACCAAAGGGATCGACTGTCCAAGCGGCTTCGTCGCCAACAGGCACAACATCGGTATGACCATTGAACCCAAAGGTCTTCGGATGACCCTTTTCACCCCAACGTGCGAAGAGGTTTACTACTTCTCCGCGATCAACACGGGCGCAATAAAAACCTGCGCGCGATAAATGCGTTTCCAGAAGTGCGAGCGCACCCCCATCAGCAGGGGTAACCGAAGGGCACCGGATTAGCTCCGCACAAAGTTCGACAACATCAATATCTTGGGTCACCTTACCCCTCCTTTATACCACCGATAGACATTTCCTTCTGACGAGGCAATGTCAACCGCCTGACAATACTGTTGCCCCAGAGAGACACGCAAATTTGCGGAAACTACAACCAAGGCATTCTTTTGTTAACAATCTGTCAAACACTTGATTTAGTGCAAAATAATAACAGACCCGAGGCAGGGCAAACTTAGGACCAAAAATAAAAAACGGTCCGATCGAGCGGTAAGAGACTAATATCGATGATGGCTGGGCTATGCCCGGCTATATGTTTGCGTTGCCTCCTTGCAGGGCCGGGGGCAGACATGGTTACAGCATCGGAACTTCCGATCAACACCAAAGCTAACGCCGTTAGCATGGCAAATACGATATTTGGCGACGGTGTTACTGTTGTCGGCGCAAGTTACTCAGGCGACAAGAACTCATCCGGTACTTACTCAGACGGCGATAACACCTCCCCCGGTGTCACGCCGGGCGACACGGGCGTTATCCTGTCAACTGGACGTGCCAAGGATTTTACCAATTCATCGGGGCAGTCCAACCAATCGACCAATACATCCACCAACACCAAGGGTGTAAATAACGACCCAGACTTTAATTCTCTTGCCGGCACTAAAACCTACGACGCGTCAATGCTGGATGTCGATTTCATTCCGGACAGCAACATTTTGACAATGCAGTTTGTGTTCTCGTCTGATGAATACCCGGAGTACACAAATTCAATTTATAATGACGCGGTCGGTGTTTGGGTAAACGGCAACCCCGTTCAACTGGCAATTGGCTCTGGCCAGACGAATGTCGGAAACGTCAACGACACCAACAACGTAAATCTCTACAATGACAACACGTCTGATGCGTTCAACACTGAAATGGACGGCTTTACTGTCACAATGACGCTCAAGATGGTTGTTGTACCCGGCCAATTGAACTCGATCCGGATCGGCATCGCGGACGTCGGGGATTCAAACTATGATTCAAATCTGCTGATCGCTGGAAACAGCGTTCAGACTGCGCTGATCGCATCAGATGATACAGTTGATATTGGAATAAGCGGCACTAAAACTCTTGACGTTCTCGCAAATGATACCGGCCCAAACGGAAGCTCGTTAACAGTTACACATATCAATGGAAACGCTGTCGTAGCAGGCGATACCGTGACACTGGCGACCGGGCAGCAGGTTTCTCTGAATGCGGATGGAACGTTTTCCATTACAACAGACGCCGACGAGGAAAGTGTCAACTTCACTTACACCGTTGCAAATGGCGGTGGAAATGGGATTTCTGATACCGCATTTGTGACCGTCAACACGATACCGTGTTTTGTGGCTGGCACCATGATCCTTACGCCTGACGGTGAAGTGCCTGTTGAAACGCTTGAGCCCGGCAATCTGGTTATCACCCATGACGACGGCCCCCAGCCCGTACGATGGATAGGCCAGCGACGTGTTCCAGCCAAAGACAATCTTGCGCCGATATGCATCAAGGCAAATACGTTTGGCTCGCATCGCGAACTTTTGGTGTCGCCGCAGCACCGGATTTTGATCAGCGATAGTCTTGCAGAACTGCTGTTCGGAGAAGCCGAAGTTTTGATCGCCGCTAAAGACCTCGTCAACGACTACACGGTACGTTCGCAAGAAGGCGGTATGGTTGACTATGTGCATATCCTGTTTGACCGCCATCAGGTCGTGTTCTCAGAAGGCCTGGCAACCGAGAGCTTTCTGCCCGGCCCTCAGACAACACGCAGCTTTGAACGGGAATGTGTTGAAGAGATATGTTCAATTTTTCCTGAACTTAATCCGGATACTGGCCTTGGATACAGCCCGGCCGCGCGCCGAACCCTGCGCGCCTATGAAGCTCGGGTCTTGATTGCAAGGAGCGTTGCAGCGTAACAGGGGCGAAGACAAGAAAGAAAACCCTTGCTTACCTGTCAGACGCAACAGCCAAAACTGTGCATTTGCGCCGATACCGGACACCTGCAATGGGGCGAGCTGAAAAGAGTGTGATAATCCAAGATGACCTGGCTGGCGCTTTGCGATTTTTCTAACTCATTTTTTTCTCCTCTTGGGATATCACATCCGTCGGCAGTAGGCGGTTCCAAACCATCTGACGAGCAGCTTTTGGCAAAGGGTAGCCTTGTCATCGAAATTTCCACGCTTGAAGAAAATTCAAACGCATTGGAACTGATAAATTTTTATTCAGTTTCCGATTGGGGAACGCAGCTAAAAATCAGTCTTACACAGAACGACACTGTCATTTTACGACATATTCAGGGGTCACGTCAGATTACGTTGGAAACGGGGGAGGGCGCGCTTGTTCGCGCGCAACCCTCCAGGATCATTTTCTCCTGGGATGCCCCGCAACGCTGGGGGCAGCTAACGATTGAAAACCTTGATGACGGGTCTGTGCATACCAAAGACGTGTCGGATCCGTTGCCAGTTCCTGTCGTTGACGTCCATCACATGACGATGTCACCCGAAAGCACGCGTGCTGTTTCAGAAGTTCTGTTTTTTACGTTTTCGGACCAGATTGAAGAACATGGCCTTATCCCCGGAATTGTCGCGTCTTCACCGGTGGAAACGCCAAATGGGCCAGAGCTTGTGCAAAACCTGCGCGTGGGTGATTTGGTTTCAACACTGGACAGTGGTCCTCAGCCTATACGCTGCCTTATGGTGCGTGATGTTCCGGCGCATGGTCACTATCAGCCTTTGCGGCTTCGCGCCCCGTATTTCGAGCTAAACCAAGATATCATGGTTGCGCGGAATTTGCGTCTTTTGGTCGAAGGTGACATGGTCGAGTATCTTTTCGGAGAAGAAGAGGTCCTGATCAATGCAGAGCATTTGCAAGACACCTATTCCGTTTTACCCGAAACGCGATTGAAAACTATTCGCTACTATCAGTTACTGTTTGACCGTCCAGAGATTTTGAACGTGGCGGGAAGTAGTGTTGAGAGCCTGTTCAGGCCACAACCATCTGGCGAAGATTTTTCAGATGAATTACCGGTTCACACCGAACCATCGCGACCAGTTTTACGCCCCTTCGAGGCCTACACGTTGAAATCTATGCGCGCAGGCTAGGTGATCTGGGCCTGCCGATCAGGTATCATAGAACGGTGTCATCTGCGCAACGATTACAGAGTTTTCAATAAGCGCACGGTTCATCAGGTCTTTTTCCTCGTCCCCGATATCGTGACCTTCAGCAAGCCGTTCCTCAAGTGTGCCGTACCCGGAAACATCCAGTGGTGCCATCTCTGCCTGCTTGAGGATCGCGACAGTTTCACGCACGGCCTCTGCTTCATCAACGCCCGACGCATAGATCATCAACGCCGCACCTGTTGCGGTTTTGGGTAACCCGTCACCCGTAGAACGGCCGACCTCGACCAGCAGGGTATAGACCTGCTGGCGAGATTTTTTCTTAGGCTTATCAGCTACTTTCTCAGTCACGAAGTAACTCATTAATAGAGGTTTTTGACCGCGTCTGTGCGTCTACCTTTTTCACGATAACAACACAGTATAGGTTGACGCCATTCTTTGACGGCATCGACCCCGAAACAACGACAGAGCCGGCAGGAACTTCACCATAAGTTACGGCGCCAGTTTCACGGTCGACGATCTTGGTGGACTGGCCAATGTAAACGCCCATCCCTAGAACAGAACCTTCGCGAACGATACAGCCTTCCACAACCTCGGAACGCGCGCCAATGAAACAGTTATCCTCAATAATCGTCGGTCCTGCCTGCATCGGCTCAAGAACGCCGCCAATGCCAACACCGCCAGAAAGATGCACGTTCTTGCCGATCTGTGCGCAGCTTCCGACGCTGGCCCATGTGTCAACCATTGTACCTTCATCGACATAGGCTCCAAGGTTCACGAACGATGGCATCAAGACCACACCGGGCGCGATAAATGCGGATTTGCGGGCGATACTGCCGGGCACTGCGCGAAAGCCTGCAGCACGCCACTGGTTTTCACCCCAGCCGTTGAATTTACTATCAACCTTATCCCACCAGCCGGAACCTTGCGGCCCGCCTGCGTGTGGCTCCATATCCTTTATGCGAAACCCAAGAAGCACTGCTTTCTTTGCCCATTGGTTGACGTGCCAGTCCCCGTTTTCACGGCGTTCCGCCACGCGCAGCTTACCGCTGTCGAGCGCATTCAGCGTGTCTTCAATCGACTCGCGGGCTTCGCCAGTCGTTGACGGAGTGATAGTATCACGCGCCTCCCAGGCGGCTTCGATGGCAGTCTCTAGTTGTTCATTCGACATCGGGCGTATCCAATTCGTGTATGGCCTCGGTTGGGCGAAGCCTATAGACCAAAAGAGAGTAACCGCGCAATGCAGGACAGTAAGTAAATAAGGAACGCGCATATGAAAGATGATAGCCGTCGGCATCCGTTTCGCCATTCTCACGAGGACATGAAAACGGCCCGCGAGATTCCGGACACCCCACAAACCCGCGCGCCATCTTATCGACTGGCTTTTGCGGATGAGGAATTTCTTTGCCGGGACGAATTGCGGCCCGTCCGGTTGCAACTGGAACTGCTAAAGCCAGAGATGCTTCTGGATGAACATGGCATTCAAAGCACAATTGTTCTTTTTGGCGGTGCGCGCATACCCGAACCTTCAAAAAAAGATTCAGCGCGCACAGAGACACTGGCCGATCTGTCAAAATACTACGACGTGGCGCGTGAATTTTCCCGACTGATGACGATAAAATCCCAAAAAAGCGGTGGCCGCGAAGATGTCATCGCAACGGGTGGCGGCCCTGGCGTCATGGAGGCTGGAAATCGCGGGGCGGCTGACGTGGGCGGACATTCAATTGGTCTCAACATTGTACTGCCCCATGAACAAGCACCCAATGAATATGTGACTCCCGGTCTATGCTTCAACTTCCACTACTTCGGCATTCGTAAGATGCACTTCCTGATGCGCGCCAAGGCAGTTGCTGTCTTCCCCGGTGGATTTGGAACGCTGGACGAAATGTTTGAAAGCCTGACACTGATTCAAACTGGCCGGATGAAAGCCGTACCCTTCCTACTGTTTGGTGAATCGTTCTGGCGTAAAATCATCAACTGGGAGGCGCTATCCGAGGCGGGAACAATTTCGGCAGAGGATTTAAAGCTGTTTCAATTCGTCGATACGGCGCAACAGGCCGTGGATATTATTGAAAACTGGCCAGAGAACCATTCGCCTACAATTCTGGAGTAAGGCTTAGTGGCCGACCACAGGTGTATCAAGACAAACATGCCGCGAACATTCCATTTCAAGCGTGCTATGGTCGATCTTTAGGTCGGCCAAAACAGTGCGGATGCGGGTTTTGATCGCATCCGCATCACCCCAGCGTCCTTCGCCAATGACAACATGCGCCTGAAGGGCGGCTTTCTTTTCTTCCAATTGCCAAAGATGCACGTGATGCACGCCTGTAACCCCGTCTATATTTTTCATAGCTTTAAGCACGTCATCCATCTTGACCGAAGGCGGACGGCCCAGCATCAGGACGCGGATCACATCACCAATTTCGACTGCGGCATGCCAAAGGATATAGGCCGCGATCATCAGGGTTACGATCGGATCAACGATCATCCAGTCGTAAAGTATGATCAGCGTTCCCGCGACAATCACCGCGACAGAGCCCAGCGCATCCGCGAGATTATGCAAAAAGGCGGCGCGAATGTTCATGCTGTCCTTGGACATTGTGTACGTCAGCGCTGCCGTCACAAGGTCAACTGACAGTGCAACGGCAGCAATTATGACAACGATCCAGCCGTCAATTCCGACGGGATCAAAAATCCGCATCACCCCTTCGTAGATCAGATAAATCCCGATCACGATCAGCGTGGTGTAGTTGATAAGTGCAGCGACTGTTTCGACGCGGGCATAGCCAAAGGTCATGTCGCTATCCGCAGGGCGTCTGGCAATTTTCCGGGCACCAAAGGCAATCACCAGCGACACGGCATCGCTGAGATTATGAATCGCATCTGCGATCAGCGCGAGCGAACCTGACAGCAAGCCGCCGACGATTTGAACAAAGGCCAGACCAAAGTTGACCAGAACAGCCAGTGCGACACGCCGATCACCTGCATCAGGGTCTATGTGGGCGTGACCATGGTGGCCGTGATGGTCATGCGGCATTCGTCACTTCCCAAGCCCGGCATCAGCTTCGATCTGTTTGCGGCTTTTACGCGCACGCTCGGTTGCAGATTTCAACTGTCCACAGGCGGCCATGATATCCTCGCCCCTTGGTTTACGCACTGGCGAGGCATAGCCAGCATTATGAACGATATCGGCAAAGGCGCGAATACGGTTGTTGCTTGAACGTTCGTACGGCGCACCTGGCCATTCGTTGAACGGGATCAGGTTGATCTTGGCCGGGATGCCCTTGATCAGTTCCATCAGGCGGTGCGCATCTTCGTCGCTGTCGTTTACTCCCTTGAGCATCACGTATTCAAAGGTGATGCGTTCTGAATTAGACGCCTTGGGATAAGCGCGTAGGGCGTCAAGCAAGGCCTGCAGATTCCAGCGTTTGTTGATTGGAACCAGCTTGTCACGCACTTCATCGGTTGTGGCATGAAAGGATATTGCCAGAAGGCAGCCGATCTCTTCAGCGGTACGTGCAATTTCCGGCACGACACCTGAGGTCGACAATGTGATGCGCCGACGCGAAAGTGATATACCTTCGGGGTCCATCGCGATTTTCATCGCGTCGCGGACGTTTTCAAAGTTGTAAAGCGGCTCCCCCATGCCCATCAGTACGATGTTGGACAACAACCGTGCTTCTGGCGGGTTTGGTTTTCCAAGTTCAGGCCATTCGCCCAGATCATCCCTTGCGACCATCACTTGCCCGATTATTTCGGCCGCCGTCAGATTTCGCACAAGTTTCTGAGTACCCGTGTGGCAAAACGAGCAGGTTAAAGTGCACCCAACCTGAGAGGACACGCAGAGCGTTCCGCGACTTTCTTCGGGGATATAGACGATTTCCACTTCGTGTCCGCCGGCGATCTGCACCAGATACTTGCGAGTCCCATCTTCGCTGACTTGCTTGGTTACTACCTCGGGGACTTCTATAATAAAGTGTTCTTCCAACAACGCGCGGTAGTCTTTGCTGAGGTTGGACATCAGATCAAAGCTGCGCACACCCTTTTGATAGAGCCACTGCCAAACCTGCCCAGCCCGCATCTTGGCCTGTTTGTCGGGCGTCCCAGCCGCAATCAAGGCAGCGTGCAACGCATCGCGTGTAAGGCCGACAAGATTGGCCTTACCACCTTCAGGTTGCTTGCGCGGGATAGTCAGAACATCCTGCGTTATAGGGGTATTGGCCGACATGGCGCATTCTCCAGAGACTCGGACGCGCGTTCTACACCAATTCAGAGAAGATGAGAACCACCATAGCCAGTGTCGCCAATCCTGCCGACACCCTGCCAGTCAGAAGAATGCAGGGCTGCGTGTGTCTCAAAAGACTTCAGACAATAGGAATGGACCGGACCAATTGAAATCGGGTTTGTAAACAGCTCTGGGAAAAGTGAACGGAGTTCTTCCTGCGCTTCTTTGGCAAAACCGGACGCGGCGGCGACACTTGGGTGAAAGCTTTCCGTCAGTGCGCCTTCCGACCAGACAAGTTCGTGCTCTTCAAACAGGATATGAAAATATTCGGGCTGACGGAGATGTGTACAAACGCGAATTCCGTTTGTTCCAACCAGATGCCGCGCCGGAACCAGCACATCTGAAGAGAAAAACATCAGGTTGAATACAGGTGCGCGCAGCAAAACCCGATGACTTGGCGACACAATAAGATCGCGTTCAGGCGTATCTTTTCCAAGGCTTCCTTTTGGGATGAGAATGGGTAACAGATGACGGTCGCGTGAGCCCTGAATATCCAATTTTCGCGACGCCACCCATTCTATCGCCGCAAAATCACTTTCTGCGGTCAGGACTTTATCTCCGACGCACAAATCTTCTATAGGGCAGAGACCTTTGTCAGTTTCGATCAAGGTCCCCTTCAGAAAACAGGGGACAACACCGGGGTCGGGCGGGGTCTGGTCTGAAAAATTGACCCCATCAATCGAAACAAGCGACGCATTCTGTGAGTTTGATTCACCGATCTGGGTTGAACTGCTACCAGACGCGGGGCCTTCGGATGCATCCACCACCCTAGCGAAAGAAACGAACGATGTGACCGTTCCGTCAACAACCAGTGCAACAGCACCATTTTTGTTGATAGCGGCATCAACAACATAGATGTCATCACCCGCTATCGTACCGACAACCGAGCCAAGATCATTTATAGACCTTATCGTTCCGTTCGAATTGTAGATAACGATCTGAACACCAGAAGAATCAGCACCCTCATCCAGAACCACTTCGACAAAATCCTGCGCACCAGGGCCCAGATATTTGATTTCTGAAAGAAAAGGTGCAGGCATTTTCAGTCTCGCCCTTCACACGTCGGGAACATATTTCACAAACTTGGCATGCGAGGGAAACTAATCATGCCACACCTAAATACATCTTAACTGCCACAACGATTTTCGGCTTCGTCAAGTGCTGCAGTAAAGCCCAGCAAAGAAAACGTATCACGTGTAACCGTCCCACGTGCGGAACGCCCGGTCACGACTGCTTGGGCACCACGTTTCATTGCAGTTATGATTTTTGCGTCATCGGCACTTGAGGCTGGCCATGCGTTTTCACCCGTTGTGAAAAGCTCAAAACCGCTATCCCCAATTTGAAGCTGAACGGTTGAGCCACCTGCAAACGGATAGCCACCGGTAAAGGAAACTTCACCATTTACGTTTGACCCCGGACGATATGAGACAAAAAGCAATATCTCACTGCGCCGGACGGCGACCACCCTGTTGTCCTTGGTATTTACGGTTTCTTTCGGGCTTGAAACGGCCCAGCATTCTGTCGGGTTATCTTCGACAAAAACGCTCCAATCGGTGCTCGCTGCGACACGGTTATCTGATGTTTCCTGTGCAAAGACGCCTGTCGCTGCCAGTGCAAAAATCGCACCACCCAGTCCACGTGCTAAAAGTGATTTCATGGTTCTCACAGTCTCCAACTGTATGTGCCTCAGATGAGCCTAGCCAAATTAGCCCTTTCCGGACCTTATTTATTCATCAGGCTGTTTACTATTCGATGCGATCACATTAGCGCATAACTGCTTATATTTAAAAGCCCTGTTAGCGGAAAATTGCGCAGGAGCCGTTGGGAGGAGCAAGAATGACCGATCCGGTAACCTTAGTAGAAGTATGGCGTGGCCCTTTTTTGGAATCCACGCACCGTGGTCATGCTGTAATTTGCGATTCCTCTGGCGATATTGTTCAGGCGTGGGGCAACCCTGACCGGGTGATCTTGCCACGGTCTTCCTGCAAGATGGTGCAGGCGCTTCCCCTGATCGAAAGCGGCGCGGCGGCGGCGGCGGGGCTGACCACAGAACAGCTTGCACTTTCTTGCGCATCCCATCAGGGCGCCCTCATTCATACAAGCAGGGTTTCTGCATGGCTGTCCGATCTTGGGCTTGGCGAAGGTGATCTGCGTTGTGGTCCGCAAGAGCCGGACGATACAGAAGCGCGTAATGGGTTGATACGGGCGTATGAAGAACCCTGCCAACTGCACAACAACTGCTCGGGCAAGCACGCAGGCTTTCTTACGCTAGCCAAGCATCTGAACGCGGGTTCCGAATATATTGAGCCTGACCACCCGGTACAGAAGGCAGTCAAAGAAGCCTTTGAAGAGGTCACCGGACAGGAAACACCCGGCTACGGTATTGACGGCTGTTCCGCCCCGAACTTTGCGACAACCGTTCACGGGCTGGCGCGGGCAATGTCGTTTTTTGCGTCCTGTTCCGCCGATGGCGCATCCGTGCGTGAACGCGCGGCAGCGCAATTGGTACAAGCAATGGCCACCTATCCAGAGCTTGTTGCGGGAGAAGGCCGTGCCTGCACCGAAGTGATGCGGGCAATGGATGGCAAGGTCGCAATCAAAACTGGGGCAGATGGTGTTTTCGTCGCAATTATTCCGGAGAAGAAGCTTGGCGTTGCGGTCAAAATCGTCGACGGTGGGACCCGTGGTTCAGAATGCGCTATTGCTGCGATTCTGACGAAATTAGGTGTGTTAGACCCTAATCACCCTGCCACATTGAAGCGGATGAATGGCCCAATGTTAAATCGGCGCGGTATCGAAGTCGGCTCTGTACGGCCTTCGGCGGCGTTGCTCTGAGGCCAAAGTGTTTTGCGTTTACACGGCGTATTCAGTTCACAAATTCATCACGGGAATAGCCTTGGATAAACAAGAGTGCGGTAAGGTCACCGTGATTGATGCGAATGTCGCATTCGGCGGCCACAATGGGTTTTGCGTGGAGCGCAACGCCTGCTCCGGCTAGCCCCAGCATTCCAAGGTCGTTCGCGCCATCGCCAACGGCCATCACATCTTCTGCGTTCAGGCCAAGGCGCGTTGAAATCTCTTTCAACGCTGTAACCTTTGCTTCGCGGCCAAGAATTGGAACCCCAACCTCTCCGGTTAGCTTTCCGTCTGATACGAGCAGTGTATTCGCCCGATTTTCGTCGAATCCCAGCGTTGCAGCAACGCGCGCGGTGAAAGCCGTAAAGCCGCCAGATACTAAAGCGGCATGTGCACCGTTCGCTTTCATTGTCGCAACCACTGCCTTGCCACCCGGCATATAGGTGATCCGGTTTGCAAGAACTTTTTCTATTACCTTTGCGTCTAAACCCTTTAGTAAACCAACCCGTTCGCGCAACGCATCTTCGAAATCCAGTTCGCCATTCATGGCCCGTGCGGTTATACCTGCCACCCGTTCGCCGACGCCCGCTTCCGCGGCCAGTTCGTCCACGCATTCCTGTTGGATCATGGTGCTGTCCATATCCGCCAGAAGCATTTTTTTCTTACGGTTCTCAACGGGTTGAACCACAAGATCGATACCCAGTTTTTGCATCTCTCCCCAGACATCCCAACGGTTTCCCGGCACCGTCGCAATGGCAAATTCTGCGGCAACATCTGGGGAAAGCCACTGTGCATCCCCCCCGCCCCAGGCATTGCGTAATGCATCGACCGTTGCAGGTTCCAGCACAGGGTTTTTGGGGTTGGTCAGAAGAGTGGCAATGAACATAGACAGGTTTCCGATAGTGGACGTTTGGGTCGTTTTTTGCAGCTCAAGCGGCGCAATATCGCCTTTTTGTGACTTGCGCCAGCCTGTTTCCGCCCGTATGTCCGGCAGTGGGACACCCTTCCCCAACGAAGGGCGAATATCTGAGAGGATATCCATCAATGGATACGAAACAACCGGTAACGCGGCCGGCTAACCCGCGTTTTTCTTCTGGCCCTTGCGCCAAACCCCCCACATGGACTCCTGCCAAGCTTGCTGACGCGCCTTTGGGCCGTTCGCACCGGGCTGCTATTGGCAAGGACAAGCTGAAAGCTGCGATCGAAACGACGCGCGAAGTGCTTGGTATTCCGGCTGACTACCGTATTGGCATTATGCCTGCGTCCGATACCGGCGCGATGGAAATTGCGATGTGGTCTTTGCTAGGTGCCCGTCCGGTTGAAATGCTGGCGTGGGAAAGTTTTGGCTCCGGATGGGTTACAGATGTTGTTAAACAACTGAAACTCAACGCAAATATTCGCACGGCTGACTATGGCCAACTCCCTGATCTCGCGACGACAGACTTCACCCGCGATGTGGTTTTCACATGGAACGGCACCACATCCGGCGTGCGTGTTCCGAACGGTGATTTCATCCCGGCGGACCGTGCGGGCCTGACAATCTGCGATGCGACTTCGGCTGCATTTGCACAGGATTTGCCTTGGGACAAGCTCGACGTTACAACATACAGCTGGCAGAAAGTGCTTGGTGGTGAAGCGGCGCATGGGATGCTCATCCTTAGCCCGCGCGCGGTTGAACGGCTCGAAACTTACGTCCCGGCCTGGCCTCTGCCTAAAATTTTCCGCCTGACCAAAGCTGGTAAACTGATTGAAGGTATCTTTCAGGGCGCAACCATCAACACCCCCTCGATGCTATGCGTTGAGGATTATTTGTTCGCGCTTGACTGGGCAAAATCGGTTGGTGGCCTAAAGGGTCTGATTGCCCGCGCAGACGCAAATTCCGCAGTAATAGAGACGTTTGTAGCCGATCATGACTGGATCGATTTCCTGGCAGAAGTACCGGCAACACGGTCTAACACCTCTGTCTGTCTGAAGTTCGCAGACACCCGTATCAAAGACGGCGCAACTTTTGCCAAGGCCATAGCAAAGCGGCTGGAAAGCGAAGGTGTGGCTTATGACATTGGCGCTTACCGCGATGCCCCAGCGGGTTTGCGGATCTGGTGCGGTGCGACGGTTGAAACCTCTGATATCGAGGCGATGTTGCCGTGGCTTAACTGGGCGTTCAGCGCTGAAATTGCCGCGCTGTCCGAGGCGGCCTAAACGACAGGAACTTGCAACTCTTTAAAGGTTGCAAACCCCGAATTTTAAAGTTTTACAATATTCAGGAGAGCCCAATGGCCCCCAAAGTACTCGTCTCTGACAAGCTCAGTGAAACCGCCGTTCAGATTTTCCGTGATCGCGGGATCGATGTGGATTTTGAACCCAACCTAGGCAAAGACAAAGACCGCCTGCTGGAAGTGATTGGACAATACGATGGTCTCGCTATCCGGTCCGCCACCAAGGCGACGGAAAAGCTAATCAATGCCGCAACAAACCTGAAGGTGATTGGCCGCGCGGGAATCGGCGTCGATAACGTTGATCTGAATGCGGCGTCCAAAAAAGGTGTGATCGTGATGAACACACCGTTTGGTAACTCGATCACGACGGCAGAACACGCCGTTTCGATGATGATGGCCGTCGCCCGGCAAATTCCCGAGGCGAGTGCCTCTACCCATGCCGGAAAATGGGAAAAATCAAAATTCATGGGCGTTGAGCTAACAAGCAAAACACTTGGCGTAATTGGCGCAGGCAATATTGGCGGTATCGTTTGTGACCGGGCGATTGGCCTTAAGATGAAGGTCATTGCTTATGACCCCTTCCTCAGCGAAGAACGCGCCGCGCAACTGGGTGTGAAAAAGGTTGAGCTGGATGAATTGCTCGAGAGGGCTGATTTCATCACGCTTCACGTACCTTTGACCGACAAGACCCGTAACATCCTGAGCCGTGAAAACATCGCAAAGACGAAAAAAGGCGTGCGGATCGTGAACTGTGCTCGTGGTGGCCTGATTGACGAAGAAGCCTTGGCAGAAGCGCTTAAGTCCGGACATGTTGCCGGGGCCGCCCTGGATGTGTTCGCAGTCGAACCTGCAACCGAAAGCCCGGTTTTCAACCTGCCAAACGTGGTTTGCACCCCGCATCTGGGTGCTGCAACAACCGAAGCACAGGAAAATGTGGCGCTGCAAGTTGCTGAACAGATGTCAGACTACCTGCTGACGGGTGCCGTCAGCAATGCGCTGAACATGCCTTCGGTCACTGCTGAAGAAGCCATGGTCATGGGACCGTGGATCAAACTGGCCGAACATCTGGGCGCTTTCATCGGTCAGATGACGGAAGAACCGATCAAGGCAATCAACATCCTCTACGATGGTGTGGTGTCTACTATGAACCTCGAGGCCCTGAATTGCGCAGCGATTTCAGGGATCATGAAGGCCTCGAACCCGGATGTGAACATGGTGTCTGCTCCGGTGATTGCAAAAGAACGCGGAATTTCCCTGTCTAAAACCACACAGGAAAAATCTGGTGTGTTTGATGCTTATATCAAGCTGACGGTTGTCACGGACGAGCGCGAGCGTTCGATCGCGGGGACGGTATTTAGTGATGGAAAACCAAGGTTTATCCAGATCAAGGGCATCAATATTGATGCTGAGATCGGGCAGCACATGCTCTACACCACAAACAATGACGTACCGGGTATCATTGGCACACTCGGCCAGACCATGGGCGAGAACGGTGTAAACATCGCGAACTTTACGCTTGGCCGTGCTGCGGTTGGCGGCGAAGCGATTGCGCTGCTTTACGTTGATGACGTGATTAGCGACCCGGTGTTGAAAAAGCTTTGCGATACAGGCCTGTTCAAATCTGTGAAACCGCTTGAATTTGACGTTGCCTGAACCTGAACAGGTGTTATCTGAGTATGACGCAGCCCCATTGTGGGCTGCGTCATTGCTTTTGCATACTCGTGCCCGTGCCGGGCCGGAGGACATATGACAAACCGGACCTACGCCATAGGCGACATTCACGGCTACCTAGATAAACTGAAAGCTATTCATCAGCTTATCGAGCAGGATCGTGCGCAAATCGGTGATTTTGAGGCACCTGTTATCCATATCGGTGATTTGACGGATCGTGGCCCTGATAGCCGGGGTGTCATCAACTATCTGCTAAATGGCATTACAGAGGGAAAACTCTGGCGCGTGCTAAAAGGCAACCACGACCGCATGTTTGCCGGATTTATGCATGACGCAAACCACCAAGACCCCCTGTTGAACCCGACATTGGGCTGGCTGCACCCTCGTTTGGGCGGGAATACCACGCTGATGTCATATGGAATCGAAAATGCAGATGCCCGCCCACAGGCAGACGTGTTCGCGGAGGCGTTGGCCAAAGTTCCGGAAGCACATGTAAAGTTTCTTCAGTCTCTGGAGCATTTTGTCGCCCGGGGTGACGTGTTTTTCGCCCATGCGGGCATACGTCCCGGAGTGCCGCTGGCAGAGCAATCAGAAGATGACTTGCTTTGGATTCGGGCAGAATTTCACAATAGTACCGCTGACCATGGCCCACTTATTGTGCATGGCCATACCCCGGTTGAGGCAGTCACACATTATGGCAACCGGCTAAATATCGACACGGGCGCTGGTTACGGTGACGCCATTTCCGCAGTGGTGCTTGAAGGGCGTGAAGTTTGGCAAATCACACCCGCTGGTCGCATCAAAATAGACCCTATTAAGGCTTAGTAGTTCATTTTTTGAGCTTCGCGGCAGTGATCGCTTCGCTCAGCACCTTGCGATCACCGATATGATTTGCAAGCAACAGAACAAGCCGTGCATTCAGCGCATCGCTTTCTTCCTTGGTGTGGGACTCGTGCAGATCAAGCAGTTCCGCATAAAAGCCGTCGGCGTCAGGAATATTAGGGGTGGTGATTAACATAAGGACTCTCCTCAAGCCTGGGCTGTTGCGCGAAGGACGGCGTTACGTACGGCCGCCTCGTCATATTCGACCCAACGGGCGGCAACATGTTGATCTGGCCGCATCAAGTAGATTGCCGATGATTTTTCACCAAGATAGCGGTCATCAAAAGTTGGACTTTCGCCCGGTGCGACGCGCAGGGTTTCGACCCGAATACCATCAACATCCAGAAAATCAGGCGCATCTGTCCCGATCGCGAGCAATTGAAAATGGTTGCCAAGCGCATCCAGAAGCCAGAAATCTGCCAGAGGTGCGTCAAGTGCAGGTGCGCCGGGGCGGGTGTCTTCCGGCAATGTTGTTTCATCCGGGGTGTTCAGGCTTGAGCCATCGTAGACACAAGGTACGGACAAACGGCCGGAGTTAACCAACGGGCGGGCAAATTCGTGCTGCTCGGCCAAATCAAGCACCGCATCGCGGAAAATTCGGCTGATATCGGATTTTGGTGTGATGAAATCGGTCGAACGGGAAGAGTTAAGTATGTTCTCTTCCGCGCCATAGACCCTTTCGGCATCATAAGTGTCGAGCAGGGTATCCGGCGCTTTACCGTCTAACACCAGTTTCAGCTTCCAGATCAGGTTATCGGTGTCTTGCAGACCGGAATTTGCCCCGCGGGCACCAAAGGGGCTGACCTGATGCGCGGAATCGCCCGCAAACAATACGCGACCATGGCGGAAATTTTCCATCCGCCGGCACTGGAACGTGTAGATAGAGACCCATTCCAGATCAAAACGCGCGTCTTCACCAAGCATCGCCCTCAGCCGCGGAATAACGTTTTCAGGGCGTTTTTCCCGCTCTATGTCGATGTCCCAACCAAGCTGCAGGTCAATGCGCCAGACACCATCGGGCTGTTTGTGCAACAGGGCTGATTGCCCTTTGTTGAACGGCGGATCAAACCAGAACCAGCGTTCTGACGGAAAATCTGCTTCCATGATAACGTCAGCAATCAGGAAGTTATCCTCAAAAATGCGGCCAACAAAGTCGAACCCCAACATCCGGCGGGTTGGTGAATTTGCCCCATCACAGGCAATCAGCCATTCCGCTTCGAGGTTATAGGGTCCCTCGGGCGTATCAATTTCCAACGTCACCTGATCATCATGCCGCGCAATTGCAGAGACCTTGTTTCGGCCACGAATTTCGATTGGTTTACCTTCTGCTTCAAGCTCGCGAACGCGATTTACCAAATATTCTTCTAAGTAATACTGTTGAAGGTTGATGAAAGCGGGGCGTTTATGGCCAGCGTCGGCCTGAAGATCAAATTTATAGGTTTCGCGCTTACCAAAGAACACTTTGCCGGTGTTCCAGGTGACCCCCTTGTTCACCATCGGGTCACCACATCCGAGTCTATCAAGGATTTCGAGCGGTCGTTTGGCGAAACAAATGGCCCGTGATCCAAAGCTGACCTTGTCGTTGTCATCCAGAACAATGACCGGAACATCCTGTTGGGCAAGGTCGATCGCAGCAGCGAGCCCGACCGGACCCGCCCCAATCACAACAACCGGGTGCCGTATCCTGGATACATCCTGATCCGGCGAACGGGTGTATGGATAGAGCGGTGTTTCAAATATTTTGGTCATCGTCTTTGCCTTTTCTAGCCGTCCAGTTCTTTGCCAGTTCCGTCTGTTTGGTGTTTAACCTTGCAACGCATCCCACATTTCCAGATCGCGTTGTGCGGTCCAGATACGAGGGGTGTCTATGCCGCGTGCTTCGTCATAGGCGCGGGCCACGTTGAAGGGCAGGCAATGCTCATAAATCGCATATTCAGCAAACTTAGGGTCACATTCTGCACGAACTGCGTCCCATGCTTCTTTGAGTGTACCACCTTTCGCAGCAACCCGAGCGGCGGGGCGATAAGTGCTTTCTACAAAGTCACGGGTGCTTTCAATTGCCGCATAAACCATCTCGCGGCCAACCAACGCGTCCCCTCGCCCCGGTGCAATTGAGGACGGATCAAAGAATGCAATGTTGTCCAGCGTGTCCCCCCAGTCACCAAAATGTCCGTCACCACAATAGCAGGCAGAATGGTATTCTACGATATCGCCGGTAAACATCACTTCGGCATCCGGCACCCAGACAACTGCATCGCCAGCAGTATGGGCGCGGCCCAATTGCATGATATCGACCCTGCGATTGCCCAGATAGACGGTCATGCTGTCTGAAAAGGTTGTTGTGGGGTAGGTCAGGCCTGGAATGGATTCATGGCCTTCAAACAGCCGCGGAAAGCGCTGAAACTCACTGTCCCAGTCTTCCTGGCCGCGTTCCACGACCATTGATCGCGCAACGTCTGACATGATGATCTGCGATACGCCATAGGCGCTGGCGCCAAGAACTCTGACTGCGTGGTAGTGCGTCAGAACGAGATGGCTGATCGGTTTGTCAGTGACTTTGCGGATCTCCTCGATCACCTTTTTCGCAAGGCGCGGCGTGGCCTGAGCTTCGATCACCATGACGCTGTCATCACCGATGATAACACCTGAATTGGGGTCCCCTTCTGCGGTAAAGGCCCACAGCCCATCGCCCACCTCAGTAAAGCTGGTTTTCTTCTCGCTCATATCGCCTTGTGATGCGAATGCTTTGGCCATCAAGTTGCCCTTTCAAAAAATTCTAAGCGGTTTCATCGGTTAGAGGCGAATGTTCCGCCCATTTCCCATTGCGATTTCAACACAGGATGCCAGACGCCCGCACATTTTAGCACGATACCGATGGACACAGTCTACAACCTGTGATTCCGTCGCCAAATGATCTGGAACAATCGCACATTCCCCTATTGGCTGACGGGCTTCATCGTTCTTGCGGCGGCTGTTATCTTGCTGAGCATGGGCCGTGTGCCCATTTGTGACTGTGGTTATATCAAGTTTTGGCACGGGCAGACGATGAGTTCTGAGAACTCGCAACATCTGTCGGATTGGTACACACCGAGCCACATAATTCATGGAATTTTGTTTTATGCCGCCCTTTGGTTGGTTGCGCGCCGGGTACCAATTGGATGGCGTTTGGTTGTTGCGACGCTGATTGAATGCGCGTGGGAGATACTGGAGAACACCAATGCGGTGATTGAACGGTACCGCGAAGTAACCATATCGCTTGATTACTATGGTGACAGCGTCATCAACTCGGTTGCCGACATTCTTGCGATGTTTGTCGGTTTCTGGCTGGCAGGGCGGCTGCCTGTTTCGCTTAGCATCGCGATTGTGATCGGCTTCGAGGTGTTGACGGCCATTGTAATCCGCGACGGGCTCGCGCTGAATATTATTATGCTGCTCTGGCCGCTTGATGTGATCAGAGATTGGCAAGGCGCGCTCTGACACCGGATATGTCGTTATCGCGGACATCTATGTTTTGGGGGGGAAGTTGATTGCCGGCAGAATTTTACCGGTACATTCACCAAAACCAATCGTGAACCCATCGCCCCGCGCGTGACCTCGCAGCGTCAGCGTGTCACCGTCTTCGATAAAGGTTCTGGTCTCACCCGTATCGAGCGAGATCGGTTCTTTTCCGGCCCAGCTAAGTTCCATCAGAGAGCCATATTCGTCTCTATTGCTGCCCGAAATGGTGCCAGAGCCCAACAAATCACCTGCGTTCATCGCGCAACCGCAGACCGCGTGATGGCACAATTGTTGTGCTGCTGAGTAATACATGCGCGCGTAATTTGTCTGGCAAATCGTGGTTGGTTTTGCGGCACCCTCTGGCTGCATATCAACTTGAAGCGATATGTCATAAAGTCCGGGTTTGTTTTCGGTCAGATAAGGTAGCAGTTCCTTTTCGCGGGGCGGTGTTGGCTTGCGAAATGCCTCCAGTGCCTCTGCGGTTACGATCCATGGGCTTATCGTGGTGCCAAAGGCTTTGCCCTGAAACGGACCAAGCGGCTGATACTCCCACCCCTGAATGTCGCGCGCGGACCAGTCATTGAGCAGCACGTACCCAAAGATCATCGCGTCGGCCTGATCAACTGTGACCGGTTGGCCAAGCGCGGTAGTTGTGCCGACAATGGCCCCCATTTCAAGCTCTATATCAAGCCGTTTGGTCGGGCCAAAGGATGGGATGTCTGCATCCGGGGCCTTGGTTTGGCCAAGGGGGCGGTGAATTTCGGTGCCCGAGACTACGACAGACGACGCACGGCCATTGTAGCCGATAGGAATATGCAACCAGTTCGCCGGTAGGTCAGGGGAGCCGCGCAGGATTGCACCCATATTCTTGGCGTGTTGCATGCCTGCGTAAAAATCCGTGTATTCGGAAACGACCAACGGCAAGTGCAAAGTCGCGTCTTTCATGGGCAGAAGCGCCCGAGCCCGCATTTCCGAGTCAGAGGAAAGCACGTCATCGCCACCCTCTGCCAAAATCTCTGTCAATCGGGCACGCAGTGCTGACCAGTTTTCAGGGCCCGTTTCCATCACTTCGTTCCAGAATGGCAGATCAAGCACTGGTTCGTCGTCGATTGAAATAACGCCTTCTTCTTCCAGATATGCCACATCCAGAATCATATCTCCGATCGCAACTCCGCAGCGGGGCTCTTCATCATACATGCTGAAAACGCCGTAGGGCAGGTTGTTAAGCGGAAATTGGGTTTCTGCCGAATTGGCACTTTCAACCCAGGATTTGAGCAGTCCGGACATAGTGTTCCTTTCAGGCGGCGTCTGGCTGGGCCTCTGGCCGTGCATCGGCAAAGGGTTTCAACGCAAGGCAGCCATCTTCTATTTCAAGAAGACGGGCATATGGTGCAAGGTCAAGACCCCAACGGTGCGCATTATACATCTGCGCGACGATACAGATGTCTGCGAGACTAGGATTTTCGCCTGCCGCAAAGGGTTTGTTAGGCTCTAACAGGGCAGAAAGTGCATCAAATCCGATTTTCATCCAATGGCGCATCCACTCTGCTTTTGCATCTGCAGCTGCGCCAAACTCAGCGCTCAGATGTTGTACCACGCGAAGGTTGTTTACGGGATGAATATCCATCGCGATCGTGTGTGCAATCGCTAGTTCCTTTGCGCGCTTCACCGGATCAGTCACCAACAAGGTGGGTTCTGGCACAAGCGCATCCAGATAATCAATGATCGCAAGCGATTGGGTCAGAACAGTTCCGTCAGGCAATTCCAGTGACGGAACAAGATGCGCCGGGTTTTTCGCAACATAGTCAGGCGCGTGTTGCTGGCCGCCATCCTTGACCAAATCCACCGGAACGGTTTCGTGGTCGATACCCTTCAGGTTCAGCGCAATTCTGACCCGGTAGGCGGCCGTAGACCGCCAATAGCTATAAAGCTTCATTTTTGCCAACTCACTTCAAACCGGGGGTGCCATCGAATTTCTTGTGAATACCGGTCCAGCAGTCGATGTAATCATCCTGCAATGGTGCTTCGGTTGCTGCAAATGGTGTCAGTTGTTGCGGGAAGCGCGTTTCGATCATGAAGGACATGGTGTTGTCGAGCTTTTCAGGCTTGAGGTCAGAGTTTGAGGCACCCTCAAACGCGTTTTCGTCAGGGCCGTGTGGCAACATCATGTTGTGAAGCGACATGCCGCCGGGAACAAAACCTTCGGGTTTTGCGTCATACTGGCCATAGATGTTGCCCATCAGCTCGCTCATGATGTTCTTGTGATACCACGGCGGACGGAAGGTGTTTTCAGCAACCATCCAGCGTTCGCGGAATAACGCAAAGTCGATGTTAGCAGTACCGGGAACACCGGAAGGTGCTGTTAATACAGTAAAAATCGATGGGTCAGGGTGGTCAAACAAAATAGCGCCAACCGGACAATATGTTCTGAGATCATATTTGACCGGTGCGTAGTTGCCGTGCCATGCGACCACATCAAGTGGGCTATGACCGATGTTAGTTTTGTGGAACTGGCCGCACCATTTTACTGTCACTGTTGACGGAACTTCGCGGTCTTCAAATGCCGCCACGGGGGTTTTGAAGTCTCTCCGGTTCGCCATACAGTTTGCACCAATCGGGCCGCGACCTGGTAATTCAAACTTTTGACCGTAATTTTCACAGACGAAACCGCGCGCAGGCCCTTCAAGCAGTTCAACCCGGAACACGAGACCGCGTGGAATAATTGCAATTTCCTTTGGCGCAAGATCGATTGTGCCAAGTTCAGTGTGGAATCGAAGTTTTCCGTCCTGCGGAATAATCAGCATCTCTGAATCAGCCGAGAAGAAGTAATCATCCTCCATAGAGGCGGTAACAAGGTAGATGTGGTTTGCCATTCCAACCTGAGTGTTCACATCGCCAGCGGTAGTCATTGTGTACATGCCGGTGACAAAAGTCAGCGGCGTGTCTGTATGCGGCACCGGATCCCAGCGGTATTGGCCAAGAGAAATGATATCAGGGTCAATGCAGGGCGCTGATTTCCACATCGGCACGTCGATCTTTTCGAATCGATGTGTGTGTTTGACGGACGGGCGAATGCGATAGCACCATGTCCGTTCGTTTTGATGGCTGGGCGCGGTAAACGCGGTCCCGGTCAGCTGCTCACCATAGAGCCCGTAGTTGCATCTTTGTGGGCTGTTCATGCCCTGCGGCAGGGCGTCCGGCAGGGCCTCTGTTTCAAAATCATTCCCAAAACCTGGCATGTAATACGGATCGATACTGCCTTGTGGCGCCGCTGCACGTGTCATTTCGCGTGTGGATTTCTGGACATTCATTCGCGTTTCCTCCCGTCAGGTGACAAGACCAAGCCTGCACAATCATACACTCATTCTGTAATGAAGATGGCGCAAAGTATATCGTTGCAAATGCAACGAAGTCAAGCGGGGAACGATCCTAATCCCATAGATCAGTAGACAAATACTTTAGTCCACTGTCGCAGATTACGATCGCGATGGTCATTCTCGAAAGTTCACCCGCCAGCAATTGTAAAGCGGCCGCCAAATTTGCGCCGCTTGAAAATCCGGCAAAAATTCCTTCTTCCTTTGCCAATGCGCGTGTGGCTTCACGTGCTTCTTCACCAGTTACAATCAGGGTTCCGTCGATGGGCGCGCGTTCCAAGAAAGCCAAATCCGGCATCGCGTATCCGCCACCCTGAATTGGATGATTAAGGCGTGTCAGAGCCTGTTTTGATATAACCGCAGCACCATCCGGTTCAACAATGTATCCACGTATTTCCGGTTTCACTGCTTTAAGCCCCCGGATCGTCCCGGTGTAGGTTCCGCCAGACCCTGCAAAATCTACAAAGGCATCAAGGGTGCCGCCAGACTGCTCCCAAATCTCGGGCGCCGTGCTGTTTGCATGTGCGTCCGGATTGCCAAGCCTGTGAAACTGATCCGCGCGAAAGGCACCGCGGTCAACAGTGATCTGCGTGGCCACGTCATCCACCTTTGAGAGGTCCCCGCCCGAAACCTCTCCTGGGATAGAACCTTCACACTGGTCAACCAGAACAACCTCTGCCCCAAGTGCCCCCATCATTCGGGCCCGTTCGGGGGAGTTGCCACGCGACATGACTGCAACGAACGGATATCCTTTGACCGAACAAACAATGGCGAGACCGGTCCCCATATTACCAGAGGTCAGCTCTACCACTGTCTGGCCGGGTTTAAGGCTGCCGTTTCGTTCTGCCTCTTCTACAATTCCCAAGGCGGCACGATCTTTTTTCGAAAAGCCGGGGTTTAAGTAGTCAAGTTTTGCAAGGATGCGTCCGTTCAGACCGCGTGACGCCACGATACGATCCAGCCAGACGGCTGGGGTATTCCCTATAGCCCCGAGTATAGAGTCATGCGCTTGCACCGCACGCTACCCCCAATCAAGAACAACCTTGCCGGATGATCCGCTTTTCATCGCGGCGAAACCTTCGCGAAAATCATCAACATGAAAACGATGCGTGATCACGCCAGAAACATCCAGCCCGTTCTGCAACATGGCGATCATCTTGTACCAGGTTTCAAAAATCTCGCGCCCGTAGACACCTTTGATCGTGATTGCCTTGAAAACGATGCGCGACCAGTCGACCGGGGATTTGCCAGGCGGAATACCAAGAAGCGCGATCCGCCCGCCCATAACGAGCGCTTCGACCATCTGGTCAAGTGCGGCCTGATTGCCGGACATTTCAAGCCCGACATCAAAACCTTGTTTCATCTTAAAAGACTCTATTACGTCTGAAAGTTCCTCTTCCAGCACATTCACCGGGCGTACATCTGCAACGCGGCCGGCCAGTGCAAGACGGTCAGGGTTAACGTCTGTGATCACAACGTGGCGCGCGCCAACATGCCTTGCAACTGCAGCCGCCATAATGCCGATGGGTCCTGCACCGGTGACCAATACATCCTCGCCCACAAGATCAAATGACAAAGCAGTGTGAACAGCATTTCCAAGCGGGTCAAGGATTGCTCCGATGTCATCGGAAATTTCGTCCGGAAGGGGAACAACGTTAAAGGCGGGAAGCCGCAGATATTCAGCGAATGCGCCCTGTTCGTTCACACCAATACCGCGAGTTGCTGGATCAAGGTGAAATTTTCCCGCCCGCGACTGACGGGATGTTTTACCGATAAGATGCCCCTCACCCGAGCAACGCTGGCCGATTGTCAGCCCTTCGACGTTTTTGCCAAGTTCGACAATCTCTCCCGCGAATTCGTGACCTGTGATAAGGGGCACGGGAACGGTTTTGGCCGCCCATTCATCCCAATTCCAGATATGGATATCCGTGCCGCATATTCCTGTTTTATGGATGCGGATCAGAACGTCATCCGGGCCGATCTCCGGAACCGGGTGGTGTTCCATCCAAAGGCCTTCTTCTGGTTTGGCCTTTACCAGAGCCTTCATCATATTCGTCATGACAACACTCCCGTTTTTCGACCCGCCTCCGCAAAAGCATCAAGCGCAAAATCCAGATCGGCCCTTGTTAGAGCCGCATTCATCTGCGTTCTGATCCGTGCACGACCTTTTGGTACCACCGGAAAAAAGAAGCCGGCGACATAGACACCCAGGTCAAATAAGGCGGCGGCCATGTCTTGTGAAAGTCGTGCGTCGCCCAGCATCACCGGAACAATCGGGTGTTCGCCCTGCAAAAGATCAAAACCCAAATCGGTCAAACCGGCACGCCAATAAGCCGTGTTTTCAAAAAGCTGCTGGCGCAGATCATCACCCGCTTCGACCAAGTCGAGCGCTTTGAGGCCTGCCATGACAACAGCCGGCGGCAGAGAGTTTGAAAACAGGTAAGGTCGCGCACGCTGGCGCAACAGGTCAATGACTGGCTGAGGGCCAGCGATGTATCCACCGATAGCTCCGCCAAGCGCCTTGCCCAATGTGCCAGTCAGAATATCAACATCAACGCCGAAATGCGCGGGCATCCCGCGCCCTTGTGGACCCATGAACCCGGTTGCGTGGCAATCGTCGATCAGGACAAGTGCCTCGTATTTTTCCGCAAGTGCGGTGATCTCTGGCAACTTCGCAAGATACCCATCCATCGAAAACACACCGTCGGTGGCAATCATGATGTGGCGCGCACCGCCTTCGCGCGCTTCTTTCAAACGATCCTCGAGTTCGCCCATATTCGAGTTCGCGTAGCGAAACCGCCGTGCTTTGCACAGGCGGATGCCGTCGATGATAGAAGCATGGTTCAGCGAATCTGAAATAACAGCGTCTTCCGGTCCTAAAAGCGGCTCGAATACTGCACCATTCGCGTCAAAACAGGCTGCAAACAGAATGGAATCGTCTTTGCCAAGAAAGCCAGCAAGACGTTGCTCCAACTGTCTGTGAATATCCTTTGTTCCGCAAATGAATCGGACCGACGCCATGCCATAGCCCTGTGCGTCATAGCTGTCTTTTGCAGCTTTAATCAGATCTGCGTTATCTGCCAGACCAAGATAATTGTTTGCGCAGAGGTTCACGACATTTTCACGGGTCTTCCCATTTTGAGACACCGTTATACGCCCGCCCTGGGGCGATGTGATAAGTCGCTCGCGCTTCATCAACCCATCAGCATCGATCTGAGTCAGTGTCTCACGTATCTGGTCTAAGAATCGCTTTGTCATGCTCTGCTCCCTTTGGGTGCTTTCTACCATAATAGCGAACTTATGCAATATAACGGATTTCATTCCGTGATATAGGACAATTCACAGCCGGGCAATTGATTGAGAGTGGGCATTTGCCGACGCATCGAACCATACATTAGAAAAACTAATCTATCGTGCGAATTAATATCGTTTGTTGTCAATCAGGCGGTTGAAATAGCATCTCTGCATAAGCCAAGTTGGCAAGTTTCTTAGTCAGGAGATCAAGATGACACGGCCATCACCAACATTACCCCATGAAACACATAAATTATATCTGACCGATGGCGGCACCGAAACCTGGCTAATGTACAAACGTGGGTTTGACCTGCCGGAGTTTAGCGCATTCCATTTGTTGAACGACGCAACAGCCACCAAGGCGCTACGGTCCTACTACCGCGCATTTGCTGATATCGCAAAAATTCGGAATACCGGGTTCATCTTTGACAGCCTGACTTATAGGGCCAGTCGGGACTGGGGGCATCTGCTCGGATATACGGATAAATCACTGGCCGAAATGAACCGCCGATGTCTTTCGCTTTACCAGGAGGTTGCTGAAGAAGCCGGTTTGAACGCAGAGGATACGGTTTATAGCGGCTGTATCGGGCCCAAGGGCGATGCGTACCAACAAAATAAGACTCTGACGTCAAAAGGTTCTGCGGATTATCACGCGGAGCAAATTGAAACATTCAAGGACGCCGGTTTTAACATTGTCACTGCGCTCACATTAAATTCAACGCAAGAAGCGATTGGCATTGCACAGGCGGCAAAGTCATCCGGTCTGCCTTCTGTAATCTCATTCACGTTGGAAAAGAACCGGCGCCTTAGAAGCGGCGAAACCCTTGGAGAGGCAATCAATCTGGTTGACGATGCCACGGGCAATGCACCAGCGTACTACATGATAAACTGTTCACACCCTTCCGATTTTGGGCCTGCGCTTGCGCAAAAAAAATGGTCAAAGCGCATTCGCGGTATTCGTGCGAATGCCTCTTCTCTTGATCACGGAACATTGTGCCAACTCGGGCACCTGGATGAGGGAAACCCAGATGAGTTGGCGCACCAGTATAGCGACCTGAAAATGAACTACCCGCACATGAACGTTTTCGGTGGGTGCTGCGGCACTGATTACACACATATGGAAAAGATCTGCAAAGCTCTGGAAAAAGCCCGATAGCGTCCTCAGTGCAACGGAACCGCTACGCAGGTGCCAACTCGTCATTTGCTACTTAAATACGAAAAAATAGAGCCTAACTATGCCTGTTGGTCGTATGGATTGTTCGTTTTAAGCATTCTGGACAGTCAAAAATGCACGGGCAGGACCATCAAGCGCCTCAATCCTGTGGGTGCAGTCCGCGGCGTAATGTCCGGTATCGTCTTCGTTCAATATTTCACTGACCTCGCCCGAGGTCACGCGGACTTTTCCAGAAACAACGGTTAACGCTTCACGCGCACCCTGGGCATGTGGCTGGCTATCAAGAACGCCACCAATCTCGAACCGTAAATCGTAAACCTCGTGCCGCCCCGCGTCTTCGGGGGGCGATAGTATGCGAATACGGCACCCTTCGCCGCGTTGCACAATTGTCGGAGTCTGATCTGCACGGATCACTTCGATCTGATCAACCGTATCGCCTCCCTCAAGAAGCCCTGCAAAATCCACCTGTAGCGCCTGTGTCAGGTTCCAGAGCGTTGCAACCGTTGGCGAAGACTCGCCTCTTTCAATCTGACTGACCATCGACCGGGACACGCCGGACAGTTTCGAAACGGCTTCCAGCGACAACCCCTTCGAGCGGCGGGTTTCTTTCAGCCGCATCGCAAGACGATCGAGTATTTCGGTGCTTTCAGACATAACCGGACCCTGCGCTGTGCGCCCTCTATGTGTCAATCACTTGAATCAGGCGTGGAAACATGCAGTCATATTAGATGCAATGAAATAAGGGCTGGATGATGACCGAATTTGTTCTGGACAGTTTTTTACCCTACCAGCTTGCAGTGGCGTCCTCGCGCGCCAGCCGTATGTTTTCGGCTCTATACAGGCAGAAATATAATATTTCCGTACCGGAATGGCGGGTTGTTGCGCATCTTTCGCAGGCTGGTGCTGTCAGCGTACGGGAAATTCACAATCGGGTTGATATGGACAAATCCAAGGTAAGCCGGGCCGCAAGCCGTCTAGAGGCGTCCGGCTATGTCACGAAACGCGTGAACAAAACCGACCGCAGGCTCGTTGAACTGGCGCTGACAGATAAGGGGCGCAGTATGATTGACGATATCGCACCGATGGCGCGCGCCTATGAGGACGACGCAATGCAAAGCCTGGGCGATGACGCAGGAACGTTTCGAGCTCTGCTTAAACGATTTCTGGACAATACAGAAAATTGTGACCGCTTGTGACGGAACGTCATGCTGCGCAGACGTGGTGCTTGGCGTTAGACTACCATCAAAATTTCGATGAGGAACACCCATGACTGATATTGTGATACTTGATGGCGCACGCACGGCAATTGGCACCTTTGGCGGATCACTCGCTGGTACACCCCCCATCGAGCTTGGAACGATTGCTGCGAAAGCGGCGATGGAGCGCGCCGGGGTTGACGGCAAGCAGATCGGTCATGTGGTTTTCGGCCACATCATCAATACCGAACCCCGCGATATGTACTTGTCTCGCGTCGCGGCGATGCAGGCAGGTGTACCGGAAAGCACCCCGGCGATGAACGTTAACCGGCTTTGTGGTTCTGGCGTGCAGGCAATTACTTCTGCGGCGCAGGCGCTTGCAGACGGGGATGCAGATTTTGCTCTGGCCGGCGGTGCTGAATGCATGAGCCGTTCTCCCTACATCATGCCCGCCGCGCGATGGGGGCAAAAAATGGGCAATGTGGTATCGCAGGACATGATGCTTGGTACATTGCAATGCCCCTTTGGCACCGGCCACATGGGCGTAACCGCCGAGAATGTCGCCTCCGAGCACCAGGTCAGCCGCGAGATGCAGGACGCCTTTGCACTGGAAAGCCAGCGGCGTGCAGCAACTGCAATTAAAGCAGGGCATTTCAAATCTCAGATCGCAACGGTCGAAGTACGCGCCGGGCGGGAAATGATAGACTTCGACACAGATGAACACCCCAAAGAAACCAGCGCAGAAGCTTTGGCTGGCTTACGCACCGCTTTCCAGAAAAACGGCTCTGTTACCGCCGGAAATGCCTCTGGTATTAACGATGGCGCAGGCGTGGTTATCCTTGCGCGGGCCGATGCGGCAGAGCGTGCGGGTTTGCGCCCAAAGGCGCGGATCATCGGGTATGCCCACGCGGGTGTGCGACCCGAAGTTATGGGCGTTGGGCCAATTCCGGCGGTTGAAAAGCTGCTCAAGAAAACGGGCCTCACCGTAGATGATTTTGACCTGATTGAATCCAACGAAGCTTTTGCTGCGCAGGCGCTTGCCGTCAGCAACGCGCTTGGCTTTGACCCGGCAAAGGTCAACCCAAATGGTGGCGCGATTGCTTTGGGTCACCCGGTGGGTGCGACGGGTGCCATTTTAACCGTTAAAGCCCTCTATGAGCTGGAGCGGATAAGCGGAAACAAAGCATTGATCACGATGTGCATTGGCGGCGGCCAGGGCATTGCCTTGGCGATAGAGCGACTTTGATCTGCTTGCGCTGGTCTATCTGAGGGAAATATCCGCCCGTGCTGCCTGACCTTCGGCATCAATAACGGAAAGATGTAAAAAGCCGGGGCCCGCCAGCGGTATCTGGGATTGTCTTTCGTAGGTCGACACAACAACGGGCTGGCCGTTCATCAACCATGTGAAGGGTGCAAGGCCATTGCGGACCTTCACGACCAAAGTGTCAGATAAATCAAGCACCGCGCCGTCTGGTGGAAAGGCGAGCTTTGGTGCGTTGTTGTCAGGCTCAAAGACAGCGGTTCGGCTGCGGAACCGTTGCAAGGGTTGTGGCAGGTCTGCATTGCCGACGATCAGCGTTGCGGGTGGTGGTGGCGGGAGCGGGGCCAGCTCTGGCTTCAGACGCGCAAATGCATCAAACAGCAATGGGGCTGCAAGATCTCCGCCAAACACTCCGGGGACAGGTGTTCCGTCAGGGCGACCAAACCAAACACCAATCACATGTTTACCATCATAACCAATGGCCCATGCGTCCCGGTGGCCGTAAGAGGTGCCTGTCTTGTAGGCAAGCCTGTTGCGCGGCGCATTCGGCGGAGGGGCAAGACCCGAGAGTATGTTTCCCACCTGCCACGCGGCCTCGGGTGACGTCACATTTGCATTGTTTTCAGCCTGAATAGAGCCTGTTTTCCAACGCAATGGCTGCGACATACCGCCATTCGCAAGGGCACCGTAAAGCTGCACCATGTCCGTCAGGGTGATCCCGACCCCACCCAGAGCAACAGCAAGTCCTGGTTGACCGCCAGGGACGACTGGCGTGGCACCCGAGCGACGCAAACGCGCCATCAAATGCGCGGGTCCCAACGCCTCTGTCAGCGTCACCACGGGGATATTGAGGGACTGCTGAAGCGCATCACGCACCCTCAGTGTCCCGCGAAACGCCCCATCAAAATTTTGTGGCATATAGCTGCCAAAGGCTGTCGGGCGATCGTCGATCAGTGTTTCCGGATGCGCGAGCCCTTGCTCAAACGCGAGAGCATAAACAAGCGGTTTAAGGGTGGAGCCCGGAGAACGCAGTGCCTGCGTCATATCGACAAATCCCTGCCGACCGTCGGCGCGGTACGAAGCCGACCCAACCGAGGCGAGGATTTCGCCAGTTTGATGATCTGCAACCAGCATTGCAACAGACAGACGGTCGCCATGCCCGGCCACTGCATCACTGGCGAGTTTTTCCAAGGAAGATTGTAGCGCGGCATCAAGTGTCAGATCGTGACGATTCTGCTGGGAATTCTCCGCAATAGCGCGATCCGCAATATGGGGGGCCAAGGCAGGAAAACTACGCCTTTCCGCCGGAACAGACTCTGTTTTTGCGGCAATTACGTCGCCAGCATCCAATATTCCAGCGCGACTCATGCGCTCCAAAACACGATCCCGAGCAACTGTTGCACGACCTTGGTAACGGTCTGGCCTACGTGTTTCCGGGGCCTGAGGCAAAGCGATCAACACCGCAGCTTGAGCCGGGGTTAACCGACGCGGATCTTTACCAAAATATGCGCGTGTTGCCGCGCGCAATCCTTCCAGATTTCCGCCAAACGGTGCTCGATTGAGATAAAGCGTCAATATCTGCTCTTTTGTGAGCTGTCTTTCCAGGGCCAGTGCGACCCTGATCTGGCGCAGCTTTCCGGCCCAATGGCCGGTACCACTATCTTCCAGCAAACGCGCAACCTGCATGGTCAGTGTGGAGCCGCCTGAAACCACCCGCCCATTCCATATGGCTTGCCCTAGCGCGCGCAGCATGGCACGCAAATCAACGCCGGAATGCTGGAAGAACCTTTTATCCTCAAACGCGATAAGCATCTGAAGGTAGCCGGGGTCTGTTCCGTCAAGCGTGGTCGCCAACCGCCAGCGCCCATCGGCAACGGTATATGCCCGCAACAATGTTCCGTCGCGCGCCAGAACCTCGACCGATGTTTCCGTCAGCAAAACTGGCAGTTCTGTCGCGTTCACCCAGCGATCAAATTCATCGCGAACGGCAGCCGTAATCAACAACCCCGCAACCAGCAGGAAGATGCCAAAGCGGCGTATCATTCAACAACCTTGATCTGCCCCGCAGCAGTGCGGGCGCGGAACGCTGGGCGATACATATCTTCAACGCTTGCCGCCGGATGGTGGAATGAGCCCGGTGAAATCGCTCGGACGATATAGGCAAGCCGGAAAGGCTTATCGCTGCGCCAGTCAACAGCGGCAAGAAAACGATCTTGCCGAAACTCCGTAGTTTCCACGTCCTCATGCAATTCCAACCACTCAAGTGCGCCGATATCACCCCCACGCATCAGGTTCGGGTTATCAATTTCAAACCCAGCCGGAAGCGGGTCATTGACCATCAGGCGTGCCTCGATTTTCGCGAAGGGTGAGACCTTGATAACAGTCACAAGACGCGTCCCGACAGGAACACGATCTGGCGCTACTTCAGCACCATCTAAGGTGTAATAGAGCCTTTCTATAGCATACCCATTGCCGCCCGCCGGCTCTGGTTCCGAGGGGATACCAAAGGTAGTTACCGTAACTGTGGCTTCATTTTCACTACCGTTACGGATTTCAAGTGAACCGGTATTTGTCTGGCTCTCGAGAACACGCACAAGTGGGCCATCAACCGATTCACCGCTCACCGTGAAGCCCTGCATCTGCGGAGACTGGATCAGGGCGTTTGCCGCCAGAAGGGTCCACATCGCCTCTTGCGTTGATCGGTTGCGAGAACCCTGCAAAGGCGCAATTCGATCCGCAAGCGTGGCACGATCAATCACCTCTGTCCCGGCCTCAACCGCAAGGGTCAACACCGCAGCCGCATCGCGCAGGTTGGTGCCATAATCGGTGCGCCAAAGCTGCGCGGTCTCGTCACCCATCCGGCTGGCCATCAGGCGCGCAGCGCGGGCAAACATTGCATCTGCGCGAGTCTGGTCACCATAGCTTGCCAATGCCGCAGCAAGCTGCGCGGCGGCAAGCGGCGTGGAAAAGGCATCGCCTTTTACATCGGCGTAGTAACGCAAGTCGCCCGTGGCTGCGGCCCCTTCGCGTGCCAAAACAAAGAGCGCATAGGCAATCTCTTGCCCGCCCTCATCAAAATCAGGGGCGTAGTTGACCTGATTTCGCAGATTATTCAGGGCCTGCCGGAACGCCAGATCAGGAACGGTAAAGCCCTGCGTTCGGGCGCGACCCAGGAAGTCTGTGACATAAGCATCAAGCCAGAAGTCACCTGTATCTGCGCGCCACAGGCCAAACGCCCCATTCGAGGATTGGTTGGTCAGAACCTCTGCAATCGCCTGATTAATGCGCAAGGCAACCTGATCACGCGTTGCAAGGCCCATCACCTCTGCAACCTGATCGAAATACAGCAGCGGCAGCGCTCGCGATGTGACCTGTTCGGTACAGCCATAGGGGTAACGATCAAGCGCCTGCAAAAGACCCGGCGCATCGAACCGTGCAAGCGGGCCAACTGAAAGGGTTGCAGTGCCAGTTCCGGAACGCAGATCAGCAAAAACATCCGCATCAAAGCTGAAACTTTTCCCCGCAGCGAGTGTAAACCGGCTGGTGCGCGCGATCTCAGGATCGCCAATTTGCACCGGAATAGTGACTGTTTTGGTGAGCTGCCGACCATCGGGTGTGGTTAGCGCAATGTTGATCGTTTGCAGGCCAACATCCCCTGCCGTGACGGGTACGGAAACTGTGAATTTGCCTTGGTCACCGATATCAAAGCCCGATGGAAGCGTGCCAAGCGTTACCCCATCTGCCGTTACATCAAGCCCAACCCGACCGGATGGCCCGGTGGCATGCACCACTTCCAATAGCATCCGGGTCTCATCCCCCGGCGACAGGAACCGGGGCAAACTGGCGGTAACTACAACCGGATCGCGCACCAGAATGTCTGCCTCTGCCTGACCCACGCCAGTGCCCGACCAGACCACAGCCATCAGCCGAACGGTGCCATTGAACGACGGCATGTCAAAGCTGGTGCGCGCAATACCATCTGCGCCAACCGTGACCGGGCCGGAGAAGTAGGCAACGAGTTCCTCAGTCGGCGGCGGGGATTGCAGCCGGCCTTGCGCACCAGCGTCTCCACCAGAGCGCACGGTGCCCATTGCCCCATTCATTCCGTCAATCAGGCGGCCATAAAGATCACGCATTCCCATGCCCAGCTTGCGCTGACCAAAGTAGTGATCCGATGGGTCCGGGCTTTCAAAGGCTGTGAGATTGAGGATGCCAACATCTACAGCGGCAATTGTCGCATAAGCGGTTTCGCCCGGAGAAATCTCGTCAACTTTCAAGGCGACATCAAGCGCAGACCGCGGAGCAGATTCTGCCGGAACATCGAACGATGCAGTAAGCTTGTGCAGCCCCGGATCAACTGGTGCATACGAAAGGCCCAGCGCGCGGGCAGGGTTATGCCCTACTGCAACATCCATCGGGCGAATGACTGTAGCGGTGACGTAAGCCCCGGCACCCCAGTCATCCGTCACCGTAAGCGGGATCAGGTTTTCACCCTCAGACACCTCGACCGTCTGCATATCAATAAGGCGGTTTGAAACGACCGTGATCAGCGCCTTTCCCGCATATCGTGGCACAACACGCAAAGTCGCGGTCTCACCGCTTGCGTAAGCTGGTTTGTCTAGCGACACGGCCAGCGTATCAGGTGTGGCCGACGCATCTGCCGGTGCGTACCAGCCCGCGTAAAAGTCTGTAGAGCTGGCAGTATAGTCACTGCCAAGGCGTTCTACTTTAACTTCATAGCGACCCCATTCGACTGGTGCGCTAATCTCAAGCGGGGTGCCGTTCAGGTCAGCCTCACCACTTGCCACACGACTACGTGTAACCGTTGGCTCCCAGTTCCAGTTGCCGTAAAGTCGATACCACTGATAGTGTGTTTCGACCCGGTTGATTGACCAGCGTACCCGCATTGGGGTTGGGGTTTCTGTTTCATCAATAGCGATCACATTAAAATGGGCTTTGCTGCCTTCGGCGACAACGCCGTCAAACAAGGGCTTGATCCCAATAAGCGAGCTTGCAGGGGCAAGGCGTTGTGTCAGTTCACGCTCTACCGGGCGACCGGACCCTTCGGCCACACGCACGGTCAGACGTGCCTCAAGTGGGCGATCAATCACGCCTTCGAACTGTGGAAAGGTCACTGGCAGCATCGCGCGGCCAGCGGCATCTGTGCGCTGCCCGAATGGCAGAACATCTATCTGTGGTTCGAACCTCTGGTCATATCGGCCAAAGACATACCCGGGAAAGTCGGGCAGCCCGTTTGTTGCACGGACCAGAACTTCGCCTTCAACAGGCAATTCCGCGCCGGGTGCCCCGAACAGGTATCGCGCATCAACAGTCAGTGTTGGCTGATCGCTTAGACGCAACGGCGTGTCGGGGAGTGCGAGGATAAAGTCGATCCGCTCTGGCAAAAGATCCTCAACCAGAAAACTGGTGCGGGTCAGCGCCGGCGCATCCGGATCAGCGTAAAGCGCCAGTCGCCAGGTGCCTCGTGGTGCCGAAGGAATGATGGGCAGGTCGAAAACATGGCCTCCTGCCTGTGCATCGGTCGAGGTTTCACGGCTGTATTCCACACCATCGGGGCGGGTCAGTACCGCGGTTAGCGGCAGACCAGAAAGCGCCTCTGCCTTTCCATCACGCGCTAGTGCAGTCGCATGCACTGTTTCACCAGCGCGGTAGGCGCCCCTGTCAGTCGTTACAAAAACATCGATGGCCCCGGCAGGTGCACGGCCTTCGACCCCGCGATCCGAGAGGTCAAACTCTGGGTCAGTCAGCGACAGAAACGCAATGTCTGTTTTCCGGTCTGCCACTGTCAAAAGTGCCGGAGCAGACGCGCCGCGCCCGCTGATCAGACCCTCTGCGAAATGCGCATAGCCACGCGCATCGGTCATAGTCTCAGCCAATACCGCGTTCGCACGTGAAAGCAGGGTGACGGCTGTGCCTTCTTTTGGCGCAGCGCTTCCCAGGCTTCGCACAAAGACATGCAGCCCATCTGCACCGCTCAGCGTGGCAATTCCAAGGTCAGAAAGAACAAACCATTGCGTCGCTGTAGGCGTATCACTGTCGGAACCCGGAACTGACGCACGCAGGGTATAAATGCCCGCTGGCAACTCCCCGATAACATCGCCCATTGGCAGGCGCGTGGTCATATCCTGATTGAGCGTCATCTCAACGCTGCCAGTACCCTGCCATATCTGTTCGGCAATATCAGAACTGAAGTTCTGTTCCTGCCAATAATTCATCGGACGGCCAAAGTAATTGTCCTGAATGGCACGCAGAAGGTTACGATCACTCACTCGGCTGAGTGTCAGATCAACAGTATCAACGTTGACCGATTCAATTGGCAGAGCAGCATCGCCAGACTTTGGCAATACGTAGGCTCTACCTGAGAACCTAACAGCAGGGCTGCGATCGCGAACGTAAAGGTTCAGTTCAACCGATTTGCTAAGCGCTTCGCCACTGGCGGCAGGCAGTCCTTCACGGAACTGAACGCGGTAGCGGCTGCCATGTTCGACACCCTCTATGCAAATCTGTTGCCCGTTCTGTTCAACGGTCATCCCAGCTTCAGGCAATTGCACATAAGGTGAATAATCTAACCCAGCCTGCACCAGATCTTCGGAAAACACAGCGCAGATCCGCGGGGTTGCGGCGTCGCTGTCAACGGTGTGCTCTGTGATGCGGAAACCATATTTGCCAATTGCGTCTTCCAGCGCGGCTTGTGTTTCGTCCCGTGGCTGCGTGGCCTGTGCAAGCCTTAGAGCCGGGATCATATCACGCCCACGATTCTGTCTTTCAAGTGCTTGCGCCAGGACAGTCAGTGCAGAAACCTGTTCTGCTGTGGTCGATGCCCGCAGATAGCTATTGACCGATGCTGACACTGCACGAGCGTTATAGGTATAGCTTTGGTCGCGATCCTCTGTCGCCAGTTGAAGCGCAAAGCGCGCATACTCGGCCCATTGATCAGGTGCATCAGTCAGGTTAAGCGCAGCACCGGTAAACCATAATGCGTTTCGTGTTTCACCCGCTGCGGCGCGGGTACGGGCGGCATTCAGATGTGCCTTTGCGGTCCATTCGCCAGTCACATGCAAACCAGCCAGCTCCCCTGCCAGTGAACGCGCGGCCGCTAGATCATTCTCATTCAAAAACCCAAGCGAAGCCTGTCGCGTTGCGGCGGTTGCTAAAACAGTGGTGTCTGTCCGCAAAACCCGACCCGAAACCGCACCTTCATAAGGCTGCGCCTCGGTCACCGTGCTTTTTGGAAAGCAAGCATTCGAGCGTGTGTTGAAGGTAAAAGCGCTGCAATCTTTGTTCGAGAGGCAAATGCGCTGACAGGCCTCCAGCGTTGTATCAAAAATATTCTGCAGGTCTGAGCCATAGAAATCCAGATCTCGGGTCAATGTAAGACGCCTTTCAGGCATAGCACTTTCGGCCCAAAGCGTGGTGGCTGAAAAGAATAAAACAACAAATGAATTGAAAATAAAACGCATCGGACACCTCCTCGGCTTTCGATCAATGGTCGCACGGCTACAGCGGGTTTGGCAACATTTTCCCCGTCGCGGTTAAGTGCCTGTTCAGGCTGTTCTGGAATAGTCCGTCAAAGACGATTCGGAATTTTCCGAGGTGATGGAATGAGCCTTTCAGAAAAACTCGCGCAGGAAAGACGCGCGCGATTGGCAGCAGAGCGGCTTTTGGAATTGAAACAGACGGAACTGTTTCAAGCGAACCAAAAGCTAAGTCACCATGCACGCGCGTTATCAGATGAAATTATCGAAAAACGTCAGGAAATGAATGATGTTCGATCTGTGGCCGAAGCATTGAAAGGTGAAAACACCAAGGTTCGGTTTGATCTGAAGACTGCAGAAAGCAAAGTGGTGATCGCCGAACGAAGGTTGTGGGATTCCATTGAAACGATCGAAGACGGCTTTGCCGTTTTCGACAAAGAGCACAGGCTGGTCGCCGCGAACAAAAGCTATCTTGCAGCCTTTGACGGTATTGAAGAAGCCGCACCTTTTGTCACCTATACACGCCTGCTGGAACTGGCAACCGAAGAAGGCATTGTCGATATTGGCGATCAATGCCCGTCCGCTTGGCAGACGGAAATGCTCATACGCTGGCACAAAGAAGAAATCCCACAACAAACTATAAAGCTGTGGAATGGGCACTACCTGAAACTGGTGGATAAACGGTCACGCGATGGCGAGACCGTGTCCCTTGCACTCAACATCACCGATACGATCCAACACGAAAAAGAAATGAAGGAAGCGCGCAAAAAAGCAGAGGCTGCAAACCGCGCGAAATCTACCTTTCTGGCAAACATGAGCCATGAAATTCGCACCCCGATGAATGGGGTTGTCGGAATGGCCAACCTGCTGCGCGAAACTGCGCTGAACGAAGAGCAGCTGTTATACGCCAACACAATCAAAAGCTCCGCTGAGGCATTGTTGGTGATTATCAATGATGTTCTGGACTATTCGAAAATTGAAGCGAAAAAACTGACGCTTAATCCTGCACCATTTGATCTGGAACGTTGCATTTATGAAATTGTTTTTCTTCTGCTTCCTTCTGCGCGCGAGAAGGGCATCGACCTGCTTGTTGACTTTGATTTGTTGCTTCCAACCGTCTTTATCGGGGATGTTGGGCGCATTCGGCAGGTGCTGACCAACCTCATCGGAAATGCGCTTAAATTCACGCTTGAAGGGTACGTCGTGATCAACGTTGTTGGTTTTGAGAAGACTGAACCTGGCGTTACGCAAATTCATATATCTATCGAAGACACCGGTATCGGCATTCCCGCGGACATGGTCGATCATGTTTTTGGAGAATTCAATCAGGTCGAAGATGAGCGTAACCGCAAATTTGAAGGCACCGGGCTTGGCCTTGCGATTAGCAAAGAACTGATCGAATTAATGGGTGGTGAGCTTTGGGTAGACTCTGTCGTGGATGAAGGGTCTTGCTTTGGGTTCATGGTGTCGCTTCCGGTTGCAGATACGCAGCAAAGGGCGCTCTCGGCCTTGCCCAACCATTTAATGCATGCCGCAATCGTAACGCCAAACCCCATGACTGGCGAAATCCTTAACCGTCAACTTTCTGCACTTGGTGTTCAATCAAGTGTCTACCTCCGGGCGAAAGATCTGTTTGGCGGTAACACCGACAAATTTGATGTAGCCATAACCGAAACAGACCTGATTGATCTGACACCAGAGGAATTTGCCAATAAGCTGCACCAAAAGACCCCCGCACTTCCCATCATTTTCTTAACACATACGAACCAGCTGCAACTCAACAATTTTAGAGACACCGGGGTGCGCAAGCTCTTGCAGAAACCTGTGCCCCGCAGCCTGCTGTACAGTACTTTGTTAGATCTGTTCCCCCTGGAACAGTCGGTCGCAGATCTGGAGACCCATGGCGCAACGGGCCTTAAGCGACCCGGAGAACCTGGCAGAAGGATGAGGGTTCTCACCGCCGAAGATAACAAAACGAACCAACTCGTTTTTCGAAAATATGTAAAATCGCTGAACATCAAATTGAAAATCGTGAACAATGGGCAGGAGGCGATTGACGCCTATCAGGACTTTCAGCCTGACCTGATTTTCATGGACATCTCAATGCCTGAAATTGACGGGAAAGAAGCAACCCGAAAAATTCGCAAAATAGAGGTTCTTGAACAGAGACCACGCATCCCGATCATTGCCGTAACTGCGCATGCTTTAATGGGGGATGGCGCTGAAATTCTGGCAGCAGGGCTTGATTTCTACCTGACGAAACCTTTGGACAAAACCGCCATTCATAACAAAATCACCTCCGCAAAACCCAAAGATTGCGCTGATGTTTGGCCTTCTGATTACGTCCCGGTGTCAGCGAAGGCCGCCGTCTAGGCGGGCGACCGAAAGGGATTGCCATTCGGCGCAACGACGCACACCGAAAGTTAACTTTTTCAGAATCTCATTCCCAGGCTGAAGGCTAATCAACTCAACATGCTCAGTTCGACATCTGATGTCCATTTAACGCTACGCAGCCTGATCGCCCAAAAAACAAAGCCTGTCAAAGAGAGCGCCACCATGCCCGAATCTACGCCTCCCCCAAGTTCAAAGCGTTATCACTATTTCAAGATCTTCTATGCCTTATTCCTTTTAGCTTCCTATAGTGTGAGAATGGATGAATGGGGCGATCTCTGGTTTTTTGCCCTTACCACTGCATTCTGGGTGTTTGTTTGGGACATACGCCGCTACGTCCTATGGGAGCGGGCTTCAAAGCAACATTAAACTAGGACAGCATTACATCCGTCGCGTTCCATTTGTTCCAAGACATTCAGACGACTTTGATTCATACGCCCGATGTTTTCCAACTCATTCTTAACTTCAGATTTCAAACGCTCTAACTCACGCCTTGGCCCAGGGGTGGCGAGGAGGTTTATTGCGGCAGCTCCTCCTAAAGCCGTTAAAATTCCATTGGTGATATTCCGACCATTATTAATGGCCTGAGAAATTGAAACGCCAGTTCGTATTTTCTCGATATTGATTGCGAAAACGAGCAATACAAACGGTGGATTAATGCTTTAGAAACTGTGCGTGCGGAGCGTGACCGCTATCTTATGCACCGCCCTAGTCAGAAGAGAAAAAGGCTTGTCGCGCAGCGACGCAATTAAGAAACTGTTTCCATGACAGACCAAAAGGGCTTTCGCCCCCGCGCGCTAGGAGAAATAGCTATTCGGTGCAAAGACGTGCATCTAATGGCGCAGTTTTATCAGGACGTCGTCGGATTGACGCGCTTAAGCGGCGACCACAACACCAGTATTATCTTTCTCAAAATTGCAGATGGTTTTAACGGCCACACAGCCGTACTTGCACTGTTTCCCGGTGACGAACAGGATGAAGCGGGTGCACAATCCTCTCTCCACCACATTGCTCTGTCACTGCCCTATAAGGAACAAGAGGCTGTAATGACCTGGTATGAACAGATTAAACAGCCCTATACGGTGGAGCATTTTGGCTGGATCGGCTGGTGCGGGATTTTCACCAAAGACCCCGAAGGAAACACCGTAGAACTGGTTGCTTACGATGTTTCCGAATTCTCCGGATAGTCACGCAGGAAAACCCAACGGTCCTTTTCCGACATGTCAGGGATATAGCGGTAGCCGCCGCTGTCGAAATCTTTCAGACCTTCCGGGTCTGTCAGGCGGCGTTCGATCACAAAACGCGCCATCGCGCCGCGTGCCTTTTTGGCAAAAAAGCTTACGATCTTTACCTGTCCGTTTCTGTCTTCCATGAACACAGGGGTTATTACCCTGACATTGAGGGCTTTTGGATCAACCGCCGTAAAATACTCAACCGATGCGCAATTTACCAACACGTCAGTGTTTACTGCGGCTGCTGCCGTGTTCAGCGCATGGGATATCCTGTCGCCCCAATAGTCATACAGCGATTTGCCACGCTTCGTGGCAAGGCGGCTACCCATTTCAAGGCGATAGGGCTGCATCTGATCAAGCGGGCGCAAAATGCCGTATAGACCAGATAAAATGCGTAGATGATCCTGCGCCCAGTTCATTTCGTCGTCAGAAAGGGTTGCAGCCTCAAGCCCCAGATAGGTATCCCCCGCAAACATCAGTGCAGCGGGCGCAGTTTCCTCTGGCTCGGGTTCCGCCTTGAAACCGGCGAAACGGCCCGCGTTCAGGCGTGCAAGGTTTTCGCTGATCCCCATAAGTTTTTGCAGCTTCGGAACCGAAAGCTTGCGTGCAACATCTGCAAGGGTGACAGCATCATCCTGAAACACAGGGGCGGTCTTTGGCAGCTCTGTCCCTGCCTTTTCGTTCAGCCGTTTGGCCGGGGAAACCACCACCAACATCTGCGTTATCCTTCCGTAAGAACTTCAAGAAATGCAGGGCCAAACCGTTCTGCCCGCTTGTCACCCAGCATTCTGGTAATACTACCGATCTCTTTTGGGCGCATTGCCGCAATTTTAGCAAGTAGCGAGGCAGAACAGCTCATCGGTTTATCCGTCCCGTCCGGGCCGCGCTGTAACTCTGCCTGCACTTCCAACAACTGGTCATAAAGGGTACCGGCATTGCGCCCGGATAGCTTTCGTCTGGCAGGGTGCGAAGCTTCAGTTGCATCACCCGTGATGACCTGCAAAAACTCGGACCCATAGCTTTCCAGCTTCTTCGCTCCGACGCCACCAATACCGGCCATCTGATCCATCGTGGCCGGTCTGGTTTCAGCCATCTCTATCAGCGTGCGATCATTAAAAATTATATAGGCTGGCACATTTGCAGCTTCAGCCAATGCGCGGCGTTTCGCCTTTAGCGCAGACAATAGCGGGGCATCTTCGTCGCTGACCAGCGACTTTACAGCAGGACGGCGCAGCGCATTCTTTATCGTGTCACGACGCAGTTCAATCCTAGCCTCGTCCCGCAAGATCGGCCTCGCGATGTCTGTCATGCGCAGCGCACCGTGGCGTTCTGAATCGGGACGCACAAGGTCATGACCCATCATCTGCCGGAAAATTGCCTGCCATTCCGGGCTGCTGTATTCCTTGCCGACACCAAAGGTTGGCAAGGTTTCGTGCCCGCGCTGACGCACCTTGTCAGTTTCTTTGCCTGTCAGAATGTCGATCAGATGCCCGGCGCCAAAATACTCGCCCGTGCGCAGAATTGCGGACAGGGCTTTCCTGACGGCAACGGTCCCGTCAAAAACATCGGCTGGGGTTTCACAAAGATCGCAGTTGCCACAGGGGTCCGGCGTTTCACCAAAATAGCGCAGCAAGGTCTGTCGACGACACCGCAGCGATTCAGCCAGCCCCAGCAGCGCGTTCAGACGCGCATGGTCTGCCATGCGGCGTTCTGCTGGTGCCAAGCTTTCGTCAATTTGAGTTCGCCGCAGACGAATATCTTCCGGACCAAACAAAGTAAGCGTTTCTGCAGGCGCACCATCGCGACCCGCACGGCCAATTTCCTGATAGTAAGCCTCGATCGACTTAGGCAGATCCGCGTGCGCTACCCAACGGATATCGGGCTTATCGATACCCATGCCAAAGGCAACGGTTGCAACAACAATCAAACCATCTTCTCGCTGAAAACGGGATTCGACCACGCGGCGGTCTTCGGCTGCCATGCCACCATGATAATGGCATGCCAGATGTCCGGCGTCTGAAAGGGCACGTGCGAGAGATTCCGTTTTGGCGCGGGTGCCACAATAGACAATGCCCGGCTGACCTTTGCGCGCGCTGGCGAACGACAAAATCTGTTGGCGCGGGCTGTTCTTTGCCTGAAACGCAAGGTTTATATTGGGCCGGTCAAAACCATAAAGAAAGCTGGCCGGCGGCTCACCCTCAAACAGACGGGTGACAATCTCAGCGCGCGTTTCTTCATCCGCTGTTGCGGTAAATGCGGCAAGCGGAACATTTAGGTTCTTCCTCAGCTCACCAATACGCAGGTAATCGGGGCGGAAATCATGCCCCCATTGGCTGACGCAATGCGCCTCATCCACCGCTATCAGACTGACACCAACACGCCGAAGCATATTTTGTGTACCACCCGCTGAAAGACGTTCGGGTGCCATATAAAGAAGTTTCAGGCGACCCGCATCGAGCGCCTGATACACCTCTTCAGTTTCTTCATCTGTGTTTCCGGATGTAAGCGCCCCGGCCTCTACCCCGGCTTGACGCAAGGCACGCACCTGATCGCGCATCAGGGCAATCAGCGGGGAGATCACAACCGTTACGCCTTCGCGGCAAAGCGCAGGAAGTTGAAAGCAAAGCGATTTTCCACCACCCGTCGGCATGATTGCCAGCGTGTTCTGACCCGCAATCACAGCATCAACAATCTCGGCCTGTCCGGGGCGAAACTCAGAGAATCCAAAGACAGATGACAGAAATTCCTGCGCGCGGGACATGGGCCTCTAATTTTGTTTATTGCTCGATTTGCCCGGACTATTTCACACCGCCTGCGCGGCGACAATCCCTAGTAGAAAAGTGCAGCGTTGTTGCGCAGGATTATCCGAACGGCAATCAGCGCGATGAACGCAACCAGCGGGGCCAGATCAAGGCCGCTTACCGGGGGTAAAAACTGTCTGATACGGCTGTAAACCGGCTCTAACAAACGGTTCAGGCTGTCCCAGACCTGCGCAACGATTGGCTGGTGCAAGTTCAGTACCTGAAAGTTGATCAGCCAGCTCATGATAATATGTGCGATCATGATGAACCAAAGCACATCAAGGATCATCATCAGGATTTGGTAAAGTGAAGTCATGCGCGCGGTACCTTTGTTCAAAAACCCGTGGCCAAGACCTAAGCATTACGTTGCTATGACGCAAGCTATGTTCCGCTACGTTGGGCTTGACCTCTGCAATTCTCTCACGCACCAGAGCAGTCGAAGGAGAGTTGCAGATGTACCCGTTTTTCCGCATGACAAAAGAGTTGTACGTAAGCCGAAATGCCGATCCGCTGCCTTTCACGGGAACACATGTATCGCATCACAGGTGCTGGCCGTGGGATCTTGACCTTTGGCTGGAGCTGAACAATGGGCGCACGCTTACGCTTTTTGATCTGGGCCGTATTCCCCTTGCCCGTCGCGTTGGGTTGATAACAGCGCTTCGTAAAAACGGCTGGGGTCTGACGATGGCAGGTGTTTCCGTGCGCTACCGACAACGCGTGCGGGTCATGGACAAGGTCGAAATTCACAGCCGTGCGGTCGGTTGGGACGACAGGTTTATCTATATTGATCAGACAATGTGGAAACGTGGTGAGTGCACCAGCCAGGCGCTTTATCGAACTGCCGTCACCAGCAAGGACGGCATCGTCACGCCGATACGCGTGATGGAGACGATAGGCGACGTCGTCGAAAGCCCCGCTTTGCCAGCCTGGGTTAAGAACTGGATCGATGCGGATGCAACCCGGCCCTGGCCACCGGAGCGAACCGCGGACTGAACCATCGCTTGCGCAGCGTCTGCTTTGGCTATCTTATCAAGGAAAAGAACCGGGGTACGAGCAATGGCGGAAGTCACGCTGAAGAAGAAAATCTGGGGTTGGTTCTTCTTTGACTGGGCCAGCCAACCCTATAACACGCTATTGCTGACGTTTATTTTTGGCCCTTACATTAAATCTATCATCGGTGACGGCGCCGATGCGCAGGCTATTTGGGGGTTTGGTGTTGCGGCGGCGGGCATATTGATTGCGCTGTTTGCTCCGATACTTGGCGCAATCGCCGACAACTCTGGCAATCGCATACGCTGGATCTGGCTGTTTTCACTCATGTATTTCGTAGGGGCCTTCGGGCTTTGGTGGTCAGCACCCGACAATTTCAACCTGACATTTATTATGGTGTCATTTGTGATTGGGCTGATCGGGATGGAGTTTGCCACCATCTTTACAAACTCCATGCTGCCTGACCTTGGCCCACGTGAAGAGATCGGCCGTTTGTCTGGCAACGGCTGGGCCTTTGGCTACGTTGGCGGTTTGCTAGCGCTTATCACAATGCTGTTGTTTTTTGCAGAACAAGGGAACGGCAAAACGCTGGCAGGGCTTGATCCGTTGTTCGGTCTGGATGCGACCGCGCGCGAGGGAACCAGGTTTGTTGGCCCGCTCGCCGCAATCTGGTTTGCTGTTTTCATGATTCCGTTTTTCCTTTGGGTAAAAGACCCCAAGCAAACCGGGATATCTGTTGCTCGAACCTCGGGGGCAATGTCTGATCTTTGGAAAACGATCAAACGGCTTCCCCGTTCACCCAGCCTGTTTGCCTACCTCGGCTCATCCATGTTCTACCGCGATGCGCTGAACGGGATTTACACCTTTGGTGGAATTTACGCGGCAGGGGTTCTTGAATGGAGCACGGTTGATACCGGGATATTCGGTATTCTGGCGATTATCACCGGTGCGGTCTTTGCATGGATTGGGGGTCGTGCAGATGCAGCCTATGGCCCAAAACCGGTGATCAAACTATGCGTGGTTACCTTAACAATCGTCGCTGTTCTGGTGGTGTTTGTTTCGCGCACTCATGTCTTTGGCATCGCGGTTGATGCGTCCTCAAAACTGCCAGATATTGCTTTTTATGTTCTCGGAGCAGCAATCGGGGCCGCTGGTGGGGCTCTGCAATCGGCAAGCCGAACGATGATGGTCTATCAAGCGAATCCCAACCGCATGACAGAGGCGTTTGGACTTTACGCACTCTCAGGTAAGGCAACGTCATTCATTGCGCCTCTTTTGATAGGGACGGTTACCGCGATAACCGGTAGTCAGAGCCTCGGAATATCGCCGCTTATCGCACTCTTTGTTTTAGGACTGGTTTTGCTAAGATGGGTCAAACCAGAAGGAGATCATGGCGCATGATGTATCGAGCGGTTGCAGCCTTTGTTCTGAGCATCTGCTTGGCAGGATCTGCTGCTGCAGAACAACCTGCAAAAGAACTTTTTGGCGCAATGCGAAGCGGGTCTGAGCAACACGCGGCACCGCTTGGCAGTTACGCACGCGGATGCGTTGCGGGGGCAGTTCAGCTTCCCGAAACCGGGCCGACCTGGCAGGCCATGCGGCTTAGCCGGAACCGCAATTGGGGACACCCCGAAACTGTTGCATTCATCGAACGGCTTAGTCGTCATGCCCGCAGTTTCGGCTGGAATGGGCTCTACATCGGTGACATGTCGCAGCCGCGGGGCGGGCCGATGCTGTCTGGTCACAGATCGCATCAGATTGGTCTGGATGCAGATATCTGGATGCGGCCAGCGATGAATTTGACACTTAGCCGCCGCCAGCGCGAAAACCTGTCTTCTGTTTCGATGCGGCGCGCTGAAGGGGCTTATGTCAACAACGATTGGACGCCAGCGCATCACGCCATTCTCCGGGCTGCCGCAAGTGACCCTGCGGTCGCCCGGATTTTCCTATTTCCGGGCGCGAAGGTTCAGATGTGCAACGACGAAACCGGTGACCGGACGTGGTTGCGCAAGATCCGGCCATGGTGGGGACATCACTATCATTTCCACGTGCGCCTGAAATGCCCAAGGGGAGCGCGCAATTGCACGAACCAAGACCCACCGCCCGCCGGAGACGGATGCGCAGAGGCACAAAAATGGGTTGATGACATTCTGAACCCGCCCCCGCCACAGCCGGTTGACCCGAATGCACCACCGCCTCGTGCGCGGCGCGAGCTTACTTTGGCGGACCTGCCGCAGCAGTGCAGAAGCGTGTTGTCGGCGAACTGAGAGGCACGTGACCCGCTAAGAATGCCTTGATCTGGCGCATCAGCCTGTGCTACGTGCGCCGCGTCCTGCATGTTGCAGGGCCAAGTCTCCGCTACCTTGATAAAACGGACCAGATTTATGACCAGAATTCTTCCCGGCGTAATCGCCATGGCTGCCATTGTTGTGGCGTCCAACATCCTTGTGCAGTTCCTGTTTGGCAACTGGCTGACGTGGGGTGCCTTCATATACCCGCTTTCGTTTCTTGTGACTGATGTGATGAACCGCGTTTATGGCTCTGACGCGGCACGCAAAGTTGTGTTCGTCGGTTTCATCGCGGGCATTGTTTGTTCCCTGATTGGCTCGCAAATCATGATCGAAGTTGCACCCGAAGTTCTGGTGCCTGCCGTTGCATTGCGTATCGCAATCGGCTCTGCAATTGCCTTTTTGGTCGCCCAATTGCTGGATGTTGCGATTTTCAACCGACTGCGCGACGGGGCATGGTGGCGTGCACCTTTGGCGTCCACACTGGTCGGGTCAACCATCGACACGGCCCTGTTCTTCTCTATCGCTTTTGCCGGATCAATAACCGTATTTGGAACCGCGGCGAACGAAGCTGTCGCATGGGCCGGTGGCGTCGTACCCTTCCTTGGCGTGGGTGCCGAAGCACCGCTTTGGGTGTCGCTTGCCGTCGCTGATTGGGTTGTGAAAACGACAATCGCACTGATCGCACTGGTGCCTTTTAGGCTGCTCGTTGGCAAAATGATGGCAAATGCTGCGTAATTTCTTTTGACAAACACAAAATATGTGCCACGCTCCTAGTTGTGAATATCAACCAGAAAGGAGGTGCCAATGATTATTGGGAAACAGGAGCAACTGGTAAAGGTTACAGGCGAGAGGACGATTTAGGGGGCAGCCCCTCTACTTAACAATCTGGCTACAGGCGCACCTCCGGGTCCCTGCTTGCCACCTCCAATTCTCGAGGAGAGCCCGTGCGAAGCTCGCGCGGGCTCTTTCCGTTTTTACGTACCGACGATAGACTTTGAACCATGTTGCAGATCAACGATGACATAACGCTGGCCGATTGGGAGCTGAGCGAAAGCTTCACCCGCTCGTCCGGCCCCGGCGGGCAGAATGTGAACAAGGTCTCGACAGCGGTCGAGCTACGGTTCGAGGCCGCGCGCAGCCCAAATCTGACACCTGCCGTGAAGACCCGGCTTAAGCGACTCGCAGGACGGCGCTGGACACTGGACGGCGCACTCATCCTGCGGGTCGAAGACACCCGCAGCCAGACCCGCAACCGCGAAATCGCGCGGGAACGGCTGACAGAGTTGGTGCGAAAAGCACTGGTCGCCCCGAAACGCCGGATCGCGACAAGACCAACGTTAGGGTCGAAAAAGCGACGGCTGAAGGCCAAGAAGGTGCGCGGGGAAGTGAAGACGCTGCGGGGACGGGTTGAGGGGGAGCAATGAACGGTGTTTAGTATCTATTCTCCGAACTAACAGTCTGGTGATTAGGCTTTCAATTGGCGCGGAACCTTCCTGACAAATAAGCTCTAGTTGACGGCGATTGCGCACTCAAAGATTTTTGTATCTGCTTAAATTCATTTGTAACTTCACTTATTATTTCTGCCGCTGATCTCCCTACACCAGATTCTTTCGATGGAATTTCTGCTTGTGGTTTAGCAATTGAGGTTGCAAGCTTGCTCATAAATATCTCCCAAAACTTTTTGTTCACAATGAATCAAGACGTGAATCGTATCAAGCATATAGTTGAGAAACTCACCAACTCCTAAAGAGGATTTAAAAAACCATATGTCCGACCCACATAATTTTCCTGAGCTAGTATTCGGTTTGGTTGGCCCGATTGGATGCGACATTCACGAGGTTGAGCAAGCACTAGCTAACGCTCTAAAGGAGGTAGATTATTCACCTCATCTAATTAGTTTGAGCGAGTCGATTGCCGACTTGTTAGCAATAAAGAAAAATGAAAGACCGATACTCAATACTCTTGAGAAAAAGATTGATGCTGGAAATGAAGTGCGAGAGCTATTTGGTCAAAAAGGTATACTTGCGGTTGAAGCAATTCGAAGAATTAGACATTCTAGAAATCAAGAGCATTCCACACGCGGTACCAAAATACCAGCTGTCGAAGGTGCGAACGAACTTATTGAACTAAGCGACTTTCCTGCGACCAAAACAGCTTACATAGTCAGGCAACTCAAAAGACCAGAAGAAATTGAACTTTTGGAAAGAGTATATGGAAAGCAATTTATTCAGGTGTCGATCACTCAAGAGAAATCCAAACGGCATGCGAATATATCTCAAAGGACCAGAGTTGAGCTGCCGAATCTGGATAACGATGCTTGTGATGAGCATGCCAGAAAGTTAATAAAAAGAGACGAAAATGAAGACGAGGACGGTAACGGAAACAAGTTGATTTTCGGCCAAAAACTTGGAGTAATTTTTCAGTTTGGAGATGTTTTTATTGATGCTTCAACGCAAGATACAATTTCCAATACATGCCGTCGCTTCATACGAGCTCTGTTTGGCCAAACTAGCATTGCGCCTACACGAGACGAATTTGGTAGTTATCTCGCTAAAGCTGCATCGTTAAGATCCGTCGATCTGTCTCGCCAAGTTGGCGCTGCAATTATTTCAAAAGATGGGGACCTTATTACAATCGGTTGTAACGAAGTTCCCAAACCCTCCGGTGGAAATTACTGGGACGAAGATGAAAACAAAGCACGCGATGTCGATAAAAAAGCAGAAGCTAACAAAGAAGAAACAAATAGAATTATTTTTGATTTTCTGAGAGTTCTGAAAGAAAAAAACGTTATTCGAAAAAAAAGACGCCAGAAAAAATTCTATCTAAAAGCAAAATCCGCGATGCGATAAACGACTCACTAATTGGAAGTATTACTGAATATGGTCGAATGGTTCACGCCGAAATGAATGCAATAACAGACGCGGCAAGACTTGGGCGCGGCGTGAAAAACGCAATTCTATACGTTACGACGTTCCCATGTCACAATTGTGCGAAACATATTATCGCCGCAGGCATAAAACGTATCGTGTTCATTGAACCCTACCCCAAAAGCAGAACGGAACTATTATATGGCGATGCAATTGCGACGAGCCAGAAAGATACAGATTCCCTTCAACTTGAGCACTTCTCCGGAATTTCACCAAGAAGATATCGTGACATATTCGAGAAAGGTAAAAGACGCGACAAATCTGGAAAAGTTTTTGATTGGTATGAGAATGTCTGCAAGCCCCGAATTGGTCGCCGAGAAACAGACTATACCGTCGCTGAAAGACAGGCCTTAATAGACAACCCTTATAACATAGAGAATGGCTAAACCACCACTTCCACCGCCTCCTGCTCCCCTACCCCAAACACACGTTTATACCGGGCAATCTCATCCGCCGGACCCATTGCTTTGTTTGGGTTGTCTGACAGTTTGACGGTTGGGCGTCCGTTGGCCGAGATGGCTTTGCAGACCAGCGAGAATGGTGCGAGGGCGTCGTTGGGCACAAGGCCACGAAAGTCATTGGTCAGCAATGTGCCCCAGCCAAATGCTATCTTTACCCGGCCTTCGAATTGCGTGTTCAGTTCCAGTATCTTTTCAACATCCAGCCCATCAGAAAAAATCACCAGCTTTTCGCGCGGGTCTTCACCGCGACTTTTCCACCAGTTAATCACAATTTCTGCACCTGTCGCAGGGTCGCCTGAATCGATCCGGATGCCTGTCCACTGGTTCAGCCATTCTGGTGCGTCGTTCAGGAAGCCTTCTGTTCCGTAGGTGTCAGGCAGAATGACCTGCAGGTTACCGTCATGTTCATCCTGCCAGTCGGCAAGCACCTGATAGGGGGCCTGTGCGAGTTCTTCGTCACTGTCCGCCAATGCAGAATACACCATCGGGAGTTCATGCGCGTTGGTGCCGATCGCCTCTACCTCGCGGTGCATGGCGATCAGGCAGTTTGAGGTGCCGACAAAGCTGTCGCCCAGCCCTTCCAGCATTGCCTGCACACACCAGTCCTGCCACAGAAAGCTGTGGCGGCGGCGGGTGCCAAAATCGGCGATTTTGAGCGAGTCTACATCGCGCAGGCGTTCAACCTTTTCCCAGACCTTGGTCATTGCACGGGCGTAAAGCACCTGTAGCTCAAACCGGCCCATGCCTTTCAACACCGCGCGGCTGCGCAGCTCCATCAGCACGGACAGAGCGGGAATTTCCCAAAGCATGGCCTCTGGCCAGCTGCCCTCAAACGTCAGTTCATATTGGTCATTCCGGCGTTCAAGGTGGTAGGCGGGCAGGCGCAACTGTTCGAACCATTCCATAAAATCCGAGCGGAACATCTGGCGTTTGCCGTAGAACATGTTGCCGCGCAACCAGGTGCTTTCCCCGCGCGACAAGGACAGGGTGCGAATGTGATCTAGCTGTTCGCGTAGTTCGCCTTCGTCAATCAAATCTGCAAGCGGGATATGCGTGGAGCGGTTGATCAGTGAAAAGGTAACATTCGTGTCAGGCTTGTTGCGAAACACCGACTGGCACATCAGAAGTTTGTAAAAATCGGTATCGATCAACGACCGGACGATTGGGTCGATCTTCCATTTGTGGTTATAAACCCGGGTTGCGATATCAACCATTACCAGACTCCTGTGCCAACGGCGTTGATACGCCATCGAACGGCGCAGGTGTAGCATTTTTCATAAGAGACAATGGGCGCGATCTGATCAGTCAACAAGCTCAACGCCTACAGCCTTCATACCTTTAATGGCCGCATCAAGTGATCCATCAAGATCGATCGCGCGACAGGCCGGGGTGACAACAGAAACGTCAAATCCAAGATTGGCCGCATCAACAGCGGAAAAATTCACACAAAAATCAGTGGCGAGGCCAACCATCGTAAGCGTCGTAACACCGCGCGTGCGAAGATACCCTTCCAGCCCGGTTGGTGTTTTATGGTCATTTTCGAAAAAGGCGGAATAGCTGTCTATTTCAGGACGGAACCCCTTGCGGATGATCATATTCGCTGGGTCCGTTTCAAGCGCTGAATGAAACGCCGCCCCTGTAGACCCCTGAACACAATGATCCGGCCAAAGCACCTGTGGGCCATAAGGCATCTCTGTCATCTCAAACGGCGATTTGCCAGTATGACTGGACGCAAAGGATGAATGCCCAGCCGGGTGCCAGTCTTGCGTGAAAACGCGCACGTGAAAGTCACGCAGCATCCCGTTTATCAGCGGCACGATTTCATCACCCCCCGCAACGGCAAGGGCACCACCGGGGCAGAAATCATTTTGCACATCTATGACAATCAGGGCTTCGTTTGCAGGTCTCATTCAGATGCTCCTTCTGTGCCTGTACCTTGCCTATTCAGCACCCGGCCCTGCGTCAATGCTGCACTCTTGCATAGACGCGCAGACAGGAATAAATGACGGCCATGATTATCGTAGCTGCTCTATATCATTTCACCCGGTTCGACGACATCGCCGCCATCCAAAAACCCTTGCAGGCGCTTTGCGACACGTATGGCAACAAAGGGTCCTTATTGCTGGCACGCGAAGGCATCAATGGCACAGTAGCCGGAAGCCGCGAAGGTCTGGATGCCATGCTGGCGCATATTCGCACCCTGCCCGGTTGTTCCGATCTGGAGCACAAGGAAAGCCCCGCTTCAACGATGCCATTCAACCGCATGAAAGTTCGCCTGAAGCGCGAGATCGTGACCATGGGCCAGCCTGATGTGGACCCGCTGGCAGCTGTTGGAAACTATGTTGCGCCAAAAGACTGGAACGACCTGATCCGCCAGGATGATGTTGTCATCATTGATACACGCAATGATTACGAGGTGGCGATTGGTACCTTTGAGGGTGCAATTGACCCGCTGACCAAAAGCTTTGGCGAGTTTCCGGATTGGTGGCAGGAAAACAAAGACCGTTTTCACAACAAACGCGTCGCGATGTTCTGCACTGGCGGTATACGTTGCGAAAAATCAACTAATTACTTGATTGGTCAGGGTGTGGAAGACGTCTTTCACCTGAAAGGCGGCATACTCAAATACCTCGAGGACGTCCCGGCAGACGACAGCACATGGAATGGTGAATGTTTCGTTTTTGATCAGCGGGTGTCAGTGGGCCAGGGTTTGGTGGAGGGACCGCACGAGTTGTGCTTTGCCTGCCGTCGGCCAATCTTGCCCGAAGACAAGGCTCGTCCCGAGTATGAGGAGGGCGTAAGCTGCCATCTTTGTGTTGACGAGCAAACTGAAAGTCAGCGCGAACGTTTTCGCGAGCGGCAAAAACAAATTGCGTTGTCAAAGGCCCGCGGCGAAAGCCACATGGGGCCTTAAGCGGCAGGTTTTCGCATCATTTGTACGAACAGTTTTCCAGATTAAGATTGCATTCATGCCTCTCTGTTACCCCTAAACACGGGTGAGAAAAGAGGTGGTGGGATGAGCGCGATGCCAAACGCGCCAGTCATCATAAAGCGGAAGAAGATTGTTGTAAGCACCGGCCACCATGGGGGGCCTGGAAGGTTGCTTACGCAGATTTTGTAACGGCCATGATGGCCTTCTTCATGCTTATGTGGCTGCTGAACGCAACGACTGAACAACAACGCAAGGGGCTTGCTGATTACTTTAGCCCCACCATTCCAGTGAACCGGATTTCCGGTGGGGGTGATGGTGCTTTCAGCGGTGACAGTGTCTTTTCAGAAGAAACACTGGCGCAAAACGGGACAGGCGCATCATCACACAAACCAACCGAAGAAAATTGTCTAGCCCCCAATTTCAGTACCAGTAATTTTCGTTTTCTCTAATAAGGTTTCAAGCACTGGCGGGCGCATGTTCAATGCGTGATGTGGTCTTATCCGGTTGTATTGCCTGAGCCAAACATTGAT
>NZ_JAGFNU010000012.1 GCF_018457175.1 Pseudohalocynthiibacter aestuariivivens
CAACCCCATCATGAGCCCGTCAGCTCGAAGAGAACCAAGGCAACCTCAGACGTCAATTACCCTGCAAATATGAAAAGTGCACATTGACAGATTAGAGAACAAAATAAGCTCAATTTGACCATGCTGCGCCTTGCAGCAAGGTCTGTTGTGCGGGACAAACCTGCCTTTTGCTCACGCAGCTATTGCCGACGCAGAAAATGCTTGTATCCGCAGCGTTGAATTTTCGGAGGCGCAGGGTGTCACCCCTTTGTGGGCATTCGAACGGATAAGAACCGGCGAAAGCCAAACCGTGCTTTCGCTGCAGTCAGGACCGAAAAACGGGCCGCGGACTTTTGGGTTATTGCAATTCCTACTTCCCAAACCACCGCATTTCGCGTTTCTTCGCAAAGGCTTCCTTGTGCTTGCGGCCTTCAATCGATGGGGGGTTATAAATGACCTCCAGCTTCGGCCCGCTAAGGAAATCCGCATCCGCCCAACTGACCCGGCCATCGCCGAATTCGACCTGACACTCTCCGCTGCCCGTGTTGGGCTTGGGCGTGCCGCCTTTAATCTTTGATAGAATACTACTGGCCACTGCACTGGCCTGACTTTCGGCAAACGAACCAGCCTTTGGCAGCCCGGTCTTGGCGATGTCGCCAATCGCATAAACCTTTTCAAAGGCAGTCTGCATTGAGGCGAGGTCAATCGGCACCCAATCCCCTTCGGCCAATGCGCTGTCGAGTACGACTTTTGGCGCAACATGTTTTGGCACGCCCAAGAACAGGTCATACGGCAGCTCTTGACCGTCATCGAGCGTGGCGATGCCCGCCGCGACAGATCGAACCAATGTTTTCAGAAGAACATTCACACCGGCTTCTTCGCAAGCTTCCATCAGAGCATCTGACAGATCGGCTGAAACCGGCGTCAGGATCGAAAGAGGTGAGACCAAGGTAATCTCGCACTCTCCACGCAACCCGCGTTGACGCAGGTAGTTATCCAGCATGAGCGCGCATTCTGTTGGCGCAGGCGGGCATTTGTAGGGAAAGCCACAAATTCCGACCACGGCATGGCCCCGCTTGAAATCAGGTAAGGCCGCGCAGACACGTTCAGCCCCATCGACACTGTAAAAATGCGTACCAATCTCAGCCAGTCCAGGCGTGGCGAAAGGATCGACCTCTGCCCCGAGCGCGACCACCAAATATTCAGCAGTATAAATGCCATTCTCAGTCGTCACCTGACGTGCCTCGGGATCAATGGCCGTAATCGTCTCACGCAACAACCGAACTCCGAGTTTTTCAAAATCCTGGTAGGGATGGCGCACATCGTCCAAGGATTTCTTACCGAATGCGACCTCCAGCTTGGAGAAGCCAAAGACGAAGCTTTCTCCCTTGTCGATGACAGTCACGTCAGCCGCTTCGCCCAACGCATTGGACAGTTGAGTGGCAAGCTCCATGCCGCCGAAACCGGCACCCAAGATTAAAACCCGTGATTTCATTACGTCCCTCCTCTGACCACCTTTGGCACTTCTCCAAGGCAATCGCCGGGACAAGGTGTTTCAACACACCATCGCTTGGCGAAGACCGTTTCAAGAATACGGGATGTCGAAGAATGCTCGGTGAGGCTGCCAATCTCTGTAGGTGGATAATCCGTTGCGTTGACCTTCCTAATAGCACCGTAAATTACTTTGCGGATGCCTTCCGCGTGCTCTTCATGTGCTGTGCAAACTTCTAATCGAGATTCCATGAGGATACCATACAAGCTTTGGTTTCAAAATCGCTGCACGCCGCCTGATTGGCCGGGTTCTCCGCTGCATGGCCGCACCACGAATTTTGCAGATGCCGCATCTTTCGTGCAGCGAGTGCGCGCAGCACGGAAATCGAATTCACAGTATGGGCTCGAAGCGGTAGTTCGCTGCGCGATTTTCCAACGGCTGTACTGCGGGACGAGGTCGTTCGTTGAGCAATATTTCAAATGTCCGGTTCGGTCCCGATTGTTGCCTTTGAGGCTAAGTCAAGAAAGTGCCAAGAAGCGACATTTGCCGTTCTTGATTAACCACCACAACTTGGTACATCGCAATGCCGGGGTAGGAGCCGTCCACAGCATCAGGCGCGGACATCTTTCCATCGAACTCCAGTGCTAAAATTTTGCCTTCTTGTTGGAATTTGACAGACGTTCCACAGAGTCCAGCAGCACCGCCAGGGCCAGCACACTCGGCCACTCTTCGCGGCCGGCACGCACCTTCGCAAGAGGGCTGGAGACAGAAATTGCTTGGAAAGTCACCTTTGGCGGCTGTAACCTCGTGGAAGGAACGTCAAATGGGGAATGTCGGATCTATCACCCGAACTACGCCAAGGCGGCGGTCCGCAACCAAGTTATGTCCGGCATGTCGCCCGAGGACTGGTACAACCTTCGTGGATCTATGGTGGCAACGGCCTGAGCAACTGAGGAGGAAGCCCCATGTCCCTGACAAGCAAGCCCGAGGAGACGCCGGAGCGGCTGGCGTTCTACGCCAAGATCGACAAGCAGGCCTTCACTCCGCTTTGGGCGGTGATGTCCGACATCATCACGCCGGAGCCGAAGAGCGGCTGCCGCGCGCATCTGTGGAAGTTCGACGCCGCAAGGGAACACCTGATGGAGGCGAGCGGGCTGATCACCGCCAAGGAGGCAGAGCGGCGGGTGCTGATCCTGGAGAATCCGGGGCTGCGCGGGTTGTCGAAGATCACCACCTCGCTCTATGCAGGGTTGCAACTAGTAATGCCGGGCGAGGTCGCGCCGGCCCATCGGCACAGCCAGTCGGCGTTGCGCTTCGTGCTGGATGGATCGGGCGCCCACACCGCGGTGAACGGCGAGCGGACGATGATGAAGTATGGCGATTTCGTCATCACCCCGCCGACCGCCTGGCACGATCACGGCAACCAGACCGAGGCGCCGATGATCTGGCTCGACGGCCTCGACATCCCCATCGTCAGCCATTTCGACGCCTCGTTCGCCGAGGGCTACGGCGACGACGAACAGCCGGTGAGCCGGGAAACCGGGGACAGCCTGGCGCGCTATGGTGCCAACATGCTGCCGGTGGATTACAAACAGGAGAAGCTGGCCTCGCCGATCTTCAACTATCCCTATGCGCGGTCGCGCGAGGCACTGGAGCGTATGAAGGCGCAGGGCGAATGGGACCCCTGCCACGGGCTGAAGATGCGCTATGTGAACCCGGTCGACGGCGGACACGCGATGCCGACCATCGCGGCCTTCCTGCAATTGCTGCCGAAGGGGTTCAAATCGGCCGCCTACCGGTCCACGGACGCGACGATCTATGTCTGCGTCGAGGGCGGGGGGCGGACCACCATCGGCGGCGAGAAGTTCGAGTGGGGGCCGAAGGATATCTTCGTCGCGCCGAGCTGGGCCTGGGTCACCCATGAGGCGGAGGGCGAGTCGGTGCTGTTCAGCTATTCCGACCGTGTGGCGCAGGAGAAGCTGGGTCTGTTCCGGCAGGATCGCGGCAACCATTGAAGTGGAAGATGTGGGATACTGGGCCAGACCCGTCATTGGGACCCTGATCTGTGACAAGCTCGTTGGCGTCAGATGATATTCTTTGGCCGCCGATGGGCACAAAATTCATCTGACTGGCTTCCCTTCAGGCCCTTCTCCAGATGTCCGGGTAGGGTCAGGAATACGCGTAGAGCGCACTCACCGAACGTCCGGATTGCCCCTGTGGATTCAACGGATGGTCGCAACACTTTAATCTTTTTGGAAAGATGGAGTGTTGATGATGAAGCGACCGAGAAGCGGGACTATCCGGACCTATGCGATTGCAGCGGATGAGCGAGAGGCTCGCACCTAGCGGCGGAACCCAGAGCCAAAGGCAGCTTCGCTTAAGTGCCGCGGCAATTGGCATTCGACTTCCCCCCGAAGGCCTAATTACGGGGAGCGGCCCATGGCGCTTGCAATGGTCTCGGCGGCACTGAAGTCGTGTGAGGCGGCGATTTTGAGATCTGGCAGACGTTCCTTGAGCCGACGGACCTTGGCGAAGGATGCCAGGAGTGACTCTCGGTCGCCGACGCCAGGAACGACGTTGTCTTCTAGAAGTGTCGTTTCGTAAGTCAAATCCGCGACCAGCAGAATTGGATCCCATCCGTCTTGGCGGATCAACATGGATATCGAACCTGGAGTGTGCCCGGGCGTCGGCAGTAGGATCATCGATCCGTCGCCTGCCACATCGTAAACTCCGTCAAACTCGCTAAACAACGGGTCGTCTGTTGGCTCGAAGGTAATCTGCGTCCATTTCGCCGACGGTATTTCGATGTGTTCGCGGAGGATCCATTCACGTTCCGGGTTGGGTTCGGACAGGATCGCCCATTCGCGTGCACTGACCAGCAAGTAGGCCTGCGGAAACTGCGCAATTCCGCCAACGTGATCGAAGTGCAGATGCGAAATCACCGCCGTCCGGATATCGCCCGCCGCCACACCGGCTCTTTCGAGAACATGGTCGGCCCTGTCTTGCTCGGTGACGTTGAACTTGAAGATCCGCCACAACAAGAAGCGCCCGATGGCTTGCTTGATGTATCCCGGATCAGTGACAACGGCTGGATCTATTCCAGTATCGAAAAGTATCGGGCCGTCACGGTGCTCGATCAGAAAGAACTGGAGCGGAAGGGGAACCCAACTCCTGCCAAAAAAGACCCAAAAAAGCTTTGGTAATTTACTTCCGTAGCGGTGTTCCTTGTGTTGCTCTGCGTCGCCTGACCTCAACACGCTCACGGAGTTTATGGGCTTTTCGGTGCTGACCGATTCGCTCGAGGTATCTGTTTCAATGGCAGCCATAAAAACTACTCCAGAAGACCAGGTGTTGCGAAAGCGGGCGGCCCGCCGCGTAGGCGCGTTTGCTTACAAAAGGCTAGCTTGAGAATTGCCGAGGCACGTTGACGTGGATCAAGCTGAGGCCCGCCGATTGGGTGCTCTCCAACTTTAGCCTGGTGCCTCATTCACGTTTTAGACTGGCCAGTCCCGGAGTCGGCCAAGGCCCACTTTGTCCCGCGGCCTGTGCATTGACCGGTCGAACCACGCTGCGCCCATCATGAATGACCGGTAATTGCTCAGTGGTGCGGCATTGTGATTTCGGCACCCGCACGGTCATCATCTCCGCGAGCGCGCCTAGCGAGGATTCGATAGGTCTCCTATGGGCTCAAAGCGGTAGTTCGCTGCGAACTGCGTGAATGTCTGCTTCTCTAATTGGGTGTTTGGGTCAAGCTCGTTTTCCTTCTTTCTTTTGGGTTTTTGTCGCTCATCCGGGTCACGCTTCTCTTCGCAGTCTGGTTGATGCTGTGATTGCACCGCTGCACGCATATGTCGGATTGGCAGTGGAGAGCCCCGCTCTGAGACGCGCTTCTAATTGCGCAGCAGACATTTTCGGCTTCATCCACGAACCTCGTCCGGTGAGGACGACCCCGTTAGGTTGGGTGGTCGGCTTTTAGATCATGCCATGCCTCCCACTTGTTCCTGACGGAATTCCGTGCCGTCGATCCACATACGATGCAGTAAGACAGCCAACTTGCGTGCAACAGCGACAACAGCTCTGCGGCGACCTTTGGTGCGCATCAGCCGCATGCCCCAGGACTTGATCCGCGATCCTGCCATTGTTCGCATAAGCAATGCATTTGCAGCAGCATATAGCGTCGCGCGGACATCTCGGTCACCTGCTTTCGATATACGACCTGGATTATCGTGCTCCCCTGACTGGTATCGTCGTGGTGTAAGTCCAAAATGCGCTGCAACAGTGCGGGACCGTTTGAACCGTGTGGGATCATCAATGGCGCCCTTAAAGGTCAATGCCGCAATGGGGCCAACCCCGGGAACCGTCATCAATCTCATGCAGACCTCATCGTGGCTTGCCGCACGTTTGACTCGTCGATCCAGTTCCAAAAAATGCTGATTAAGCACCACCCTTGCGTCGAGCAGGGGCACCAGGGCATGTGCGAGAACATCATCCATCTCGATCATAGGTCGGACGACACCATCAAAGCTGCCATGCTTGACGGTTTTGGGTAGACGAATGCCAAATATCTTCAGCAATCCGCGAGCTTCATTGGCCAAATCCATCGTCTTCTTGAGCAGTGCCTTGCGCGTACTCAGCAACGCACGAAGGCCATGGGCTTCGCGGCTCTTCATATGAACAGGACTGAACCAGCCGGTACGCAGAACCTGAGCGATGCCCCGTGCATCGTTTTTGTCGGTTTTGTTTCTCATCGCTGACAGGGCAGCGTTCACCTGCCGGGCTTCCATACAAACGACATCAAAGTTTGCTGCCTTCAGTCCAAAGTAAAGATGTTGGCTCATCGTTCCGGCTTCAAAGCCAACGCGTTCTATCGGATATTGAAAATGAGAAAGACACTCTGCGATGTCATCAACCTCGCAGGCCAGCTCACGTTCAAGGACAACCTTGCCCCTCGTATCGACGACGCAAAGAGCGCATGACCGCAGCGATACATCCAGTCCAACAAAATATTCCATCATCTATCTCCCTTGTTCACAGCAATCCTGTGATCCTATCGGGAGCTCGACCTCAGAACAGAGGTCGCCCAATTACGCATGCTCTGGGCAATAAAGCAGCAATGGGAGTTGGGTTAGCAGCTCAGCCACGAGAGGATTTTATTTTCAAAAGCCGATTAATTCACAGGTGCTTATTGACCATGCTGATACAGTGGATTATGCACTGCTGAGCACGAGCGGGCGTTGTGTAGTGGTAAGACCTTAGCCTTCCAAGCTCGTGTTATCTTGGAAGTATTTGAACTGCCAAGTGAAATTTTCTGCCGACAAATCACCTACAAATAAACGACTAACAGCGCTTTTGGGAGTAGCATTTCCCAACTTGCACCCGTTCGTCGCAACCTGATTCATTTGGGCGGGTAGATGGCATTTTATTTTCAAAGGAATAATGACATATTGTTTAATAACAGTTGTTTAATGTAAGTTTATGGAGGCGAGTACCGGAATCGAACCGGTGTACACGGATTTGCAATCCGCTGCGTCACCACTCCGCCAACTCGCCGAAGGGTAGGGCTTTCTATAGCATGGATTTTTCGAGGTGCAAGGCGCTATCGGGTATCTAGACAGGTTGCTGTTGGATAGGTTCTATGGCAAGACGTTAGCAAGGAAACTAGACGAATGAGTTTAGAAATGAGCAATTATTCTTCACGACGCACAATGATGGTGGATACGCAGGTTCGGCCGTCGGATGTAACGAAATTTCCAATCATAGATGCAATGCTGTCTGTTGCCCGGGAAGCTTTTGTTCCCGACGACATGAAAGAAGCCGCTTATGTTGGCGAAAACTTAGAGCTTGGTGGCGGTCGCGTTATGCTTGAGCCCCGCACACTTGCCAAAATGCTCGACGCTTTGAACATTCAGTCTGATGAACTTGTTCTCGATATCGGTTGTGGTTTGGGCTATTCGGCAGCGGTTATTGCACGTATGGCCGAAGCGGTTGTCGCCGTTGAAGAGAACGAGGGCATGGCTGGTGAAGCGCAGTCCCTCCTTTCATCAAACGGTATCGATAATGCGGCGGTTGTCGAAGCAGCATTAACAGTTGGCGCACCAAAGCACGGCCCTTATGATGTGATTACAATTCAGGGCGGCGTTGCCGAAGTTCCACCAGCGATTCTTGATCAATTGAAAGAAGGCGGCAGACTCTGCGCACTTTTCATGGAAGATGCGCTTGGTGTTGTGCGGGTAGGATATAAAATCGATGGCCAGATAAGCTGGCGGTTTTCCTTTAATGCCTCTGCACCTGTTTTGCCGGGCTTTGAAAAGAAGCGGGTGTTCGCCCTTTGATATTGGTGCGCTGGCGGATTTTCGCGGGTCAGGAGGTCGGTATGTTGCCAAAAGTTAAAGGTCGCCTGTTGTGGTCGGTTGCAGTTGCCATTTCCTTGACGTTGCCTTCTGTTACGGCTGCTGAAACGCTGACTGACGCACTGGTTTCGGCTTATCAAAACAGTGGCTTGCTGGATCAGAACAGGGCTGTTCTTCGTGCCGCCGACGAGGATGTCGCGCAGGCGGTCTCAACCTTGCGCCCGGTCATTAGCTATGCGGGTGGAACAAGCTACAACTCCTCAGATTCAGTTGTCGGTGACAGGCTTTCATCTTCTCTTTCTTTGTCCGCAGATCTGACGCTATATGATTTTGGCCGAAGACAACTTGCCTTGGAGGCGAAAAAAGAAACTGTTCTCGCAACACGTGAAGCGTTGATCGCGATTGAACAGCAAGTGCTTCAGCGAGCAGTGGAAGCTTACATGAACGTACGGCGTGAAGACGAATTTGTTGCGCTGGGCGAAAACAATGTACGTTTGATAACGCAGGAACTGAGGGCCGCCCAAGACCGTTTTGAAGTTGGTGAAGTTACCCGGACAGATGTGGCAATCGCAGAAGCCCGCCTTGCCGCTTCGCGAGCCAACCTTGCTGCTGCGCAGGGCAGTCTTGCACAGGCGCGTGAAGAATATAACGCAGCAATTGGTCGTTATCCGGGTCAGTTGGCACCGCCACCCGCGGCACCCCAAACCGCCGCATCACTCGATAGCGCACGGGCTATCGCGTTGCAGAACCACCCTGATATTCGTGAATCGCAGCGTTTGGTCACTGTTGCGGAACTTAACGTTCAACGCGCACGCACGCAGATGAGCCCGACGCTCAGCCTCGGTGCTGATGCCCAGGTTGATGATGATGGCACCAACACTTCGAGTATCGGCCTCAATTTAGGTGGCATCATATATCAAGGGGGGCAACTTCGCTCTTTGCAACGCTCCGCGATTGCGAACCGCGATGGCAGTCGGGCGCAGTTGCATCTTGCAGGTGACAGAGTTGTTCAGAATGTTGGGAACGCCTGGGCCATTTTGCTTGTGGCGCGCGCGAGCATCGAGGCCACTGACCGGCAGATTACAGCAGCGCGTATTGCTTATCTTGGTACCAAAGAGGAAGCGACGTTAGGCGCACGTACCACGCTTGATGTGCTGGATGCAGAACAGGAACTGCTCGACGCTCAGGCTAATCGCATTTCTGCAGAGACAGATGCGCAGGTCGCGGCATATCAGCTTTTGTCGTCGATGGGATATTTGACAGTCAAACATCTGGGTCTTGGGGTTACGACCTATGATCCGGCAGAATACTACAATGCGGTACGCAATGCGCCTTCACGCCCTCTAAGCGAACAGGGCACACGACTCGATAGCCTGTTACGCAGAACTGGCCGTAACTAGAGTTTTGACGTTAGAATTCACACTATTAGTTGTGCGAAGCTTCACCTGAGGCTACAATCCAAGCGAGGCGTAAGCGGGAAAACCCATGTCAGATCCAGTAACGAATGCTGAAATTGAGGATGTACTTTCCTCTATACGCAGACTTGTAAGCGAAGAAGTTAAGCCTGCGCCGCAGGCCGAAACTGATGCTTTTAGCCAAAAACGCAAAGAACGTGTCCGCAGCAAGCTTGTGCTGACACCGGCTTTTCGGGTGAGTTCAGAAGATAAGTCAGAAGACGATTCTGCTGAAAAAGCGCCAGAAGAAGTGACCGAAGATTCAGGCGCTGAAGTCTCCGAAGATCGTTCTGAAGACAATACAGAGGACGAAACGGTAGAGAATCAGAATCCAGAAAATGTCAGCGAGGATGAACAATCTGAGGAAATGCAGAGCGAATCTGACGATCAGGTTGAAGCCGATGAAGACACAGAGACTGTAGACGAAGCCCTGCAAGAAACAGAAGCAGAGCAAAGCGAAGATCACACTCAAGAAGTCCACGCTGAAGACGCTGCCGAAGAAGTCCACGCTGAAGACGCTGCCGAAGAAGTTGAGGCTGAGGACGCTGCCGTAGAAGCCGAAGCTGAGGACGTTTCCGAAGAAGTCGAGGCCGAGAGCGATACCGAAGAAGCTGAGTCCGAAGCCGAGCAGGATTCTGAAGACACCGCTGTTGCTGCCTTGGTCGCCGAAGACAACGCAGAAGCGCAAGAGGAACCAGAAACGGTTGAAGAATGGGTCGATGCAGAACCTGATGCAGCCGAAATCGTATTCGACCGGGATGCGCTGAGCGCGCTTGAAATGACGATAGCCGAGCTAGAGGCGGCTGTTGGTGGACAGGCTGACGAATGGGAGCCAGATGGTTCGGAACCTGACGAAGAAACCCCGGATGAAGTTCCAGGAATAGCAGCGCGTCTTGTAAACGCGACACCAGAAGATTCGCGCGACGTTAAAGATGAACTTGCTGACGTATCTGAAAACGCAGAGGCACCTGAAAACACTGAGGATTCTGAACAAGACACGGCCGCCGATGAGTCAGAATTTTACGAAGATGATACTCTGAACGAGGAAGCAATGATCGCCGAAAAAGAAGGTTTCTTTGACGAAGAAGATTCTGTCATCGACGAAGAGGCGCTTCGGGATTTGGTCAGCGAAATTGTTCGTCAGGAACTACAGGGCTCGCTCGGGGAACGCATTACACGGAATGTGCGCAAACTGGTACGCCGCGAAATCCACCGCGCGATGGCTGCGCGCGATTTCGATTAAACATCTCTGGCAAGAGCGTACAGCATATCAAGGTCTAGATGGCTTTCCAGATGGTTGGCCAGTGCGTCCAGCGTTGTTTCTACATCAGCGTCGTAAGAAGTATTACCCGCCTCGGCACCAAGTTCGCTCAGGAATGCTGATCGAAAACTGTCAGAGCTGAACAAACCATGCAGATAGCACCCACGCACACGGCCATTTGCGCTGGCTGCCCCTTCTGTGCGTCCGGAAAGGCCTAACCATCCATTTTCGCAGTCCGGGCCTTCTGTGCTTCCAATATGGATTTCATAGCCTTCAATCTTGTCGCCCGTCGTCAGATAAGTCGCTTCGGTCAATGCCAGTCTCTTTTCAGGTTTCATTACGGTCACGACGTCTAGCAACCCAAGGCCAGCATATCGCCCGGCACGTCCTTCGAGACCATCTTCGTCAATGATTTCACGCCCGAGCATTTGGTAGCCGCCACAAATTCCAAGCACATGGCCGCCGCGGCGCACATGTGCCTTGAGGTCAATATCCCATCCTTGTGCACGAAAAAAATCAAGATCAGCGATCGTCGACTTTGAACCGGGGATCAGGATCAGGTCCGCATCTCCTGGCAGTGCACGACCTGCTTCAATCATATCAATGCTGAGGTTTTGTTCCATCGACAACGGGTCGAGATCATCGAAGTTTGCAATGCGCGACAAGCGCGGCACCGCAACCTTGAATGCACCTTTTTCAGTCGATCTGATATCCATCACATCTTCGGCGGGCAGGCGTGAGGCACCCTCGAACCACGGTAAAATGCCGAGCGAAGACCAGTGCGTCCGGCGAATGATTTCGGCCAGCCCATCGTCAAACAAGCTGACATCGCCACGAAACTTGTTGATAAGGAACGCCACAATCCGATCTCGGTCGTCCGCTGGTAAAACTGTGTGGGTCCCGACGATCTGCGCAATGACGCCGCCTCTGTCTATGTCCCCAACCAGCACCACTGGCACATCTGCGGCTTCAGCAAATCCCATATTGGCGATGTCGCCCTTCCGAAGATTGATTTCTGCCGGGCTTCCCGCACCTTCAATCAAGACCAGATCAGCCTCGGCGGCTAACCTGCCAAAGCTTTCAAGTGTTGCGGGTAGAAGGTCATGCTTCACTTTTGCATAGTCACGTGCACGCAGTGTAGACAGGCGCTGACCGCGCAAAATAATCTGAGCGCCAGTTTCGCTTTCCGGCTTTAGTAAAACCGGGTTCATATCTGTGTGGGGCGGCACGCCAGCTGCCAGCGCCTGAAGTGCCTGAGCCCTGCCGATTTCCCCGCCATCAGACGTAACGGCGGCATTGTTCGACATGTTTTGCGGTTTGAATGGGCGCACTTTTAACCCACGCAACGAATAGGCACGCGCCAAGCCAGCAACGATCATCGATTTCCCGACGTTTGATCCAGCCCCCTGAATCATGATTGCTTTGGCCATTTGCGCGACTCCTCCTCATCGTTTCTTACAAGCGACGTTAGTGAGGGGAAAGAGGTGAGTGGTCTGCATTGCGCCGGCACCACGGGCTCTTAATCAAGCAGGCGAGGTTTTAGGTATTAAATCACCCTCTGGAAATGCTTCAGAGAGGTGCGAGCAGCCAGATTTAAAGGTGGCGCCCATGCAAACGAAAAACGCGCCCTGAAATGGGCGCGTCATTCTCAATCAGTCAGAAATGTATTAGGCAGCTTCGGCTTGTTGACTGCGACGTTCACTTTCTTCGCGCGATAGCGCAACAGAGGTGCGAACACCTTTCGAAACAAAATCCATCAACCCGTCAACAACGCGTTCGTTCGGGTCAATCCCGGCACATGACAGAACTTCGCGTCCGTCGCGTGACCTTGCCCAACGTGCAATTTGCTCGGGGCCGTTACCATATTTCTTGTCATCTGCAATGGCATCATCCAGTGCAGCCAGAACCACCGCCGCAAAAAGTTTCTTTGCGCGGTTGCCCTGTTCGTGGTTGAAAGCTGTGCCGTCAACGAAATCAAGCATCTCGTCGTCCTTTTTATTCTTGCTCTTGCATTTTGTGGCGTAGCGTTGAATACGACGAAAACACTGCGATTCGGTATCCCAATTTTGGAATGTCAGCTATGCACTCATTGCATAGCTTTCTTCATGACATACCTTATCTCGTCGTCTTGCAAGCTAACTACCACCAATATATAGGTGCAGCCCAACTCGGATCAAGATTTTCTCAAGGTTTAAACGATATGCCAAAGATCAACGGTAACGAAATTCGTCCAGGCAATGTACTGGAACACAACGATGGTCTCTGGGCGGCTGTAAAGGTGGACCATGTGAAACCCGGTAAGGGTGGCGCGTTTGCTCAAGTTGAAATGAAGAACCTGCGTAATGGGTCCAAACTTAACGAACGTTTTCGTTCTGCCGACAAAGTTGAGCGCGTCCGGCTTGAGCAGAAAGATCAGACGTTCCTTTATGAAAATGACGGTATGCTGGTGTTTATGGATTCCGAAACCTATGAGCAGATCGAATTGCCTGCCGATATTCTGGGGGATCGCCGCCCGTTCCTGCAGGACGGTATGATTGCAGTTATCGAATACCACGAAGACGAAGCGCTAAGCGCAACATTACCGCAAAAGGTAACCTGTAAAATTGTCGAGACGGAGCCCGTCGTAAAAGGCCAGACAGCGGCCAATAGTTTCAAGCCAGCAATTCTGGACAACGGTGTCAAAGTCATGGTGCCACCCTTCGTGGGTCAGGACGAAGATATCATCGTGAACACCGAGACAATGGAATATGCTGAAAGAGCCTGATTTTTGGTTCTGGATTCCGGTAAAATGTGAAATAAAAAGGGCGCCAAGAGCGCCTTTTTTTTGCCCCTCATCACAATAAATCGCCAAGCGGCCTTTAAAAATCCAAACCCAGATCCAGTGTTTGGGCAGAGTGGGTTAGCGCACCGGAAGAAATGTAATCAACGCCTGTCGCGGCAACTTCTGCAATCCGGTCAAGCGTCATGTTGCCCGACGCCTCAGTAGTCAGTTGATCACCAACCATATTGACGGCCTGCGCCAGGGTTGGCGTATCCATATTATCCAGCAACACCACATCCGCACCTTTTGTTGACAACACGTCCTCAAGCTGGCTGAGAGTGTCCACTTCGATCTCTACGCGCATCATATGCGATGCGACTGTTCTGGCACGCTCTAACACGGCTTTGACGCCGCCAGCCGCTGCGATGTGATTGTCTTTTATCAGGATCGCGTCACTTAGCCCAAAGCGATGGTTAAAACCGCCACCGTGCAGCACGGCTTGCTTTTCGACAATTCTGAGGCCCGGTGTCGTTTTACGGGTGCAGGTTACGCGCGTTTTTGTGCCCTTGGTTTCTGCAACAAATCGGGCGGTTAAGCTTGCAATACCTGACAAGCGACCTGCAAAATTAAGTGCAACGCGTTCAGCCATTAAAACTGATGCAGCCTTGCCGCTGATTGTCATCAGCGTATCACCGGGGTCGCAAGCGCTGCCATCCGAAAGCTTGGTTTCTATCTGCAAGGTCGGATCAACGAGACGAAACGCGATTGAGGCGATCTGCATCCCAGACACGATACCCGAGGCACGGGCATTGATCCGGGCTTGATACTCTGTGTCTTCAGGTATGACAGACCTGGTGGTGACGTCGCCGTATTGCCCCAAATCCTCGGTAAGGGCATTTCGGACCAGAGGCTCAAGTATAAGGTCCGGGAGGGTGCTATACGCTATGGTCATTGTGCTTCCTCAAAAATTTTCGTTCGGACTTTCATCGCCTGTTCCAGTGTCACGTGGCTTCGATGCGCCATATCGGGCTTCGCATCGGGAAAATCGTCCCGGAAATGTCCGCCTCGCGATTCCTTTCTCAAGAGTGCGGCCGCAGCGATTAGCGTTGCGGTCGCTGTCATGTTTAGAAACGGCTCGCAGTCTTTATCAGTTGCTTCCAGAGCAGCAATATCCAGCAGGGCCTTCTTCAATCCCGCAGCATTACGCACGACGCCAACATTATCTGTCATTGTTTTACGTAGTTTGGCGACCAGTTCCGGTTTTGGGGCAGTCCCGCCAGTTTTAAATTTGACCGAGATTGCGTCAGCGGCTTTTGCAGGTTCCACGCTTAAGCTGCCAACAATGCTTTCCGCGCAACTGCGCGCGTAAACCAGTGCTTCTAGCAACCCGTTTGATGCCAACCTGTTCGCACCGTGCAAACCTGTAGAGCTTGCCTCACCACAGACCCATAGGTTCCCAAGGCTCGCGCGTCCGTCTGCTGCCGTATCGATACCACCCATATGGTAGTGTGCGGCCGCTGCGACAGGAATAGGCTCTGTCACAGGGTCAATCCCTGCGTCCTCGCAATATTTGGCGACGGCCGGGTACTCCTCAATAATTTTCGCACCTATCGCATCGCGCGTATCCAGCATCGGCCGCATTCCGGCTTGGGTATGCGCAAAGATCGCACGCGCAACGATGTCGCGCGGGGCAAGTTCAGCGTCAGGGTGAACATCAAGCATAAACCGCTTACCGTCTTTGTTGATGAGCGTGGCGCCAGCCCCACGCAGCGCTTCGGTCGCAAGCGGTGCCGGGTCTTTACCCACGTCTAGAGCGGTCGGATGAAACTGAACGAATTCTGTGTCGGCCATCATTGCACCGGCGCGTGCAGCAAAGCCAATAACCTGCCCTCTGATGCGTGGCGGATTGGTCGTGAGCGCGAAAAGCCCACCAGAGCCACCACCGGCAAGCAGATAGGCCAACCCGGAAATGAGAACAGGTCTGGAGGCGTCTTTTGACGAACTCTGTATCCAGATTCCTGTGACATTGCCGTCTTTTACCTCTAAGCGGGTGGCTAGCACGCCTTCCATCACCTGAACCGATGGCGTCTGCTCCACTTCTGCTATCAGAGCTTCCATGATCTCACGGCCCGCCTGATCGCCGTGGACGCGTACAACACGGGCAAAGCTGTGGGCGGCTTCGCGTGACAGAACATATCCACCGTCGTCATCGCGATCAAACGGCGTTCCAAGCTGGGTAAGTGCTGCGATATGCGCACGTGCCTCCTCCGTCACCTGACGCGCGACACGGGCGTCTACTGTCCCGGCACCCGCTTTAACGGTGTCCTCCGCGTGCAGGGCTGCCGTGTCACCTTTGCCCATCGCCGCAGCAACACCACCCTGTGCCCAGGCAGAGCTTGCGCCTTCACCCAAAGTTTCGGGCGAGATCATCAAGACCGGGCGTGGGGTCAGTTTCAGCGCTGCGTAAAGCGCACCGAGACCCGCACCGACGATGATAATCCGGTTGGTGTGGATTGGCGGAGTCACGATCTGTGTCCGCCTATTTTACGAGCGATTTACTAAGGTCAATCATGCGTTCCACAGCGAGCCGCGCTTTTGCAGCGACTTCGGGGTCGACGACCACCTCGTGCTCCATATTGTAGAGCGACCAGAGGATTTTCTCGAGCGTGATCTTTTTCATGAAAGGGCACATATTGCAGGGCTTGGCGAACTCAACCTCTGGCAACTCATCTGCAATATTGGCAGCCATAGAACATTCGGTAACCAGCATTGCCTTTGCGGGTTTGTTTTTGTGAATCCAGTCAACGATGCCGCTGGTCGAACCCGTGAAATCCGCCTCTGCGACAACAGATGGTGTGCATTCAGGGTGCGCAATGACCATGGTATCTGGTTCAAACTCGCGGTAAGCGCGGATGTCCTCGGCTGTATAAAGTTCATGAACGATGCAGCTACCAGCCCACCAGACAATGTTTTTTGTGCTTAGCGCGGCGACGTTCTGTGCCAAAAACTGATCTGGCGTCATGATTACAGTGTCGCCTTCCATTGCCTCGACGATCTGCAATGCGTTGGCAGACGTGCAGCAAATATCAGAGGCGGCTTTCACCTCGGCCGTGGTATTTACATACGAAACAACCGGTGCACCGGGGTATTTCGCGCGCATCTCTGCAACACCTTCGGCGGTGATGGATTCTGCCAGCGAACAGCCCGCCTTTAAATCAGGGATAAGTACTTTCTTGGACGGGTTCAGGATTTTTGAGGTTTCTGCCATGAAATGCACGCCGCATTGCACGATCACGTCGTTTTCGACCTCGGTTGCCTTGATCGCCAATTGCAGGCTGTCACCCACGAAATCCGCAACGCCGTGGTAAATTTCCGGCGTCATGTAGTTATGCGCCAGAATGACAGCGTTACGCTCTTTCTTTAGGCGGTTAATTTCGATCACGTAAGGAGCAAAGATCGCCCAATCCGCGGATGAAACGACACGATCAGTCGTCTCGTAAATGTCTTTTGTTGCCTCAGCTTTTTCAAGGGAAGGCGCCAAGTCGAAATGCTTTGAGAGTGTTTCCCGTACTGATTCTATATCCAACACTGAGGTTTCTCCAAATTAAGAATGAAACGGTGTTTATACGTTCGTTAACGGGAATGCTATGCAGTTATACACAGGGCCTGTTTTAGCCGTCTTGAGTTCGCGCAAGTCGATTGTTTTACATCGTTTCGATTGATCAGGAACCGTGTTTTACACCAGTTTTCCACATCTGAACGGGGGAAATCTCAGGGATAAGTCACCGTAGCATCGCCCGCCAGCATGTTTCCTTTGGCGCGGTCAAATCGCAAAAAGGCAATTGCGCGGTCTCCTGACTGGCTGAAAAGGGTTCCTGCGGGTTTGCCGTCAGCCAAAATAGATGTGCCAACCGGTGCGCTTCCCTTTAGCGTTATAGTTGTTAGCCCTTTACGTAGTTCCGTTTTATGTTTCATCCGCGCTGCGATTTCCTGACCGACATAGCACCCTTTACGGAAATCGACACCGTTCAGACGCTCAAAGCCAGCCTCAAGTACGAATGTATCAGGAGTAAGCTCTATTCCCGTTTCAGGAATGCAATGGGCAACGCGGATCGCAACCCAATCAATCTCTGGTGTGTCGCCGGGTGCGTCAGCGTAATGCCGCCATCCCAGTGCGGCATGGCGCGGATCGGGTAAAGCGCCGTCAGGCGGTGTTCCCAGCCCCCGGGAAACATGCAGAGCCGAAGGCGTGATCGTGACTTGGGCGCGCAAGCGGTACATTGTCAGCCGGCGGATCAGGTCATCAGCCAGAGAGGCGTCAACATCGAGGATGATTGCATCACCTCGCTCGAGCAAAAAGAAATCAGCAAGGTACTTGCCTTGCGGCGTCAACAAAGCTGCATAGACAAGCCCGGAAGAAAGCTTCTCAACGTCATTGGTTACAAGCCCTTGCAGAAAATGAACCCGATCCGGGCCAGAGATTTCAAAGAGTTTACGGTTTTGTGCAGCTTCGCCAGTCATTTTCCAGTCCCCATTCGCATAGGATGTAATATAGGAAGCTCAGGATAAGGAAAGCAGATGCGTGCACCAATAAGTCTTGTAATTCCGACGCTGAATGCCGAACCAGTGCTTGGTGTGACACTTGCGTCACTGATTGAAGGGATTTCAGCGGGACTCATCCGTGAGCTCGTGGTGACCGATGGGGGCTCGTCAGATGAAACCTTGCTCATCGCCCGTGAAGCGGGTGCCGAGATCATTAAAGGAGCGGCGGGGCGCGGCGGGCAGTTGCGTCGTGGTGCCGACGCGGCCAAAGGTGAGTGGTTGCTGTTTTTGCATGCGGACACCCAGCTTTCCGCCGGGTGGTCAGAGATTGTCCAAGAACATATAAAGGCGCACACCGGACCAGCCTCTTTCCAGTTGCAGTTTGATACAACGGGTGTGATGGCGTGGTTTGTTGCGGGATGGGCCAATTTCCGAACACGGTTTTTTGGATTGCCGTATGGCGATCAGGCGCTTCTGATCAGGCGCGAAGATTATGACGCCGTTGGCGGCTATCTTGATATCCCTCTCATGGAAGACGTGGCTCTTGTCCGTGCTTTGCCACAGCGGGTCAGAATCTTGCCAGCGACGGCCAAAACCGGAGCGTCGCGTTACAAGGCCGAGGGGTGGTTGCGGCGTGGTGCGCGCAACCTAATTGTTTTGACCCGATATTTTCTCGGTGTAGACCCCGAAAAATTATCGCAATCTTACAACCGCCGTTAGGAACATCCGGACGTCTTTAGTTGGTTTCAGATTTCACTTGCAATGCATAGAGGTCAGCATAAATGCCGCCACGACCTAAAAGCTCATTATGTGTGCCTTCGTCAACAACACGACCACTATCCATTACAACGATCTTGTCCGCGGATTGAATGGTTGAAAGGCGATGCGCAATCACCAATGTGGTGCGCCCCTTGCTTAAACGGTCAAGTGCTTCCTGAACAGCGGCTTCGGATTGTGCATCCAGTGCCGATGTTGCCTCATCCAGCAACAAGACAGGCGCATCACGCAGCAACGCCCGTGCAATGGCAACGCGCTGGCGTTGACCGCCAGATAAGTTCGAACCGCGTGGTCCCGCGTGTGTTTCCAAACCTTCAGGTAGGTTAGACAGAAAATCAGAAACATGCGCAGCGTCGAGTGCGGTTTTAAGCGTATCTTCGGGTACGTTTTGTTGGCCAAGCAAAATGTTTTCACGGATTGTTTCGTCAAACAGCAGCGTTTCTTGCGAAACAACAGAAAAATGTGCGCGCAAATCGTCAAGGGTAAAACCGCTGATCGCCTGCCCACCAAGTGTAACCTGACCAGACTGTGGCTCCACCAGACGGGTCAGGACATTGAAGATGGTGCTTTTTCCGGCACCTGATGCGCCAATCAGCGCTGTTGTTTTTCCCGCTTCAGCGATGAAGCTCGCGCCATTCAATGCTGGCAGATCACCATAGGAAAGGTGGACATCTTCAAGGCGAAGTTCGGTATTGCCGGGCCTGATCTCTGCAGTTGAATGCGTTGGTTGCAGGATCGAAGGTTTTTCATCAAACAAACGATAGAGTCGTTCCAGGCTGGTTGCCGCGACCTGCCATGTTCCGGCAATACCGCCTAGCCTGCGCAACGGTTGAAAGGTCAGCGACATCGCTGTGAAAAAGCTCATGAACTGACCAACAGATTTTTCGCCGGAAATGATATCTGCGCCGCCAATAACGAGAACACAAAAGAAACCAAGCCCCGTGACAATATCAACCAGGGACGGGATCATTGCGCGGCTCGCTTCGGTTTTGACTGCGGCCAGAACGATCCTGTCAACGATCCTTTCAAATCGTTCCATCTGGTAGCTTTCCATCTGGTTCAGTTTGATCGGATTTATACCGTGAAAAACTTCATCCAGACGGGTGGATCTCAGGCTGGCCTGTTCGCGCATATGCTGTGTTTTGCGGCGGATGTATCGTTGCAAAATACCAACAGGCAGGATCAGCAAAGGTACCGAGATAACTGCAACCAAGGTCCACAACCAGTCTATCGAGAGTGCGACAGCAAACAGCCATGCAAGTGAGAAGAAATCGCGGCCAATGCCTGAAATTACAACGGCCCAGACACCCTGAACAGCCAATGTGTCGCCCTGCACCCGCTCCATCAACGCCCCGGGCGAGTTTTTGTGAAAGAACCCGCTGTCCAGACTAAGCAGGTGGCGTAACAATTCGGTTTGCATTTCGGTCGAAGATTTTTGCGACACGCGGGCAAGCACAGTTTTCTTGATCAGATCGGTAGAGCCGCGCACCGCAAACAGGCCAAAAATGATCCCCCCGATCCACCAGACCGCATCTGCATCTCCGCCAATAAAGACCACATCGAAAAGTGGCTCCAGCATCTTCGCGAGCAATGCAAGGGTGCTACCTTCGACAATCATTAGAAACAGCGCAAGCACCAGCCAGTACTTGTGCTTGACCAGATAATCCCGCCACAGCCGCGAAAATAACCGGCGTGAGGTGTAGGCCTGAGTGTCGGTGGATGTTTTGGGGGTAACGGTCACGGGCTGCCTGTTCTTCCGACCTTTGCCCAGAAGGTCTAGCCCGATCCGTCAAAGCACGCAAGCGGACAGGCCCAATTGACGATTGCTACCTTGGCACATAGGTCTTTGGAAACTGAATCTGGAATTTCAAAAATGACTCTCTCGAATGGACGCCATATTATTGCAGCTCCCGGCCCGTCTATTATGCCGGATCGTGTTTTACAGGCGATGCATCGTGCGGCGCCGAACATATATAGCGGCCCACTTTTAGAGATGGTGGATGGTTTGATTCCCGATCTGAAAACTCTTGCAGGGACCCACCACAAAGCAGCCATTTATATCGCCAATGGACATGGAGCTTGGGAGGCGGCGCTGGCCAACATAGTCGCCCCGGGGGATAAGGTTTTAGCGCCCGCCACGGGCAGGTTTGGCTTTGGCTGGGGCGAAGTTGCGAGCGCCTTGGGTGCCGAGGTGGAAATGATCGACTTTGGCAAATCAGACGCAATGAAGACTGATCAGATAGCCGAGGTGTTGCGGGCGGACAAGGCACATAAGATCAAGGCGGTTCTGGGTACCCATGTCGATACCTCCACATCGATCAAGAACGATATCCCAGCACTGCGTCGTGCGATCGACGCGGCGGGGCACCCTGCTTTGCTTATGGTCGATTGCATCGCGTCTATGGGATGCGACCGGTTTGAAATGGATGCATGGGGCGTCGATGTCGCCGTTACAGCCAGCCAAAAGGGGTTGATGACTCCACCGGGGTTGGGATTCGTCTTCTTTAATGAAAAAGCGGCGGAGAAACGCGCGAGCTTGCCCGCTGTTTCGCCATACTGGGATTGGGTGCCGCGCGCCAACCCGGAAATGTTTTATCAATATTTTCAGGGCACTGCGCCAACGCATCATCTTTTTGGGTTGCGCGAGGCGTTAACGATGATCCTGCATGAAGAGGGGTTAGAGGCTGTTTTGGATCGCCATGCCGTTTTGGCCCGCGCGGTCTGGGCAGCCTTTGACGTCTGGGCGCAATCAGGCCCGGCAAAAATGAACGTGAGCAATCCGGCAGAGCGAAGTAATGCCGTTACAGCGGTACACATCGGGGCGCCAGACGGCACCGCACTGCGGGACTACCTTTCTGGAAATCTTGGCGTGACGCTTGGAATTGGGTTGGGTATGGCCCCCCCGGGTGACCCAAGCTGGCACGGGTATTTCCGTGTCGGTCATATGGGGCATGTGAACGCGCATATGATTTTGGGAACACTAGGGGCGATTGAAGCTGGGATGAAACACCTTGGTATCGCTCACGGCGACGGGGGGCTCGCAGCTGCCGCAAAGATATGCAGTGGTAAGTGAGACTTAGCTGCCGAGGTTAATTCCGATATTCAGAAACGCAGAAAGTGTCAGAGCGGGAATCATCCCGTAGGCGGCCCAAATTGCGATCAGGGCTGAAAACAGAAAAACAAACAAGCTCACCAAAAATGGATTGGTGAAGTCTTCTACAGGTGTGACTGGTCTGTTGTGCATGACATGTCCGGGGCTGGCTAATGTAAGTCTACTGCACCCGGGAATATTTTTCAAAGTCACGATCGTGTTAGCCACGCGCCTCTGTCAGTGCCTTTGGCAATAAAGCCTCAAAAGCGTCCAAATCATCCGGCCTGCCTGCGGATACGCGGATGCACCTGTCTTGGGGTGCCACAAAGGGCATGCGCACGAAAATACCTTGTGAAACAAGCGCGCTTAATACGCGTTTTGCAAAGGTGCCGTCCTGACCACAATCGATTGCAACAAAGTTGGTGGCAGAGGGCAGGGCAGCCAAACCGTTTTGGGCTGCAATCTGGCTTATGCGTTCGCGTCCGTCTGCGACGTTGCGGCATGTCTGTTCAAGGTAAGCCTGATCTGCCAGCGCCGCCAATGCACCCGCCTGGGCTGCGCGGTTCATGCCAAAATGATTGCGAACCTTGTTGAAGGCCGCAATGATCTCTGGTGATCCAACGGCATACCCAACGCGCGCACCTGCCATTCCGTAAGCCTTTGAAAAGGTGCGCATACGGATCACTCTGCTGTCCGTCACATCCCATGCAGGTGCAACACCATCTTCCGCAAGCTCGACATAGGCTTCGTCCAGCACCAGCAAACTGCCTGCGGGGACCCTTTCAATCGCGCTTTGGATGGTTTTGGCGCTATGCCAACTGCCCATCGGGTTGTCCGGATTGGCAAGATAGATCAACTTGGCCCCAACCACTGCGGCTCTTGCAACCAACGCTTCCGGGTCTTCATGATCACCCCTGTAGGGAACGGTCACCAGCGCACCGCCAAAGCCAGCCACATGATAGTTGAACGTTGGATAAGCACCTTCAGACGTAACAACCATGTCACCGGGTCCGACAAACAGCCGGACAAGATAGCCGAGCAATCCGTCAATGCCTTCACCCACCATGATGCATTCAGAAGGAATCCCGTGGTGTGCGGCAAGGGCCGCACGCAAGTCATAACTTTCCGGATCTGCATACATCCAGATTTCGGACGCCGCGCGTTCCATAGCCTTGATTGCGCTGGGCGAGGGGCCAAAAACATTTTCATTCGCGCCTAGCCGGGCGGCAAAGGTGCTGCCACGCGCGCGCTCCTGTGTTTCAGGGCCAACAAACGGCACTGTTGCTGGAAGGCTGGCGGCAAGCGGGGTTAGGCGTTTTTCTGTCATACGTGACGTAAACGTAAATATTGTGCTTGGGCAAGGGGTTGAAACGCGGTGAACAGCTGTTATTTGAGAATAGTTCGCAAATAAGGAACGATATCACATGAAGCTTTCACGGCGTAGCTTTTTGGTCAGTACCGCAGCAGCGGGTGCTATCCGCACACTTCCAACGCTTGCGACCCGTACGGGTGGTCGGCGCATTCTTACGCTGGTCTATGACAAATCCCTTGGGATGATGCGCGCAGTCGAGCGTCTGGTTCCCTAAAGGCACTGTTTTCAGCCAACTGCCATGCTGGTCCAGAAAACAGCCCCCAATTTAAACTCGAATTAAGCCAGTTCTGCCAATCGTTCCAAAGCGGCATTGAGCTTTTCAACCTCTTCTTCGCCCTGTGCCAGACGCGTGCGGCTTTCGTTCACCACCTCTTCGGGCGCTGACGCAACGAATTTCGGGTTGTTCAGACGCCCCTTAAGACCGCCAAGTTCCTTGGCCAGTTTTTCGAGCGATTTTTCGAGCCGCGCCTTTTCCTCACCCACATCAATGATATCGGCAAGCGGCAGCGCAAAGACCCCGCCATCAACTGCGATGGTGATGCAGCCTTTGGGCAGATCAGCGCGTTCTGTCAGGCTGTCGATGCGCGCCATTTTCTCGATCAGCGCCTCGTTGCGCGCCCATGCCCCACGACCGAGGTCATCAAGCGCCTGCTGGATCATCGGAATTTTCAGGCCAGCCGGCACATGCATCTGCGCGCGGGCAGAGCGGATATCCTCAATGAGCCCGATCACCCAGTTCATTTCGCGGTCCGCGTTGGTGTCGACCAATTCTACGGCGGTGTATGTCGGCCAGTCTGCGTGAACCAGCATCTTGGCGCGGTTGCCGGAATTGCCCCAGAGTTCTTCGGTCACATACGGCATAATCGGGTGCAGCAGGATGTAACACTGGTCCAGCACCCAGCCCATGACGGCGCGGGTTTCTGTAAGGATTTCCTCGTCCTCGCTAAAGAACAGCGGCTTTGAAAGCTCGACATACCAGTCGCAGACCTTGCCCCAGACAAAGCTGTAAAGCGCGTTGGCGGCATCGTTGAACCTGTATGCAGACAGTGCAGCGTCCACCTCTTCACGCACCTTGGCGGTTTCACCGATGATCCAGCGGTTGACGGTTTGCTGAGCGGTTGGGATACCATCGGTCACTTCGCGCTCAAAAACACCGTTCATCTCGGCAAAGCGGGTTGCGTTCCAGAGCTTGGTGCCAAAGTTGCGGTAGCCTGCAATTCGCTGCGTCGAAAGCTTCAGGTCACGCCCCATGGCGGCCATTGCCGTCAGGGTAAAGCGCACCGCGTCAGCACCGTATTCGTCGATCAGTTCCAACGGGTCGAGCACGTTGCCGAGAGATTTCGACATCTTCTTGCCCTTTTCGTCGCGCACCAGCGCGTGGACATAGACGGTATCAAAAGGCTTTTGGCCAACAACGGCATATTGCATCATCATCATCCGGGCGACCCAGAAGAAAATGATGTCAAAGCCGGTGATCAACACATTGGTTGGAAAGTATTTTTCAAGCTCCGGAGTCTGCTCAGGCCAGCCAAGTGTACCGATGGGCCAGAGGCCGGAGGAAAACCATGTGTCGAGGACGTCTGGGTCGCGGTAGAGATGCACAATAGATTTGTTGGAAGTATCGACTCCTTTATACTTAAAGTATTGGAGTGCCTCGGATAAATCGTCCAGAAAATATTCGAGTTCGGTCCCTTCGCAGATAAGAGATTGCTCGCCGAAATGTTCGGTTGCCAAAGTTTGAACTTCTTCCCAAGAGCTTCCGCAAAATGCCTCACCTAATGAGTTCGTCTCTGGATCGTAGGCGTACCAAACCGGTATCTGATGTCCCCACCAAAGCTGGCGGCTTATGCACCAGGGTTCGATGTTTTCCAGCCAGTGGAAATATACCTTGCGGTCGCTTTCCGGCAGGATTGTTGTTTCGCCAGACCGGACAGCATCTATCGCGGGCTGAACGATCTCGGCGGTATCAACGAACCACTGGTCGGTCAGCATTGGTTCGATCACGACTTTTGAGCGGTCGCCAAACGGCTGCATGATTGGCTTGTTCTCGACGTGCGGAACAGCCTCGCCCTCGTCATTCGTGACCATCACGGCCAGCCCTTCAGCGGTGATGTCTGCGACAACGCGCTTGCGCGCCTCGAACCGGTCGAGGCTTCGATATTCGTCGGGCACCAGGTTCATCGCGGCGATTTTGCCTTCGTCGAAATCTTCTTCACCGCGCGCGATCCGTTGGGCAATGGCCGCTTCATCCGCATAAGGTTGCCCATCCGCTCGCATGTGGCCTTTGGTGTCCATCAGCGAATACATCGGGATGTTGCCGCGCTTGGCGACCTCGTAGTCGTTAAAGTCATGCGCGCCGGTGATCTTCACCGCACCTGAGCCAAAGTCCGGGTCCGGGTATTCATCGGTGATGATCGGGATCAGGCGGCGGTGTTCTTTTGGCCCAACCGGAATTTCGCAGATTTTTCCAATAATTGACGTGTAACGTTCATCTGATGGATGAACTGCAACCGCGCCATCCCCAAGCATTGTTTCAGGGCGCGTTGTTGCGATAGAGATATAGTCACGCTTTTCTTGAAGCGTGATATTCCCGTCTTCGTCCTTTTCGACGTAGGTATAGGTCTCGCCCCCTGCCAGCGGGTATTTGAAGTGCCACATGTGGCCCGCGACTTCGATGTTTTCGACCTCAAGATCCGAAATCGCCGTTTCAAAATGCGGGTCCCAGTTCACAAGGCGTTTGCCGCGATAGATCAGGCCCTTGTTGTACATATCAACAAAGACCTTTAGCACCGCATCATGGAACCCTTCGTCCATGGTAAACCGGTTACGGGACCAGTCGCAGGACGCGCCAAGGCGTTTTAGCTGGTTGATGATCGTGTCGCCGGATTCTTCTTTCCATTCCCAGACTTTTTCCAGAAAGGCATCGCGGCCCATTTCGCTACGTGATGGCTGTTGGGTTTCCGCCAGTTTGCGTTCCACAACCATTTGCGTCGCGATACCCGCGTGGTCCTGACCCGGTTGCCAAAGCGTGTCGAACCCCCGCATACGGTGCCAGCGCACCAGAATGTCCTGCAGCGTGTTGTTGAACGCGTGCCCCATGTGCAGGCTACCCGTCACATTGGGCGGCGGAATCATGATGCAGAAGGTTTCGGGCCGGGAGGCATTCGCCCCTGCCTCAAAGGCGCCTTCGTTTTCCCATTTTGCATAAAGCCGGGGTTCGGCCTCGGCTGCGTCAAAGGTTTTTTCCATGGCCATGGGGGTCTGGTTCCGCTCTCAATTCAGATTTCGCTCTGCCTTATCGAATGTACCCAGAAAGGGCAACAGAGAGCAGCGCCCTGAACCGAGCGCGCAGAAATTGAATTCGAGTATTTTATGCTCTTATGCGCGTTCCGCAGCGCGCTTGGCGTTTTGCATGGGTTCACGCACGTCCGGGCGAATGACATCAGGATCATAGGGTTTACGCGCAAAAACTTCCCGTACCATCGGGGCAAAGAATTCGATCGGTAGCGTGTCATATTCCGGATCAAAGCTTGATTGATCCCAGCGTTCGCAGAAATCAGCACAATCATTGAAATAAGGGTGCGCTTTATAGGTGTCGCGCTTGTCAGGGTTTCCGCCAACGTGCTGCCCATAATAAAGCATCTGGAAATCACCGTGTTTTTCGACCACCCAGGCGCATTGTTCCCGCACGAATGGCCGCAGGATGGTCGCGGCGTATTCATCGTGGTTATACGGCGCGTAGATGTCGCCAATGTCATGCAGCAACGCCGATACCACCCAACCCACATCGGCCCCATCGCGCCACGCACGTGTCGCGGATTGCACCGAATGACCTAATCGGGTGATTTTGTATCCTGAAAGCCCTTCGTCCAGTTCAACAAGTGCTTTCAAAAGTCGGTCAGCGGTGCCTTTTGTGTACTCAACCTCATGTTCGGTCAGAAAGTCATAGTCTTCCTTGTCGCCGTCTTTCATCTGGGTGAACTTGACCTTATCCATCTTTATGCTTCCTTGTCATAGACGAGCTCTCGGACGGCCCTGGCGGCCTGCGCCTTGTTTTGCTGAACCCGGATGTTTTCATAAGTCGCGAGGTCCTTTGCTGAAAAGTAGCCATTCGGTGGATCATAGTGAAGGAAATTCCCCAGCGTGTCGGTGCCGCGCACCGGAATCGCAAAATCCTTTTCACCAGATTCTAGCGCAACGTCGGGCGTTACATATCTGATCACCGCTCCGATCCTGCGATCATCCGACGAATTTGGGCCAGAGCCGTGAATCATAAGCCCGTGATGCAGGCTCATCTGACCAGGTTGGAGCTCGATCGAGACTTTGTCTTCTTCCGCAACATCAACCTGAATTTCCTGACCACGGCTTAGCAGGTTGTTAGGGTCAAAGGTGTCTGCGTGCGGAAGGATTGGGTTTTTATGGCTTGCCCGCACAAAACCCATTCAGCCTGACGCGCGCGTTGCGGGGGACAACGCAATCCACGCCGTCACAAGCCCGTCGATTGCGCCTAATCCCCAATAGGTAAGGTCCTGATGCATGCTGACGACGTGCCTGGTGTGCGGCTTTTTGATGAAAAACTCGACAGCATACATAAGAATGTCTGGGCCCAGCACCCCTTCAACAACATCCAGAATAGCGGGATCTGCACCTATCTCGTGAGCCAGCGGTATCACACATTGCGCGTTAACCCGTTTGTAGCTGTTCAATGGTTTGGGCAGGCCGTTATCAAGCCAGGTATTTTCCATCTGTTCGAGTTTTGTGCGCCAATGCGTTGCGCGTTCAGAAGATATGGCCTGAATGGGAGTCAGGAAACCATTTTCATGGTAACTTTGGATCGCGTCAGATGTCAGACTTCCGTTTGCGAGTTTGGTAGGCTTTTGCATGGCACCCTCCTCAGCAGTGATACTTCACGCTCAGACGAATCGCCCTGTACTGTCTTTTCTGTTTCCGACAACGGGTCGCATTCGGTCTTTTTGTAGTGCGCAGCACTGGACACCGGGCGCGCGGGTATTAGTTTCATTCCATAAAGTGCATTGAGGGCAGTATGGAAAAATTTGGAAAGAGCCAGCCGGTCAAGCGGGTGGAAGATGTGCGGTTTCTGACCGGTCATGGACGCTATGTTGATGACATAACTCCCGAAGGCGCGCTGTTTGCCTATGTTTTTCGCTCGCCAGTTGCGCATGCTGATATACTTTCGCTTGGTTTAGAAGCCGCACGTGGCAGCGAAGGTGTACACCTTGTTTTGGATGCCGCAGCTTTGGAAGACGCAGGTGTCGATATTTCGATGGCCGCGATGACGGTTAAGAACCGCGACGGAAGCGATGGTGCGGCCCCCATGCGTCCAATAATGGCAAAAGACCGTGTGCGATTTGTGGGTGAGCCAATTGCGATGGTTATTGCTGACACCTTGGATCAGGCGCGGGATGCGGCAGAACTGATCGAATTCGACTATAAAGAACGACCGGCCCATGTTGAACTGTCGGTTGGAGGTGAAGAACTTCATCCGGAAGCCCCCAACAATCTCGCGTTTGACTGGGCAAAAGGTGATGAAGAAGCCTGCGACGCAGCTTTTGCCAGCGCGGCTCATCACGTTCGTTTCAACGTGGTCGACAACCGAATTATTGTGAGCTCGATGGAGCCACGAGGCTGTTTTGCAGAGTGGGACGGAAAGCGCCTGCATCTGGCGGTAAACGGTCAGGGGGTCTGGGGGCAAAAGAAAAATTTGGCACGTGCGCTGGCGCTTAAATCCGAGGCTGTGCGTGTTACCAACCCGGATGTTGGCGGTGCCTTTGGCATGAAGGCGATGAATTATCCGGAGTATGCAGTGGTTGCACAGGCCGCGCGCGCAACTGGGCGAGCAGTGCGATGGATGTCGGACCGTAGTGAAGCCTTTCAAAGCGACAATAGTGGGCGCGATCTGGTTTCGCTTTGCGAGTTGGCATTTGATGAAATACACAGGATAACGGCGTATCGTGTAACGACGACTTGCAATCTTGGTGCCTATAACTCGCAGTTTGCACAACCCATTCAAACCGAACTTTTTTCCAAAGTCCTGATGGGCACCTATGACGTACAAACCGCTTTTATGTCGGTGAAAGGGATTTATACGAATACCACCCAGGTAGATGCCTATCGCGGGGCTGGCAGACCGGAAGCTATCTATGCGCTTGAACGGACCATGGACCACGCCGCACGCGTGCTGGGGGTTGATCCGTGGGCGTTGCGTCGGAAAAACTTTATTAAACCAGAACAATTTCCGTATGTGTCTGCGACAGGTGAAACCTACGATGTAGGCGATTTTCATCATGTGCTTGACAGGTCTGACCAAGAGGCTGATGTCGTGGGCTTCGCTAAGCGAAAAGCTGAAAGTGAATCTCGGGGGATGCTTCGGGGAATTGGGCTTTGCTACTATATTGAATCTATTCTGGGTGATCCGTCCGAGGGTGCGAAAGTCAGTTTTAATGATGATGGGACCGTCTCTATCTTTGTCGGGACCCAGTCAAACGGGCAGGGGCACGAAACAGTCTATGCCCAGTTCCTAAGCGATCAGACAGGTATACCGGCCAAAATGATCCATGTTATTCAGGGCGATAGCGATCTTATAGAAAATGGCGGGGGGACTGGTGGGTCGCGCTCCGTTACTGTTCAGACCAATGCAACCCTGTCGACTGTCGAGAAGATGATTGCCGCTTTCACGCCATTTGTGGCTGAAAAGCTTGCTGTGGAAGAAGACACCCTCGGGTTCGACGATACCGTGTTCCGAACCGAGGCGTCCAACCAGACACCAAACTTGCTTGATGCCGTGGAATGGGCGCGCGCCGCTGGTCGGGATGATTTGCTGGTTCATGAAAGCCGGGCGACGCTTCCTGCGCGCTCCTACCCGAATGGGTCTCATGTTGCTGAAATTGAAATTGATCCGGATACGGGGGTTGTCCGTTTGGAGCGATACTCAGTCGTCGATGATTTTGGTAATCTGATCAACCCGATGCTTGCCGAAGGGCAGGTGCATGGCGGTGTGGCACAGGGGGTCGGTCAGGCATTGACTGAACAGGTCGTCTACGACCAGCAAGGTCAGTTGCTTAGCGCGAGTTTCATGGACTACGCCATGCCACGTGCAGATGATTTACCGATGATAGGTTTTGCCACAGAAGCGGTCCCTTCAACTGCGAATGCGATGGGGATGAAAGGATGCGGTGAAGCTGGTACTGTCGGTGCCATGGCGGCCGTGGCAAATGCAGTTCAGGACGCGCTTTGGGCGAAAGGGGTGCATCAGGCAGATATGCCTTTCACGCCGCACCGGGTCTGGAAAATGCTAAACGAAAGCAACCATGCAGACACTTAAAACCATAGGCCGGTGGCTTGGTCTTTCACCTGGGGCCAGCCAGTCATTACCGGTTGTCACGCGGGGCAGGGTAGACCACGTTGTTATCCTGGACGGAACCTTGTCTACCTTGCGCGACGATTGCGAAACGAACGCCGGGTTGACCTACAAGTTGCTTTCCGAAGTTTCGTCCACTGCCCGTCTGTCTTTACGATACGAAGCGGGCGTTCAGTGGCAGCAATGGCGTCACACAATGGATGTGATTCAGGGGGTCGGCATTAACCGGCAAATCCGTCGCGCCTATGGATTTCTGTCATCTCGCTACCGCCCGGGAGACCGGATTTTTCTATTTGGGTATTCGCGTGGCGCATATGCGGTTAGGTCTCTGGCCGGAGTTATTGATAAGGTTGGTCTGCTGCGAAGCGATTGCGCAACTGAACGAAACATTCGTCAGGCCTACCGCCATTACGAGTTGGATACCGTCGGCTCTGCCGCAGAGGCGTTTGCGCAAGCTTATTGCCACAAAGACGTCGAGATAGAGATGGTCGGCGTATGGGATACGGTCAAGGCGCTGGGCCTGCGCCTGCCTCTCGTATGGAAACTCTATGAAACCCGCCATGCGTTTCATAACCACCACCTTGGCCACACGATCCGCAATGGCTATCAGGCTCTCGCTATTGACGAAACCCGCGAAGCCTTTGCACCGGAGATCTGGAAATGCCCAAGTGACTGGTCCGGCCAAATGGAGCAAGTTTGGTTTCGCGGTGCGCATGGTGACGTAGGTGGTCAGATTGGCACGCACCATGCGTCACGGTTGCTTTCGAATATTTCGTTGATCTGGATGCTCGAGAAAGCAGAAGGATGCGGATTGGCATTGCCAGAAAATTGGCGTGCGCGCCTTTTGGTGGATCCGGACGCCCCAGCCGTTGGAACCTTCAAAGGGTGGGGTAAACTCTTCATTGCGCGCAAGGCGCGCGTAATCGGTGCCGATCCTTCAGAATCTGTTCATGAAACGGCCAAAGATCACAAGCTCGCTGTGAAGTACCAACTTCCTGTAAACAAAAGCATTTCTAATAGAGAGGAACATGCCACGGCAAAGGATGTGGCCCGGTAAGTTGCGTTTCTTGGGGTTGCCCTTTTGCCGTTTTTTAGAAACAAGTCCTTGTCGCTTTGCGGTTGTTGCCTAACGGTTTTTCTAGGCAACTTTTTGCAAGCTCAGTTTAGGTTGAATTCCAAGCGCGTGACACACTTCGCGTGTGAGTTGCGGCCGGTTCAGCGTATAGAAATGCAAGTCATTAACACCTTCATCAATCAAATCACTGCAAAGTTCTGTGCACAATGCAGTTGAAAGAAGGTCTTCGCGGCCATCGCGTTTTGCTTTCTGAAATGCATCATCCAACCACGCAGGCACCGCCGCACCACAGCGTTTTGCAAATTTCTTTGTGCCCGCCCAGTTTTCGATCGGAAGAATGCCGGGGATAATCGGTGCCGTAATTCCCGCTTTGTTACAGGCATCTCGGAAACGGAAAAACGTTTCAGCCTCAAAGAAAAACTGTGTAATCGCCGCACAGGCCCCGGCCTCAAACTTGCGTTTTAGCCAATCAATATCCTGCGTGCGATTGCTGGCTTCAGGGTGGCTCTCGGGATATGCGCCAACGCGAATGTTGAAACGCCCCGTATCGGCCAGCGCCTCTATCAGTTCGCAGCTATCAGCAAAACCATCGGGCGTGGGTGTGAAACGCTCGGCACCTTTTGGCGGGTCGCCCCGCAAGGCAACGACATCGGTCACCCCGGCAGCAGCATACTGGCCCGCAATCGCCAGCGTTTCAGCGCGTGTTGCATCAACGCAAGTCAGATGCGCGGCAACGTTCAGACCATAATTGTTGTGAATGGTACTTACAGCTTCGTGGGTTAGGTCACGCGTGGTACCCCCTGCGCCATAAGTAACCGAGACAAAATCTGGCGAAAGCGGTGCCAGAACCCGTACTGTATCCCAAAGGCGAAAAGATGCCTCCAATGTTTGTGGCGGGAAGAATTCAAACGAAATATTGGGCGTGTTCATCGCAAAGTGATCCTGTCTATGGGTTGCAGGTCTTTTGACACTTCGTTATTCATGACGCAAATTCATAATATTCAACATTAATATGAGGATGACATCATAATGCATCTGGAATTTCGCCATCTTCGCTCTATCAAGGCGATCCACGACGCGGGTGGATTGGGCAAGGCTGCGGATTTGATGCATATAACGCAGTCGGCACTTTCGCATCAGATAAAGGGGCTCGAAGATCAGGTGGGCACAGAGTTGTTCGTACGCCGCTCAAAACCGCTAAAACTATCGGCGGCAGGCCTGCGACTGCTGCGATTGGCGGAAAAAATACTTCCTGAGATTGAGGCATCAGAGGAAGAATTTCGAGGGCTTCAATCTGGTAAAACGGGACGCCTGCATATCGCGATAGAATGTCATGCCTGCTTTGAGTGGCTGTTTCCTGTGCTCGAAGAATTTCGAAAGGCCTGGCCAGATGTCGACGTCGACATTAGGCCTGGTCTGGCATTTGAGGCCCTACCTGCATTGCAAAAGGAAGAGGTTGATCTGGTCATATCTTCTGACCCGGAAATAATTGATTCAGTGGAATTTTCACCCTTGTTCGATTACGAGCCGGTATTTGTCGCCTCAGCACAGCACCCGCTGGCATCAAAAGAATATATCGTCGCTGACGACTTTCGCGATGAGATGCTGATCACCTACCCGGTAGAAAGAACACGACTGGATGTGTTCACACAGCTGCTTACACCCGCAAAGGTTGAGCCGCGCGCAATTCGGCAGGTTGAACTGACAGCGGTTATTCTTCTGCTTGTAGCTTCAAACCGAGGCGTGTCGGTTTTGCCAGATTGGGTCGTACGAGAAGTTCGGTACAATTCAGATTACGTCACGCGCCGGATCACGGAAAACGGTCTGACGCGGCGACTTTACGCCGCAACGCGTGAAGAGGACACCACGAAACCCTTTATGTCACACCTGATACGGCTCGCGCGGACAGAACCTTTAAAACTTCAACGTAGATAGGTTGCAGCAACTCTCTGTAAAAATACGGCTCATACTGAGCCATTTCTTTAGATCGCTCCTTACGGAGCTCTGGTTGCCTCCGGCGGGGATACTTTTTGGGACAAAGAAAACCAGTACTGAATTCTTTATTCTGAATAATATCCCCGTGCGGCGCACATAACCGCACGAAGTGCCAGAAAGAGTGGCGCGGAACGCGCCTCATTTTTGAAACGGATAAACCTTGGCAAAGAAGTACAACAGGCGTATACGCGCGGCCTGACAAAGGAGCCCTTCGATGCAAGGCAGTGCCAATCTTAACGTCATGATCAAAGCCGCGCGCAAAGCCGGTCGTTCGCTCGCGAAAGATTTTCGTGAAATCGAACACCTCCAGACTTCGGTCAAAGGCGCTGTCGATTTCGCGCGCCGGGCGGTCATTGCGGCCGAAGGTTTTCTGCGGGAAGACCTCATGAATGCAAGGCCTACTTATGGGTGGTTGCTAAAGGGTCACGCGGAAATTGAAGGGAAAGACCCGACTCGTCGCTGGATTGTCGATCCGCTGGATGGCGCAATTAACTACTTGCATGGATTACCTCATTTTGCGGTCTCAATTGCTCTTGAACACAAAGGTGAAATTGTATCGGGCGTGATTTATGACCCGTCAAAAGACGAGGTGTTCTTTGCTGAAAAAGGTCAGGGTGCCTGGATGAACGAAGGTCGCCTGCGCGTGTCTGGCCGTAACCGGCTCATCGACTCAACTTTCGCAACCGGGCTTCCCGCCAGTGGTGACAGCGATTTGCCCGAAAAACTTCAGGATCTTGCACGTATCTTACCGGCGTCTGCTGGTGTACGGCATCTAGGGGCTCCGTCGCTTGACCTTGCCTATGTCGCGGCTGGCCGAATCGATGGATATTGGGAGCGGAACCTTGATATTTGTGAACTGTCAGCCGGTGTTATCGTTGTTCGCGAAGCTGGTGGTTTGATTGAGCCATTGAAGGTTGAGGCTGATATGAGAGCGGATGGCGAGGTTATCTGTGCGAATGAACAGCTTTTTAATCTGTTCGCAAAAGCGATCCGTAGTATCTGACCTTAGCTTTTATGATCTGATGGGTGATTGACGCCGTCGGTCCACGGAATATCGCCAAGTTTGCTAGGGTTTACGCCTTCCAAAGCACCAACGTTTACGCCGTATTCGTTCGGGTTAAGGCGGCGTTGGTGGTGCGTGTAAATTCCGCAGGTTCTGCAAAAATAATGCTTCGCTGTATTTGTGCCCCATTGATAAAGCGTAAGGTTATCTGCCCCTTTGACAATGCGAAGCTTGTCGAGCGGTACAGCAGCCGCAATTGCCCCTCGGCGACGGCAGAATGAACAGTCGCAGCGTTGAGCTGTTGAAAACCCGTTTGAAAGGATGACTTCCAGCTCTACAGCTCCACAATGACACGTTAGCTTGTTTGGTTTCATCTTCGTTTCCGGACTTTTGGAATGGACGAGGGCGAAAATCTGTACCGCGCCTCGGGATGAGGTGGGCGCCCTTCTGTTTTTCGCCAGAAGTCTGTTCCGCCCTGACGTATCCAGAACGGTACGATCAGCATGAGCCCAATTATAAAGCCGCCTGCATGGGCCCAGTAGGCGACGCCACCAGCCTCAGTGTTAACTGCAGCTCCACTTAGCAATTGCAGGGCAAACCAAAGACAGAGCATGACCCAGGCGCGCACCGGAAAAATCTTAAAGAAAATAATAAAAACCAGCAGTATGTCGACCTTCGCCTTCGGAAACAAAAGAAGGTACCCCCCCATCACCCCGGCAATGGCCCCGGACGCCCCAACCATTGGTACGGGAGAGGCCGCATCCGCAAGAACCTGTGCAACACCGGCGCCTATGCCGCAGGTCATATAGAAGGCAAGATAGCCGATGTGCCCGAGCTCATCTTCCATGTTGTCGCCAAAAATCCATAAAAACAGCATGTTGCCGGCAAGATGAACGGCACCACCATGCAGAAACATCGATGTGACGAGCGTATGGATCATCTCGCCATCGCTAACCAAGTAAGGGGTAAGCGCCCAGCTCAGGAAAAAGCGTGAAACTTCGACGGGATTATTCAGAATGCCCCAGTAACTTATGAAAACAGCGATATTGATCGCCATCAGGGCATAAGTCACATAGGGCGTGCGTTCAGACGGGTTGTGGTCACGGATCGGGAACATGGGCGAAGGCTCGCCCATGTTCATGCGGTGGTCAAGAGGAACCGACTTCAGCGAGCAGTGCTGCGTTTCCGCCCGCAGCCGTGGTGTCAACGCAGACGTGCCGTTCCTGCTGGACGTGCGCGACCTCGATAGATCCGCGAACAAGCGGTAAGATAGCGCCCTTGCGGGTTGCAAGAGCCATTGCATAGGCACGGGCCTCTTTGTCAGAGCCCCAGTAAACCGCACCCGAAAATCCGGTTAGGGTCGCAAGGGAATCTGCGTCGAGCCCGTCTGCAGGTACTGCTGAGCCACCAAGGGTGCGAACTGCGTTTTCCTGTTCCTGCACAGCGGATTTTCCAGGCCCAAGACATAAGACCGGCGCGCGGGGAGACAGTGTTAACTGGTTGGATTCCCCGGTTGGGCCCGGAAGGTTCTGGCTGCTGCCACGTTCCGTTGCCACGGTAGCGCTATTGATCAGGTCTCGAACAACTGATGCGATTGCTATTGTCGTTGGTGCTTCTGTAACTTCTTTCGTTTTAGATTTACAGAACCTTGGAAGGTAATGTGGACCTCCGGCCTTGGGGCCGGTTCCGGATAATCCTTCACCACCAAAGGGTTGAGAGCCGACAACCGCCCCAATCTGGTTTCGGTTTACATAGATATTGCCAGCATGAAGCCGCTCGACGATGTGCTGCACACGGTCATCGATGCGGGTGTGCAGCCCGAATGTCAAACCATATCCAGTTGCGTTAATTGCAGCGACCACATCGTCGATTTCGTGTGATTTAAAAGTTGTGATATGCAGGACGGGACCGAAAATCTCGCGCTCCATTTCTGCAATGCTATTCACATGTATTGCGACGGGCGCAACGAAGAAGCCTTCAACTGGCGATTTCAGTTCTTTCATCACGCGGCCTTCTGCCCGCGCTTTGGACACATATGCGTCGATGTCGGCTTTTGCTTCGGCATCGATCACGGGTCCCACGTCGGTTGCGTGCTCCCACGGGTTGCCGATTGCCAATTCGTCCATTGCACCAAACAACATTTTTGTGAAATGTGGCGCGATATCTTCCTGCACATAGAGGCACCGCAGTGCAGAACACCGCTGTCCCGCAGATTGAAAAGCGCTTTCGACGATGCTTTGTACGGCTTGCTCGGGCAGGGCGGTTGAATCAACGATCATCGCGTTCAGCCCGCCGGTTTCAGCGATAAGCGTTGCAGATGGCTCCATATTGGCAGCCATCGCTCGGCGTATGATCTGCGCCGTTTCAGTGGACCCTGTGAAGGCGACACCGGAAATGCGCGGATCAGAAGTTAGCGCGGCACCCACAGTTGGCCCGTCACCCGGCAGCAATTGCAGTACCTTGCGTGGAACGCCAGCCTCGTGAAACAGCGCGACGGCAGCTACCGCAATCAACGGTGTCTGTTCAGCGGGTTTCGCAAGAACGCCATTGCCTGCGGCAAGCGCTGCAGAGATTTGCCCGGTGAAAATGGCGAGCGGAAAGTTCCAGGGCGAAATGCAGGTGAAAAGACCTGCAGAGGACGCGTTTTGTTTAAGAGATTCTGCAGCATAAAACCGCAGAAAATCAACAGCTTCACGCAGTTCACCAACAACATCGAGCTGGATTTTCCCGGCTTCGCGGCTGAGAAGCGCAAAAAGTTTTCCAAAGTTTTCCTCATAGAGGTCCGCAACGCGACACAGGATTTCCGCGCGTTCGCTCGCATCTGCCTTCCACGGTGTTGCAGCGGACAGTGCTGTGGCAACGTCAGCCGCAGTCGCCTGTTGAACTGTGCCCACAGTATCTGTTGGGTCAGATGGATTGAGTACTGGCAATAGTTTGCTTTTTTCCAAGACACCAGAAATGAGTGGTTTAGACACGAAGGTTGCGGATAGGTGCGGATTGCGCGCCTTGTCGATCGCGACAAGTTCAGGTTTATGTGCAAGGTCCCAACCACGAGAGTTCTTGCGGCTGTCGCCAAACAGATTTGGGCCGGTCTGAAGCGCGGGGTTTTCGGGCGCATCAAGATAGTCTTCAACCTCAGTCAGCGGATCAGCCGCAACAACCGACGGCGGGACATCTTCGTCAACAATTTGGTTGACGAAACTGCTGTTCGCACCGTTTTCAAGCAGTCGGCGCACGAGATAGGCCAGCAAATCGCGGTGCTCGCCGACAGGGGCATAAATACGGCAACGGGTACCATTCTCTGCCAGCACGATGTCGTGCAAACGTTCGCCCATACCGTGCAAACGCTGAAACTCAAATGTGCGCGTATCTGTTGCCATATGAAGTACAGCGGCAACTGTATGGGCATTATGAGTAGCGAACTGCGGATAGATCCGGTCTGTCATGCCAAGCAATTTGCGTGCATTGGCGATATAGCTCACATCGGTCGACGCTTTGCGGGTGAAGACCGGAAAACCAGCCATCCCGTTGACCTGAGCAAGCTTCACCTCGGTATCCCAGTATGCACCTTTCACAAGGCGTACCATGATGCGACGATCCAGTTTTTCAGATAGGGCATAAAGGAAATCGATTACGTGGCTGGCACGCTGACCAAAGGATTGAACAACAACACCAAACCCGTCCCAGCCCGCGAGTGTGGGATCAGACAGCACTGCCTCGATCACATCCAGAGAAAGTGCAAGACGATCAGCTTCTTCCGCGTCGATGTTAAAGCCCATACCAGCGGATTTTGCGAGACCTGCAAGCGCGCGAACGCGTGGCACAAGCTCTTCCATAACACGCGCGTGATGGGCGACTTCATAGCGGGGATGCAACGCTGAAAGCTTGACAGAAATGCCGGGGTTTTCGCGGATATCGTCGGAATTACAGGCGTTTGCAATAGCGGAAATCGCGCGTGAATACGACAGATGATAGCGGCGTGCGTCAGCTTCTGTGCGGGCAGCTTCGCCCAGCATATCGTAGGAATAGGTATAGCCTTTTTCTTCCATCCCTTCCGCGCGTTTCATTGCGGAGGTGATGCTTTCCCCCAGCACAAACTGACGCCCCATTTCCTTCATTGCACGCGCAACTGCGGTGCGGATCACAGGCTCGCCGAGCCGCTTAATGGCGCCGCGCAGGTGGCGTGCAATGCCGGGTTCATCATCATCAAGAACCTTACCAGTCAGCATCAGCGCCCATGTGGACGCGTTGACCAAAGAAGATGAAGAATGACCAAGGTGTTTGCCCCAGTCAGAGGGCGCAATCTTATCTTCGATCAACGCATCAATTGTATCCGCATCCGGAACCCGCAACAGAGCCTCAGCCAAACACATAAGCGCGACACCTTCGTCAGTCGAAAGACCGTACTCCGCCAGAAACACTTCCATGAGGCCCGGTTTCGCAGAACAGCGGATGTCGCGCACCAGCGTGGTGGCAAGCTCTACAATATTTGTCCGATCCGTTTCGGACAGATTTGCAATTTTCAAAAGTTCGAGCAGTTTTTTCTGCTCATCTGCGTATGTATTTGCATCGATTGTTTTGCGGAGGGCGCCAAGGCTTGTAGCAGACATGATGATTCCCACTAACTCTGAATTTTGACTAGGATATCACTGCTTACAAAGTCGTTTTCGCTGTAATATGATATATTGAAGGAAGAATAACTAAATTTTGTTGAAATGGCGGGAAAATGATTGAAATTGGTTTGGATAAATTTGACCACGCGATTCTTTCTGAAATGTCGTCGAATGGCCGGATGAGCGTTACCGAGCTTTCGCGACGTATTGGATTGTCAAAATCGCCGACGCAAGCACGCCTTAAGCGGCTGGAAGAAGATGGTTTCATCCGAGGGTATCGTGCGCTTTTGGATCCGATCCGGCTTGGTCTTGATCACGTTGCCTTTGTCGAGGTGCGCCTGACAGATACAAGGGAAGCAGCGCTTGAAGCGTTTAACAAAGCGGTAATCGCAGTGCCGGAAATAGAGCAATGTCACATGCTGGCGGCGAATTTTGACTATCTTTTAAAAGTTCGCGCGCGTGATATGCGCAGCTATCGCTCTGTTTTAGCAGAAAAAATTTCGGTTTTGCCTTATGTGTCCAGCACGTCGACCTATGTTGCGATGCAGGCTGTGAAAGAAGATGGTCTCAAAACCGTGACTTGACGATTAATTCAAATTTGGCAGTCTGTTGGTATGCGTTGGATATTGTTGACCCTTTTAATGTCTGCCCCGGTTGAGGCACAGACATGTCCGCCGGTTGAGCACGATGAAACACGTTTGGCGGAACTAATGGCAGCCATACGCATCGCGCCAAATGAAATGACAGCACGCGAGATCAGTCGGGATTTGTGGGAGATTTGGGCAAATGCGCCAGACGCCCGCGCGCAGGCGCTGCTTGATCGCGGGATGCGGAAACGCGCAGAGTATAACTTTGAAGCAGCAAATGAAGCGTTTAATGAATTGGTAACCTATTGTCCTGACTACGCCGAGGGCTACAACCAGCGTGCTTTTGTACAGTTTCTGCGACAGGATTTTGCTGGTGCGCTCGAAGATCTGGAGCATGCGTTGGAATTGTCTCCTGATCATATTGCCGCAAAAGCCGGTCTTGCGCTAACACTTATGGGGCTAGGGCGGACAGAAGTCGCGCAATCCATTTTACGAGACGCGTTAGAGCTTAATCCCTGGTTGCCGGAGCGCAGCCTATTGATAGAGCCAAGGGGTGAAGAACTGTAAGGCGCTTTGCTTTTACCGGTCTCTTCTGAAAGTTTTCTATAAATTGCGTGTTCCATCGATGACTAAATGTGCACAGAAACAACAGAACAAATGCTGTCTTGATTTAAGGTTTAATCAGTGGGCCTTACAGCTATTGTGACCCGATGAATTTCCCATTATGGACTAAGTTGTTGGTGGGTTTAAAAACCTAAAACAACGCCAGATGCGGGCGTGATGGAATGGTAGACATACCAGACTTAAAATCTGGAGGCCGTATGGCCGTGCGGGTTCAAGTCCCGCCGCCCGCACCACAAAAAGCAAATATATATAAATATTGACCAATTTCACAAAGAATTTCTTCTCCATTCCTGCACTTGTATTCTCCCCTTTTAGGTCTGAATTACCCTGACATTTGAGGTTCAACTAGCATCAACACGCGAATTGGCCGGGACACCCCTCGTTCGCCACGTCACCGTCAACTGCCTAGCCCACTATTCTTGATTTACACGATATTTAATAAGCGTCTCACGCATGCTACGGTGCGGCGAACTATAGTAAACGGAATGCTTTATGGAACTAACGATAGATGAAGCTCTGAAGAAAGGCATCGCGGCCCACAGGTCGGGACAAGTTCAGGAAGCAAACAAGTTTTATACAGCAGTCCTACAATCACAGCCAAAACATCCTGGTGCTAATCACAACATGGGGATATTGGCGGTTGGTGTTGGTAAGGTGCAAGAAGCGTTGCCGTTTCTTAAAACCGCTTTGGAAGCAAATCCTTCTATAGCCCAGTACTGGCTGAGTTATGCTGCTGCTCTCGTTAAATTGGGTAGAACAGTTGAAGCGAAGGGCGTTCTTGACCAGGCTAAAAAAAGGGGGGCTAAGGGTGAGGCGTTTGCAAAACTTGAGCAAAGACTTAACCAGAAAATTGAAAACGACGCAGGCACTACATCAGACGCTGATAATTCACGCCAATCAGAAACCAATTTCTTAGACACTATAGAGCTTGATCAAGCCATCTCGCTGGCCAAACAGAAGGCCAAAGAAGGATCTGCGGCAGAGGCAAAGAGCATATATCAAGATATCCTCGACAAGTTTCCAGACAATAAGAAAGCTTTAGATGGGATCAAGACTCTAACCGGAGGAGTTGTTCGCAAAGGATTTAACAACCAAGAGCCTCCACAGGATCAGATACAATTCCTGATTAATCTCTACAGTCAGGGGCAGCTTCAACAGGTACTGCTGGTCGCGATGCAGATGCTGGAACAATACCGTAACTCAGCGACGCTGTACAATGTGTTGGGGGCGGCAAATGCGGGTTTAAGGCAATTCGACGCAGCCATAGACAGCTACAAACAAGCTCTTAAGATTAAGCCGGATTATGCTGAGGCCTATAGCAATATGGGGAACGCCCTCAGGAACAAGGGTGACATCGATTCAGCCATAGACAGCTACAAACAAGCTCTCAAGATTAAGCCGGATTATGCTGAGGCCTATAGCAATTTGGGAAACGCCCTCAAGAACAAGGGTGACCTAGAGGCGGCCATAGAAAGTTACAAACAGTCTCTCAAGCTTAATCCTGACTATGCTGAGGCCTACAGCAATATGGGGAATGCCCAGCAAGATAAGGGTGATCTAGGTGTGGCAATAGACAGCTACAAACAAGCTCTCAAGCTTAAACCTAGATTTGCTGAAGCCTATTACAATATGGGAAAAGTCCTAAAGGAAATGGGTGATCTAGAGGCGGCCATCGACAGTTACAAACAGGCTCTCAAGATTAGACCTGACTACGCGGAGGCCCATAGCAATATGGGGAACGCCCTTAAGGATTTGGGTGACCCAGAGGCAGCCATAGACAGCTACAAGCAGGCTCTAAAGGTTAAACCAGACCTGACTGAAGCCCATAATAATCAATGCGAACTTTTTGAGAAGAGCAATCGGCTGGACGAAGCTAGCCAAGTCATTGCTGAAGCAAAAAGCATATTTAGCCAAATGCCAGGCGATCTATTGTTTTTTGAGGCGCTTATTGAGTTCAGGTCAAAGGATTACGAGAAATGCTTCCAAATAATTGACTCAATCGAAATCGATCAAATTTTCGACAAAAGAAAACCAGCGTTTCTAAAGTTAAAGGCTCAGTGTTTTCATGAACGTCAAGATTTTAAGGCAGCTTTTTCTGCTTTTGCTCAAATGAATAAGTTGATCAGCGAGTCTTTAGATTGCAAAAGTCAAAATCCAGGAGTTTACTTCGATAAGCTTGCCGATAAAGTTAGCCAACTTAAACAGTCTACGACGAAACCTTACGTAAAAAATACGTTTCAAGCAACGTGGCCTCAGCCCACATTTTTAGTAGGCTTTCCAAGATCAGGAACAACGCTTCTTGATACCATTTTGAGAACTCATTCAAAAATTGATGTGGTTGAAGAACAGCCGATGGTGAACAAAGTTAAAAACCACCTAAATACTGCATCAAATATCGTCGATAGTGAAAATATTAAATATGATAATGTGGAGACGGCAAGCCGAGTTTATTTTGAGGAACTCGAGAAACACTTGTCTTCGAAAAATCGGCCTTGTGTCATTGATAAATTACCACTCAACATTATAGAAATCCCACTTATCCATCAGGTTTTTCCGAATGCTAAGTACATACTAGCTCTTCGACATCCTTTGGACAGTATCTTAAGTTGTTGGATGCAAAATTTCAGACTAAATCCGCCAATGGCAAATATGGTCGAGTTAGGTCGAATCGTTGATTTTTATTGTTTGGCGATGAGTGTTCTAGAGATAAGCGAAGAACGTTACTCTTTGAAGGTTCACAGGATTCGATACGAAGATTTAGTGAATGATTTACAACTCGAAGTCTCGAACCTTCTGAATTTTTTAGATTTGGATTGGGAAGAGGGCTTAACGAATTATCAAACTACGGCTCTTAAACGAGCTCAAATTAACACCCCGAGCTACGCACAGGTTGTTCAACCTTTATACAAAACAGCAAGTTATCGCTGGAAAAACTACCAAGAGCATCTGGAGAAATACTTTGATAAGGTCGAAAAATGGATAACAAAGTTTGGCTATGATCTATAGTCAGACTTCCGATATCAATATTATTGACCGGCACCTATTCCTGCCGAAATACTACAGTCGCAGTCCTTACTCCTCAGTATTCACACTATGGACTGAAGCGTAAAGCCTTAACGAACCCGCCGCCCGTACTCGACACTGCCGACAATAGCAGTCGAAGTGAATTGACTGTTTTGCGCAATGAGCATGAGTCTTGAATTTCATCTCCCTCGCTAAATAGTTGGATTGGATATGTTGCTGCGGGTGTCATTTGTGGTCTGAAAATTTCGGACTAAATTGAACATTCAGCGATGCTGAATAGACATCTTCCGAACAATTTCAAAATTCACTCTTGATGCGCTGTTCGGTGTCAGAAGTATTGATTCAGTCATTGTTTTTGCGGTGAATCTCTTCTTTAGATGACAGACCTTTCAGAATTGGGCAATCTGGCCGATCATCCCCGGCGCAGGATTTCACCAAAGTTGAAAGCGTGTCATGCATAATTTGCAGCGTTGTAATTTTACTTTCAATTTCAACAAGATGCTCTGTCGCCAAGCGTTTAACGTCCGCGCTCGCGCGGCTTTGATCTTCGTAGAGCGCAAGTAGGGCGCGGCAATCCTCGATTGAAAAACCAAGGGCACGGGCACGCCCCAGAAAGGTCAACTTGTGAAGATCCGTGTCCCGAAAAGCGCGGTAGCCGTTTTCTGTTCGCATCGGTTTCACAAGCCCGATATCTTCGTAGTACCGGATGGTTTTAGCGGGCAGGTTCGTTCGTTCAGCGACTTGTCCTATATTCATCAGCCAGTTCCTGTTTGTTTTTCCTGTTCACTCGGCAGGGGACGGAATTTTCGTGCCCCCATAAGGTGTCGGAGACACTTTTAAACTCATTGGGTTCATCCACCGGAGCCTTAGCGCATTGCTCAGTACAAAAACGCTTGAAAATGCCATGGCGCCTGCGGCCAGAACCGGGGACAACAACATTCCGTTCACCGGGTAAAGAACGCCGGCAGCAACCGGGATTAAAAGAACATTGTACCCAAATGCCCAGAACAGGTTCTGACGAATGTTACGCATGGTCCTTTGGCTAACGTCGAATGCGTTTGCGACACCAGCTAAGTCACCCGACATAAGCACCACATGCGCCGCTTCAATCGCAATATCTGTTCCGGTCCCAACCGCGATACCTACATCCGCCGCAGCCAACGCAGGCGCATCGTTAATTCCGTCACCGACGAAGGCAACTTTTAGGCCCTGTTCGGCAAAGGATTTCAGCGCTGCGACCTTCCCATCTGGCAGAATCTCCGCTGAGAAGTAATCAATGCCAAGCTCATCTGCGATTGCATTCGCGGTTGCCTGGTTGTCGCCCGTAATCATAGCAACTTTCAATCCGAGCTTGTGAAGCGCCCCGATCACGCTGGGAGTTGATGGCTTGATAGGGTCTGCAATAGCAAGGGCACCGGCGATCTGGCCATCTATTGCTGCGAAGAGGGGTGTTTTTCCCCGTTCTGCCCACGCCTTTGCGATGTCCTCAAACCCTGCAAGATCAATACCCTGTTGGCGGAGCAGACGATCGGCACCAACCAGAAGCTCTTTTCCTTCGACACGGGCCCCAACCCCATAACCGGTTACAGACAGAAAGTTTTCGGGTTTTGGCAGTTCATCGTTTTCTCTACGGGCTGCATTAACTATGGCTGTGGCTATGGGATGCTCTGACTTTGTTTCGGCGGCTCCGACAAGTCTCAGGAAATCGCTTTCCTCAAAGCCCTCGGCGACCATGATATTTGTCAGCCTGGGTTGCCCTTCAGTCAACGTGCCGGTTTTATCAAAGGCGACAACATCAACGTCTTGCAGAATTTGCAGGGCGTCACCCTTCTTAAAAAGGACGCCCAGTTCAGCAGCACGCCCCGTGCCCACCATAATTGAAGTGGGTGTTGCAAGGCCCATGGCGCAAGGACAGGCGATGATCAGCACCGCCACCCCAGTAACCAACGCAAATTGCAGTGCCGGTGATGGCCCTATCAGAAGCCAGACCAGTATTGTTACAGCCGCAGCAGCCAACACAGCTGGTACAAACCAAGCGGTGATGCGGTCTACCAGGCTTTGAATTGGTAGTTTAGCACCCTGCGCATCGGAAACCATCTGCACGATCTGCGCAAGCATCGTGTCTTTGCCGATTTTCGTTGCCTTGAAAAGAAAAGCGCCCGTAGTGTTGACTGTGCCGCCAATAACAGCGTCGCCAGTTTGTTTTTGGACAGGAACCGGCTCCCCCGAAATCATGCTTTCATCGACAAAAGAGCTGCCTTCGGTGATTTCCCCGTCAATTGCGATGCGTTCCCCAGGGCGCGTTTCAACAATATCACCCACAACCAATGCGTCGACAGACCGCTCTTCCAGTTTGCCATCTACCATAACCCGGGCGGTTTTCGGTTGAAGCTGCAGGAGGCGCCGAATAGCGGCACCAGTGCGGCCCTTTGCGCGCGCTTCAAGCAGGCGGCCAAGCAAAATTAGCACGACGATGACGGCTGCTGCCTCGTAGTAAACATTTTGCGAACCACTGGGCAGCAGGCTTGGGAAAAAGGTTGAGACGATGGAAAACCCATAAGCCGCACTGGTTCCCAGAGCGACGAGCGAATTCATGTCAGGCGTCCCCTTGAAAAGGGCGGGAAACCCTTTGGTATAAAAACTGCGTCCAGGGCCAAGTAAAACGGCGCTGGTTAGCAGAAACTGAATGATCCAACTGGTTTGATGGCCAAGCGTCTGGCTGATCCAAGCGTGGATCTGCGGGATCAGATGACCCCCCATTTCGATAACAAACACAGGCAGGGCAAGCGCTGCTGCAATTAGCGTGACGCGTTGCAACTGCTCAATTTCAGCCAATTTTCGATCAACTGTAGGCTGAAGATTCTCTTCTGCAGGTGTTCCGGGGTATCCCGTTTCTACCAACAGTTCTGAAAGCTCACTGATTGTGATTTCGCCGGGAATGTAACGGATCAAAGCCGTTTCGCTGGCCAGATTTACGCTTGCGTCAACAACCCCAGTTTTTGCGAGAAGCGCCTTTTCGACGCGCCCAACACAAGAGAAGCACGTCATCCCATTGATTTCAAATGTTATTGAATCCGCGACAAGTGGATAACCTGCGGCTGACAGCGCTTGGCTGACTTGTGAAAGCGAGGCCGGTGCGCTGTAGCTTACGCTGGCGCTTTCGCGTGCAAGGTTAACGTTCGCTTCTGACACGCCGGGGATCGAGCGTAACGCCTTTTCAACACGCCCGACACAGGATGCGCAGGACATGCCTTCTAGTTGAAAATCTGTTTTCTTGATGCCGGACACGATGCTCTCCAGAACATTGATTGGTAGCCTAGAGATAGGCATTCCAGCAACTGGAAGGTCAAGGGCTAACACTCAGCTTGTCAGATTTTTTATTTCTGTATGTCGACGTTGAGTGAGACTTTAACCCGGTCCATCACGATTGAGGTTTTGAATTTGCTGATCTCTGGGGTTCCGAAGAAATATTCATGCGTAAAAGTTTCATATGCTTTGATATCTTTTACGACCACAACAAGAATGAAATCGGCTTCGCCCGTGGTGTAATAGCATTGCTGGACTTGCGGGGCGTTGCGCATTCGTTTTTTAAAAGCGTCCAGAACGCTTAGGTTCTCCCGTTCGAGCGAGACTTCGACGACAGCTGTCATTGTCTGGCCAAGCTTGCCAGGATCCAGAACAGCAATTTCTTTCTGAATGATTTTGGAGTCGCGTAGCTTCTTTAGTCGTTTTTGGATAGCTGTCGGAGACAACCCAATAAGATCGCTTATCCTCTCAGCGGTCTGTCTTGCGTCGTCCTGCACAAGCGCAAGTATTTTGAGATCAAGCTCATCCATTCAGGCACCTCTCTAAGACATGGTATAAGTAAAAACAGGGGAGGTGTCGCGATGAGAAAGTTCCAAAGCCCGCGCCGCACTCTGTGGAACCTTCTGAAAACTGCGAAAGCGTTCAGGAAAAATCCCTACTGGACAGGATTTTCCTGCGCGATAAACGCGTCCGCCTCTTTAACGACCTCAGGAAAGTATTTTTCCAAAGTATCTGCGAATTCAGTGCGTAAGGTTTCAACTTGCTCGACAGTCAGTTCGTCTTTCCAGCCACCGGCTTTTCCAGAGACAAAAAAAGACTTTGCGTGCTTTGGTTTTTCTTTGAAACCTTTTTGGCGTTCTTGTCTTTGCAGTTCTTTGAACGAAGTTGCTTTTAGAGAATGGCGAAGTTTTTTTGGGTCGATAGGCACTTTTAGGAAAGCAAGAAGTCCCTGAAACGCTTTTTTGGGGTTCTCCACCATATCTTCATAACGCATGACGTGCCGCGCTAGACCGGGAGCTGTTGTCCAGCCCTGTATATGCTCATCCCATCGGCCAAGGCAGTCAAAGATTAGCGTTTCTGTTGAGTTAAGGTTCATCGGATCACACATGCGTTGGATTGCGTCATCGACTGAAAGATTGTTGTGCCTTGCGTAAGAGACAGAGACATCGAATGGATTCCGCATAATGTAAATCGCAGCAGCCGTTACTTCAGGCAAGATCAGATCAACTTCCCCGACGCGCCCCATTTTAGAATGGGTTTTAACAAAACGGCTTCCGGGTCTGGATGCAGCAATCATTCTTTGAATCTTAGGCCGCAAAACCAGAGAGTCATCAAGCGTCTTACCGACAAAAGGCTTCCCAATCGCGAGGTCATGCCAATCCTGGCGCGCATCAAATGTTGTTATTGATGATAATTCGTTTATTGAAACTGCCTGCCCGGGAGGAGAAAGATAACTACCTAAAAAGGCACGAGTCCACGTATTTCCGGATTTAGGAAAAGACGCGAGCCAGACAATTCTTCTCATTGAATTCATTCCAGATACCCAAATTTTTTCATGACTCTGCCATGATACCGTATCATCTGGTCAACCTGCTCTTGGGTAAGTTCAGTTTTCCATTGGTCGGTTTTACCTTTTCGAAAAAAGCGTTCTTGATTTCGCGAGTTTTCGATGAATCCGGATTCAGTTTCTTGCTTGCTCAGGGTTTTAAAGTCCGAGAACCTGATCGCTTTTTCCAAACGTTCTTTGCCGTCTGGTAAGCCAACGTGTTTGATCACGCGGTCAAATGTCCCGTGCGGGTCCTTTTTCATGTCCTCGTAACGGATTGTAAGAACGGGAAATTTTTTCTCCCTCGTCCAGCCCACAACATGGTTCGACCAGCTTCCCAGAAACTGATAGGCGTTCTCTTTTCCGCCTTTAAGTGCATTCTGGTTGCTTGAAGTCGTAAAGATTGCTTTATCCATCGGCAAACCATAGTGGCTGGCATAGGACACGATCATATCCAGCGGATTGCGCATGATGTAGACAGCAGCGCGGGTGAATTTCGGTGGCATTAACTGAACGCCAAACGCCATGCCGTTTTCATTGTGTGTCTTAACCAGATTTACATCAGCTTTGTTGTTTACGATACCTTGCAAAACAGCGTGGCGCAGATGTGCTGATTGCTGTGGGTCGTCGCCATCAAACGGTGTTTTTGAGACCATTTGATAGGCATTCGCGCTCGCGTCCCCCATACCAATTCGGTGCAGCTTGTTGATCGGGATCGGTTCGTCGCGATCAAAAATATAATTACCCAGAAAGGCACGTAGCCACGTATTTCCTGATTTTGGGTAAGAGGCAAGCCAGACAATAGATTTCATGATGCTCGAAAGTTTTGTTACTGTGACAGTCTATATATACAAAAAAAAGGGGGGCGAAAGCCCCCCTTTCTTATAACGATTGCGTGGGTCTGATTAGAAATCAAGACGCATGCTGATACCAACGATTGTACCGTCTACGTCGTCACCAGTACCGGCACCACCGTCAGACACTTGCTCGTCGAAATCGACGTCAGCGATATAACCACCCATAGCGAAGTTGCTGTTAAACCGGTAGGTTGCACCAAGAAGGACTTGGTCCAGCTCTTCGATTGGGTTTGCGGCGCCAACAGCGATATAGTTTTCGTTGTCGTCGTTTTCACCGTGGATGTAGGTCAGCGAGTAGCTCCACGGGCCGTTCGCATAAGCGACACCGAAGTCCCAAGATTCACCGTCCTGTGCGTTAAGACCAGTGTCTTTTTGCTCTGCATAAGAACCACCAATGGTGATGCCGTTAAAGCTGACGTTAGCGCCTACACCCCAAACTTCTGGGTCCGTGGCGCCAACTGGTGCGCTTGCAGTACCCCAACGAGCGGACAGAGCGACGTCTGCACCACCACCGAGCGAACCGCTGTATGCAACGGCTAGATCGATGTAATCACAAGTGATTGCGTTACAATCCAACTGTCCGTTTGAGTCCTGATTTCCGTCACGTGCGTAAGAAACACCGAAGCTGAAGCCAGAGAAGTCTGGTGAGAAGTAAGAAATACGCTGAGCGTCGTTGTTACGACGGTTTTCAAGGTATGTTGTACCTAGAGTGCCGCGGAAAATGTCGCTACCCACAGAAACGCCAGCTGTACCTGCAGTTCCTGAGTATGGAACGAACGCAGTTGTCGAACCGGAGTTGACGTTGATATGGGTTACATCAGGTGCCGCAACGGTCATTTTGTAACCAACGGAGTTTTCTGAACCCAGGATGAATTTACCGAAGTTACCAGAAATGGTCATGTAGGCTTCGTCGATGGTGTCAGCTGTACCGGAAGAACCTTCAAGCTCAACATGGGCACCGATGGTCAGACCATTGTCCAGTGTCATGGATGGTGAGAAGTGAATTTCAACATCTTGTTTGAAATCCAGACCGTCAAGGTCTTGACCTACTACAGTTGGACCGCCAACGTTCGCAAAACCAGCAAGTACTTCGAAGTAACCGCCTATGCCAAGGCTCAGCGAGCCTGCTTCAACGTCTTTTCCACCCATGTCCATCGCAGAGGCAGAAACGCCGCTCGCGAGTACTAAGGCTGTTGTACATAAAAAAGTGTTTCTCATGGTGTCTATCCCTCTAGAGATTCGTGTGCCCTCAAGTGCCACATGCAGCGCAACTTAAGGTTTTTGGTTCCGGGGAAACAGACTCTTTATCTCGTAGGCTCTGAGCGTGATGCAAATTAATCACAGGCGCGATTTCGGCTCAGACAGCTCCATTTAAATGCAAACCTGCCTATGTGTCTTTGCCTTTATTAAATGCTTGTAGTTAATGAATTTATTTTTTGGCTTTGCCGCAACGTGTACCGTTGAGCCTTTTCTATATCTCCGGGTGTCGGAACGTAAGGCCAAAATGCGATCTTTTCCCACGAAGAATTCTTCGATTGAGGCAAGCCCGAAAGGGGAATCAGATGGCTCGAAACACGACATAATAAAACTGAAGAACATACCGAGTCGTGGCTTGTATCAGCTTAGCACCCCTGACAAGTAAGCGTTAGGATAGGAGCTTTGCAGGCACGACAGCGGTTTGTTCCTTAGGTGGCGAGTGGTTTTTACCGAAGTTTGCAAATCCGATTCGTGATCATGAAACGCCGAAATTACGAAACCGCGGCATCTTTTAGTTTTGCGGGTTTTGAAGTGATGAAACCTGCGCTTCCAGTTCCTGGATTCTGTTTTGGAGTGTTGAAACGCTTTTTTCGATGTCGGGCAATGTGTAACGCTCGGTAATATGTTGCGGGCAGTTCCAGTCGAACGCTTCAACGGTGATCACAAAGGCCCGTTCAATACGGGCGCGGTAGTTTTGCACATCGATCCGCGCGATAAGGTCAACCTCGTCAAGATCGGCGATGCGGACGCGGCCCAGTAGTTTCAGTCGCGTTTTGTTCGCGTAGTCCATGAAGAACAACGAAACACGGTCGTCTTTCATAAGATTGCCAACACTAACATATTGGCGGTTGCCACGAAAATCGGGCAGGGTGATGGTTTTCTCGTCCAGAACTTTTACAAATCCAGTTGGGCCACCGCGGTGCTGAACATAGGGCCATCCTGTTTCACTGACAGTTGCCATGTAAAAACTGTCGCGCGCTGAGATGAAGTTCGTTTCGTTTGGACCAAGAACATTGTTGTAATCTTCAGGACGCTCTTCCATGCGGCTATAGCTGCCACGGCTTCCCTGTGCGGCTTGAACCGATTTGACTGTTTCGGTGAAAGCAAGTTCTGCAAATTTATGTCCCATAAGATGTCCTCAGGTGTTTTACGTGCGTTTCGTTTTAGCGGCGTATGAAATACGCGTTGTTAGAAGGTATAAGCAGGGTGTAGCAAAACCACCGCACCCTGCTCAATTTTAGTTGATGAGCGAGCGCTCCAGAAATTCGCGAATCTTCTCAGCGATTTCAGGGCCGTTTGTTTCAAGAGCGAAATGTCCGGCATTCAGCAGGTGGAGCTCTGCATTTGGCAGATCGCGCAAATAGGGTGTCGCACCTTCAGCCGGGAAAATCACGTCGTTCTTGCCCCAGACAATCAGTGTTGGTGGTTGGAAGGTGCGGAAGAACTCTTGAAAATCCGGGTACAGGTCAACGTTGGTGCGGTAGTCATAGAACAGATCAAGCTGGATTTCCTGATTGCCGGGACGATCCAGGTAGGCTTGGTCCAGCGTCCAGGCGTCAGGGCTTACAAGGCTGATGTTCGCCTCTGGAATTCCGTGAGTGTACTGCCACTCTGTCGCGCCAATTTCCAGGAAACCACGCAGCGGTTCGCGATTTTCCTGCGTGTTGTCAGCCCAATAGGTTTTGAACACATCCCAGAACTCCAATAGCCCTTCTTCGTAAGCATTACCGTTTTGAATGATCAACGCAGTCACTTTCTCAGGCTCAGAAAGCGCCAGGCGGTACCCAACAGGAGCGCCGTAATCCATGACGTACATTGCATAATCTTCTAATCCGAGTTCTTTAGTGAAGCTTTCCATCAGGCTGGCATAAGACGCGAAGGAGTAGTCAAATTCATCGCGAGGCGGCATCGAACTACGACCAAACCCAGGATAATCGGGAGCAATGACATGGAACTCATCTGAAAGCTCAGGGATCAGATTGCGATATTGTTGCGATGAAGTTGGAAAGCCATGCAGCAGCAAAAGGGTAGGGGCGTCTTTTGGGCCGGCTTCGCGGTAGAAAATATCAAGCCCGTCAATTTCAACGTTCTTGTAGTGGACCGCTGCTTCCGACTGTGCGGAGGCGTCAATGGCTTCTGAATTAGCCAGCGCTTGATTTGGTGAAAGCGTCAAGCCCGCCATCATGTTCAGGGTTAACAAGGCAGCACCAATAGCGCCATTCGTTTTGAAAAAAGTCAAAGGTTGATCCTCTTGGTTATGTGGTCGCGCTGAGCGGCCAAATTTGGGCGTTTCATCGAAAGTGTGTTCGTTCGGTCTTTCGTCTTGGTTTCGCCCCTGATGCTCTGATCGTCGGCGTGGTTTAGATTTAGGTGCTTTAAAAAAGATAATAATGAGCTTATTGTTGACTATACTATTACGAAAATAGGAATAATCATGGACCGATTGCTTGAGATGGAGGTTTTTGACGCGGTCAACAATACAGGTAGTTTTGCAAGAGCCGCCGAACGTTTGCGTATGTCTCCGCCCGCAGTGACGCGTGCTATCGCCTCGCTTGAGCAGCGGCTTGGTGTTGTCTTGCTGACACGCACAACCCGACGTTTAAGCCTCACGGACGCAGGAAGTCGGTTTCTTGAAAGCACACGTCGATTGTTAAGCGAAATCGAATTCGCAGAACGGGAAGCGATCGGTGAAACGGGTGTACCGCAGGGCCATTTGACCATTACGGCGTCTGAGATGTTTGGCCGGCTTGTTTTGACCCCGCTCGTGCGCGCGTTCCAAAACGCACATCCACGCATTACCGCTTCTGTGATCAGCCTTGATCGTGTGGTTAACCTCGTGGACGAGGCGGTTGATGTCGCCGTCCGTATCGGTGAGCTGCCAGATTCGAGCCTTGTTACGCGTCGTGTTGGGGAAGTGCGGAGGATTTTTTTTGCGAGCCCTGGGTATCTTGCATGGCGTGGTCATCCATCTCACCCAGTTGATCTTAAATCACACGCGATGATCGGGTTTACGGGCGTGATGCCAAATCGCGAGTGGCACTATAAAACGAAAGATGCAAAAGGGCATGTGGCGATCAATCCGAGGCTAGAGGTGAACGACGCTGTTTCAGCACTAGACGCTGCGCTTGCAGGCGATGGGATAACCATGGCGCTCTCCTACATGGTTGCGGATCATGTTCGTCAGAAGAAACTAGTAACGGTTTTGGAGGATTTTCTTCCAGACCCTGTTCCGGTCCATCTTGTTTACCCGCGAAACCGTTTGATTGCCCCTAAGCTTCGGGCGTTTCTGGATTTTGCCGCACCACGATTGCAAGCAGAGCTAACGCGGCTGTCCATCTGAAAGCATTTGACGCTTTGTTTTATGTCTACTCTCCAAGAGCGATACCTTCGCGACGCGGATCTGCCCCGCCTTCGAGAAATTGATTAATCGAAATTGCATGAAGCCCTGAATTCAGGTCGCGGGTTTTGATCTCAAAGCCCAGTGCCCCTAATGGCGTTTCCAGCGCGGCCGCAGATGTACCTGCCTCCAGATCGTAAGTGCCAAACCGGTTCACCAGATGCGGCATTGCGACGGCCTGCTGTACATCCATTCCCCAATCAAGATGCGCGATAATGGCTTGCGCGACATATCCGATGATCCGGCTTCCGCCTGGGGATCCAATCACCAAAACCGGTGTGCCCTCAGACAACACAATTGTAGGTGCCATGGACGAACGCGGGCGTTTGCCGGGCTCAAGCCGGTTGGCAATCGGGTATCCGTTTGAATGCGTGCGGAACGAAAAATCTGTCAGTTCGTTGTTTAAAAGAAAGCCACCTCGGGTCATTAAACGGCTGCCAAAACCATTTTCAATTGTTGTCGTCATCGAAAGAGCGTTGCCATCGCCGTCGACAATCGAAATGTGGCTGGTCGAGGGAAGTTCGATTGACACATCGTCACCCCAAAGCTGCGCGTGATCCCAGCTTGGTGTTCCGGGGGAAACGTTTTCCAATGCACGTTCACGATCCAGCAGTCGAGCTCGCTCCGCAAGATAAGCATTATCTATCAGTCCTTTGGCCGGCACCGGTACAAAGTCACTATCGGCCATGTATCTGCCCCGGTCAGCGAATGCGAGACGTGACGCATCGCCAATCAAACGCCAACTCTCGGTGCTTTCCGGGCCGAGTGCGCCAAGGTCATGCGACTGAAGTATACCAAGGATTTGACCAACCGTCAGCGCGCCAGACGATGGTGGACCCATCCCACAGATATCGTACTCGCGGTAGTCGGCGCAGACGGCAGGGCGCTCAATAACTTTGTATAGCGCAAGGTCGACGGTTGAAAGCGCCCCTGTGCGGCCAGAGGCATTGCGCACGGTGGCGACAATATCTTCGGCAATGACGCCTTTGTAAAAGGCTTCGGACCCATTTTCCGCCAAGGCCCTTAACGTTTCGGCATAGGGACGGTTTCGACGTGTGTCGCCATCCTTGATTGGCACGCTGTCAGGCAAGAAATATGCCGCAGTTGCGGGAAATCGCGAAAGCCGCTCTGCATCATTTTGAACAAGCTGGGCAAGCCGAGGCGACACTAAGAAACCCGCATCAGCCAACTTGATCGCGTTTTGAAACAGGCTTCCCCAATTCGCCTTTCCCCAGCGACGGTGCGCTTCTTCCATCAGTGCGGGCGTACCTGGTGTGCCGACGGAAAGGCCGCCGACAACAGCATCAAAGAACTTCAGCGGCTCTCCGTTTTCGTCCTGAAACAACTGTGGGGTCGCAGCCAAAGGTGCCGTTTCACGCCCATCCAAGGTGGTGATCCCGCCGCTTTCTGCGTCATACCAGACGAGAAATGCACCGCCACCAAGGCCTGAGGATTGCGGTTCAACCAAACCCAGAACAGCTTGAACAGCCACCATTGCGTCGGCCGCACTCCCACCGTTTTTCAGAACTTCGGCCCCTGCCTCAACCGCGTAGGGGTTTGCAGCGGCAACCATCCAGTTCTTTGCTCGAACAGGGCGCTCTGCCGCTTTTGCCTCAAGTGCCGCTTGTGCCGCTTGTGACAACGCCACGACAGCGGTTTCAGTAGCTGCTTCCGGTGCTACTGCGTCCGCTGTTTCCTGAGCATAAAGGACAGAGGACAGCAAAAAACTTGTGGTTAGAGCAACAGTGAATTTAAGCATGAGTAAGGCCTTTATTAATCTTAAAGAGCATGCACTCTTCTGGCGGATATTTGCAATAAGCACACTACAGGGGCTTTGCATTGCATGTCAGATCAAAGAAAAGTAACTGAAACCATGAGATTGCGCATAAAAAAACACCCCATTCCTTTCGGAAGGGGTGTCTCATTTTGTTTTGCGGGAAATCTTAGCTTTAGATGCTCAGACGATCCGAAAGAGCAAGCTTAGTTCCGATCTCCCATATGGTAGTTTTAGACGGCAACAAGGTTTGTCGCGGACTGACGGCCATCACGGCCTTCTTCAACGTCAAATTCTACTTTTTGGTTGTCTGCAAGGCCGGTCATGCCTGCACGCTCAACAGCGGAAATGTGAACAAAGATGTCATTTGCTCCGCCATCAGGTGCGATAAAGCCAAAACCTTTGGTTGAGTTGAACCATTTTACAGTGCCAGTAGCCATTTTAGTATCTTTCAAAAAACGTCGCATCTACTTGCAGATTACGACTTAGGGGTGTTGGGTAATGTCCAGACTGGATCAATACGCCTAGTTATTTCTAAATAAAGACACCCCATTCCGTTTGGAATAGGGCGTTTGGTATTCAGAAAAGGTCTTGAACAAAAAGTATAAAGCTAACGATTCGTTCAAAATATAAAAGCTTACAACGCTTTCAAATCGACTGCGGATTGACGACCATCACGGCCTTCTTGCAGTTCGTATTCAATTTTCTGGTTATCAGCCAAGCCGGTCAGACCGGAACGCTCAACCGCAGAAATGTGAACGAAAACATCGTTTCCGCCGCCATCTGGTGCGATAAAGCCGAAGCCTTTAGTAGTATTAAACCATTTTACGGTGCCAGTAGCCATTCCGTAATCTCCTTCATAGAACCCGCCCACGGTATTGTGACGGGGTGGTGCAGCCAGGTCTTCATTCACTTCAGCTGCCCTTTTTGAAGAAGGCGGTCGTCAAAGAAAACTGTTGTCACGTTAGTCATATGCGCAAGAATCAGGGAAATTGCAAGAAAAACCACTCGAACCGCGCAAAGACTTGCTTATAGTACAGCCGAAAAACAGGAGGGACAATGCGTTTTTTTGGTTTGAAAACATGCGATAGCTGCAAAAAGGCGCTCAAAGCGTTGAAAGCGGCCGAATACGCGCCGGTTGTAATAGATGTGCGCGCGGATGGTGTTGAAAAACCCGATATGGACCGCTTTTTTAAAACCTTCGGTTCTTCGCTTCTTAACAAAAATTCCAAAACCTGGCGCGAGCTTAGTGAAAATCAAAAGAATGCTGCGCCATTGGACTTGCTGGCATCTCATCCAACACTTATGAAACGCCCGGTAATAGAAGACGGGGACAGGCTAACGTTAGGCTGGTCACGCGACGTTGCGGAAAGTTGGCTTGGATAGGTAGGCCCGCGTTCTTATGTGATCTGGGCAAAGGGAAGGCGTAACATGCGTAATGCGGCATTGGTTTTGGGTATTGTTGGCGGCATCATTGGAATGATCGTCGGTTTTTTCAGCTACGGTTACACCGAGTTCGTGGATTGGATGGGAAACGAAGCGCCTGATGTGCTTGAACAGGTTGAAAACGTTGGTCTGGTCCGTTTTGTGAGTCTGTTTTCCCCACTGTTGGCGATTGCGGGTGGGGCGATGTCACGCGCCCGTGCCCAAATTGGTGGAGCCCTTATGTTGTTGTCGGCTGCCGGTATGCTCTATGCATTCGGATTCGGTGTGTTCACCATGTTCCCAATTGCAATGTGTGGCTTGGGTGGGGTGCTCGCGCTGGCGGCTCTTCAGCCTGACAGTCACTGACGGCTCAAGATCTTGTCAACAGAAAGCGGCCCGGCACCCTTCACGACGAGCGTCAGCAAGATAGCAACCCAAAAAAGTCTCTGGTCAAGAATTAGCCCGTCCGAAAGGTTGTCAAACCAGGCGCCTAATGTGCCTTCATGCTCAATTCCGCCGTGCCCGAAAAGGTCTGTCAGGCTTTGTACGGTGACAAATCCAATCATGCCAAGTGCAGCAAGCCGGGTGAACAACCCGATGACGATAAGCAAGGGCAACAAAAACTCGGCAGTTGTTCCAGCGATGATGGCGAGTGTGTGGAAAAGGGTCAGGTTTTCCGGGTTATAGCCAGCTGCCTCGATCGCCTTTGGGAAAATCTGGAAGTAAGCTCCGGACGCCGGAGAAAACAGACCGAAAATCCCCTCTCCGACTTTCGTGCTTGCCGAATTCCAGAAATAGACAAGCAATGTGGCAGCAAAGGTAAAGCGGGCGAGTGTTGGAATAAACCAGCCCTCCAGTAAACCTTCAAGCTTTTCAAAGATAGAATTGTGTAGCGAAATCAGCGTGTTCACTGGCTGTCTCCTTCAGTAATTTTTGTAATAGCAGCGCTAGAAAGAAGCACACCCAGCAAGGCAGACAAATCAAAGCTCTCTACTTTTTCTGCCGCCAGATCATAGGCTTCACCAAAGGTTTTACCCTTTGTCAGGCTGTCGATGAAAAGCCCGGCTCCCGGTACAAGCAAAGTAACGAGCGGGTCGAATTCAGGCCGTGTTACCAACACATTTTCAGCTTTCATTTCCGGTTTTGGGGCATCTGGTTGTGTGTTTGCAAGCCATATTCCGTGGATCGGCCACCTTGACCGGACCAGACGCACTGTCGGGGCAAACAGTAGTTTTGCCCTCATTAACCGGTCTACTGGTAAGGTTTGTAAGATGTCGGGCTGAATGGGCGGCACGTCTTCACCATGGTAAGACTGACGCAATGCTATTTCGAGCCGCGCAACATCAGGTAAGTAGCCAAGGTTTTCAGCCGGTTCGAATTCTTCCAGGAAGCCTGGCATCTCGTCGCCATAGAACATCATCAATGCAGATGTCGGGGGATGCTTGCGAAGATAAACACCAGCCATCGCGCGAAAGAAATCATCGCCGACCAGTCTGTAAATTACGGGAAAGGCGCCAATCAGGACTTCGGTCAAGCTGACCGCCACGTTGTTGCGATAAACGGAGAATCGTTTGCCCGCCGGGCGGCCCTCGGGATCAACCAGGCCTTTTGGAACGCTTAGCTTCGGGTTCAGCAGTGCGTCTGTGAATTGTGTCTGGTCGACGCTCATACCGTCACCTTGTCCAGTATTTTTGCCGCACGCGCGGCTTCAGCGGCAAGTTCGGGCCAATCAGGAACATCATTGTCCCATTCTATCAGGGTCGGTAGCGGACCGGTTTTTTCAATCGTGTATTCATAAAGCGCCCAAACCGGATCAATAACCTCTTTTCCATGGCTGTCGATCAGAAGCGGTGCGCCGGTATCGTCTTCATCCTCGTCGTGGCCACCAAGATGGATTTCGCCAACATGTTTGAGCGCGAAAGCGTCAATATAAGCACGCGGATCGGTTTTCTGGTTCGTTGCTGAAACAAAAACATTGTTCACATCCAGCAGTAAACCGCAGCCTGTTCTTTTGGCGATCTCAGCAAGAAAATCCACTTCTTCAAAGGTGCTCTCTGCAAAGGCCAGATAAGAAGACGGGTTCTCTAGCAGCATTCGCCGCCCAACGATTTCTTGAACTTGGTCGATATGTTCTACAACTCGGTCAAGCGTTGCCTGGGTGTACGGCATTGGAAGCAGGTCATTCAGGAAATGCGTTTCATGCGTGGACCATGCCAGATGCTCGGAAAACCTTGCCGGGTTCAGCCAGTTCACAAGGTGTTTGAGGCGCGCAAGATGCTCGGGATTTAGTGGTGATTCACCACCAATAGAAAGCCCGACACCATGCACTGAAAATGCGAAACGTTCGGCAAGTGCGCGCAACTGTGCCAGAGGGCGACCACCATCGCCCATGTAGTTTTCGGCATGAATTTCAAGCCACTCAACAGGTGTTGGGTCAGCGAGTATGTCTGAAAAATGCTGAGGTTTGTACCCTACGCCAGGGCGGTTCGGTAGGGAGTCAAACATATGGCGGGCAGCGTCAAGCATCAGACATCCTAACAAAGTACACGTAAAAAAGCGCCCCCGCCAAACAGCGAGGGCGCATAAAAATTTTATGCTGGGAGATCACGCTCAAGCGCAGTCAAAGAGCCCATCCGGCCGTCGGGCAATTCCATCGTTTCACATGTACCAGCAGCAACCGCTTTCCATGCGTTACCTTGGTAATCTACGGTTGACGTACCGGCGCAGCTTGTTCCAACGCCAGCGGCGCAGTCATTTTCGCCAGCAAGCGAAACACCGTAGCATTTTTCGTTGTCAGCTGCAGCAGCAGGAGTTGTTGTGTGGGCAGTCAAAGCAGCGGCAACAGCGCCAGCAACAACAAGAGATTTTACAGGGTTAGACATAAAAGATTCCTTTGTAACGGTTTTACAGATCGCGTCCTTGCGACACGAAAAGGTTAACAAAAGGTTTATCTCTTTTTCTATACACAACGATGTCATTCACGGTTGCGTTACCTGAGTTCAGTTTCTGTGAGATTTTTCTTTGTTAAGTATCTGAAAAATATGGGCACGCACGTGGAATTGTTTCAACGCGCGTGCCCCAAATTTTTCAGTTTCTTACAACAAGTCGGGGGCCTTGGCCTCGACTGACAGGCTGTTCACGATCTCATCAAGCAGTATTACAGTTGAATGTTTTTCGCCAAGCCGTCTCATCGACACGCTGCGATCTTCTACTTCTTTTTTACCGACCGCCAAAATAACGGGTACTTTTCCAAGCGAATGTTCGCGAACCTTGTAGTTGATCTTTTCATTGCGCACATCCGCTTCTGCCCGAACGCCTCCTGCTGTCAGGGCGGCGGTGACGTCTTGAACATAGTCATCTGCGTCAGACACAATGGCCGCCACGACAACCTGACGCGGTGCAATCCAGAACGGAAGTTTTCCAGCGTGGCTTTCGATCAGAATGCCGATGAAGCGTTCGAACGATCCAAGCGTCGCACGGTGTAGCATGACCGGACGATGCTTTGCGCCATCTTCAGCAATATAATTCGCGTCCAAACGCTCTGGCAGAACAAAATCCACCTGATGGGTGCCGCATTGCCAGTCTCGGCCGATTGCGTCCGTCAAAACAAACTCTAGCTTCGGCCCGTAAAACGCACCTTCCCCGGGGTTCATTTCAGGCTCGATTCCGGCGGCACGTGTTGCATTTAGCAGCGCCTCTTCAGCCTTGTCCCAAATTTCGTCTGAACCCGTGCGTTTTTCCGGTCGGTCCGCAAATTTTACCCGGAAGCTTTCAAAGCCAAGATCGCGGTAAACTTCCGACAGGAAATCGATATAGATGCGCGTTTCGCTTTCAATCTGATCTTCGCGGCAGAAAATATGTCCGTCATCCTGCGTAAAACCGCGCACACGCATGATCCCATGCAGCGCGCCTGAGGGTTCGTACCGATTACAACTTCCAAATTCCGCCATCCGGAGCGGCAGATCGCGATAACTTTTCAGACCCTGGTTAAATATCTGTACGTGGCAGGGGCAGTTCATCGGCTTCAGCGCATTAATAGATTTTTCGCGTGCGTGTTCCTCGTCCACCTCGACGATAAACATATGCTCCTGATATTTTTCCCAGTGGCCTGAGGCTTCCCAAAGCTTCCGATCAACAACTTGCGGCGTATTCACCTCGACATAACCACCTGCACGCTGTTTGCGGCGCATGTAGTCTTGCAGTTCTGTATAGATCGTCCAGCCGTTTGGGTGCCAGAAAATCTGGCCGGGTGCCTCTTCCTGCATGTGAAACAAATCCATTTCACGTCCAAGTTTGCGGTGGTCGCGTTTTGCGGCCTCTTCGAGCATATGAAGATGCGCTTTCAGGCCCTCTTTGTTTTGAAAGCCCACGCCATAAATCCGCTGCAACATTGCGCGGTCACTGTCGCCCCGCCAATAGGCGCCGGCGACTGACATCAGTTTGAAAGCGTCTGCTGGCAACTGTCCCGTATGTTGCAGGTGTGGACCACGGCAAAGATCCTGCCAATCGCCGTGCCAGTACATGCGAAGCGGCTCATCACCCGGGATTGCCTCGATCAGTTCGACCTTATATGGCTCGTTATTTGCTTCGTAGAACGCGACCGCACGCGCACGATCCCAAACTTCCGTGCGAACAATGTCACGCAGATTGATGATTTCCTTCATCTTCTTTTCGATGGTGGCGAGATCTTCGGTGCTGAAGGGCTCTTTGCGATCAAAGTCGTAGTACCAGCCGTTTTCGATAACGGGGCCGATCGTAACTTTGACATCCGGCCAAAGCGATTGAACAGCGCGCGCCATAACGTGCGCAAAATCGTGCCGGATCAACTCAAGAGCCTGCACATCATCCCTCATCGTGTGAATGGCGATTGAGGCATTGTTTTCAATTGGCCACTGCATATCCCAGTGCTTGCCGTCTACGGTTGCAGAGATTGCTTTTTTAGCCAGCGAATTCGAAATGCCCGCAGCAACTTCGGCAGGCGTTACGCCTGCGGGAAAGTCACGTGCATTGCCATCGGGAAAAGTCAGAGAGATCTGAGCCATCTTTGGCCTCCTCGTCAGTTTGGCGCCTACGAAACGCCCGGTTGCGGTATTCCGGGTAAATGCGATCTGCTGGGCAGGATGTCAAGCATTGCAGTACAGGGCCATAGGGACGCATAATCGAATTGAAAAAGCGTGGCATAATCGCTTCGCTAAGGCGTCGACGAAAAAAGAGGACCTCTCGTGCAACCATCTTACATCACCACGCCTCAGGGCCGCCGTATCGCGTACCATAAATCCGAAGGGCAAGCGCCAGGTGTCGTTTTCCTTGGCGGGTTCAAGTCGGACATGGAGGGGACGAAAGCCCTTCATCTTGAGGCCTGGGCGCGCTCTGAAGGACGCGCGTTTTTACGGTTTGACTATTCCGGGCATGGCCATTCGTCAGAGGCTTTTACTGAAGGATCGATAGGGGAATGGGCTGAAGACGCTATTGCCGCTATTTTGGAACTGACGACAGGGCCGCAGATTTTAGTTGGGTCGTCGATGGGCGGCTGGATCGCGTTGTTGGTATGTAAAGCTATGTCTGAACGGGTTGCTGGTTTGGTTGGGGTTGCTGCTGCGCCAGATTTTACTGAAGACAGTATGTGGGCAGGTTTTTCGGATAATCAAAAAGAAGAGCTTGCAAAGAACGGGTTGATAGAACTTCCGTCTGACTATGCGGACGACCCCTACATCATCACCGAGAAACTAATCAAGGACGGCCGTAACCAGCTTGTCCTGCGCAGCCCGCTTAGCCTGCCGTTTCCAACACGGTTTTTGCAGGGAACTCTTGATGAAGACGTTGATATGTCTGTTGCACTTCGGTTGCTTGACCACGCCGCAGGGTCCGACATTCGCCTGACACTTGTCAAAGGTGCTGACCACCGGTTTTCAGATGAAGATTGCCTGGCGATGATCGTTGCAAGCATTGAGGATGTTATAAAAAGTTAAATCGAGCGATTTTCCAACGGAAAGGGGCCAAAATATGGATCAACGTATCAGTCTGATAACTTTAGCGGTTTCTGACACTGAGGTGTCCGAAGCTTTCTACGCTGCACTTGGCTGGGAAAAAGTCGATAGTCCAGACGGGGTTGTTGCCTTTGACCTGATCGGGCAAACCCTTGGTCTTTATCCACGCGCCGCACTGGCCGAGGAGCTTGGCATTGACGAAGCATCGATTGGTGGGTTCTCTGGTGTTACGCTGGCCCACAACCTGCGTGACAAGGCGGATGTAAAACCGTTGCTCGAGTTGGCCGAAGCCGCGGGAGCACGTATTCTGAAGCCCGCTCAGGACGTCTTCTGGGGTGGCTATCACGGCTATTTTGCCGACCCGGATGGTCACGTCTGGGAAGTGGCGCATAACCCGTTTTCACCGCTTGGCCCGAAGGGGGAATTTCAATGGAATGGAGCCTGAGGTAATGCGCCGGCCTGGCAGCATGTGGAGTCTTGAAACTTTAGGCCGCGTACGGTTGTCAAAATACTTCTTCATGCGTGAGTTCCTCTATTCGGAAATTGCGAATTTTCACCAGCTTCAAAATATTCCCGATAATCCTGATCTTGCGATAAAGGCAGGTGAGGGGCTGTGTGGAAATCTGCTTGATCCAATGGTCGAAACTTTTGGTGTGGTATCTGTTCGGTCGGGTTTGCGGTCTGAAGCGGTCAATGATTTTGGAAATGAACACGCTCTGAATTGCGCCAAAAGCGTATCTGACTATGCAGGTCACATCTGGGACAGGCGCGATGCCGCGGGGCATGTCGGTGCCTGTGCGACAATCGTTATTCCGTGGTTCGCAGATCAATACGCCTTGGGTCGTGACTGGCGGGACCTGGCGTGGTGGGTGCATGATCACCTGCCGTATTCGGAAATGCAGTTTTTCCCGAAACTTTGTGCTTTTAACCTGACTTGGCACGAGGTGCCGACGCGCGAAATTCGCACATGGATTGGTGGGAATGGCGTTTTGCTGCGGCACGCAGAGCAAGAGTCAGAAACAAAAGAACAGCGGCGCGCGCGCTATGCCGATTTTCCTGTTTTTCGCGGCTTGCGCATTCCATCTCCAAATTTGGCGAAACTTCCAAATTAACCCCGAAATTTCGTAGGCAAATCCGGCGTATTCCCGTAGCGTTACGGTAACGAGACCGTGATGGGGGAATGAAATGGCTGAACCGCTGGTGCTGGTGCCCGGCATGATGTGCGATGCGCGGGTTTTTGAGGCGCAGATTTCCGCGCTTTCAGCCGGGCGCATTGTGGTGATTTCGCCCGCGATCAAGGGCGAAACCGTTGAGGTGATGGCCGAACACATCCTGCAAAACGCGCCTGAAAGGTTTGCGCTTGCGGGGCTTTCTCTGGGTGGCATCGTCGCACTGGAGATACTTCGTCGCGCGCCTGACCGGGTCTGTCGACTTGCGCTTATTTCCACGAGCGCTTTGTCTGAAACCCCTTCTCAAGCGGCAGAGCGTGAACCGCAGATCGTTGGGGCAAAAGCGGGGCGGCTTGGCGAAGTGATGCAAGAGGTTTTGAAACCGGAATATCTTGCACATGGTCCACAACGCGTTACCGTTTTAAACCTTATCCAAGGCATGGCGCTGGAAATTGGGGCAGACATATTTGTGCGGCAATCCCGTGCCTTGCAACGCCGCCCGGATCAGCAAAAAACACTTCGGACAATACGAATACCAACCTATGTCATTTGCGGATCATACGACGGGCTGACCCCGTTGCAGCGTCAGGAATTTATGGCAACCCTTATCCCTTATGCCGAGTTTCGCGTGATTGAAGACGCCGGCCACCTGCCTACCGTTGAAGCACCCGAGACGACGACCGAGATCATGCGCGAATGGCTGTCAGCACCGGTCGTGCTGAGATAGAGGGCGCATTTTTGATACTCTGCTCCGTCTCGACCAGTGAAATCAGACGGCTTTAAGTTTTGCTTTTTTCTCGCGCTTGCCAGAGTTCGTATCGATGAAATCAAGGACCAACGGGCGAATATTGTTCCGCCAGCTTTTACCAGCAAAAATACCGTAGTGGCCTGCACCCGGCTCTACGTGACTGGCCTTTTTGCTTTCTGGCAGTCCGGTCAGCAGGTCAAGTGCTGCGACACACTGGCCGGGGGCGCTTATATCATCTTTAGCACCTTCAACGGTTTTGACGGCGACATCGGTGATCGCGCCTATATCGACAGTAACGCCATTCACGACAAAGCAGTTCTTTGCAATTTCACGATTCTTGAAAATTCGCTCTACCGTTGAAAGGTAGAACTCTGCTGTCATATCCATGACCGCGAGGTACTCATCATAAAAGCGGTTGTGCGCATCGTGGTCTGACGCTTCGCCTTTTGAAGCACGGACAATCTGGTCTGAGAAGGCTTGTAAATGACGGTCCCGGTTCATTGATACAAACGAGGCAAGCTGCAGGAGCCCCGGATAAACCATTCGGCCTGCACCAGCATATTTGAACCCAACGCGCTGAATGGCGGTTTCTTCGAGTTGGCCCATGGTTACGCGGCGCCCAAAGTCTGTAACATCTGTTGCGGCAGCATCAGGGTCAACCGGGCCACCAATCAGCGTCAGGCTGCGCGGTTGTGCATCCGGGTCTTCCCCAGCCAGATAAGCTGTTGCTGCAAGTGCAAGAGGGACTGGCTGGCAGACAGCAATAATATGAATGTCGGGGCCAAGGTGGCGCATAAAATCGGCAAGGTAGAGCGTATAATCCTCAACATCGAACTTGCCTTCGGAAACAGGAATATCGCGCGCATTGTGCCAATCTGTAATATAGACTTCACAATCAACGAGTAAACTTTTGACGGTAGAGCGAAGAAGGGTGGCGTAGTGACCAGACATTGGTGCAACAAGCATGACTTTTCGGGCCTTGGGTTTGCTGCCCTGTACTTTAAAATGAATAAGGTCGCCAAAGGGACGCTCGACAACAGTTTCAACAGTGACGAGATGATCCTTACCGCCGGATGTGAATGTGCGGATGCCCCAGTCGGGTTTGGTGATCATTCGGGCAAAGGTGCGTTCAGTCACTTCACCCCAGGCTGCCATGACCTGAAACATCGGATTTGGAATAAGGCCTGTGAAAGGAGACGATGCCATCGCAAGGGCGGTTGCGCCGAGCCACTGGTTGGTGTTGCGCGTCGCTTCCATAAGGTCGTAGGTCGCCATATACCGCATCTGCATTCCTTTTTACGCTTCTTGCCGCTGCATTTCGTCGCTTTGACCTAAGAGCCTTTAACGCTATGCTGCAACTGCAGCGAACTTAAGGTGGATTTTTCTATATGACAACTGATCATCAGGACGCAGGTGGCGAATTGGACCAAATGACAGAAAATTTGGCTAAAGTTGAAGCACTTGCGCAACGATTGGCAGCGGTATTGTCCAAAAAGAAAGCTGCGAATCCCAGCCTTGAACGGCCTGGCCATGACTTGTTTGTGAAAGCAGGTGCAGCATATTTGAACGAAATGGTACAGAATCCTGCGAAGTTATTTGAACATCAGGTCTCTTACTGGGGCAAAGCGCTAACCCATTATGTTGAAGCGCAACAAGCGCTCACTCAGGGGATGATTGAGCCACCAAAAGATATCGGTCCAAAAGACCGCCGTTTTTCAAACCCGATGTGGGATACCAACCCGTATTTCAACTTTGTTAAACAACAATATCTTTTCAATACCGAGGCGATAGAAACCGCTGTCTCCGATATGGATGGTCTGGAAGACAAAGATCGCCAGAGGTTGGAATATTTCACACGTCAGATCGTTGACATGCTTGCGCCCACCAACTTCCTGGCGACAAATCCAGAAGCATTAATTCGTGCGATCGAAACGGAGGGGCAATCGCTTGTCGACGGATTGGAAAACTTGGTGCGCGATCTGGAGGCTAATGAAGGCGACTTGCTGGTTTCGCTCGCCGATAAAAAAGCGTTTAAAGTCGGCGAGAATATCGCGACCTCGGAAGGCTCCGTTGTTTTTCGGAACAGAATGTTCGAGCTGATCCAGTTTTCACCAAAGACTGAAACCGTGCATAAAACGCCACTTATAATCTTTCCGCCCTGGATCAACAAATTCTACATTCTCGATCTGAAGCCGCAAAATTCTATGATCAAATGGATTGTGGAGCAGGGCTATACCCTGTTCGTTGTAAGCTGGGTAAATCCGGATTCAAGCTATTCAGATGTTGGGCTCGATACCTACGTCACTGACGGCTATATTCGGGCGATTGAGGAAGTTAAAAAAATTACGAATGAGCCGCAAGTGAATGCGGTTGGTTATTGTGTTGCGGGTACGGTTCTTTCGCTTACTCTGGCCTACTTTAAGAAAAAGGGCGACAAGTCGATCAAATCGGCGACCTTCTTTACTACGATGACTGATTTCAAAGATCAGGGCGAATTTGGCGTATTTCTGGAAGACGACTTTGTCGATGGCATTGAGGCACAGATAGAGGCTGATGGTGTCTTGAAGTCCTACTTCATGTCGCGCACCTTCTCGTTCCTGCGCTCGAATGATCTCGTGTACGGCCCGGCCATCAAAAGTTACATGCTTGGTGAAACGCCTCCGGCCTTTGATCTTTTGTTCTGGAACGGTGACGGGACAAATTTGCCCGGGCGCATGACTATGGAATATTTGCGCGATCTTTGTCAGCAAAACCAACTTGTGAACGAAGGATACGAGCTGCTTGGCGAAAACCTGACGCTCAAGGACATCACCGTTCCAATTTGCGCGATTGCGTGCGAGACCGATCACATTGCCGCCTGGAAGTCGAGCTTCAACGGGATCAAACAATTTGGCAGCAAGTCAAAAAAATTCATCCTGTCGGAATCCGGCCATATCGCGGGCATCGTAAACCCACCTTCGAAGAAGAAATACGGTCATTATCTGAACGACGGAGTCTCTGGTGATCCGGATGATTGGAAGGCGGGCGCAAGTTTTAACGAGGGTTCGTGGTGGCCACACTGGAGCGAATGGCTTGCGGCACGTTCTGGCAAACAGGTTCTGGCGCGGATTCCGGGTGATTCGACGAACAAAGTATTGTGCGCGGCGCCCGGAACATATGTTGTTGCACCGCAAAACATTGAAAAATAAGTAAATTAATTTCTTTCTGCAGCGCAGCATTTTTTACTTGAAATGCCGCGCTGCAGCATGCATATTGTTTGCACAGAAAGAATTTACGCAGGTTCCTCCCACCTGCAGTTTCAGGAGCAAGACAATGGCTAATACACAAGACTTCACCAAAATCATGCAAGACATGATGGGCGCATTCCCAGTGGACACAACGGCTGTTCAGGATGCTTTCAAATCTCAAGCCCGCCTTGGCGAGCAAATGTCAAAAGTTGCTCTTCAAGCAGCAGACAAATCCGCTGAGATTTCTTCCAGCTGGACAAAAGCAACCATCGCTAAACTGGCTGATGTTTCTGCAGTTAAAGACGAGCCAACAGAATATTCGAAATCTTTGACAGATTTCGCATCTGCATCGGCTGAAATGGCTGCTGAAAACATGGCTGCTTTCGCTGAAGTTGCTAAAAAAGTTCAAATGGAAACTGTTGAACTGATGCTCGCAGCTGGCAAAGACATGGGCGAAGAAGCAACTGTTGCTGTTAAGAAAGCAACTGCTGACGTTGCTAAAGCTGCAAAATCTGCTGGCAAATAAGCTTTCCCGATAGAATATCTTCCCCCTCCCTGAAGATATTTATCGCATTGGCAGGTCCCTCGCGGGGCCTGCCTTTTTCTTTTTCTTGCAATTATGCTGCACAAGCTTAGTCTTCTCTGCACTGCAGAAGGGGACTGACCTTGACCGATGACACAAAGCCTCTGTTGATAAAGCGCTATGCAAGCCGGCGGTTGTACAATACCGAAACCAGCGACTATGTGACACTTGATGACATTTCTGGATTCATCCGGGATGGACGCGAAGTGCAGATTATTGATTTGAAGTCCGGGGACGACCTTACGCGACAATATCTGCTGCAAATTATTGCGGACCATGAAAGCCGCGGTGAAAATGTGCTGCCACTTGGCGTTTTGAACGATCTCGTGCGCAGTTACACAACTCAGGCTCAAAGTGTTGTGCCAGAGTTTTTGGCAATGTCTTTTGAAATGCTGCGTGACGGTCAGAGCCAGGTGATGGAAAAGATCGGCTCAATTAACCCAATAACATCAATGCCAGGCTTTGAGATCATGAAAGCGCAGCAAGAAGCCTTCATGAAAGCCATGACAGGTGGTTGGGCCGGCCAGGAAGAAGAGACGGAAAAGGCCGAGCCAGAAGCTAAAGATTCGGGCGACCTTAACGATATAAAAAAACAACTGGCCGAACTGCAGAAAAAGCTTTCAAACCTTTAAGATTGAACGGCGCACAAACCAGCAAACAGCGTGTGGTTCTCAGCCGGGTGGAAATTGCACATGGTGGATACTCCGGGACGGATCACCCTTTGGGGAATAGAGGTTTTTGCTGCGACCGCTGAAGAGGGGTCGATTTCCGCTGCGGCCCGCAGGTTAGGGGCAAGCGCCTCTGCGGTCAGTCAACAAATCACCAATCTCGAAGGCGCCCTTGGCGCGACATTGTTCAACCGAAGTGCGCGACCGGTGTCTTTGACGCCTGCGGGCGAGATTTTCCGCCGTCGCGCGCAATCTATACTGAATGAGGCAGAGCAGGCACGCGCCGAACTTGCGACAGCAGATCTTTCATCCCTGACCCGGTTTAGGCTCGGAATGATTGAGGATTTTGATGCCGATGTGACGCCGCATTTCTTGACAGAGATGGCGAGTGATCTGAAAGGTTGCCAGTTCTTGCTTGAAACAGGTGCAAGTCACCGGTTGTTTGACCTTTTAGATGCGCGAGCCTTGGATGTGATTGTTGCCGCCGATCTGGGTGCAAGTGCTCCATGGATGGAAGTCCATCCGCTGCTGGAAGAGCCATTTTTAGCTGCCGTCCCAAAGGGATTAGTTGATCAGGGTGGCGATGTTCTTGCGCAACTCAACAAGCTACCGTTAATTCAGTACACAGCACGTCATGTTATGGGCCGTCAAATTGCGGCGCATCTGGCGCGCCAAAATCTGCGGCTTTCGCATCGGTTTGAACTCGACAGCTATCACGCGATTATGGCTATGGTTGCCAGTGGTGCAGGCTGGACCATATTGACACCCCTCGGCTATCTGCGTGCACAACGATTTTGCGATAAAGCAGACCTTGTTCCGCTACCATTTGCACCCCTGTCGCGCACGATTTCTTTGAATGCTCGACGCGATGTGTTGGGCGATATGCCCGCGCAGGCCGCGGTAAGACTGCGAAAATTACTTGACGATATGATCGTTAAACCAGCACGGGCGAATATCCCCTGGCTCGGCAACACATTGCGTTTGTTATAAGTTTTGGCCCCTATGCAACCGCACGGGCAGTGGATTTAACCTCTTCTATCGCTTTGGTTAGCGCATTGGCGATATAGGAGAGGTCTTCGCGGCTTAAGCGTGCCGGAAGGCGAACATCACAGGCGCGCATCAACATGGCGCGGGTCTGCGGCAAATCGGGTTGTGGGCCGATAAATTCCCAGTTCCAGAATGCACGTGCGTTGTTCTCTGTCAGACCGAACACCTGCACGCCAACACCTCGGGCTTTGCTGGCGTTGATAAAGGCATGGGTTTCATCCTCTGAACATCCAACAAGGTTGAACTGGATTGAATCAGGCGCGCGTGTTTCCTGGGCCAGAGGTGGTGGTACATGAAGCCAGGGTGAAGCATCCAATTGCTTTGCAACCCAATCGTGGTTGGCACCACCATCGCGCACGCGGCGGGCTAGTTCGCCCAGTTGTGGCCGGATCACGGCGGCAGAAAGGTTTTGCATTCTAAGATTGTAGAGCGGCAGCTTGTTTTGCCACTTGGCAAAGGCAGCGTGCAAAACCGGGTGTTTTTTCCAGTTGTTTTCATAGGCGCCGGACATAATCACAGCCTGCGCAACCAAATCAGCGTCATCGGTGACCAGTATGCCACCTTCGCCGGCATTGATCAGTTTGTAGGACTGGAACGAAAAACACCCGACTTTGCCAATTGTTCCAATATTGCGGCCATTCCAGAGTGTGCCGAGTGAATGCGCGGCATCCTCGATAACCGGCAGACCACGCGCGTCACAAAGTGCCATGATCGCATCCATGTCAGAGGTATGGCCGCGCATGTGGCTGATCAGGACGGCCTGAATGCTGTCATCAAGCTTCGCCTCAAAATCCGCCATATCAATTCGGTAGTTTTCGCCGACTTCGACAAGCACAGGCTTGCAATCTGCATGCACAACGGCCGACGGCACGGCTGCGAATGTAAAGGCCGGAATCAGAACCCGCGCATCACGAGGTAAACCAAGCGCTTTCAGCGACAAAAACAATGCAGCGGAACAGGAAGACACAGCCAAAGCGAACCGGCTTCCCAGCAGGTCTGCAAACTCTTTTTCAAGCAGGGCAACGGGTGCTGCGTCAGGGGCGGTGTAGCGGAACAGATCACCCGTTGCGAGCAGCCGGTCGATTTCAGCGCGCGCAGCTTCCGGGATCGGCTCAGCGTCATAAACATTCGGGGCAGTGGAGGATATATTGGAGGTCATGATTTTAACTTTCCTGAACAACCTTTTCGGAAAATCAGTAGAACAGTTCTTCCACCAAATCCACAGTTTTTTCAATTCGCGTTTTCGCGCGCGAAAAGTTGCCTCCGTATAAACTGCAATAGCGCTGCTCCCGCAGAGCGGAGCAGGTCAGGTCATTTGTTTCTTACATTACGGAAAACCGTTTCTTGAGACTGCTTTGCAGACTATCGAGCAAGATACGCAGCTTTGAAAAAGGACGCGATCTGGTCGCCAATGAAAGCAGAGGCGTCAGGCCTTGTCAGGTTCTCTTCCGCCCTGTCCATAATTGCATCATCGTAATCACGTGTGCCGCGACACATTTTTAGATAGGCTGCGATAATGGGGCCACCAAGTTCTGGATGCGCCTGAATTGTCAGCGCGCGATTGCCATAAAGCAACGCTGCATTGGTACAAAAATCGTTCGATGCGATAACACGTGCATCAGTCGGACGCTCAATAACCTGATCCTGATGCCAGGCGTTCAGTCCTAGTTCGCCGTGTTCCTCAAAATCGTAAACCTGATGTCCGATCATCCATCCACCTTGAAACTTTTCAACGCGCCCCCCGAGGGCCTGTGCAATCAACTGGTGGCCAAAACAGATGCCAACTGTTGGCACGCTAGCGCTGTAGGCCTGCCTGACAAAGATTTCCAATGCTGGGATAAACGCGTGATCTTCGTAAACCCCGTGAATTGAGCCTGTCACAAGCCAGCCGTCCGCGGCGAATTCATCCGGTGGAAAAACCCGGTTTTCGACATCCCAGTTCTCGAAGGTAAAACCATGCCCATCTAGCAGATTTGCAAACAACGTTGGTAAGGTGCCGTGCTTTTCAGCGATTTCACCCTCGGTGTGGCCGCATTCCAGTATGCCGATTTTCATGAATACTGACCTCGTTAGAAGGGCCAATGCCTAGGAAAGCATTTGGCAATCAGTAAAAGTTTCTAGCGCATAAACTGTGGGCGGATCCGCATTTTTCGCCGCTGTTCTTGCGGGAGATGTCGGTTGAGCTTCCGGTTTATCAAACCAAAAACGGTGATGACAGAAAGGGTTAGTAAAATGAAATAACCAGCTAAAATTGGATAAGGCACAAAGGGGTTGAACGTTTTATCTGCGAAATAGTTCGCATAATAAAGCGCGTCCCCACTCTGCTGCCACGCCGGAAAACCAGAGAAGAAGACCAGTGTTGTAGCGTGAAACAAGAAGATCGCTTCATTTGTGTAGGCAGGCCATGCCAGACGCAGCATGGTTGGCCAGATAATGCGCTTGAAACGGGTCCACCCAGTAAGACCATAAGCATCTGCGGCCTCTACATCACCTTTGGGAATAGAGCGAAGCGCACCATAGAAAATCTCTCCGGAGTACGCAGCAGTGTTTAAAAACAATACGATAAGCGCACCAAGCCAGGCCTTGGTCAGCCAGCGGGTTTCAGCGGTGATTTCAGCAAACCCTAGATTGATATCAACACCGACTTTTGGCAGCAGAACAAAGGTTTCGTAGGCGAGGAAAAACTGAATGAAAAGTGGTGAGCCACGCAAAATGAAAATGAACCATTCGGCGGGTTTGCGCAGCCAGATATTGGAGCTAAATTTGGCAAGCGCGAGGCCGGTTGCCATGAAAAACCCGATGAAAAGCGCGAGCGCACCGAAGTAAATGTTCCAGATCATGCCAGAGCCGATCAGGGTAAACTGATCGCATAGCGTGAAATCAGAGCGCGGCAATAGCCGTTCACCTATCCCAATTGAACGCAACCCATAGGCCTGTATGGTTTCAAGACAGCTCATGCAGCGGCCTTTCTCTGGGCTTCGCCACCGGTTGTGGCCTGACCATGTGTCAGTTTTGTCATCATACGAGCCAGAGCTATTTCGCTAACCCGTGTCAGAACCAGATAAAAAACGAGCAATCCAAGGAAGTACCAAAGCCGCCAATCCGGGTGCGGATAAGCAAAGGCGTTGGTCTTCAACCCGCCAAGCTCGCGCGCCCAATAGACAATGTCTTCGACGCCCAGAAGAAACAGAAGCGGTGTCGCCTTGATCAGAATCATCCAGAGATTGCTAAGACCGGGCAGGGCATAGACCCACATTTGCGGCACCAGAATACGCCAGAACGCCTGCCTGCGTGACATACCGTAGGCTTCTGCGGTTTCGATTTGCGCGCGCGGAACAGCACGCATAGCGCCAAAAAGAACATTCGCAGCAAAGGCACCAAACACGATGGCAAAAGTCAGAACCGCCAGTGAAAACCCGTAAATCTCGTGCACCCATTGTGCAGAAGAAGAAAGTGGCATCTTGGCTTCAGAGCAGACGACAAAGTCGTTGCCCTGGCGAACGGCCTCGGGCCAATCGGGGCATTTTACTTTGTGCCGCATCCATTCGATGCCCTGGTCCAGCGCAATAACAAAGAAAAGAAAGAAAGCAATGTCAGGAACACCGCGAACAATTGAGGTGTAGGATTTTCCGAACCAGCGGATTGGGGCCACCACTGATCGCGCAGCCATCGCGCCGCCAAAGCCAAACAGAAGTGCCGTAGGTGCGGTTACAAGAAGCAACAACATCACAGTACCAAACGAGGCATAAAACCCCATGTGCTTACCCGTTGTCAGGTAGCAACTGACCCACGTCAGGCCTGATAGTGTTTCGGGATCGGCGCAGAAGGAAAACATGTTCACCCCATGTGAAAAGCGGGGCCGATGTCGGCCCCGCCTTTGTTTGTTATGAGCTTGATCCGAAGAGGGCTGCGTTACCCTCGAACCACTTGGTGATCAGTTCGTCCAGCGAGCCGTCATCTTTCATGGACTGGATTGCGGCATCGAACTTGTCACGCAGTTCCGAGTCACTTTCGCGCAAGCCCAAGCCAACACCGCCGCCCAACAACACGTCCTGGTCAATCAATGTCAGGTCTGAATCCTGATCGGCGATTGGCGCAAGATACGCTTTGTCCGCAAGCACTGCGTCAGCTTCGCCATTTTTAACTGCTGCGATTGTCTCATCTGGTGTCGCAAATTCAACCAGCGTGGCACCTGATGAAGCGATGTGGCTCGCCTGGATCGTACCGGACTGAGCAGCGATAACACCGCCTTCAATGTCTGCATCTGCTGACAGTGCAACATAGGCTGACGGGTCAGGTTGTGTGTAATTTTGTGTGAAATCAATAACTTCATCACGTTCTTCAGTGATCGACATGCCAGCGATAATGGCATCGTAGTTTCCAGATACGAGGTTGGGAATGATAGAATCCCACTCGTTTGTGACCCATTCGCATTCCAGGCTCGCACGTTTGCAAAGCTCATCGCCCAGCTCACGCTCAAAGCCGTCAACTTCACCTGCATCGTTAATGAAGTTATATGGAGGATACGCACCTTCCGTACCAAGACGAACGGTGTCGGCCATTGCAAAACCAGCGCTCAGCGCCAAGACAGCAGTGGTTAAGATAAGTTTTTTCATGATAGATTCTCCCATGGTGGTTCGCGTAATTTACTCTGAAACTGTTGCACTTAGAAACTGTTTCAGACGTTCGGTTTTAGGGTTGCGGAATAGTTCGGCAGGGGGGCCTTCTTCTTCAATAAGCCCCAGATGAAGAAAGATCACATGATCTGATACATCGGCAGCAAGCCGCATATCGTGCGTGACGAGCAGCATTGTGCGGCCTTCTTTGGCAAGATCCTTGATGACCTTTACAACTTCTTGTTCCAATTCCGGGTCAAGTGCGGAGGTCGGTTCATCAAACAGCAAGGCTTGTGGTTCCATCGCCAATGCCCGTGCGATCGCCGCCCTTTGCTGTTGCCCGCCGGACAGCTGCGCAGGATAAACGTCACATTTATCGCCAATTCCCACTTTTTCCAGATAGGTGCGTGCGCTCGCCTCGACTTGGTCGCGATCACGCTTCAAAACTGTAAGCGGTGCTTCCATCACGTTTTGCAGGATGGTCATATGGGCCCACAGATTGAACTGCTGAAAAACCATCGACAGATTTGTGCGAACTTTGATCAGTTGCTCTTTGTCAGCAGGGTGTCGGGAATGGCCCTGGCCGCGCCATTTTATCGGTTCACCGTCAAAAAGAATTTCGCCCTGTTGGCTGTCCTCAAGAAGATTACAGCACCTGAGCAGTGTGGATTTTCCAGAGCCGGAAGAGCCAATCAACGATACGACATCGCCCTTATGAGCTGAGAGGCTTACACCTTTAAGAACTTCAAGTTGGCCATACGCCTTATGAAGTCCACGAATTTCGATGACGGGTGTTTTGGTGTCGTTCACGTTAAACCGTTGTCTTTATTGTTTCAGGCTCGCAGTAATTCCGAAAAAAACAGCTAATGCAACGTTCAAATTACGTATCGTTCCAACACATTTAGTCATTTAGGCGGAAAAAACGGCCATTCTGTCATGGGGATGGTGGGTTTTCGATTGCCAGATACAGTTCTGCCGGAATGTCAACAAAGCCGTAAATCGACAGTGTGTCACGATCTTGCTGGGTGATATCTTCTATCGCGCTCGCAATCGCATTGAAAAGTTTGGCCTTGTCCGCGCCTTTTGCTGAAATCAGCGGCAAGCCAGGTGTGCAGGGCGTGTGCGCCAGCACACGCAAGTCTTTGGCGAAGGGGTCCCATCTTTCAATCATAGACCATGTTATCGCATCAAGCGCCGCAAAATCCGCCTGCCCTTCATGAACTGCACGTGCTGAAGCTGCATGAGCACCGCTTTGGAAAAGTGACCCAAGTGAAATTCCGTTCGCATCGCAATAAACACGCGGAGCAGCCCAACCGGATTGTGATAGCGCGTCGTTGTACGCCAGACACGCGCCATTGAAATCTTTAAGCTCCGACCTGGGGTCATCTGCCCGCGCGACAAAAACACTGTTGTAATAGCCGGCAGGGCAGTCTGCCAGGCCATAGTCCGGTGTTCCAACCAATGTGACATGCCCGTGCAGGCGTGCGCGATATGGATAGCCACATGTCTGAGAAAGCAGCAAGTCGGGGTTTTGCCAGATTTCAAAGAAATCACCGTCACACGTTAAAGTGTCCGGCCCGTACCCCAGCTGCGTGCGTATTGCTGACCAAAGTCGATTATTCGCCTCCGCAGTTTCTGCGCGGTCGTACATACCGAAGTGCGCAATCATTTTCTTCCCGCTTCAACGCGTTGTCGTGCCAGCGCACTGTCACGGTCATTCACACCAAGAAAACTGGACGCCATTCTGAGGATCGAGTTTTCCTCGTCGCTTCGCATTCCGTCCGCAAGGGCAACATCCCACAGTGCTTCGACAACCGCTTCGCGGTCTTCATAAGGAACGGCATCTTTTATGGCGCGCGTAAACCGAACGGTGTCCGGAGCGTCATGTTCAACTTTTTCGCAATGTGCACGCAGCTTCGCCGCTTCAACAGCGTTCAGGTTATAGCGGCTCGCCAAAATCCGGTCGATCCGCGAAATCTCTTCCACCGCATAGCTGTGATCTGATTTTGCAATCCGTACCAGCAATGCGCCAAGCGCAAGGCGTGCGTCAGTATCTGGAAGCGGTTCGGTTTGCGGCTCGATGAGGCGTTTAAGAAGTTGTCCAAACATGTTTCCGATATAGTCGAGGATTTACCTACTGCCAATGGGGTAGGTTGAACTTGGAAAGAGCTCTTAACCCGGCTGTTGGGTTTGAACGGTTGCTATCTTACCGATTTGGAATGAATCGTCAAAGATCAGATCATCAATCGCTATTCCCGCCGGATCGTTGTTGTGTAGCGTGAACCCGGCGATGTCGGGCACCTTGTCTTGCCGGACAAACCCAAAGGAATCTTCGCCCAAAGGGCCAAGCCTCATTGAAGAAATTTCCGTGCCGTCACGACGATGGAAAATAATGCTCGCGTACCCGTCTTCGCCTCCGCGCAGACGAAAACCAAACGCGGATTGGTCAATATCAAAGAGAACTGCAATTGCACCTTCACCTATTGCATCGCGGTGCGGATACCGGTTGGGTCCGTAACCCAGTAGTACATTGCTGTCGTACAACCGTTGGATTCCGAGAGATTCATCAGTGCTGCCAGCGCGTGTTGTCAGGGGGCTCTTGGCTTGACCCACTATGCGGTCGTAGTCGCCGTCTGCCTGCCGGACCTGACCTGCAAATCGCTCACCAAACTTTGCGCCATTTTGCACAAGAACGTCATCAATTTTTTGCCCCGGTCCCATAGAACTGGGCAAATCTTCGAACGTTATGATCTTTGAAAGACGAAGACTTTGATAGTCAACAATACAGACAGGCTCGCTGCAGGCGGCGGCACGTTCCGCAGCAATGGTCAGGGCCAGGCATGCAACCAAAAAACGCCATAGGGTCATGCAAGCAGTATAGTGCAGACTTTCCCGAAGCGAAAATGTTTAGACGAGGCGGGAAGACTCTATCGCAGCGCGGACAAAATCAGCAAACAACGGATGCGGGGCGAAAGGCTTTGATTTCAGTTCCGGATGGAATTGAACGCCAATGAACCAAGGGTGATCTTTCCATTCAACGATCTCTGGCAGACGCCCGTCCGGCGACATGCCTGAAAAACTCAAACCGCACGCTTCAAGTTTTTCACGGTACTTTACGTCGACCTCATAACGGTGCCGGTGGCGCTCTTCGATGTGGGTGGAATCATAGATACCAGCGACTTTTGACCCTTCCAGAAGCGTCGCGTCATAGGCGCCCAATCGCATGGTTCCACCTTTGTCGTCGCCAACTTTCCGTTCCACCTTGTGGTTGCCCTGCACCCATTCTTTCAGGTGATAAACCACGGGTGTAAAACGTTTCTTTCCTAGCTCGTGATCAAATTCCTCAGACCCTGCATCTGCGAGCTTGGCAACATTGCGTGCCGCTTCAATAACGGCCATCTGCATGCCCAGACAGATGCCCAGATAAGGCACCTTTCGCGTGCGCGCAAATTCGGCTGCCTTGATTTTTCCTTCGGTGCCGCGCTCTCCAAAGCCGCCTGGAACCAGAATGGCGTGAAACCCTTCAAGGTAGGGCGCAGCGTCTTCAGTATCGAAAATCTCGGCATCAACCCATTCGACGTTCACCTTGACGCGGTTGGCCATGCCGCCGTGTGTCAGTGCTTCTTTGATCGATTTATAGGCGTCTTCAAGCTGAACGTATTTTCCTACAATTGCGATATTAACTTCGCCATCTGTGTTGTGGATGCGGTCAGCCACATCTTCCCAAACGGTTAGATCCGGTTTTGGGGCAGGGGAAATACCAAAGGCATCCAGGACCGCCTGATCCAGCCCCTCGCGATGATAGGCCAAAGGTGCCTCGTAGATTGAATTGAGATCGTAGGCCGCAATAACGCTCTCTTTGCGTACGTTGCAGAAGAGCCCTATCTTTTCACGTTCCTTTTCCGGGATAGGATGCTCCGACCGGCAAACCAGAACATCAGGTGCGATCCCGATCGACCGTAGTTCCTTAACGCTGTGCTGGGTTGGTTTTGTCTTAAGCTCGCCACTGGCTGCCAGATAGGGCAACAGCGTCAGATGCATGAATATACATTCACCGCGTGGCTTGTCTTGGCTGTACTGTCGGATGGCTTCAAAAAACGGCAGAGCCTCAATATCGCCGACTGTGCCACCAATTTCGCAAAGCATGAAATCGACTTCATCTTCGCCGATTGAAATAAAGTCTTTAATCTCATTAGTCACATGAGGAATGACCTGTATCGTTTTCCCGAGGTAGTCTCCGCGGCGCTCTTTCTCGAGGACCGTTGAGTAAACACGCCCCGATGAAACAGAATCGGTGTTTCGCGCGGCCACGCCGGTAAAGCGTTCGTAATGTCCAAGATCGAGGTCGGTTTCCGCACCATCGTCTGTTACAAAAACTTCGCCATGCTCAAACGGCGACATCGTTCCCGGATCGACGTTCAGATAGGGGTCGAGCTTTCTCAACCTTACTGAAAAGCCACGTGCCTGTAGCAAAGAACCTAAAGCTGCGGACGCCAGACCTTTGCCCAGCGATGAAACCACACCACCTGTGATGAAAACAAATCGTGCCATTCGGTTGGCATCTCCCGTGAAATATTTGCGTCTTTTTGTGCGTTATCCGGCCCAAAAGAACCGCATCATCACGGGATTTAAGATATAAAGGATTCGCACGCCGAAGGCAACCAGACCGCAAGATGATGCGGCACAAAATCTTTCCGGCTCAAATTATTGTGGTTTATGTCTATTCTGTTGCAGCCGGTGGCGTCAGCGAAACGTCACCTGTCGAAGGTGGCAGAAGGTCGCTGCCCGCCGGTATTGCGGGAATCGTTTCCTCTTCAACCGGTGTCGCACCGAGCTGGTCAATCACCGATGCCCCAGACGATTTCTGAGCGGCAATCACTGTCAAAGCGATAGAAGTCGCAATGAAAGCGATTGCAAAAAGCCAGGTCAATTTCCCAAGTGCTGTTGCTGCCGCGCGGCCCGACATCACGCCGCCGCCGCCACCACCACCGCTGCCAATTCCAAGGCCGCCGCCTTCAGAGCGCTGTAAAAGCACCACGCCGATGAGGCACAGAGCGAGGATCAGGTGGACGATGAGAAGTACATTTTCCATAAGGCAACCTTGACTGCATTCGTTGCGGTTATCTAGGCGCTCCGGCCGCGCCCCGCAACCCCTTTGCGACCGTCATTTCCCTACGAACGAGCAGAGGTTATCGCTTAAAGTTACCAGTTTCCAAAAATATCCCCGCCGGAGGCACCAGGTCTGGCCACAGGTGTGAACTACGCTGAACAATTCTAGTCGCCCGTGTCATCCATGTCAGCCTGTCCTGATAAAACGCGGCGCACATGGCTCCAGTTCAGCCCAACACCCAACACGACAGAGAGAGAGAATATACCAAGCCAGATATTCATGCTTGTATTCTCAAGAGTCAAAACACCCCAGTCAGCTAAAACCCAGATCAATGCGGCGATAACGGCAAAGACCAGGAACATACCAAAGCCACCGATCGATCTTAAGGTCGCACGAAGGTAGATGATGTAGCCAATGACCAATAAAAGACCAAGCAGCACCGTTATTGGCAATTCGTCGGTGTAATTGCCCATCGCCCACCGAGTGTAGTTCCACTCGGTTGGGTTGAATGTCATTGCCAACAAGCCAAAAGCAAAGGCCCAACGTAAGAAAAACGCCATGATACAACCTCTTTCCCTGTACAGGATTTGCCGAATAAAACGGCCTCTGTCCAGTCCTGCGGCGAATTTGCGGTTTCACGACACGCATAACAGGGCTATAGGAGGCCGGGTTTTAACGCATTTGCGGAGAGAGACATGGCCAACGTAGTAGTAGTCGGCGCGCAATGGGGCGACGAAGGCAAAGGCAAGATTGTTGACTGGCTCAGTGAACGCGCGGATGTGATCGCGCGGTTCCAGGGCGGGCATAATGCGGGCCATACACTGGTCATCGAGGGCGAAGTGTACAAATTGCACGCTCTGCCTTCGGGCGTTGTACGCGAAGGCAAGCTGAGCGTGATAGGAAATGGTGTTGTTCTTGATCCCTGGCATCTCGTCAAGGAAATCGAAGGCCTTAGAGAACAGGGTGTGACAATTACACCTGAAACGCTGATGGTTGCCGAGAACACGCCGCTCATTCTGCCATTTCACGGCGAACTTGATCGCGCACGTGAGGGGCAGAATTCGGTTGCTAAAATCGGTACAACAGGGCGTGGAATTGGCCCGTGCTACGAGGATAAAGTGGGGCGCCGGGTGATCCGCGTGGCAGATCTTGCAGACAAAGCGACGCTGGAGTTGCGCGTAGACCGCGCCCTGATCCATCACAATGCGTTACGGAGCGGCTTAGGCCTGGAGCCCATCGACCGAGATGACCTTTTGGCGCAGCTTCAGGAGATTGCGCCAAAGATACTGGAATACGCAGCCCCCGTCTGGAAAGTCCTGAATGAAAAGCGCAAAGCGGGTAAACGCATTCTTTTTGAAGGCGCGCAAGGTGCGCTGCTTGATATTGATTTCGGGACTTACCCGTTTGTTACGTCCTCCAATGTGATCGCAGGACAGGCCGCAACCGGTACCGGGGTCGGGCCGGGTGCCATTGATTTTGTGCTGGGTATCGTGAAAGCTTACACAACGCGTGTCGGCGAAGGCCCGTTCCCAACAGAATTGTTTGACGAAGACGGCCAAATGCTGGGCGAGCGGGGCCATGAATTCGGCACGACGACCGGACGCAAGCGGCGTTGTGGCTGGTTTGATGCGTGTCTGGTGCGCCAGACCTGTGCTACGAGCGGAGTGAATGGCATTTCGTTGACCAAACTGGATGTTCTGGACGGCTTCGAAACGCTGAAAATCTGTGTGGGGTACGAACTTGACGGCACGCGGCTTGATTATCTGCCAACCGCCGCTGATCAACAGGCGCGTTGCATACCGATTTACGAGGAAATGCAGGGTTGGTCAGAAAGCACTGAAGGCGCGCGAAGCTGGGCTGAACTGCCCGCAAATGCTATTAAATACGTACGCCGCGTCGAAGAGCTGATCGATTGCCCGGTCGCGCTGTTGTCAACCTCGCCCGAGCGAGATGACACAATACTTGTCACTGATCCGTTCGCTGACTGATGGCGCTGAGTTACAAAGCCAGGCGGCGTCTTGCGCTGCTGATTTTGATTGTTGGATTGCCGGCATACATCGTTGCGGCAATCTCTGTGGTTAATCTGTTCGAACGGCCGCCGTTTGTACTTGAGCTGGCGATTTATGTTGGGCTTGGGGTGCTTTGGGCCTTGCCATTTAAGTTCGTTTTTCGCGGTGTCGGCAAACCAGACCCAGACGAAGTTTCAGATGAGAATAAGGCGGAGTAACCTTTCGGTACTCCGACTCACTTAATAAAAAAAATGATCGACCGTTAAGGCCTCTCACTAACCCGCATAACGGGCTTCTGGCTTAAATTTCGTTGTGTCGGCAATTTCAAATTGCCCACGTTTTGTTTTCAGGATTTTGCCCTGACGTAAAAGCTGACCAAAGGCGCGCAGGCCTTCTTCGCGGCTGAACTGATTGTCGCCCTGGAACTGCGCAACCAGACGCATCACATGTGGACGCGTGAAATGCGGCAATCCTTGTACAAATGCTGTGTAAGCAGCCGCTGCTTCCAGGAGGTCAGGTAACTCCGTAGCATCGGTGCCTTCTGCGAATTCACTAAAGCTGGTGTTTTCAGCAAATATATTTGTATTCGCCTCAGAAGAACCATCCTCTGAGTCATTGCCAAAGCTTTCGTCCACTTCACGCAACGTGGCGTTGCTTTTTTGAACGCGACGCGGCCGAACACCGGCATCTGAAGTCGCAGAGCTATCTTTATCGGTATCAATGCGCTGAGCCGATACCAGAACGAGTGGCGCTGGGCGGTTTTTGCCGCGTTCTTTTCGTGCTTCCTGGCGGCTGCTTGGGCGCACAACAGAGGCAAGATCAGCGCGGAAAGCGTCGGCTTCGTCTTCCACTGGTTTGTCAGCTTTGGGGCTCCCCATCAAACGTTCCGCAACTGTCGCTGCAACTGCGGCACGCAGGTGCGAAATTGCCGAGCGGCGGCGGCTTGTTTCGGGACTATCCAACTGTGAATTTGTTTCTTCCATCAAACGCGAAACAGAAGCTTCGTCTTCGGTGCTTGCACTGTCGAGAATCGCGCGGCCACTACGTTCAGCGGGCACTACTTCCATTTCCTTTTCCACCTCGGCCAGCTCTTGCATAAGCTCGGCTTCCTGCTCTGGTGTCAGATCAGATACGGTGGTGTCATCTTCAGGTGTTTCTTCTGTTTCAGCGACGTCCGGTGCGGCTTCACTGACATCCGCACCCTCTGCTTCAACTGCGTCTTCCAGGGCGCCAGATGAAACGGCTTCCTCAAAGTCTTCGCTTTTCATTTTGATGACACGAGCACGCGCGCGTTGCGCAGCAGCCGATGCCGCTTCAAGCCGCTCAGCGTCTTCTTCTGTGTCTTCTTCTGCCATTATTTCTAATGGCGCTTCGTCTTCGGCAGTAGGCGCGTCATCATCTTCATGGTCTTCCAGGTCAGCGGCAACAAAAGCGCTGAGATCCTGATCTTCGTCAGCAGATGCTGTTTCTTCGGGCTGGGCTTGTGCTGTTTCAGCAGCATCACCTCCGGCAACCCGACCAAGAAGCGCAGTTAAATCGCTTGCTTCAACCGAGGCTTCGTCATCAAATGTCTCATCATCAAACGCGGCGTCTTTGTTGAAAGTGCTTTCGGCCTCTTCGTCGCTTTGCCGTGTTTCTTCCGAAACAAGCTGTTCCGAAACGGGTTCTTCGGGAACAAAAAGTGTTTCTTCAACCGCTGGTTCGTCTTCCATCGCGGGTGCGTCCTCGACGTAAGACTCTTCTTCCGCTTCAAATACGTCCTCTGCAACAGGCTCTTCTTCTACGGCTGGCGCAGCTTCTGAAACTGGTTGTTCAACCTCAGCTAATTCTTCAACAGCAGCTTCTTGCGGTGCTGCTTCAAATACGTCGGCGTCCTCCTCTTCTTCAAAGAAAGGAGTCGCTGATACTACGCTTTGATTGCGCGCTACAACGGCGCGAATACGCTGAAGTTTGGCAGCAACGCTTTCACTGTCGCCCTCAGGGGCGGGCGTAAAAGGCGAGGCTGGGGCCTCCGCAACGGGTTCGGAAATTTCAATTTCTGGTTCGGGCGCAGCAAATGTTTCGCGTGGCTGTTCTGCCTCTTGTTCTACAGATGGCGTAGCGGGCGCTTCTGGAACAGCGGCTTCGGCAGGTGCAGGTTGCTCGGATACAGGTTCTTGTTCGACGTGTTCAGCTTCGGATTGCGGCAAAGAAGTGGGCTCTTCGGACGCACGCAACAAAATGCTGTTATCGCCAACCTTAGCTTCAACGCGTTTCTTAATTTCGTGCTCAGCGATCCGGGCTAGCATATCGGCATCCGGTGTCGCCGGCTCTGCACCAAAGTAGCGGTCATCTGCCGCCAGATCACGGAAATACTCTGCGATTGCCTTCATCGTTGAAAAGGAATCGTCGAACCCCTCCAATGTGCACGAAAATGTGCCATAGGAGACCGTAAGTATTTTGCTCGCTCCGACCATCGTTCTGCTCGCTTTCTCTTAAACCTGCAAGAAACTGTTTACCATCGAATGCATCCTAGAAAGGACCAGATGTGGGATTTTTCCGGTATCATTTCAGGGCAACATTGTGTCCAAAGGCGAAAAATCGCATCAAACGACAATGAAAAGACACATTATACACGATTCGGGCCCAATAACATTGATCGGGGGGGGGGCTGCTGCTGACGGTGCACTTGCGGCGGCTCTGGCAATTGCGCCGAATCTCGTGGCGGCAGATGGCGGCGCGCAGGTCGCGCTTGCAGCAGGCCATATGCCATTGGCAGTGATTGGTGATTTTGATTCAATAAGTTCTGAGACAAAAGCAGCCATACCAGCAGAACGCTTACATCAGTTTGCCGAGCAGGATACCACTGACTTCGAGAAATGCATTTCACGTATCTCAGTGCCTCTTATTCTTGGTGTTGGGTTCAACGGCGCGCGGTTAGATCATGAACTTTCCGCGCTTTCAGTCATGGCGCGCTATCCTGATCAGCCGTGTATTCTGATTGGGGGCCACGACATCACCTTTCTCGCGCCGACTGAAACCGAACTGAATCTCAAGCCTGGCAGCCGTGTCTCCCTGTTTCCAATGGGACCTGTCAGAGGGTCGTCCGAAGGTTTGCGCTGGGCGATAGATGATATTCCATTTGCGCCCGATGGTTTGGTAGGCACGTCAAACATCGTTACCGGACCTGTGCGCCTGAGTTTTTCTGCGGCAAAGATGCTGTTGATCCTGCCGCGAGATGCCCTTGCAGAATGCGTCAAGGTGTTTCTGTCGCGAGCCGCGCCATTGCCTGCTCTCTGAGCAATATGTAAATACCCGCGCCGACCGTTATCAGAATGCCAATCGCGGCGAGCCCGTTTGGAAGATCCCTGAAGAACATCCAGCCAATCACCGTGGCAAAGGGGATTTCGAGATATTGAACCGGGGCCAGTGTTGCCGAGGGAGCGAAACGCAGCGACCATGTCATCAGCAGATGGGCCGAAGTGCCCAGAACGCCGATACCGACAAGAAGCAGCCAGTTCAACGTTGATGGCCATACAAAACCAAACGCCGCAATTTCATTTGCCGCCCCGAACAAAAGAATGGGGGTTAGCGCCACACACGCCATGATCCCGTTCACCGCCTGAAGGCTGATAGGGTCGACTTCTTTGGCAATTTGTCTCGTAACAAGCATGAAGAGCGCAAAGACGACCGCGACCAGAAGGGGCAGCAGTGCCGGTAATCCAACAGCCGAAAAACTAGGCTGTATCACCAGAAGCGTTCCCGCAAACCCAACGCAACAGGCGATAATTCTGCGATAGCCCACCTCTTCGTCCAGCACGAAACGACCAAGCAGCAGCATGATGAAGGGCATCACAAAGGCAATTGCAACCGCGTCTGCCAGTGGCAAAAACCGAAGCGAGGTGAACATCGCTCCGATACCGACGATATGCAGCAGGCTGCGTATAAAGGCGAGCGTTGTGACGCGCCGCGACATTTTCCAGTGCCGTCGCGTTGCGATGACGATTGGCGCCAGGATGATTGCCTGCGCTGCAAACCGGACAATCAGAAGCTGGCCTAATGGGATGGTGTCGCCCAGCATCTTTGCCATCCCGTCACCAAGGGGTGCGAGAACGCAAAAGCCAATCATTAAAAGAAGGCCAAGGAAAGGGCGGTCAGGTGTCATCCGCGCGACGCTAGGCGGCGGAATGCAAAATGGCAATGGTGGTTAAGGGGGTGGTGTTGGCAAGCGGCTCAACCTTCGTTCCCGTGTGAACACATAGATGCCAGAGCCGACGATGATCGCGATTCCCAGAAACGTCAGCGCATCAGGCAGGTCAGAGAAAATCCAATACCCAAGTGCGGTTGCCGCAACGATTTCAAGATACTGAAAGGGGGCGATCGTCGCCGCAGGCGCCAGTGACAAGGCAAAGCTGACAAAAATATGTGCTATGGTCGCAGACATGCCAACACCCAGAAGCATCAGGAACCCATATCGCTCCGGAAACGTCGGGTCGAGCGCGACCGAACCACTTCCGTCAAAGAACCACAGAACGGGAAAGGCCAATCCGATTGCCGCAATGGCGGTATAGGCTTGCAAGGTAACCGGATGCATTGCGACCGCCATGCGCCGTGTCAGCACCATATAAAACGCAAAACAAAATGCGGTTCCTAGCGGGAACATAGCCACGGGTCCAAAGGCGGCGAAACTGGGTTTAATCACCAAGAGCGCGCCACAAAAGCCCACAAGACAGGCCATAATCCGGCGAGGTCCGATGGCCTCACCCAGCAAAAAACCTCCAAGAAGCGTGAGAATAAAGGGTTCGACAAAGAAGATCGCAATCGCATCAGCCAAGGGCATAACGCGGATCGCGGCAACAAAGCACCCGGTTGCCAGCAGGATCAGCGCGGCGCGAACAATATGCAAACCAAGCTCATGGTTATTAGGTCGGTGCAACCACCCAAACATCGCCGCCATCGGCAAAAGCATAATTCCCTGCACGGCAAAACGCGCTGCGATGATCTGACCGACCGGAATTTCGCTGGGCACGAGTTTGGCGAAGGCATCAATCAGCGGGCCAAAAATCGAGAAGGTCATCATGCAGAGCACACCAAGCACGACACGATCACTTTTGGCTGCGACTGATCCCATCAGCAGTTGGGGACGTTGACGGCTAACCCGCCGAGAGAGGTTTCCTTGTATTTCTCGCTCATGTCCTCGCCGGTCTGGCGCATCGTTTCGATCGCGCTGTCCAGCGGCACCAGATGGGTGCCATCACCGCGCAACGATAAGGAGGCTGCGGAAACAGCCTTGATCGCCCCTAGGCCGTTTCGTTCGATACAGGGCACCTGAACAAGACCTTTCACCGGGTCACAAGTCATCCCAAGATGATGCTCGAGTGCGATCTCGGCAGCATTTTCAACCTGCTTCACCGAACCACCCAGAACAGCACAAAGGCCAGCAGCGGCCATCGCGGCTGCTGAGCCAACTTCAGCCTGGCAACCGCATTCTGCACCAGAGATCGAAGCGTTGTGTTTCACCAAACCGCCGATAGCGGCGGCTGTGAGCATGAAGTCAGCGACACGTGTAGAGGTCGCCCCGGGGACATGGTCCAGCCAGTAACGAATAACCGCAGGAACGACGCCAGCAGCACCATTCGTCGGCGCGGTGACAACCTGACCTCCAGCGGCGTTTTCCTCGTTCACCGCCATCGCATAGACGCTCATCCAGTCGTTTATGATATGTGGTGCGCTCAGGTTCATGCCCTGTTCGGCGACAAGTGCATCGTGAATTCCCTTGGCACGTCTGCGAACAGACAGACCACCGGGTAAAATACCATCAGTGATCAGGCCACGTTCAATGCAGTCGTTCATGACTTGCCAGATGCGTTCCATGTCGTAGTCAAGCTCTGCATGGCTGCGGTGCACAAGTTCGTTCGCTCGTTTCATCTCAGCGATTGTTTTGCCGCTTTCTTCTGCCATGGCCAGCATCTGATTTGCTGTGTTGAACGGGAAGGGATAGGCCACTCCCGAAGGTTTCTTTGCGGCGCCTTCGGCCAGTTCCTTTTCGGTCAGAACAAAACCACCGCCGATGGAATAGTAAGTCTCCTGAAGGATTACGTCGCCCTGACTGTCTGTTGCCATCAGGATCATGCCATTCGCGTGACCGGGTAGGGCGGGGCCATAGTCAAAGACCAGATCACTGTCGGGATCAAACCCCAACTCTGGCAGGCCTTCTGGATGCACTGTCTTTGTGGAACGAATTTCGGCAAGGGTAGTCTCCGCCTTGGCGGCGTCATAGTTCTCCGGCAAAAATCCGGCGAGCCCCAGTATGGTTGCACGGTCTGTCGCATGCCCAACGCCGGTAAACGCCAGTGAACCATGCAGCGAGCCACGCACTCCAGCAGGATTAAACGGGCTGGCGCGCAGCAAATTCAGAAACCGGGCACCGGCAACCATCGGACCCATCGTGTGCGAGGACGATGGGCCAACACCCACTTTGAACATGTCGAAAACAGAGAGAAACATGGTGATCGGTCTTTCAGGTGGCGCCGCCTTCAGAGGGGCAGGCGTAGGTGGGGTTGGAAAAGGGTGTAAGGCCTAATCCTTCGGCCTCGGCAGCAGAAATAACCGCAGGCCGGATTTCAAGGTTTCGTGCCAGTGTCAACAAGTTTGGTGTTTCTGAAAGGTTAAACCAACTTGGGTCATCTATTGGGTATAGCACCAACCAACGCAGACATGCAGCAAGATAGTAATCGAGAACAGATGGTTCAGAAGCCCCAAGCCACGCCGGTGCGGTGCCGACAAGGCCGTCAAAAGCAGAGAGGTTTTTTCTAAGCCGTTCCTTAACCAGTTCACGGTAGCCGGAAATCGCAATCGGTTCGGATCCGACATATTTTTCCGTATAAAACATTTGCCGCAGGTCGGTGTGAACGGCGTTTGATAAAAAGAAAAGCCATTTTAAAAACATTGCGCGTTCAGGGTGCCTTGGGGGAGGTGCCATGTATCCATGCGTTTCCGATAGCCAAAGCAAAATTGCTCCTGTCTCAAACATTGGCCCCTGGGGCGTTTCCAGCACAGGGATCAGGCCTTGAGGATTTAACGCCAGATACGCGGGACTGCGTTGCTCATTTTTGGAGCGATCAACCAGAACGCAGTCGTAAGGCACGGCAAGCTCCTCAAGCACGAGGCGCACGATGAGCGATGCGTTGTCAGGTGCATAGTGCAGCTTGTACATGGGGCGACTCCGTTTTGGGCAAGTGATACGATTTTGGGGTTTTCGGCGCGCCAGAAAGCGACACCGAACGACCAGACCGACGATATTTGCGCCATAGAATTGCGAATTTTGTATATTTGGTGTGTGCACCGTCAGAGATCAGTCACAAGAGCGTCATTTCCCCCCTCGCAGCCCGGCGTGACATTTCGTATAAGGCGATAAGCATTTTAAGGAGTCGCTGCCATGACCGGAGAATTGTCACCAATCGACAAGGCAAAATTTGTTGCCGCCAAGCGTGCCTGCGACTACGTCGAAGACGGGATGCGCGTTGGTTTGGGAACAGGGTCAACGGCTGCGTGGATGGTGCGTTGTCTGGGTGAATTGGTACGGGATGACGGGTTGAATATTGTCGGCGTACCGACCTCAAGCCGCACTGCCGATCTGGCACGCCAGGTAGGGATCAATGTCACTTCGCTTGACGAGGCCCGCTGGCTCGACGTGACAATTGACGGGGCTGATGAATACGATGGCAACCTCAACCTTATCAAAGGCGGTGGCGGCGCATTGTTGCAGGAAAAAATAGTGGCAACCGCCAGCGATCAGATGGTTGTCATAGCTGATATTTCCAAAAAAGTTGAAACACTTGGTGCCTTTCCGCTGCCAATAGAAATCATTCCTTTTGGCTGGCAGACAACCAAGGCATTGGTTGAGGAAACGCTGATCGGTCTTGATGTTCTTGGCCGCACTACGACATTGCGGATGAATGGTGATGCTGCCTTTGTGACGGATGAAGGGAACTATATTCTTGACCTTCATCTTCACCGGATCGCAAACCCGCGCCAGATGTCACTGGTGATCAACCAGATACCAGGTGTGGTAGAAAATGGGTTGTTCATTGATATTTGTGACGCAGTTGTGATCGGTTATGGGAGTGGAAAAGTCGAAGTACATGACATAAATGCGGGGACTGTCGAAGAGGACAAGATAGACTTTGTTGAAAGCGCGAACCTCTTCTCTGATCTTTAATCCGAAGGGTGCTTCATGACTTTTGACTATGATTTATTTGTAATTGGCGGTGGTTCTGGTGGAGTGCGGGCAGCACGTCTGGCAGCAGGCGACACTGGTGCTAAAGTGGGCTTGGCCGAAGAATACCGTATGGGCGGAACTTGTGTGATCCGTGGGTGTGTTCCGAAAAAGCTGATGGTTTTTGCGTCCACCTATGGTGAAACAATTGAAGACGCCCGTTCCTATGGCTGGGCTGACGCCGAGGCAGGAAGCTTTGACTGGCAAGTGTTCCGTCCAAAACTTCGGGCAGAACTTGATCGGCTGGAAGGTGTTTACCGCAATGTTCTGAAGACAAACGGAGTCACAGCCTATGACGCGCGCGCAACTGTCGTGGATGCGCATACGATTGAACTGTCTACCGGCGAACGATTTTCAACAAAACACATCCTTGTTGCGACAGGTGGCCACCCGTTTGTGCCAAATATTCCGGGGGCAGAACATACGATTACGTCGAATGAGATATTCCTGCTCAATGAGCTTCCTAAATCTGTTCTGATCGTGGGCGGCGGTTTTATCGCCTGTGAGTTCGCCTGCATTTTGAATGGTTTGGGTGTTGACGTTACCCAGTATTACCGCGGCGAGCAGATTTTACGCGGCTTTGATGGCGAAGCACGCGGTCATATTTCAGATGAAATGCGCGCGAATGGAATAAACCTCCATGTTGGAACAGATGTTATTTCGGTTGAAAAGGTCGAAGATGGCCTGAAAGTCGTTGGTACAAATGGCGACGAAGCGGTCTATGATCATGTGATGTATGCAACGGGCAGGGTGCCGAATACGTCAAACCTTGGCCTCGAAAACGCCGGCGTTGCGCTGGGCCGCAAAGGCGAAATTATTGTCGATGAATATTCGCAAACTGCGGTACCATCGATTTACGCAGTCGGCGACGTGACAAACCGGATCAACCTGACACCTGTCGCCATTCGTGAAGGTGTTGCTTTCGTTGAGACAGTATTCAAAGGTAACCCGACGGCACCGGACCATGATCTTGTCCCATCCGCCGTTTTTACCCAGCCTGAATTTGGAACGATTGGCCTGACAGAAGAAGAAGCAGTTGAACAGGGCCCGATAGAAGTGTACTCAACAGCGTTCAAGCCGATGCACTCCAGCTTTGCCGGGCGTGAAAACCGGGTGATGATGAAACTTATCGTATCTAAAACGGACCGGCGGGTGTTGGGCTGTCATATCGTCGCAGATCACGCTGGCGAATTGATCCAGTTGGCAGGCATAGCCGTAAAGATGGGTGCAACCAAAGAAGATTTTGACCGTACGGTAGCCGTTCACCCGACGATGTCCGAAGAATTAGTAACCTTAAAGACACCCGTGCGCGAAACTTGAAAATAGCGTAGAGATAACCACGTAGAACAATAAGTAATTGACCAAAAAAAAGGGGAACATACCCGAATGTCAGGAAATAATGGCGGCCCGTGGGGCGGCGGAGGATCAGGCGGCGGTGATGACGACAACCGCGGCGGCGGTCGCAAACCCGGTGGCGAAGGCCCTCAGATTCCGGAAATCGATGAACTTGTAAAGAAAGGCCAGGAGCAGCTACGCGTCCTCATGGGCGGGCGTGGCGGCGGTGGCCGGGGTAACAAAGGTGACAGCGGTGGACCCAAGTTCACCCGCGGAACTTTTGGGCTGGGTTTTCTTGCCCTGATTGGGCTCTGGGCCTTTGCATCCTTTTACTCGGTGAAGCCGGAAGAAAAGTCAGTTGAACTGTTTCTTGGCGAATTCTTGGAAATTGGCAATCCGGGCCTCAACTTCGCACCCTGGCCGGTTGTGTCAGCAGAAGTCATTCCAGTAACGCGCGAGCAGACGGAAGACATTGGTGTCGGTGCCCGTGGTTCTGATGCCGGACTTATGCTGACCGGCGACGAAAACATCGTTGATATTGATTTTCAGGTGGTCTGGAACATCAATGATCCTGCTAAGTTCCTGTTTAATTTGGCTGAACCAGTACTAACAATTCGCGCTGTGTCTGAATCGGCCATGCGCGAAATCGTTGCGCAATCAGAGCTCGCGCCGATTTTGAACCGGGATCGTGAATCGATCGCGACCCGGCTGCTTGAACTTATTCAGCTGACGCTTGATAGCTACAGCAGTGGTGTGACAATCGTACGGGTCAACTTTGACCGTGCTGACCCACCTGAAACGGTGATTGCATCTTTCCGCGATGTTCAGGCTGCGGAACAGGAACGTGACCGTCTGCAAAAGCAAGCTGACGCCTATGCCAACCAGGTGCTTGCGGGTGCCCGTGGTGAAGCAGCGCAGGTTCTTGAGCAAGCCGAAGGTTACCGCGCCCGCGTGGTGAACGAGGCCGAAGGTGAAGCCAGCCGCTTTAGTGCTGTTTTGGGCGAGTATCTAAAAGCGCCCGAAGTGACGCGCCGTCGTCTTTACATCGAAACGATGGAAGAGGTGCTGGGCAATGTCGACAAAATGATAATTGACGGAGATTCATTTGGTGAGGGCGGTCAGGGTGTTGTGCCTTACCTGCCGCTGAATGAATTACGCCGTAGTGGGGGAAATAACTGATGCGGAAATCTACCTTAATCCTACCTGCTATCGTCGTCGTCGTTGCGGGTTTGCTATCATCGGTCTTTATCGTAGACGAACGTGAAACGGCTCTCGTACTTCAGTTTGGTCGCGTGGTTGCTGTCAAAGAGGATCCAGGGCTTTCCTTTAAGATTCCTCTGATTCAGGAAGTTGTCACCTATGACGATCGTATCCTGAGCCGGGATATCGACCCGCTGGAAGTGACGCCAAAAGATGACCGGCGGCTTGTTGTTGATGCGTTTGCCCGCTACCGGATCGTTGATGTCAATCAGTTCCGGCAGGCTGTTGGCGTTGGCGGCATCCCGGCTGCAGAAACGCGTCTCGATTCAATTTTACGATCAAAAACACGGGAAATTCTTGGTTCTGTAACATCCAATGACATCTTGTCGTCAGACCGGGCTGCGTTGATGTTACGCATTCGCAATGCTGCAATTACAGATGCGCGCGCACTGGGCCTGGATGTGATCGACGTACGTTTGAAACGCACCGACCTTCCGCGCGAAAACCTTGAGGCAACATTTGCAAGGATGCGGGCCGAACGGGAACGTGAGGCAACGGATGAACGGGCACGCGGTAACGAGGCGGCGCAGCGAATTCGTGCGCTTTCTGATCGTACCGTGGTTGAACTGGTCTCGGATGCAAAGCGCCAGTCCGAAATTATCCGTGGTGAGGCGGACGCACGCCGAAACGCAATTTTCGCCGAGGCTTTCGGCGCGAACCCTGAATTCTTCGAATTCTATCGCTCACTTGGGGCATATCGTGCTGCGCTACAGGGAAGCAACACGATGCTTGTTCTGTCGCCTGAGAGCGAGTTCTTTGGCTACCTGAAATCCGCAACGCCAGAGTAAAGAGGCCAGAGTGATCAAAACGATTTTTCTGGCAATTGGACTTGTTTTAGCTGCTGAGGGGCTGGTGCTTGCGCTGGCCCCTTCGCGTGTTGAGGATATGCTTGCAGCGTTACGTGATATGCCGGTCGAGACACGCCGTCTAATTGGCCTGATCGCCGTTGCAGCAGGAACATTGGCAATCTGGCTTGCGAAGTCGGCTTTTGCTTGAGAATATGGGCGATATACTGCCATGCTCACGCGCATTTTATGTTTTAAGATGCAGTTAATGCTCTGACAGAGTTGAAGTTGCACCAATAAGACCAAGATATAATAAAACTGGAGCCGGAAAATCCGGTTATCGTTGAGCCAATACAAAAGGAGTTCACTGTGAAACCTCAGGCTATTCCCCTTTCCGTACGCAACATCGCGCCGGTACGGGCCTTTTGGATGCTTGTGATGGGATTTGCGTTAGTCATAGCGCAAACGCTTTCTGCAGCTGCCCGCGGCGCACCCGAGAGCTTTGCCGATCTGGCCGAGCAAATCAGCCCCGCTGTAGTGAATATTACGACGACGACAGTCGTCGCGTCCCGGACCGGACCAAATTTGGGGCCAATTGTTCCGGAAGGCTCTCCGTTTGAAGAGTTCTTTCGTGACTTCAACCGGCGCAACAATCAGCAAGGTGAGCGACCCCCACGCCGCAGTCAGGCATTGGGGTCTGGTTTCGTTATTTCCGAGGATGGTTTCATCGTCACCAATAACCATGTCATCGAAGGTGCAGACGAAATTCTGATCGAGTTTTTTTCGGGTGGAGAACTGCCCGCGACTGTCATTGGGACCGATGCAAATACCGACATCGCACTTTTGAAAGTTGAAAGCGACGAACCGCTGGATTTCGTATCCTTCGGTGATAGCGACATCATGCGTGTTGGCGATTGGGTTATGGCGATGGGTAACCCGCTTGGTCAGGGATTCTCCGTCTCTGCTGGAATCGTTTCTGCCCGCAACCGGGCGCTTTCGGGTACCTATGACGATTATCTTCAGACAGACGCCGCGATTAACCGGGGTAACTCAGGTGGTCCATTGTTCAACATGGAAGGCGAAGTTGTCGGCGTGAACACCGCGATCTTGTCACCGAATGGTGGGTCCATCGGGATCGGTTTTGCGATGTCATCAGCTGTTGTAAGCCGGGTCGTGAACCAGTTGCAGGAATTTGGTGAAACGCGCCGTGGATGGCTTGGCGTTCGTATTCAGGATGTGACGGAAGATGTGGCAGAAGCACTGGGACTTGAGACAGCCGCAGGAGCGCTGGTTACCGATGTTCCAACGGGCCCTGCCGAAGAAGCGGGTATGGAATCGGGCGATGTGATCATGTCTTTTGATGGTCATGAAGTCTCAGATACCCGTGATCTGGTGCGTCAGGTTGGCAATACCGCAGTTGGCAAAGCTGTTCGGGTCGTCGTATTCCGCGAGGGTGGAACGCAAACCCTGCTTGTGACTTTGGGCCGCCGTGAAACCGCAGAAGGTGCAGAGCCGGCGTCAGCCACTCCTGAGAAAGTACCAGCGAACCGCGACCTTCTTGGTCTGAGCCTGTCTGAGATGACGGACGAATTGCGTGAACAGCTTGGCCTTGAGAAGGCTACCCAAGGCCTTGTGATAACCAATGTCGCCGAAGATTCTGCTGCCTTTGGGAAAGGTCTGCGCAGTGGTGACGTGATCACCGAGGCCGGTCAGCGGCAAGTGCGCTTAATTGCAGATCTGGAAGAGCGGATCAACGATGCGCGCGACGCCGGACGCAAATCGATTCTGCTTCTGGTACGTCGCGAGGGAGAGCCAAGGTTTGTGGCTCTACCGCTTAGCTGACGTTAACCTCGACAGCAAATATATAAGGGGCTCCTTCGAGGGCCCTTTTTCATAGAGGGCTTCTACTCAAGGAATTCTGAGTAAGCATCTAAGGAATTCGAGAATATGAGTTCACACCCGAAGAACAGGCAGATCAAAATTCGCCCTTTTGAAGACAATGATGCCGGGCAGGTCCGAGATCTGTTCATCAAGGTCAACCGCCTGCTCGCACCACCTCAACAAAAAGAAGCGTTTGAAGGTTACATTACCCGCTCCCTGGCCGAAGAAATTGATCGGATAAGTGACTACTATGCCCGAATAGAGGGTGGTTTCTGGGTGGCGGTGAATGGTGAAACTATCGTCGGTATGTTTGGTCTTGAACCGTCGTCATCAGAGGCAATGGAATTGCGCCGCATGTACGTTGATCCGCAAGCCCGGCGCCTGGGGATAGCGCAAAAAATGCTGAGTTTCGCGGAAGATGAATGCCGACGGCGTGACCGGCCAAACATGGACCTGAGTACATCGGAGTTACAGGGCGATGCGCTCAGGTTTTACCAAAAATGCGGCTATCAATTGGTGCGCGAAGAAATAGCGGATACTGCCAGCAACAAGACATTGGGCGGCGGTATCCGACGCTTTCACTTCACCAAGAAACTTTGACAATTTCTATTCAGCCCTCAGATCATACGCAATCAGGCCCAGTTGGCGTGCGGTATCAAGTGCGATAATACTGCTGTCACGGCCCTGTGGTGCTTGATAGGCACGGATCGCGGTGCGCGTACGCGCGTCAAGCACACCGCTGATCGGGCCACGATAAAACCCCCGCACGATCAAAGCGCGTTGCAGCGAAGACAGGAATTCATGGTCTAGCTGGTTTGCGCAGGGCGTTTGAAACCTTAATTCCTGACGTGGTTGCACGATTTTCTGGTGGGTTTGTGTTGAATAGATTGCCGGGCTGGTCACGCTGCCGTCCTCTGCCCGAATTTCCGACTGAACCAGGATTTGTTCCGTGACCGTTTCCAGGACTGCTGGGCTTTCGTCGATCCCCCAACAACTACCGCTTGGTGCGCCCTCGGGTGCCGCTGCGGGTGTGTAGGCGACGTTACTGCCCCTTTGTGCAAGCGAACCTGTCATCGTAGCCGCCTGACAAGCGGACAACATCAGGGTCACAAGGACCAATGGTGTATTTTTTCTGATCACTGCTCTAAGCGCTCTCTGATGACGCAAGTTGCCGGACAATAGCCCGTTTTGTCATCGGACAAAAGAAAATTGGCAACCACCCCGCCCGGAACCGACGTTAATTTGAACACAGAATGCAAAAGAGTCTGGCATAGAAAGCGTTGCGCCGCTAAAGGGGGTCTGGAGAAAAATCTGCTCTAGGGAAATGAAGCGAATGGCAAAAATCACCTATATCGAATTTGGCGGCGTTGAACATGTTGTCGAAGTCGCAAACGGGCTGACTGTGATGGAAGGCGCGCGCGACAATAACATTCCCGGCATCGAAGCCGATTGTGGCGGAGCCTGCGCCTGCTCAACCTGCCATGTTTACATCCACCCGGACTGGGCAGAAAAGCTGCCAGTAAAAGATGCGATGGAAGAAGACATGCTTGATTTCGCCTATGAGCCTGATGCCGACCGGTCGCGTCTGACCTGTCAGATCAAGGTTACTGATGCGCTTGACGGGCTGATCGTTCAAATGCCTGAAAAGCAAATCTGATATGCTGCGGGCGGGGCTTTTAGGTCTGTCCGTATTATGCGCCGCACAAGTCAGCGCGGCAGAGATTATTTCTGCGCGCTATGCCGAACCTACGACACGCTATGGTCATGGCATCCTTGGGGACGCGATTGAACATGGCGCGCTAAGATTGCGACTGGCGGATGGCCAGCGGGTCATTATTCGGCTTCCAGATACTCATGTGTTTGAAGATACAGCCCCCCGTCTTGCCGACGTCGACAATGATGGCACACCAGAGGTGATCGTCGTTGAAACCGATGTGGCGCGCGGTGCTTCGCTCGCGATTTACGACGAAACCGGCAAGGTTGCGGAAACTCGGCACATAGGCCGCCCTAATCGGTGGCTGGCCCCGGTCGGTGTCGCTGATCTGGATGGGGATGGCTATGTGGAGATCGCTTATGTTGATCGTCCACATCTTGCGAAACTTCTAAAGATCTGGCGTTTCAGGGACGGCAAACTGGAACAGGTTGCCGAAATATCAGGCTTAACAAACCATCAAATCGGCCAGCGCGAAATTTCTGGTGGTGTGGCCTCCTGTCCGGATGAGCCAGTTCTGGTGACCGCCAATGCAAATTGGACAAAGGTTATGGCAACGTCCTTCAGGAATGGTGCCTATGTATCCGTGCCTGTTGCAGATTTTTCGGGCCCAACATCTTTCGAAAACGCCGCGGTCTGTTCCAAATAGAATACCCCAAACCTACCTCAGCTTAAGCCATATATGGTTGCACGTTGGTGCGTCTTATTTGAAGTTATGATCTAGCGTTTTTGTCCGCGATTTTAAAGCCCACGCCAGCCAATATCTGACCGGCAAAACCCTTCGGGCCAATCAATCTGCTCAACCATCGCATAGGCGCGGTCGCGCGCTTCCGAAAGGCTTGCACCGCGCGCCGTCACGTTTAACACCCGACCACCGGTTGCAACGGTTTTGCCATCTCTCTCGGATGTTCCGGCATGAAATACCATCTCGGAACTTGTTTCAGGCAAACAGCCCAATCCACTTATGACGCTGCCCTTTTCGTAAGCGCCGGGGTATCCCTTGGCGGCCATCACGACGCTCAACGCATGATCGTCTGCCCAGTTAACGCGCGCTTCGTTCAATCGCCCCTCGGCGCAGGCAAGAAGCAGATCAAGCATCTGTGCCCCCAAACGCATCATCAGCACCTGACATTCAGGGTCACCGAAACGCACGTTGTATTCCACCAGTCGGGGTTGGCCGTCTTTGATCATCAGGCCCGCAAACAGAATTCCCTGAAAGGGTGTGCCGCGTCGCGTCATTTCGGCAATTGAGGGAAGGATGATTTCGTCCATGGCCTTGGCCACAACCGCATCATTCATCACGGGGGCAGGGGAATAGGCCCCCATACCGCCAGTGTTTGGCCCTTCGTCGCCATCATAAGCGCGCTTGTGATCTTGCGCTGTGCCAATCGGAAGGGCAGTTTTACCGTCACACAGAACGAAGAAAGATGCTTCTTCTCCATCCATAAATTCTTCGATCACAACCTCGGCACCTGCTTCGCCAAACTCACCGCCAAACATGTCGTCAATCGCGTCAAGTGCGTTAGCTTCTTCCATCGCGACGATCACGCCTTTACCTGCTGCCAATCCGTCGGCCTTTACAACAATCGGCGCGCCTTCTTTGTGAATGTAAGCCTTTGCTGCTTCGGCGTCGGTGAACCGTGCGTAAGCGGCAGTTGGTGCTTTAGCCGCATCGCAGATCTCTTTGGTGAAGGATTTTGACGCTTCCAGCTTTGCGGCCTCAACAGACGGCCCAAAGCACAAAATCCCGGCTGCGCGAACAGCATCTGCCACACCCTCGGCAAGCGGCGCTTCCGGGCCAACGACCACAAAATCCACTGTGTTTTCTTCTGCAAAGACGGCAACAGCAGCCCCATCCATAATGTCGAGGCTGGCACATTCCGCGATTTCCGCGATCCCCGCATTGCCGGGGGCGACGATCAGCCGGTCACACTTTGGGTTCTGCTTGATTGCCCAGGCAAGCGCATGTTCCCGCCCGCCGCCACCTAAAATCAGGATGTTCATTGCCCACACTCCTTGGCCTTCGCTTGGCGGCGTTCTAAGGTGCAGGCGAGCACATGACAAGCGAGCAGAGATGTCTGACCTGATTGATGACCCGGCCGAAGGCCTGAACGCCCCGGAATTCACCGTGACCGAAATTTCGGGCGCCGTGAAACGTACCATAGAAAGTTCGTTTTCCCGCGTCAGGGTCAGGGGCGAAATTGGTCGGGTCTCGATGCCGCGCTCGGGCCATGTCTATCTGGACCTTAAGGATGACCGCTCGGTTCTTTCTGCCGTTATCTGGAAAGGCGTCGCCGGACGTCTGCAGACGCAGCCGGAAGAGGGGATGGAGGTTGTCGCGACAGGAAAACTCACGACTTTCGGCGGGCAGTCAAAATACCAGATGGTGATTGAAGATATCGCTCCCGCCGGAATGGGCGCGCTGATGGCGATGCTTGAAAAGCGCAAAAAAACGCTTGAGGCAGAAGGTCTTTTTGATCCCGGGCGAAAGAAAGAACTGCCTTACCTGCCCGAGGTAATCGGCGTAATCACCTCGCCTTCAGGTGCTGTGATCCGCGATATCCTGCATCGTCTGCGGGATCGTTTCCCGCGGAAGGTTCTGCTCTGGCCCGTGGCGGTGCAAGGTGCGAAATGCGCGCCCGAAGTCACGCGCGCTATCGAAGGTTTCAACGCGATGATGTCTGGTGGCGCGATCCCACGGCCCGATTTGCTGATTGTTGCCCGTGGCGGTGGCTCGATCGAGGATCTCTGGGGCTTCAACGAAGAAATCGTTGCTCGCGCAGCGGCGGCCTCTGATATTCCCCTGATATCCGCCGTCGGGCATGAGACAGACACCACTCTGATTGATTTCGCATCCGACATGCGCGCACCCACACCCACAGCAGCAGCAGAGCTTGCAGTCCCGGTGCGGCTCGAGCTTCTGGGCTGGGTCGGAGAGCAGGAGGCGCGTCTAGCCCGTGCGCTCAGCCAAAGCATAAACCAACGCCAGCAACGCCTGCGCGATCTTGCACGTGCTTTGCCAAACCCGCAGGCACTGGTCGATCAGGCATCGCAAAAGTTCGACTTTACGGGGGGCCGTCTTGCGCCCGCCTTGCAAAAAGCGGTTCAGGTCAAACGGCTCGCGCTTGAAAAACGCGCGGCTCCGCTTCAAGGGGCGACACTTGCCCAACGTATTCGCCATGAAGATACCAGATTAAAGTCAATGGCGAGGCGCCTTGCATCTGGGTTATCAAGCAACACGAAAACTCAGCGCCGTGTGTATGACAAAACTGCTCAACGTTTGCGACCGTTGGCATTGAAACAGGAAGTTGACCGCAAAAAGACCGCCTTTTCAGCGCTGTCCCAACGTTTGTCGATCTCTGCACTCAATCAAACAAATACCTGGCGGAATCGCATAGATGCGTTGGAACGTTTGCACCAGACACTCGGATACAAAGAAACTCTGAAACGCGGCTATGCGGTTGTGCGTAGCCAGGATCATATCGTCACGTCAAAAGTTGAGGCGGAAAAAGCCACCGAGCTTGAGATCGAGTTTCAGGATGGTCGCCTCGCCACCGGGCCATCGGCCAGTCCCAAACCATCGCGCAAAGCAAAGCCATCCCCACCAAAACCTGATCAAGGCAGCTTATTCTGATCGACCCCGCACTCTTTCTTTTTCCAGAAAATATCCCCGCCGGAGGCTTCTGCCTTCCCGGCTAAGCGCCAACGTCAGGCCCAAGGCAATACAGCGATTGCTGACTTTGATTCAGCTCGTAAAGCGTCGTTGCGGCTGGATCGTTTTCAAACCGTGCCACCATACGCCCGTCATCCAGATAAAAAGACCAGCATTGTGGCGAAAGGTCCGCTTCATAGACAAAACAGATCAGATCCAACTCAACAAACCACTCGCCATCAATGCAATGCCCATCCAAAAAAGACCAGCGCACCCGGCGCCCTGGCAGGTATTCTTCTGCGCCGTAAGGTGTTGATTTCAAACCATATGAAAAGGTTCTCCCAACAGTGTACTCGTCAAACTGTTCAGGGGTCATCAATGTCTCCGCAGATAGCGGCGTAGCTAAAAACAGACAGAGCAGGGCGATTTTTTCCATGCTCTACTGTGCCAAAAATCGTTCAATCTGACCAGACAAGATATCTCAGCTCGCAGGTAACTTGCCAATTGAGGTAGAGGGGTTCACTGTTTTTGCGACGTCCTGCCAATGCGTTACCAATGGATCCATCTTTCTTCTCCAATACTGCGGAAACAGCGCAAGGAGTGCCATGATCGGCATGCTGCGTGGCAGCGTTGGGGCGGTTTGAGGCTGAGGCAATGAAAGTGACGGAAAGGGTTTTGCCGGGTTTTCATGGTGGTCGCTGTGTCGTGGAGCATGAAGCATCATAAGGCTTGAATACCAATGCGGTGCGTTCCAACTGTGATGCGCAGCAAGCGGTTCAAGCTTTCCGTTTTCATGCATTGCGCGCGATAATCCATAGTGCTGCACGTAGTCTGACAACATCAACTGGACCTGCGCGTAAAACGCAAGCGCCAGTAGGGCGATACAGCCACCAAAACCACCGATCATGGCGGCAACAAACAGAAAACCGAAGGCACCAAGGATGTAGCTAATGTAGGGGTGCGCAAATTGTGATTTTCCCGAACGTCGCAGCATTTCGCGATCAATTTCGAACCCCGCCTGAAAAGATCCAAACCAGGCGCGCGGCAGAAAGCGATAAAATGATTCGCCTAGTTGCGCGGAATTCGGGTCGTGGACGGACCCCACAAACCGATGGTGAATCAGCCTGTGCGCGGTTGTGTGATGCCCGAACAGAAGCGAGATAAACACCCATTTCCCAAGGTTAAATCCCAGGTGGTCGGGGCGGTGAATTAGCTCATGCGCGTTCGAATTGCTGATTTGTCCGAAGTACAACCCAAAGCTCAGGAAGACCCCTGCTTTTTCCGCTCCCGTAAGACCGCCATTTGACGAAAGGGTCCACACGGCTGTTGCTAACAAAAAGAAATGCAATATCGCCAGGGCGTTAGATAGAATCAATGCAAAATGAACGGTTGACGTCGTGGTGTTTGGGCGCAGTGCAAAATCAAACAGATGATCCAGAAAATAGGTTGCGAACGTCAGCGTGATGATCGCAAAAAGCACCCAAATGCCGCCATGAAATGCCCCCGTCACTAAAAAGGGAACAGGCAGCAACGTCGCAATTGAAAATGCTAAAACCGGACGGGCCATACTGCTCTTCCTTTTTCCCCAAACTAGCATGATGTAAAGTCTAAATGAAAAATCCGGCTTTTTTCCGACCTTTCCAAAATTCAGGTTGAACGCATATGGCGGCGTCAGTGTCGTTTTTGACATGGCGGTCTGGTGGTGTGCCGGGCTAAAGTCGGGAAAGATTATGAACAGGCGGCTGATATGGCATTGGACGAACGTAAAGGCGTATGGAAATCTGGCAAAGGCAAAGGCCGCAAAACCCCCAAGGGTCGGCAGCTTGACGATCATGCTTGGGAAGAGGTTCGTGCCCTACTTGGTGACAGTCCCCGACGCCGCGATTTGCTGATCGAATATCTGCATCTTCTTCAAGATGAATATGGCCACCTTTCCGCGGCACATCTTCGCGCATTGGCTGAAGAGTTGCGTGTCGGGCAGGCCGAGGTTTACGAGGTTGCAACCTTCTACGCCCATTTTGATGTTGTGAAAGAGGGGGAAACGCCTCCACCCGCGCTCACGATCCGGGTTTGCGACTCTCTTTCGTGCGAACTTGCGGGCGCTGAGCAACTGCAAAAGGCCTTGGAAGATGGGCTTGATGCATCCAAAGTGCGGGTTGTGCGCGCGCCGTGCATGGGGCGGTGCGACACTGCTCCGGTACTGGAACTTGGCCACAATCATATCGATCATGCGACCGTCGAAAAAGTAGAGGCAGCGATTGCCGCGAAAGACATTCACGCGCATCTTCCCGACTATCAGGACTTTGCAACCTACAGCGCAGAAGGTGGTTATGAAAAACTGGCGGAGCTTCGCAAATCAGGTGATGCAGAGGCTGTGCAGGACAGCTTGCTTGCGTCTGGCTTGCGCGGTCTTGGTGGTGCTGGCTTTCCTTCGGGGCGTAAATGGTCATTTGTTCGGGCGGAAAACGGGCCCCGTTATCTGGCGGTGAACGGGGACGAAGGCGAACCCGGTACCTTCAAAGACCGGTATTATCTGGAACGCACCCCGCATCTTTTTCTGGAAGGTATGCTGATCGCCGCCTGGGCGGTCGAGGCGGAAACCTGTTTCATCTATATGCGCGATGAATACCCGGCAGTGCTTGAAATTCTGCGCCGCGAGATCACGGCGCTGGAACACGCGGGCATTGTTGCCTCTGGATATATTGATCTGCGCCGTGGAGCTGGTGCCTATATCTGCGGTGAAGAAAGCGCGATGATCGAAAGCATCGAAGGCAAGCGTGGTATGCCACGCCACCGCCCACCTTTTGTGGCGCAAGTCGGCGTGTTTAACCGCCCTACCCTGGTTCATAATGTTGAAACGCTGCTTTGGGTGACGCGGGTCTTGCGTGAGGGTGCTGAAGTGCTGTCTGGCGTTGAAAAAAATGGCCGCAAAGGGCTGCGCAGCTATTCCGTCTCTGGTCGCGTAAAAAACCCCGGCGTGCATCTGCTCGCCGCAGGCTCGACTATTACGGATGTTATCGAAGCGTCAGGTGGCATGCTTGGTGGTCATACCTTCAAGGCCTATCAGCCCGGTGGTCCATCCTCCGGTCTGTTGCCTGCGTCGATGAACGACATCCCGCTTGATTTCGATACTCTGCAGCCGCACGGCACCTTCATCGGCTCAGCCGCTGTTGTCGTTCTGTCCGATCAGGACAGCGCGCGTGATGCGGCTCTCAACATGCTACGGTTCTTTGAGGATGAAAGCTGTGGTCAGTGCACACCATGCCGTGTTGGTTGTGAAAAGGCCGTGAAACTGATGCAAGCTGAGCATTGGAATCAGGACCTGCTGGAAGAGCTTTGTGTCGCGATGGGGGACGCTTCGATTTGTGGTCTGGGGCAGGCGGCACCTAACCCGATCCGGCTGACAATCAAACATTTTCCGGAGGAAATCTGACGGATGCGCTGCTGACGCGTAAAATCTGCACCTCGCGGGGCTTCCATCCGGGCCTGTCGTACAATAGGTGAAAGAACAGGTTTAAAAGGCGCTGAAGATGTCATTTTTCAAAAAACTCAAGTCCCGCTTGTTCAAGTCCTCTTCCAAGATCGAAGAGGGGTTGGATGCAATTGTTGAAGACGGCGGTGAAGAAGAGGTGCTTGACGAACAGTTGATGGTTGAGGAAGGACTTCCAGAGCCAGAGCCAGAGCCAGAGCCAGAGCCAGAGCCAGAGCCAGAGCCAGAGCCAGAGCCAGAGCCAGAGCCAGAGCCAGAGCCAGAGCCAGAGCCAGAGCCAGAGCCAGAGCCAGAAGTGATTGTCGAAGAGGCGCCCGCAGAAAAGATTCTACCGGAACCGGAACCGGAACCGGAACCGGAACCGATGCCCGTGCCGCAGCCCACTCCGGCACCTGCGCCAAAGGTTGCAGAAAAGAAACCCGGCTTTATCGGGCGCCTGCTTGGCCGTGGAGAAGCTAAAACCGTCATCCGGCGCGAGCTTGATGATGCCATGCTGGAAAGCCTCGAAGAATTGCTGATTACCGCTGATATGGGGGTTGATACCGCGATGCGCGTCACCGCCAACATGGCTGAAGGGCGGTTCGGTAAAAAACTGTCGACCGAAGAAATCAAACTCCTGCTTGCGGCTGAAGTGACCCGGATCATGGAACCCGTGGCGAAACCGATGCCGATTTACGAGAAGAGACCGCAGGTCGTTCTGGTTGTCGGTGTAAACGGTTCTGGCAAAACCACAACGATTGGCAAGCTTGCCAGCCAGTTTCGCGCAGCCGGTAAAAATGTGGTCATTGCTGCGGGTGACACGTTCCGCGCTGCCGCTGTTGAACAGTTACAGATTTGGGGCGACCGCGCCGGTGTGCCGGTTCTGACAGCGCCGGAAGGGTCTGATCCTGCCTCACTGGCATTCGAGGCAATGACAAAGGCCGAAGCCGACGGTGCGGACCTGCTTTTGATTGACACAGCTGGCCGTTTGCAAAACCGTGCCGACCTTATGGAAGAACTGGCGAAAATCGTTCGCGTCATTCGCAAGAAAGACCCAAGCGCGCCGCACAACACGCTGCTGGTACTGGATGCAACGACAGGCCAGAATGCGATCAACCAGGTTGAGATTTTCAGAAAACTTTCCGATGTCTCAGGGCTTGTCATGACCAAACTCGATGGCACCGCGAAAGGCGGGGTGCTTGTTGCGTTGGCGGATAAGTTCGGCCTACCTATTCATGCAATTGGTGTTGGCGAACAAATCGATGATCTTGCCCCCTTTGATCCCGAAGAATTTGCACATGCTCTGACGGGGCTGGATGCGTGATCATTTCGCGCGGCCTTAGTGCGTTGCGCCGTGATGTTCTATTTTGCGTTTCGACGGTTAAGCAACTGATTTAGGGATGAGTGATTGGCTGATCTCACTTGAAGGAACCGAAGCCGGGCATCAAGTCGCAATGTTTCTCGCGATATTTGCGGCGCTGCTACATGCCATCTTTGGTGCGCTGCAAAAAGGGCGGCATGACCCCTGGTTAACGCGTGGCGCGATTGATGTCAGCTATCTCATCATGTCGGCCCCCATTGCGTTCTTTGTCGTGCCCTGGCCCGAGCCCTATATGTGGCCAATCTTCTTTGGGGCCTTTGTTATCCACGTCGCTTACAAGGTGACGCAAGCGCAGGCTTATTCACTGGGGGCTTACACGGTGGTCTATCCTGTCGTGCGTGGCATGGGGCCGCTGTTCACCGTGATCGGCGCGTATTTTGTTTTTGGTGAAACGTTTACTTTTACACAGTGGTTTGGTGTTGGTGTTCTCGTAAGCGGAATATTCGGGCTTGCGGCGTATAACCTTGCCCATACAATTCTTGCACGTGAAACGCTGATCAAAGCGCTTTTTATGGCTGTGATCACTGGCGTTACTGTTGCCCTCTACACGACCTATGACGCCTACGGAATCCGCGCGACTGCGGACCCGTTCACCTTTCTGGCGTGGTTTTTCATGATTGACGGGTTGGTCATGCCGGTAATTGCGCTTCGGCGTTGGCGGCGGATGGAGAACGCTCCCGCCGTATTACCCTTGCTTGGCCGCGGTGTTATCGGTGCCTTCGTTGCCTATGGTAGTTTCGGGTCGATTTTGGTAGCAACGCGCCTTGATAACGTGGGCGAGGCGGCCGTCTTGCGCGAAACTTCTGTGGTTTTTGCGGCATTAATTGGCTGGTTTTTCCTGAAAGATACCGTCGGACCCCGTAGATTGGCCCTGATGGCCTTGATTGCGCTGGGCGCAGTCATAGTTGAGATGGGTAGTTAAGGAATATCTGAATGGCCGAGAAAAAAGTTAACCCCATCCTGAAGCTCGTGCTGGAGCTTGGACCCATCATTGCATTCTTTGTCGGTTATGGTCGGTTGAAAGAGCAGGTTTTTACCATCGGTGGCGTCGAATACAGTGGGTTCATCGTGGCGACCGCTACCTTTGTTCCGCTCTTCATATTTACGACATGGCTTTTGTACTGGCTGACGGGGAAAGTCTCCAGAATGCAGCTTATGACGCTGGTTCTGGTTGTTGTTTTTGGCGGACTCACGATTTGGTTCAATGACGAACGGTTCTTTAAGATGAAGCCGACAATGATCTATCTGCTGTTTGCAGGGATGCTTGGTTTTGGCCTGTTGCGGGGGAAAAGCTATCTGAAACTTCTGATGGAAGAGCTTATGCCGCTTCGAAACGAAGGCTGGATGATTCTGACCAAGCGAATGGCCACTTTCTTTTTCGGCCTTGCTGTATTGAACGAGGTAATCTGGCGTACAATGTCGACAGATGCCTGGGTCAACTTCAAGACCTTCGGTCTGACGGCCGCCGTTTTCCTGTTTTTTATGACGCAGAGCCGCGTGTTTCAGACCTACGCGGTTGAGGAAGAAGACGAAGCTTCCCCCTCAGCCTAGCAATACCAGCATTTAAGCCGGGCGTTTAAACAGGATGTCCTGCGCTTTCTTGTCCGTTTGAAGGTTTGAGCGCAGCTCGGCTGCAACGGCGCGCCCCTCAATCACACCGGGGCGTGCGCTAACGGTGTCAAGCCAGCGTGCCAGGTTTGGCTTGTCATCCAGCGTTTGTTGCTGTCCTTCCCAAAGCGACGCCCAGGGCCAGATCGCCATATCCGCGATTGAGAAAAAATCACCCGCTACAAATTCATTGCCTTCCAGCTGTCGGTCCAGCACACCATAAAGTCGCGCCACTTCATTCCGATACCGGTCTTTGGCATAGGGGAGGTCGTTGGGGGGCTCCATCGCGGGGGCATATTTCAGGAAGTGATGCGCCTGTCCGGCCATTGGGCCAACTCCGCCCATTTGCCACATCAGCCATTGGTCAACTGCCACGTGCTCGCGTTCTGTCTGGCCACCGAACTTGCCGGTTTTCCGCGCGAGGTACTGCAAAATTGCGCCTGATTCAAAAACAGAGATCGGTTTGCCGTCCGGACCATCGTGATCCACAATCGCGGGCATCCGGTTGTTCGGCGCAATTTTCAGAAATTCAGGGTCGAACTGTTCGCCTGCCCCTATGTTCACGAGGTGCAATTTGTATGGCAGGTCCATTTCGGCCAGCGCAATGGAGATTTTCCAACCATTCGGGGTTGGCCAGTAGTAGAGATCAATCGGGGCGGTCATTCATATCATTCCTTATACGTCAGGGTGATGATCCTGTTTTTCTAGCGAAGAGCAAGGGCGCTTTGCTTGTGTACAATGCAAATAACGGTGACTGGCTGGCTTTCAAGCGGCTAGGTGCAAAAGTGACTTTCCTTTTGGAAACCTGGGGTGCGGACATATGAACTTATCGAAGGCGTCAGATGACGGCTATGAGCCCAAAACGGGTAGGATTTCTAAGGTGCAACGAACGCCCGCTTTGGTGCGGATGAACCTCTAAATCTTCCGCTCTCAATTAACGTCTTTGCGAGGACAAACAGCCAAAGGCATGGCGCGACGGCACTAGCGGTTACGACCTGATGAGGAATTTTTGCACTACGAGCAAACAAGCCAAAACAATGAGAATGATGCCGAGTACAGCGTTGAAAATGATGCGCCTACGTAATGTGTCCAAGAATCTTTCGATTTGGCTACCAAATACGGCCCAGCTACCAATGCCGAAGAAGCAAATGATGCAATACAAAACAACGAAGAAGAACAGGTCTGGTCTCGAAGACTCTAAGTTGAAGACAGACACTGCCGCAATGCAAGCCCCCCATGCTTTTGGGTTCATCCATTGCAACGCCGCGCCCTGCCAAAAGCTGGGAGCAGCATGATCTACGGCATCGATCTGCCCATCTGACGTAACCAGTTTGTAACCAAAATAGATGATCAAGGCAGCGCCCAGTATCGTAAGAATATCAAGCAAAACACCCATTTTCTCGGCGATGACCTGTAGCCCCAAGCCGAGGAGCAGGAGAAGCAGTGTGAAACCAATGGTCGCACCGCTGACAAAACCGAACGCCTTTCTGACGCCATGGTTCACCCCAGTTGATAATGTAATCAGATTAACTGGTCCTGGAGATATTGACATGGTTAGTGCGAAGAGCGCCATAGCATAGGCTTGAGTCATAGATGCATCCCTTTTGGTCGCATCATAGGTTACCTTTTACTGTGTAAATAGATTGCCAATATTGACCACACTGTATAATTTAATTGCACAATGATTGATCGTTTGAAATCGCTTGCAGTATTTGCCAAAACCGTTCGGGAGGGAAGCTTCAGAGGGGCTGCTCGACAGTTGAAGCTAACACCATCTGCCGTGAGCTATCATGTCCGCATTCTGGAAGAGACAGTCGGTGTTCCACTGTTGTACCGTTCAACTAGAAGCCTAAACACCACTGATGCTGGCGAAGCTTTGTATAGGTCGGCATTGGATATGCTTAATGCTGCGCAATCCGGGCTCGACTTAGCAAACAGGTTTGAGACCCATCTCAGCGGGAAGCTGAAGGTTGCGTTGACGTCTGCCATATCCCAATCTTACTTATCCGAACGGATCGGCGATTTTGCCAAGGGCTACTCAAACGTCGATCTTCACCTTCATTATGACAATCGAGAAAACGATCTGATTGATGAGCAGTTCGATCTGGCGCTTCGGATCGGAAAGCTAAAAGACTCTGGTCTCAAGTGTAAACTATTGTGGGAAATGCCGCGTGTCTTGGTCGCCAGTCCCAAGCTCCTTGAAGGTTTAGATCACGTATCAAACATCAAAGCGTTAGAGAAACTATGCTGGATCAAGTTTGAGGGCATGGAGGAAAATCGTAGCCTCACAGATAAAAATGGTAACAATCTCACTGTTCATCAGTTCGGAAACATAACTGTAAACAGCATCGAAGCCATGGTGGATTTGACAATCTTGGGGGCTGGAATTTCTTCTCCCCCGACGCATTTTGTGGAAGATCATCTGCGTGATGGGAAACTTGTCAAGCTGCTCCCAGATATGTTGGTACACCCCTTGCCTGTGTATGCGATCTGGCCTCCAACAAAGATCCCAAACCCAATAACTCGACTTTTTCTTGATCATGTTACTCAATAACCGAGTTGAAGGTTTTCAGTCGACAACGCGCCGCGTAATATTGGACCTTTCAAACCACATAGCACCTATTCCTGGAGACGGGGATGTTCCGGAGTATGAGAAACTGCCCAAGCAGGGCGGGACCATCCCCGCGCCGCTTTTGTTTGTCAGGTTGAGAATGTCGAGAGCAGCCATTGGCACACGCGCAGTGAAAGGTCACTTTGTCCGGCGGTTTCAACGGGTGGTCGCAACACTTTAGTCTTTTTGGAAAGATGGAGTGTTAGAGATGAAATATCGGACGCGGACGTTTTACACGGACAAACAGAAATCTGAGATGTGGGATCGG
>NZ_JAGFNU010000013.1 GCF_018457175.1 Pseudohalocynthiibacter aestuariivivens
ACCGATCCCACATCTCAGATTTCTGTTTGTCCGTGTAAAACGTCCGCGTCCGATATTTCATCTCTAACACTCCATCTTTCCAAAAAGACTAAAGTGTTGCGACCACCCGTTGAAACCGCCGGACAAACCAGCCGTTCAGGACTTGTGGCCCAATGACTTCTTGTTGCGCATTGTGACAGGACAAATACCAAGTAAATTTTGAGGACGGCCAAAACCGTTCAATCGACCGAATCGTCATTGCCGCAAAACAACATAGGACAATAGTTGTTCGAGAGTTTTCTAGAACCGCCTAGAACCGTAATCCACGTCGAGCAAAGATTCAGGTAAATGCATGTTTTCCATTAACCAAACATCCCTGAACTATTCACGATGATCGCAGATCCAAGCGCTCAACCCACGGGTTCTGCGATTAAGGTTTTGATAAATTTAGAAAACAATTCACCCTGCGAGCGAATGCGTAACTTGGAATAGACATTACGTCTGTGGATACGGACAGTACCAGGTGAGATTTCCAGTATTCGACCCACCGCATCGGCAGAGTGACCCTTAAGTGTGTATTCCACGACCTGTCGTTCTCTCGGGGTCAATACACCTTCACCAAGATTGAGGAAGGCGAGTTCTACACTTTGGTGAATTCTTGAATTGGCAACCGCATGTTCACCTTCTACAGAACGAGCGGATAAGTCACTCCAATGGCATCTGCATAGGGCACGAACGATCGGCCAGAACTGGCGGAGTTGTCGCACCTCTTTTTGGGTAAAGGGCTTTTCCGCTCGCATAAGAGAAACAACTGCAATAGATTTGTCAGGCAGTTCGATAAAGAAGCCGATTTCTTCGGCCAATCCCGTTCGCATGTAGTAGCTGCGGAAGTACTCGCCCTGAAAAAAGCGGTCCGGGGCTAGATCACGGATTCGATAGAGGCCCGGCTCCACCTTATTCTCGCAGGCCAAATAGAACGGGTCGAGAAGGTATGGACCTTCCTGGTAGTCTTCGACAAAGATTTTTCTCTTTTTCCGAGGGAAATCATCAAACAAGTCAATCGGGCGTGCGGCACCGAGATACCCAAAGATCACTGTAAAATCGAAAGGGACAATCCCTTTCAGCGCAGCGGAAAGGGATTTTGCGAAATCTTCGGTGCCAACAGCTTCGATGACAACGCCTGTCGCTTTGGTCCAGTTTTCCATCACAATTTTTCAACTACTCAAAATGTTCTACCAAATTCGTGGTATATACACCGAAACAGGTTTTTCATACAGTTTTCACCATAAGGATAGTATTTACCCTATGGAAAAAAGATAGCAATAAATGATTAGTACGGGATATGAGGCGCGACCCGCACCACGCAATAAAAAGGCAATTGCGGAACTTAGGGGCGTTTCAAAACGGTTCGGTGATGTGCTTGCCGCGAGTGAATTGGATCTTGCGATCGCCGAAGGTGAATTCCTGTCCTTTCTTGGCCCTTCAGGATGCGGGAAAACGACGGCCTTGCGGATGCTGGCTGGCTTCGAGACCCCGACCGAGGGGGATGTTCTTCTGGATGGCGAAGTCGTTAACAATCTTGATGCGCATCACCGACCGGTCAACATGGTATTCCAGCACTATGCATTGTTTCCGCATATGACGGTCGAGCAGAACATTGGTTATGGGCTCCGGCAGCGTCGTCCACGTCTCCCTAAAGCAACGATTGCCGAAAAAGTCGGCAAGACGCTAGAAGTCGTACGCCTTATTGGTTTTGAAAACCGCCGCATCTGGGAGATGTCGGGTGGACAGCAACAACGCGTGGCATTGGCCCGCGCGATTGTGAACGAACCTAAGCTGCTTTTACTCGATGAACCGATGGCAGCTCTTGACCGTAAGTTGCGTAAAGAGATGCAGATCGAGTTGCAGAACTTGCAGCGCCAGCTTGGCATCACGTTTGTTCTTGTCACTCATGATCAAGAAGAAGCCCTTTCGATGAGTGATCGTGTTTGCATCATGCGGGACGGGAAAATCGTTCAGGTCGGCAGTCCTCAGGAACTTTATGACCATCCCAGGAGCCGTTATGTCGCTGGCTTTGTTGGCACTTCCAACTTCTTTGACGGAGTCGCAACTAAGTCTGAGGGACAGTCGGTGTCCGTGCGTCTTGCAAATGGTGCCGAGGTCGAAGGTCGGCCAATGGTAGATGCACCCATTGATCGGAACGTTTGCATCAGCGTCCGCCCTGAACAGATCAAACTGCGTCGTGAAGGCGAAGGCGAATCTGTTACTGTTCTAAATTGCATTTTTTTGGGCGAGCACACTGAGTACCTTGTTAAACACCAGACACTTGGAGAGTTTCTTGTTCTTTCGCCAAGACAATCAGAATTGAACGACGGTCCGTTCAATACGGGCGACACATTGCTGGCCTCGTGGGAAACCAGTGCAGCGCTTGTTCTCGACAGCAACCCGTAATCACATCAACAACAGGGAGCAATACAATGACAAATCACAATGATCACATTTCCAAACAGGCGTTCATGGACGAGCTATATCGCTACAAGAAGGGTTCCGTTACCCGACGCCATTTTTTGAATGTCACCGGACTTGGCGCTGCAACCGCAGTTATGGGCGCTGCTGTGCCCGGATTGCTCCCAAAGCCTGCTTTCGCTGCCGGCGATATTGGCGACCGGGTCATTTTAGCAACTTGGCCTAACTACCATGACCCTGCAAATTTCGAAGCTTTCACCGAAGCGACTGGCGCCCATGTACAGGTTAATGTGTTTGGTTCGAATGAGGAAATGCTGGCCAAGCTTCAGGCTGGCGGCAGCGGCTGGGACGTCTATGTACCGACCAATTACACCATCACAACCTATGTCAGTGAAGACCTAATTGAGCCATTGGATGTTTCGCGCCTACCAAATTATGACCCGTCCGCCTTTGATCCGCGGTATGCCGAGGCCGGCTCGGTTGATGGCAAGCTTTATGCTGTACCAAAAAATTGGGGCACCACGGGTTATGCGGTAAACACAAGCCACACCGGCGGTCACAAAATGACCTCGTGGAAAGACTTTTGGGACATGACCATGGACAGCCTCTCGGGGCGCACCATGGTTCATGACTATCAGCTAACTACGATCGGCAACGCACTGAAATATTTTGGTTATTCTTTCAATTCGGTGGATGAAAAAGAACTGGCTGATGCAGAAAAACTGCTGATCGACTCAAAACCACACCTGTTTGCGATTTCTTCGGATTATCAGCCGTCGATGCGCAGTGGCGATGCCTGGATGACCATGTGCTGGACTGGTGATGGCAAGCAGCTGAACACCGACATCCCTGAGATCGAATATGTGCTTGGGGTTGAGGGAGGCGAGCTTTGGAGCGACTACTATGCTATCCCCAAGGGAGCGCCGCATATGGACGCAGCCTATGCGTTGATCAACTTTATGCTGGATCCAAATGTAAACGCTAAAGAAGTGTTGGCTCATGGCTACCCGTCAGCCGACGCGCATACCAACGCGTTGTTGCCCGAGGAACTGCTAAACGATCCGATCCTCTATCCAGCGCAAGACCTGCTGAACGCGCTGGAGTTCGGCGCAGCCGTGACCCTGACAGACCCGAACCGTGCCGAGCTGATGGCGCGTTTCAAGTCTGCCTAAGTCTAGAACGGACGAGAACAACATGACCCAACGCGCACGCAACTGGTTACTTCTTGCACCTGCCGGAACGTGGTTTCTGGTGATGCTGTTGCTACCGCTGACTGTTGTTCTCGTTTTCAGCTTTGGAGAGCGGGCACCCGCCGGAGGGGTCGTGCCCGCTTTTACTCTTGAACAATATGCCAATCTTCCTGCACGATGGACAGCGTTCAAGAACACTATGACTCTTGCACCGATTGGAACGCTGGCTTCGTTATTGATTGCTTACCCGCTTGCCTATTTTCTGGCGGTCAAGGCTGATCCGAAGTGGAAAACCATCTTGCTGGTTCTGGTTATCGTGCCCTTCTGGACATCCATCTTGATCCGAAGCTACGCATGGATTTTTATTTTGGGCGGAAGAGGTCTTCCTGCACTGCTTGACTGGGTGGGCATCGAAGGCGTGCGGCTGATCAACACGCCCTTCGCCGTTCTTGTCGGTATTATTTACGGCTACCTGCCGCTTATGGTATTCCCTATTTTTGTTAGTCTCGACCGTTTGGACAAGCGCCTGCTTGAGGCATCTTCCGACCTTGGCGCCAAACCATGGGCTACATTCCTGCAAATCACGCTTCCCCTTTCCATTCCGGGAATTGCGACAGGTTGTATGCTGGTCTTCATCCTGCTGATGGGAGAATTCCTGATCCCAGCGCTTCTAGGCGGTGGCAAAGTGTTCTTTGTTGGCAACGCATTGGTCGACCTATTCCTGCAGTCCCGAAATTGGGCATATGGCTCAGCTGTAGCTGTCACACTAGTCCTCGTTATGCTGATCACCGTCACGATCTACATGCGGCTTATCAATCGTCTTGGCGCAAGCCGTGAAGACGTCTCGATCATGTGAAGGTGCCTTGATGAGACTCTATGCCAGTTGTGTCTACATATTTCTCTATTTTCCCATCGGCATAATCGTGCTTTTCAGTTTCAATGCCGGGCGTCATGCCAGCCAGCTTCAGGGATTTTCGACCCAATGGTATGGTAAGGCACTTTCGAACCCATTTGTTATGGACGCACTTCAGACAAGCCTTTTGGTTGCGTTCACTTCGGCTTTGCTGGCAAGTTTATTTGGAACGATGGCCGCAGTCGCGTTGCAAGGGATCAAAGGACCGGTGCGGACAGTATTTGACATGCTGATATACGTCGCGGTCATGATCCCTGGTATCGTCATCGGTATCGCCACTCTGATTGGTTTGGTGACAGTGTTCGACCAATTGAACCCGGTGCTAGCTTCGATCTGGCCTGGGGATGGCACGCCTCCAAAACTGAACATGGGACTGGGTTCACTGGTTGCAGCACACACGATGTTCCTGATGGCGCTTGTAATCATCATCGTTCGGGCACGCCTTTCTGGAATGGACCGAGCGTTGACCGAGGCGTCTTCGGACCTATACGCCACGCCGTTCGGGACGTTCCGGCAAGTGACTTTGCCGTTAATTTTCCCAGCTGTTCTCGCAGGTTTTCTTCTTAGTTTTACTTTCAGCTTTGATGACTTCATCATCGCGTTTTTTGTAGCCGGATCAGAAACTACTCTGCCAATCTATGTGTTTTCGTCGATTCGGCGCGGCGTCACTCCAGAAATCAACGCTATTGGCACTATGGTTCTTGCGGTTTCTCTTGTCATGCTGGTCGCCGCCCAAATTCTTTTGCGACGTGGAGAAAAGAAATCAAAATAACTCCAAACAAAACACCCACCGGCAAAACCAACGAAACCTTGCTGCAAGGTAGAGTCGCCTTCGTCACCGGGGCAGGATCTGGCATCGGCCGCGCAAGTGCTACTGCGATGGCGCGCAGCGGGGCGCATGTTGCCGTCACGGATCTGGATGGTGCAAAAGCGGCGCGCGTTGCTGATGATTTGCTGGAGGAAGGTTGCCAGGTGACATCTCTGGCACTCGATGTTCTGGATGACGAGGCACTCGCCGCGGCCATTGAAAAGACTGCAAGCGATTTAGGACGGCTGGATGTTCTCCACTCCCATGCTGGCTATCAGATTGAGGGAAATCTTGAACAGGTTTCCCTCGAAGACATGGATATGTCCTGGCGGTTGAATGTGCGCGCGCATTTCGTCGCCGCGAGGGCGGCGGTCGGCCCAATGAAAACTCAGGGCGGCGGCAGCATCATCATCACCTCGTCCAACTCGGGTGTGCAGTATGACCGCGAAATGATCGCATATGCCACGACCAAGCACGCCATCGTTGCGATGACACGGCAGATGGCCGCGGATTATGCCAAATACAAAGTACGCTTCAATTCTTTGTGTCCAGGCTTCATCGACACACCGTTCAATGCTGGCTTTGAAAAGCAGATGGGCGGGCGGTCAAATCTTGAGGGCTATGTTGCCGAGAACGTCCCAATGGGACGCTGGGGGACCTCAGATGAGATCGCTGACTCGGTTCTATTTCTGGCCTCGGATATGTCGTCGTTTATGACCGGGCACGCCCTGGTAATTGATGGCGGTGAATGCATTTAGATCTAACAACTCGGAGTTTACCATGTCGATGCAATCTAAATCCGCCGCTGGCCGCCTGGCTGGAAAAGTAGCAGTCATCACTGGTGGTGCAACAGGGATCGGGCGCGCCACCGCTCTGGCGTTTGCCCGTGAGGGCGCCAAGGTCAGTATCTTCGATATTCAGATCGAGGAAGGTTTTGAAACGGTGGACTTGATCCGCAAGGCCGGCGGAGAGGCGGAGTTTTTTCAGGCGGACTTAACCAAGGCGGACGAAATCGACCGCGCCTTCGACGGCTCCATCGCCGCCTTTGGCCCTTACAACGTGCTGTTTAATCATGCCGGAACAATCATCGTAAAGCCGCTGCATGAGACCACGGAAGAAGACTACGACTGGCTGATGGACGTAAACGTAAAGTCAGCTTTTTTAGTTTGTCGCCGTGCCGTTCGAGAAATGAGCGAGAATGGCGGTGGTTCGATTGTAATAACGTCATCCATTGCGGCGGAACTCGGCTACGCGCTAGAATCCGTCTACTGCATGTCGAAGGGGGCAGTGCTGCAATTGGCCCGCACGATTTCCACCGAGTATCGCGATGCAGGCATTCGCTGTAACGCGGTATGCCCCGGTTTTGTCGAAACAGCGCACGGACTGAAGGAAATCGCCGAGTTGGATGCCGCAGGACAAGAATGGGAAGTATCCGGCATGGCAGCCACGCAAGGTCGCATTTGTTACCCAGAAGAGGTTGCAGCGGCAGTGGTTTTCCTGGCCTCGGACGAAGCCAGTTTCGTGAATGGTAACGCGACATATGTCGACAATGGCTGGTACGCCAAAGGGTAAGCCCAAGACCGCATGCGTGGCTGCTAGCCTCTGAAGTCACGCAAGATAACTTCGAGGGTGAAATACAGATCACGCATACGGGTTCTATCATGACCGCCGGTTTGCTTTCGCACGTCCCGCGAATGACAGAAACCCGCCTTCCTTCAGATCATTGTAGTTACCAAAGTTCTCTATCTGCGGCCGTTAATTCAAGGGCGTATTTCGGTCTCGTCGGGCTCATGGTTCTCTCCAAGGTCGGCGTTGCCGCCTCATAATGGCGTCGGGGACTGGTGCCTCAAAAAGGTCCGCTGCGAGGTCGCCAAATTTCAGGCGCATCGACATTGGTCGGCGAGGTCATCCGGCCTCCGTCCCGATGGGACGTTTTTACACCCGGACAGGCGTATTCGGTTTTAAGTTAACTCATGCTGGCAATCCCTCTTTGGTCCAGGCGAAGGTTGCGCCATCGCGCCAGATCCGGGTCATGATGACAGCCAGTTTTCGCGCCGTGGCAACGATGGCCTTCTTCATACCTCTTCGCGCCACGAGCCGCATGGCCCATGCTTTGAGCGGTGAGAAGCGCGACACACGTTGGATCAGGATGTTGGCCGCCTCATAAAGCAGCTTGCGCATGGACCCGTCACCGCATTTCGAGATGCGCCCCGACCAGTCCGTTTCACCAGATTGATATCGCCTTGGGGTCAGTCCCAAATACGCGCCCACATCTGTCGCTTTGCGGAACCGCGCCACATCGTCGATTGTCGCGATGAAGCTAAGGCTGACGATGGGACCAACGCCCGGGATACTCGTCAGACGCCGTGCCAGAGTATTGTCTTTGGCAAGCTGCTGTACCTTTGCATCGATCGCAGTGACTTCGAGACAGACGGTTTCATGCACTTCGATCAACGAGGCGAAGATCATCTACAAGCTTTGATCCCCCTTAATCGCCGCCCCCAGTTGATCGCGGAAGCTCCTTCGGCTGTAGCCCGCATTTATCGGCCCTAGCCGGATCCCATAGGCCTTCAAAAGACCCCGTACTTGCCCTTCAATGTCCATCCGAATGCGGATCAATCGTTCTCGTGCTGAAAGTATGAGACGTAACTGGTCGCTCGCCTCACTCTTCACGTGAACCGCGCCATACCACTCCGTGCGGGCCAATTGCGCGAGCCCGACAGCGTCCGATTTATCAGACTTGTTCATCCGCGCCAACAGCACTATGTGAACGGCCCGCGCATCAATGCAAACAACGGGTGCGCCTCGCTTAACCAGCTCTCGTGTTAACCAGATCGACATCGGGCCGGACTCGTGAACGATCTTCTCCACGTCATCGACTTCAGCAACGATGGTGCAAACAATTTCATCTGGGTTCGTCGCGCAAGTCCCCTCGAACAGGATCGTGCCCGCATCATCCACAATGCAAAGGGCGCATTGCTCTTGGGCGACATCAATTCCAACGTAGCGTTTCATAGTATCTCTCCTCTGGCTGCAGGGTTTCTCCGCAAACAATAGCGATGTTTGAAACCTCACAACCTGGATCCGCCGCAGATACGCCATGTCCGCTAAAAACAATGATAGGTATTACTTGATGGTCTCAGCCACTTGCAAAATTTCCACGGATGGGAAAATGCCTAGCTTGCGCGCTACTTCCATGTTTACGACGTAAGCAAAATCAGTGACGCGGGCAATTGGCAGGTCGCCGGGCGTATCACCATCTCTAAGGATCTTGAGTACTTGTTCTGCTGCCACACGTCCAACATCATAAGCACGCGCAGCAATTGACACCAATGCCTGGTTTTCTCGGATCATTTCCTCATACGGGCTCAGAACTGGAAGTCCATTCTCAACTGCGGCATTGGTAAATGCATCGGCATGTATGCGCAGATAAGAGCTTGATCCCAAGTAGATAAAATCCACATCAGCTTCAGAAAGTTCCTTCATGCGCACCGGAATTAATGCGGGGTTTGGCGCTCCCGTATTTCCTGGATCAAGCTCAATCGCGGTGAGCTCATATCCCATTTCTTGTGAAAGAGCGCGATGTTCCTCGACCTTGATCAACGAGTTGCGTTCATTTCCGTTGTAAAGGATACCAAGATGCTGAAAACTTGGCTTAATGCTCCGGATGGTGCGGATGTTTACCTCCTCCGGAACGCGATTAAACGTTCCCGCAATGTGCGGGCGGCCGCTACCTTCGAAGCTTTCAGCAATGCCCGTTCCAAACGGGTCTGCGACATACCAAAAAACTCCCGGGATACCGTTGATAAATTGCGTATTTCCATCGTCGGTCTTTCGGCCAAGTATTCCCAACGTCACGCTGGTTCCATAAATCGCAACCAAATCAGCGCCCAACTGCCTCGATTCCTCGATGAATCCGGCAAAATTGGACTTGTCCTGATGGGCAAGGCGCAGGGTGACTTCAGCATCGAACCCACTATTTTCGCCCCCTGTTCGCTTTTTGAAGGACGGACATAAGGTCCGTCATCGACAGGTTCGGGCTGAAAGACGTCTGCCACAATGAATGCTGGATTTTTTACTGACCAGTCAAGAAGCGTTTACTGGTACGTAACAATGCTGAGATTTAAGCTGCTATATTAGCAATTAGACATCGTTTAGTCTAGTTTTGGGATCGTTTGATGCACAAATCCCTATAGGTTTACTACTACTATACTGTCTAATTTCCGGACATGTTTTAGCCCACCCTTCAGTACTCTCCTTGAGAACTGGCTGGTTTCTTTGCGTAAGATGGACTGTGTAGTGGGCCAACTGGCCCGAAGCTATAAAAACGGCGAGAATTCAAAACATTTGTACGCAGTTTCTAATAATCGTACCTACGATTCGGCCGTCATTCGCGTGTGATCAAAGTCTTTAGGTATTCCCGTGTTTCGCCATCCCAAGAGCTGGGATCTTCGCCATGAGCAACGACGGCATGGAGCTCCATCAGTTTCCAAACTTCATCCTCTGTCGCGGCAACAACCTTGCCCGGGCAGTCTTCCATGCCCTCACAGTCCTTGCAGGCGTATGAATATGCAGTACTCATCTAGATCTCCTTTTCGGTTTTGAACTCGTCATGTCCTAAAATTCGGGAAATGTCGGAAGTTCGTCGGCAAATTTGATCCAGGGTTGCTGGTGGGAAACAAAGACATGGGTCTTGGGCTTGGCAATGGAGGGATCGTCAAGAGTGGCCGCTGAGAACCACGCGTCAGCGCTCCAGTTCTGGCCCTCGACTTTGTTCTCGGCAGCGTAGGTCAGCGTTGTCCCGCAATCCCCACAGAAGCCCCGCTTTATTCCCGGTGTTTTCAGGAAAAACCTGATTTCGCCTTTCGTTACAATGAAATCGTCAACTGCAACCTTGGCCCAAGTGACAAAGGCACCGCCGAGCGCCAATTGGCATGAACGACAGTGGCAATGGCCGGACCAAGCAGGCGGGCCAACAATCTGATAGCGGACTGCGCCGCAATAACATCCACCTCCAAATTTTTGCATAGCTTCGCGCATCCTCTTTCTACTCGACAGCCAATTAAATCTCCCGCCTATATGGGAGGAAATCGGCTTCGTTCTCAGATTCATCACATTGTCAATATTGCTTTTTTCAGGTCTACATGCGACTCAATAATTATATCGAAATATTAGAAATTCTATTGTATGGACTGGATGAACCTCCCCCCTTTAAACAGCCTTCGTGCGTTTTCAGCGGTCGCCGAAACCGGAAGTTACACCTTTGCGGCGGATCGGCTCAACGTGACGCAAGCCGCCGTTAGCCAGCAAGTGAAGGCACTGGAAAAACGCCTTGGCACCGCCTTGGTCACACGAATAGGGCGAGGTATCGAGCTGACAGGTCCGGGAGCTCTTCTTGCCCGGGAATTGGGCCTTGGGTTTGAAATTATTGGCCGAGGCGTGGAGCGCCTATCTGAAGACGCAGCAAACCGTCCCGTACAGGTAACAATGTCTCCGGCATTTGCTGTGGAATGGCTGATGCCGAGGATATCGGAGTTTCAACAAGACAACCCAGAGATCTCGCTCATGCTCAACCCGACGTCAGATATCGTGGAGTTGAAGCCCGGTGGAATTGACGTCGCGATCCGCTATCGCGACAGGCGTCGGCCTGGTCCGGAAATCGAGCCCGTGTTGATCTCGGATATGATTGTGATTGGGGCACCATCGCTCATCGGCAATCGAAACCTGAGTGACCCGGCATCTTTGGTTGCCCTACCATGGCTTCAGGAACTAGGCACAAACGAAGCTGCGGAATGGTTCACCTTTCACGGTGTGGTCCCAGACCGGCCGTTGACCGTAAACCACATGCCGGGGAACCTAATCATGTCTGCGGTTCGTCGCGGCGACGGTATCACTTACACAGCGCGTGCATTTTTCAAGGACGATCTCGAAGCTGGAAAGGTCGTCGAGTTATTTTCCGAGACTCTATTCGGCGTTTACTACATCCAAACGCCACAAGAATATGAACGCCCGGCTACCAGGACATTCTTGGATTGGCTCAAATCCAAAGCGGAGACTGTATCAGCTTGAGCAAGTAATGTCTGGCCAGTACGGAGTTAACAAGAATCCCGCGCCTCGTTGTCGGGCAAGCTACTAACTTTTCTCAAAACCAACTTTTGAATCCGAACTCTCATAACTTAGGCGTCAGATGGGTTTCGCGAAATCAGAAAACGGACGTTCGCTGAGGCATGCTAAAGTGGCAGTTTGGGCTCGATCCGGACCTTCGCCGCAATTTTAGCCACCGTCTGCTCAACGGACATTTCCGTCACTAAGTAGAACATGCTTAATGTCAGGTTCCGGCACATCTCTACATTGGCGCCATAAGCGCTGACGTCAGTCATTTCACTGTTCCGGCGCGGCACGTAAGTACATATAGTACCACTTTATGAAAACCCGGACTCAATCAATTCCGCGACAGCTGACAATCCGCAGGCAGCATTTTTTGTGGCTAGGTCTCGTTATTTTGGGCGTCGCTGCACTCGCGTTTGTTCAGGACAGGCTTCATCTTTCTGAGCTGGAACGCGAAAGCGCAGCACTTCATCGCGCCGCTTCGCAACGGGCAGGTCAACATGATGCGCACCTCACCGCGTTGTCAGCAATTGCGGTCGCAGGGGAAGGGCAGCGGTCAGACTTATTCTTGGGTGTGGCAGCGACAATCAGCCGATTTTACCCGCGCATCGACGAAGTGCATCTTGTCCCGGTCGACCCGTCGCGGAATTCTGTCAGTACGGTTCCGCTCGGTCCGGAAGGCTCTGAACTGATCCGTGCAGCCGCTCTGGGTTCGACGGGTGCGCCAGTGCTATTGCCTCATCCGACCCGAGACGGATTTTATCTGTTGGTGAAGCGAAGTCCAAACAACGACACCGCAACCAATGCGCTTGCTCTCGGAATAGACGCCGGACAGTTGTTGGCAGGCGACGGGGAGTTCTGGTCGGGTGAGAACGCAGGTCTGCGACTGGTATTGCCGGACGGGCACATCCTCATAGGAACCGGCGAAACCGGTCGCGCCCAGTATTCGAGACCTCTTGGCAGTGCATCACAACCTCTGTTGTTGGAAACGACAGCTCGCTTCGGGATTTTGGACCTGTTGCCGCCATTACGGGTCATTGGTGTAACCGTGGCGATCAGTCTGTTGTATCTGATTGCGCTCACGGGTTTGCGGCAACGCAGGCGGACCCGGGCGGCGGAGCGGGAAGCCGAACTGCGAACGATGGAAGCGCAACTTTCCCACGCGACACGGGTGAACGCGATGGGCGAGATGGCAAGCGGCATGGCGCATGAACTGACACAGCCGCTAACTGCAATACTTGCTCAGTCCCAAGCTGGTTTGCGCCTTTTGGCAAGGGGAGAAACCGACGCGCTCGGACCCGTGTTTCAAGATACGGTGGCGCAGGGTAAACGTGCGTCAGCAATTCTTGAACGGCTTCGTAATTGGTCGCGACCACAACGGGCGTCTATTAAACGATTTGATCTGCGGGACGTTTTGAAAAATGTGCAGGCTTTGTTGGCGCCAGAAGTCCTGCGGCGGGACGTGGAGCTTGGCTTTGACATCCAGCCCCAGGCGGTCATGGTGCAGGCCGATCAGGTCGAAATGGAGCAGGTGATCTATAACGTGGTGCGCAACTCGTTTGACGCGCTTGATGGAGTGCAGGGCGGGCAAGTCGATGTAGCGGTGATATTGTCTGCAGAAAATGTTGTGCTTGAAATGACTGACAATGGCCCCGGGGTCGACGTAAATATACGCCCACAACTATTCACGCCGTTCCTGACCACCAGAGAAGACGGGACCGGTCTCGGGCTCGCGCTCAGCCAAAGGCTGGTCGAGAGAGCAGGTGGCGAGATTTCGTATGTCCCGACCCCATCCGGCGCGACGTTCCGTGTCGTTCTTCCTCTGGCGGAAACGCAGCGGGAGGCAACACAATGACTCATCCCGTCTATCTGGTTGACGATGATGAAGCCGTGCGCCGGGCGCTGGAACTTCTGCTTTCGACGGTCGGAGTAAACGTTACGACATTTGCAGATCCGCAGTCCTTTCTTTTGCAGCTTGAAAACCTGCAACCCGGCTGTCTGATCTTCGATATCAGAATGCCGGTATTTTCAGGATTGAAGTTGCAGGAACGTCTGAACGAAAAGGGTGTCGACTGGCCAACCGTGGTTATTTCCGGTCACGGCGACATTGAGGCCTGCCGCCGGGCGTTTCGCAATGGTGCGGTGGATTTTCTGTCCAAACCCGTTGACGAGCAGGATTTGATCGATGCCATCCAGAAAGGCAGCGACGCTCTTGAACGACAACTGCAGGTAGCGGCTGAAAAGGCCGAGGCCCGCGCTCTTGTCGGATCCCTGACTGCACGGGAAGGCGAAGTGCTAAACTTGATCGCAGAGGGTTTCACTTCGCGTCAGATCGCCGAAGGACTTGGCCTGTCGCCGCGCACTGTGGAAAGCCACCGTGCTGCTATCGGAGCAAAGCTTGGCACAACCTCTCAGGCCGAGCTGACGCGGATCTGGCTGGACGGGTGCGGAACTCCGTAGAACTACGGATATCCCCGCAATGCATACGAATACCGCCGCAGGGCGGGGACGAATATTTTGCCTTCATCACAATACGAAGGAAACAAGATATGATCCGCAAAGTTACCCTCGCTGCCGCTTTCTTGGCTCCAGTTGCCGTTGCTGCGCAGGAACTGCCAACCGCCCCTTACCTGCCGCTCGACCTTGCAACAGAGGCCGCTCAGACCGCGCTTCAGGCCTGCGCCGCTGATGGTTACAATGTCAGCGTCGCCATTGTTGCCCGCGACGGCGCCGTCAAAGTGCACCTGAAAGCTGACAACTCCGGGCCGCACACCGTTGGCAGCGCCCAGGGTAAAGCGTTTACGTCAGCTTCGATGGGGCGCGACACCGCGGGCCTCGCGCAGTTCATCGGAGAGAACCCGATGCACGACGGGCTGCGTTACATGGATGACCGTATGGTAATCCAGGGCGGTGGCCTGCCAATCAAGATCGGTGGTGCACTGGTTGGCGGCATTGGTGTCGGCGGCGCTCCCGGCGGCCATCTTGATGCTGCCTGCGCGCGTGCCGGTCTGGATGCGATCGGCGCAGAATAACAGACACGTGGTCCGTCATCTTGGCGGGCCACAACTTTACCAGGAGGATTTTTGATGTTCAGGTTTGTATTGATGCCGGTGTTTCTGGGATTTGCATCAATGGCTCATGCGCAAATGGCACCATCCTCATCTGAAGTCGCAGCCTATCAGGGTCTGCACCAGGCCGCCCATCATGGTGACGTTGAAGCGATACAGCGTCTTACTGCGTCAGGTGCAGACGTCAATTCCCGTGACAGGCGTGGCCGGACACCTGCCCATGTGGCCGCTTTTGCCTCACAGGATGAAGCTCTGCAGGCGCTGGCCGAAGCCGGCGTCGATATGAACGCGCTTGAGAACCAGGCTTACGACGTTGTGACAATCGCCGCAGTTGCCAACGACCCGGAACTGATGGCCCTGGCCCTGGAACTGGGCAACGATCCGGGCCTGACCACCAGCCCCTACGACGGTACCGCGCTGATCGCCGCCGCGCACCTTGGTCATGTTGGAATCGTGCGCAGGCTGATCGATGCGGGCGCTCCGCTGGACCATATCAACAACCTGCACTGGACCGCATTGATGGAAGCGGTTGTCCTGGGCGACGGTGGGCCTGACCATCAGAATGTTGTCCGCCTGCTGGTGGATGCCGGTGCAGATAAAACAATTACCGATGGTGACCACGTAACCCCTCTGGAGCACGCCAAAGCCAATAACTATACTGAGATTGTTGAGATGCTGGAGCAGCGTAAATGATTGCCATTCAAAAACAACGAGATAGCGGTTTCTTATTTATGGCAGAGTTGTTCTTCTACCGGCCCTCTCCTCGGACAATAAGTTTAACAAAAAAATGCCCTTACAGACAGTAATGACGGCATTGCGCAAATCACTTCCGTTCGAACACCGCGCGGCATTGGGCATTAAGGACTCAAAGCGGTAGTTCGCTGCGGTTGGGGCGAAAGGCCGCTTTGTTTAACGGAGCTTCATGGTGTGTTTGTCTTTGATGGTTTTCTGTAGGCGGTCTTTAAAATAAAGAATTCGACGCCAATCTAGTCAGCTGTTCAGCCAAAAAAATGGGGAATATGTGGGAATGAAACCGACCAGTTAAGCTACCTATTTGTTTTATATTACTATTTAAAGATTTATGGTGATCCCATCAGGACTCGAACCTGAAACCCCCTGCTTAGAAGGCAGGTGCTCTATCCAGTTGAGCTATGGGACCACTGGGCCGTCTTTTGCTTTGACTCTGGCTAAAACGCAAGTGGCAAGCACCCATTGTTTAAAGCGAAACTGCTTTTCGCATCAAACACTATTTGAGGCGAAAAAAATTAGTGGGTCCAAGCACCCCGGCGATTGGTGGCGAAATTTTCGCCATACCCGCCTTTGCGGATGACTGGTTTGCGGACTTTAGGTTCCATCACGACAACGTCGAGCCCTTTTTCCGCCGCGTATTCAAGGGCAGCGTCCTTGGTTGCAAATTTCAGACGGACCTGTGACTGCGTATCAGACGAACTTGTCCACCCCATGAGCGGATCAACCTCGCGGGCCGAAGCCGGAGCGAATTCAAGCGTCCATTCCTTGGTCTTTGCAGTGCCGGACTGCATGGCATTTTTAGCTGGCTTGTAAATGCGCGCTTGCATGGACCTCTCCTATCGTCGGTGCCCCGTTATCGGGAATTCACACCGTAATTTCAAGCCTACAAATACAGGAATGCGCGTGGTTTACCTAAGCAACAATTGCCGCAGGGGCGGTTGCCGGTTCATGACGAGGAGTGAGGGGTGAGTAGGTGGTGCGCCAGAACCGACAACCAAGTGCTGCTTGTCAGTGCACGTTACGCGAGCATGGTTAACATCGCAACAGAAAAAACATCTATAGGTTGTTTTTTATTTTAATTAATACGTCCTTACCGTGCAATGCGCCATTTACCTATGAATGGTATCGCCGCGCCCCTTGAACAAGAACAAAAACAGATCAAATCTACAGGGCGGAAGGAATCAGCCCAATGTCTTTGTTGTCTGCCCCGAAACTTGATGCACAGGTGCGCCCGAAACTGGAGGGTGGCAAACGCTTTGTCATGCATACAGAGTTTCAACCTTCTGGCGATCAGCCAACAGCAATAGCGGAGCTGGTAGAGGGCGTAAATGACGATGAACGCAATCAGGTGTTGCTGGGAGCAACCGGTACCGGAAAAACCTTTACCATGGCCAAGGTGATCGAAGAGACCCAGCGGCCCGCAATAATCCTTGCCCCCAATAAAACGCTTGCCGCACAGTTGTACGGAGAATTCAAAAACTTTTTTCCGGAAAACTCGGTCGAGTATTTTGTCAGTTTCTATGACTATTATCAGCCCGAAGCATATGTTGCCCGCTCTGATACCTACATAGAAAAAGAAAGCCAGATCAACGAACAGATTGACCGGATGCGTCATTCGGCGACCCGCGCCTTGTTGGAACGGGATGACGTGATCATCGTCGCCTCTGTCAGCTGCATCTATGGTATCGGCTCGCCCGAAACCTATACTGCAATGACGCTCGACCTTGTGACGGGTGAAAACTACAACCAACGCGAAATCATGCAGGCGCTGGTCGCACAGCAATACAAGCGCAATGACAACGCGTTTGTGCGCGGCTCTTTCCGGGTCCGGGGCGACAGCCTTGAAATCTGGCCGTCACACCTTGAAGACCGCGGCTGGCGGTTATCCTTCTTTGGTGACGAACTGGAGGCAATCACCGAGTTTGACACGCTGACGGGTAAAAAAACGGACAAGTTGGAAAAGGTGCGCGTTTACGCGAACTCGCACTATGTGACGCCAAAACCGACGCTGGTACAGGCGATCAAAGGGATCAAGGAAGAACTGGCAGTTCGTCTGAAGCAGCTTGAAAACGAGGGCAAACTGCTTGAAGCGCAGCGGCTGGAACAGCGCACCAAGTTCGATCTGGAAATGCTTGAGGCGAGCGGGTTTTGCAACGGTATCGAAAACTATTCGCGGTACCTGACAGGCCGCGCACCGGGTGAGCCCCCCCCGACTTTGTTCGAATATATTCCCGACAACGCAATTGTTTTCGCGGACGAATCGCATGTTTCGATCCCGCAAATCGGTGGCATGTATAAAGGCGACCATCGCCGAAAGTTTACACTGGCGGAACACGGCTTCCGCCTGCCGTCCTGTATGGACAACCGTCCCCTGAAGTTCGAGGAATGGGACGCGATGCGTCCACAATCTGTTTATGTGTCCGCCACGCCTTCTAAATGGGAGCTCGAACAATCCGGCGGTGTGTTTGTTGAACAGGTTATTCGTCCGACAGGTCTGATAGATCCGCAGATCGAGATTCGGCCTGTCGAAATGCAGGTTGATGACTTGCTCGATGAAATCCGGCACGTCGCGGCCAAAGACATGCGTATTCTGGTCACCACGCTGACCAAGCGTATGGCTGAGGATTTAACCGAATACCTGCACGAACAAGGCATTCGCGTTCGATACATGCATTCAGACATCGATACGCTGGAACGTATCGAAATTCTGCGTGATCTGCGCCTAGGTGCTTTTGACGTATTGATTGGCATCAACCTGTTGCGCGAAGGGCTCGACATACCTGAGTGTGGATTGGTGGCCATTCTGGACGCGGACAAAGAAGGTTTTCTGCGCTCTGAAACGTCGCTCATCCAGACCATCGGGCGGGCCGCCCGGAACGCCGAAGGCCGTGTTATTATGTATGCTGACCGGATCACCGGCAGCATGGAGCGGGCCCTCGCCGAAACAGACCGCCGCCGCGCACGTCAGGTTGATTACAACGTAAAACACGGCATCACACCCGAAACGATCAAGAAGAACGTCGGTGATGTGCTGTCCGGGCTTTACGAGGGCGACGTTGATATGTTGCGCGTTACTGCCAAGCTCGAAAAACCGATGGTTGGAGCCAATCTTCAGGCGCATCTTGATGGTCTGCGCACAGAGATGCGTAAAGCTGCCGAGAATCTTGAGTTTGAGGAAGCCGCGCGCATCCGGGACGAGGTGAAACGGCTTGAAGCGGTTGAGCTCGCCATAGCAGACGACCCGCTTGCCCGGCAGTCTGCTATAGACGCAGCTTCAGAAGCCGCAGTGAAAACACGCGGGCGTTCGACGGCAGGTAAGGCCGGAACAAGAATGTATCGCGGAAAATCACAGAAAAAAGCGTAGTGAAACTGGTTATTTACACTTAGAGAATTTTCTGAGATACCATCCTCTCTTTAAGACAACCTTAAGTTGTTTAAGGGGATAAAGGGATGTTAGTGAATTTTGTTTCGCACATCGTGCTTAAATTGTTCGTGGTCGTGATCGCCAACTTGCTTGGCACATTCGCAATAGTCCCGCTGTTTGACGCAGGCGAACTCTCTGATGCGAATTTTATCCATCTCGCTTTTCGCATTTCCTGGGTTGTCATAATTTTGGTGAGTTGGGCAGAGACAAAGCGTGAAATCTGGGGTTACGGATTGTCCTGGATTGGCTTGTCGTTCTTCTCAACTGTGATTGCCCCAGTATTGAATCTTGCACAACGGACCATGCCTGGTGAACTCGCTACCGCTGGTCCAACACCCGTTCCTGATACGGCTTACTCTTTCTCAAGCATCGTTATCGACGCCAGTTTGATGGTTGGAGATTCGACTATTCTTGGATCGGCGCTAAGCGTGATATTTTTAACCTTGGGTATCTATCTATTGGCGAGTAAATCAAAAAATAAGCGTGCCTATCTGTTTTAAATGAAGGGTTTTCTGAGCAACAAAGGGGTCTGTTCTAAATCAGAGCAATACTGTTGTCCGGCCGCATCGCAACCCATCGGAGACCTGTATTTAATCCCGATATCTCAGTATCGTAAAAGGATTTTGGTAGTCTATTTACGAGCTGCAAATGGTTTTCTTAGGGCATCGTTCTAGCAATGGCCCAAGTTAAAACTCGCAAATACTGGGCCGAAACTGAAAGTAGGGCCACTTGTCTGCATTGATTTTGAGTGTCTTTAACGCTCTCTTAACCAACCCTTGGTGATCTTCTCCGGTAATCCGGGGGACAAATGACACGCTTCATTGTTTTCGTTCTATCCATCATTATCCCGTTCCCAGCGTTTTCAGGAGCTTGGCCACGCGAACACGGAACAGTCTACGTTGCGTTCTCTGAAACTTTTACTGTGAACTCAGTCGGTGTCCCCCGTAGTTTTCTATCCCTATACGCGGAATACGGCTTGTCCCCACAATTGACGCTTGGGTTTGATGGGTTTCGCAGTGGATCGGGGGAAAGTTCGGAAACATTTTTGTTCCTGAGTTTTCCGCTTCACACCAACAATCCAAGAAACCACTACGCGCTCACCTTTGCGCTCGGTGAACACGCCGACCTTACTGGAGCCCCAGCCCCGGCGCTGCGCATCGGTCTTAACTGGGGGAGGAATATTGGCAGTAGCTGGCTCGCGATCAATAATTTTGCAACTTTCAGGAAAGCGTCTGATACCCCGTTACTCAAACTCGACGCCACCTGGGGTTATCACTTCAGTAACCATATAGACCTGATGCTCAACCTGCGAGCCGAAACTTACGACGGCGCCACAAACAAAATCGAAATTGCGCCCGGGTTGACCTGGCAAACTGGTGTCGGCAATCGGATCGAAGTCGGGTTAAGCATCGGGGCAGCTGAACACCGAGAGTACGGTTTGAAAATTGGAATCGTCAGAGAGTTTTAAGCCGGAACAGGTGTTCACCCGGTCGGGAATAGGCGCCTATCGCTGGCTACCTCTTGGCCGGATTTAAAAAACCTCAGAAACCTCATACATGACAGGTTCAAAACTTTTGCAGAGGGCTGAAATTTCACGGTTTCGCTTCCGCATCTCATCCGTCCGAAGCATAGCTTGGAAATCTTCGCGTCGCTGCCACTGCGAGTAATTCGCGATGCGGGTTTGTGCATCATTGACGTGAAGTCCCGCAGCAATAAACCCTTGCTGGTGCCTAATAAACTTCTCGTAGGCATCGGTTAGCGCGTCCAAAAGGTCCTGACAGGTACCTGGCGTCATCTCAAATGTCGTGATTACTGTCTGAAGCTCGGTGGTCTTTGAAATTCTTGGCATCCGCTCCTCCTTTTGCTTCAGTCTAACGCAATTCTGTTTTTTGCACAGGCTGTAAGAACGTGAGCCGACTTAAAAAACGGGACACGAAAATCGCATCCCGTTTCAAAATAAAGTTCAATTAGACCGTTAGATCGGATTATCCACGCGCGCTGTCAATTGCACCGTGCCTTTACAGGCTTCTGCCCAAGTCAGGTGAATGTGGTTTTTGTTGGCTCCCTGCTCGACCGAAACAAAAGGCATGTCGATTACCTGCGTGTTCAGCCCTTTGCTGATTTGCCCCTCAGCCACTAAACCTGTCACCCGGCGTGCGCGGCCCTCAAATGGCAAATGCGCAGAAAAATCCACATCCCAGGTCTTCGCGTCTGTTACCTGCGTATGTGGTAATGTGACGGGGTTGTGTGTTTGATTGGTTGCGGCAATGTAAATATTTCCCAACCAAACAATGTTGCGCATTCGTCCAAAATCAAGCCCGGCAATTGAATCGTCAACATAGTCGGCCCGGTCAATATTTCCGTTTAACGATTTGAAGGTATTACCGGAAACGTTCATGCCACTCACGAAATGACCAGACCCATAGGGCTTGATAACAATCCAGTTGAACCAGGGGGCCACATCATTCGCGGTAAAGATGTTGCTGTTGACTGTCAGACCGCCAAAGGAAGATTCATTGGAAAACCCCGGCTCTGAGTCATGCTCATTCGTCCATTCTATAAAACTGTTGTCAATGTAGTTGCCTGTCACGGTTGATTTTACGTTGGTTTGCGTAAAGGCAATGCCCGCCTGTACTAGTCCATTGGGTTCATTGTCCCCCTGAAACCAATGGTTGCCGGTGAAAATATGCCCTGCCCCGTGAACGACAGCGAAATGGCCGAATTTCACAACACGATTATCTCTGATCTTCGTGTCATTCGCATTTACATTCAAAGCTATGGATCTACGGTCTTGCGCACGCAATGGTTGCTCGTTTGACAAAAACTGACAACGATCTACCAGCATACCCTGACAGCCAGTTCCGATCGACGTAATTCCGCGATCCTTAGGTTTGGTCAGGAAACAATCGCGCACGTGGAAAATCAAACCATTTTTCGCCAACATGATACCGCTGGCATTCCCGTTGCATTTCAGGTCCACTTCATCGAGCACAAACCGCGAGAGAGAGCTGAACCCGTGAAAATCCAGAATATATTTAAAGCGGGTGAATGTGAAAACCTGAGTCCCGACTGCATCGTAAAGCGGGTGGCTTAGATTAACGGTTTGCGCACCGATATTGACGCTTTCAACATAGACTTCACGACCAACCCCAGATCCTTGGACAAGCGATCCAACTTGAATCTGGGCAACATTAATAACGCCGGTCAATTGCTTGTTGTTACTGGTTGAATATGTCGCTTGCGATGTGAAAACATCGCTGTTCCAGTTCGCACTATCAACCGCGTCGAACTGCCCATTCTGAATGACTCTCCGGTTAGCATAGGAATCCTTGTTTCCAACGGTGGCATGAATATCGATCGGCTCGTCAATCGTAATCTGTCGGCCTTTCATATCAAGCGACTCGTGGTCAGAAAAATTGAACAACGATTGCACAGCCTTTTTGAACGCAAGCAGTTCGTCGCCAAAGGCATCAATGTAAGCGGGTAAATCAAAATTTTTCGTCAGCGAGAGCCTTTTGTCCTGAGGCATGATTACGGTGCCAACAAACCGCACGCTATTTTCAAAGGTTACGTGATCATTCAGGAAATATACGCCTTCCGAAACTAGGACTTCGCGTCCGTTGGCCGCAGCGTCTGCCGCTTCAAATGCTGCCCGGTTGTCGGTCACACCATCACCAATCGCGCCATAGTCGCGGACATCAACCCAATCCATCATGGTGCGTAGAAACAGGCTTGTCATATCTTCAATTTGCAGGTCGTCAATGCGTACGACACCACCATTCAGGCCAGTCAGATCAAGACCGAAATGTCCATATAGCGGCGTGCTGCCCCAAATCATATCAACGCCATTGCGCGCACCCGTTCCAACAATCGCACTTACCGTCACAACGTCACCATAAGATTGCAGAGTTACGTGTGGTCCGGTTTCGGGCAAGCCCGTCACATGGGTATCGCCAGCGCCGCCCGCCCATCCGGCAATTTGCACATCCGGCAGATTGCCACTCATCGCCTTAACGCGTGCAGAAATTCTAAGGTAGCAGCCAGGCAACAATGGCGATTGTCCCATCCAGCGCAGTTTTTGTGTGTCCTGGGTTTTCAAAAGCTCCAGACATCCACCGAAATCCTGATCCGCCGGAACAAAGGCGGCGTTTGGATCTCCTTCATAGGTGTCAGAACCCAGTGTCCCATCTTGGCTGGACCAAACGTCCAACCCGTTTTCAAACTTAGGCGGCATCAGAACCAACCCTTCGGTAATCGCTTTGTTCATTAGAACCCCATTCACAATTGCTACTGTGCGCACCCCAGTTCCACGGCCCAATTTTCATTGGTCTGCGGTTCTCAATTCTTTGATATCAAGTAGAAAGAATTCCGGCGCTCAACCCAGATGTGAAAGTAGTTAACAAACAGCCCTTAATCGCGGCCAAAGCGACCGTTCTTAACTTTTGTTAAACGCCTGTTTCTGATTGCTGAAGCAATTGTACGGCGTTTATCATCCAGCCATCGTCGCCCTTAACCATCTGGTAATCCAGAATATGCACAAAACCCGCCTGATCACGGATCAGCATTTTTTGCCAAAATGCGCCGGCAATCTCCCGCAATTCCAGAAATCGGACCTCCGCTGGCCTGTGGACCATCGGATAGCCATTTCGAACCATTGCTTCAAATCGTTCAGGGGATTGAAAATAATTCTGAATATTTGGCGAGGCATAGCCGAATGCGAGGCCAAAATCATCTAACCGGAACGCCTCTATCTGGCTCGTGATGACACCTCGCATAGCCGGATTCGCTGGCTCATCAGCAAAAGCAAAGCTCGCTGATAAACAAGCAAACACCCATCCTAAAATAAGTTGTCTCACGACTCAAACCTCCCCTCGCCACCTCTATGGTATACTGCCTGCGAAGGGGTTTGGATCAATTTACGAGTTTACCCGCCAATCCGTTTTCAATCAGCTCGATCGTTTCAGTGACACCAAAAAGCGCGATGAACCCGCCAAAACGCGGCCCCTGTGACGCCCCAAGCAAAACTTCGTAAAGTGTTTTAAACCAATCGCGAAGCGGCTCAAACTCATGTTCTTTCCCAACAGCAAATACCATCGTCTGTAAGGCATCTGCATCAGAACCGCCGTCCCAGTCTTTAAGACGCGCTAAGAGGTCTTCAAGTGCTGCACGTTCTTTATCATTCGCAAGCCGGTAAGTCTTTGCTGGCTTCACAAAGTCATTGTAGTAGCGCACGGCAAAGCCCGCAGCATGATCAAGGTCTGGATGCGTCTCTGCGGATGCCTCTGGCGCGTAACGCTTGATGAACCCCCAAAGCGTTTCTTTCTCTTCCGCTGCCGCCACAGATGCGAGGTTGAGCAACATTGAGAAAGGCACAACCAGTTTGGACTCCGGCGGCTTTCCGTTGTGAATATGCCAGACGGGATTAGCGACCTGCGCAGCAACATCCTGCGTTGGAAAGGCTCGCAACTGTTGATGATATTCATCCACCGCCCGCGGAATAACGTCGAAATACATCCGCTTTGCCGTCTTAGGCTTCAGATACATGAAGTAGTCGAGGCTTTCAGGCGTTGCATAGGTAAGCCACTCGTCAATCGACAAGCCATTCCCTTTGGATTTCGAGATTTTCTCGCCGTTATTATCCAAAAACAACTCGTAGGTGAAATGTTCAGGCGCGCGGCCCCCCAGGATTTCGCAAATCTTGTCATAAATCGGTGTGTTGGTTGAATGGTCTTTGCCGTACATCTCGAAATCGACGTCCAGCGCAGCCCAGCGCGCGCCAAAGTCGGGCTTCCACTGCAACTTCACCTGCCCGCCCGTCACTGCTAACGTACAGTCCCTGCCATCTTCGTCTTCGAAGGTAATTGTACCGTCTTTGGCATTCACGTCTTTCATCGGAACATAAAGAACGCGACCTGAAATCGGTGAAATGGGCAGAAAGCAGCTATAGGTTTCACGGCGTTCCTCGCGCAAGCTCGCAAGCATCACCTTCATGATCGCGTCATATTTCTCGGTGGCCCGCAGCAGAATTTCATCAAACTGGCCGGTTTTGTAAAAATCCGTCGCGCTGATAAAATCGTATTGAAATCCAAAAGTGTCCAGAAACCGGCGTAACATTGCATTGTTGTGATGCCCAAAACTTTCGTATTCACCAAACGGATCCGGAACTGCAGTGAGCGGCCTTTGCAGATGCTCATGCAGCATATCGGGGTTTGGGACATTGTCGGGAATCTTGCGCATCCCGTCCATGTCGTCTGAAAAACAGATAAGCCGGGTCGGAATATCACTGATCGCCTCAAATGCGCGTCGCACCATCGTTGTGCGCGCCACTTCGCCGAATGTCCCGAGGTGCGGCAAACCGCTTGGCCCATACCCCGTTTCAAACAATACATAGCCCTTTTTAGGCGGCTGCTTGGCATAACGTTTCACCAGCCGGCGCGCTTCTTCAAAGGGCCAGGCTTTAGAGTTCATTGCAGCATCGCGTAGTTCAGACATATCGGCTCACTTCTTAACGTCTTCCGGCCCTGCGCCGTAACACCTGATGTCTCCTATTGCTCCCCCTCGCTGACGTCAATAAATTGATCTGTAGTTACATGCCCTCTTTGGGCCCAATAAGGATAATAACGTGACCCAAGCCCCACATGCTCTGACCCCTCAGGACAGTCTTGTTGCTCTGATGATCGCCGTTTCTGCCTCAGATGAAAACATACGCACATCGGAACTTATCACGATCCAACGTATTATGAATCATTTACCCGTTTTTGGCGACTATGATCAGGATCGTATAACGACGATAAGCCAAACTGTGTTTGACCTCTTCGAAGAAGAAGATGGACTGGACGCGCTCTTTGGTCTCGTTAAAGATAACCTGCCGGAAAAACTTTATGAAACCGCATACGCCCTCGCCTGTGATGTCGCGGCTGCAGATGGCCGCCTTCAGGAAACTGAACTCCGCCTCCTCGAAGAAATTCGCTATGAGCTGAACATTGATCGTCTTCATGGTGCAGCCATCGAACGTGGTGCGCGCGCCAGACATCAAACTCTTTAGTATTCTCCAACTCTCAAACTAAGTCATTTCACAAAGACAACCGGACACAAAACAACACCCAAACCGTTCTTTCTTTATCCTTAAAATATCCCCGCGCAGCGCGCGAAACCGCACGAAGTGCCAGAAAGAATGACGCGGAACGCGTCTCAATTTAAAACCTCGGGCCTAAGACCAATGGGCTGGCTGACATGTTACCAAGCTTATCGCTCGTATCGATCCGCCCAGCGACGGATAAGCTGCTGCTGGAGCCGCCTCGACCGGCCTTTCCAACTGCGCGCGCCGGGTGGCACTTCGCGCTCTGGCGGGCTCACCTGCGCGCGCCTGTCCGTGTCGGCCGTAAATATCGCGAACGCAAGATCACGCCCGCGCGGTGTCCGGGCATACCCCGCCAGTGAGGACACAAAGTTAAGCGTACCGGTCTTTGCTTTTACCGAAATTGCATGGTTGCGAACGACTCGTCCCTGATTGTCGCGAATGGCTATATCTTTCATCATTGGCCGCAACGCGCTCTCTGGGCCTGTTTTTAACAACATGCGGACCATGTCACGCGCCGAAAGTTGTGACTCATCGCCAAGTCCGGAATGATCTACAAACCGGGCGCGATTTGCACCTAGGTTTTCAGTCAGCCAAGCCGCCATCTCACGTGCAGAGCCGCGCAGGCTATGAACGCGGCCTCCGGAAACAGAACTCGCGGTCATCCCCACGGCTTCTGCCGTTAAATTTGTAGAGTATTTTAGCATATTACGCAGGATCAGGCGCAGTTCGGTGCTACTGTGCTCGACAACAATCGTTCCAGTTGTTGTCGAGGCAATCGTTCGCGCTCTTGGCAAAACGATCCCGTGCGAACGGGCCAGCGTCTGAAAAACCTCGGCGGCGTAAAGCTCGGGCTTGCGCACCGGAAGCCAGCGACTTCCGCCATTTCCCAAGGCGCCGCGCGCGACGGTCCAGCTATCGCTGCCCTGCGTGTCAGTATATGTATAAACTGGATAAGAACGGTTCACCACCTGCATGCTGGACACATGAACTCGCGGACGAAACCGTTCGGCGCGGGCGTCCATGATGACTTCATATTCGTCTGACTGTCGCTTCCACTCAAAATGAACGCGGTTAAAATTCAAATTTAAACCAGAAACCGATGGGTTGTATCCCAGATGTTCGGGCTGGCTGGCATCAATTGCTCTGACATAAGGCAAAGCGGCCGAATGAACCCGAAACTGACCGGTAATTTCGTTAACGCCCGCGGCTTTCAAATCGCGCGCCATATTGCCAAGCATGTCTGTGTTGAGCACCGGATCACCACCGCCAACCAGTATCAAGTCACCCTCAAGCTTGCCGTTCCGTATCGGGCCTGTTGCGTAAAGCCTGGTGCGAAACCGATACCCAGCGCCAAGCCGGTCCAAGGCGTAAAGCGTTGTTATGGCTTTTGCCACGCTCGCCGGTGGCAGCGGCAGCAACGGATTCATCGTTTCAAGCATTTGCCCGGTGTGCGCATCAGCCACAACATAACCAACCCGACCTGTTCCAAGCTCCGCCGCCCTTACAAGACGGTCAGCTGATGGTCCTGCTGCCCTCTGAATGACACCTGGGCGCACAGCGGGGCGCAACGAACGCAAAGGCGCGTCTGCAAAGGCGGGTCCCGATGCAGCAGCAATTAGTCCCGATAAAACGAACCGGCGAGAAAAATCCTTGGTCATAAAGAGATTTAACCCCGAGAATTTGTTCCGAGCAAGGCTATCCTGCCCATCGTCCCTTTGCGCGAATATCTGTCGAAGATATGTCCACCATTGGTGCATTTATAAAACACCATGCCGGTGGTTCTGCCCGTGACAGGTACACTGACTCTCGCCCACGCAGTCTGAAACGGGCATATCGCTTTGCTGCCGGGGAAAGCCGGGCTGTTATACGGTCGCCAGGTCGCGCGATTACGCCAACCGGAATATTTTCCATAATCCACTGCCATCGATCCCACTTGTGAAACGACGCCAGATTATCCGCCCCCATCAGCCAAACGAACCGCTGCTGTGGATAATGTTGGAACAGAGCTTCCAGAGTTTCAGCCGTGTACCGCGTTCCGATCTTCGCCTCAAAATCACTGATTTCGATACGCGGGTGCTTTACAAGTTTCCGACACGCATCGAGGCGTTTCTCAAGAGGCGCAGGCCCCCGCGTCTTCAAAGGGTTGCCGGGGCTGACCAGCCACCAGACCCGGTCAAGCCTGAATCGCTTCATTGCCTCCTGCGAAATATGGACATGCCCCATATGAGGCGGATCAAATGATCCGCCCAGCAATCCGATCACCTGATTGGTTGGTGCATATGGCATTCCGTGGCGCATAAAGACCTCTCTAACCAATTGTTCTGAAAGATAGGAGAGCAGAAATAGTATTGACGTCATTTGCTCTGAAGCGATTGCGGGCTGCGTCAGCGTGAAACCGTAGACACGCCGGATTTGATCCGGTCAGCGTTTCCTGCTTTGCACCTTCTCTAAGCTGATTGCAAAACCCTTGGCCAAACTCTAGAACCTCTCGAGTCTCGGATATCTGTTATTCAAGGAAATGCACATGGCCTCCTATCAGTATGTTTACCACATGGACGGAGTTTCAAAAACCTACCCCGGTGGTAAAAAATGTTTTGAAAACATCCGCCTGTCTTTTTTGCCCGGTGTAAAGATTGGCGTTGTTGGTGTGAACGGCGCGGGTAAATCGACACTTCTGAAGATCATGGCGGGGCTTGATAGCGATTTTTCCGGCGAAGCTTGGGCCGCAGAAGGTGCGCGTGTTGGGTATCTGCCGCAGGAACCAGAGCTTGACCCGTCACTCGACGTGCGCGGCAATGTTATGCTTGGTGTCGCTGACAAAAAGGCGATACTTGATCGTTACAACGAACTCGCGATCAACTACTCTGAAGAAACCGCAGATGAAATGGCCCGCCTTCAGGATGAGATCGACGCGCAGAACCTTTGGGATCTCGACGCGCAGATCGACGTCAGCATGGAAGCGCTGCGTTGCCCACCGGATGATGCGGATGTTACTTCGCTTTCGGGCGGGGAAAAACGCCGTGTTGCGCTTTGCAAACTCTTGCTTGACGCACCCGACATGCTGCTGCTTGACGAACCAACCAACCACCTTGACGCAGAAACCATAGCCTGGCTGCAACAGCATCTGATGGATTACAAAGGCACGATCCTGATCGTCACACACGACCGGTACTTCCTTGATGACATTACAAGCTGGATTCTGGAACTTGACCGTGGCGCAGGCGTGCCTTGGGAAGGCAACTACTCAAGCTGGCTTGAACAAAAAGCCAAGCGCCTTTCGCAAGAAGCTCGTGAAGACAAATCCAAACAAAAAACGCTTGAGCGCGAACTTGAATGGATGCGTGCGTCGCCTAAGGCGCGTCAGGCAAAATCCAAAGCCCGGATCAATTCCTATAACGACCTTGCAAATCAGTCCGAGCGGGAAAAACTCGGCCGGGCCCAGATCATCATCCCGAACGGACCGCGCCTTGGAAACAAGGTGATCGAAGTCAACGGTTTGAAAAAACACATGGGCGACAAGCTATTAATTGAAGATCTGTCCTTCAGCCTACCGCCTGGTGGGATTGTTGGTGTGATTGGGCCAAACGGTGCTGGTAAAACAACACTGTTCCGTATGTTGACCGGAGAAATTCAACCCGATGAAGGCACGATTGAATACGGCGATACCGTTCAGCTATCCTATGTCGACCAGAACCGTGATGATCTGGAGCCCAATGCAACCGTTTGGGAAGCGATCGCAGACGGTCTTGACGTGATTCAGCTTGGCGACGCCGAAGTGAACGCACGCGCCTACTGTTCTTCTTTTAATTTCAAAGGCTCAACACAGCAAAAGAAAGTTTCCTTACTGTCAGGGGGTGAGCGGAATCGGGTTCATATGGCACGCCTTCTGCGCGCGGGCGGCAACGTGCTGTTGCTCGACGAACCGACGAACGATCTTGATGTCGAAACCCTAAGGGCGCTTGAAGACGCATTGGTGAATTTTGCAGGCTGCGCAGTCGTCATCAGCCACGACCGCTTTTTTCTCGACCGGATTTGCACCCATATCCTGGCCTTTGAGGGCGAAGCACATGTTGAATGGTTCGAAGGAAACTTTGAAGAATACGAAGAGGACAAGAAACGTCGCCTGGGCGCTGATGCGCTGGAACCAAAGCGGATCAAATACAAAAAATTCACCCGCTAGCAGGTAACAAAAACCATCGGGGTGTCTGACCATAACCCCTTGGGCAACGAAATTCTGTTTGGATTTCGAGCATATCCGTATGATATTATTATGTGTTATGATGATCTTACGGAGGGTTAACAGTGATTGTTAAGAAGTTCGGTTTACCGGCAGTTCTTACTTCGGCTTACCTGTTTGGCATGCAATTTCTGAATGTCCCGGTTGTTTTGGGCGCACACCCACTTTGGGCAATGAAAGTTGTTTTAATCGGGCTGATACTGGGTCTTTCCGTATCGGTTGTCTTCCACCTGATCCGCACCAGAAGACTAAAAAGGTACTTACTTCTCTGCGCAGCCCTTATTGCTGCGTTTTCTCTGGCGCATTATGGCAAGACACAATTCGCTGCTTCATATGCAGAGGATGTTATCGCTGGAAAGTTCTGGTTTTTCGGTTGGATTGCTTCAGTCGCAGCACTTGCCGCTTTGATCAGCACGGCGCTATCCCGTTAAACACTCTGTACGTTGGCGATCAGGTCAATAAGGCTCGACTGTAAAACTTGCAATTGTTCTCTGTCGGAAATTTCAACTGCTTTTTCAGCTGTTTGAACCAGATCACGCGCTAACATGATCGAAACTTGTGCCCGTTCAGCAGGTGACAGTTCGTCCAACATTTGAAGCGATTTCAGCACGGCGTAGCGAACCGTGAGCGCTTCTAAAGTTAAATCTTTATACTTGGTCCTGAGGTTTTCCCGAATAGATGTTGTATGCACCTTTTTTTCATCCATTAATTTTCCAATCGGCGCATGAATAGCAAAAATAAGTTTACGTAACGTCAACACAATATGCCAAGATCTCCTTTCTGGAAATACATGGTGTTGAAATGAATAGGATTACACGCAAACTTAGGTAGCAAAACGTTGTTATTAAATTGTTTTTTTCTTAACAAAATATTTATTTCTTACACAAAACGGTTAACAAACCCCATTATGCCTCAAATTCGATTGCCTCTGATCAGCAAAATCTACAGTATTCGCAAATGCGTTATCCCTACTTTTTCGGTTACGGGTCTCTCGTGAACCGACGAACACATGAATATGAAAACCCTATGCCAGCGCGTGTAAACGGTTGGCGCAGGGCGTGGCGTCATTCGCCTGTGCGACGTGTCAGTTTCCTGACTGCGGTTAAAGCCCCGGGCGATTACATTGAAGGCCTTGTCGCGGGTGTACCCATCAGCGAATGGAACGCGCTTGATGAACGCGAAAGAGCATATGACAGAATTGATGCCACGGAAGCCGTCGAGCATGAGATCCCTCACCCTGCAGATGTTGTGATCTATGCCATACCCCCAGAACGTCACTATGCACCGACATCAGACAACCCGATCTTGCTAAGTTACATTGATGTCGTTGTTCAGGGATATTTGACCGAGTTCGGAGAAAGCGGCGTTCAGCATTTTTTTGAAACAACCGATGGTTGGGAGGCCCCAATTCTGGATGATCGTGATGCACCAATTTATTCCCGCCACCAGAAATTGACATCTTCTGAAACGATGTTGGTAAACGATTATCTCAGTTCTCTATCTCCGGTAATTAAAAAGCTGTAACAGCCGCGCCTGACGCTGGAACAACGGCGTTTTAATATCTGTTTTATCGATACTTTTCTGCATGACGCGCCTTACTATCAGGGTTGCCATAAGGCCAAAAATTACCCCACCCAAGGCCTGCCCAATGAGAACCCCCTTCGCTCCGAACAACGCGCTGCCAAGCATAACCAAAGGAATTGTTCCCAGCGTATGACGTCCCCAATTGATCCATGTCGAATAGAACGGATGCCCCAGGTTGTTGAACGACGCGTTGCTGACGAAAATCACCCCATTAAAAAAGAAGGCCAGCGCCAGAGGACCACAAAACATGTAAACCAAGTCCAGCGTTAGACCGTCAGCATTGAACAAACCCGCGATAAACGGGCGCAGCAAATACAGTAAACCGGCCATGCTGGTCACGAAAATTGCAGTAAAAAGGATGCCATCCCGAAACGCCGTTCGCACCCTATCGTGCTGTCCCGCTCCGAAGTTTTGTCCGATGATCGGTCCAATCGCACCCGATAGCGCAAAAAGCACACCAAAGGCGACGGGTGTGAGCCTTGCAGTGATCGCCATTCCAGCAACTGCCGCTTCACCAAATTGTGCCATAGACCGGGTGACATAGGCCTGACCGACCGGTGTCGCGAGCTGAGTCAGAATTGCTGGAAAGGCAATCGCAAGAATCGTGGGAAAATCCTGCCGGAACTCCGCTGCGGTGGGTTTTTCCAATCCACCATAATAGCGCAAGATTGGCACAAGTGACGTCGCGGCGATTGTCGCGCGCGCAAAAACGCTTGCAATCGCAGCCCCAGTCAAATCAAGATTCAACCCGAAAATCAGGATCGGATCCAATATCGCATTCACAAGCCCGCCAAAGATTGTTGCCATCATTGCGCGTCGGGCGTCACCATGTGCGCGCAGGATCGCGCCGCCAACCATACCAACCAGCAGAACCGGTAAACTGGGAACAATAATACTCAGATAGCTGGTTGCCAAATCCAATGTCTCACCACTTGCACCTAACAGCTTTGCAAGAGGCCGAATATTGAACCAGACCAGTGCTGAAAAAGCCGCCCCAAAAGCAACACCATAGATCATTGATGTTGCTGCCCGACGCCGCGCAACATGTGCGTCGCCTTCACCCAAAGCGCGGGCAACCAAGGCACCCGCAGCAATCGCCATTCCAATGCCAAAGGACGAAGTAAAAAACAGAATAGCACCAGCATAACCGACTGCCGCGGCTAGCTCTGCTTTTCCGAGCATCGAAATGAAAACCATATCGACGAAATCGACCAGGAAAATCGCCATCAGACCGACAGATGCCGTCAAAGACATCACAGACACGTGGCGAAACAGATTTCCTTTTAAAAACTTAGCTTGCTGTTCAGCCACTTGCGCCCCTCAATTCATACGCATCATGCGAAAAAAACCGCGGAAACACTAGGGGTCGGAACGCACACACGCCCGGTATCTACGCACAGGCGTTTAGATTTTTGCGCGGATCACCTGCATCAATGGCAGCATGGCTGACATGTCGGGCCCATGGCTTTGTCCCGTCAGCGCCTTTCGCAGCGGCATAAACAAGCCCCTGCCTTTGCGGCCTGTCTCGGCTTTCACAGCAGCGGTCCATTCTGACCATGTTGTTGTGTCATAGGGCGCAGTCGGCAACAATGTCATTGCAGTCGCAACAAATTCGACGTCTTCATCATCAATGACCGGTTCTGCCCCTTCGGAAAACAGGGTCCACCATTCCTCCAGGTCCGCTAGAACCGTGATATTCTCGCGCGTCACGTCCCAAAATTGCCGCGCTAGTTGATCCGGCACGCCAAGTGCTCTGACCTGTTCAGAAACCGCTGCGAAATCAAGCCCATGGTTAAAACGAGCGGTGAGCGGGAACAGGTCCTCAACATCAAATTTGGTCGGTGCTGCACCGAATTTCGAAAGATCGAAACCTTCTACAAGCTCATCAACTGAACTGCACAATTCAACAGGGTCAGAAGACCCCAAGCGCGCCATAAGTGACAAAAGCGCCATTGGCTGCACACCTCGCTCGCGCAGATCACGCAGGGCAAGTGTGCCAAGCCGTTTCGAAAGCGCTTCGCCTTGCGGACCTGTCAGAAGGGAATGATGCGCGAAACTTGGAACTTTTCCACCAAGTGCTTCGATAATCTGAATTTGCGTCGCCGTGTTTGTGACGTGATCCGAGCCGCGCACAACATGCGTAATGCCAAAGTCAATGTCATCGCAGACAGAGGCCAACGTATAAAGAAACTGACCATCTGCCTTGATCAACACAGGGTCAGAGACGCTCGCGGCATCAATGGATATCTCTCCCAGAATGCCATCGGTCCACTCAATCCGTTTCTGATCGAGCAGAAAACGCCAATACCCGTCCCGTTCTTTGCGAAACTCCGCTCTTTGTTCTTCGGTAAGTTTTAAGGACGAGCGGTCGTAGACCGGCGGTTTGCTCATATTAAGCTGTTTTTTGCGCTTTAAATCCAGCTCAGTCGGCGATTCAAAGCACTCATAAAACCGCCCCATCGTCCGCAATTCGTCAGCAGCCGCTTCGTATCGGTCGAGCCGTTCTGACTGCTTTTCTAAGCGATCCCACGTCAGGCCCAGCCATTCCAGATCTTCCATGATGCCATCAGCATATTCCTGCTTGGATCTTTCAGGATCGGTATCATCCAGGCGCAGAATAAACTGCCCACCGGATTTGCGCGCAATCAGATAGTTAAACAGCGCTGTACGCAGGTTTCCAACATGGATATAGCCGGTGGGAGATGGGGCAAAACGGGTGACGGTCATGGGTAACTCCTTGATCAGGTCCGTTTTCCACAGCCGCGCGGGTTTGTCCAGATTGGCCTTGCATCAAAGGTGACTATGTCAGCAATTACCCGTCTGTCCGCGCGGGCGGAACTGACTGGCCATTGCGTGTTGAAGTCGCAAAACCACATCCAAGCGATGGCAACGAATCAAAACGGCTCGTCCTCAGGTGTTGTAAGACACCACTTCAATCTCGATTCCGTCAAGATCGTCAAAATAAAACCGCCGCCCCGGTTCATAGTCAGCGTGACTGTTCGGAACAAACCCCATCTCTCGTACGCGACCTTCAATCAGGTCAAGATCATCTACAACGACCCCGATATGGTTCAATCCTCCAATCGTCGTGTAGGTGTCGCCGGGATTGCCTTTGCCCCCTTTCGTGTAAAGCGCAAGGTAGCTTTCGTCTGATCCCACATGGAAAGACGTCCCTCCATCCATTGATTCACCGGGTTCACTCGCCCAACGAATTTTCCAGTCGAACAGTTTACACAGCATATCTGCGGTTTTCTGCACATTGGTTACGGTTATGTTCGCGTGTTCCAAGACGGCCTGTGCCATAGAATCTTTCCTTTGAGTTTGTTTTGCGATTCGTCTTTGATTTGTCTAGCGTAATTGCTCAAGTTAACTTGAGGTCAAGATTTTTATTCAGGAGACCAGAATGCACCCTTCTGACGTACTTTCGATCGGCCAGCTTGCGTCGCGTACCGGGCTCGCCGTGTCCGCTATCCGATACTATGAAACACAAGGCTTGGTGCGGCCAACCCGAAATGACGGCGGTCAGCGCAGGTTTCGACGCTCTGACATAAGGCGTCTTAGTTTCGTTAGGATTGCACAGCAGTTTGGCTTTACCATTGAACAGATCGCCGAACAGCTACAGCTTCTGCCAGAATCCCGCACACCCACCAAAGGGGATTGGAGCAAGATCAGCCTTGTGTTTCGCGCAGAGTTGGATGCGCGCATCGAGACACTGACAAAACTGCGCGACAATCTGGATGGCTGTATCGGTTGCGGGTGTCTGTCACTTAAAAAATGCCGCTTGTACAACCCTGATGATACGGCGCGACGCAAAGGCAGTGGCCCACGCTACTTGATGGGGGATACGCCAGAAAGCAATTCGTCTTAGCAAACGCGATATCAGCTATCGTCGCGCCACCGGTTCACAATCGGATAGCGGCGGTCGAGCCAGAAAGCATGTTTGGTCAACCTCGTTCCCGGTGCTGACTGAAACCTCTTGTATTCACTGATGTAGAGAAGATGCTCTACTTTCTTGACTGTTTCGCGCTCAAATCCGGCCTCAACCAGCTCGGCAACCGATTTTTCCTCATCCACCAGCCCGGTCAAAATAGCGTCGAGAATATCGTAGGGCGGTAGCGAATCTTCGTCCTTCTGGTCTTCGCGCAGTTCGGCCGTGGGGGGTTTGTCGATAATCGACACCGGAATGACCTCACCGGCTGGACCCGCCATCCAAGATCGGTGATTTGCATTGCGCCAGCGGCATTGCTCAAACACGCGCGTTTTATAGAGGTCCTTGATCGGGTTATAGCCGCCCGCCATATCGCCGTAGATCGTCGCATATCCTACCGCGATCTCAGATTTATTTCCTGTGGTCAGAAGCATTTCGCCAAACTTGTTCGACATCGCCATCAGCAGCAAACCACGTAGCCGGGACTGGATGTTTTCCTCTGTCAGCCCGGGTGCCATACCTTCGAAAAATGGTGCGAGCGTGTTTGTGATCGCCGCGCGTCCTTCGGCTATCGGAACGAAATCATAGCGGCAGCCAAGGTTCTCAGCGACGTCTTTCGCGTCATCCAGCGACGATTGCGCCGTGTACTCGGACGGCAGCATTACACACCGTACGTTTTCAGCACCCAGCGCATCCACCGCGATCGTGGCGACAATTGCACTGTCGATTCCGCCGGACAGACCCAGTAGAATCTTTTCAAAGCCCGTCTTGCGCAGATAATCGCGCAGGCTTTCGACCATTGCGCGATAGTCCTGTTCCCACTCATCGGGCAAGGTTGCGATTTCACCGGGAACCACACGCCACCCGTCATCGGTTCGTTTAAAATCAACATGCGAAACCGACTCGTCAAAGACCGGCATCTGCACCGCAAGCTCACCGCCGGGATTAAGCACAAATGTTCCCCCGTCAAAGACTTGATCATCCTGCCCCCCGATCATGTTCAGATAAACAAGCGGTAACCCAGTTTCGACGACACGGGCCACCATATGCCCGTAGCGCACGTCCATCTTATTGCGGAAATAGGGCGACCCATTGGGAATCAGTAAGAACTCGGCGCCGGTTTCTTCCAGCGTTTCAGCAACGTCTTCGTGCCATGCATCTTCGCAGATCGGGCTGCCGATGCGGGTTTCCCCGACGCTGTAAGGTCCGCCTAGCGACCCGGAATCAAAGAGCCTTACCTCGTCAAAAACTGTTTCATTGGGCAGATGATGTTTCAGAACCCGACTTTTAACCTTGCCGTCTTTCAGGATGAAGTAGGCGTTGTAAAGTTTGCCATCTTCCAGAAACGGACCACCGATGCCCAGCGCCGGGCCGTCTGCACAGTCTTTTGCCAACGCCATTATGTGGCGCGTTGCATCTTCGATAAACGCAGGTTTCATTATCAGATCCTGCGTGTTGTAGCCGGTGATGAACATCTCGGTCAGCGCAACCATATTGGCACCTGCAGCCTTACCTTCCTCCCAGGCTGCACGTGCTTTCGCGGCGTTATCGCTTAGCGCGCCTACCGTTGGATTGAGCTGCGCCAGTGTAAGGCGAAAAGTGTCGGCCATATCTGCCCCCAAAGGAATTCGTATGCCGTTCTTAGCAGAGTTACGCCGGAGGAAAAGCCAATGGCTGCCAAAACCCGCCGGTGTTGCTCGGCCAGTTATGTCCGCTGGTTGCAAAACTCGTTGAAAGCCTCGGCTGGCCCGAGTAGGCTCTGTCCCCGATACAGAGCGTTTTTCTTATGAAGTAATAGGGAGCATACCGTGCAGTTCTTACTAAGAGCACAGACACACACACGTGCAATTCTGGTTGCGGCTATAATTACAGCTCTCGGTTCCGGTGCCGCCCTTGCCCAGACAGACGAAGATGTTCAACGCGTTGAAGACAACAAAGGCGGCGTTTATGAGGGAACGTTTCAGGATGGTCTGCAGCATGGCCGCGGCACATATCGGTTGCCTTCCGGTTATGAGTACAGCGGCGAATGGTTTGAAGGCGAAATTCTCGGCCAGGGAATAGCACGCTTTACCAATGGTTCTGTCTATGAGGGCGGCTTTGTTGCCGGTAAACCGGATGGTTTTGGGAAAATTATCTTCGCTGACGGTGGGACATATGAAGGTGACTGGGTTGCTGGCGAAATAAACGGTAACGGAATCGCGATTTATGTAAATGGTGTTCAGTACGAAGGCGGCTTCAGAAACGCGATGCACCACGGTGTTGGCACGATGCGCAGCCCAAACGGATACGTCTACCAAGGTGAATGGATCAACGGCGTCAAAGAAGGTGTCGGTACAATCACCTACCCTGACGGCTCGGTTTACACCGGAACGCTGGTACGTGGTGTCAGCGAGGGCACGGGGACACTAACCTCTCCTGATGGTCTGAAATATGAAGGCACTTGGCGCGAAGGCCAGATGAATGGCGAAGGCAAACTGATACAGCCCAATGGCGATGTCTATGTTGGTGATCTGACCAATGGTGCCCGCGATGGCAAGGGCGTCATGACATACGCCAACAGGGATATTTACGAAGGCAGTTTCCAAAACGACCAGCGCCACGGTCAGGGAAGGCTGACCAGCACTGATGGCTACAGCTACGTTGGAAGCTGGGTTGAAGGGCGCATCGAAGGCGAAGGTGAAGTCACTTACCCTGACGGGTCTGTTTACGCCGGTACGTTCATGGACGATCTGGTCGATGGAACCGGTTCAATCACCTATCCGGATGGCAGCACCTACGAGGGTGAATGGCGCGCGGGCATAATTGAGGGGCGTGGTGTCGCACGTTACGCTAATGGCCTTGTCTACGACGGCGAATTCCACGACGCGCGAAACCACGGTCAGGGCACAATGACCTACCCGGACGGATTCACCTACACGGGCGAATGGGTTGAAGGCCAACGCAGTGGCATGGGTACAACCACTTATGCAGATGGCACGGTTTACACCGGAAACCATCTGAACGGAAAGCCAAATGGACAGGGCGAAATCGCAATGCCGGATGGTTTTCTCTATGTCGGAAACTGGGTCAACGGCGAAATAGATGGCCAAGGTCGTGTGACCTACAGCAACGGTGATATCTATGAAGGCAGTTTCCGGACAGGCAAACGCCAGGGCGTGGGGACCATGAGCTATGCGAGCGGCGAAGTCAGAGAGGGCAATTGGGAAAACGGTGCGCTTGTGTCGGATGTTGAGTCAGATGCGACCAACGATGGAACGTCTACGGAAACAAACGACTAACATCTTTAGAGTATTTAAAAGAAGTTTTTATCTTGAAGATTGAACAAAAATAGCCGTAATCTTCGCGGCTACCATTCTATTTTATGCCCGGCCCAATCAAAGAATGCACCGCTATCTTTCTCCCTCAACCCGCCTATCACGCGCAGTAAATTATCTGCAGCTTCTTCTGCTGGAACAGACGGGTTGCCACCAGCGTATTTCTTCGTCAGAGCCGTTTGGACAGTGCCAGGGTGCAGAACTGCACAAATCAGTTTCGGGTGTGTTCTGGCGGTTTCAATCGATGCCGTGTGAATAAGCTGGTTAAGCGCAGCCTTGGCTGCGCGGTAAGAATACCACCCGCCCAAACGGTTATCGCTAATAGAACCAACCCTGGCTGAGAGCACCGCGAATACCGCGCGTTGGTCACGCGGTAAAAGCCGAAGTGCATGTTTCAGCAAAATAACGGGTCCAATAGCATTTACGTTGAACTGCCGCCTTAAAGAACTCGGGGTAACAGACATAAGTGTTTTCTCAGGCCCCTGCCCCTCGATTTCCAATGCGCCTGTTGCAACGAAAATCATATCGAAATGACCGTCTAATTCGGAAAATTGCTGCGCGACGTTGATTTCGTCGCAAATTTCCAAACCGTCGGTGCTGCGCGAGAGTTCGACAACTACAATACCTTGGACCCGCAAGGCTGTAACAACAGCCCTGCCAATCCCTCCGGAGGCACCAATAATCAAAACCCGCCTCATGACCGCTCCCTCGCGCATCAAAGGTATTACGTCGCGCGTGCAGACCCGGATCACAAATGGCCAGATTTATTCCATTTTTGGGCTTTTCATCTGCAAAAGAGCTTCTATTATCCGCTCTCATGACGACCAACGCACATATCATGTCTTCCACGCTTCGCCGTTCAAGCGGCGCTTTGCGTCTGTGCGCTATCCTACCCCTAAGCCGCCTCTGAGCGTGCCCTTGGGCGCGACCGCTCAGAGGATGTGCAGCGCGCCAAATATTAGGTTTAGGACAAAGACGAAAGATCATCAAAATGACAGACCAAGGCAAACAGACCGCTGACGTGGCATCCGAACAGGACCGCGTCATGATTTTCGACACAACGTTGCGAGACGGCGAACAAAGCCCCGGCGCAACAATGACGCATGATGAAAAAGTTGAAATCGCCGAAATGCTGGACGAAATGGGCGTCGATATTATCGAAGCCGGTTTTCCAATTGCATCCGAAGGCGATTTCAAAGCCGTCAGTGCCATTTCTGCGCAGGCCAAGAACGCGGTTATATGCGGGCTTGCGCGTGCAAGCTTTGGAGACATCGACCGGTGCTGGGAGGCGGTCAAACACGCGGCACGGCCCCGGATTCACACGTTTATCGGCACGTCCCCACTGCACCGTGGCATCCCGAATCTCACGAAGGATGAGATGGCCCAGCGTATCCACGAAACGGTAACCCACGCCCGCAACTTGTGTGACAATGTGCAGTGGTCCCCAATGGACGCAACACGGACAGAAGATGATTACCTTTGCCGCGTCGTTGAAATTGCGATCAAGGCTGGCGCCACAACCATCAACATACCGGATACCGTTGGCTACACTGCACCACGTGAAAGCGCCGCACTGATCCGGATGTTGATCGAAAATGTGCCAGGTGCCGACGATATCATTTTTGCCACGCATTGCCACAATGACCTTGGCATGGCGACAGCTAATTCGCTTGCGGCTGTTGACGCAGGCGCTCGGCAAATCGAATGCACGATCAACGGGCTTGGCGAACGTGCGGGTAATACTGCGTTGGAAGAAGTCGTGATGGCAATGAAAGTGCGCAACGACATCATGCCTTATCAAACCCGCATAGATACCACCCGTATCATGAACATCAGTCACCGTGTCGCAACCGTGTCTGGCTTTCCGGTGCAGTACAACAAGGCCATCGTCGGGAAAAACGCCTTTGCGCATGAAAGCGGCATTCATCAGGATGGAATGCTCAAGAACGCCGAGACTTTTGAAATCATGCGCCCCGAAGACATCGGTTTATCTGAAACCAATATCGTTATGGGCAAACATTCCGGCCGCGCTGCATTGCGCTCTAAACTTAGCGATCTTGGCTATGACCTGGCAGACAACCAGTTGAAAGATGTCTTTGTGCGTTTCAAGGCGCTTGCTGATCGTAAGAAAGAAGTTTTCGACGACGACCTTTTGGCGCTGATGCGTGACAGTACGTCGGACGCGGAAAACGACTATATTCAGGTAAAACACCTTCGCGTGGTTTGTGGAACGGAAGGCCCTCAAACAGCAGATCTTACCCTGTCAATCGACGGCAGCGAAACCAGCACAACTGCCCACGGAGACGGTCCGGTTGATGCAACATTCAACGCCGTAAAGGCGCTGTTTCCGCATAACGTGAACTTGCAGCTTTATCAGGTGCACGCTGTCACCGAAGGTACGGACGCTCAGGCAACCGTTAGCGTGCGGATGGAAGAAGACGGAAAAATCGCTACGGGCCAGGCCGCTGACACTGATACAGTTGTCGCTTCGGCCAAAGCATATGTGAACGCGTTGAACCGCTTGCTTGTGCGCCGTCAAAAAACAGCACCAGCAGCTTTGAATTAATCCTCTGGCAAGAGCGGCTAACCCCCGCTCTTGCAACACCATCCAATTTAGTGCGATTCTGGCAAAATGTTCGATTTGTGCTATCAAATACCCTAAAAAAGTCAGAAATCAGCAGGATTTTGCGCAGTATTCTGTGTATAGTCCCCTTTACTGTAGACGACGCAAAGCCCATAAGTCTTAGCAATCAAGAGGCTATGAGTCTTGTACCGTATTTTTGTATTTAGAAGGTTTGCGAAACAAAATGGTAGATTTTCTCAGAGGCCTTTTTTCCTCCGATATGGCAATTGACCTCGGCACGGCCAATACGTTGGTTTACGTGAAAGGCAAGGGTGTCGTCCTTTCAGAACCTTCTGTGGTCGCCTACCACATCAAGGATGGTGTTAAGAAAGTTTTAGCGGTCGGCGAAGACGCTAAACTTATGTTGGGCCGTACTCCGGGCAGCATTCAGGCAATCCGGCCGATGCGCGAAGGCGTGATTGCCGATTTTGACACAGCCGAGGAAATGATCAAACATTTCATTCGGAAAGTTCACAAGCGAACAACGTTTTCAAAACCAAAAATTATCGTCTGCGTCCCACATGGCGCGACCCCCGTTGAAAAGCGCGCCATCCGACAGTCAGTTATGTCTGCGGGCGCACGCCGCGCGGGGTTGATTGCTGAGCCGATTGCGGCTGCGATTGGCGCTGGTATGCCCATCACTGACCCGACCGGGAATATGGTTGTTGATATCGGTGGCGGCACAACCGAAGTTGCGGTGCTTTCGCTTGGCGATATCGTTTATGCCCGCTCCGTGCGTGTCGGTGGCGACAGGATGGATGAGGCAATTGTGAATTACCTACGCCGTCAGCAAAACCTTCTGATTGGTGAATCCACTGCCGAACGCATCAAGACCTCTATCGGGACCGCACGGATGCCGGATGACGGGCGGGGTGCCTCCATGCAAATTCGCGGACGCGATTTGCTGAATGGTGTGCCAAAAGAAATCGAGATCAATCAGGCGCAGGTCGCCGAAGCACTGGCCGAACCCGTCCAGCAGATTTGTGAGGCTGTGATGATCGCGCTCGAGGCCACGCCTCCTGATCTGGCGGCGGATATCGTTGACAGAGGCGTTATGCTCACCGGTGGTGGCGCATTACTTGGTGAACTTGATTTGGCTTTGCGCGAACAGACCGGGCTTGCAATCTCGGTCGCAGATGAATCTCTGAATTGTGTGGCGCTTGGAACAGGCAAGGCACTCGAGTATGAAAAACAGCTGCGCCATGTGATCGATTACGATAGCTGAATGAGGCGACACGGAGAATTGCCGTGGCAAAGGACAGAAATTCAGGCGACGAATACGTCCGCCCGGTCAGACGTATCCTGGTCGGTCTGCTGATTTTCGTTCTTATCGGTCTGTTTTTACTCTGGAGGGTTGATAGCCCGCGGGTCGAACGATTTCGTGCCAATCTGGTCGACAGGGTTATGCCAAGTTTTGATTGGGCGTTGCGCCCTGTAACAGCCGCGACATCGATGTTTTCAGACTTTCAGAGTTACCAACGGATTTATGAACAAAATCAGGAACTGCGCCGCGAACTCCAGCAGATGAAAGCATGGAAAGAGGCCGCGCTCCAGTTAGAACAAAAGAATGCGAGATTGCTTGACCTGAACAATGTCCGGCTGGACCCACTTTTGACTTATGTTACCGGAGTTGTGATTGCAGACAGCGGGTCACCCTTTCGCCAATCCGTGTTGGTGAATGTTGGGAAACGCGACGGCATCAAAGACGGCTGGGCAACAATGGACGGAATTGGAATTGTCGGGCGTATCTCGGGTGTCGGACGTAACACCGCCCGGGTGATCTTGCTTACAGATTCAAACAGCCGAATCCCGGTTGCGATCCAACCAACGGGCCAGCGCGCGCTTTTAACAGGAGACAACACCGCAGCACCGCCCCTTGAACTATTGGAAAACCCGGAACTCATACGCCCCGGCGACAGGGTTGTGTCTTCCGGCGACGGAGGTGTCTTTCCCGCCGGATTGCTTGTGGGGCAAGTCGCGCTTGGAACAGATGGCCGATTGCGGGTGCGACTGGCAGCTGATTATGAGCGCCTTGAGTTTTTACGTGTTCTGCGCAGCCGTGATCATGAACAGATACATGACCCGGGTGGTTTGCTGGCACCACCTGCCACCACCGAAAACACAACAGAAACAACCGGGGTCGAAGCCAGTGATTAACCCGGTGACATCTCGTATTTGGGTCCATCGGGTCGCTTTCCTGGGTCTTTGTGCCATCATTATTTTTTTCCACCTTCTGCCGATGCAGACTATTCCGACCCAATGGTCTGCGCCTGATCTGCTGATCTGTTTATCATTCTGCTGGGTGGTGCGGCGGCCTGACTACCTTCCGGCGCTTTCGGTTGGGATCGTCTTTCTGATTTCGGATATGTTTTTCTTGCGACCACCAGGGTTAATGGCCGCGCTCGCTGTATTGGGAACCGAATTTTTGCGCGCGCGCAGTCATTTCATTCGTGAATTTCCATTTCTTTTGGAATGGGCAGTTGTAACCGTCGTCATCGCGGGTGTTTTGCTTGGCAACCGACTGATCCTGTTGATCCTGATGGTTGATCCACCCGTTCTCGGTCTTTCAATCCTGCAATTTCTTGCAACCAGTTTGGCCTATCCCTTGACTGTGCTATTCTCAAAATACGCTCTTGGCGTTTCGAAAATCACCCCGGCAGAACTGAACAGATAGAGACATAATTCGATGAAACGCACCGCTAAAGATTCAGAGTTCAGTTCGCGAAAGATTTCGCGGCGTGGTCTGATTATGGGTGGGGCGCAATTGGCCTTTGTCGGTGCACTCGGCCTCAGAATGCGGTATTTGCAGGTTGATCAGGCCGACCAGTTTCGCATGTTGGCCGAAGAAAACCGGATTAACGTGCGCCTGTTGCCTCCGGCCAGAGGCCTGATGTTCGACCGCAACGGCGCGTTGCTGGCCGCTAACGAACAAAATTACAAAATTGTTCTGGTGCGTGAAGATGCAGGCGATGTGGAAGAAGTTCTTGCACGCCTTGCGCAACTTGTGCCTCTTACCGCAGAGGATCTTGAGCGTGCCACGCGCGAGATTTATCGCCGAAGCCCTTTTGTACCGGTAACTGTTGCAGATCGTCTGCGATGGGAAGATATCTCTGCCGTTGCAGTAAATGCACCCGCCCTGCCCGGCGTAACGCCCGAGGTTGGTTTGTCGCGGGGCTACCCGCGTGGTCAGGATTTTGCCCATGTTGTGGGCTATGTCGGACCTGTCAGCGACTATGATCTTGAACGGTTGAACGACCCCGATCCGCTGTTACAGATTCCCAAATTTCAAATTGGCAAATCGGGTGTTGAGGCGAAACTCGAACACGAACTGCGCGGCAAAGCCGGTCATCGCCGTATTGAGGTCAATGCAACTGGCCGCGTCATGCGTGAACTTGACCGGATAGATGGTGAACCCGGTGCGAATATCCAGCTTTCGGTGGACGCTGATTTGCAGAATTTCATACAGGCGCGCCTTGCGGGCGAAAGTGCTGCCGCATCTGTCATTGACACGGAAACGGGCGACCTGCTTGCAATCGCATCTTCACCGTCGTTCGATCCGAATAAATTCGTTCGTGGGATTTCCGTCGCCGACTATTCGGAGTTGACTGAAAACAAATACCGCCCACTGGCAGGCAAGGCAGTTCAGGGTACCTACCCGCCGGGTTCAACGTTTAAAATGGTCACTGCGCTCGCCGCACTTCACGACGGCGTAGTGTCGCCGGAAGATACAGTTTACTGCCCTGGGTACACCTACCTCGGTGGCCGCCGTTTTCATTGCTGGAAGCGGGGTGGACATGGCAATGTAAACCTTCACGACAGCTTGATGCGATCTTGCGACGTCTACTATTACGAGCTTGCCCAGCGTGTTGGAATTGAAAAAATTTCGGCAATGGCAAGGCTTCTTGGTCTCGGCGAACGGCACGACCTGCCTATGTCAGCTGTTGCCCAGGGGCTTGCCCCGACAAAGGACTGGAAAAGAGAGCGACACGGCGAAGGATGGCAGGTTGGCGATACACTGAACGCAGCAATTGGACAGGGGTTTGTGTTGGCCTCGCCCCTACAGCTTTCAATCATGGCAGCGCGTTTGGCGACTGGCAGGACAGTGACGCCCAGGCTTGTAAAATCAATCAATGGTGTTGAGCAACCCAGCCACGCCGGAACGCCTTTGGGTCTGAATGAAAACCTGCTGCGTCAGGTACGGCGCGCGATGTTTGATGTTTCTAACAGTCGGCGTGGAACCGCGTTCAGGTCACGTATCGTTGAAGATGCATTTCGGATGGCCGGCAAAACCGGCACCAGCCAGGTCCGCAGTGCTGTTGTTCGAAATCAGGATGTTCCCTGGGAGCAGCGCGACCACGCTTTGTTCGTATGTTTCGCGCCATTTGATGCGCCAAAAATCGCGGTATCTGTTGTGGTGGAACATGGCGGCGGCGGTTCCAAAGCAGCAGCCCCTGTCGCGCGTGATATTGTTCTGCAGGCGCTCTACGGAGGATTACCACCTCTGGCAGCTTATCCCGCCGCAGACCACGAGCGAATACGCGAGATGCAACGTGAACTTCCGCTTCGCAACCCCAGTTCTGCCGAGGACGGAAAAGATCAGGCATGAGTTATCTGGAGTACAACCTAAAGACAGCGCCAACCGGGCTAAGCAAGATTTTTCACTTGAACTGGCCTGTGATCCTGCTGCTGACGGCCGTGAGCTGTGTTGGTTTCCTGATGCTGTTCTCTGTTGCAGGTGGCTCTTTGACACCTTGGGTCGAACCGCAGATGAAACGGTTTGCTCTTGGAATGGTCTTGATGTTCCTCGTTGCAATGGTCCCGATCTGGTTTTGGCGCAACATGGCTGGCGTCGCATATCTTGGCTCGCTCGCGCTCTTGCTGCTGGTAGAGCTGTTTGGTGCCGTTGGCATGGGGGCTCAGCGCTGGATCGACCTCGGTTTCATGCGCCTGCAACCTTCGGAATTAACGAAATTTACACTAGTGATGATCCTCGCTGCCTACTACGACTGGCTTGACGTCAAGAAAACATCCCGACCCTTTTGGGTAATCATCCCAATATTGCTGATCCTTGTCCCAACCTACCTTGTGTTACGCCAACCTGATCTCGGAACAGCCATCCTTTTGGTAGCAGGTGGGGGGATCATTATGTTTCTTGCCGGTGTCAGCTGGTACTATTTTGCAGGCGTCGTTGCGAGCGGCGTTGGCGCGATAACAGCTGTTTTCAAACTGCGTGGGACGGAATGGCAATTCCTGAAAGACTATCAGTATCGCCGGATTGATACCTTTCTTGATCCTTCAAGCGACCCGCTAGGGGCGGGTTACCATATTACGCAATCCAAGATCGCGCTTGGGTCTGGCGGGTGGACCGGGCGCGGCTTCATGCAGGGTACGCAAAGTCGGCTGAACTTTTTGCCCGAAAAACATACAGACTTTATTTTCACGACACTCGCCGAAGAGTTCGGCTTTGTGGGCGGGGTTTCACTGCTCACGCTCTATACACTGATAATCTTCTTTTGTGTTGTTTCTGCGCTTCGCAATAAGGATCGGTTTTCCTCTCTGCTTACGCTGGGAATAGCGGCGACTTTCTTTTTGTTCTTCGCGGTGAACATGTCCATGGTTATGGGGCTCGCACCTGTTGTTGGTGTGCCTTTGCCTCTCGTGTCTTATGGCGGTTCTGCCATGCTTGTTATTCTTGTGGCTTTTGGTCTCGTCCAAAGCGCACATGTCCACAGGCCTCGCTAATGTTTGACGCGACTTCACGCTGGTCCCTGCTTCTTTCTCACGTTAGATCGTTGGTGCGACAAGTAACGGATAACTTAAGACGCGGGGTTTCATACGATGATCCATATCTATTTTGCGGCAAAAGACGTGCGATGGGATGAATATGAGGCTCCCCTCCGCAAGGCGCTGGATGAAAAAGGGCTAAGCTACTCTCTGTCAGACAAATGCGACGACCCCTCGATCATTGATTATATTGTCTACGCTCCAAACGGACCGCTTAAAGATTTTTCGCCATTCAGCCGGGCAAAGGCCGTCTTGAGCCTCTGGGCTGGGGTTGAGGATGTTGTCGGCAATCCAACATTGAAAATTCCGCTGGCCCGGATGGTTGACAGCGGGCTAAGCGAAGGCATGGTCGAATGGGTAACAGGCCATGTTCTACGGCACCATTTAGGGATGGACCTGCATATTCATGGCCAGGACGGAGTTTGGCGCGACTATGTTCCACCGCTCGCGCGAACCAGAACTGTTGGCATTCTTGGGCTTGGTGCATTGGGGCAAGCCTGTGGAGAGGCCCTTTCAGCACTCAACTTCAATGTCCTTGGCTGGAGCAAAAGTAAAAAACAGCTTGATAATATCACGTGCCACAGTGGCGAAGAGGGTCTGAAAACTGTTCTGCGGTCCTCTGAAATTCTTGTTCTCTTGCTTCCCAAAACCCCGGAAACCGAGAATATCTTAAATATAGAAACGCTGGCACTCATGCCAAAAGGCGCTAAGATTATCAACCCTGGCCGCGGCCCGCTGATTAATGATGACGCGTTGCTTGCCGCACTTGATAGCGGGCAAACCGGCCATGCAACGTTAGATGTATTCCGTATCGAACCCTTGCCTGCTGACCATCCATACTGGGCACATCCGAACGTTACCGTTACCCCGCACATCGCCTCAGAAACGCGCAGCGATACCGCCAGTCAGGTCATCGCAGAAAACATACGCCGTGGCGAAGCAGGTTTGCCGTATCTGCATCTGGTTAACAGGACCGCTGGATACTAGCCTGTGCAAAAAGCACGTTCACCAAAGGATCGGTGGCTTTTTGGGGTCCGTTCCCGGGGCTTTGGGCGTCTCGGTCTTGACCGGTTCTAGCAGGTCGAACCGCAACCCGACACGCGCCAACTGAGCGCATAGCGGGTCTGACGCTCGAAAGAAGGCTACGTCAATAACTCCAGCCTCTACCCCACTAAACGTCAGAGCCTCACCTGTCGCCTGAGCAAGCGCAGTTTCCGCCCCCGGCACCGGATCAATATAGCCAAGCATATGCCCGCGTCGACCGTCCTCATAGACAACGGCAACCAGATAGGCAGAAGTAGCAAGCCCAACTGCTGTCGCAAGTTTCGTATCAAGCGCAACTATCAGGTTTTCCGGAAGCCCCTTGGGTGGTTCAAGCGACTCCGGTCTTTCAGAGACTTCCTCTGGCTTTTGGCTCAGCGTTTCGCTCAGCCAGCTAACGGCACCAGGTGGGATCAGAATTGACGACGGGGCGACACCAAGGTTTACCCCCAAACCTACCCCCTGCCCCTCAAGCATCTCCACAACCGCACGTCCGGACAAAACCGCATAGGGTGCAATACCCTCTGCAAATTCCGAAAGCCGCGCTTCGCGGTCAAAGACCAGCACAAAATGGGCATCTTCGACTTCGAAGATTTCTGGAAGAATCTGATCATCGCTTGGCTCTTTTTTCAACAACAGGAAAAGTTCACTGTCTGCCAGACGTTCAAAGAACTTCAGGCGCGCCACATCGTTGGTCTTGTCTGCTTCCATTGCGATATGGGCAGCGTCCAAAGGGGTCTTCTCAGTCATCATCTAACACTTTTCGTACTCGGGTTCTGAGAGCCGGTATCAGCTCTGCCTCAAACCATGGGTTTTTCTTGAGCCAACCAGTATTGCGCCAGGACGGATGGGGCAAGGGAAAGACGGCAGGTGCATAGTCCTGCCACGTCGAAACTGTCGCAGTTACGCCGTTGTTCGCAGCCGTACCCAAATGCCATTTTTGTGCATACCCCCCGATCGCAAGGATTAGAGGAACTTCTCCAAAAAGGTTCATCACCCTGCTGCGCCAGGTTTCTGCGCAAAGCTTTGGCGGCGGCAAATCTGAGCCTTTCGCGTTGTACCCCGGAAAACAGAAAGCCATTGGCAAAATCGATACGCGCGAACGATCATAAAATTCTTCATCCGTTACACCCAGCCAGTTGCGCAAGCGGTCCCCGGACGGGTCTGAAAATGGAATATTTGAAAGATGGACGCGCGCGCCCGGCGCCTGACCTACGATCAGAATGCGGGGTGCCGCGTCAAACCAGACAACAGGGTTAGGTCGATGCTGCGTTTCTGTTGCAGAGAAACGCTGAGCACAAAGCTGGCAAGTCGATATTTCAAATTGCAAACGGGCAAGATCATCAGTCATCCAGAGAATGTAACGAGCGCAAAGCATTGCCGCAATCGCATAGCAATGCCGGAAAATCAATTTCCAGCGAACGACGCTGTGATAAGGGTTTAGCAGTTGTATCGCGTTGCGTTAGCTCAAAAAGTTCACAATCAGCGTGAACCCAAGTAATACCGCAATCCATATAACCATGGACCCTGTCGGCCACGACTGCGCCATTCGTCCTTCTGGCCCGTGAGAATGATAGAGACGCGCAATCACAGCCCTGATCCTGGTTTGAGTAAAGTTTGATTGCGCCGCCCATACCTTTGAAAGAACACCTGAAACACTGCCAATTAAAACTGGCATCAAGCGCCTGTAGGTCCAGTCCGTATCAAGATTGACCGATTTTAATTCTGGCGGATAGATACCAGTCCGCATCAGTACCGTGAAAGCCAGTGCAGAAAAGAACAGAAGCTGCAGTTGGGTGACGACATGGGTCGTTGTGTAGGGCACGTAGTCCACATCAAAAGGCAACAGCGCATAAAGTGGCCCCGGAAACACGCCAATGGCAACGCATAAAAACGCAGTGAGGCCCATAGCAAGCAGCATGTGCAGTGGAGCCTCTTTCGGACGTAGTCCGCTATCATGAGCGAAAAAAGCAAAATACGGAATCTTGATGCCGGAATGGTGGAACACACCAGCCGAAGCAAAGAGCAAGATCGCCCATACGATGTAATATCCGTCGTGCGACGCAGCTGACAGGATAAGTGATTTAGAAATAAAACCTGAAAAAAGCGGGAACGCCGAGATCGATGCAGCCCCGATCACACAAAAGATCATGGTAAGCGGCATTGTCTTATATAGCCCCCCAAGTTCAGATCCTTTGGCAGTGCCGGTACGGAACAGCACAGCCCCAACGCTCATGAAAAGAAGGGCTTTGTAGAGAATATGCGCGAAGGCATGCGCTGCAGTACCATTGAGCGAGAGTTCAGTGCCGATTCCAATACCCACCACCATAAAACCGAGCTGGTTATTCAGACTATACGCCAACACCCGACGAAGATCGTTTTCGATTACAGCAAAGAAAATTGGAAACAGCGTCATGACCGCGCCGATATAAATGAGCATCTCGGTCCCCGGAAAGCCGCGAGCCAAAGCATAAACTGCAAGCTTGGTGGTAAAGGCTGAAAGGACCACGGTTCCGGTAACAGTAGCTGCCGGATAAGCGTCCTGAAGCCAGTTGTGCAGCAACGGGAAAGCGCATTTAATTCCGAAAGCCAGAAAAATAAGCCATGTCCCAATTGAACCAAGGGTCATTTTATCGAATGCGATAGATCCGCTCTCTCGATAAAAAAGCGCCGCCCCCGCCAGCAGAAGAACACCTGAACCGACCTGCACGATCAGGTATCTTACACCGGTGTGATAGGCACCTTCTGTGCGACGCGCCCAGATCAGGAAGACGGACGTGATTGCAGTGCCCTCCCAATAAAAGAAGAGCGTGATCAGGTCGCCCGCAAAAACCGCGCCGATAGCCGAGCCCGCATACAAAAGCGCCGCGAGTTGCTGAACCGTATCGCGAACATGCCAAGCATAAAGATTGCCGAGGAATGCTGCGATTGTGAAAATCAACGCAAAGATACGCGATAGGCGATCAACGCGCATAAATTCCAGATCAAGATTGAAAAAGCGTACGGTCCACAAGTTGCCTTCCGGCAATGACCACACGAAGAGACACGCAACAACAGGAACGGCCAACAGCAATGCTGCACGGGCATGACCTTTGGGCAAAGCCAGAAGTCCAGCTGCGCCCGCGAAGAAAAGAAAAGCAATTGGGAAGGTTTCAGCCATCGTGAGTTTTCCTCTCCAGCTGATCTTCCGGATACTTTTCGGATTCCACATCATAGGGCGCGTAGTAATCCTCGGGCCTCTTCAGAAATAAACGCATGATTTTGGCGCTGATTACAAGTGCTGCGCACATGAAGAATCCGTAAAGCGCGTAAAAACCCGGAAACTCCTCCACACCGAGGTATACGTGTTTATGGTACAGAAAGTCTGCGGTGAAGAGAATTGCGCAGACTATGTACAGCCCATAGACGATCCGATCGACATTCTTCTTCGTGTCGAGCCACAGCAGCGCGCGACCGAGTGTCGGCAGGTCTTCGGGCTTATCGTTCTGATCGATGCTCATTCGCAGTTCCCTAGTTCGGTACAACAATGGGCGACAAGAAATCCTGCAAATCGCCAGCGAAGAAAAACAGCACAATACAACCAATGGCAGTTATTGCCGGAGGCAGCCAGACCAGAAGGGGTGACTCTGCCATTCCTTCTATTGGTTCGGCATCCGGATCACTTAGGAAAAACCCGCGCCCAACCAACGGTAACAGATAGGCAACGTTTAACAACGAACTCGCCATCAGAACCCCTATCATCACCCACTGCCCCGTGTCTGCAGCCCCGACGATCAGCAACCACTTGCTCCATGATCCACCCAGCGGTGGGAGGCCGATAATAGAAAGCGCCCCGATCAGAAATGCGCCGAAGGTGATCGGCATGATGCGCCCAAGCCCCGTCATCTGGCTGATATTTGTTTTGTGTGTCGCAACGTAGATCGAGCCTGCGCACATAAAGAGCGTGATCTTGCCCATCGCGTGCATCGCGATATGCATCCCGCCACCAAGCGCACCCATCGAGGTTGCCAGCGCCATGCCAAGCGTAATGTAGGACAGTTGGCTGACCGTGGAGTAAGCGAGCCTTGCCTTGAGATTATCTTTCGTCATTGCAACAACAGAAGCTGCAATGATCGAGAAGGCCGCCAGCCACATCAACCACTCAGACGCACCTGTTTCCGCCAGGAAATCGATGCCAAAGATATAGATACCAACCTTAAGCATGGTGAACACACCTGCTTTCACAACAGCAACGGCGTGAAGCAAAGCGCTGACAGGAGTTGGCGCGACCATCGCTGCGGGCAGCCAGCGATGGAATGGCATCAAGGCAGCTTTGCCAATACCGAAGGCGTAAAGCGCAAGCAGAATGGCAACCATCGGCCCGGATATATGGCCTTCAAGAATACCACCTTTGGTGAAATCAAGCGTTCCGGTGATTGCATAAGTCCAGATCACGGCAACCAGTTGCAGCCCGATTGAGGTGCCGATCAGAATGCCAAGATACGTACGTGCGCCGCGGATCGCCTCTTCGGTGCCTTTGTGGGCGACCAGCGGATAGGTCGACAGCGTCAGCAGCTCGTAAAACAGGAACAGCGTGAACATGTTCGACGCAAAAGCGATGCCCATAACGGATGAAATTGCGAAAGAAAAACAGGCAAAGAACCTTGCATGGTGGCTTTCGTTGTTTCCACGCATATAGCCGATGCCATAGATGTGGGTCAGTATCCACAAACCGGATGCAACAATGGCAAACAGCAGGCCAAGCGGCTCAACATTGAACGCAATATCGATCCCCGGCAAAATTTCGAATAACACGAGCGGTTCAGTCGTTCCGTTTCCGACATTGCTGAGTATCGTCAGCACCGTAAGGAATGTTGCGACTGCAGCCGCTAGCGTAATGCCGTCACGCAGGTTCGGTTGTTTGCGAAACACAATATTTGTAACCGTCGCAAGCGCGGGGATCAGCATTGTCAGCAATATGGCTGTATTTGTTTCCACCTGTCGCCCTACCTAATGCAAACCGACTGGCCCAGCCAGCAGACCTTGGGCCGCCGTATGAGACGCAGTTAAAGTGATATCAGTTGCAAATCCGAAATAGATACAGGCAATCGCCATAATCCAGATCGGGACAAGCATCGAAAGAGGTGCTTCTTTGGCTTCAATGTCAGAGGCCGGTGATCTCAGGTACATCGCCTCAACAATACGCCAGACATAAATAACCGCCAGAAGCGACGACAATACGACCAGAATTGCAATTGGCCACCAGCCCTTTTCAAGAGCACCCTGCACCAACAGCCACTTGCTAAGGAATCCAGCGGTTCCCGGCACCCCGATAAGGCTGAGCCCGCCAATAACAATTGCGGCACTTGTCCAGGGCATCAGCTTGCCCATACCTTCGATCCTGTCGAAGAACGATCCACCGGATCGCAAAACCAGCGCCCCTACCCCCATGAACAGCACCGCCTTGGTGATCCCGTGGTTAAACAGATGCGCAACCGCTGCTGCGACACCGGATTCGTTCAGCAGGCCAATGCCAAGTAGCATGTAGCCAATCTGGGCGATACTGGAATAGGCAAGCAACCGTTTCAGATCCGTCTGGAATATTGCAATGAAAGACGCAGCAAACATCGCGAGGATCGCAAAGGGGATAATCATGAATTCAAGCGTGTTCACTTCGAACAAAAAGCTTGGCTGAAAGACCGAGAACAGGAACCGCATTAAAACATAAACAGCGACCTTGGTTGCCGTGGCTGCAAGAAAAGCGGTAACAGCGGAGGGTGCGTATGTGTAAGCGTTCGGCAACCACAGATGCAGCGGGTAAATGGCAACCTTGAGTCCGATGCCGACAACAATAAAGGCGAATGCTGCACGCACTGTCCGGTTGGCACCCTGATCCGCGATACGATCAGCCAGATCAGCCATGTTGAGCGTCCCGGTCGCCATGTAAAGCATACCAAGGCCAATCACAAAGAACGTCGCACCAATTGTGCCCATGATCAGGTAATCATATGCAGCGGTCAGCGCGCGCCGATCCCGGTAAGATCCCTGTGCAATAAGAACATAGGTTGAGAGCGATGAAATCTCGAGAAACACAAAGACGTTGAATGCATCGCCTGTAACGGCAACACCAAGCAAACCTGTTAAACACAACAGAAAGCAGGCGTAAAACAACGTGTGATGGCGCTCAGGTATTTCGGATTTCACGCTTTCCCGCGCGTATGGCAGCACAATCGTGCTGATCCCCGTCACAAGAAACAAAACGAAAGCATTCGCGGCATCAACCCGGTACTCAATCCCAAGCGGTGGCGCCCAGCCACCAATATGATACGAAATAAAGCCACCGTCGATGACGCTGAGCAGTAGCAGAAATGAAGTTACGAAAGACGCTGCACTTGCCAGAAAGGTGATTGGCCACGTCAGGCTACGACTGCCGAGTAATACACACAAAGGTGCTGCAACAAACGGCACGAGGATTGCAAGCACAGGCAGATGATCTGACAGCGTCATCGCAACGTGATGGGTCGTTTCAGTTGCCATTATGCGCGCCCGCCCATCGCTTCGCCGTGGAGTTTGTTTTCGGCAGCGGCGATCGCTTTCTCAATCTCCAGAATTTCGTGCTCTTCGATCGTGCCAAACTCTTCCCGGATACGGACGATAAGCGCCAAACCCAAAGACGTTGTCGCAATGCCAACAACAATTGCCGTCAGGATCAGAACATGCGGCAGCGGGTTCGAATACACTACATCCGGGTCAATAATCATGTCTGCCGGGAAAATTGGGGCGGTTCCACCTGTCACTTTCCCCATCGAAATGTAAAGCATGAAGACGGAGGTCTGGAAAATGTTCAGCCCAACGATCTTTTTCACCAGATTACCTTTGGCAACAACAATATAAAGCCCGGTCATCATCAACACGATAAACAGCCAATAGTTCATGTGTCCGACGATAAAATCCCAGGTGAATTCTCCGTTCATTACCATTCCTCGTCGCTGATACGGGGGGGGCGCGCTGCAAATGCGTAATAAACTGCGACCATCACACCGGTCACGGTAATACCGACACCCAATTCAACGATCAGAATTCCATAATGCTGGCCATGCTCGGGGTGATGTGGGCTAAATGCGCCGTAGTCGAGATATTCGTACCCAAGGAACAGGCTAACAATTCCGGTACCAGCGTAAATCAGAACACCAAGCGCGACCAACTTGTGCACCAACCAGGGCGGAAATACCTTCTGTGCCTTACGCAAGCTGAAGACAACACCGTAGAGGATGAAGGCAACCGCCATGATCACACCAGCCTGAAACCCGCCACCAGGTGAAAAGTCTCCGTGAAACTGAACATAGAAGGCAAAAAGAATTATGGTTCCGACCAAAAGTTTGGTGACGACACGTAAGATAAGGTGATGGCGCATCAGCTTTCCCCACTTTCTTCTTCTTCGTCTTCATCCTCGCGCCGTCGATGCAACCCGCTGATTAAAAGCAAAACACCGATTCCGGCGGTAAAGACCACGGCTGTCTCGCCAAGCGTGTCATACCCCCGATAGCTCGCCAAAATTGCTGTAACGACGTTGGGAACGCCAATCTCATGTGGGCTACGCTCCAGATAATCTGGCGAGACATGGGTTTGCGCTGGTGCGTCCGGCGACCCGAAATTCGGCATATCAAGCGTGCCGTACATCAGTGTCGCACCCGTAACCAAAACCACAAGTAACGGTATTGCAGGTGAATGGGTTGAGTGTTTGGCAACGCGCGACGTAAGCGCCAGCGTTCCAAGGACCAGAACTGTAGAAATACCGGCACCAACAGCGGCCTCGGTAAAGGCAACGTCAACCGCGTCAAGCACAACAAACAACAGGGCCGACAACAGGCTGAATACACCCGATAGCATGGCAATTGCGAACAGGCGTTGCATGCGTACGATCGCAATTGCCGTTGCAACCAGCATCGTGAAAAGCGTAATGTTAATAAAGGTTTCGATAACTCACCTGCCGCGCGTTTAAATTTTTGAATCGGGTTCAGAGCTCACCATTGGCTCTGTACCTCGAAGCCCTTCGGCCTCTTTGGGACGAAGACCTGAGACAAGCGCCGCATTTGCAACTGCATGTGTGGAAGTCGGACCAGTGATAAAAAGAAATATACCGATGATAATCAGCTTTACGGTCACAAGTGTAAAACCTGCCTGCAGGCACATCCCAACAAGAAGCAAAATCATGCCCGCTGAATCGGTAATCGATGCCGCGTGCAGGCGCGACCAGAAATCAGGAAACCGCCATGTTCCAAACGCGCCGACGATCACAAAGAATGAGCCTGAAAGTATAAAGAACCAGCTTAAGCCGGAGACGACAATCTCCCCGATACTCATGAACTCTGCTCCTCTTCGGGCTCAATATGAAGATGGTCGCCGATTGCCCGGTAACGAAAAAATTTCAGGATTGCGATTGTGCCAACGAAGTTAATAAGAGCGTAGAGAAGCGCTATATCCAGAAAATCCGGCCGCCCAAACAGAAACCCCATGATCCCTATCAGCAGCACCGTATGTGTGCCAAAGGAATTCACCGCAAGAACACGATCATAGAGCGTCGGACCAGCGAACAACCGGAACAGAACCAAAACCATTGCCATAAAAACTGCAATTGTTGCGACAGAAAACATCATTGGGCTTCGCTCATTTCAATGGCGCTTACACGCCTATCCATATCGGCAAGGGCGTCAATGTCCTCGTCCGTATAGGCAACAGCATGAACAAGAAAATGCCCCGGTTCCGTTTCAACGGTGATTGTCCCTGGCGTCAGTGTAATTGAGCTTGCATAAATCACCTGTGCAAGATCGCTTTTCTGCGTGTTCTGCACAGAAAAAAGATGCTGCCGCAAAGGCATTTGGGGTGACATGATTGTTTTGGTAACGGCCCAATTCGCTTTTGCAATCTCGACAAAAAGCCAAAGCATGTATTTCAGAACCTCAACTGGGCTCAGTCGCAACGCAACCCGGTCTTCATCAAGCGCATCCATTCGCTTCACAACGAAGATGACAATCAGGACGGAAACAACGCCAAATCCGACGATAAGGGGTTGGTAAATGCCCGAAAGCAGCAGCCAAAGGCCAAGCAAAACCACGAAAGAACCTAAAAATCGCAAATTTCGCCCCTTCAACGTCTAACCGCCGCTGCGCAAGAAGTGTAAAAACATCCTGCCCCGTTCGCCTTTTCTTGCCTAATGGCAGTTTCATTAAATTGCAACTATCGGTAATAAATTCAATCTGAAAAAGTCGGGAATACGGAAACCCATATACCTCTGATTGCACATTGTAAGGCCTACAAAACCTTGTGAGGGGATAAATTGTAACTTCTTTCTCACAATTGATGCATTATGACTGTTTTTGCGGGTTTTTAGGGTGGTTTACTCACGGTTACAGTGTAAATCTTTGTGAAGATCGGACATAATGCGAACAAACATGGCGCTTACAGGTGTCGTTAACAATAATCCGTTAAGGGTAGCAGGCCCCATCAGGCAGTGCTGAGGCGAGTGATGCTCGAGTTTGTAGATGTGAGTAAGTCCTTCTGGACCGGGACACAGCGCAAGGTAATACTTGATCGCGCGTCTTTTCGTGTCGAGATCGGAAATTCGCTCGGCATTCTTGCTCCTAACGGAACGGGTAAAACGACGCTCATTAATATGATGGCAGGGCTTGAGAAGCCAGACGAAGGCATCATAACACGAACATCGCGAATTTCTTTCCCTCTTGGATTTATGGGGGGCGTCGTAGGCAAACACACGGCTAAGGAAAATTCCCGTTATATCGCACGTTTATACGGTCTGGACCCCGATTATATTGAAGCATTCTGTCGTTGGCTTTGCGGCCTGAAAGAATACTTTGACATGCCTGTTGGCACGTACAGTGCGGGGATGCGCTCAAGATTTAATTTTGCGCTTTTACTGGCATTGGATTTTGACATCTATCTGATAGACGAAGGCATGCCAGGCACAACAGATGTGGAGTTCAACAAAAAGGCAGGTGCGATCCTAAAAGACCGGCTTGCAAACACGACGATCGTGATCGTGTCGCATCAAGCTAAGACACTTGAAAAATTCTGCCGTTCAGCAGCAGTCCTGCGCGATGGCAGGATTTATATGTTCGACACCTTGGAGGAGGCAAGAAAGCTTTATGACTACCAAACCCAAGGCTAAAAAATTCCGCATCCGGCGCGCCGGTTCGCTGGGAAGAGGCGACACCGCGCCGGAATCCAGCCCGCAAGACGGTTCAGCGTCTCCAAACATGGGCGCAGGAGCAGGACAACAACAGGTTATGCAAGGCGAAATTTCGAGCGCAGCAGAAGTTTCTGGCGAAGAGGCGCTTGCCGAAATCAGGAAAGAAGGACTTACTGGTCGGCAATTACGTATGGCGCGACGTGTCGCTCAACGACACGGCATCGCCGCGACGTCCGATTATGATGCCGTACGCCTGTTACGTGCCCGCGGCATTGACCCCTTCCAGCGGTCAAATATGCTTGAATTGGTTGTTGCGGAAAGCAATCAACAACAAGCACAGGACAACTTGCCACAGACCGTTCAGCAAGGTCAGCAACAGCTCCCATCAACCAAAGTCTTAGACGAAGACACGCGCGCCAGAGAAATTCGCAAGATCCAGCAGGATATTGTGCGACGGCGTCGCCGGAAGCTGGCGCTGTTAATGACCCGCCTGGCATTTTTCGTTTTATTGCCGACACTTATCGCAGGTTATTACTATTACAAAATCGCAACGCCGATTTACGCTACGAAATCTGAATTTGTTATCCAGCAATCTGAATCAGCCTCCGCCACTGGATTGGGCAGTATATTGGGGCCACAATTTGCGACCTCTCAGGACTCAATAACAGTCCAAAGTTATCTTCAATCGCGTGACGCGATGCTGCGGCTGAATGAAGAGCTTGGTTTTAAGGAACATTTCAGCCAGCCAGATCTGGACCCGATACTTCGCTTACCGCCAGACGCGACAAACGAAGCAGCGTATCGCGTTTACAGTAAATACGTAGTGATCTCCTTTGACCCGACTGAAGGCATTATAAAAATGGAGGTTGCCGCAGCTGACCCAGAAGTCAGCGCAGCCTTTTCAGAGGCATTGCTTGGGTATGCTGAAAGCATTGTTGATAACCTGTCTCAAAGACTTCGCGAAGATCAGATGCGCGGCGCACGAGAGAGTTTTGAAGATGCAGAGGCAAAACGCGGTCAGGCGCAGCGCAGGGTCATCGAACTGCAACAGGACTACGAAGTTATCAGCAGTGACGTCGAAATCAGTTTGCTGACAGGGCAAATATCGACACTTGAAACAGAATTGACGCAAAACCGACTGCAGCTGATCGAGCTCATGTCAAACTCGCGCCCGAACCCGGCCAGAGTTGATCCGTTAAAGCGGAGGATAGAAAATCTGGAAAACGCGATCGCTGAGATGCGCTCGTTGCTTACAGAGGGCGCGAAAGACGGCACCTCGCTTGCAGAGGTACAAAGCCAGCTTGCCGTGGCTCAGGCAGATCTTGAAACCCGGAACTTGATGATGCAGCAGTCGTTGCAACAACTTGAATCGGCGCGCATAGAGGCCAACCGCCAGACGCGATACTTGTCAACCGGCGTAAGCCCAACTCCCCCCGATGAAGCCACCTACCCGCGCAAGTTCGAGAACACGCTGTTGGCGTTTCTCATCTTTTCTGGCATATACCTCATGGTTTCCATCACGGCCTCAATCCTCCGCGAGCAGGTGACGTCCTGATAAGGAACTGCGTTTGAAACGGTGTATCAAACCTGACATACAAACACCCTACCCCTTATCCTTTGGGGCGGACCAGTATTTGGATTAAACCCTCAAATCCGGGCATTGCTTCGCAAAACAATATTGAACGAAAAAGAGATTTCCTATGGCTAACAAGACACCCAAACCGGATCAAACCGTGCATCTCAACACTTGGGAGTTTTTACGCGATCCCATGATCGCTCCCACCGGATTCCGGGAATACGATGCGCGTTGGAAATACCCCGAAGAAATTAACCTGCCGGGGATGACAGCATTGGGGCTTGGCCTTGGGACGCAGATGCGCAAACGTGGTATCGAACCCGTCATAGCTGTTGGGAACGACTATCGTGATTATTCGCTTGCGATAAAAAATGCCCTGATTATCGGGCTTATGCAGGCCGGAATTCATGTGCGTGATATTGGCCCGGCGCTCTCGCCGATGGCATATTTCAGTCAGTTTCATCTCAATGCGCCTGCTGTCGCCATGGTCACAGCCAGCCACAATCCAAACGGTTGGACCGGCGTTAAAATGGGCTTTGACCGCCCACTGACCCATGGGCCGGACGAGATGGCCGAATTGCGCGACATCGTGCTGAACGGGCTGGGTGAGGCGCACGTTGGTGGCCGATACGAACGCGTCGACGGCGTCATGGAAGCCTACCTTGACGACCTCGTTGGTGATTTTCGCATGACGCGCGCGCTAAAGGTCGTTTGCGCAACAGGCAATGGGACAGCGTCGGCCTTTGCACCGCTGCTTTTCAAGCGTCTCGGTGTCGAGGTTGTCGATCTGCATACAGAGCTTGACTACACCTTCCCAAACTACAACCCGAACCCCGAAGCCATGGAAATGCTGCATGATATGTCAGATGCTGTAAAAGCGTCGGGTGCCGACCTCGCGCTTGGCTTTGACGGGGATGGCGACCGTTGCGGTCTTGTCGATGACGAAGGCGAAGAGATTTTCGCCGATAAGGTTGGCGTCATCATGGCCCGGGATCTGGTAAAACTTTACCCCGGATCAACATTTGTCGCAGATGTAAAATCCACTGGTCTTTATGCTTCTGACCCGGAGTTGCAAGCGTATGGCGCAAAGGCTGATTACTGGAAAACTGGTCACAGCCATATGAAACGTCGCGTGCGCGACATTGGCGCTTTGGCCGGATTCGAAAAATCTGGCCACTATTTTCTGGCAGAACCCATTGGTCGCGGGTATGATTGTGGGCTGCGCGTGGCTGTCGAAATCTTCAAGTTGCTCGATCGGAATCCTGACAAATCAATGTCTGACCTGCGCCGCGCGTTACCCAAAACCTATGCAACACCAACAATGTCTCCCTATTGCGCCGACACTGAAAAATACGAAGTATTAGAGCGGCTTGTCGCCAAACTGGTCGCCTTGCACGACGCCGGAGGCACATTAGCTGGTCGCAAGATCGCACAGGTTGTCACCGTAAATGGAGCGCGCGTCATTCTGGACAACGGTGCATGGGGGTTGGTGCGTGCGTCTTCTAACACGCCCAATCTTGTGGTCGTTTGTGAAAGCCCGGAAAGCGACGCCGAAATGCGCGCTATCTTTAACGATATCGATGCGGTCATCCGAACCGAAGATGCGGTTGGTGCGTATGACCAGACGATCTGAGGTTGGAATTGTTTTAGGACTCTTATTCGGTAATTTTTCACGATTGAGGGCTTGAACTGTACCGCCGTCCGGCGTAAATAGCCGCTCACTGTTGGGGTGTGGCCTAGTGGCAGGGCAACGCTTTTTGGTAGCGCAGATCGTAGGTTCGAATCCTACCACCCCAGCCATCTAGCTTTTCCACTCTGAACATCAGCTACTCAAGGTTTCAGCCTTTCGAAAAGGCCCCAAATACTGCCCCAGTCTCGGTGAGCGGGATTCAGGTGCTGCGGGCGGGTGCTGAGGGGGTTCCTAGAGCTCCGCTAACACCTCGCTACGCTCCTCACCAACAGGGGCTGGGGAATAGGTATAAGTAATGGAAAAGGTAAGGATGAAGAGGCATGAAGAAGGATAGGTTTACCTGTCCGATATTCCTCTTTATTCTTCCTTTTTCTCTTCTCTAGAAGCCCTGAAACGATCCCGCCGATAACAGTAACCAGCGGTCCTCTCCGGTAGTCCTCGTTGAGCATAGTAGCTATCAGCAGAGGGGTTACTACCGGTCGACATGAACTGATCTAGCCCGGGGAACTCTTGCGTAACGGTTAGTGGGCCACCTATGTAAGTAATGATAGTTAAATTTATTATGAGGAAAGAAAGTGCCTAGATTTACTGATGAAGAATACGAGGATTTGGTCACTCGTCTTGAGAACTCTCATGAAGAGTTAGTTGGAAAAAATTTCGAAATGAGCGAGCTGTATGGCGACGCTTGGACAAAAGTTTCCAAAACGCAAATGGGTATAAAATTAAGTGCCGAAATTTCTGATCGAAGAGACGGTCGAATTGATAGATTAGTGAAGGTTGAAGAGGAAATCAAAGCTCCATATCACATCTTGTACCGCATCGTTTAGTCAAATTTCTATCAACCCACAGCACTCTCGCCCCCTCGACGTGCATCGCTGGTCTTCCCACAAAGAAGTCAACGAGCTGGTCGACGGTATCTGGGAAGAACACTTCAAAGACCATCATGTTCAGGTTTCAGGACCAAAACCAAAGGCCCGTTTCAAGGACCAATTGAAGGTTGTTCTTCTCGATCTTTATGTTGCCTGGACAACCGATCCCAAGCTCTCCATCGGTGTTTCCATGTCATCAAATGCTTGGCAAACAGGTTCTAGGTACAACGCTCTTCACCTCTCAAAGATCATCGTCACCTTCATTCACCGGCTGGCCGAAGTGGGCCTGATAGACCTGTCGAAGGGCAGCTACTCAGGTCCCGGCGTGGTGACCAACCGTAGTACCAGAATACGGGCTGCGGAACCGTTGCAAGAGGCCTTTGCTGAGGCACGTTTCGAGGTTGCTGACATCGAGGTGGCGGAGGGACGAGAAACACTTATTCTTCGATCAGATGATGGGCATGGACATCGATCAGCTCAGATCGACTATGAAGACACTGATTTCACGAATTCAACACGAGAGTTCCTCGAAGCCTACAACGCCTGTCTTTCTCAGCACTTCATTGATTTACCCCAGCTCGACCATCCTTACATCGAGCGCCCAATCCATACCGGGCCAAGAGCGGGTGAAGTTCAGAGAGTGCCAATAGGACCCAACAACGCCTTCGTACGTCGCGTATTCTCTCGGGGAAGCTGGGACCTCAACGGGCGCTTCTACGGGGGCTGGTGGCAGCAAATCGACAAGGAGTCCCGTGCGTGTATTCACATCGATGATGAGCCAACTGTTGAAGTGGATTTTCGTGGTCTTCACGTGGCGATACTCAGCAAAGAAATGGGGATTCCGCTCGAAGGTGATCCTTACCTTTTACCCGCTGGATTGCTCCCAAGCATTTCGGACGAAGAACAAAGAACCTTTGTAAAACAATTGGTTCTAACCGCTATCAACGCCAAGAATGAGAAGACAACCTACAGTGCTTTCAGAGATGGCTTTCCTGCTGGTAGTAACGGCAAGTCACTGACGAATGCGAAACTGAGAAAACTGCTCGATGCTTTCGTAACCAAACACCCGCATCTAAGTGATTGCCTTTGTTCTGATCAGGGCATTCGGCTAATGAACGTTGATAGCAAGATAGCGGCTGAAGTACTTGCTCATTTCACCAACCAATGGGTTCCTGTTCTGTGTGTACACGATAGCTTTATTGTCAATCACGAGAAAACCAATGAACTAATCGATGTCATGCAAGCTGTCACCACCGCCTACATAGGTGGCCCACTAACCGTTACGCAAGAGTTCCCCGGGCTAGATCAGTTCATGTCGACCGGTAGTAACCCCTCTGCTGATAGCTACTATGCTCAACGAGGACTACCGGAGAGGACCGCTGGTTACTGTTATCGGCGGGATCGTTTCAGGGCTTCTAGAGAAGAGAAAAAGGAAGAATAAAGAGGAATATCGGACAGGTAAACCTATCCTTCTTCATGCCTCTTCATCCTTACCTTTTCCATTACTTATACCTATTCCCCAGCCCCTGTTGGTGAGGAGCGTAGCGAGGTGTTAGCGGAGCTCTAGGAACCCCCTCAGCACCCGCCCGCAGCACCTGAATCCCGCTCACCGAGACTGGGGCAGTATTTGGGGCCTTTTCGAAAGGCTGAAACCTTGAGTAGCTGATGTTCAGAGTGGAAAAGCTAGATGGCTGGGGTGGTAGGAAACCCTGTACAACGATGATACCCATCAACCTCCGCCGCAGAGGTTGTCATCTGGGGCAGTTTCTGGGGCCTTTGGATTACTGAGCATCGCGAGGGACTGGTGCGAACTGAGGACGACCGAGAGCAACGAGGGCTGGTGGCGAACGAAGTGAGTGTGGGTGCGAACGAGGTGAGTGTTGGGTGTCGGATTGGCCGGTGGTAAATCAAACTCGAACTCGAATATACGTCCTGTCGTCGAATGAGCGACTCCCAATCTTCATTCCCTTAGTTGCAAAAAATTTGCTAATACACAGAGGATCTTCTTGCAAAATTTTTTCTAAATACCTTTCAGATGCTTCTAGCGTAGCCAAAGTCTTAGGGTATCCATCTGAGCATAAAACCACATCGCATGGTTCGTTTGGCAACACCACCGTTTCTCTATGTATTTTTGGCACAAAGGCTCCGTTTATCGCCCCGAAAGAAAACGGTGAATCAGTGGCTTTATTCATAAACACGCTTTGATTTCTTAAAAGAGGCAGAACCAATTCTCTCCCGAGGTCTTTCTTCATGAGTTCTCCCACAGAAGAGCCCGAAAATAGCGCCACTTGGTTGTACGCAGCACGCACCGCAGCAATATGCTGTTCCAATTTTCTACTCTGATTAAAAATCTTGTTGTTTACTCTGAAATTGCAATCTCCAACTCTCCAGATTTCACGTCGGAAACATGACAGTACAACTATTGAAGCCGTCGCGGTCTCGTTATTTTCATTAGAACGTGTCGCACTTTGCAACTGGACCCGATCTGAAAAAAGCTCAATAGCTTCATCGCAGGTCGCTCGCTGAGGCAGCGCTTTCACAGCTTCAGACAATTCCTCAGCAATTAGTTTTCCTGGAGTAACTTTACCTAAAGTCGGGTACTTGCTAGTCGAACCATCGATTACCGCTATAAATTCCTTTGTAATAACAAGCGCATCTTCACAATCAAATAATTCACCAGATCGGGATGCTATTGTTTTTTCAACAACCTTCATTCTTTCAGGCTTTCTTTCTTGATCTTCGAATTTTTGCAATCTTTACTAATTCTGGTTGAGAAACGTGCCGATCAGTAACTCGAGCCTTAACTACAGCAACGAAATCTCCGTAAAAAAGAAACCGGATTTTGTTCATCTCTGTTACGAAATAACGAGCAGCAGCTGTCGTCCCGTAGGTATGTGTGCCAGCTAATAAAACAATAGTCTTCTTTGGATTATGGGGATTGCGAATGCGAAGTATAAGCCCGAAGTCTGTACTTACATCATCGTTCTCGTAAAGAGGTACGAATTCTTCAATACTACTAGCATCTTTCCATTTCAGCGCTGGTTCAAGTAATTCAACTGGGATTTCATTTTTTGCCATGTCCAAAATTTCTTTAGCGATGCGGTTGTTCTTAGGACCACCTAAAATAATTAGGTCTTGTTCCGCTCGGTCCCCAATTTCGTCATCCGACATCATAATTCTTTGAGTATCAATATCCCGATACGCTTGAGATAGTGATGGCATTAAAATGGCCAAAGCTCGAATCTGACCTAGTCCAGACGAAAAGCGAATATAGGTTTCCGTGATGGTTTTGGCTGATGTTGATATACAAATAACCAATTCTTCAGGCTTTTTTAGACGCCAAATTCGCTTTGCAGAAAAGGTCCTGCTTAGGCGTACGGCTAGGACAGTAATAACCATTAAGACAAGGCCGCCAATCAGACTGGCTGACGAATTAATTAGGTAATTGATCAAGACTTAATTCCTTTAAAAACTCCCGTAATTGTAGATCACATTCGGCCCCTATCGAAAACCAAATTCGTCACATGTTGTTTGGGATACGCTAATAGTCTGGGATCAGCGCCCACAGCAAACATTCAACAGGGTTTGGGAACTCGCTTAATCCACGAAAACATCTTTTACTTTAGTTCCAATATCCGCTCTATAACCTAGTCGCAGCTACAACGAAGTTAGTCCAAATTCTCGCACGCGGGAAGCTTAGACGAAACCATTTCTGGACTGGGCCTAATAAGTTCCGGAAGCTCCTGCAGAACTTCGTCCATGACCTCTGCTGTGATTTCGCTGACTTCGCACGAGTAGTCGCTGAATGTCCCCTCCGCGTTTTCTTCCTGCCATTGATAGTAATCGTAGGCTTCAAATGAAATTGCGACGCCGCTACCCAAGACCGGAACGGCAACCATCATCCTGCGAAGACGTCCCTTCGCCTTTTCCCTACTGATAGCCTTCGCTATCTGGCGTCGATGCCTGACTGCTGTTGACGCCGCCGAAGCGGTCATCGTTGCCACCTTGAGCGAGAGGTTCATGGCCCAGATACCCAGCCCGATAGCTGAGAAAGCCAATGAAGCTGAGAACCAAAGTAGAAAGGTCACGTTTCGAACGATCTTTAGAGTCCTGACAATCAATGCTTTTCCCTCTGTATCGCCTCGTTGGCCCTTTATTCCCTCTTTCCAAGCCAAATGCACAAAATAATTCTAGGCATCACCCCTGAACAATTGCACTGTCGTCAGAAGTTAGACGGTAGATTGAAACTAAATCGAATGAGGACCTAATTTCGATAGATCAGGGGTCAGTAGTCGAAAGACGGGATAGCGATGGCAGAGCCTAAACTAACCAAATCGGATTTCCTTGAATATCGCCACTGTGCGAAGGCATTTTGGTTGAAGAAAAACAAACCCGATGCTGTTCATTGGCCAACGCCTACCGCTTTCGACCGACTGTTGATGATGGATGGGCAAGCTGTTGAAGTGGAGGCTAGAAAGCTTGTCGAGAGCTGGGATGGTGGCCCCTACGAGTTTCAAGTAACCTTCGATAGCCCAGACGGATTGCTTGCTCGCGCTGATCTGGTTGAACGGTTGGACGACGGTCAGATTGATCTATTCGAAGTAAAAGCATCGACATCTCTCAAAAGTTCATCGGGTGCGAACCACATCGTGGATGCTGCATTTCAAACTCTTGTGGCTGAGCAAAGTGGTGCAAGTGTCAGGAAAGCATTTATAATTCATGTCAACGGTGACTACGTTCGCAAGGGCGATGTCGATCCAGAGGGATTGCTACGGATAGTTGAGGTGACCAAAGAGGTGCGCTCCCTCCTTCCCAAACTCGAAGACGAAGTAGTCAAAGCTTTAGCCCTCGTCTCGGAGGAAACCATCGATGAAAACGGCTGCTCCTGCCGGTTCATTGGTAGCCGGGAGAAGCAATGCGCCGCTTTCGATTATTTCAATCCGGATGTGCCCGATCTTTCTATTTATCTCCTTCCTAGAGTTTCGAAAACAGTGTTAGAGAAGTTCGTTGGCGAAGGAAGGCTGGCTCTCACCGACCTAGACGTTTCGGAAGTCACCAACCTTCAGAAACCCGTCTTGATGGCTGCTAAAACCGGGCAACCACAAGTAAACAAAAAACTGATAACCAAATTCCTGAATGCGCTCGAATGGCCGCTGTATTTCTATGACTATGAAACCTTTGCCTCCGCAATTCCGATGTACGAGGGGTTTAGCCCTCATAAAGCGATGCCGGTTCAGTATTCTCTTCATGTCTTAGAAGAGAACGGCGAACTCTCCCACAGGGAATTCCTATCTGACCGACCGGGGGAGCAAAGAGAACTCGTTGAACAGCTATCCAAAGAAATTGGTGATTTCGGTAGTTTGGTATCCTGGAACAAGCAGTTTGAGATCGGCTGCAACAAGTGCTTGGCAAAGATGTTCCCTGACTACGCTGAATTTTTAGACGCATTGAACGAGCGAACCGTTGACCTTATGACCGTTTTCAAGGCTAGCTACGTGGACATTGGTTTTGAAGGATCTACCTCGATAAAGAAGGTCCTTCCCGTGGTGTGCCCCGACCTCAAATACAATGAAGATGCTGTCCATGACGGGGGCGGCGCGATGGCGGCATGGTTGGCGCTCGTTGAAACGAAAGATGAAGAGGAAAGACAAGGTATTGCGACAGAACTGCGGGAATACTGCGAGCTTGATACGCTAGCGATGGTTGAAATTTATCGGTTTCTCGCGGATGATGTCCTCGGTGAACCAGAGCGCTAGGAGTAGGTTATGACGGAGGCAAACGCTACTCTCATAGACGGGCAAGTTTCGGAAGCCGATCACCGAATTGCCGCTTACGCAATCTATTGCGTCACGCACAAACAGTTTTCACTTGGCAACATCTCATTAAAGCGGGCGAACAATATAGTTGGGAATATGCTTGCTGCCACGCCATTCGGGTGGCGGGTGGTTGGAATTACACCAAGCGCGTTGAGTCTATTTCATGATTCCAATTTCCGTGTCAGGCCCAAGGGCATTCAAAGAGCGCATATTTTCAATCGAATAGACACAGTAAAAGAACTACTGAATTGTGATATTCCTGTTGAGCCGGAGGAATTATTTAGAACATGGGAATTGCGGGATAAAACCATCCTCTGCTTGAATAAAGAGAACCGGCGAATTTCTGAGCATAAGCATTTTAAAATAGCAAACCCAAACGGCCTCCACTTTACGAATGCGTATATTGGTTACTCTTACTCACCGCAGCGGGATGGCCAATTTCTAAGAGAACTTTGGGAAAAACATAGTGCTAGCTAACAAGGCACTGCAATACAACGATGCAAATTACTGGTTGGCTTAACCTTTCATGTTTCGACATCTGGTTCACCCCACACACCAGACACATAAAAAAAGCAAAGTGCCACGCCCCCGGCGACCGCTAGGGCAACCGAGGCTTGGTTGGGATGATCGGGAACTATCGCTGTGTTGAAGTCTTTGATTGAATACAGTCTAGTAGATTTCTAAAAACAATTAGGTGATTAAATGATTGATAATTTTTTGAATCAATTGGCTAACCTTAACGAATTTAGAGGCTTTTTCGCTGATCTTATTACAAGCTTTATCCCGGTGTTTTTAGGTGTATGGCTTTCTTTAAGAGTCGCACTGAAGAAATTCGTTACTGAGAAATGGTGGGAAAGAAAAGCACAGGCATACGAAAGTGTTATTTCGGCGCTCTACAGTTCATTTCGGTACTTCGATGAGGAACTTGAAGCAAACATGGGTGGTCGCGAAATCGGCGAAGAATTGAAAGAGGAGTTAGATCAGCAGTACAAATCTGGTGATAGAGATCTTACCCAAGCAAGGACAATTGGTGCATTACATCTATCGAAAGATGCGCTGAGTAGATTGCAAACATTCAGTCAGGAACTAAAAAATGCTTCCGAAACTCAGCATTTCGATGAATATTTACACGATACGCATAGTGCCTATACGAACTGCACAAGAGAAATGATAGAAATTGCTAAGCGGGATTTGGGAATAGAGTAAGCCGAAGCAAGATATATTTGCACTATTAGTAGTCACTAGTTTAAATTTTTTTAGGTTAGTACGCTCTTTGTTGTTTTTGCTAACGAGGGCTCCCCCGGCAGCCACAATGGCCACCGAGGGTTTGGTTACGTTGAGTTCCTGTTCAGCACGTAATCAGCGAGCCATTCCCAGTACTGCTCAGCGTTCTGGTAGCCCTGTGATTGGGCGGCCTTGTCCTCCGCCTGTTTTCGGCTGTAACCACAATCGTATTCGAGTATCGCAGCCCGCTCCTCGAAGGCGTCGATGTCCGGGATCATGACGGCAGCCTCACCTGATCGACGATGGCCCGTTTCTGCTCGTCAGAGATGCCCGCTGAGTAGATGCCGTAGGTCAGCTTGTTTTCTGAGCGTGCCGACTTATGGCCAACGAGGGACGCGGTGAAGTGCTCGGGAACGCCTGTACGTTCACACTGGGTGATGAACCACTTCCTCGTGCTATGAAACACCAGTCCTGGACGGTCTAACTCGAGTTTAGTTCTTAGTTCAGCGAACCGCTTGGTGACTTTATCCACCGTTAACTCGGGAAAAAGCTGTCCCTGTTTAGGCAACCGTGTCAGCAACTCCTCCAGCACAGAATGCAACGGCACCAGCCGCTCCGATGCCTCCGTCTTCAGCTCCCTGACTGAGTTAGGTCGAACGTGAGCAAAAACACCAAGATTTCCCTTATTCACGAGATCATCACGCAGCAATCCAGCCGCTTCCCCGGATCGCATCCCTGTCAAAAGACAGAACAACAACACATTGTAGATTTCGTTGTTGGTTTGGCTGAGCAGCTTGGTGACTTCCTCGTCGGTCAGCACAGCATAGGGGGCTGGCTTCACCCGCTGATCGAACAACACGGTCCTGAAAGGGTTCTGATTCAGCTGCCCCTCATAGACTGCCCAGTCGAGGAAGTGATTGACCTGTGCCCAGATACGCTTCTGAGTTCTGACGGTAATCGGGTTTTTCGCCCGTTGAGAGAACACCACTAATTGGTCTAGCCCCAGCCCCCTCGTGCTTTCCGACTTGCCAATGACACGGGACAGGACAGCGATGAGGGACAGAAAGAGCTGACCATCGCCACGCCCCAACGACTGAACAGGCCGGTCACCGAATTTGGAGTCGAACAGCCCCACCGAGTAGCGAACGCTCTTGTAGCCCCCCGGTCGAAGCTCCCCGGCACGTTTTCTGAGATAGGCTCGGGCCAGTTCCGCTACAGTGGTGGTTTTCCTCTTCGACCCGGAAAAGCATATCGGTGAAACATCCACGTGCTCACCGGCCATGGCTGCCCGCAGGAGGCTCACTGTCTCTCTGGATGCCTCTGCCCAGATTTCTTCCGGTTCGGCTGTCAGCGACGCTCTCTGCGGCACTGTGGCAGGATTAGAGGCCAGAACCACCGATGCACCGCTCCGGGCCCTCTCAACGGTCTCAACGTACTTAGAATTGACCTCAGCAGCCCGTGTCTTGGCCACCTTGGGGTCGCCAGTCCTCAGGGATTGCTTCAGGGCCTGAACGCCAAGAATAACGACAACGTCCTTGGGATAGTTTCTTCGGTAAATCCAAGTGTGTTCTTTCAGGTAGGCGTACTTGATTTTAGACATAGCTGTCTCCTCCGGGGCAGTGCCCCAGTTAGAATTTCTGATTGAATTATTGGGATGGCTGGGATGCTGAGCATCCTTGCCGTCAGCGTTGGTAGACTCTGACGATCATTGAGAACTCGGGCTCACCGTAGGACCCAGCTAGTGGGCCAGTCACAGCGATACCGGTCACGCAGTCTTCCTGGACGGTCTGGATTTCAAATAGATGCTCCGGCACCTCGTCAAAGGCCCGGATCACGACGATTGTTCCCTCTCGAAGTTGCTCCAACATCGGTCAGAACTCAAAGTAGGAAAGAAGAACGATCGCTATGATGAGTTGCAAGAACACATCCAGATCGGTGTTCTTGGAGCTGCCCTTGGTCTTGAACAGTGAGCCACCGGTTGCCCAGATGACACCGCCAACAACGGCTAGGATTAACAGAGTTTCGAACATGAGATTCTCCTCGTATCTATCTCGTTTTAGATACGTGGAAGAGCTCGGTTTCATTTGGTGAGTGGGTATGGCTGCTTAGCGGGTTCTTGAAAAGCTGCGTGAAGCGGCCTTTAGCTGATCAAATTGACCATGTTACATTCTACAGTACAGTTTTCCTGAGTTGGACATTGGTGTATGTTGTTGCATGTTCGGGACACGAATGACGGCGACGTAGGACAATCTTGACGTTTTCGCTATCGCGCAACCGGCTGCTTTTTGGGTAAGCCATAAATATAAGAATAGTAAAAACCCCGAAACAGAGACCCGTGTATCAGCTATGATTACCAATGTGCCTTCCGCAAATGACTTGAACAAATCGGCTCTGACGGCGTTCTTTGCAGCATGGCATCCGCTTATTCAACTTTTCGACGATTTCAATCAATCCTTTGGCCTTGAAGACCCTACCTATGCTGAAGAACTTGAAGACTATTATAAGCATTGTCAGGCCGAGCTAGAGACTATTTACGCGCTTGCTGCCCAAGCAAGCGAACTTGCTATGAAAGCGCGAATTTGTGAGGTAAGTCCGTTTCTTCTTTTATTGGGAAACGGTGCATCATTCGGTGAAACCGCTTCGAACATAGATTTCTCTGAGCTCAGGACGATTGATGCGGTTGATTTGCCGAACGCCGTCAACGCGATCTGCCCCATAAAAGTATCAGAAAGCTTCAAACAACGGTTCACCGAAATTCGAAAACTTAGAAACAAGATCACGCACTTGGGCGGTGCAGGGAAAGACTCAGCTCCACGAGACGTTATGAGGCTTCTTGTTGAACAGTATGCCGAATTATGGCCCGATTCCTATTTCCTCAACAACTGGATCGATTACATTGATTCTAGGAGATTTTCATTCTTCCATGATGGCAAGTGGACATCCGCTGAGATGGAGTTTGCCGATATTCAAGAAACTTGTTTCTCATTGTTGAGCAAAGGCGAGTTCAAGAAACTCATAGGCTTCCCGAAGGCCCAACGCCGATACATCTGTCAGAACTGTGTGTATTTAGGGGGGCTTCACAGAAACGACATGGGTTTTGGTGATCTCACCACAGCGTTTTTGCTCGATGACAACACACTTCAATGCCAACTGTGCACTATAACCAGTAAAATTGAGCGCAAGGCTTGTTCTCAAGAAGACTGTAAAGGCAATGTTATCTCGATAGAAGAACCGTTTCCTGGGCAATGTCACACTTGCGGTATGGATCAGTAGCTGCCAAGAACCGCGACTGGCTGCAGCAAGACACTTGGAACGAAACTGGAGACCTATTGGTTTCGAAATTCTCCTCTAACCAGTAAGCCCAGTCCTCTGGATCACTACCGCGAGTTCGTTTGACGGTTCGCCATTGTTGGCCGATTTAGTGATCGTTCACAAATTTTTCGCCTACCTGAGCAATCGGGGAAGTTGGCAGAAACCTCGAACGAAACAGTCAACGTCGTGTTGCTCATCAATTAAAGGGCTTGGTATTGTGTTGCGAAGCAAAGTTCGCATGCGTGACCTTGCCCATGAAACCCGCTACTTTGGTTAAAGCTTTGAGAGTTAATAGGTAGGGCGCATATTGAGTGATTCAGAAAAACGAGCTCAAAGAGTTTCATTGCTTCGCGTTGAATTCGAGAAACTTCTGCAGTTTCACGCAGAGAGCTTCCGTGAAATAGACGCCAAAGCTAAGTATTGGCTCACAGCCTGTCTTTCTGCATTCCTTGGTTTAATGGGCTATGGCTTTCAAAACGCTGAAATTCTATCGATTTATTTCGTTGTAGTATTTGCCGCTGTTAACACTAGCTTGCTAATTGCGATTTATTTTTTTGCTTCAACATTGGGTGTGAAGATGGTGTTGAGCGGCGTGCTTTTACCTGGAACTCGTAAATTCAAGGACATCGAATATTTCTTGGAGAATGACAAGCACTGGGCCGAACTAGAAGTTGACCAGACTCAACAAATCTTAGACTCAATTGCCTCAAATGAACGCCTCAACGCGGCTAAATCTCTAAGCGTTAGATACGCTGAAATCTCACTTTTTCGTGGTGTTCCCGGTTCCGCGTGTTTGGCCGCTGTTGGTACCTTTCTGTACACCGCTGCCTGTCCAAGCTGGCTTGCCGCCGCCACCATCGTTCGAAGCTCCGCTACGACCGGAGCCGCCGTTGTTGCTGGAGCCGTTATTGGAGCCGGATTTTCCGGTGCTTTGATCGTCGTTCGCCATTATCGTGACCCTAAGTAAAACTACACCATAGGTAGTATCCGATTCACCGATCTGATACAATACCTTGGCAGTTAGTCAAATGTGCCCTTCGCCGGTACAACGTTGGAGAACGACTTGTCGGATAACTTACCAATAGAAGTTAGACCTGAAGATTCAGATCTAGAGTCGGGATCGGAACCACGAATTCCTCGTTACAGTAGGGATGTTAACCCAACAAACCTGGTTCTCTCGTCAAATGATCTAAAAGAATTTTGCGAACTGATGATCGAATTCAATGAAGGCGCAAAGAAGCTAGAGTTTGATAGGATAGACAAAACTCAATTTGCGTCAGAACAAGAAGCTTGGGATAGAATCTGTGACCTTCTCCCGATTGAGTACAACTATTTTGCAGCAAACGGAGACTCGGTCACCGGTATAGGTTTGCCAGATGTTGACGGTAGGGCATTTCCCGAAGAGCTAACTTCTTTTTTTGTTTCTAACTCGGCTTACGCTCGGAGAGCAGTAAATGAAAGTCCTCTGAATCAAGTCGAGGCATTTATTGCTTTCGATAAACCGCCGTTGAAACTAGATCTACTAACACTGCCTTCTAATCCCACTGAAAATCGAAGTGTCATCAATATAAACGGTACAGATGAAGCTTGGGTGATTGCGACCACTGAAAAGATTAACGAATTCTTCCGAACACGTGCAGTTACGAGGCCAGTGATCCATGGATCAGGTTCTTATGATTCTTTCACTTTTCTGGCTTTTCTACCTGTTCTTCTTTGGGTTTACTTTCATTTTGGAAGTTTGCTCGTTGACGGATGGTTGGAAAAGCAGTCCATATTTCTCAACGTGATAATTGCAATTTATGCGCTTCTTGTGTCATTGATCGCAGGTAGGTTCGTTTTCCAGTACATTCGGTGGCTATTCCCACCAATGGAGTACTATAAGAAAAGCAGAACCGGGGCGTTTATTCACCGAAGCATTGCCAGTGTGGTTCTTGGCGGAGCATTCCTCAGTGCATTTTATGACATCGGAAAATATGTTCTTGGAGCAATATTCAAGTAGAGTGCAGTCTCGGTCGCCAATACCAGACAACTGCATCATTACTGAGAACGGTAAGGACACAACTGAATGACGAACTCACCTAACATCTGGAGTTTCTTAACGAGCTTAGGAAAGCAGGGGTTTGTTATTTTCATGGGTGCAGTCACGACTACCATTTTGTTGCTTTGGTTCCTTATTCATTTTGTAGCGGAGCCCGGTACTGAAGTTGGAATTCTTGGGCTATTTTCGTACACAAAGCCACTCGATCGACCGAGTGAGTTCGAACAGCTACAACAGCACCTTGTTTCTTATGCAGCATATGAAGATATCTCCGTCCGCATCGCAGAAGATTGCGGTCTTTATTATTTTCGGGATGAACGCGGACAGAAAGTCTACGATATTCTTCATGATGATGTAATTTTGGAGATGCGCAATTTCTATATTGTCGTTGATGGAGCGCCAATCCCTGAAAATCTTCCTACATTTGTACCTATCGTCAATGACGAATTAAACGCGGTGATCGCTAGGATTCGCTACCTATGCAATCGGCAGTTCCTTGAAGAAAACCCAGGCCACCAAGAAGATTTTTGGGAAGAAGAAGAGGTGATTTTCGAACCAGTGATGGCCGAACCAGTGATGGAAGAAGAGATGATTTCCGAACCAGTGATGGCTGAACCCGTACTGGAAGAACCTGAAATCGTTTATGAAGAACCATAGTGGACTACCTTTATGTGCCAAGGGAGGGGCATTTAGAATCCCCTGTAGTCTCGATGGACGATGTCCAATTGAGTGTGTTTCTACACTCAGCCCTCGGTAGTCACACCTCGCTACGCTCGTTACCAACACCCAGACACCCAGCCCTCGTTGCTCTCGGTCGTCCTCAGTTCGCACCAGTCCCTCGCGATGCTCAGTAATCCAAAGGCCCCAGAAACTGCCCCAGATGACAACCTCTGCGGCGGAGGTTGATGGGTATCATCGTTGTACAGGGTTTCCTACCACCCCAGCCAGCACCGCTAACATATTGTTATTACTGTATAATTTACGATTTTCACACGTGTTTTCCGAGGCATTTTGGGGTGCCATAATACCGCAGACACCCTTTTCGCCGGTATTCCTGCTCTTTTCGTGAAAAGTCTGGAATCGCCATTTCCGCGCTAGCAGTTTGCCAGGGCGTCCATCGGGTTTGTTCTTCAGTTAGGAATGTTGCGCTGTGGCAGTAACTCAGAGTGTGGCGAAAACTTCGCGCTGTTCTGACCAGATTGGTGAGAAAGCATGCCGCATCAGCCAGTCGGAAGTGATGCCGGTCGGTTGTCTGCCATCCCGGACAGAGCGGATAACATCCGGAGCCAGGAAAGCCAGTTCGATCAGTTGTTGAATGCGGCGCTTCGAAACACCTTCGGTCTCTGCGATTTCGTCGAAGGTTTTGCCGGAACGAACCAGATCGAAATAGCGGTGTGCGCGCCCAATGTTGCGCAGCAGCGTCTTGTCGATTTCTGCTGGTTCATTGCCGATGATGAGTTTTGTCTCAACACCGCGTTTGCGATGCTGAAACGAGGACGTTATTTTCAGGAGTTCTTCGTCGATACGGATTTGATCCGTGTTGAGGACCCCGGCGAGACGTTCCGCTGAAAGGGCCATGCGGACTTCACCTGGGGCAATGTCGATGCGTTCGACAAATGCCAGATGGGGAACGTGAGCGTTATCTGTTACGCCAGAGTCCAGCTTCCCAAATGATGAAAGCTTTGTACCGAGCTCAGCTGTCTCATCCGTCGTCGCATCGCAGATGATCCCCGCACGGAAGTCAGGGCGATCCATATGCCGTCTTATCAGTTCAGCAACCTTTGTCTCAAGCTCCGGCGCCGGCAACCGCCAGCCTGAGGGATCGCGTGGCGAAGATCCACGGACCAGCCGATGGGACACATAGTACCGGAGCTTTCTTCCCTTGGAAGTCTTTGAATGGCTTGGCGTGAGGCGATCCCCCGTCTGATCGAAGACCTTGCCTGCAAGCGGCGAGACTGACGCTTGCGCACCATCTCGATTGCGCCTGATGAAGGTCCGCCCCTTCGCCGAATTCGATTTGAGCTGTTCCTGAATATCGTCCCAAGTTTCAACTTTGATCAAAGGTTCATGCTGGCCGGGATACACTTTCGCATGATGGCGGATGCGCCCGGCATAGACAGGGTTGGTCAGGATGTAGTGGATGTGTCCATAGCTGAAAGGCGCCCCGCCTTTCACTCTGCCCGAGCACAATGTCCGGACCGGCGTTTTCAGACCCTGTGCATCTACGGCCTCCTTAACCAGCCGGACGTTCTGATGCCGAAGATAGAGATCATAGATCCTGCGTATGACATCGGCATCGGGTTCGGTGATTTTCAGCGACCGGCCGTCGGCGGCATAGCCAAGTGGCACGGTCGCACCCATCCACAGACCTTTTTTCTTCGAAGCCGCGATTTTGTCGCGGATACGTTCCGCGGTCACCTCGCGCTCGAACTGAGCAAAGCTCAGAAGGACATTGAGTGTCAGCCGTCCCATGCTTGTCGCCGTATTGAAGGATTGGGTGACTGATACGAAGGATGCCTCTGCAACATCAAGCCGGTCGACCAGCTTAGCGAAGTCGGCCAGCGACCGGGTGAGACGGTCGATCTTGTAGACAACGATCTGGTCAACGCGTTTCTCATCCACAGACTTCATCAGCCGGTGCAATGCCGGGCGATCAAGGTGTCCGCCCGATATCCCACCGTCATCATATCGAACCGGGAGCAATACCCAGCCCTCATGTTTCTGGCTTGCAATGTAAGCTTCACAGGCCTCCCGCTGGGCATCAAGAGAATTGAATTCCTGTTCCAGCCCCTCTTCCGAACTCTTTCGGGTGTAGATGGCACAGCGGATCTTCCTCATTTGCCCGCTCCTGGCCGAGTGTTAAGCCCGAAGAACCGTGGCCCCGACCAGTTGGTTCCGGTGATACGCAAAGCGATAGCCGACAATGATCGGAAGTGTTTGCCGTTCATCCGGAATCCATCCTCCACGGCTTCCACCTGATATCGCCGACCGTTCCATTCCCGCACAAGCTGCGTACCCACACTGATCTGCTGCACCTGAGTCCGGACTGTTTTACCATCGGCAGCCGCTTTCAACGCCCGCCTGAGGTCGGGTTTGAGGCCTCCGATCTTCTGGCACTGCGCGTGCCAGATCAGGGTTTTACACATGAAGATCATCGACAAGAAATGTGGCGGGGCGTCTTTAAACGCCTCCGCCCATGCCACGCGAAGGGCGGCCCGGTCCATCTGACCGAGCTCCGCCCAACGTCCGCTGATGCCATCAACTTCAGTCATCAAGCGGTGCCCCCGGCCGGTTCGGCTATGACGCGATAGCACGATGGTTTACCGTTTCCCGGCTTCTCCGCAGAAATTTCGAACCCCGCCTTGCGCAGGCCTGTCAGCGCCGCTCGTGTTGTATGCGGCAGCCAACCGAGCTTCTTGCTGATACTGGGGACATCGGCCCCCGCTTTTCGGCTCAGCATCTGAATAAGCTGAGCTTTCTTTGTTGTGCGGGGCTTGTTTGCTCGCGGCCTCGATTTACCGACCTCAGTCGTTTTGACTGCGTCCCGGCTACTGGCTTTGGCTGCTTGTGTCGTCATCATTTTCTCCTATCTCATCGCGCAGGAATAAAGTAATCCTGCTACTGACAAGAACCCGGCATTCCGGGCGGAGAATGTGGCACCTGCTTCTGGGTGCGTCGTAATGACAGTACCGCTCTGTTCGACGGTGAAGTCCAGTCAAAATTCCCAAAAGTCTCTGATATTATTGTGGAATAATCTTCAACATCGAAAGATGTACCGTAGGTTCGAACCCATCTTGCCCAGTCAAACACTTCTTAAAATAGAGTCCGTATTAACCTACCGTGCTATTGTGTCGCGTTCTTTGGGGTTTGACATGAAACTCATCACAAGATTTGAGCTTGCTGCTCTCTCAGAAAACGAACTGCGCGGCTTGCTGCGTAAAGCCTTTAACGCCTTGGTGCAGTCACAGGCGAATAGTCCAGATCGTCGCAATGCGCTGGCTTCATTGGAGAATATTCAGGCTGAGTTGGTTGAGAGAGCGCCAAGTCCTTAGTAGTCCCCTCATCCTAAAGATTCCTTGAGCATCCTTCTTGCAATGGCTTGAACCTTAGTTGGATCTTTAGCGATCGAAGCACTCAACAAATCCTTACTGTATTTTTCAGACAAACGGGATGCGTCCAAATCAAGGCTTCCGATCAAAGTCATCCAATTATTAAAAGGAGATGGTTCTCCGAACTTAGATAAAATTACTCGATCTTGCACCAGCATCTCGTTCAAGTAAAAATACCAACGTTCTTTTGAAAGCCCAGCGATCACCTTATCGGCAGGAGATTGGGCCAAATGAGAAGTTCCATAGTAATTGCCGAGCTTAACGCACAGTACAGCTGTCATGCATTTTGCTAGAGCGGGGCTTGGAATGGAAGTGCCCAAACTTGCTAATTCATTCATTGGTCCCGGCTCATTGTAGAAGTTATTCATCCCCTGATGCGCGGAAATTACCGAGCTGGCGACCTGAATGAATGTCGTCGATCTCAAGTTCTCAGGAACGTAATCAAACCCTTTCACCGCAATTAAAACTGTATGCAAACCCTTTACGGAATCCTTACGGCCCTCACTAAACTCTTGCGCGTATGCCTGCCCAATCTGCCACCTCTCAGGAGCCTTTAACCTGTCCCAATATGTAGGAATTATTAATGCAGCATTTCGAGCAGTATGTTCAAGCTGAGCACCTTTTCCGGACTTAAATAGGGACAATAGAATGCTAACAGCCGTCTTTAGGAAAAAATATGGTGACGACTGCAATTTAAGAAACTCAGGAGAATTGGATGTGAATGTCTCCGCCTCCAGTTTCAGGCGAAAACTCTTAAAATCCTCTGCAACCGCGACGCTTTCATGCCCCAGAACTCCCTGAACACATACGCGAAGGCAGGAGATTGCCTCTTCGCGTGTCATCTCATCTCCATGGTCTTCTGCAGGGTCATTGCCTAACGCGGAAAAATGGGACACAGTTTCTTGAGACTGCATAAGCCTCATGGTTTGCACGGGCGTCAAGATTCCTAAGTCACGCGCAAGCGAGACTGCTTCCGAGTCAGACAAAGATGTGGCGACATCGCTATATTCATCAAGATCAGGGCGTTGTAGCAACTCACCGAGGAATTCCATCCCTACTGAAGCTAGCTGTTTTTTCAGTAGAGCCATCGTTCTGGCCCAAACATACGTCGAGGCCATCTCGAAGTATCCAGCATCGATATTTGAAGTGATTTGCATCTTTTCACGAGGACGAAGTTGTCGCGCCGCAGAAGCAATATCGGCAGGAGCCGACACAGTATCACTTATGGCTACTGTGGTTGGTGCAGCCCACAATTGTACATTTTGATCGTTCATTGCTCACCACCATAGAAAAGAGTATGCCCGTCTTGAGATCGGAACAGGATGCAATCGAGCTGAGTACCAACTAGCGGTTTAAGACCCTCAAAAGCCCTGCGTCGCGCGCCACCAACTACTTGTTCGTTTGCGTCATTTGCTGCGTCTGCTGGTCTGAAGAAAACGCGGTAAGCCGAAACGCGTCCCAGTCCGTCCATCACAATAATTCCGTCGCATCTTAAGAAACCTTTCAGCAGTTCTTCACACTGCTGCAAGGACAGAATGGATTCCGCCGAATTTGTAGTTTTAAGTTCAGAAAATGCACTGAAAAAATCTAACAACGGTTCAACATGGACGGCATCTTGCAATTCAATAGCAGCTTCGAAGTCTAACTCATTTCCGCAAACCAGTATTGTACCATGGCAAGAAGTAAGCAGGGCATCAAGCAACCGAAAGAAGTAAAGTGAAAACTCAGTTTGAAGCTTTTCGTTTTCTATTTGTGTTCCACACTTGTCAGCAAATTTCGAGATTGGCTCTTCCGAATTTGAAAGTTCTCTCAGTGTTGAAAAGAGAAGTATCAATCCGTGACCCCTGGACCCACGAATATCAATCGTATTTGTACTTGCTTTACGGATTAACACACTGAACTGATCGGGGTTTATTCCAACGCCCTCGTGAAGTGGAATTGCTGTTGGTGTTTTAAAATAGGTAAAGACACCATATCTTACTTTATCATTTCCTTCATCTCGTTCGATGTAGATGTACCAGTTCGTTCCCGATAGCGGCGCACAGTCTTTTAAAATTCTAGGCCCTGCTTCAGATGCCAGGTTAGCCTCCCCAATCACATGATGTATTGAGCCTGGAAATGCGGTGAGAAATTCATCTACGGAGTTGCAAAGGACGATTGAAGGCAAAAACTCGACGCCCTCTTCCTTATAGCTAAGCAAAGCTCCGGCAAGATATGATAACAAGTCTTGGCTACCAGCACATGAAAGCCCTTCATCGTTTAGTAGATCACTTATCCCTCCAGTTGTCTGAGCTCGAAAGCTGACAAGATTAGGTTCAGGCATAACAAAATTCTCTTCAATGACTGATAGATTAATTTGAGCCTAACATACATATTTTTTGATTTAATACAAATGTTTGGAGGAATAAAGGTAATCATAACCGGCTCCTTGCGCCCAGCCTTACGAGTTCATCTGCAAACTCATGCTCGGTCCATAGGCAATCTCCAAGATGCTCCGCTCGCTGCCCCAAGCTGCCCGCTTAGTCTCTTCTGTAAATCAGGAGACCTGTAAGCGCCAGAACAATTGGATTTGACAATGTCAGCACTATACTATAAAAAAGCTGACATGGATATGTTTCATGAGTGATGGACCACATAGAAGCCTACCTATGCGCAACTACTGGAAGCGCTTGGCGGAGCGCGCCGATAAAGCCGCTTACTCAGTTTACGAGGTGTCTGAGGCTTTGCCCGTCGCTTTGCGGCAGGAATTTCGTGAGGCTCCTGTGGAGCAGCTGAAGAAGGCCCTAGGCGCCGATGATCAAGGCGCGCTCTTCTCTTTGCAAAACCCCCAAGAGTTGGATGCACTCCGAACAGAATGCCCTGGCTCAGCCGCAGGAAACGCGCTGATTGACTGTGCGAAAGAAGCCGTCGCAAGCGGCCTGACAGGTGAGGAGGCCTGCGAACGGGCTGTTGAAAGCGCGCTCGATGAATGTTCAAGATCAGCGTTTCGGGGAATTGAAGAACACTACTACCGCGAAGCACCCGATCATCGCGCACAATTCGTTAGGTCTCGAATGGATGAAGCCCGACGTCAATGTGATCTCAATGCTCTGGCCAAGACTATGCTCAATACACCTCCCAAAGGCAATCTTGGCAGGAACCTTTCAAAGCATGACGGTCTAGATGAAGGACCTGAATTGCGATGAACCATGTTTTACAATCATCGAGTATCCGCGAACTAAAGGTTGCTGTTGTGGAAGCCGCCTCAAACGGGGCTGCCCGACCGGATGTTTTGGTTCTTGGAAAAGACATAGCATTCTCGACGCAGGATTTGGAATCCTATGCAACATCCAACTGGGACCCGGTCGTGTTTGACGCGATGGTTGTCGCCGCTGTCGTTGAGTATTGTGATCGCAGCCTAAAGCGCTTGTCTGCTTCATGGGCGCGCAATTTCAAGATCAAAGTGCCCGTTCATGATCCAGATCGCTGGAACCAACCTGAGGTTTACGATGCATTGCACGATGCGCTTGGTTTTTTGACGGGTGACAGTTGGCATTTCGCATTCTCGCAAAGAAAGGAAATTGAGCCGCCACCGCGCCAAGGAAGCCTTGAGATCCCACCTAGAACAGAAGCTACGCTCGCATTCAGTGATGGCATGGACTCACGTGCAGTCGCGGGGCTGGTTCGGGCTGATCTTGGCCACGCATTAGTAAGAGTCCGGCTTGGTTCGAAGCGCTCGGACAAGCCGCCCAAGGGGCAACCGTTCACAGCCGTCCCCTATAAGCTCAAAAAGAAGGCCCATAATCAAGAGACAAGCGCACGAAACCGCGGTTTCCGCTTCGCTCTTGTTAGTGGCCTCGCATCTTACATTTGCGGTGCATCGCGCATCATCATCCCCGAGAGTGGCCAAGGGGCGTTGGGGCCTGTACTCGCACCTGTGGCACACGCTTATCCCGACTATCGAAACCACCCGGCCTTCTTGCGTCGCATGCAACGGTTTCTCAATGCGCTGCTAGGCGTTGATATCGCGTATTCGTTTCCGCGCCTTTGGTACACGAAAGGACAAACACTGCGTGCATACCTTGCCCTTGGTATCGACAGAGATGAGTGGAAGACAACGCGGTCTTGCTGGAAAACCGCGCAGTGGAGTTCGGTTGATGGGCAATTCCGTCAATGCGGGGTTTGTGCAGCTTGCATGCTGCGCCGCCTGAGCGTTCATGCAGCGGGGCAAGCCGAACCAGATGAGACATACATTGCGCACGATCTGAAAGCTGCGGACCTCGCGCAAAGCGTCCCTGCCTCGTTCGATAAAATGAACGATGCCTTTCGGGAGTATGCCATCGCAGGCGTGCTCCACATGGATCATCTGGCTGATCTTGCTAAGGAAGACGGGCGCGCTGGTCTGCGGCGTCAAGCATTCGAAATTGCCGACACGCAAGGATTGTCGGTCGAACGGACAGAGCAGAAAATCAAAGAAATGATCTCACAACATGCAGATGAGTGGAGCGCGTTTACAGCTTCACTTGGAAGTGAGTCTTTCATTCACAATTGGGTTCGAGGTGGCCGATGAGCAGCGCAACAAAATCATCACTTGACGAGGTAACGGTCGGCGAGCGGCTGCGAATTGCCCGCGAGAGCGCGCGGATAACGCAAGCGGATTCCGCCAAATCCATTGGTGTCGCAAGAACGACAATAGTTGCCATTGAAAAAGGCGGGCGGCGAGTCCGCACGAACGAGTTGCAAAAGCTCGCTTCTTTATACGGAACTTCCGCAAACGCATTGCTACGCAGTGAAGCCGTACATCTCGACCTCATCCCGAGGTTCCGTAAGCTGACGCAAAGCGCGGAAGATGATGTTCTTGAGACGGTGATGCTCTTGAATGATCTGGTGCGCTCCGAAGTGGAACTTGAGGATGCATTGGGCATTCAGCGGCAACAAAACTATCCGCCAGAAAGACCGCTTCTGCCAGGCAACGCCAAGGCGCAGGCTGAACAGGATGCGCAGGAATTGCGTGACTGGCTTGGTCTTGGCTCAGGCCCCTGCTTCGACATTATTTCGATACTGGAGCTTCAGATCGGCATTCGTGTTTTTCTAAGGCCGCTCCCGCCGAAAATATCAGGCTTGTTTGCGTATGATGAAAAAGCAGGAGCATGTATGCTCTTGAATTCTAGCCACCCGCCGGAGCGCATTATCCAGACGGCGCTTCATGAGTTGGCTCACTTCATCTCCGCACGTCGCCAACCAGAAGCGTTACTGTCTGAGCAAGATCACAAGTCGCGCGATGAAATCTATGCGAACGCTTTCGCGCGGTGTTTTCTGGCGCCTTCACGCGCTGTACGGCAACGCTTCGCAGAGCTTACAGCGGGTCAGTCCCGCCTCACACGCCGCCATATCATACTTCTCGCTCACACTTTTGGTGTTTCTCGGGAGGCAATGACGCGCCGCCTAGAAGAGCTTGGTCTCGCGAAGCGTGGAACTTGGGATTGGTTCATCGCAAATGGCGGTATTTCGGATGAACAGGTCAGGCAGGTTGTCGGTGATGGATCAGAGAGGGCGATTGCCTTCATGCCGCCGCGCGGGCCGATACCACCACGCATAGGGCTTCTTGCGAAAGAAGCCTGGAAGCAGGATTTGTACAGTGAGGGCCAGCTCGCCAGCTTGCTCAAGTTGAGCCGCTTCGACATCCGTGCATTGGTAGATGAAAACAACAGCGAGGAAAGCGAGGCCGATGAGTTCTTCAAGCTTTCCTGATTTAGGCGGTTCGGGCGTTATTGCTGATACAAGCGTTTTGATTAATCTGGATGCGTCCGGTCATGCAGGTGCTATCATTCAAGCCACATCAGGAGTTCTTCTGACGACCAAGAATGCGGTTGAGGAACTTCTAGAAGGTGAGAGGCGCGGGTATTCAACGGCCACCGAACTGCGAACACTTCAAACTCGGGGCGTGGTTAAAGTTGTGGAGTTGGGTGAAGCCGAGGAATCAATCTACCGCACGCTGATTGAAGGCCCTGCAGCCCAGACTCTCGGTGATGGAGAAGCCGCAACGATTGCCTATGCCGTCCATAACGACGCGGTTGCATTGATTGATGAAAGGAAAGCCAAGCGGATATGCCGCGACCGATTTAACGGAACAAGGGTGACTACAACGACGGACATGATGCTGCATTCGAACGTCGCTCAAGCGCTTGGCCGATCTCATGTCGAAGCAGTCCATGCCGCTCTGAAATATGCTCGGATGCATGTTCCGCCTGAGCGCGTTAACGATGTCGTTCGGTTGTTGGGGAATGATCGCTCAGTAGAGTGTCCAAGCTTACCCCCAAAGTCCATCGCACAGGCATCCAGCTGATCACTCTCGGTCTCAATCGACGTTTCTGGCAAATCCAATCTGCATGGGTTGGTCAATGTGCTGGTTCCAAGGTAAGGGCAGCTGTGAAATGCTCCCTTCCTGGTCTCGATGAATTCGTCTCCATGAATATGGTCTGGATGAAGTCCTCATGGGGAGGCAAGCGAGCCTACTTTCAAACTCCCTTGCTTGACATGAAAAGGGGGAAGGCGCTGCCTTCCCCTGCCCAATTTGCGGGATTGGTCGCCCGGCTGTTGGTGGTGACGGAAATGAAGACCGACGAGGTTACAAATCTCTGGGTCAAAGTCAGAGGAAAAAGGCCGTCGGCATTTGCACCAGATATATGCACCTGCTGAGTCGCCTTATTGTCATGACCGGTCCGAGCTGTTGCAAATATCATGAATTGCCCAACACATAGCCGATAGCGGCCGTTCATGCTCCGTGCGGCGAACTCACACTTTGAGCCCATACCAGACCTGTTCATTTTGCGCTGCCTGCGCTCGCAGCGCAGAAGATGCTGCGTCAATGTCAAATTCGTTGCTACCGCGCAGCGCGAAAACCAGCCATTCATGTAGTGTGCAGCATGGATCAAAGGTCGCATTCTCAGACAGCGGGACAAAACGGCAATTCGCTTTGCTTGCTCCAATGCCCGTAATTGACGTTTCGTCTGTGCTGGGACCTCCCATCCGATAGCCCATTCCGGGGGGTGTTTGGAATAGCGGCGGCTTTGGCCTTCCAGCCACAACCCGGCAACGGAGCTTCGATGTTCTTAACCAATACCCTCTGCCAAAAGATCAAAAACCACGCGAATGCGTAGATTTGTCTTAAGCTCGCGGTGGGCCACTAGCCATGTCTCAATACTGATTGGCTCAAACTCTGAATAAGGGTTTTCGAGTTCTGGACAATGCTCGCTTATTTCGGTTGGGAGAAGGCCAATGCCAAAGCCCTGCCGGACAAGTTCAAGTGCTAGGGTGGCACTCGACGTCGAAAAATTAAAATTCGCGGTGGTTAGATTCACGCCACGTGATGCCATCAATCCAAGCCGAAGTTCTGGTTGGTCAAAACCAACAAATGTCAATTTTTCAAGATCAGCGAGCGTCTCTGGACGGCCAACCTCGTCAAGGTACTCTTTCGAAGCGAAAAGATGTGCCTTCTTGTCGTGGAGCCGTTTTGCAAACAAAGCCGCGTCATTAGGTCGACTATGACGGACTGCGATGTCCGCCTCACGCCGCCGTAGATCGCTCAACTCATTTGACGCGATGATCTCGATCTGAAGATCCGGCGCGGTTCTGCGCAACTTCTTGAGGACTGGCGGTAGCAAATACCTTGCCATCAGGTCTGTGGCCGAAATCAACACATGCCCGGTCACGGCTTGGGATTGGCCTGTTGCTGCAAGGGATATATTGTTTGCCGCATCGCCCATCGTCCGAAAATCTGCAAGCAACTTTACGCCTGACTGTGTCAGCAAAAGTGCGCGCGATGTCCGTTCAAAGAGGGTCACACCAAGAGCCTCTTCGAGGCCCGCGACCTGTCGGCTCAGCGTTGGTTGCGTCAGCCCAAGAGCGCGCGCTGCGGCAGACAGCGACCCTTCTTCAGCGGTAACGAGAAACGCCCGCGCTTGGTTCCAGTCAAAAGCTGATCGTTTCCACTCCATTATTTTCGTATACCAGATCAAGAGAGAAGCGCAATTCCGTATCGATAGGCTGCATTCTATATCTTTGCCAACGATCAAGTTTAAGCAGGTAAAAAGATATGACGCCGCCAAGAAAGAATGGCCATAACGCATCGCGCAATGCCGCGATGGAACAGGCTATCCCCATGACTTCTCGTCGTTTTGGCTCTTGGGAAGTTGTCATTAGCAGGCGTGTGCTCTCCAGCACGGACCTTGCCAGTCGCTACGACGCGGCTTCAGGCAGATGGGCGCGGACGGCGCGTCGTTTTCGATTGAATGCCGCATATTGCGAACCCCTTTTGGCATCTCGGGTTGTCATAGATCTTATGCAGGTTGAGCCTCAGGCGCGGATCCTTGATTGCGGCGTCGGAAATGGGAGCCTTTCGATTGCGCTTGCTAGCCTCATGAAGGGTCCGGCCGACTTTCATGCAATTGATACCTCTGCTGAAATGCTTATGCAGGCCAAGAGCGTGATGCAGCACGCCGGGCTGGACCCGCACCTTCAACAGGCTGATGTTTTGTCATTGCCCTATGAGGATCAGTCTTTTGACGTCGTAATGGCCGCGCATGTCCTTGAACATCTGCCAGATCCGCAACGTGCCCTTGCAGAGATGGTTCGCGTTCTAAAGCCGGGTGGGATGGTGTTCCTTTGCGTGACGCGCCCCTCACTTTTTGGCGCACTCGTCCAACTTTTGTGGCGTACTTGGGCGATCACAGAACAAGAGGGGATCGCCTGGTTAAATGCATCCCAGCTTGTCGATGTCGGATACAGACCGGTCCGGCTCAGCTCCGCTGGCTTCGCAAGCACTGCCTTTTGGGCGCGGCGGCCACAATGATGACTGCAAATCGAAAGACTCCCAAACTTCGCATGGGAAAATCCGAGTGGGTCGTCCTTGTCGTAATCTTGGTCTATTCGTTCATTCCGGTCGTTGGCGGGGTGATACGTGTTCTCGAGCTTGCAGGCGGGCCGCAGATCGCACCAGAGAATCCGCGGGCATTACTTGCCCCAACACCCATCATTCTCCACATCCTTGGCAGCAGTCTGTTTTGCGTGCTCGGCGCGTTCCAGTTCTTGCCGAGTCTGCGCCGCCAACGTCCCGCAGCGCATCGCGCCATCGGTCGGGTGGGCGCGGCGGCGGGATGTGTTTCTGCGCTCACTGGCCTTTGGATGACGCATTTTTATGCTTTTCCCGAAGTGCTTCAGGGGGCTCCCCTTTATTGGGTGCGGATGTTGTTGGGCACAGCAATGATTGCACTCATTATCTGGGCGGTGATCGCAATCAAATCCCGCAACGTTTTCCAACACAGCGCGTCGTTGATGCGGGCCTATGCCATCGGTCAAGGTGCTTCGACCCAAACCGTTTTGGGTATTGCTTGGATCATTGTTGCCGGCTCCGAAGCCATGGGACCTTTGCGCGACGGGCTGATGATCTTCGCATGGGTGCTCAATCTGCTGGCCGCAGAAATCTTCATACGCGCAATGCTGAGGCCGCCAAAGCGTCGGCAAAAACATCTTTCAAAACCTTCTATCCGGCCTTCCACACCAAGAAATGAGACTTGAAATGACGTACAATATTGCCAATCCCCGTATCCTTTTGTCGGTCCTGTGGATCTTCATTATTCTGAATTTCTTTGCACGCGATATCCATGAGTTGATCCGCCCCGGCATGCTGGAACAGATGATGTCCGGCACAATTGACGGGGTCGTCGTCACGGAAGTGTTGATGCTGTTAGGGTGGCTCATGATAGAGATCCCGATCTTGATGACAATCCTCGCATTGCTGTTGCCCCATGGGATAAATCGATGGGCGAACATTGTGGTGGGCCTTTTGACGATGGCCATGATCGTGACGATGAACCTCAAGCCCGACCTCGACAACGTCTTTTTCATGGGTATTCAGTTGATCGCCCTAATCGCCATCATCGGGATCGCTTGGCAGTGGCAAGCACCTGAGCGGACAGATGTAATAACATCTTAAATGCGCGGCGCCTGACCGCTTGGTTCAATAACATTTCTAGAAAACTTACGGGCAAGAATTGTTCGAAGAACCGGAGAACAATATGCCTATGGGATTTGACCGAGCAACGGCTGTAATCTGCACAATCGCTATCCTGAACACGATGGGTCTCGGCCTCATTATGCCAGTCATGCCAGAGCTACTTGCCGGGTTTCAAGGTGGGTCAATTGCCAGAGCTGCGGCGATTGGCGGATACCTTTCATTGGTTTTTGCGGCGATGCAGTTTGTTTTCAGTCCGATCTTGGGCGCGTTGTCCGACAGATACGGCCGCCGCCCGATCTTGCTGGGCTCATTGGCACTCGCTTCGGCGGACTATCTCATGATGGCAATGGCACCTTACCTTTGGGTGATTTTCCTTGGCCGAATGTTGTCCGGGGCCAGTTCGGCGACGTTTTCAGTTGCCAATGCATACTTGGCTGATCGCTCGTCCAAGGAAGACCGCACCAAGTTCTTCGGCTACGTGGGTGCGGCAGCCGGAATCGGCTTTGTCATGGGGCCATTCATCGGCGGACTATTGGGCACCTACGGACCCCGTGCTCCATTTTACGCAGCCTCGGCTTTGTCATTGTTGACTTTGGTGGGAACGATACTCTATGTACAAGAGTCGCTGCCTGGCGAGAACAGACGGCCAATAACCTGGAAGATCATCAATCCGCTTGGTCCTTTGCTGTCACCATTGCAAGGGGTGTCGTTGGCACTGCTCGCGGTGTACTTTTTTGATGCTTTAGCAGGTTTTGCCTTTTCGGCAGTTTGGGCGTACTTCGGTGCCGCGCGATACGGATGGAACAGCACCACGATTGGTCTTTCCTTCAGTATCATTGGCATATGCTTTGTGTTGACACAGGCCGTGATTTTGGGACCGGTCGCCAAGCGAATAGGCAACCTGAATGTGGCTGCGTTGGGGCTGTCGCTTGGAATTGCAGGTTTCCTAACACTTGTTTGGCTGCAATCAGGGTTGTTCGCATTGATGCTCCTGCCAGTTTTCGCGTTCAGAGCGATTGTTGGCATTACGATTGTTGGCCAAACCTCAGCGCAAGTCGATCCTGATCGGCAGGGCGAGTTGCAAGGAAGGTTTGCAAGCCTTGGCGCTTTAGCGTCTTTGATTTCGTTCCCAATGATGACCCAACTTTTTGCCTCTCAATTGTCAAACGGGGGATCGGCAAACACTTGGCACTCCGGGGCACCATTTTTGCTGGCCGCTGGTCTGGGAGGGATAGCTTTGTTGCTACTGATTGTGACCATCAAACCGGGCCCCGCAACAACGGGCTGCCAAGCAAGTAAGAAGGCGCATTAAGGCATTGATGCCGTCCTCACGATTGCGACGAAGCGCTGCACGATCACGTTGAAAATACAGGAAAGACAGAATGAGCAAATCGGAAAAGTTTTGGGACCAAGCCGCTAGCAACTATGACAACACTGAAGAGAAATTTGAGTTTATTCATAGTCGCAGCCGCGAAAACACAAAAAGATATCTGAATGATACCGACATTGTGTTGGACTACGGATGTGGAACAGGTACGACCGCCTGCGAGATTTCCGGCTTGGTCAAGAGCGTCCGCGCGATTGATATTTCAACTGCGATGATCGAAATCGCAAAGGGAAAGGCCGCAACAGCTGGCGTCGTGAACGTTGATTTCGAACAAGCTGACATCTTCGATGAGGCGTTCCAGAATGGTTCATTCGATGTGGTGTTAGCATTCAACATGCTGCACACAGTGCCTGATCCGGAAAGTGTTGTGCAAAGAACGGTTGAATTGCTGAAGCCCGGCGGGTTGTTTATTGCTGTAACACCTTGCTTGGGCGGAAAAAAGTCAGCCTTGGTTTCACTGCAAATTCTGCTGGTCAGAGCGTTGTTAAAGTTAGGGGTTATCCCGATCCCCATTCGACAACTCAAGAGTGCAGATTTGGACGATCTGATGGATGATGAAAGGTTGCAGGTCATTAAGACTGAGGCAATTTTCAAGGGTGCATCTAGCTATTTTATGGTTGCAAAGAAGCTTCCCTAGTCTCGTGTCCTGAAGACCAGGCCTGGAACGCAAACGAAGGTATGGATACCCTCCGAGATTGTAACTTTAAACGACCGCTTCCACGACGCAGACTGCATCCCAGCATAGAAACAGCAGCAACTGCGAAAAAATGCTGCGTCAGCAATAGCTGCAGGTGCATAAGGCCGCTTAGTCCGCTTCTGAGACATTCGTCTAAAACGCAGCGAAGGTCAGCTTTCCACCCGACTTGCTACTGATCAGCCTTCAGATACCTGACGTTGTGCCCGTTGTTAGGCTTTTTTACGTGCAACTACTCTTCAATCGACTTACTCGCTTTACCTGTTTTAATGTAGCGAAGCCTGTTTTCGGACGGCAAAGTCTTCAATAGCAAAGGAGGCTACAAAGATGAGTGAACAATTAACGCTTGCGACTGCTATTCATGAGGCAGGTCATGCCGTGGCTTGTTTTCGTCTGTTTCCGGATCGAATGACTGGCACACTTTCGATTTTGCGAAGTATAAACGAAGGCCTCTTAGGGAGCCATGAGTCAGAAAAAATTCTGCTTCCACGTAGTACCGGAGACGATGATGCAGAGCGGATTTTTGAATCGGACGCTGTTTATACGTGTGCCGGATATGGGGCCATGATTGCTCAAGGCTTTCCGGAAGAAGAAGCAATAGTTGGTTGCGAGCAAGACTTTGAAGAAGCCAGACCCCGACTGAAAGCTGCAAAAGTAAAAGCGGTTAAATTGATGTCGTTAACAGAGAACATAAAAGCAGTATCCAGACTCGCAGAGGAGTTGGTGCGCTTCAAATCAATGCAGCCAGATCATGTGGAGGTGGTCATCAACCTCACGCAAGGAGAGTGCAGTGAAACTGAATATCGGGAATTTCTGGGCAATCTTGGCCTAGTGTAGGTATCTTTGTCTGGCAAAAGTAGCACAGCAAATGGGTAGCTGGAGCTAAATTGCAAATTTTCAGAAACTTACAGGATTCGATTAGACCTGTCGAAAGAGTCCGTTTTCCAACTTTACCTGTCCATTTTTTTTCTGTGTCGGCAGTTCCTAATTCTCCTCGCGATCAGCCCATCCAACCCTGAATGTTGACTGTGCGTTTCCCTCCGTTGGTGACCCTGTAAATCAGTCAGGCTCCAACCGAAACTGTCTCATATTCACGATACAGCGCTGCCAGATCGGGATGTTTCACCCGAAACTGATTGCGTCGCTTGATTTTCAGCGCCGAACTATTGGCGGCTTCCATTTTCACAGCCGGATCCACGTAGATCTGCCCCCTGGCCACAGCGGCCAGGAACAGTAGAAAATCCGTACCTTCACAGAGCTGTATCCGTGATCCGTATTGATACTCAGGCGGTGGTGCTTGTTTGATCGACGGCACATAGGCTGCCTTCGCATGTTTGCGGTTCCAGTGATCCAGCATCCCACGGAATCCCCAGGACGCGGCGACACGGTCGCCTCGATCGACCAGCGTCAGTGCCCCATCCAGATCATCCATCTTCCCGGTTCCGACGTCATACCCGTTCATTGAGAGCTTAAGACCGGTATCAGCATGGAAATCCCGCCCGATGGCATAGACGCCACCAAAATTAATACGCCCCACTTTTCCGGATTTGTCGGGGTAACCGTATTGCATCAGGAAGGCCTCAACGCCGTTATCGCGATACGTGCCGCCAGTCGGTTCAGGGGTCATCAGAGTGACCGGGCTCTTTGGGCGATGGTTGACGAAATCTCCCACCCCATACTGCTTGATTTCCCATCCGAGAAAATCCGGCTCCGCATACCCGTTCGGCGACACACCAAGCTCGGCCTCAAGAGTATAACCTCCGCCGTTCTGCGCTGAATAGGGTGCAGGGCGACCATCCGAGCCGATCTTCTGTGACGGGATCCAGCCCTTTTGATGAATACGTTTCAGGGTGGCCAGCAACACGGACCGTGAATCTGCGCCGCCTGAAAGGAACACTTCGAGATCCAGAAACACACCTGTCCGTTCCAACTGGCCTGCCGCTGCCAGTTCCCGGGCGACCGGTCGGTCAGCCGCGGAAGCATACCCAAGCACACGTCCGTCAGGGCAAATCCCGAAAATCAGAATTCTTCCCTCCGCACGCGATCGCATGAGGTCGTTCGGTGCACGCCTGCACCCCTTCAGAAACCCCGACATCCGGACCTCAGGGTATTTGGGATAAAGGATGAGCTGGGCATCGGGTGCCTCTGACAGGCCCTCCTCATCGATCCAGAAAAACTTCACATCGGCCTTGTCACGCTTACGTACACTGCCAGCCCGAACGGTGACATCTGTTGTAACCGCGTCATGCGGAATGATGTTCAACGCGCCGAACCCACCTCCGAGATAGACCTGGTTTTTGGAGTTGTCATTTGGCGCAAGCTGCTTTGCGTAGAACCGGTTTGCGCCGTGGCTCTGCATCATCGTCAAAAGCTTACTCAGCGATTCAATCAACTAACCGGCTTTCTACGCAAAGATTATTTGCATCAGAGGACAGCCATGTTGCCACCGTGTCAATGACGTCGCCCGTATCCCGCCTCCATTTGCCCTTCAGAGCGCATTCCCAGACGACCCCAATGCGCCAACCAGCGCTTTGCAGATCAGCGGCGTTTCTTTGATCCCGTTCCACATTGCCGCCGATTTTCGTACGCCAGAACTCTTCGCGGGATTTCGGCCATTTGAAAAGATGGCATTCGTGACCGTGCCAGAAGCAGCCGTTCGCGAAAAGAACGGCCCGATATTTGGGAAAAACCAAATCGGGTTTGCCTGGCAGTTTCTTGTGGTGGAGGCGGAACCGAAAACCACGTGCATGCAGCCCGCTCCTCAGGATCAATTCCGGCCTGGTGTCCTTGCCTTTAATCGCCGCCATATTGCGGCTACGGGTTGCCGTGTCGTGGACGTCAGCCAACGCTTGCCAGGCATTTCTCGTTCGCACTCTCAATAACCGAAACGATATGGGGCAGCATGACACGTGCCACTTCAGCAAAAACAGGGACAGCGACCGAGTTGCCAAACTGTTTGTAGGCTTGCGTATCCGACACCGGGATACGGAACTCTTCGCTATACCCCATAAGCCGGGCGCATTCGCGCGGTGTCAGACGCCGGGGGTTTTTGCCCTCACCCCGGCTCACAAGGATTTCTGAGCCGTCTTTATAGTAACGGGCCGAAAGGGTCCGCGAGATACTGTCACCATCCACAAGGCCAAACCCAAATCCGTTGCCGGCCGCTTTGTGCTTGGCTGCATAGCCCTGAAGGTAGGCCCAGAGCTTGTCCGAAAGTATGTATTTGTCGCTGACCTTGGCGTCGGGGCCGAGTGTAAAATGTCCCTCCGGCTCTTCAGTCCCGTTTTCCGGATGGAAGATATCGCGCATGCGTTTATGACCCCTGAGCGGGATCATCATATCCTCAAAGCTGAACGGCACCGCATCCCGAAAGCCGACCATGACGATACGCTGACGGTGCTGCGGCACGAAATGCGCGGCATCAATAACCTGCGTGTGCAACGTGTAGCCCAGTTCTTCAGTCAGCTTGCGCCGGATGACGCCGAAGGTCTTTCCCTTGTCGTGGCTTTTCAGGTTCTTGACGTTTTCAAGAAGAAATGCGGCCGGGCGGTGGTGCTTCAGAACCCGCAGCACATCAAAAAACAGGGTGCCCTGGGTCTCGTCATCAAACCCATGCGCGCGCCCGAGAGAATTTTTCTTTGATACCCCCGCGATCGAAAACGGCTGACAAGGAAAACCTGCGACAAGCACATCATGGTTAGGTATATCCGCAGCATCTACTTCACGAATATCTCCAGCCACAGGCCGGTTATCCGGGAAATTCGCCAGATAGGTCTGTTGCGCATACTTGTCCCATTCAGACGTAAAAACACAGCGTCCGCCAACACCCTCCATCGCTTTGCGCAGCCCCCCGATACCAGCAAAGAGGTCGATAAAGCGAAAGTCACCAGCGTCAGAATGTGACTGACGGCTTTCAATCTCCATCTGTAAAAGCCGGATCACACTGTCGCGCGGGGTTTCCTCACCGCGTTTCCATCGATATATGTGACCCTCAGAATATCCCAGCAGTTTTGCAGCTTCAGGGACGGTGTGACCGGCCTTCTGCAACAACAGGTCAAATTCAATCATACTGCTTTCCCTCTCTTCACCGCCATTAAGTCTCGCGGGGAATTTTTTTGACACTATGGATTTTTTCTTCCCTATTTCCAAGAACAAATGGCAAACAATTGTCTAAAATCAACGAAGGATGAGATGAGCAACGACTGAACAACGTGGTCAAGGCAGGCGATATGGTTCTAATCAAGCTATCCGGGTAGCGCAGGTTTGACTGGACAAATGTGCGAGCGTTGCAAAGGAGCCGGAACGAACCCTGCAAATGCATGCCAAATTCAGGTTTGCTTTACTTCCCTTGACCAGCGCATCCTGCAGGAACTTTTTACGTTTTACAGAAGCGGAATTAGTAGATTTAAGTAATTATTCCAATGCCAATACCTGGCCGACCCCAGAGCCCATTCGCCGCAGATCAAAATTCAATCGCTGTCATCAGTATCTGCCAACTAGGACCGTAGGTTCTGGCTGGGTAAACCATCCCAGAAACTGGGAGAGACTGTCGACCTGATCATCATTCCTGCCCTTTGGGAAGAGAGATATCTCACGGCGGAACTCAGCCAGCCATGACCCCTCTTTCGGGATTGCAACGCGCCCGCCTTCGATAACAGGCGTCACTGCGAGAAGCCGCGTTGCCTTGTCTAGCTTTGGGACAATCCCTTTCACATTGAACCCTGTTCTGCGTTGGAGATCCTGAATGAGCTGGATGCCGGATCCAGCGCGTTCAATGAGGATCAGGTTCGCTTTCCATCTTCGAGCCTCACCTTCAACCTGACGCCGGAGTTCCGGAAACTCCAGTTTTGCGCGGTAGATATTCAGAAGCCAGGCTGACTGACCGCGCACCTGCCACGTTGTGCAAACAGAGTAATCGCTTGCCTCTTCTGCCGTCGTGGCTGTGTCCCAACTTTGAACAATCCTATCACCTCCCTGACGGTCGGGCGCGCGATCATACGTCCGGAACCAGTCCCACTTAACGATACCACCACCAAGCGGCGCAGGGCTCTGCTGATACTGGGCGGCAAACACATAGGACCCAAGCTCGTCTCGCCTCCGATCCAACAAGTCCCGGGGCAGTCGATCAGGATGCAGAAGGTCTCCCTCACGCCTCAATTGGCTTCCGCGCAGGCCTAAGTCGATTTTGGCAGAATACTCTGCAATCGCAGGCAGATCGAGATGGAACCACCCGCCCTGCTCGAGCAACACGCCGGCCAGATCTTCTTCATGCACCCGCTGCTGGATCAGCACAATCGGGCTGGTCTGCGGGTCGTTGAGGCGGCTCAGTAGCGTGGAGCGATACCAGTCGAGCACCGCAACGCGCTTCACCTCTGACCCGGCGTCCTCGGGTTTGTGCGGATCATCAATCAGGATGATGTCACCGCCCCGGCCCGTCAGCGAGCCGTTCACCGAAGTTGAGAAACGACCTCCCCCTTTTGTCGTTTCAAAATCACTGCGTGCCCCCCTGCCCTTCGCAACCTGAACCGTTGGAAAGCAAGCGCGGTACCAGGGTGCCTCGAGCACCTTCATGCAATCAAGCGCCAGCTTCTCTGAAAGCCCTTCGGCATAGGATACCGCCAGGATCCGCATGCGCGGGTTCTGCCCCAGAAGCCAGGCCGGAAAGGCCACAGATGCCGCGATCGATTTCAGGGATCGCGGCGGCATCGTGATGATCAGCCGCGTGATCTCACCTCTGGCAACCCGATCTAGCTGACAGGCGATCGCATCAATATGCCAGTTATGCAGGAACGGACTTCCCGGATCGACTGTTGCGAATGCCCGTGCAATAAAACTCGAGAGGTCTCTGCGCAGCAGGGCATTGAGAAGTGCAAGCCGGTCATGATTAACTGTCATTTTGCGCGTCCTTACTGCCAGGCGAAGCCAATGTGTCTGCTGCGCGACGCAGTAGATCCTGCTCGAACCGCGCGAGGATATCCTGTTCTGAAGCCGCCAGCTCTCGCTCGGTCGCACGTGCTTCCCGATCCTCGAAGCGCTGCTGTGCAAAACCCAGCAAACGATCCAGTGCACGCGCGTCCCCTTTGAGGGCTTTCTCCCGAAGCCTCAGCAACATGGCCATCTGACTGCTCACTTTCTTTAGCCGACCATTCTCAGTTATGGTCATCGGCGCATCCAGGATCTTGTCGAGATCCGCAGTGAAGTTACAACTGCCTTTTCGGCGTCCCCTGGGGTTTCCCGATTGGCCCTTCCGGAACCGCGTCTCCTTCGGAGGTTTTCCGTAGCCGGTTTTTTCATCCTTATCAGGATCTTTCATTGCCCTGCCTCCGCCAATTGATTGGCCTCAAGCTCCGCGAGGCTGCAACTATCCGAAGCCCGGACTGGCTCCCCACCGGTCTCATCCCGCCAACGTCGCAGAATCACGTCGATATATGCCGGATCAATCTCGAGCCCCCGCGCTATACGCCCGCTACGTTCAGCCGCAATCAGCGTGGCTCCGGCGCCGAGAAAAGGATCAAGCACCAGATCACCTCGTTTTGAGACATCGAGGATCGCGTCTTTGATCATCTCGACAGGCTTTGCGGTCGGGTGCGCCGTCAGTTCCTCCATGCGCCCGGCCCTAAAGGTATTAACCCCGGGATAGGGCCAAAGATTTGTCCGGTTGCGACCGAACTTACCAAGCTGGACATTGTTTCGATGACTTAGCCGTCCTTTACGGAAGACAAACACCAACTCGTGCTGCGAGCGGTAAAGTGAACCCATGCCGCCGTTGGTTTTGGCCCAGACACAGAGGTTGAGCCAGGCATCGAAGACCTTTTCTCCTGCCCGCTGCATCTCCGCGATATGGCGCCAATCGATACATGCAAACCAGACAGCGCCATTACGACTGTGACGGGCTGCCAGATCGAACGCAGCACTGAGGAATTCCTCAAACTCATCGGAACTCATCTCGCCTGAGGCCTCTGCGAACTCGCGATGCTTGACCCGGCCACCGCCACTTACATGGCCGACGATAGGCACATTGTAGGGTGGATCAGTAAAACCCATATTCGCCTGCTCACCATCCATTAGAACGGCATAGTCGTCAGGGTCTTTTGCATCGCCACAAAGAACACGGTGTGCTCCGAGCAGCCAAAGATCGCCACGCCGGGAGATCGGCGGTCGTGACCGGTCTGGCAATGGTGCTTCTTCAGTTGTGGTGGCACCAGCTTCAGCCTGCTCTGCGATGATCAGATCGATCTCGGCGACCTCAAACCCGGTGAGATCAAGTTCGAAGTCAAGATTCATCGTTGAGAGATCTGCAAGTTCCGTAGCAAGCAAGTCGACATCCCAGTTGGAATTCAACGCGATCTTGTTGTCGGCCAGCATCAACGCGCGTTTCTCAACGTCGGAAAGATGTGTAAGACGGATAGCGGGAACCTGCTCAAGCCCAAGCAGCAGAGCCGCCTCGAGACGGCCATGTCCGGCGATGAGTATGTTCGCTTCGTCAACCAGAACTGGGTTTGCAAATCCGAACTGCCTGATACTTTCGGCAATCTGGCGCACCTGTCGACGCTCATGGGTGCGGGCGTTTCGGGATGATGGTTTCAGTTTTCCGGGTTCTATATGTTCAATGGCAAGGTACATAGTGTTCTCCTAAAGGGCATCGCATACATATTCAGGCACACGATCGCGCTATCTGCGGCACCACATGGTGCGTTGATTTCTTTAAAAATGAGAGCAACTGCGCCATCCAGCGCGTGTTGCAATTGCCCTATCCGGGGCGTACCGCCATCTCTCATCCGAGACATGGACTTCTGCAAAGCGCACAGGGAGCCGTCCGGCGATCAGACCGGCCGCTTTGCTACCGGAAAGGTCATACCCATACAATATATGGTATATGTGAAAGCTACTGTGTCAAGCCCTGCTAAAATTGGAGTCGTTTAGGTCGCGGTTTCGTAGCCTGGAAATAGACCTCACCGGGCCTGTTTTACCCTTACGAATTGATGTCAGACTGATGCGAAACGGGCCGTACCTGCGACCAATTGAGCAATCGTTCCATTGGCAGGCAAGGTCAGCAACGAGGGGCGGATTCAACGGGTGGACTGAGCGGTCGAATTCAGAGTTCTTCGAATACCAACTCCGGAACGATGACTTCCCAAGCCTCTCGCCTGATCGTGTGATAAAACGCTTCGTCACTATCATCTTTACGCCAGCAAAGGATCGCTGCGATTTCTCCGCGCACAAACTTTGTATTGGCAGGTGGAGAGAAGCTCTTTGCCATGCGACCAAGGCTCCGGCCTTTGGCATCCGTCAATTGCCAACGGTCTCGATCGCGAATAAGTGTCAAAGCGTCGCCAATTCGAGCTTCTGAAGTCGCGACGAGTACTGGGTGGCTGTTACCTTGGCGCCCGGCGAAAGATAGGTCGACCATGCGCGCCTCCGCTGACTGAAAGTATCTTCTCGGCCTGGGGAAGGAAGCTAAATCGGGCTTAACAGTCCGACTTACAATCGCTTGAGACTGCGTCGGTAGATACTCGTGATTATCATTGCTCATCACGGTCAGGTTTCGTCGTGCACGTGTCATGGCCACATAGAACAGCCGACGAGGTGCGTCCTGATCTTCATTCCTGCTGGGACGCTCCCAGCCGCCGTCGAGTATCACCACATCGTCAAACTCAAGCCCCTTCGCACGGTGCGCTGTAAGAAGTTTCAGTCCGCGCTGTTCGCCCCATGTCTCGCCCGCCCATTCCGCGAGCCACTCGATGATGTCTTCCGAGGGAAGACTACGGCCATCAATTTCTCGCGCGAGAATCCCCAAGCCTTCACCTATTAGTTTCGTCCATCGGGAGCTTGGAATTGCGTTCAGCTTTTTGGTCAGGTCAGCCACTGAGAACAGTTGGCCGCGATCCTCGCGAAGTGTGCCGATGAACTCTTGCATCTCCCGCATTCGCCACAGGCCCGGGATCTGTTCATTAGCGATCTCGACGGGAACACCAAGGGCCTCGGCGTAATCCCGTAACGGAGCCAGTTTACGCCAGTCTCGCGAGATGATTGCTGCCTTTGACCAGGTCCAGTCAGGGATCAGGCGCGACAAACGAAGCAGCTCGTCCAGGGCTGCCATCGCTTGTGCGTCATTGCCGGGCGGACACTCAAGGATCTGCACTCGGCCCTGTACGACAGGGTCTAGTGCCGCCATTTCTCCGCCGGGTGGCTCTTTGCGACGAGCTTGGTCGACAGTGATGTCATGGCCAACCTTCATCCTGTCTGCGGCGTGCTCAATGACGGCGTTCGCAGCAAAGATGATGTTTTCGGCCGAACGGTAGTTGTCTGTGAGAAAAACTGGTTTCGCCGAGTAGTCCTGTTCAAATTGCCTGATGTGCCGGACTGAAGCGCCAGCAAATGAGTAGATATTCTGATCGTCGTCTCCGACCGCAAAAAGGCTTATGCGAAGGTCAGGATCATCCAGACTTCGACCAGCCACCGCAGAAATCAGAGCATACTCCTCAGGGCCCACGTCCTGGTACTCATCGACCAAAAGCCAGCGGTATCCCTGGACTAGAGTATCTCGCAACGCTTCTGCCGCCGCTTTGTCCAATGCGTTTCGCCGTTGATCTTCACAAAGACCTCATCAAGATGCCACTGCCAGTTTGAGAATGCACGCAGTCGGCTGACCCGATTTCTGCGGATCTCTGCTGCGAACATCGGTCCAAATCTATTCCACCAAAACCGAACCGTCTCGTGGCTGATATCGATGCCACGCTCGTGCAGCAAATCTTCAACATTCCGAAGCGAAAGTGGAAAACGGACATACATCATCACCGCCAGGCGGATGATTTCAGGGCTGGTCTTGAAATAACGAAAGGGGCTGCGTTTTGTCATCCGGCAAAGCTACGAAACCGCCCTGCCCGCCTCAAGGCCGTTTTGTCTGACAATGCCCTTGGGTCATCGCCAACGGTACCGGAAAGTTTGAGGGTATGACAGGGGAAGGCATCGCGACCACCGGCGTCGGGATTATGTTCAAGGCGATGCCTCTGAGACAAACTCACATTGTGGGAACCGTCGACATTCCAGTTGAATAAGTAAAGCCGGATTCAGTTTATACGTCCGCTTTGCCCCGCTCAGCGGACATCGGGCAGCCGATTTTGCTTCGAAAACTGATTGAAAGCGTCTGATGACCGCTTTGAGCCCTATGCGGACTCAGTTTTCTCTATCTTAAACCTAATGCAAGATTGTCGGAGCGGAACCGATACTAAATTTCGGTCAAGCGGGATTGCGTGCGGTTATCACCCATGATGAGGTGGGTGCCCAAATGCCATTTTCGTCCCGTTCTTGGTTCTCAAAGAAGCTACGCATCTCACTCTCGATCTCAGGGCGCTTGGCCTCGGCAAGCTTCTCTCCTGCCTCTCTGAAGACCTCTCCACCTGGGCCGATTGCCAACGCGAATTCGATGCATTCTTCTGGGGTTGTCCCAACCATGATCTTTTCGTCCACGCGAGTGAAAGTGACGTCCTCGTAACCTGCGCTCTTCATCATGAGGCCCACCATCTCCTGATTGCCCATCGAAAAGGGACCAGGTCCACAGGTATCAGCGTCTTCACCCGGAGCCGGAAGGTGTCGAAGGGTAATGTTCTTTGCTTCCTGCCATGCCGGATTGTCTTCACGCCGACGCCAGACAATATGTGTCATTTGCCCGCCCGGTTTGAGTGCCACACGCATACGTCGCAATGCAGCTACCGGATTTGTGAAGAACATCGTGCCAAAACGCGCAACCACATAGTCGAACTCATTCTCTGGTAGAGCGACCTCGGCATCGCCGCGGGAGAACTCGGCGTTCAATAGTCCTCCTGCTGCGGCGTCTTTCCTACCCTCGTCCAAGAACGCGTCGACGCAATCAATGCCGACAACTCGACCCTTTGGTCCAACAATCTCAGCCACTTGGAGCGACATGTCTCCCCATCCGCAGCCGACATCCAGCACTGACATTCCTTCTTTGATGGGCAAATTTGGGATCACTGCCGCGGAATGGCGTGACAACCCACCCTGTAAGATGTGCCGGTACTTTGTGAATTTGGGTTCCAGAACCGTGTTCCAGAATTTCACAAAATCTGTGTCGTCTTTATTGTCCAAAGCCATGCGGTACTCTCCTCTTTGTGTGAACAGTATCACAGACATGGTAGCTTCCCCAATCGCCATGAAATTTCTCTGCTTCGACAATTTGGAACGGCGCTTCACTGGAGAAAATCTCTCTTGCTCGGAGTTCGCTCTGTCCCGCACAAAAGTCATTCGACACCCGTGTAGCGAACCGCAGGTCGGGGTCGGTTAAAGCACTTGAAGTATTGAGGTAAACGCCTTTTTTCGTGACGCCATTGCCATTCTAGTGTTTGTTGGTGGCCTAAATTTGGGGGGTGTTGAAATGACGAGCGACGTTACAGTAGTGGGATTGGGGGCGATGGGAACTGCGCTGGCGCGCGCTCTTTTGGCAGCCGGGCGCGAAGTGACAGTCTGGAACCGCACGGCTGAAAAGATGCAGCCACTGGTGGACCGGGGAGCGCGGCCAGCATCCGACCTCAGCGAGGCGATTGCTGCCAGTCCGCGGTCGGTAATCTGTCTTATGAACTATTCAACCACAAACAGTCTGTTTGAATCATCGCAGGTTTCAAACGCAGTAGTCGGGCGCAACATTGTTCAACTCGGCACATCCACCCCTCAGGAATCTGAGGACAGCCAAACAAAGTTCAATGATTGGGGCGCAGGTTACATTGATGGAACCATTATGTGTTGGCCCGGAAACATCGGGACACCCACTGGCCGGATCGCGGTCGCCGGGTCAAAATCCGCCTTCGCGGATTGCGAAACCGATCTTGGGATTTTGGCGGGTGACTTGCGATACGTGGGTTCGAATGCCCGTGCGGCGGCAACATTGGAGCTTGCATTTCTGTCGCGCCTTCTTGGCATCATTTTCGGGTCAATTCACGGCGCGCTGGTTTGTGAAGCCGAAGGGGTGCCCGTATCGGAATTCACCTCTATCCTGCCGCCGGGTGACAGGGCGATTCCGCTAACCGAAACGATCCAAGCCGGCTCCTTCGACAGGATTTCCAAAGGCGGCGCGTCGGTTGATGTGGCTGGAGAGGCAGTCACTGGCCTGTATAATCACGCGGTTTCTGTTGGCATCAACAGCGAACTCCCGGCATTGATGCGCGAATGGGTCAAGAGAGCACAAGCCGCCGGATACGGAAAACAGGAAACTGCAGCGGTCATTAAAACGCTCCGGCAAAACAACTGATTGTTCATTGCCCGATTACAGCAAGCATAGGTGGTTGGAAATCGCCAGCAAAACGTCCTTGGTTTTGCAATGTTCCCGTTGGGCAACGAACGGAAACAAAGTCCCGCTCAACAGCCGTTGGATGATCATGCAAACAACGGCTGGTTTGAGCCCTTAGCTACCAAAATGGCCATGACGTGCATTAAAAAGATAGATGTATTTTGCTGGCTAAGATTCGGCCCATTGCTTCCATACTTCTCAATCCTGACCGTGATCCTTAAATACCCAAAGTTGTCAACGATGCACGATGTCAATACGGGCGAGTCGGAGGTATCTTGCCAAGTTCAAAGCGGCCGCTTTGTCCCGCTACCGCGGTCATTAGTGCAGAATGCAGCAAACTACCGCTTTGAGCCCAAACTGCCAATTTAGCATGCCTCAGCGAACGTCTGGTTTTCTGATCTCGCGAAACCCATCTGACGCCTAAGTTATGAGAGTTCGAATTCAAAAGTTGGTTTTGAGAGGAGTTAGTAGCTTGCCCGACAACGAGGCGCGGGATTCTTGTTAACTCCGGACTGGCCAGACATTGCTTGCTCAAGCCGATACTGTCTCCGCTTTGGATTTGAGCCAATCCAAGAATGTCCTGGTAGCCGGGCGTTCATATTCTTGTGGCGTTTGGATGTAGTAAACGCCGAATAGAGTCTCGGAAAATAACTCGACGACCTTTCCAGCTTCGAGATCGTCCTTGAAAAATGCACGCGCTGTGTAAGTGATACCGTCGCCGCGACGAACCGCAGACATGATGAGGTTCCCTGGCATGTGGTTTACGGTTAACGGCCGATCCGGGACCACACCGTGAAAGGTGAACCATTCCGCAGCTTCGTTTGTACCTAGCTCCTGGAGCCAGGGTAGGTCGGACAAAGAAGCCGGGTCGCTCAGGTCCCGATTACCGATGAGCGATGGTGCCCCAATCACAATCATGTCCGAGATCAGCACTGGCTCGATATCCGGACCAGGTCGACGTCTGTCGCGATATCGGATCGCGACATCAATTCCACCGGACTTCAACTCCACAACATCTGACGTCGGGTTGAGCATGAGCGTGATCTCTGGGTTTTCCCGTTGAAACTCCGCTATCCTTGGCATCAGCCATTCCACCGCAAACGCCGGAGACATTGTTACCTGTACGGGACGGTTTGCTGCGTCTTCAGATAGGCGCTCCACGCCTCGGCCAATAATTTCAAATCCAAGGTCCAGTTCCCGGGCAAGAAGAGCTCCCGGACCTGTCAGCTCGATACCTCGCCCTATTCGTGTAACCAAGGCGATACCAAGGCGTTTTTCAAGTATCTTCACTTGCTGGCTAACGGCGGCTTGCGTTACGTTGAGCCGATCCGCCGCAAAGGTGTAACTCCTTGTTTCAGCGACTGCTGAAAACGCACGAAGGCTGTTTAAAGGGGGAAGGTTCATCCAGTCCATACAATAGAATTTCTAATGTTTCGATACAATTATTGAGTCGCACGTAGACGTGAAAAAAGCAATACTGACATTGTGATGAATCTGAGGGCGAAGCCGATTTCCTCCCATATAGGCGGGAGATTTAATTGGCTATCGAGTAGAAAGAGGATGCGCGAAGCTATGCAAAAATTCGGAGGTGGATGTTATTGTGGCGCAGTCCGCTATCAAATTGTCGGCCCGCCTGCTTGGTCCGGTCATTGTCATTGTCGTTCGTGCCAATTGGCGCTCGGCAGTGCCTTTGTCACTTGGGCCAAGGTCGCAGCTGACGATTTCGTAGTAACTAAAGGCGAGATCAAGATTTTCCAGAAGACGCCGGGAATAAAACGGGGCTTTTGTGGGGATTGCGGGACAACGCTGACCTACGCTGCCGAAAACGAAGTCGAGGGCCAGGACTGGAGCGCTGACGCGTGGTTCTCAGCGGCCACTCTCGACGATCCCACCATTGCCAAGCCCAAGACCCATGTCTTTGTTTCCCACCAGCAACCCTGGATCAAATTTGCCGACGAACTTCCTACATTTCCCGAATTTTAGGCCATGCCGGATTCAAAGCTGAGAAGGAGATCAAGATGAGCACTGCATATTCATACGCCTGCAAGGATTGCGAAGGCATGGAAGACTGCCCGGGCAAGGTTGTTGCCGCGACAGAGGATGAAGTTTGGAAACTGATGGAGCTCCACGCTGTCGTTGCCCATGGCGAAGATCCCAGCTCTTGGGACGGCGAAACACGGGAATACCTAAAGACCTTAGTTACACCCGAATGACAGCCGGGTAGGAACTGCGAGATTAGAATTTGTTTGGCTACTGTGATATGCATGGCTCTCAGATCGGCCTTCGTTGTGCGCCGGGGTTGGAGGGAGAATGCGTGTTCTGGCAATCAGTGTTGGCAAGCCAAGAACGATCCGGTACATGGGCAAGGATGTTCCTACGGCCATCTACAAAAAGCCAATTGACGGGTTGTGCATGGTCCGTCGGACTAATCTCGACGGAGATGAACAGGCCAATCTGAAGGCACATGGCGGGCCGGATAAAGCGGTGCTCGCCTCGCCGGTCGAACATTACTCCTTTTTTAATGATCTCTATGGGCAAGAGCCGTTTGAATTCGGACACTTCGGTGAGAACCTAACCATAGAGGGGTTGGTCGAGAACGAGGTGCGAATTGGCGATCAACTCAGCATTGGTCAGGCTGTGTTCGAAGTTACGATGCCACGTATGCCCTGCTTTAAATTCGGAGTTAAATTGGGCTCATCCAAAGCACTCGAATCCTGTATAGCCACTGCGAAAACCGGATTTTATCTTCGTGTGCTTCAAGAGGGCTCGATTGAGGCTGGAAACACGATTGAGCGCGTGAAAACCGACGTAACAGCCCCCAGTGTTGAAGAAGTTCACCGGCTTCGTTTTTTTGACAAGCGAAATGTGGGTGAAATGCAGCGCGCCTTGCAGAATGCTGCCTTGTCAGGGGTCTTGAAAAACTTATTTGCAGAGCGAATTTCGGAATTAGAGGCCAATTAAGTGGCTTCGGCATAATGGCGTTCGATTGTCTGGATCGACGCCGTTCGGCTTCACGATATTGACATGTATCTAGGCAATGGCGACCAACTCGTCGCAAAGCTCGGAGCCGACAAATAGGACAGTCTCTCGAGGTCTGCTATGTCCGCAACGGGAAGTGAATGTCAATGAACTCGTTTTCAAAGTGTATGCTTTGATGAGATCTCATAGGAAAGTTATCAAGATGTCTTTCGATGCAGACGCCTACAAAAAGGCCGTAACTGAGGAATGGGGACGTGCGGCGAAGGGTTGGCACGCGTGGATTCCTGAAATCAACGAATGGCTGAAGAACGCAACTGAAAGAATGCTCGATGCTGCCCACGTTGAGCACCGACACAAAGTCATCGACATCGCTGCCGGTGACGGCGGCCAGTCGATTGCAGCCGCCGAACGCGTTGGCTTACATGGTGAGGTTCTGGCAACCGACATAGTGCCTGAGTTCGTAGAGATCGCTACATTTGTCACCACGAAAATGGGGCTGAAGCAACTAAAGGCCGCAGTCATGGACGCTGAAGAACTCAGCGTGCCCGACAAGCACTACGACGCGGCGATATCTCGATTAGGCTTAATGTATTTGCCGAACCTGCAACGAGCGCTCGCAGAAATCGGTCGTGTACTGAAACCTGGTGGACGGGTTTCTGCAGTTGTCTTCACAACTGCAGATAAAACTCCGTTCTTCTCAATACCAGTTCGTCTTATCCGCGAAAGGCGCGGTCTATCCGCCCCAATCGCCGGCCAGCCGGGACCATTCAGTCTAGGTATGCCCGGCATACTCGCGGACCAATTTGAACGAGCCGGCTTTAGCGAGATTGAAGAAGAAGTTTTCGACGCACCTCTACGATTCCGGTCCGCCGAAGAATGTGTCAGGTGGCGTCGCGAGGCATCAGGGACAATGCAACAAATGCTGAGTGGCATGGATGATACCGCCAAAGCCGCGATTTGGTCAGAGATCATTGAGGCACTAAAGCAGTTTGAAGATGAAAGCGGCTTCGAGTCGCCCTGCGAGTTGCTCCTCTGCTCGGCGACCAAGTGAATTGGCGCCTTTGATGAATCATTTTTTACGATAATTGGCAGTTGCCGACCAATGTCCGTTTTGTCCCGCATAGCAGTCATTTGAAGTAAGCGCAGCGAACTACCGCTTTGAGCCCGAAGCGGATGCAAATAATCGCTAGTAAAGAATCTCATTGCCCCCCCGAAGATCAAAGTTAGGCACCATTTAGGTGGAAACACGACCTATCGGCGTCCTATAATGAATGCGCGAATGTCTTTTGGAGGTCCAAATGCGAATTGCGACTGTAGCCACCGGCGGGATCGGAGGATTCTTGGCGGTTAAACTGGCCCAGAGCATGCGTAATTGGGCTACCTCTGTTCTGAGGTCGAGCTCCCGATAGGATCACAGGATTGCTGTGAACAAGGGAGATAGATGATGGAATATTTTGTTGGACTGGATGTATCGCTGCGGTCATGCGCTCTTTGCGTCGTCGATACGAGGGGCAAGGTTGTCCTTGAACGTGAGCTGGCCTGCGAGGTTGATGACATCGCAGAGTGTCTTTCTCATTTTCAATATCCGATAGAACGCGTTGGCTTTGAAGCCGGAACGATGAGCCAACATCTTTACTTTGGACTGAAGGCAGCAAACTTTGATGTCGTTTGTATGGAAGCCCGGCAGGTGAACGCTGCCCTGTCAGCGATGAGAAACAAAACCGACAAAAACGATGCACGGGGCATCGCTCAGGTTCTGCGTACCGGCTGGTTCAGTCCTGTTCATATGAAGAGCCGCGAAGCCCATGGCCTTCGTGCGTTGCTGAGTACGCGCAAGGCACTGCTCAAGAAGACGATGGATTTGGCCAATGAAGCTCGCGGATTGCTGAAGATATTTGGCATTCGTCTACCCAAAACCGTCAAGCATGGCAGCTTTGATGGTGTCGTCCGACCTATAATCGAGATGGATGATGTTCTCGCACATGCCCTGGTGCCCCTGCTCGACGCAAGGGTGGTGCTTTATCAGCATTTTTTGGAACTGGATCGACGAGTCAAACGTGCGGCAAGCCACGATGAGGTCTGCATGAGATTGATGACGGTTCCCGGGGTTGGCCCCATTGCGGCATTGACCTTTAAGGGCGCCATTGATGATCCCACACGGTTCAAACGGTCCCGCACTGTTGCAGCGCATTTTGGACTTACACCACGACGATACCAGTCAGGGGAGCACGATAATCCAGGTCGTATATCGAAAGCAGGTGACCGAGATGTCCGCGCGACGCTATATGCTGCTGCAAATGCATTGCTTATGCGAACAATGGCAGGATCGCGGATCAAGTCCTGGGGCATGCGGCTGATGCGCACCAAAGGTCGCCGCAGAGCTGTTGTCGCTGTTGCACGCAAGTTGGCTGTCTTACTGCATCGTATGTGGATCGACGGCACGGAATTCCGTCAGGAACAAGTGGGAGGCATGGCATGATCTAAAAGTCGACCACCCAACCTAACGGGGTCGTCCTCACCGGACGAGGTTCGTGGATGAAGCCGAAAATGTCTGCTGCGCAATTAGAAGCGCGTCTCAGAGCGGGGCTCTCAACTGCCAATCCGACATATGCGTGCAGCGGTGCAATCACAGCATCAACCAGACTGCGAAGAGAAGCGTGACCCGGATGAGCGACAAAAACCCAAAAGAAAGAAGGAAAACGAGCTTGACCCAAACACCCAATTAGAGAAGCGGGCATCAGGTTGCCACGATTGCCAGAGGGTCACATCTTGCATCGATAGCTGAGAATGGGCTGAAGCTTGAGAGCCCGTCAGGTGTTGAATGCGTTCACCCATGGATCGCGACAGATAACCCGTCTGAAGTCGGGGAGGTTGACGCAATTATCTTCGGTGTCAAAGGTGATGCGTTGGATACTGCTGCAAGGGCTTGCATGCCGATGCTTGGTGCCGACACTGTTGTTGTGCCATTTCTCAACGGCGTTGAGGCATCAGATAGGCTGGCCGAAATCTTACCTGAGCACAACGTTGCAAACGGGATGGCGCAGGTGTCGACAACAATTGCCTCACCGGGCGTTATCAAGCAAACGGGTGAGTTCAATGTGTTCACTTTTGCTGAACGCGATAGCAGACCTTCAGAGCGCATTGACTCCTTGAGAAATGCGATTAACGGGGCGGGATCATCAGCACCCCCGACGGGTGATATCGAACGCGATGTTTGGTCCAAATTCATTCTGTTTTCGGCCGTTTCAGGTGTCACCGCCGCCAGCCGGTGCACCATGAATGACATCAAAACTAATCCGCAACTCAGCGAATTGTTCCGGAGAGTTGTCTCGGAGACGGCGTCTATCGGCCGCGTCCTGGGAGTCTCATTGCCTGACAACATCGAGGATAAAATTTGGTCGGCTGCACTAGCACTGCCACCGAAAATGAGGGCTTCAACGGCGATCGATTTAGAGAATGGTCGCCCTCTTGAAATCGAATGGATATCCGGAGCGGCGGCGAGGCTTTCAAAAAAAGCTCGCATCGAGGCACCTATCAACTCGGCTCTATATGCTCTTCTTCTGCCTCACAAGAATGGCAGATGAATGGCACCTTTGTCCCTGTGGTTTCAACTGATCGCCGCAACACATGCTTCAAATTTCTCTGCTGGCGTTTGGTATTGCAAGGTCTTTCGAGGTCGCTCGTTGAGTTGACGAGCGACGGCGCTGAGTTTGGCTTGACTAAAGCC
>NZ_JAGFNU010000014.1 GCF_018457175.1 Pseudohalocynthiibacter aestuariivivens
CTCTGAGGCCGCAAAGAAAACACGAAAGGAAACACCGACATTGACCGCGAAATAAACGCTGATACATAATCAAGGGTGGGTCAAATCTCGGTGAAAATACCGGGTCAGTTCTCAACGCAAATCAACATTTGGTCCAAGAAAGTGAACGCTTGCAACTATGGCGGTACTAGCGTGGGGCGGTACTCAGGCGCTCATTCGTTGTATTTTTAGGCGCATTAAATCTTTGGAAACAATGTGCTTTTTGACAACCTAAAATTGACTCATCCATCCTTCCATATTGTTTCTGCCCCAAGAAGTGGCAATCATTTGGTGCGAACCATTTTCGAAGCTTACTCTCACAGGCCGACAGAAGGGTGTCTCGGTATCAAATCTGACCCCCCAATCCATTCGAGGAAGCTGAATTTAGAAAAAAAACTAATAACAATTTCGGATACTCGTCCAATTGCGTTCAAGGCACATAGAGTCCGAGAAGTTTTTCTACGCGAAAAGAATTGGGATGAAGCAAGCGGCCTGATTTTCGTTTTGAGGGATCCAGTTAGCGCGATATCTTCGCAACTGGTTCGATCTGGCATGATGAATAATAATCCACTGAAGAACATGACTCGCAAACGTCGTCTTTTTCTTCAAGATGCTGTTGAAAACTACATATCATTGATCAATTTGTACAAGCTTTGGAAAGAAAACAATAAGATTCTTGTAAGATTTGAAGACCTGATCTCGGTTGAAAAACAAGACTCTCAAATAGATTTGCTTTTAGATTTTGCTGGTCTCGATAGAAGAGCAATCCAGTCACCTATAGAAGAGTTGTTCTCTCTAGGGCAGGAAAGTCAGCTCGACAAACTAAAGGATAGGCCGAGAAAGCAGTCCAAAGCTAAAGAGCAAGTTTCGAGTATTATTACATACGCTGATGTAGAGAAGCTTTTGCTTGGGCATATGTAGCCTGAATTTAAGCATTTGAACTTACAGCCTAGAACTTGTGAACAGAGATTTCATGATTTTCTGAAATACTCTCGCCATGCTCACTGGCGGGGGAAAGCGGTGTACCACCACCGCTCACCACGCAGCCTGCGTTAACAATAGCTGCGCCGACGTACTTACCAGAAACCGTCGCCCGACTCTCGCGAGAGCGGGCAACTCTTATTCTGGAATCAAAGACAATGACAATGGAACAAGTGCGGGCTGCCGCGCCTGTCGCCCCGTGGCTGGGTGGCAAGAAACAGCTTTCGAAAACCCTGATCGAGCGGATCGATGCGATACCACATGCAACCTATGTCGAACCATTCGTCGGCATGGGAGGGGTGTTCCTGCGCCGAAGCTGGAAACCAAAAGCCGAAGTGATCAATGATTTGAACGGAGAAATCATCAATCTGTTTCGGATTCTGCAGCGCCATTACCCGCAGTTTATGGATTGCCTGAAGTTTCAGGTGAGTTCGCGCCGGGAATTTGAGCGGCTACGGCAAACCGATCCGGCCACGCTCACCGATCTGGAGCGTGCGGCGCGATTCATCTATCTGCAGCGACAGAATTTTGGCGGAAAGCGTGATGGTGTTTTTGGCGTCGCGACAGGCCGGGCATCCCGGTTTGACCTTTCCCGGCTTGGCCCGTTGCTTGAAGCCGCGCATGAGCGCCTGTCCGGTGTAGTTTTTGAGAACCTGGACTGGTCAGAGCTGATCACCCGCTATGACGCGAAAGATACCCTCTTTTATCTCGACCCGCCCTATTTCGGGGGCGAGAACGACTATGGGAAAGGGATGTTTGACCGGGGAGCCTATACGCAGATGGCAGAACAGCTTTCCTCGATCGAGGGTGCATTCCTGATGTCGATCAATGACAAGCCCGAAATCCGGGAAGTCTTCGCTCCGTTCATCATTGATGAGGTGCGCCTGAGTTACACGATCAGTAAAGGGAAGTCGGGCGGAAAGGTTCAGGAGCTAATTATTTCGAACAGGTCGACGGTGGCGGGATTGCTGTGAATGTTTAAAGCCGGAAATGCGTTTTGTCGCACTTCCGGCTTTTTCTTCTAGCTGATTCAGTCACGCACACATTTCGAGCGGCGTGATGTCAGAAACATCCACTTCTTTTCGTGCGCCAGCCAGATCATAGCTGCGCTGCAAGTTCATCCAGAACTCAGCAGAATTACCAAAGAAGCGAGACAACCGCAGCGCTGTGTCTGCTGTCATCGATGTTTGCTCCTTCACCAACCGCTCTATCCGCGTGCGTGGCACATTGAGCGATTTGGCCAGTTTGATTGGCGATATTTCCAGCTCATCCAAAAACTCTTCTTTAAGAATTTCTCCCGGATGAACGGGGTTTTTCATTTCTATAGCCCCGCTAATGCTTTGACCCATTGCCTTTTTCTCTCCTTTTCCAAATCTGGAGCTTTCCGCTCTCTTGTTGGTGTTTGTATTGTCCTCTTATCGGGACCTTAGTGATAGTCAGTTATCTCGACCTCCGTTGCGTCCGTTCCATCCCATTTAAAACAAATTCTCCATTGCTTATTTATTCGGATGGAATGTTGTCCTTTGCGGTCACCGCTCAAGGCTTCCAAGTTGTTCGATGGTGGTATGCGCAGATCATTCAGGTCTCGCGCACTGTCCAATATCGCAACTTTTCGTTCGGCGCGGCGGACAAGATCAGAGGGAAAGCCCTTACCGGGTTTACCAGCAATGACTGCCGCGATTAACTTGCCCTTAGTCCCCTGTATCATGTTGTGATACGTATCGTGACACGATACATGTGTCAAGTCGTGATACATATTTAAGTGTCTGCGTTTAACTTCACAAGCTGCGGATAGATCACCTTGCAGGTATTGCTGATCAGCCGGTTCGTCGGATCGTGTTTTGGGCAATCCTTCGATAGTATGTGCAATGCGTCTGGGCCCGCGGTGTTGGCTCCGACAATTTCACAGAACCGTTTCTTCGAATACTTCCCGTATCGTCCGCAGGTTTTGCAGCGGATTTCTACCGTTTCATAAGGGAAGTCGAAGACGCGCATGATTCACCATGTTTACGATGTCGTGTTTTTGTAACAAAGTGGGTCAGTGCGCTTCACCCGCACCATTTTTTTTCAAATGATTGACCGACAATATTGTACCGATAGGGTAATTAGGCATTTGTTGAGGAAATTGAAATGACCGAACTGACGCCTGCCAACGAAAATCCATGGTACATTCTGGCGACAATATGTGGTGAGTTTGAAAGACATGTCCCGAATTCAGAACTACTGGCCCAAAATAGACGTATGTGGAATGGTTGGGCTTGTTCGGGAATGTCTGATGAACACCGCAAATCTATAGCGAACAAAATTGGGCTACCGATAGAAGAACTAGCCGAGTTAGAGATTGAAGAGAGGATGCAGTTAGAAGCAGCTTTTCGCGACCGCGTACCCGAAGGAATCGCAATTCCATTGCCGAAGGACCAAGTAGCCCTCTCAAAAACCTTGTTTTCTAACACGGTAATTTTTAACAAATACGTATTCGCCGGAAGTGCTAGTATCGCAGATTGCATCTTTGAAGGTGGTGCAGATTTTTCATCATGCTATTTTTGCGAATTTTGCAACCTTGGCGGCACTGAATTCAAATCAAACGCATGGTTTGAGGCCGCCACATTTTGTGGCCCTCCAAGTTTTAACTCAGCGATTTTTCTAGGTGCAAACTTTACATCAGCTGAATTTGGAAAAATGACCGATTTTGGTAAAGCGATTTTCAGTCATGGTGCAGACTTTTCCAATTCAGTTTTTAAGAAGACTGCTCGATTTAATCGTACAAAATTCGCCGGGGCAGCCCCCAAATTTTTTGAAACTGTATTGCATCAAGATACTCGACTTAGCACCGAAACAGAATATTGGCCGCCCGTAAGTGAAGGCGACCCGCAAGACAGTATCGAGGCCTATACCCGGTTGCGACAAGTCATGAATGAGCTGCAAAAACCTGAGGAGGAGCATTTCTTTTATCGGCAGGAAATGCGTTGGAGAGTAAAAGGTGCCTCGGGCTGGAAATGGCTTTTGCTTGTGCTATTTCAAGAATTATCTGAGTTTGGATACAGTATTGCACGACCCATTTACTGCCTGACAACCTTACTGATAGTACCATTTCTGATTTACCTAGTAAAATTTAACTGGGACGAAATTGTTTACGAAACTTACCACACGAAGTTTGAATCCATAGCTTTATCGTTTGCAAGCATATTCAAGATATTTGGTTTTCAAGGTTTGTATTTTGACAGTAAATATATGAACGGATTGCATCCTGCTCTACAATTTTTGTCAGGGATCCAAACCATCCTAGGTTTCGTATTTCTGTTCTTTCTAGCGTTAGGGCTTCGTAATCGATTTAGGTTGCGGTAGGAGGTATATTTCGGAGATCAACTTTCACAATATGTTGCGAGTTTTTTCCCGGAAATGCGCGTAGATAACAATCTGAATAAGAAAACAATCAAATAGTCTATTCTTCAGTGTCTTTCTTTGCTGGCCAGAATGAAGACGCGTCCCAAATTTCAAACCTTAGGTTTTCAAGTTTTGCATCACCTTTGAAGTTGCCAGTTACGGTCATATCGGGGTGATACTTGTATTTGTCTACATGTTCATCAAAAGTGATGTCCTTTATCCCATTCTTCCAGAATAGAGACGGCCAATCAAATCCGTCCGGAGGATAGTTTTCGGAGACTCCCGTCAATTCTCCTGACAAATACAACTCCTGACCTAACGGACCACGCGGTTTGTTGTATGGTTCACCCATAATTTTTTCCAAAGTGTCTTGATCAAGATCGAGCACACTAAAAATAGCTTCGCGGAGGTATTTTGCGGTCAAAACTAAATTGTCTCTAGCCCTTGGTATCAGAGTGCCCATATTCTCCAAGCCATGTTCGTATCTGTCGCTGACATCTTTCGCAGCATTGTACGTATCGCGGTCTGATTGAAAGACGAGTTCTCCTTTTGCGGCTGCGTCTAGGTATTGTTGGATCGTCATATTCCCGCCGCCTTCGACCCAGCCCCAGTCGGCTGCGAGCTCTTCACTAGTTTTTCCATCTTTCTTTAACTTATGACGCAAACAAGCCTTTTGAATTGCTTCGACGCCCATGAACAGGTGAGACAATGCAATCAATTCAAATCCGTGTCGCCAGTTCCGCAATGCTTGAGCGTATTGAGCAGTCGCTCTGATTATGCGGTCCTGCTCGTCCGAAGCATGAACAGCAGTAATGGCCTTTGAAGCAGCCTCGACGTTGATGAACCTGGATGTAAGTGCGGGTTTGTCGGCACGCATAAATCTCTGAAAATATTCCCCTCTATCCGACTCTGGTTCGACTTCAAACGATATTTCCGGTTCGAGTATACTAGCGTGAGCGTTTGCCACGCACGCTATTATCGCGATCAAAACCTGCCCATGCATTAGAAATGACTGCGCGGCCTCCATGCAATTTGGCGCGTCGCCTTGGGCAAACACCATCATGTCTCCCGGATGGGGGACAGTGAAATTCTTTACGTATCGTGTAATGAACATGTAACGAACAAGTCGCCCATCCAATTCCGAATGGACTTCTAGCTTGTCGTCACTCCGAAAAATTGAACTCGCTTTAGATCGTGCGGTCACGCGGAAAGTTTTCATGTGTATCGACCTGCCCGATTTGTTGAGTTTCCATGAGATTATGGGCTTACGGTCAAATTTTGCAAAGTCTTCTTCCTGCACAAGCCGCCCATAGAGGGATAGACGATGCAATGGTCATTTTGGATCGTTGGGGGCGTTCGCCACACTACTGCCAAAGGGCTGCTAAGCGAGCGATACTGGAGCTTAGAATCCTCGTAAAGTTAATGTTGATAGTAGAGTTTTAAGGGCGAGCCCTTGAAACTACCAATCTCTCGGCGCTGCAGATTTCCTGTAAGGTATTAATTTCATTGGTGCACCCGACTGGATTCGAACCAGTGGCCTCTGCCTTCGGAGCGCACTGCTTGTTCAGGAACACCAACATCCAGAACAGGATTTCAGATAAATTACACATGGAAGTTTTGCAATTTGCTTAGTCGTTCGATCCACTCCCAGCCGTCGTATTTGTCCCCAACCTGATCAATGTGGGTATATCGCTGGAGCGATGACCAAGACCTATGGCCTGACACAGCCGCGACCTGAGGAATAGAAAGTCCCATTTCAAACAGGCGCGAAACTCCTTCATGTCTTAGATCGTGAAACCGAAGGTCATTTATTTCCAAAAACTTACAAGCTCTTGTGAAAGCAGCGCTGATAGCGTCTGTGCGGTAGGGGAAAATGCGCGCATCGACAGCAGGCATAGCCTCTGCAATTGCGCACGCAGGATCCGGCAGGTCGCACCGGACATTGTTGCCAATCTTATCACCCGGATGCTTCATGTTAGTCACTAGAACACGTTCATTTTCTGTGTCCAAACCCGCCCAAGTAACGCGCGTTATTTCCTCCTGTCGCCTAGTGGAGAAGAGGGCGAAGGCAACCACGCGATGCATGGGGATGGACTTCGGGCGATGCAAGTGCTTTTGCTCGAACAGCGCCATTAATGCATTAAGCTCATCCAGCGTCGGTCGACGATCCCGTTCTTTCGATTTTCCTGTGATGCCCAACCGATTGCAAACCGCAAATGCGTCTTTCATTGCCTGCCCGTCAAGCGGTAAACCCCAAGCAGGGCGGGCAATGGTGAATACCGCGCCGAGATGTGACATGTAGTTGCTGACGGTTGCAGGAGACCGGCTGGTTGAAAGGCTTCGCGCAAAATCAACGATGTCGGGGCTTTTTATGTCCTCGCATCTCATATCTGCAATATCGAACTCCAAAATCGTATTCAGGACTTGCGCTTTTGTGCGGCCAATTTCCTTGATGCTTTCCCGAGAGTATTTGCGGATCGCATCTCCAAGAGATTTACCCTTCGACTTTAACGAGCCGAGATCTTCGCCTGCAGCGTCAATTTCTTTTTTCCGTTTCTTGATCCACGCATTTGCGGCGGATTTGCGATCAAATGTTTTTGCTTCCCGGTGAACCCGTTTGCCATTTCTTTTGATGTCGATTTGTGCCAGATAGGCCGACGACCCGTCTTTACGCTTTCGTTCAATGATGTGAGGCATCGGGCCAACATTCCAAATTTCAGACCAACATTTGTTGGCCCTGAATGACAGAACGGGCAAAAATAGGCAATAATCGATACTAAATGGGCAACTAAAAATATCCAAATGAGTGGCGATAACGTAAATAAAACAAGCAATTACAAGGCATCCCGTCTATCGATCGCACCCATGATGGATTGGACAGACCGACATTGTCGCTACCTGCACCGGTTAATGAGCCGGCGTGCCTTGCTTTATACCGAAATGGTGACAGCGCCTGCTTTGGTGCGTGGCGGAGCGCGGCATTTACTGCGTTACAGCCCTGCGGAGCATCCTGTTGCTGTTCAATTGGGTGGTTCTGACCCGGCAGAGCTTGCCGACGCGACCGCAATTTGTTGCGAGGAAGGCTATGATGAGGTCAACCTCAACGTCGGGTGCCCATCTGACCGGGTGCAATCGGGATGTTTTGGCGCGGTTCTGATGGAGCGCCCGGCGCTTGTTGCTGACTGCGTTGCTGCAATGATCAAAGCCTCATCCGTCGAAGTAACGGTAAAATGCCGGATCGGGGTAGATAATCAGAACCCCGACAAGGTCCTGCCTGACTTTCTGGCACGCGTCAGGGATGCGGGTGCGCGTCGCGTGCAAATTCACGCACGCAAAGCCTGGCTCCAGGGGCTGAGCCCCAAGGAAAACCGGAACATACCGCCGCTTAACTATGCGCTTGTTTTTAAGATGAAAGACGCCTTTCAAGATCTTGATATATCAATAAATGGTGGTATTTCGAGCCTCGCTCAGGCAAAAGAAATGCTGGCGGCTGGATTGGATGGTGTGATGATTGGCCGGGCGACTTATCATACACCTTCTGACATTCTGCTTGACGTCGACCGCGAAATATTTGGTGAAATCACCCACAAATCTGCCCACCAGGTTGTGCGCGAAATGCGCCCCTATATCGACGCGCATATAGCCGAAGGTGGCAAGCTTATGTCGGTCAGTCGCCATATGCTTGGGCTGTTTGCCGGCCGGCCGGGCGCGCGTGGGTGGCGACGGATGCTTTCTGAAAACGGGCACCGTGCGGGCGCTGACTGGGGTTTGATCGAACAGGCACTGGACTGTGTTGAAGAATTCCCTGAGAGTGCCGCAACCACAGCCTAGGAGCCACCATGCCAGAGATGTCGATACTTTTGCAGATGGCGGGTCTATTGCTTGTCATTGGTGCATTCGCAGGCGTTATGGCCGGCCTTTTAGGGGTCGGCGGCGGCATCATTCTGGTGCCTGCATTTTTCTATACGTTCAGCGCACTTGGGTATCAAAGCTCTCAGCTGATGCAAATCTGTCTGGCAACCTCTTTGGCAACGATCATTGTGACATCGCTGAGATCGGTGGCCAGCCACAACAAAAAGGGCGCGGTTGACTGGGAGATTCTGCGCCGGTGGGCCCCGGGCATCGTCGTCGGGGCTGTTTTGGGCGTGATGGTCGCGGCTTCGTTAAGGTCGGTTGTTTTGCAGGGCATATTCGGTGTCCTGGGAATTATCGTCGGACTATACCTTGGATTTGGGCGTGAAAACTGGCGGTTAGGCGCGGCTATGCCGGGTGGTTTGACCCGGATTATCCTGTCCCCGATACTAGGGTTTCTTTCAGTTTTGATGGGAATCGGTGGCGGTTCATTCGGTGTTCCTTTGATGAGCCTTTACGCGCAGCCAATTCACCGCGCCGTTGCAACAGCTGCGGGCTTTGGCGTGATCATTGCGGTCCCTTCTGTTATTGGGTTTTTGCTAAGTGTTCCGGATGTTCGCCCTCCCTATACCATTGGTTCAGTTAATGCTCCTGCGTTTATACTTGTTATACTTATGACCATGATAACAGCGCCTTACGGGGTAAAGATCGCGCATAGCATGGATCCAAAACCACTGAAACGCGTGTTTTCATTTTTTCTGATATTGGTTGCGCTTAACATGCTGCGAAAGGCTGCCGGACTATGAATGCGCTGCTGGATAAGGGTTGGCAGAAATTTGCGAGCGATCCGGCGGTACTTGAGTGGCTTAAATCTGCAGTTCCAGTCGCATTGAAGGCACGGCGTGACCTTGCTTTTGTGCGGGACTGGCTGGATTGTGAAGGCACCTGGTTTGTTGGCGTTGATGCCCTGAACGCCGATGAACGCGGCGCGGTCGAAGGGTCCGGCCCACTAAAGGGAACAGTATTGGAGTTTCTACGCAGCTATCTTGGGGGCGCTTTATTGCCCTTTGATAAGGGGCAGGTTTCCATTGTTTATCCGGGGTATCCGCGTCCGCGCATGGGCGAAAGTGACGCTGGCTTTTGGTATCGACAAAACCGGGACGCCGCACATGTTGATGGGTTGAAGCCTGTTGGGAAAGCCCGGCGCCGCATGGTGAAAGAACCCCATGCCTTCGTGCTTGGGCTTCCGATGACCGCTTGCAATGATCGCACAGCTCCTCTGGTGATCTGGGAAGGCAGCCACAAGATCATGCAGCGTGTTTTCAGAACTGCGCTGAAGGCGCATCCTGTTGAAACTTGGATGGATGTCGATTTGACCAATGTGTATCAGACCGCCCGCCGCGAGGTTTTTGAAACCTGCCCGCGGGTGAAAGTTACCGCCCAACCGGGTGAGGCCTATCTTTTGCATCGCCACGCATTGCACGGTGTCAGCTCGTGGGAAGAGGGGGCAGAAGCCCCTGACGAGGGCCGGATGATCTGCTATTTCAGACCGGAATTCACAGGCGGCGTGAAAGAATGGCTGGATGCGCCGTAGTAAAACTCTTGCAAAGAGTTTTAAAAAAGTTTTGAAAACTTTTTGGGTGCTACCGGTTCAGCCGTGCCGCACGTCCGCCACGTCGTTTGGCGAGTTTTGGGGCGCGGCCAGACAATTCTGACATGATATCGCTGCGTGTTTCGGGGGTCATCCGCGACCAGTCCCGAATTTCATCCATTGTGCGGTAACAGCCCGTACAAATCCGCGCTTCAGGATGGACGACGCAGATTTTGATGCAGGGCGATTGCACCTCATCTCTTTTCCAAACATCGTCTTTCATCTTGTGGCGCCCTATTTCAAATGGCCGAGTCTGTCCAACACACCCTGCAGGATATACCCTGCCGCGACGTGATCTATGACCTCTGCGCGACGTTTTCGTGTCGTATCCGCCTCTAAAAGCGCTTTTTCGGCGGCCACAGTCGACAAACGCTCGTCCCAGAATCCGATTGGCAGATCTGTCAGACGACTTAGGTTTCGGGCAAAGGCGCGGGTTTTCTGGCAGCGCGGGCCCTCAGAGCCATCCATGTTTCGCGGCAGACCAAGCACGAGCCCGCCAAGCCTGCGCCCATCGGCAATTTCGAGCAGACGAGCGGCGTCGAGCGTGAATTTCTTACGACGAATGGTTTCAAGCGGGGTAGCAACCGCGCGGTAGCTGTCAGAGACCGCCACACCAATTGTTTTTTCACCAAAGTCGATCCCGGCGATCGCCTGCATCGATGGCAATGCGGCGGCGAATTCGGAAATATCGTCGTAGATCATTCAGCTATTCCAGCGTTTTTGGCGGCGGTACCGATTTCCGCAAGCGCCGCTGGGCTGTCTGCAAAGACCTCCTGTGCATCTACCCATATAGCCTGCGCACGATCCTGTTCACCTAAAACACCAAGGGCCGTAATCAGACGTGCCCATTCCGACTGTGTCCCGCCTTCAGAGGCGAGCCGCGCTGAAAGCCCTTCAACCATGTTGCGGATCATTGCCGTGCGTTCTTCAACGCTCATGTTTTGCGCTGCTTCAACATCTGCAGCACTTGGACCGATGGGTGCACTTTCCTTTGGCGGCAGGGTGTATTTCACCCCGGCAAGATAGGCGATATCTTCGATTTGAGCGCGAATAGCCGGAACCCAGGGGGCGTCCGGCGGGCTGCCGTCCAAAAGGCCACGCCAGAACTGAAAAGCAAGGTCAGGACGCCCGTTTTGAGCAAAAAGCAATCCTGAATAATAGCGCGCCGTTCCGTTTTCCCTGTCAATTTGCAGGCTGCGCATGAGTGCGTTTTCTGCTTCGGGGGAAACATACCCTCCAGCGGCCAGAACGAGGAAATCAGCATATTTTGCGTAGTCATCCGCGGTCGCGCTGTCGCCCTTCAGTTCCAGAACCCGGCCTTGCGCGCGGTAGGCGGCTTCGAAATTACCCATGATGGCTTCGTTCGAGGCGAGCAGGCGAAAGCCTTCAAGATCATTGGGGCGGCGTTCAAGCGCACTGCGCAACTGAACCATCAGTTCAACAAACTGTGGATCGCGCGGGATCGCTGTTGCGGGAACACTCGATTCTACTGTGGCCTGATCCGGTCGGCTGGCGCGGGCCTCTGCCGCATTTTCCAAGCGTGCCTGAAGTGGTAAATCGGGGTAACCTGCAGCACCCAGTTGATGGTACAATGCATATGAGCCACCCAGCAGAACCAGCGACACAAGCAAAGCAGTGAAGCGCGACATTTTTTCAGGGGCTTTGATGGCTGCGTCACGCCCTGCTGCGTCTTTATCAGCGCTCAGAATGCGGCGCGAGATTTCCAGCTTTGTTCTTTCTGCCTCATCATGGCGTACAACGCCGCGGGCAAGATCGCGTTCAAGCTCTTTTAGCTGATCACGATAGACCCGCATATCATGGGCTGCGGGGGCATCAACACTTTCGCGTCGCCGCAGAAGTGCTGTTAGCATCAATGCCAGCACCAGAATGCTCAGGCTTGCAGATGTGATCCAGAACCCCATTGGCCCCTCCGAATTTCCTGCAAGACATCTATATGCGAAGCCGAGGGATAAAAAGGGGCGATGGGTCGCAACTCGGTACAATTTAAGAGTTGGTTGAAGGGACGCGGCATGAGTTCTGCCTCAATTAGGGGCGCTATGTCGCATCTTTTATCATTTATGCCGCTGGGGGTGTCCTTAGCAGCCGAGTTCTGCCGCACAAGGAAGGATAGGCAGGTATGGGCCTGCTTTCCCCAATCTGGACGTGCCAATGAAACGCTATTCCGCCTTTGCAGTCGCCCGTGAAGCTGTTCGTTACCATCAAGGGTGGGAGCGCGCCTGGGCCTCTCCGCAGCCTAAAAAACGGTATGATGTTGTTATTGTCGGTGCCGGTGGGCACGGGCTTGCGACAGCATTCTACCTTGGTAAGAATTTTGGTATCACAAATGTCGCGATCATCGAAAAAGGCTGGCTGGGTGGCGGAAACACGGGCCGGAATACAACGATCATTCGCTCGAACTATCTGCAGGACCCCTCTGCCGCGATCTATGAAAAGGCGCGCAGCCTTTACGAGACCATGTCACAGGATCTGAACTACAACGTGATGTTCAGCCCGCGTGGTGTGATGATGTTGGCGCAAACCCAGTCAGAAATCCGCGGCTATGAACGCACAGCACATGCAAACGCCTATCAGGGCGTGAAGACAGAATTCATTGGCCCTCAGCGCGTGAAAGAACTGTGTCCGATCATAAACATCGATGGCCCCCGCTATCCGGTGCTTGGCGCACTGTGGCAGGCGCGTGGCGGCACAGCACGTCACGACGCCGTTGCATGGGGGTATGCACGCGCCTGTTCAGACATGGGTATGGACATCATCCAGAAATGCGAAGTTACGGGTGTTCGTCAGAACGCTGGTAAGGTGGTTGGCGTTGACACAACCAAAGGCGCGATTGACTGCGATAAACTGGCGATTGTTGTTGCCGGGCATTCCGGTGAGCTGGCGGGTATGGCTGGCTTCCGTCTGCCAATGGAATCTGTCGCGCTTCAGGCTTTGGTGTCTGAGCCGATCAAGCCTTGCATGGATGTGGTGGTCATGGCCAACACCGTGCACGGCTACATGTCCCAGTCTGACAAAGGCGAAATGGTGATTGGCGGCGGCACAGACGGGTTCAACAACTACACCCAACGTGGTTCGTTCCATCATATCGAGGAAACCGTGCGCGCATTGGTCGAAACCTTCCCGATGATTTCACGCCTCAAAATGCTGCGCCAGTGGGGTGGGATCGTGGATGTAACGGGTGACCGTTCACCGGTCATCACCAAGACACCGCTTGGCAACTGCTTCATGAATGGCGGCTGGGGAACCGGGGGCTTTAAGTCCATTCCGGGGTCTGGCTGGGCGATGGCGGAACTGGTTGCCAAAGGGGAACCCGGACCACTGGCTGCTGCCTTTGGTATGGACCGTTTCAAAGAGGGTCGGTTTATCGACGAAAGCGTTGCTGCGGGGGTGGCGCACTGATGCTACAATTGACTGGTATCTCCTCCGAATCCACCTTTGTTGATTTGTTCAGCGCGGTTAAGGCCAGCGTTGGGTTTATGAGCTTCGTGCTTTTGGTTCGCAATGCGTTGTTGTTGCGCGCGTTTTTCACGGCGAACAATCAGAACACATCCGAAAACCACCAGCCCCAAAGTCAAAATAGTTATAATCCAACCGATACTCATGCCATCAAGAATGGTCCAATTGGAGCGTTGATGCAATGTTGACTCTAGACTGCCCATATTGCGGCGTGGCCGCCGAAGAAACCGAACTCCACGGCGGGGGCGAGGCGCATCTGAAACGCTTTGGCCCAGCCTCTTCGGACGAAGATTTTGAAGGCTATTTGTTTATGCGTGAAAACCCCAAGGGGGTGAACTTTGAACGCTGGCGGCATGTGAATGGTTGCGGCAAGTGGTTTCATGCCGCGCGCTGCACCATGACGCTTGAGGTGTTCGGCACCTACAGCGCGCAAACGACAGAGCCACCAAAGGCACTGCTCGCGAAAATCAAAAAGAAACGCCCCCAATGGCCCGGATATGGAGCCGAAAAATGAGCACACGTCTGCCAAACGCTGGCCGCCTGCTGAACCGCAGCAAGGCCGTGGAATTCACCTTTAACGGCAAGCGCCTTAAGGGATTTGAGGGCGACACGCTGGGCGCTGCCCTGCTTGCCAATGATCAGATGATGGTTGGCCGGTCGTTTAAGTATCACCGCCCACGCGGGATTATCGCGAGCGGTGCAGAAGAGCCGAATGCGCTTGTGAACATGGGGCAGGATGGACGTTTCGAGCCAAACCAGCGCGTCACCACGACAGAGCTGTTTGATGGTTTGACGGCGACCAGCCAGAACCACTGGCCTAGTCTTGAGTTCGATGTGGGTGTTGCAAATAACTACGTCGCACGCTTTCTGCCAGCCGGGTTCTACTACAAAACCTTCATGGCGCCACGTGCCGCGTGGAAGCATGTGTTTGAGCCGATCATCCGCCAGTCAGCGGGTCTTGGTAAAGCACCAAAGGACCGCGACGCCGACCGGTACGAACATTTCTACGCCTATGTGGACGTAATGGTCATTGGTGGCGGTATCGCCGGTCTTCAGGCTGCGAAAGCAGCGGGTGACTCTGGCGCCAAGGTTCTGCTTGTTGAGCAAACCAGACACTGGGGTGGTCGTGCGCCGGTTGACGGGGCAAAGATTGACGGCAAGCCGGCGGATGAGTGGATCACAGAAACGCTTGCTGCACTCGCAGCGATGGACAATGTTTCTGTCCGCACGCGCACCATGGGTTCAGGTGTTTATGACCACGGCTACGTGCTGGCGTATGAACAGGTCGCAGACCATACTCCGGGCGACGGGCGTCCGCGTCACCGCCTGTGGCGGGTGCGCGCAAAGCAGATTGTTACGGCAACTGGTGCGATTGAGCGGCCATTGTCGTTTGCTGGAAACGACATTCCCGGCGTAATGCTGGCAGGTGCTGTACGCGACTATGCGATTAACTGGGGCGTGTCGGTTGGCGACCGCTCGGTTGTTGTCACCAACAATGACGATGCATATAGAACAGCGATTACGCTGAAAGAAGCGGGGCTTGATATTCCTGTCATCATCGATGCCCGAGCCGAGGCTAACGGCGACTTGCCAAATCAGGCACGCGCACTTGGCATACGGATCGAGACTGGCAAAGCAATTGCCAAGGTCAAAGGCGGCAAACGCGTGACCGGTGTTGCGATTTGTCAGCAAGCAGGCGAAGGCGCGGTTCTGGAAGAAATCGCATGTGATTCGGTTGCCATGTCCGGCGGCTGGTCCCCTGTGGTGCACCTCTGGTCACACTGCGGTGGCAAGCTGATCTGGGATACCGAACAGGCCCATTTCCGCCCCGACGCGGACCGCTCGCCAACAGGTGCTGATGGCGCTGCCTTTGTCGTTCCCGCAGGGATCGCCAATGGCGCTATGGGAACGGCCGATGTTCTGGTGGATGCAGATAAGGCAGGTAAAGCAGCGGCCAAAGCTGCCGGCTTCACTGCGAAACGCACAGCAGCACCGAAAGCCGTGCAGGTTGACGAAGCTGCTCTTTCACCGGTCTGGATCATGCCACAGGGCGCTGGCCCCAAGGCACGGATGAAAATGTGGCTCGACTATCAGAACGACGTTAAGGTTTCCGACGTTCAGCTTGCCGCGCGCGAGGGGTACGAATCTGTTGAGCACACCAAGCGTTACACAACGCTTGGTATGGCGACGGATCAAGGTAAACTAAGCAATATCAACGGTCTGGCAATTCTGGCCGACAGCCTGAATGCTGATATTCCGCAAGTTGGAACCACGACCTTCCGCCCGCCTTACACGCCGATCTCGATGGGAGCGATTGCGGGTGAGGCGCGGGGCGAGATTTTCCAACCCCTGCGCAAAACCCCGATACACGGCTGGCACGAAAAAAACGGTGTTTATTGGGAACCTGTCGGTCACTGGCGGCGTCCTTACTGCTTTCAGCGGTCTGGTGAGAGCGTTGAGCAGGCTGTGCACCGTGAAGTGAAAAACACACGTGAAAACCTAGGTCTGCTTGATGCATCGACACTTGGCAAGCTGGTGGTCACGGGGCCGGACGCAGGCCGCTTCCTCGACATGATGTACACCAATATGATGTCGAACCTGAAAGTCGGCAAATGCCGCTATGGCTTGATGTGTTCAGAGAACGGTTTTCTGTCCGACGATGGTGTTGTCGCGCGCATCGACGAGGATACATGGCTTTGCCACACGACCTCTGGCGGGGCAGACCGCATTCACGCCTGGATGGAAGAATGGCTTCAGACCGAATGGTGGGACTGGAAAGTCTATGTCGCCAACCTGACCGAACAATTCGCGCAGATCGCAGTTGTTGGCCCCAACGCACGCAAGGTTCTTGAAAAACTGGGGGGTATGGACGTTAGCAAAGAGGCGCTGGCCTTCATGGAATGGAACGAAGGTAAGATCGGCGGGTTTGATGCGCGGGTTTACCGGATTTCGTTCTCAGGCGAATTGTCCTATGAAATTTCGGTGCCTGCCTCGCAGGGGCGGGCATTCTGGGATGCGCTGCATGAAGTCGGGGCCGAGTTTGGTGCGATGGCCTATGGCACGGAAGCGCTGCACATCATGCGGGCCGAGAAAGGCTTTATCATGATCGGTGACGAAACCGATGGCACGATCATTCCGCAGGATCTGGGTTTGAACTGGGCGCTTTCCAAGAAGAAAGAAGACTACCTTGGCAAACGTGCGCAACAGCGTAGTCACATGACCGACCCGAACCGCTGGAAACTGGTCGGGCTTGAAACGCTTGACGGGTCTGTGCTGCCAGATGGCGCCTACGCGATCGCGCCGGGCAACAACGATAACGCTCAGCGCAACATGGTTGGGCGGGTGACCTCGACCTATCATTCCCCAACGCTCAACCGTGGCATCGCCATGGGGTTGGTTCTGCATGGACCGGACCGGATGGGGGAAGTCATCGAATTCGGCAAAACCGATCAGACCATGGTGAAGGCGAAGATCGTTGATCCGGTTTTCTACGACAAAGACGGGGAGAAGCAAAATGTCTGAAGCAGTCAGCGCATTGAATAACGCAAGCTACGCGGGCTTTGTCGAGGTCACGGAAATGGGCCTTCAGGGCATGATCACGCTACGCGGTGATCTGTCTTCTGCCGCGATCAAAAAAGCTGTCAAAACTGCCGTAGGGGTGGGCGTTCCTGAACAGCGTAAGATGGCTATGGCCGACGGCAAGGGCGCTGGCTGGATGTCGCCGGACGAGCTTTTGCTACTCGTGCCGTACGCTCAGGTTGAAAAGACCGTTACTGGCCTGCAAAAAACGCTCGCCAAGGCACATTTCATGGCGGTCAATGTTTCGGACGCTCGGGTCATGTTTCGCCTGAAGGGTGCTGGTGCACGCGAAGTGCTGGCCAAGGTTGCCCCGGTTGATTTGTCATCTGATGCATTTGGAGAAGGTGACCTGCGCCGCAGCCGGATTGCACAGGTTGCGGCAGCCTTCTGGATGTCCGGCGAGGATGAATTTACACTGGTCGCCTTTCGGTCAGTCGCCGATTATGTCTTTGGCGTTCTCAAAATCGGGGCGCAGCCGGGGTCCGAGGTGGGTTACCTCTGAACGGTGCGCAGGTTTGTTGGAAATCTCTGGCTTGCCCCTTGACCTTTGGGGCAGCTAACCGCCATTTAGACGATGAGTTTCACACGCGAACAAAGGGGTCCAACAATGGCTTTCGAACTTCCTTCACTTCCTTATGCCCATGATGCGCTGGCTGACGCCGGTATGTCGAAAGAAACACTCGAATATCACCATGACCTGCACCACAAGGCTTATGTCGATAACGGCAACAAGCTGATCGATGGCACAGAGTGGGCGGACAAATCTCTCGAAGAGATCATCGTTGGTACCTATGACGCGTTGTCTGTTGCGCAGAACGGTATTTTCAACAACATCAGCCAGCTTTGGAACCACAACCAGTTCTGGGAAATGATGGGTCCGGGCAAATCAGCAATGCCGGGTGAGCTGCAATCACGTATCACGGACGCCTTTGGGTCCGTTGATGATTTCAAATCGCAGTTTAGCGCTGCAGGTGCAGGCCAGTTTGGTTCTGGCTGGGCCTGGCTCGTCGCTGACAAAGACGGCAGCCTGAAAGTGACCAAAACGGAAAACGGCGTGAACCCGCTGTGCTTTGGCCAGACAGCGCTGCTTGGCTGTGACGTTTGGGAACATTCCTACTACATCGATTTCCGCAACAAGCGCCCGGCTTATCTGACCAACTTCCTTGATAATCTGGTCAATTGGGAAAACGTGGCTGAGCGTCTTTCTAACGCCTGAATTTTGAAGAATTGAGATCCGGCCTGTGGCCCGGATCAAGACATATCTCAGCCCCGCAGCCAAGACTGCGGGGTTTCGTGTTTAGTGTGGGTATCGAGTGCCGTGACAGACAAGCTGTTCTTGCAGAGGTGCAGAGCGTTTTAAGAAGGAATTGTGGTTTTTAGCTCGGAGACAAGTGTTTCAACGCTGTTCACACTGCGCAGGTAGGTTGTAAGCGAAGGGTCCGCAAACCCCTCGACAATTACATGATCAAGCAAGGCAATGAGCGGATCCCAATAGCCGTCCAAGTTCAGCAGAAAGATCGGTTTTTGGTGCAGTCCAAGCTGACGCCATGTTAGAACTTCGAAAAATTCGTCCAATGAACCGGCGCCGCCTGGCAGTACGATTATTGCGTTTGAATTCATGTACATGATCTTTTTACGTTCATGCATGTTCTCGGTCACAATGAATTGTGACAGATCGCGTTTCCCGACCTCAAGCTGCATCAGGTGGACAGGGATTACGCCGAAAGTCTCGGCACCGCCCTTTTGCGTGGCATTTGCAACGGCGCCCATGAGCCCGACATCACCGGCACCATAGACGAGACGCCAGTTTTCCCTTGCAATTGATTCGCCAAGTTCGATTGCCGCGGTTTCGAATGCCGGGTTTTCACCTTTTCGGGAACCACAATAGACACAGACAGAAAACGGAAGCATAGCACAGACCTATGAAAGGGGTTGTTTTGACCCGTGATACCTGCGTTGTTATGGTCGTACAAGCGCTGCTCTTTGGGGGGGCGGCGTTATCTTGGAGATTGGGGAATGGCAGACGGAAAACTTTCCGGTGTAAGTAAAGGAATGCTAGTTGGTGGCACCGTTGCCGCCGCTACGGCATTCCTGGGGCATTTTGGGTATAAGGCGTTGGAAGCTGCGCGCGAACCCGTTGTGATAGCAGAAGGAAACAGAGAAACAGAACAAGTCGCGCTGGTGGCGCCCGAGGCTTCAGAGCCTTCGGAAAACAACGGTGCAACGGGTGCAGGTGAAGCAACTGACGATACGGCAGCGGTTGAAGAGGCTGAAATGACAGAAGAAGTTGTCAGCGAAATGCCGGTCGACGACACAGCGACCGAGGCTGATGTAACGCCCGAGCCGCCGACGTTTGATGTTGTGCGCGTTGATCCGGACGGTGCTGCGTTGATTGCCGGGCAATCCCCCGCTGGATCGTCTGTCGAAATTCTTGTTGATAGTAGCGTCGCGGCAGAAGCGGTTGCCGATGGGCAGGGAAAATTTGTCGCTTTGTTTGATATTGAACCAAGCGATCTTCCACAGGTTTTGACGTTGCGGGCAACTGATGCGAACGGTCAGACGATAGTGTCCGACGAGAATGTTATCTTAGCACCAAGACCTGCCCCTGTTGTTGTCGCAGAAGCCCCGGCAGAAGAGGCAGTGACACAGGAAGAAACACTGCCTGAAGATGAAGCTGCAGCGGAGGCAGATGCAACAGGTGTTGATGTGGCAATGGCTGACTCGACGCAGACAGAAAATGAAGTCGATGAGACAGCGTCCGCAAGCGAAGGCGCGACGATAGCAACTGAGGAAAACGCGCCAGATCCGGCGCTAGAGGTTGAAGAGATCTCAGAGCCGGTTGCTGAAGTTGCAGAAGCGGCAACCGAAACAACAACAGTAGAAACTGAATCTGCCGATCCAGAACCAGTAGCTCCAGCCGTTTTGCTGGCTGATGCAACCGGTGTGCGCGTCTTACAACCTGCAATTCCAAAACCCGACGTTTTGCAAGATGTTATAATTGACGCCATTTCTTACGGCGCTGCAGGAGAAGTCTCTGTTAGCGGCAGGGGTGAGGAAAACAGCTTTATCAGGATTTATCTGAACAACGCGCCGGTTGGAGCGACAGAAATACAAGATAACGGTAACTGGTCGGTCGAACTGTCTGGAATCGAACCTGGCGTCTATGCAATGCGCATTGATCAGCTGAACGAAGCAGGGGCGGTGACATCACGGGTGGAAACTCCTTTCAAACGCGAAGCTGCAGAGGTCTTAGCTGCTGCGCGCGACGAAGCCGCAGCGGCTGCAGAAGCTGAAACAGTCGCTGAAACAGTAGCTGAGACGGAGACGGAATCTGCGTCAGAAACAGTGACTGCGACAGCGGCACCGGCAAGCCGTGTTCAAGTAAGTGTAGTAACCGTGCAGCCCGGCTTCACACTTTGGGGGATTGCCAAGGAAAACTACGGCGACGGGTTGCTTTATGTTCGGGTTTACGAGGCGAACAAAGATCGTATTCGTGACCCTGATCTGATCTATCCCGGCCAGATTTTCACTGTACCGAATTGAGATTGCGACCAAAACAATTCCGCATGTAAGCTGCAGCGACACTGCTTGTTAATATGTGTTAATCCACTGGCAATCCCGGACGAGGGTGACTACTTTCTGCGTTCAGGCAGGCGGAGACCGCAGAATGCGCAGATTAACCCATACGGATGCAAACCTAAGCGATACTGCCCGTGTCAGTGGGTTGCGCACGATTAAAAAGGTTGTGCCCTACCTGTGGCCAGCCGATCAGAGCTGGGTAAAGTTTCGGGTCTTCGCAGCAATGTTTATGTTGCTGCTGGCGAAGGTTGTCGCGGTGGGAACCCCATTTCTTTACAAAGCGGCAGTTGATGTGTTGGCCGGAGATGGTACGGACGCCCCCTGGATGCTGGGTGTCGGTGCCGTCGGTCTGACGGTGGCTTACGGGGGTGCCCGTCTGGTTACTGTGGGTTTCCAACAGCTTCGCGATGTAATTTTCGCAAAGGTCGGACAACGCGCGCTCCGCTCGCTTGCGCTAGAGACATTCCGCCATATGCACCGTCTTTCGTTGCGGTATCATATCGGGCGTAAAACCGGTGGCCTGTCCCGCATTATCGAACGTGGTGTGAAGGGCGTTGATTTTCTGCTGCGCTTCCTTTTGTTCAGCATCGGCCCGCTTGTGCTGGAACTTTTGATGATTTCAGCAATTTTGTTTTTTGTGTTTGATGTCTGGTACCTGGCAGTCGTTGTTGTTACGATTTCGCTTTATATCTGGTTCACATTTTCAGTCACTGAATGGCGCGTCAAAATTCGAAAAGAAATGAATGATCAGGACACTGATGCCAATCAAAAAGCGATCGACAGCCTGCTGAACTTTGAAACGGTGAAATACTTTGGCTCTGAAGAGAGAGAGGCCACGCGCTATGACGCCTCAATGAAAGGCTATGAGGCTGCGGCGCTCAAAACATCTTATTCGCTTGGGTTTTTGAACTTTGGCCAGTCCTTGCTGATCACCTCCGGATTGGTGGGGGTGATGGTCATGGCGGCGATTGGTGTTCAGTCAGGTGATTTGACGGTTGGCGACTTTGTTATGGTCAACGCCTATATGGTTCAGATCACCATGCCGCTCAATTTTCTGGGTACCGTGTACCGCGAAATTCGTCAGGCGCTGGTTGATATGGGGGAAATGTTTGACCTTTTGGAACAACCCGCAGAGATCGAAGACAAACCCAATGCCAAAGCCCTTTCGGTTACGAATGGGGAAGTCAGCTTTGACAATGTGGTCTTTGGGTACGAGCCGTCACGCCCAATTCTGAAAGGCGTCAGCCTAAAGGTCAAAGCCGGGCAAACACTGGCAATCGTGGGTCCTTCAGGATCAGGGAAGTCAACCATCGGGCGTTTGTTGTTTCGGTTCTATGATGTGATTGACGGCGCGCTACGCATAGACGGTCAGGATGTGCGCGATGTCAAAAGCCAGAGCGTTCATGCCCAAATCGGCGTCGTTCCGCAGGATACCGTTCTGTTCAACGATACAATTTACTACAACATTGCCTACGGCCAGCCAGATGCGAGCCGGGAAGAAGTCGAAGACGCGGCCAGGGCAGCCAAAATCCATGATTTCGTCAAAAGCCTTCCCGATGGGTATCAAACCACTGTGGGAGAACGTGGCCTAAAACTTTCCGGTGGCGAAAAGCAACGTGTTGGTATCGCCCGTACGCTGCTGAAAAACCCGCCGATCCTGTTGCTGGATGAAGCGACAAGCGCCCTTGATAGCGAGACAGAACGCAATATTCAGGATTCCCTGCATGAAATGGCTGAGGGGCGCACGGTGATCACGATTGCCCACCGCCTGTCCACCATCGCAGACGCAGACCAGATTGTGGTTCTGGAAAATGGGGTAATTGTCGAACAGGGCCGCCATGAAGAGCTATTGGAACGTGGTGGGCGTTATTCGCAGATGTGGCACCGCCAACAGCAGGGCGAAGACGACGTTATCGCTGTTGCCTGATCGCCCGGAGGGCGTGGCGATACGAAATGAATTATTCCGCAGCTTTAATGGGAAGGGTCGCTTTGTCGGCGTTATCCTGATTTTGGGAGCTCTCAGCGGCTTCAGGCTCTGCGTTCGTGTTCGCTTTTGCTTTAGCCGTGGGTTTCCTGCGGGGTTTAGGGCTCGCCTTTGCTTTTGACGTTTTAACATCTTTCACCTCAGCTACTGTTTCAGCCTTTTTGTCAGTCTGAACAGCGGCTTCTACGTCGACCATAACGTCTGTTTCCCAAAGGATTTCCGGATGTTTGATTTTGCGAGCAGCCCGATTGAGCGCGATGTCACGCGCAGCGCGGCTCGATTGGCCCATGGAAAGCGCTTTTAAACCTGCGAAAGACTTGTAGGCTCCGATTGATATCCATACCCTCAGTGCGAGCATTGATGGCGTAAAAATCAGTGTCAGCACAGTTGCAATGCCAAGCCCAAACACAACAGCTGTTGCAAGCTGTTTCCACCAGAGCGCCGTTGGGCTGTTGATCGAATAGCCACCATTCAAAAAATCGAGCGACAGACCGAACATCATTGGCGCAAGTCCTGCCATTGTTGTGATCGTTGTCAGCAGAACAGGGCGAATACGCGCCTGTGCCGTTCGGGTAATCGCCTCAATCCGCGGCATGTACTTGCTATATTCCTGATAGGTATCGATCAGCACGATGTTGTTGTTCACGACAATCCCGGCCAGCGCAACGATGCCGGTGCCCGTCATAATGATTGAAAAGGCCTGATCCATCACCAGCATTCCGAGCAGAACACCAGCCGTGGACAGAACGACCGCCAATAGAACGAGTGTGGCATTGTAAAAACTGTTAAATTGCGCCAGCAAAATAATGAACATCAGTGCCAGCGCACCTGCGAAAGCTTTCATAAGGAACGCGCCGGATTCGGCTTCTTCTTCCTGATCGCCCGTCCATTCCCAGCTCACGCCTTGTGGCAGGGGGCGTTCCGTTTCTAACCAGCTTGTCAGCAACGCGATGCGTTCGTTCGCAGTTATCGGTGCGCCTTCTTCGTTAAATAACCCATCGTCTACGGCTGCTTTAACATCAAAGTAACGGCTTTGCTCTGCCCGGTCGATCTGGCCAAGTTTTTGAACCGGCTCACGGGTGATGAAATTTGAAAGCGGGACGAGCCCGTCAGAGGTACGCAGTTTTAGAGTATCAAGTGTTGATAGCACCCGGTCCGCTTCGGGCAGGCGCACCCTGATTTCGATTTCTTCGTCCGAACTGTCGACGCGCATCGTGTCAAGCAGCAGACCGCGCGTGACGAGTTGAACCATTCCGCCGACAGTCGCAACATCGGCGCCGTAGCGTCCAGCCTTTTCGACATCCACGTTAATTTGCCAGTCGATGCCAGGCAGGGGGCGGGTGTCTTCGACGTCAGCCAATCCGATTGTGTTTTCAAAGCGGTCTGCAACAAGGCCTGCAGCAGTTTGCAGATTTTCCCAATTGTCGCTTTTCAGGCGCAGATGAACAGGTTTGCCAGAGGCCGGACCGCGGCTGAGGTTCAGGATTTCCGTCCGTATTCCGGGTATTTCAGCAAGCGATGCCTCCAGTCGCTCTAGCACCAGATCTCCGTCAAGGTTGGCGTCGTTTGCGCGGTTCTCCCATGGGATAAGTTCGATCTGGACCTGGCCGATTGAATCAAGCGGCGCTCCTGAGCCACGGTCATTGTTTGTCAGCCCACCAGCGCCAGCAAAGGCAAAGGCGGTTTCCACGCCAACGGTTTGCAGGACAACTTCTTCAACCTTCGCGACCGCTGCATCTTTTTCCACCAGAGAAAGGTTGCCGCGCTGGCGCACAAAGATGATGGCCTGCTCCGGTTCACTGTCGACGAAAAATTCAACGCCGTTGTTGTTTTCACCAAAGGTGATGAAGGTCGCGGCAACAAAGGTACCGACCGCAGCAATAGATATCAGCGGCATCACGGGGTTGCCGGCGATAAAATGAATGAACCAGCCAAAGAAGGAGCGCCGATAGCCCGCGTCGACTTTCTTTGCGCGCCGTTCGATTTTAGCTGCGCCAACCGTGATCGAGGAAAGAACTGTTCCTAAAAAGAACAGCAAAGCGCCCGGTAACAAGTTGATCACCGGTGGTAGTAGGGACGGGCCGCTAATCAGATTCACCGGGTTTAGAGTCAGCATTGCACCCAGAAAAATGAGGTAAAGAGAGGGTGGAACGAGCAAGGCCCGCGCAAGCCATGGCAACCCTTTTAACGCGTTTGAACCCCTGCCAAAGGTGCGGGACGCGCGGCCAAACACACCGCCCATCACCGGCAGATAAATCAGCGCCACCACAAGAGATGCCGAAAGCACAAAGATTAGTGTTATCGGCAGCATCCCCATGAATTGCCCCGGCACACCGGGCCAGAACAACATTGGCAGAAAGGCGCAGAGGGTCGTTGCCGTAGATGAAATGATTGGCCAGAACATCCGTTTGGCCGCCTCGACATAGGCGTGCATCGGGCCAACGCCGTCGGAAATACGCCGGTCGGCATATTCAACCACAACAATTGCGCCGTCGACCAGCATCCCAACAGCAAGGATAAGGCCGAACATCACGATGTTTGAAACCGAAACCTCCATGATCGCGAGCAAAACAAAACACAGCAGAAACGATGTCGGGATCGCAAAACCAACCAGCAGCGCGGACCTGATTCCAAGCGTTGCCAGAATCACAATCATGACAAGTGCAATTGCGGTCAGAACAGACCCTTCAAGCTGGCGCACCATGCTGTTCACGGTGCGTGACTGGTCATTTGACGCGCCAACATCAATCGCGACCTGCAATTCTGGCGGCCAACTGGCGCGTTCGGCTTCCACCTCGGCCCGGACCAAGGCTGCGGTATCGATGATGTTAAAGCCTTTGCGCTTCACCACCTGTAAAGCGACGGTTGTCTCTCCGTTAAAACGCGCGGTTCCCTGACGGTCTTCAAAGGTCAGTCGAATGTCAGCCAGATCGCCAAGCGTAACAACCCGGTCGCCATTTGTTTTGACTGGCAAGTCGTAAACATCCCGCGCCTCGTCGAATGAAGACGGAATTTTAACCGAAAACGCACCGGTCGGGGATTCAACTTCGCCCGCGGCGATCAAAAGGTTGTTGCGTGTCACAACGCCAATCAACTCATCCGCCGTGACGTTATAGGCTTCCAGCCGCAGCGGATCGATCACCACTTCAAGCATTTCGTCCCGATGACCGGCCAAACCCGCTTCAAGCACAGGTTCCAAACCTTCCAGCCGGTCCTGCAGATTGGTCGCCACGCGCAGCAAGGTGCGCTCCGGCACGTCACCGGTCAAGTTCACGATGATGATCGGGAATTCGGAAAAGTTGATTTCGGTAATGGTATAGGTTTCCGCGCCATCCGGAAAATCTGCCTCCACAGTACCCATCTTATCGCGGACATCCGCGATGATCTGACTCTTGTCCCAGCCAAATTCGAATTCAAGCGCGATCCCTGCATAATTCTCTGCAGCGGTTCCTGTCATGGATTTCAGACCATCAAGGTCAGAAAGCTCTGTTTCCATGGGTTTCAGCAGCAATTTTTCTGCGTCTTCAGCTGAAATCCCCGGAAAGGGAACCGCAATGAAAAGAGCAGGAATTTCGATGTCAGGCTCGCCTTCTTTCGGCAAGTTGGCATAGGCCAGCCCACCAGCCAGAATCGACAGGACGATAAACGCAAGAACCATTCGGGCGTGTTCAGCAGCCCAATCGACCAAACCTGTCATTGCGCAACCTCGCTGTAGGTTACTGCAATTCTGGTGCCACTTGTTACATACTCTTGCCCGGCGGTGATAACGCTTGCCGTGTCGGGAAGGCCGGCTACCCACACGCCTTCGATGGTGTCACGTAAAATTGTGACAGGGGCAAAGACTGCAACATCGCCTTCGCCAACCAGCCGCACACCAAGCCGACCATCATTATTTAGCGTCAGGGCGGATTGAGGTAGCAAATGCGCCGATGTGCCCTCTGCAGAAATAATGATTTCGGCTGTTTGGCCGTCGCGGATGTTCAATGAAACGTTGTTAACCTCAATTTCGACCCTGAAGGTGCGGGTCAACGGATCAGCAGAGCGTGAAAGAAACGTGACCTGACCCACGACTTCATCCCCGGTCGCAAGCCTTGACCCGGCCATCGCACCAAGGGACACGCGGCTGACCTCTGTTTCCGGAACAAAGCCAACCAATTTGATCGGATTTAGCTGCAATAAAGTTGCGCAAAGCGCACCGGGTTGCAGCAGCGCGCCAAGTTCCGCCGTGTCTGTTTCAAGGAGCCCGGCGAAGGGGGCACGCAAACGCAGCCTTTCAATTTCTTTTTTGGCGGCCTCCACACCGGCTTCTGCAGCTTGAAGCGCGGCACGCGCGGCAGCCGCCCTTGTTTCAGAGGCAAACCCGTCTTCGGCAAGCTTGGCAGCAGCGGTGAAATTTATTTGTGCCTCGGCGCGGCGGGCCTCTGCTTCTGCAAGCGTGGCTACCCGCGTTCCGGGGTCAAGTTCACAAAGAACCTGTCCTGCCTCGACATGGGCGCCTTTTCGGAGCGGCTCAGAAAGAACAAGCGCCGACGTTTCGGCCCGGACTTCGACTTGCCTTGCCGCCTCGGTCTGGCCTCGTAAAAGTACTGCCTGATCAACAGTTTGAGCCATCGTTCTTAATGCGACAACCGAGACCAACCGTTTCGGTTCTGATGGCACTTCTTCGGCTTCGCCGGCGGGGGCTTCCGACACCGACGGATCACCGGAAGCAAAGCTAAGCAGCGATTCGCGCTCCATAATCAGCGCATAAAGAAATCCCGACACTAAAATTGCGGTGAGAACTGAAAAGAACCGCATCTTAACCTCGTTTGGCTGCCGTCACGGCACAATGTGATTTTGCATGTAGGCGCGCATTTTCCTGGTACAATGCGTTCCAACTTAAATTCTGAACTATCCGGTTTAGAATAGTCCTTTCTGCAGCAGGGTTCAAGGTTCGCTCTTTCCTGCAGAAGCTTTGATGTCAGAGCCCTTGGCAAAGCGATGTCTTCCGGGGTATGAGGGCCGAATACGGGGTGAAGACCCGATGCGGAGGCGAACGTGAGCAATACCGAGAGCTTTATTGAAGAAGTAACCGAAGAGGTTCAGCGCGACAGATTGTTTCTGCTTATGCGGCGCTATGGTTGGATCGCGGCTTTGCTTGTTGTTCTTGTGGTTGGCGGTGCTGCCTACAATGAATGGCAAAAGGCGCGCAAAATTGCAGCCGCCGAGGCCGTGGGCAATGGTGTGCTTGCAGCGCTGGAAGCAGACGATCCAAGCGAAAGAGTTTCTGCGTTGTCAGGAATTTCAGCCGACGCAGAATCAGCTGCGGTTCTGGCGCTGCTAACGGCTGCTGAATCGCAAATCGCTGAGGATCTTCCAACCGCGCGCACAGCACTGGAATCTATTGTATCGGACGCGATATTACCGGAAGTCTACCGCGATCTTGCAACATTCAAGCTGGTACTTCTTGAGGGCACAGAATCCCCAGTGGAAAACCGGCGTGCAGCGCTTGAGAGCATTGCGACGCCTGGTGCGCCTTATCGTCTTTTGGCGGAAGAACAGCTCGCGATGATTGATGTGGAGACCGGTGAGATAGACGCGGCAATTGCCCGTCTGCAATCGCTTATGGTTGACACCGAAGCAACAGCGGGCTTGCGTCGCCGTGCGTCTCAGTTGATTGTGGCGCTAGGAGGGTCATTGGCAGCAAGCTAGCTGTTGGTGGTAAAGAGTAATAGAAGTCCGGGGTGGTTTATACCTCGGAGCACTAAGGGGACGTGAGCAGTGAAGCTGATCCAGAGCGCCGGAATTTTGGCCCTTATCCTTACGATGATCGCCTGTTCCAGGGAGCCGGTGTTAAAAGGTGAGCGGCTTGATCTGCGGACGCCTTTAACACGTTCCGATGAAGCGGCCACCGGCGAGACCGAGGACGGGGTCACTCCAGCAGTGAACGCGCTGGGAACCGATGGAAACATTGCGCTTCCGATCACGCTGCCGGCCGCTGTAAATCATTCAGAATGGACCCACCGGAATGGCACTGCAACGCACAGGATTATCCATCCTGCGCTTGGAAAGGAGCTTTCCCGCGTCTGGTCTTCAAACATTGGTGCGGGTGATAGTCGCAGATTCAGAATCACGGCTGATCCGGTTGCGTCTGCCGGTCGTCTTTTCACCATGGATTCGCAATCGGGCGTAAGGGCACATACAACCGATGGCGCCTTGCTGTGGAGCAGGGATTTGACTCCAGGATCCGACCGGACAAGTGACGCATCAGGTGGCGGGCTTGCGGTTTCAGGCGATATCGTTTTCGCAACAACGGGCTTTGGAACGCTGAACGCGCTTGATGCAGCCAGCGGGCAGATGCGCTGGACGCAGCGCCTGAATGCACCGGCAACGGGTGCACCTACCGTTCTGGGCGATCTTGTCTATGTTGTTTCCAGAGATGGCCGCGCCTGGGCGGTTAACATCGCCGATGGGCGTGTGCGCTGGGAATTGCCGGGCGTGCCAACTCAATCTGTTATGGTTGGAGGTGCAGGCCCCGCTGTGAATGACAAAGTCGCAGTATTTCCTTTTGGGTCTGGTGACTTGGTTGCCGGTTTCCCGCAGGCCGGTGTGCGGCTTTGGGGCGCGCGCGTCGCGGGGCAGCGCCGTGGGCGTGTTTACGCGACTGTCAACGATGTAAGCGGTGACCCGGTCATTGACGGCGATGTTGTTTACACGGGTAACTCATCTGGCAGTGTGATTGCGCTGAACGCTCGCAGCGGCGAGCGGATATGGACCGCAACAGAAGGAACCTACAGCCCGGTGTGGCCTTCAGGCGGGTCGGTCTTTCTTGTCTCTGATCAGGCAGAGCTTATTCGCCTCGACGCAGAAACAGGTGCCCGAATCTGGGCTGTTGAACTGCCGTATTACACAACAAGGCGCGAACGCCGCCGCAAAGGTGTTTATGCACATTACGGGCCAATTCTTGCCGGAAACCGTTTGATCGTCGCCTCAGGCGATGGACAAATCCGGTCCTATAATCCGGTCGACGGAAGCCTGTTATCCTCGGTTGGGTTGCCAGGGGGCGCTACGACGAACCCCATCGTTGTGAACGGTACGCTTTATGTTGTTTCCTCTTCAGGAACACTCCACGCTTTCCGCTGACGAAAGAATGGTGTATCGGGGCGACTTGGACCGCCTCGGAGAGCCGAAATGAGTTTTACACTTGCCATTGTAGGGCGCCCCAATGTGGGCAAATCTACGCTTTTCAACCGACTTGTCGGCAAGCGCCTTGCGTTGGTTGATGACCAGCCGGGTGTCACACGTGATTTGCGAGAAGGCGATGCACGCCTCGGCGATTTGCGGTTTACTGTTATCGACACGGCCGGGTTGGAAGAGGCGACAGACGAATCCCTTCAGGGTCGGATGCGCAGGCTCACCGAGCGCGCTGTTGAAATGGCGGACGTATGCCTGTTCATGATCGACGCGCGGGCAGGGGTGTTGGCAGCTGATCAGGTTTTTGCTGAAATTTTACGCAAAAAGAATGCGCATGTCATCGTTGCTGCGAACAAGGCCGAAGGCAAGGCTGGCGAGGCCGGTGTGCTAGAAGCTTATGCGCTTGGTCTGGGCGAACCCCTTGCCATATCGTCCGAGCACGGTGAAGGTTTCGAGGATCTCTATACCACCCTGCTACCGCTTTCAGATGAGTTCGCGGAACGTGAAAAAGACCTCACTCCTGAAACCGACGTAGATGTTTCTGAGGACGATGACGAAGCAGAGGGTAAGTCGCGTGATTTTTCAAAGGGAAAACCTTTGCAAATTGCTGTTGTCGGGCGTCCAAACGCGGGCAAATCGACGCTGATAAATCAATTACTGGGCGAAGAACGCCTTCTGACCGGACCCGAAGCCGGGATCACACGCGATGCGATTTCATTACGTTTTAAATGGGGTGATACGCCAGTCAGGATGTTTGACACGGCGGGAATGCGCAAAAAAGCAAAAATTCAGGACAAACTTGAAAAACTGTCAGTATCGGATGGTCTTCGCGCGGTAAAATTTGCCGAAGTTGTCGTGGTGCTGCTGGATGCAGAGATTCCCTTTGAACAGCAGGACTTACGGATCGCAGATCTCGCGGAACGCGAGGGGCGTGCTGTTGTTGTGGCCGTGAACAAATGGGATATCGAAGAAAACAAGCAGGAAAAACTACGTGATCTGAAAGAAGCTTTCACACGTTTGTTGCCGCAGCTTCGGGGCGCGCCGCTTATCACGGTATCAGCCAAGACTGGCCGGGGATTGGAGCGATTGCGCGAGGCAGTGCTGGAAGCGCATGAAACCTGGAACCGCCGTGTTACCACAGCTCAGCTAAATCGCTGGCTGTCGGGAATGCTGGAGGCTCACCCGCCGCCCGCACCTGGCGGAAAGCGGATCAAGCTTCGTTACATGACACAAGCAAAAACACGTCCGCCAGGATTTGTCGTGATGTGTAGCCACCCCGAGAAGATGCCGGAAAGCTATTCACGCTATCTTGTCAATGGGTTGCGTGAAAGCTTTAATATGCCTGGCACGCCGATCAGGCTTTACGTACGCAGCCAGTCTGAAGCTAATCCGTATAAAAACAAGAAAAAGACAAAGCCGTCTCGTCTTAGAAAGCACCTCAATAAAAAGCCGCACGGTGAATGATCAATCCGCCTATGCGAATGAGAAGCGCCTTTAGGCGCTTCTTTTCATTTAGCGGGCTAAGCTACGTTGTCCTAACAACGCTTTCACGCCAAGTACTATCATAACCACACACCCGAGCAATGCGGCAATGGTTATGCCGGTGTCGCGAGACCAGTTTGTGACCGCGATCGCAACAAGAGCCCAAACCACCCCCGCCGCGTATTCCGGCGCGCGAGCCAGACTTGTTTGTATCGCTGCCGCAAAAATAACACCTGCCGACAGGCAGATCCACGCCCAGCCAGTCATGTCAGTCAAGAAACCATACCCGGCTCCAAGAAGCGCGATTGATACAAAGCTCGCGGCAGAAAGCCAGCCCGCATAAAGCGCAACTGGCCCTTCAAGCCACCAACGATCCTTCGTTGGGGTGCGAAACAGCGCAATCAGCGCAGTGATAAGCATTATCCAGATAAGGATTGTCGCCCAAAGCGGCGAAACACGCGCAACGGACAACCAGCTAGCACCTATTGCAAGGCTCAGGATCAGTGGCGTGCGCGTGTTATCCCACTCTGCATCAGTTCTTCGCCCGATAATACCATAGGTCGCCATCGCCAGAAGCCACGTGTAGATAAAACCCCAGATGGAGAACGCATATCCTGCAGGCTGTATTGGCGGATTGATTTGCGGAATCGGATAGCGGTTCGGATCAAATCCACCAAACCCGGGTATCAGAAAAAGTGGCGCAGCTATAAAAGCAAGCGCGGCAAAGAGCGTGAGAGAGGCTTTCAACGTTGTCATACGTTGGATACGCTAGAAAGCTGCTCTTGGATCACTTTCAGACCAATATTCCCTCTGCCGAAATTTTTGTTTTTCCACCGAGATACCTGTTTAGCGCGTCTGGCAGCGAAACAGAGCCATCTTCCTGTTGGAAGTTTTCCAAAACCGCAATCAGGCAACGCCCGACCGCTAGGCCAGAGCCGTTGAGCGTATGAACAAACTCAGGTTTTCCACCATCCGCCGGTTTGAACCGCGCATTCATACGCCGTGCCTGATAGGCATCAGCGACCGAACAGGAACTGATCTCGCGGTACATGTTCTGTCCCGGAAGCCATGCCTCGATATCATGGGTTTTGCGCATACCGGCACCAAGATCGCCGGTGCAAAGAACAACAGTCCGGTAAGGGATGCCCAGTTTTTCAAGAATACCCTCGGCGCACCGAGTCATGCGCGCGTGTTCTTCCTGTGATTTATCCGGATGGGTGATAGACACCATTTCGACTTTTTCAAACTGATGCTGACGCAACATGCCTGCGGTATCACGCCCGGCGCTGCCCGCTTCTGAGCGGAAGCACTGTGTATGGGCAACATAGCGGCGGGGCAGGTAGCTTTCGTCCACAACCAGACTATTCACGATGTTTGTCAGTGTCACCTCTGCCGTTGGAATCAGCCACCAGCCATTGGTGGTCTGGTAACTGTCTTCGCCGAATTTTGGCAGTTGGCCTGTGCCGTACATCATTTCTTCGCGCACAAGGATCGGGGTCCAGGTTTCTGTCAACCCGTTTTCATCGATATGTGTGTCGAGCATGAATTGCGCCAGAGCACGGTGCAGACGGGCAATTGCCCCAGACATCACAACGAAACGCGATCCTGACAATTTGGCCGCAGTCTCAAAGTCGAGCCCGTCCTGTGCCGCCGAAATTTCGTAATGCTCTTTCGGTTTGAAAGAAAACTCACGCGGCGTACCCCAGCGCCTGATTTCGACGTTGTCGTCTTCATCAGCCCCGTCGGGGATATCATCCATTGGAATGTTCGGCAGCGCCATAAGCAGGTCTGTCAGGCGTTTGTCTTCGGTCTTTGCCATATCCGTCAGATTGGCAATTTCAGCCTTCTTTTCAGAAACCAGAGCACGCAGGCGCTCAAATTCTGCATCGTCACCACGTGCCTTCGCAGCACCCACCTCTTTTGCAGCAGCGTTGCTTTCTGCCTTGGCTTCTTCGGCAGCCTGAATTTTGGCGCGGCGCGCTTCATCAATCGCCAGAACCTCGGCTGAGACACCGGACAAACCACGACGCGCCATAGCTGCGTCAAAGGCTGCGGGATTTTCGCGGATCGCGCGGATGTCGTGCATTTGTCCGTTCCTTGGATTGATCATTGTCATTCAACCCCCATATGCACCAAGCATACGGGGTTTTGAACCGCGAAAATGCATTTCGAAATGCATGTTCGTCGCCTTGCCAAGCAATTGGGCCACATATAGGGTGCCCGCTATTCAAATTGCGGGCCAAAGCCCGGTCACAGAACGAAAGAGAACCTATGGAAGCCATTGGCCAGTTTATTCCGCTCATTTTGATCTTTGCGATCATGTATTTCCTGTTGATCCGCCCACAGCAGAAAAAGGCAAAAGCCCATCAGGAAATGGTGATGGCATTGCGTCGGGGCGATCAGGTGATCACGCAGGGCGGTTTGATCGGAAAAGTGTCTAAGGTCAAAGAAGACAACGAGATCGAAGTGGAAATTGCTGACGGCGTGAAAGTGCGTGTTGTGCAGGCCACGATCGCGCAGGTTATCAGCAAAACCGAACCTGCGTCTTAATCCTTTATTCGGGCAGAAAACATGCTTCAAATCCCTCTTTGGAAGCGGGTCACGATCTGGGCGTTTTGTGCGCTTGGGCTGCTGATGGCGATGCCAAACGCATTTTACACAAAGGTCGAAACCCACAATGATGCCCTTCAGGCCATTGAGCTGTCGGGGGAAACGCCGGAATTACTGGCAGATCAGGCAAGTTGGCCTGATTGGTTGCCTTCGTCGCTTATCAATCTGGGGCTCGATCTGCGGGGGGGTGCACATTTGCTGGCCGAAGTGCATGTTTCCGATGTTTACGAAGCGCGTCTTCAAGGAATGTGGTCTGAAGTGCGCGATGCGTTGCGCCCGGAACGTACAACCGTTGGCACAATCCGCCTTCAGGACAGCGCCGCCGACGAACTTCGTGTGCGTATCTCGCAGCCAGAGGGTATGGCGCGCGCGCTGGAGATCGTTCGCGGTCTTGCGCGCCCTGTCACAACATTGGCGGGTGTCGGTGCCAGTGATATTGAGGTGCGCGCTGAAAACGATGTGATCGTCGTGAACCTTTCAGATGCCGAAAAGGTTGCGACAGATGAACGTACAGTTCAGCAATCGCTTGAGATTATCCGCCGTCGTGTGGATGAGGTTGGCACCCGCGAGCCAACAATTCAGCGTCAGGGGACAGAACGAATTCTGATTCAGGTTCCCGGCGTTGGCTCGGCAGCTGAACTGAAGGATATTATCGGCACACCGGCAAAGCTGGAATTCAAACCGGTTGTTGGGCGTACGCAGGATAGCAACGCCAACCCCGGTGTTGGAAATGAGCTACTGCCTTCGATTGACGAAGAAGGCGTGTTTTACATTCTTGAACGCGCTGCTGTCGTGTCAGGTGAAGAACTCGTCGATGCACAGCCCAGTTTTGACCAGAATGGGCGCCCTGCTGTCAATTTCCGCTTTAATCCGACGGGTGCACGAAAATTCGGAACTTATACTGCTGAAAATATTGGTTCTCCCTTTGCTATCGTGCTTGATGAAGAGGTTATTTCAGCACCTGTTATTCAGTCCCATATTCCGGGCGGATCAGGCATAATCACCGGGCGTTTTTCGGTTGAAGAGACGACCAACCTTGCCGTGCTGCTGCGCGCAGGTGCATTGCCAGCGAAAATGACCTTTCTTGAAGAGCGCACCATTGGCCCGGAACTTGGACAAGACAGCATTGATGCGGGCAAGCTGGCCTGTATCGTGGCGTTTGCTGCCGTGTTGATCTTTATGGCGCTAAGTTATGGACTTTTCGGTCTTTTCGCCAACATCGCACTGATCATCAACGTTGGTTTGATTTTTGGATTGCTAAGCATGATTGGTGCGACGCTGACCTTGCCAGGTATCGCAGGTATTGTTCTGACAATCGGCATGGCAGTAGATGCCAATGTGCTGATTTTTGAGCGGATCCGTGAGGAGCTTAAAACCGCAAAAGGACCAGCCCGTGCGATCGAGCTTGGGTATGAAAAGGCGCTCAGCGCCATTCTGGATGCCAACATCACCACGTTTATCACGGCCGTCATCCTGTTTGTCATGGGCTCAGGCCCTGTACGGGGTTTTTCCATTACGCTGGGGCTGGGAATTATCACATCTGTCTTTACGGCGATTTTTGTAACCCGTGTGATGATCATCATGTGGTTTGAACGCCGCAAACCCAACACAATCGAGGTCTGAGAGATGCGTCTTAAACTGGTACCGTCCGAGACGAACTGGGATTTCTTCAAGCGCTGGAAGCTGTGGCTTGGTGTTTCGGGAGTGATGATGGTTGTGGCCTTTGTTTCCTTCATGTTGCAGGGCCTGAACTACGGCATCGATTTTCGCGGTGGCACAACCATTCGAACGGAAAGCGCACAGGCTTTGGATGTCGCCGCCTATCGTTCGGCGCTCGAGCCGCTGAACCTTGGTGATGTTTCAATTACCGAAGTTTTTGACCCGACGTTTGGGCCAAAGCAGAATGTTTCGATGATCCGTATTCAGGCGCAGGACGATCAGGAAAGCGTGACCGTAGACCTGTTAGAGAGCGTGAGTGGAGCTTTGTTGCAGATTGATCCGGATATGAAGTTTCCATCTGTCGAATCCGTTGGGCCAAAGGTGTCAGGCGAGTTGATCCAGACCGCCGCCCTTGCCGTCGCTTTGGCGATCGGGGCGGTGCTGATCTATATCTGGCTGCGGTTTGAATGGCAGTTCGCGCTTGGGGCAGTCGCGGCCTTGATCCACGACGTTATCCTGACGATTGGAGTCTTTTCTGAGGTTCAGATAAAATTTGACCTTGCGATCATCGCGGCGCTTTTGACAATTGTTGGGTATTCGCTGAACGATACTGTTGTTGTGTTTGACCGGGTTCGTGAAAACTTGCGCAAATACAAGAAGAAGGACCTGAAAGAGGTTCTGAACCTTTCAATCAACGAAACGCTGTCGCGAACCATGATGACATCTGTCACGACCTTGCTTGCGCTGGTATCGCTCTACATTCTGGGCGGAGATGTTATCCGCGGATTTGTTTTCGCGATGATCTGGGGCGTGATCGTTGGTACGTATTCCTCAATCTTCGTTGCATCCGCCTTCTTGCTGTATCTCGGTGTGAAACGTGACTGGACCAAGCAAGATGCTAACGCAGGTACCCAGTTTTCCGGCATAGACGCCTGATATGGAGGCGCTGAGCGCCGTTTTTACCATTGACGGTATTTGGCTGCTGGTGATTGGCGCTTCTATCGCAGGTTTGGTGCGGGGCTTTTCAGGCTTTGGAACCGCAATGGTTTACCTGCCGTTAGCAGGGCAGGTCATACCGCCCTTTGAGGCGCTGACCACGATGATCATTATGGATATGTTCGGCCCAATACCCATTGTGCCGCGCGCATTGCGTGATGGTCATCCGCGCGATGTCCTGCGGCTGGGAATGGGTATGGTTGTTACGCTGCCCCTTGGTGTTTTGCTGTTATCCGTGATCGCTGCAGAAGTCTTTCGATATGGCGTTTCATTTGTGTCGCTTGCACTGCTAGGTCTTCTTGTTGCAGGTGTGAGGTATAATAAACCTTTAAAAAACCACATGATGTTTGCCGCAGGCGGACTTGCCGGATTTCTTGGTGGCAGTGTTGGCCTGGCCGGGCCCCCGGTGATCATGCTTTACATGGCGAGCCCACATCCAGCCGAAGTCATTCGCGCAAATACGCTGCTGTTCCTCATCCTTGCAGATATCTCTATGATTGTCGTATTCCAGATCGGTGGTCATCTTGTGGTTTCGGCAATCTTTACGGGTATCATTTTGGTCGTTCCGTACCTGTTGGCCAATCTCGCTGGGGCTGCTATTTTCAAACCGGGCCGGGAACGGGTTTACCGTACTGTTGCCTATCTGATTATCGCGGTTTCCGCCCTGTCTGGGCTACCGTTGTTTGACTAAGGATGCTGCTGTGCAACTGAACGAAATGAACTTTGCCGACGCTTTACCAATAGAAGGATACGGTCCGGGCTTTTTTAGGGTCGGCGGGAAGGTCTACAATAACGCCATTCTGGTGATGCCTACCGGGGTAGTGGAATGGCAGGGCTACGACGATTCGGAATCACTGTTGGCGAAAGCCGACGAGATTGACGTGCTGTTCATCGGCACAGGCGCTGAAATAGCCCATATACCCGCACACCTTAGGACGGCGCTTGAAGCTGCAGAGATTGGCGTCGAAACCATGGCCAGCCCGTCTGCCTGCAGAACCTATAATGTTTTGTTGTCAGAAGGCCGTAGAGTCGCAGCCGCGTTACTATGTGTGTGATCGCGCTTTTCGCTGTCGCTTCTTTAGGCTAAGCCCTTACCCATGAGTTTTTCCATTTCCAACCTTGCTTGTGCCCGTGGCGGTATTCCGGTGCTGGAAGGGGTGTCTTTTACGCTGGAAGCAGGGCAAACGCTGCTGTTGCGCGGGCCAAATGGTATTGGAAAAACAACGCTGTTGCGCACAATTGCCGGGCTACAGCCTGCTGCTCACGGATCAATTACACCTGGCGCAGATCAGATCGCATATGCCGCGCACGCAGATGGGTTGAAGGCGACCCTGACTGTCAAAGAAAACCTGCGGTTTTGGGCAGATGTTTTTGGCTGTGATGATATCGAACCCGCGCTTGTCGCGTTCAACTTGACAGAGCTCAGAACGCGACTTGCGCACAACCTGTCTGCTGGCCAGAAACGCCGCCTTGGGCTCGCGCGGCTTTTGGTGACCGGGCGGCCCATTTGGGCACTTGATGAGCCAACGGTTTCGCTTGATCAGGAAAGTGTTGGCTTGTTCGCCACAGCTGTTGCCGCGCATTGCCGGGCAGGGGGCATAACGCTGATTGCGACACATATCGACCTTGGCATTGAAGCCGAGGCTCTGGACCTGACGCAGTTTCGGGCCGATCGGCAGTCAGAAGATCATTTTGATGAGGCGTTTTTATGATCGCGCTTTTGATACGAGATCTGAGACAGGCAACACGCGCAGGCGGCGGCTTTGGTCTGGCGCTGGCTTTCTTCCTGATCGTCACGGTTCTTGTTCCATTTGGCGTAGGTCCTGAGAGTGCGGTCCTGGCGCGCATCGCTCCGGGCGTTTTATGGGTTGGCGCACTTTTGGCCTGCCTGCTTTCGCTTGACCGCATCTTTGCGCTGGATTTCGAGGATGGCTCGCTCGATTTGCTGGCGACTGCGCCAATCCCCATGGAGGCGGTTGTGGTTATCAAGGCATTGGCGCATTGGCTGGTCACTGGGGTGCCGCTGACACTTGCAGCACCTGCGCTTGGGGTCTTGCTGAACCTACCTCAGGGTGGGTATGGCTGGCTTGTCCTGACGCTGGCTCTCGGGACACCGGCACTTTCGATGATTGGCACCTTTGGCGCCGCTTTGACGGTTGGGTTGAAACGCGGTGGGCTGTTGCTTTCGCTGCTTGTTCTTCCACTTTATGTGCCCACATTGATCTTTGGTGCGGAGGCGCTGACCCGTGGCTTAGCCAGTCTAGATAACGCGACACCGCTTCTGATGCTGGCAGGAATTACCTTTGGAGTCATTGCAATCCTACCCTTCGCCGCGGCTGCGGCAATCCGCATCAATTTACGATAGGCCGAATGCGGTTATGATCACCCGCAACAACCAAAAAGAACCATAGGTAAACGCGATGTCGCTTTGGGAATATGCAAATCCGAAAAAGTTCATGCAGACCTCGCAGGTCTTGCTGCCATATTTTGCTGTGCTGGCTGCGGTTTGTCTGGTTATCGGTCTTGTCTGGGGATTTTTCTTTACCACTGACGACTATCGGCAGGGTGCCACAGTCAAAATCATATATCTGCATGTTCCCGCTGCGATGATGGCAATAAATGCCTGGGTGATGATGCTGATCACTTCGCTGGTCTGGCTTGTGCGGCGTCACCATGTGTCTGCTCTGGCGGCAAAGGCGGCAGCGCCGATTGGGCTTGTGATGACTTTGATTGCCTTGATAACAGGTGCGGTCTGGGGACAGCCCATGTGGGGGACATGGTGGGTTTGGGACCCGAGACTTACGTCTTTCCTGATCCTGTTTTTGTTTTACCTTGGCTATATCGCGTTGTGGGAAGCGGTGGAAAACCCTGATACCGCTGCGGACCTTACCTCGATTCTATGTCTTGTTGGGTCCGTTTTTGCGCTGCTTAGCCGTTATGCAGTGAATTTCTGGAATCAGGGGCTGCACCAAGGCGCTTCACTTTCGCTTGATGAAGAAACCAACGTTCATAACGAATATTACCTGCCGTTGCTTTTCTGTATTGCGGGGTTTGTTCTGTTGTTTGTCGCGCTTGTTCTGCTGCGCACACGGACAGAGATACGCTCACGCCGCATACAGGCAATCATGGCACGAGAGAGGCTTGGATGATGCCCGATCTTGGAAAATATGCTTTAGAAGTTTCTGCAGCCTACGGCGCTAGTATTTTGCTTCTGCTGTCACTAGTTCTAATGAGTTGGACAAAAGGGCGTAAAGTACGCCACCAACTTAGAGAATTGGAAAAGAGGCGCGCAAAACGTGACTAAACTGAATCCCCTGATGGTTGCTCCACCGTTGGTTTTCGCTGCGTTCGCGCTGATGTTTTATTTTGGCCTTGGTAAGGATGATAGCCACCCCTCTGCCAGACAGGGAGGGCCTGCTCCTGCTTTGTTTTTAAGCCCTGTTGGACCTGAACCCACCTTTGGTGATGCAGAGTTGCGCGAACCGGGAGTAAAACTGGTAAATGTTTGGGCCAGCTGGTGCACACCTTGCCGCGCTGAGCATCCAATCCTCGTGATGCTGGCCGAAGAAGGCTTGCCGATTTACGGGATCAACCGTGATACGGATGTGGACAAGGCGCTTGATTTTCTGGAGGAGCTTGGCAATCCGTATACTGCGCTTGGCATGGATCAGGGTGCTCGCACCGCGATTGAATGGGGTGCGACAGGGGTGCCGGAGACCTTTATCATCGACAGCGAAGGTATCGTTGTCTTGCGGTTTGCCGGGCCAATCACGCAACGGGTTCTGGAAAGTACGGTTCGACCAGCGATAGAAGCCGCCAAATAGATAGGTTTGAGGTCAAAGGGACGTGATGTTCTGGTTCGCACTTTTCATTGGCGCAATCCTCTTCCTGATTGCAGCGATACATCTCATCTGGGCCTTTCGGATCTGGTGGCCCGGCGGGGACGAAGAAAGCCTCGCGCGCAGCGTTGCAGGATTTCGAAACATCAGAAAGATGCCCAGTGCATTGCAATGTGGCGCCGTATCGTTTGCGATGGTGGGTGCTGCCGCTGCAGTCATTTATCTAGGGGCAGGGTCACCGTTTGGTGGGTCAGTCTGGCTGCAAACGCTTTGTGCGCTTATTGCAGCAGTGTTTCTGACAAGGGGTGTTTTAGGGTTCACGCAGTTTTGGGCGGGCCTTACACCGGAATTTCCATTTCGCACTTTAGACAGAAAATACTATTCGCCACTGTGCATTCTGCTTGGCGTCGGTATTGTTATGATTTTGATCTTGGGGTGACAGAACTTACAGAGCCAGTGCAAGAAGCACAGCAGCTTCCAGCAGGACAATCGGGATCCCGAACTTAATAATGAGGCGATTTTGTGGCACTCTTAGATCTATCATGCCTTTCTATCTAAAGTATAACTCTTAACAAAAATATAGGGGGCGCTCGAAAACGCCCCCCAAAACTGGAAACAATGTGTTTCGTTGAGGATCAGCTTTTGGCCAAATTCCGCAGCACATAGTGCAAAACACCACCATTTTCTATGTATTCGATCTCTACTTCCGTATCGATACGGCATTTCAGCTGTATCTCTTTCGACGATCCGTCGGCATATTTGATTGTTGCAGGAACATTTGAAAGCGGTTTGAGATCGCCGTCTAAACCTGTGATTGTCACAGTTTCGTCACCTTTCAGGCCGAGAGAGGTACGATTGTCTCCACCAGTGAATTCAAACGGGATAACCCCCATTCCGACAAGATTCGAACGGTGAATGCGTTCAAAACTTTCTGCGACCACCGCTTTCACACCCAACAGGGCTGTGCCCTTGGCTGCCCAGTCACGGGAAGACCCTGCACCATATTGTTCGCCAGCGAAAATCACCAGCGGAGTGCCTGCCTCCTGATAGGCCATTGCAGCATCAAAAATCGCTGCTTGTTTCCCATCCGGGCCCTTGGTGTAGCCGCCCTCAACACCATCCAGCATTTCGTTTTTGATACGGATATTGGCAAATGTACCGCGCATCATAACTTCGTGGTTTCCGCGTCGCGATCCGTAAGAGTTGAACTCGCGCACGGGCACTTGCCGGTCAACAAGATACTTCCCGGCCGGTGTCGTGTCCTTAAACGATCCAGCGGGGCTGATGTGGTCGGTTGTGACCATGTCGCCAAGGATTGCCAGGACTTTTGCATCTGTCACGTTTGAGATAGTGCCAGCTTCTTTTGACATGCCCTGAAAGTAAGGCGGGTTTTGCACATAGGTTGATGTGGTGGGCCAGTCATAGGTCAGGCTGTCAGTCGTTTCGACAGATTGCCATTTTTCATCGCCTTTAAAGACGTCGGCATATTTCGACTGGAACGCTTCACGTGTGACGGTTTTTTCAACCAGTTCCGCAATTTCTTGTGTCGTTGGCCAGATGTCTTTCAGGTAGACGTCGTTGCCGTCTTTGTCCTGTGCGATCGGGTCTGACGCAAGATTGATGTCCATCGTGCCAGCAAGCGCATAAGCAACCACAAGCGGCGGAGAGGCAAGATAGTTTGCACGGACATCCGGGCTGATGCGGCCTTCAAAGTTCCGGTTGCCAGAAAGCACAGAGGTTGCCACCAGATCACCTTCGGCAATCGCTTCGGACAGTTCTTTCTGGATCGGGCCAGAGTTGCCGATACAAGTTGTGCAGCCATAGCCAACAAGGTTGAAACCAATGGCGTCCAGATCTTTTTGCAGGTCCGCCGCTTCAAGATAGGCGCTCACGACCTGTGAACCGGGTGCCAGAGAGGTTTTAACCCAAGGTTTACGGCCCAGGCCAAGTGCCGCTGCTTTGCGTGCCACAAGGCCTGCTCCGATCATCACGTAAGGGTTGGAGGTGTTGGTACAAGAGGTGATCGAGGCAATCACAACCTTGCCGGATTCCATCGTGTAATCTTCACCGGCAACAGCAACCTCCTTGCCCATGGGGCGCTTAAAGGTCTCTTCCATTTCTTTTTGGAACGCAGTCTTTGCCTGATCAAGCGCGACATAGTCTTGTGGGCGTTTAGGACCCGAAATCGCAGGTACGATTGTCCCCATATTAAGATGCAGCGTATCCGTGTAAATCGGAGCGTAGTCATCGCCGCGCCAGAAACCGTTTTCTTTTGCATAGGCTTCGACAAGCGCTATCCGGCCCTCGTCGCGGCCAGACGTGCGCAGGTAGCGCAGCGTTTCGTTATCGACCGGGAAGAAGCCACAAGTCGCGCCATACTCGGGCGCCATGTTGGCAATGGTCGCGCGATCTGCCAGCGGCAGGCGATCAAGCCCTTCACCGTAAAACTCGACGAATTTTCCGACAACGCCTTTGGCGCGCAGCATTTCGACAACTTTGAGAACCAGATCAGTGCCTGTTGTGCCTTCGCTCATGTCACCGGTCAGTTCAAATCCGACTACTTCGGGGATCAGCATGGAAATGGGCTGGCCAAGCATTGCAGCCTCAGCCTCAATGCCACCAACACCCCAGCCTAGAACGGCGAGGCCGTTTACCATTGTGGTGTGGCTGTCGGTACCAACGAGCGTGTCAGGGTAGGCAACGTTTTCGCCGTTTTGGTCCACATCGGTCCAGACCGTCTGCGACAGGTATTCGAGGTTCACCTGATGGCAGATACCGGTTCCGGGGGGAACAACACGAAAGTTGTTAAACGCGGACTGGCCCCATTTCAGGAATGTGTAGCGTTCGATGTTACGTTCATATTCGCGGTCAACGTTCATCTGAAACGCGCGGGGGTTGCCGAACTCATCAATCATGACCGAGTGGTCGATCACAAGATCAACCGGGTTCAGCGGGTTGATCTTTTCAGGATCACCACCAAGGCCCATGATTCCGTCGCGCATGGCTGCAAGGTCAACAACGGCAGGAACGCCAGTGAAATCCTGCATCAGAACACGCGCGGGGCGATAGGCGATTTCGCGCGGGTTTTTGCCACCCTGGACTGCCCACTCGCTAAACGCCTTGATGTCATCAACGGAAACGGTTTTGCCGTCTTCAAAGCGAAGCATATTTTCAAGCACCACTTTAAGCGCGGCGGGTAATTTGGAAAAATCGCCAAGTCCGGCCGCCTCGGCGGCAGGGATGGAATAATAGGAAATGCTCTCAGAGCCGACTTTCAATGTTTTGCGGGTTTTAGAACTATCGCGTCCAACGGTGATGGGCATCGTGGCCTCCCTCAAATGATTTCGGGGTATTGTTAAGGCTGGTATTGCCTTAACATTGGCGTTCATTCAAGAGGAGATGTGCACTTTTGTATACTATTGTACACAATTATCACAATCCTCACGCGTTTGTAACAAGAATTAGAGTATTCTCGCAAAACCTTGATTGGTGTTCGGCGCAACTGTGATTTAGCAAGGGGTAAGTACGAAGGAAGAGTAAGCATGAGAAAACAGCTGTTCAGCGCAATTATTGGGTTATGGGTCGCGGTTGCAGGCGGTACGCAAGCGCAATCCGATCCGGTTGTGCTTGAGCTTTACACCTCACAAGGGTGTTCTTCATGCCCACCGGCCGACGCGTTGCTTACATCACTTGCAGACCGGGAGGATGTGATCGCGCTTGCGCTTCATGTTGATTACTGGGACTACATCGGTTGGGTCGATAGTTTCGGAGATCCTGCTTATACCGCGCGACAAAAAGCCTATGCACGCGCTGCAAACAAACGGATGGTTTACACGCCGCAGATGATTGTCGGCGGAAAGGACCATATTGTTGGTCACGAGCCTGAAGAAGTGGCTGCAACGCTGCAGCGACACGCTTCACAAACAAACAATCCGGGCGTTTCTCTGGAACGACGGGGGCAATCATTGAATGTTACTTTGGAGCCTTCCGGCCAGGTGCTTGGACCGCTTGTTGTGCAACTGGTTCGCTATACGCCATCTTCAACAGTTAACATTCGACGCGGAGAGAATGCTGGACGGTCAATCACCTATTCGAATATTGTAACGTCGTGGGAAAATATCCGAAACTGGGATGGCCGCCGGGCACTTTCTTTTCCTGTTCCGGCACTTGGCTCTGACCCGGTCGTCGTGATCGTGCAAAAGGCTAATCATGGGGCGATCGTTGCATCCGCGCGTTTACGCTGAAGCTCTGCATTTATAAAACTTAGCCTTTAAACAGGGGCAGACCGAGTTTCGTTCTACCGTTTCTTGTTAAATAAGTATGCAGGTCAGGACGGTAATTTTGCGATACCTGTGCCAATCATGCTGTCGCGACTCACCAGTTCAGCAAGTTCTTCCTCGGTCATGTTCTCTGTTCCGTCCGGGCGCACAGGTATTACAATATAGCGCATATCTGCAGTTGAATCATGAACCCGAACCGTTGTTTCGGCGGGTAGTTCCAAACCAAACTCAGCCAGAACTTTGCGCGGCTCTTTCACAACGCGTGACCGGTAGGCCCTTGTTTTATACCAATCGGGTGGCAAGCCAAGCAGGTTGCGCGGATAGCAGGAACACAAAGTGCAAACTACGACATTGTGGATATCTTCAGTGTTTTCCAGCGCAATAAGGCGCAACGTGCCGATGTCGAAACCCATTTCACGGCTGGCTCTGGACGCGTTTTCCAGCAACCGTGCCTTAAAGGCTGGATCTACCCAGGCACGTGCAACGACAGCGGCGCCGTTCGCAGGAGACCGGGCATCCATCGTGTCTATCTGAGAGGCAATTTCAGTGGCCGTTGTAACACCCTTTTCGATCAAAAGTTCGCGCATCGCGATCTCCATACACTGCCAATAGGTCAGTGGTTCGTCATTGTCTTTGCGGTACGGGTGCCCCGAAGGGCTCAGGTGGTCATGGTGATCATGGGGCATCATGTGTTTCCGGATATTCTAGCCAATGGGCAAAGATTTCTGCGTCCAGCGTATCGTTCGGGTATTCTGTGTCACTTCCCCAGACTTCAGCCATTGAGAAACGTACCCGGACCAACGGGATTTTTTCGGCAGGCAAGCCATAGGCAAGCTGTTCAGGGTTGCCAAATGCGCCAAGCTTGCGCTCGACAAAGCCAGTTTTTCCCCGCAGATATGCGGGCGCTCGCACATGCCCAGGGGGCATCATGTGTTTTACACGAACACGCTCAGCCATGCGCGGCCTCGCCGTAGGTTTCACCACGCGTTGCGATCTCTTCCATGCGCTCGCCAAGTTCGGTTGGGGTGTAAACCCCGGCCTCTACAAGGTTTTGATTGAGCGAAGCAACCCACCGTTCGTAGTAGCTCATCGTTTCAAATGCGTCTTCGCCCATATCCTCGAGAGCACGGCGCAGGCCATCTACGGTAAAATGTCCCTTGGCAGAGCAAAGCACCATAAGTGCGTCGATACGCTTTTCCCAAAGCGCAAAGTCGTGATCTTCCTTCGGAACCGGCCCAGCGGCCTGTCCCCCCATATCGTGCCAGCGGCGTCCATCATTCTGTTTCATGCAGTAAGGCTAAGCATAGGTTCCGGAACTGTCCAGATCACATTTTGTTCAGATTTCGTTTCTCTCGGCATCTTCTTCGATCGCAATCGTAATCTCCCCGCTGGTGGCAAGTTTCTGGATCTCCGCAATGACAACACTCATTGCCGTTTCCGCAATAGGTTCTTGAACCGCACGCATATCTTCAATCATTGTCCGAAGTTGGTCAGCCATACGTTTCGGCATGTTATCAAGCACATAGTCAACAACCAATCCATCGTCATTTGCCTGGGCAGCCGTCAATGCAGTTGCCAGATCTTTCTGTTCTAGCCCGCGTATAATTTTTGGGATATCGCGCGCATCAATGCGTGACGGAATGTCAGCAAAGGTGAAAATGGCTTTTCGCACTCTGCTTGCAAACTCTGCGTCTGTTTCTTCCAGCCCGACCAAGACATCGTCACGCGTGGTCGAAAAGGAGGAGTTTAATATTGCACTCACGCGCTCCACAGGTTCTTCAGAGAAGATAGAGACCGGACGCGCATCAATTTGGGTGACGACAGATTTTCCAATTCGTTCTAACGCATCTTTAGTGACACCACCTGTCATGGAGATCGCATAGACAATGCGTCGCGCTTTTGGACCTGGAATGAGGCCCAGTAGTTCTGCTGATTTTGCAACGTTTAACTTTGAAAGAATAACAGCACAGACCTCAACGCTTTCTTCAAAAAGGATGGATAAAAGGTCTGAGTTTTTAGTTTCCGCTATACGTTCCCACGGATCGTTTTGGCTATGTGATCCAACTCCACGCCGTAGTCGCCCGGCGGCGACGGGGCTGATTGACCCATCCAATAAGGAAAGAGCACCTTCCAGCCCGCCACTAAACGCCATCCCAACCGATTCCAGTTCTGTCAAGAATTCTTGGAGTACGTCGTGTAGCGTTTTCCTGTCTACCAGACGCAAAGCGCCAATATGTTCTGTCAGGTCGGCCTGAAGCTGTTCCGGCAGTTTTGCTAAGGAAAGTGTCGCCCCCTCACCAAGCAGGAGCCGAACAACGATTGCTGCCTTTTGTTTGCGGGTAAGATTGCTCGCCGTCGTTGGAAAGCTGGGGGCAGGGCCGCCCGAAAGTTCAGGTTGGGGGGGGCTCATGGGGTCTCTCCGGTTCACGTCGCGGTATATTGGCAGCGAAGCGTTAAGAGACCCCTTAAAACGTTTCTAAGTGACCTAGTCCTTGCCGAAGACTCGCGCAAATATCGTATCGACATGTTTGGTATGATAGCCAAGGTCGAATTTGTCTTCGATTTCTTCTGCACTTAGCGCTTTTAGAACATCCGCATCACCCAGTAGCTCTGTCTTGAAATCTTTACCTTCTTCCCAGACTTTCATCGCGTTTTTTTGCACGAGCTTGTAGCTGTCTTCGCGGCTGACACCGGCTTGCGTCAGGGCCAGCAGAACACGCTGAGACATAACCAGGCCACGGAATTTATTCATATTGGCGAGCATGTTGTCGGGATAGATCACCAGCTTGTCTATGACCATGGTCAGGCGCGCGAGTGCGAAGTCGAGCGTAATGGTGGTGTCAGGTCCGATATTGCGTTCAACGGATGAGTGCGAAATATCGCGTTCGTGCCAGAGCGCAACATTCTCCATCGCGGGAACAACCGCCATGCGGACAAGGCGCGCAAGACCGGTAAGGTTTTCGGTCAACACAGGGTTGCGTTTGTGCGGCATCGCGGATGATCCCTTTTGCCCTTTTGAGAAAAACTCCTCGGCCTCAAGCACTTCGGTGCGCTGCATATGGCGGATTTCGATGGAGACATTCTCGATTGAACTCGCAACCACCCCAAGGGCTGCAAAGAACGCCGCGTGACGGTCGCGCGGAATGACCTGAGTTGAAATTGGTTCTGGTTCCAATCCCAGTTTCGCGCAGACGTGTTCTTCTACCGCAGGATCAATATTTGCGAATGTGCCAACAGCACCCGAAATTGCACCAGTCGCAATCTCTTTCCTCGCCTTCTTCAACCGGTTCAGGTTGCGGTCCATCTCTGCATAGAACCGCGCGAAGGTCAGGCCCATTGTTGTTGGTTCGGCATGAATTCCGTGGGACCGGCCGATGCGCACCGTATCCTTGTGCTCATAGGCGCGGCGCTTCAGGGCGGCGAGCAATTTGACCATATCTTCGATCAGAATATCGGTCGCCTTGACAAGCTGCACGTTGAAACAGGTATCCAGCACATCGGAACTGGTCATCCCCTGATGAACAAAACGCGCGTCATCGCTTCCGACATGTTCCGCGAGATGCGTAAGAAAGGCGATAACGTCGTGTTTTGTCACGGCCTCAATCTCGTCGATCCGCGCTACATCAAATTCCACGTCCTTGGCTTTCCAGACGGCGTCAGCATTCGCGCGCGGGATCACACCCAGATCGGCCTGTGCGTCGCAGGCATGTGCCTCGATCTCATACCAGATGCGGAATTTGGTTTCTGGCGACCAGATGGCAACCATTTCAGGGCGGGAATAACGGGGGATCATGTTAAAGGCCTTTTGAATTGAGACAGGGCGCGGGTTCTCTTAGACTGACGCGGTGTCTACAGCAAGCACCCCGGAGGTCCCATGCGGCGCGCTGTCCTTATTTTCTCGATTATTTGGCCTGCGGTTGCCCTTGCCGAAAACTGGGAACCACTTGAAGCAGAAGGTATCAAAAAGGCGCTGATCGACAAAGGCATAACTTATGAGGCCGCAACACAGTATTTTTATGCCTCTGGTCGAACCCTATATAATGCAGGCGCAGATAGTTGGGGATACTGGCGTGTTGAAGAAGACCGCTATTGCTCTCAGTGGCCACCCAGTGACCTTTGGGCATGCTATGATATGGAAATATCTGGTCAGAGTATTCGGTTTCTGGGGGAACATGGGTATATCACTATCGGAGTCCTGGCGGAGTGAGAAGGGGGCCAAAGCAGCTTATGGATTTTTGCGGCTCCTGGTGGTTAGGTCGTGAGATAATCGACCTAAAAACCGGGCTGCGGGGATATATGGATGGAATGGCAACATTTGAACCCGACAGTTCGTCGCTTCGGTACATCGAAGTCGGGCGTTTGGTCTATGCAGGGCAACCTCAATTGCGGGCGTCGCGTCGGTATTGGTGGCAACCACGCCCCGGTGGCATTGATATCTGTTTTGACAATGGGCAATTCTTTCATCGCCTTGATATAACGCAACGCACCACAAAGGCAGAACACGTATGTGCTGAGGATACTTATAACGTATTGTATGACTTTTCGGAGTGGCCAGTCTGGTCAGCCACATGGCATGTTGCCGGACCGCGAAAACTCTACACTATGACATCCAGCTATTACGCCGCAGGTGATATCGGTTAAGGCGTTTTGCCTACGCCGTGGCTAAAGAGGTTTCGATCTCTGAACTGCTTTCAAGCGTTTTGTGCACCGGGCATTTATCAGCAATTTCCAGCAATCTTTGTCGCTGATCATCTGTCAGGTTGCCAGTCAGGTGAATTTTTCGTTGAAAGGTGTCGATCTTAGTGTTGGCGCCATTGCCCGCATCCTGGGCATGAACCTTGTCGTGCGTTACATCCACACTGACGTGTTCCAGCGGCCATTCTTTTCTACGCGCGTACATGCGGATTATCATCGATGTGCAGGCCCCAAGACCCGCAGCCAGATAGCCGTAGGGCGACATGCCTTTGTTGGTGCCACCATAGGCTAGTGGTTCATCCGCAACAGTATGATGAAGCGGGCCAGCGTTCACATCCTGCAAGAAACCTTCGGGATCAGCCTCTGCTACGCGAACCACACCCTCAGGGGCACCTATTGGGGGTGCAGGCGGGCGCAGGTCCATGTAGCGGCCTGCCCAAGCTGCGATCACCTCGGCCGCATATTCCGCATCTGCCGAATTGGTTATCAGATGATCCGCATTGTCGAGCGTGACAAAGCTTTTCGGATGACGCGCTGCGGTGAAAATTTGCGTTGCGTTTTCGACGCCAACAATTGTGTCGCGCGGGGCGTGCATAACAAGCAAAGCGCGTTTCAGCCCGGCGATGGCGGGTGCCAGGTTTTCGGCGGCGACATCTTCAACAAACGCGCGCCCGATGCGAAAGGGGCGTCCGCCAAGGTTAACTTCGGCGGTGCCTTCGGCTTGTATTTTCGGCAAGGCATCAGCGAAATTATGCGTGACGTGACCGGGGTCAAACGGTGCACCCAAGGTTACAACAGCTTTTACACTTGGCAGCGAATCTGCAGCACGTAAAACCGCAGCTCCGCCAAGAGAATGACCAATCAACATCCCCGGAGCCATGTCCCGCTCTTTCAGATAGTTGGACGCTGCAACAAGATCAGAAACGTTCGAACTGAACGAGGTATTTTCAAATTCACCTTCCGAATGCCCAAGACCGGTGAAATCAAAGCGCAAGACAGCAATGCCCATTCCCGCGAGCCGCCCTGCAATCCTGCGTGCTGCGGGAATATCTTTTGAGCACGTAAAACAATGTGCAAATAAAGCGGTTCCCAGATGTGGTCCGTCTGGTAGATCCAGCCTGGCGGCAAGTTTAATGCCTGAATGTCCCGTAAAAGTCACGCGCTCGGTCGCCATTGGGATTCCTTTCTATCTGCCCGCACAAATTGGGCTGCAACCGCATTTAACACAAGGTATGTCACGGTTGCGTAACATGAAGGTGAGGGTGTGTGACTGAATTGCGGTTGTCGCCTTTATTGACTATGTCAATGTCATACGCGATTGGCTTTCGTATGATCAGAGGTTTTGAATGTTAAGATTTTTGGGTGTCGCGCTGTGTTTGTCACCAGTTCTGCCTTTGGTACTGGGTCTGACTGGTGGTCTTCATCCAATTGGCGATTCTTTTGCGGTTTTCCGTTGGCATTTCGCCGTTTTGACCGGCCTTGGTGCTTTGATATTATTCACCATGAGCTGGAAATGGCTAAAGGGTGTTGCCGCTGTCTGGTTTGGTGTGGCGATCTTTTTTGGCACAGGTGTCCTTTGGGCCGGGCTCGAACATCGAGTATCGGAAGAGGCAAAATACAGTCTCTACCAGAAAAACCTGTCCTTTCGTTTGGCTGACAAGCAAGCTGTTGTCTCCGATATCTTACAGCATAACCCGGATTTCGTGACGCTTCAGGAGGTCAATGAAGCGAATACCGAAGTGCTGTCAGCATTGGCTGGGCAATATCAAAGCCAACTCACGTGCGGGTTTTTATGGGTGGGGGCCGTTAGCGTTGCGTCGCGCTGGCCGATGGTTGAAGGGAGCGAGCGTTGTATTGAGCGTTTGGGCGCGGTTGCGATACAGGTGATAACCGCTGATGGGCCTCTCTGGCTTGTTTCGGTACACCTGCACTGGCCGTATCCTCATACCCAGGCCCGACAGATTGAACGGCTTCGGCCATTTCTGAATGGGCTTGACGGGAGGGTCGTTGTTGGTGGAGATTTCAACATGGTACCGTGGTCCTACGCCATGCATTCTCTGCTGGATTTAACGGAAACGGAGCGGGCAGGTGCTGTAAGTTACACCTATTCGCTCTTTAATGGTTTTCTTGAATTGCCGATCGATCACGTTTTGGTCCCGGCGACTGAAGGACAGGAAACACGCACACAGCTTCGACCACTTCTTGGGTCGGATCATATGGGCATTTTGGCGCGGTTTAAACTTTAACTACGTTGTTTTAGCTTATGATTTAAAACGATATATTGTTAACTACGTGAGCATTTTCGCTGAACAGGTTTAGCAGGATCAAAGGTTGCTCTGATCTGCTTAAAAATACCCCATCAAGCGCGAGTCAAAGGGATAAGTCGTCAGGTTTTCAAAACCGTCCTCTGTAATCAAGACCTGATCTTCGAGCTTGATTGAAAAATCACCGTCTTCCGGGCTAACCAATGCTTCAGAGCAAAGCACCATCCCGGCCTCCAGTTCATATTCAAAGGCTCCTTCAACGAATTGGTCTGGATAAGCAATCAGGGGCCATTCGTCGCACAACCCGACTCCATGCATTAAACAGCCGTATTTTTGTTTTTGAAACTGTTCGTCAAGCTTGTGACAGTTGTGCGTAAGATCACGCATCTGGACACCTGGTTTCAGCATTTCCATGTTTGTCATGATGTGTTCATGGGCGTGTTGCATGGCGTAAACCATGTCCGGGCGGGGGTCCGCGTCACCGACCCACCAACTGCGCGAAATATCAACACAGATTCCGTAGGAGCCGATCAGGTCAGTGTCAAATGAAAGAATTTCGTTGTTCTGAAGGATACGTGGGCCACATTCCTGAAACCACGGGTTGGTGCGTGGACCCGTGGACAGAAGCCGGGTTTCGATCCATTCGCCGCCCCGCTTGATGTTTTCAGCATGAAGGACAGCCCAGATTTCATCTTCGCTCATTCCGGGTTCACAAGCGCGTTCCATCTCTGCCACAGCATTTTCACAGGCGATCGAGGCGCAGCGCATTGCCAGAATCTCGTCCGGGCCTTTGACTGAGCGGGCCTTTTCGGTCAGTTCCTCGCCTTCCATGACTTCAAACCCCTGTGCAACAAGGGCGCGGTTTCCGTGAATTGTCGGTTTGTCGACACCAAGCCGCATGTTTCCGCAGGAATGTTTTTCGATCAGAATACGCACTTCGTTTGAAAAGGCATCAGCCGCCACATCCACCTTGTCGCCCCGGTCAAAGTAAAACAGGTCCGCGCCAGAGCGCTGCTCGCGCACCAATGGGTTGAATTTGCTGAGGAAAGGGGAATTCTTGTAGTCCCAGATCACCATATACCCATCCGCGCAAACCAGCACCGCACGAAAGGAATTATGTGTATTCCAAAGCTGCATATTAGTGCTGTCGGTTGCGTAGCGGATGTTCATCGGATCAAACATCAAAACGCCGCCGTAGTCTCGGGCATTGATGTGGCTTACCAATCGTTGGAGCCTGTAAGCACGCATCTTTTCAAGGTTGGGCAGAACAAGTTCCGCTGCTTCCCATTCGCGAAAGGCAAGTTGCGTCGGCCCAATTTCGACCCGGTCATTGTCATTTGGAGAACCGTCAGGCAGTTTGTCGCCGCGTGTTGGGTCGATCTTTCTTCTTTCGCGATAATGCGTGTTCATAGCTTTGGCTCCGTCGGTGCTGGCAAAACGATGAAATGCTTTCCCCGCATTGTCCTGCCTGAAACCGACCAAAACAGGGGTCGGTTTTGGTATAATAGGGCAGTTTTTGATGGAAGAAGACGAATTGGTTTTACAGGAAAGACTTCCATTTGCGCCTTGGCTTGATGCGCGAGCGCGCAAATTGCCGGGCATTATGCCGCTCGAGCGCCCTGTTTGGCTGACGATCGACGAGGCTTACAAGGGGCAACTGAAGCTAAAAGAAAAACTGTTGAAACACCGTTTTGATGAAGTTCATGCTGTATCAACCTCGGCGATGCCTGCAGCGCGAGAATTGCTGGATGTTGTCGTTTCTGAATTGTCAAAAATATCCGGTTTTGAAGTCGGGGATAGGTTTGTTATCCGACCGGATGGCGCCCGCGTCGATTGTTTAAAAGAACAACCGCTTGTGACATTGAGCAAACTTGTTCAGGAAGATTTTGTTATCCTTGAAAAACAGGACGACGAACATGTCATAACAGGCGCACTTTTGTGTTTTCCAGCCAGTTGGACCTTGTCACAGAAATTCCTGAAGCCTCTGGTCGCGGTTCATCAACCTGTCGAGTCGTATGACACAAACATCGCCAAACGTGTGCAGCGTCTTTTTGACGGCATAAAGGTTGGTCGCCCGATCTGGCGTGCAAATGCATTACACTATCATGATCCGGCCCTTTTTCAGCCGCGACTTGAAGAAGCTCCGAGGCAAAGGCCGAAAGGGCGTGCAAAGTATCTGCGTTCGGAACGGCAGACATTGGTGCGTCTACCCAAAACAAATACAGTTGTTTTCGCGATCCACACCTGCCTTGTTCGGTATGAGAACCTTACGCAGGAACAGAAAAACGGCTTACTCTGCTTTCAGATTGACGAGGTGGGCATATGAGCAAAGTACAAGAGCAGTATGAGGTCTTTCCGTACCCTGAACGTGACCCAAAAGATGAAAAAAAGCGGCTCGTTACCGGTTCACCTTCGCATCCGCTGGAAATTGATCATTTCGTATTTGGGGGCAAGCGTGATTGGTCAAAACCGCTGCGTGCGCTGGTTGCGGGGGGTGGCACAGGGGATGCGCTGATCCAGTTGGCGCAGGTGCTGAGTTCTGTAAACCGCCCTTATGAAATCACCTATATTGATCTCTCGTCTGCGTCACGCCAGATTGCTGAAAAACGTGCAGGCATCAGAGGTTTGAAAAACATCAATTTCGTGACCGGTAGCCTACTCGACGTGGCTGAGTTTGGCTTGTTTGACTATATTGATTGCTGTGGTGTTTTGCATCACTTGCCCGAACCCCAGCTTGGGTTTGATGCCCTGGCAGCCGCGCTCGCGCCAAGGGGCGGGTTGGGTTTTATGGTTTATGCACCTTACGGGCGAAACGGGGTTTATCCGCTGCAGGAAGCCTTTAGTCAGCTGCTTGATGGTTTGTCTCCTGAAAACCAATTGGCGCAGGCAAAAAAAATATTCCGTGCACTGCCAGACGGACATCCGTTTAAGCGTAATCCACATCTTGATGATTACAATCAAAGTGATGCGGGGTTCTTTGATTTGTTGCTTCATAGTCAGGACCGCCCCTATACCGTGAGGGATATAACTGAAGCGCTGAACCATGCCGGGTTGGGTTTGGTATCATTCACCCAGCCAGCGCTTTACGATCCGTCGCCATTGTTGCCGGATGGTTGCTTGGCGCCAGAAGATAGAACCGACGCGATGGAGATTGCGGAAAAACTGCGTGGGACAATAAAAACCCATGTCGGTTATGCGACCCGGATCGCCCAAGCGCCTGATGCGCTCGCAAAACACAGTGATCCCAACCAGATTCCACATATGAAAGGGGTGAATCCGCAGGCGCTGGCACGTGAAGTGGCGTCTAAGGGGCAGCTTCGTGTGGTTTTGGGTGCCGATAAAACCATTCTGAAAATTCCAAAGAACGCCGCACCATTGCTGGCACAGGTAGACGGTCGGAAATCCTTGGGTTTGATCGCAAAAACAGTGGAGCTGGATCAATTCAGTTTCAACGCGCAGTGGGGACCTGCGGCCAAGGCATTGGCAGGATATGGGCTTTTGCTTTATTCCCGGTTGCTTGTTTGACTTTAGACAGTCTTTCTATCCGGCTTGCTGATTTCGAGGACGTGTCAGGGTTCTAAACTGACCCGAAGGGCAGCCGGCTTAACAGTGTATTGCCCTCTGGGTTGTCTTCCACCGTTCCATCATCGAACAAGGGCTTGCGAGGATCGCCCCGAAAAACAATTTTTAGCAAAGCTTCCTGTGTCATGACCTGTGCAGGCCTCTTAAAGGTCACTGCAGATCTCGGGGCCAAGCTTTCCGGTCGTTGAGACCGGTCTTTTTTGATTGGTTTTGGTTTTGGTTTTTGGGTGTGTAAATAGGTAAGTTCTACAATGCCGTTCGGATGATCGTCATCAGGGGCGATATGGTTCACACGCACCTGATTCTTTTTATCACGTCCGAAACACTCACCGTCTGGCATTATTTCGCCTGTGTTTCGGTGGTACGCCATGAATTCGCTCAGATGTTCAAAAGCTTTCTCAAATGGCAGGAAGGTTTCATTATAAACCAGCGGTTTGCCGATAAATTGTGAAATATGATCGACACGAAATCCTGCAAGCAATGTGTCGTCCAGCTTTTCACCACTTGAAAACGGTTTTGGATGGACATAAAGCGCCAGCGGAAAATCAATATCACGCATCGACAGAAATTGTTGTGGGCAGAACATCTGTTTTGATTGGTGCCACAGAACCGCGTCAGGCTTATTGAAAGAAATGAGCGACGTAACGGCGTTTTGGCAGAGGTTCAGCTTTGTTTGAAAAGTTTCCGAAGTATTATTTTCGGAAGGCGAAGGGGTTTCACTGATCTGCGGTGCGCAATCCTGCCCGTCCCAGACCGTTACGGATATGTGCTTAGTATGGCCACTTATGATTGCTGTCATCTCAGCATGGCTCAGGGATGTCACTGGGGAGTTCAGAACATCGCTGAATTTTTCGGCAGTAAGCGGCTGGTCTTCATCACGAATCCGGATTGAAAACTCACCGTTAGAGTATACGGCGTAGACACCCGTTTCAATTTCGGTCGTTTCAAATTGAAGCTTTGTCTCGGAAAGATGCGCGTTTAACAAAGCATTGAGTTGTTTAAAATTCACGGGCTCCAAGCTGTGATACAAAAGAGCCGCTTCTATTTTATCTGGGCAATTCAAGGTCATGGGCAGTCTGCCTTAAGATGTTTCAACCTCAACCTAGGGGCGAAATAGGCCGGAAATCAGGCAGATTGCAGGAATTCCAAAGGCAAAAGAAAAAGGGCGCCCAACTGAGCGCCCTTTCTAATCTGTCTTGAGATGGGGCAAGGCCCACCAAAGTTAGCAGCTGTAATACATCTTGAATTCAACGGGATGCGGTGTGTGCTCGTAAGCGTAAACCTCTTCCCATTTCAGTGCGATGTAGCCATCGATCTGGTCCTTGGTGAACACGTCACCGGCCAAAAGAAAGTCATGGTCTGCCTCGAGGCTGTCCAGTGCTTCGCGCAGGGAGGCACAAACAGTTGGGATTTCAGCCAGCTCTTCAGGTGGCAGATCATATAGGTCTTTGTCTGATGCCGGGCCCGGATCAATCTTGTTTTTGATACCGTCAAGGCCAGCCATCAGCAACGCGGCAAAGCAAAGGTATGGGTTAGCTGCCGGATCAGGGAAGCGTGCTTCTACACGTTTTGCTTTCGGGCTTTCTGTCCATGGAATACGTACGCAACCAGACCGGTTACGTGCAGAGTAGGCCCGCAGAACAGGGGCTTCAAAGCCGGGGATCAGGCGTTTGTAGCTGTTTGTCGACGGGTTGGTGAACGCGTTCAGTGTTTTCGCGTGTTTCAGGATACCGCCAATGAACCAAAGTGCTTCACTTGAAAGATCAGCATATTTATCGCCAGAGAACAGCGGCTTGCCGTCTTTCCAGATTGACATGTTCACGTGCATCCCGGTGCCGTTGTCGCCAGAGATCGGCTTTGGCATGAAAGTCGCCGATTTACCGTAGGCATGTGCAACGTTGTGGATGATGTATTTGTACTTCTGAAGCTCGTCTGCCTGATGGGTCAGTGTGCCAAAGATCAGCCCAAGCTCGTGCTGACAAGACGCAACCTCGTGGTGGTGCTTGTCAACTTTCATCCCGATGCGTTTCATGGTGGACAGCATTTCAGACCGGATGTCTTGTGCGTCGTCAATCGGATTAACCGGGAAATAGCCACCTTTGATACCGGGGCGATGGCCCATATTGCCCATTTCGTACTGGGTGTCTGTGTTCCATGACGCGTCCTGGGCGTCGATCTCGTAAGATACCTTGTTCATCTCAACGCTATAGCGCACGTCATCGAACAGGAAGAACTCAGCTTCCGGGCCCATGTAGGCGACATCACCGATACCTGTTGATTTCAGATAAGCTTCGGCTTTTTGCGCTGTTCCGCGCGGGTCACGCTCGTAAGGCTCGCCCGTGTCTGGCTCGACAACGGAACAATGCACAGCGAGTGTTTTTTCCGCATAGAAAGGGTCGATATATGCAGACGATGGATCAAGCATCAGTTTCATGTCAGACGCTTCGATTGACTTCCAGCCAGCGATGGAAGAGCCGTCAAACATGAAGCCTTCTTCCAGAAAATCCTCATCAACCAGATCCGCGATAACGGTTACATGTTGAAGCTTGCCGCGCGGGTCTGTGAACCGCACGTCGACATATTCAACATCTTCATCTTTTATCAGCTTAAGAACGTCAGCGTTGTTCATAAGGGTTTCCTTTTCTTTCGTGTGTTCGTTGAAGCGGAAATATCCGCAGAGTTACAATGCGTCTTCGCCTGCTTCACCGGTCCGGATACGGATGGCCTGCTCGACAGGGGAAACAAAGATTTTGCCATCGCCGATCTTGTCGGTCTTGGCGGCGGCGATAATAGCTTCGATCGCGCCATCCACCTGATCATCGGCCAGCACGATCTCGATTTTAACTTTGGGCAGAAAGTCGACGACATATTCGGCACCACGGTAAAGTTCCGTGTGGCCTTTCTGGCGGCCAAAGCCCTTGACCTCAATCACCGACAGCCCCTGAACGCCGACGTCTTGCAGCGCTTCTTTGACTTCGTCCAGTTTGAACGGTTTGATGATGGCTTCGATCTTCTTCACGGTCGCGACTCCATTTAATGCTTCAGGGGCGTCAGACCACTTTCAATGAGGCGCGACAATTGGCTAAGATGGCGCAGGTGCAGGCATTTGAATGATTTTAAGGCAAATGCATAAAAAATAAACAAATTGCACAATTGTTGTGCGGTTTATGAAAAGGGCCAAAGAGCCATGACAGAATTGCTGACCGCCGCGCAAATGCGAGAGATCGAACAGGCCGCAATCGCCTCGGGCGAAGTGACAGGGCTAGAGCTGATGGAACACGCCGGGCGCGGCGTGGTCGAGGCGATATTCGAGGAATGGCCAGAGCTTGCGAAAACCTCACACAAAGCGGTGGTATTGTGCGGCCCCGGCAACAACGGTGGCGACGGGTTTGTCGTCGCGCGCCTGTTGAAGGAATGGGGCTGGGAGGTGGAGGTTTTCCTTTACGGAGATCCCGAAAAACTGCCGCCGGATGCGAAGGTGAATTGTGCGCGGTGGTTGGAGATGGGGGAGGTCGGTACATTTGAAGAAGCGCCAAAATACACGCATGAAGCGGATATTTTTGTGGACGGTTTGTTTGGCACTGGCTTGCAACGCCCGCTTGAAGGAGCGGTTTTCGACTGGGCAGCAGATCGCACGGCTGACCCGTACGTTGCGGCTAGAACTGTTGCCATAGATATCCCTTCAGGGCTTTGTAGCGATAGCGGTCGTGAGCTGAACTTGAGTACGGAAACCGTTCTTGCCGGGCTAACAGTATCGTTTCACACGCCGAAGTTGGGTCACTACCTAGCTTGGGGGTCATTCAAATCTGGTAAGACAGTTGTGGCTGATATTGGATTGCGCCACATCGTTACAAGCGAAACCGCCGTATTGAACGAGATGCGAGATGGCGGCATCCTGGGTAAGGCGACGTTGGCACACAAATATTCGGAAGGCCACGCGCTGATCCTCTCAGGTGGTTCCGGTAAAACCGGAGCGGCACGTATGGCGGCGAGGGGAGCTTTGCGTATTGGGGCAGGATTGGTGACGGTCGGTAGCCCGCCAGAAGCTCTGCAGGAAAACGCCAGTCATCTGACCGCGATTATGCTGAAACTTATCGCGGATGCTGAAGGTTTGGCGGAGGTTCTGGAAGACAAGCGTCTGAACGCGCTTTGCCTTGGGCCCGGTTTGGGGACGGGCGAGGCGCAGGCGGCGCTTGTTGCGACAGCGTTGAAACCAAATCCCCCGGGTCGTGAACGATCCGGGATGCGACCGACCCGCCCCCAAGGGCGGGCGCATTCTGCACCCACCCCCGGGCCGGACGCATCATTGCCCTTGCGTTCGATCGTTCTGGATGCTGATGCGCTGACGCTTATCGCGGGCGATGCTACTCTTTTCTCTGCACTGCATGACCAATGTGTCCTCACCCCACATGCCGGTGAATTCGCGCGTCTGTTCCCGGATATTGCTGAGAAACTGAACGCTCCGGCGACCAAAGGTCCGGCCTATTCCAAGGTCGATGCGACGCGCGAGGCCGCAAAACGGGCAGGGTGCGTGGTGCTGTTCAAAGGGCCGGACACGGTGATTGCAGACCCGTCGGGGCGTTGTTCCATTAATTCAGCCCACTACGAACGCGCGGCCCCATGGCTCGCCACAGCCGGGTCAGGGGATGTGCTGGCCGGGTTCATCACCGGGTTGCTCGCCCGCGGATTTGCTCCAATGGAAGCCGCAGAAACCGCCGCCTGGCTGCATGTGGAATGTGCGCGCAGTTTTGGCCCCGGTCTGATTGCGGAGGATTTGCCCGAAGAACTGCCAAAGGTGTTTCGCGCGCTTGAGATCGACAAAACCTAGATCGAGAGCACTGCACTTTCCCAAGCTTTCAGGGAAGGTCGCGCAGAAGGCCCGTAAGCGACGAACTCAGGGAACAGCGCGTAAAATTCTTCCTGCGAGTCTTGGGAAAATGCGCCAAGATTGTTTGGCGCAGGGTGGTAGCTTTCGCTTGGTAACCCGTCTGAAAATACGATCTGATGCCGTTCAAACAAAATGTGGATGTACGATATGCCGTTCTCGGGCGTGATGCGCCTAATTGTTTGGTCATTGATCTGGTGCTTCGCCGGCACCAGAAGTTCACTTTCGCCGTAGAAATATTCGGCCCGCCAATCATCCAGCAACACGCGGTGTTGTGGTGAAACAACCATGTCACGCGATGGGCGGTTTGGGCCAAGGCTGCCCTTTCGGATCATAACCGGTCGCAGTTGCGGCGCGATATGCAGATCCAACGCAGACAGTTGCAAGCAACCTCTCCAGAGAACCTGCTGCGGGCCGTCGTCACGCGTAAGCAGCCAGTCGCCGGTGGCAACTGTTTCGACAGGAACTGGACCATCAGGTGCGTCAAGCATTGTGCCGGGTGTAAAGCATGGTACCGCCAGATTAGTCTCATTGACCGCACCACCCGCGTTTCCTTCGCTGGCGTCGTCAATCAGCAAGGAGACATTGCCGGGGGGAACACCATTGGGTCCAAACCATGCGACACCTTCGATGGTTGCATAGGATGGATAGCTGTCGCGCACATTGAACCCCAGCCCTTCATAAGTGACGCCGTCGTAGGTTGCGGTAAACTTGTACTCGGCCTCAACGCGCGTGTTTGCGGCATAGGTCACGCCATTCAGCGTTGTTTCGGACTGAAGCCTTTGTGAGCCATCATTGTCCGCAAAGAAACCTTCGTTATCGTCGATCACGATAGGCTGATAAGTATTGTCGTTTATTGTCAGGGTTTTTCCAACCAGATGCGAGCCATCACCCTGCGTGATACCGTCAAGCTGCCCTGACGAGAGCGTTATATTATCGTCGGGCAGAACCCATACGGTGTATTGCGGCATCGTGTTTCCCGATTGAAACAAAATAGAACATTCCCGACAAGCTTATGAACTTCAAGCTGCCAAGGGTCCAATCTGAAATTTATTACCATAATCCCGATTAAGAAAGACCTTCGGATGAATGGGAGAATTTAGCAGAGTGAGGTGTTGTAAAAAGAGTTGCGGAGGGGTCTTCCCTCTGGTCTGTGGCTTTGTTAGAAGGCGGGCAGAATCTTGGGCAGACTTTGCTGTTCCATGTGCGGGTGTGGCGGAATTGGTAGACGCACCAGATTTAGGTTCTGGCGCCGTGAGGCGTGGGGGTTCAAGTCCCTTCACCCGCACCATTTTCTTTCAAATGATTGACCGATGATATCTTACCGATAGGATAGTTTGGCATTTGTTGAGGAAATCGAAATGACCGGACTGACGCCTGCAAACGAAAATCCTTGGCATGTTCTGGCGACAATAAAAGGTGCGTTCGAAAGAGGCACCCCGAATTCGGATGTTGTGGCAATACGAGAAAATTCTGCGACAAATTCCGCACTTTCCCATGCCGCCAAATCGCTTGCGCCGGCGATAATAAGTTTGTTCAACAATCTGCACTTCACGAATGGCACCTATACGCGCCATTCCTTGACCGAACAGCACTTCAACCTGCCGTAATTTAGCAATAATTTCTTTAGGCTTGCGGCGTTTTTTTCCGTCTTTGATCCTCTATTTCCTGACTATAGAGGCGGACCATTTCAGTGGGGGAGGATCAGTCGCTCGCAGCTGAAATTTTCGCCGCCGAGAATTTGAACTCCGGGATTTTTCCATAGGGATCAAGTTGCGGATTTGTCAAAAAATTCGCAGGCGCTTCGACAAAGCAAAATGGCATAAACAACATGCCCGGCGTAACATCGCGGTCTGCTCTAAGCGTCAACGTGACTTCACCACGCCGGGTCGCAACTTTGACCTTCTGACCACGGGTCAACCCTTTGCGACCAATATCCTTTGGGTGCATCGATACCACCGGTTCATCTTCTTGTGCATTCAACTGCGTAGCCCGTCGTGTCATTGCGCCCGTGTGCCAATGCTCGAGCATCCGGCCAGTTGTCAGCACCATCGGGAACTCTTCATCCGGTAGCTCATCCGGTGGCAAGAGGTCCGTCGGCACGAGCTTGGCACGACCATCTTTGGTCGGGAAACCAGAATAGAAGATGATCTCCTCGCCCGGGCCGTCCTTGTCCTTGGCCGGATAGCAGACAAAGCCCTCGCGCAACAGGCGATCCCAACTGATGTTGTCCAAAGACGCCATATGACTGGCCATCTCCGCATAGACTTCACTGATATCAGAATAATCCCAATCAAGCCCGGATCTCTGGGCCATCTCCACGATCAGTTTCCAATCCTGGCGGGCTTCACCCGGCGCTTTGCGCACGGGCATGGCCAGCTGCACCTGACGATTGGAATTTGTGTAGGTGCCAGGTTTTTCCGGCTGCGCCGTGGCTGGCAGGATAACATCCGCAAACCACGCTGTTTCCGTGAAGAAAATATCCTGCACGATCAGATGATCAAGGCTCGCCAAAGCCGCCCTTGCATGCGTCTGATCGGGGTCAGACATTGCTGGGTTTTCGCCCTGCACATACATTGCACGGATATTGCCTTTGGCGACTTCATCCATGATCTCGACCACCGTCAGACCCTTCGCCGGGTCTAGGGAACGGCCCCAGGCGTCTTCATATTTGGCGCGGATGTCGGGATCCTCAACCGATTTGTAGTTTGGATATACAATCGGGATCAGGCCAGAGTCTGATGCGCCCTGCACGTTGTTTTGGCCACGCAGCGGATGTAACCCGGTGCCTGGCCGGCCTACCTGACCGGTGATAAGGGAAAGTGCAATCAAGCAGCGCGCATTATCGGTTCCATGGACATGCTGGCTGACGCCCATGCCCCAGAAGATGATCGATCGCTCAGACGTTGCATAGGTTCTGGCAAGCTCACGCAGGTAATCCGGCTCGACGCCGCAAATTTCCGCCATATTCTCCGGGCTGAATTCTTTGACTTTTTCAGACAGTGCTTCGAAGCCATCGACATTTGCCTGGATGTACTGCTTATCGAAAAGGCCTTCTTCAATGATCGTGTGGATCATCGCATTCAGCATAGGCACATCCCGCCCCGGTTCGAATACCACAGGGTGAGAGGCGTGCCGCATCAGTTCCTGTTTACGCGGATCAAAGACAAGAAGTTTCGTGCCCCGCTTTGCAGCCTGTTTGAAATAGGTAGCTGCTACAGGGTGATTCTGCTCCGGACGGCACCCGATCGTCATGATGCAGTCACTCTCATCCGCCGTCGTAAATGGGGCAGAGACCGCTCCAGAGCCGACGCCTTCCATCAATGCGGCCACCGATGAGGCGTGACACAGGCGTGTGCAGTGATCGACATTGTTCGTGCCAAAGCCCTGCCGGATGTATTTTTGAAAGAGATAAGCTTCTTCATTGGTGCCTTTGGCTGAGCCAAACCCTGCAATGGCCTTTCCACCAATGCTGTCACGTACTTTTGTCATGCCTCCCGCCGCAAGCGCCATGGCTTCCTCCCACGAAGCTTCGCGGAAATAGTCCGGAATATCAGCAAAGGTCAGCTTGGCTTTCGCGTTCTTGGGCGCATCCGCACGGCGGATCAGTGGTTTGGTCAGTCGTTCGGGCGACATGACGTAGTCCATGCCAAATCGACCCTTCACACAAAGTTTGCCGCGGTTGGCAGGCCCCTGACGCCCTTCTACGCGTATAATATCATTGTTTTTCAGGCTGATCTCTGTCTGACATCCAACGCCACAGAACGGGCAAACGGAGGGTTTGACCGTATCTGGATAGACTTCCCGTTTCGTCGCCGTTTCATCCAGCAACGTTCTTTCCATCAGGGCCCCGGTCGGACAGGCCTGTACACATTCGCCGCAGGCCACACAGGAGGAGAGACCCATTGGGTCGTTGACGTCAAAGGCAGGAACAGCCCCCATGCCGCGATCACTCATGCCAATCACGTCATTGACCTGAACCTCGCGGCAGGCACGTTCGCAGAGCCCACAGGAAATGCAGGCATCCAGATTGACTGCTATCGACGGGTGGGACGCATCATGGAAGATGCTATCCACCGGAATGTCCTTCTGGGCACCGGGCCTGCCACCAGGGTAACGCGGGCTTGTGCACATGCCTGCCAAATCCATCTGATCCCAGAAATGGCTTTCCGGGTCAGGGCTTTGGTTACGGGCAGGCATGTCAGAGGCGAGAAGTTCGAAAACCATATTGCGGTTTTTCTCGACACGCTCACCGGCTGTCATGACCTTCATGCCTTCGGTTGGTTTGCGGATACAGGATGCGGCGAGGACCCGTTCACCCTTGATTTCAACCATGCAGGCCCTGCAATTGCCGTCGGCGCGATATCCCGGCGCGTCTTTCCAGCAGAGATGCGGGATATTCGTCCCTTCACGTTTGGCCACCTGCCAGATCGTTTCTCCCTCTTGCGCGGTGACTTCTTCACCATCGAGCACGAAGCTTACTGTCGGGAGAGTTGCATTATCAAGGCTCATTGGGTTGTCTCCCCATTCTCAAATTCTTCCGGAAAATGCGTCATGAGATGTTTCACGCAATTACCTGCCGCCTGTCCAAGACCGCAGATTGAACTATCGCCCATCACCTCCAGCAAATCGTCATAAAGTGCACGGTCCGCCTCGCGCGCTTCCAGCATGCGCACCATCTTGTCGGTCCCGGAACGGCACGGCGTGCATTGGCCACAGCTTTCATGTTTGAAAAAGCGCATCGTGTTGAGCGTCGCATCACGCACGCTGTCGTGTTGGCTCAGGATCACAACGGCATGGGATCCGATCAGACCGCCTTCGGGCTCCCATGTCCCGAAATCCATAGGCCGGTCGGCCATATGGGCGGGGAAAATCCCACCGGATGCACCGCCTGGGAAGAAGGCTTTCAGCTCATGCCCGTCGGCCATGCCGCCGCAATAGTCTTCAATCAGGCGGATCAGCGGAATGCCAGCGGGGGCAACCTTGACGCCCGGGTTTTTGACGCGGCCTGAAACAGAAAACGCCCGTGGACCATTGTGGTCCTCAGACCAACCCTGATCCTTAAACCAGGCTGGACCGTTTTTGAGGATATCCGCAATCCATGAAAGTGTTTCAACATTGTGGTTCAGAGTCGGACGCCCAAAGAGGCCGACCTCGGCGATATAAGGTGGACGATGGCGGGGCAGGCCGCGTTTGCCCTCAATGCTCTCGATCATCGCGCTTTCTTCACCACAGATATACGCGCCTGCGCCACGGCGCAGTTCCATCGGGATCATCTCGATATCAGAAGCCTCCAGCACCGCGATTTCGGTTTTCAGGATCTCCAGCACAGCCGGGTATTCATCGCGCATGTATATGTAGATACGTTCACAGCCTACCACACGGGCCGAAATCTGCGCACCTTCGATCATGCGGTGCGGGGCTTGTTCCAGCCACCAACGGTCTTTGAACGTTCCAGGCTCGCCCTCATCGCCGTTGATCGTCATAAACCGGGGACCAGCATAGCTTCGCACAAATCCCCATTTGCGCCCAGCAGGAAAACCGGCACCTCCGAGACCGCGCAGTCCCGCATTCGACATGGTCTCTGTCGCCTGATCGGCAGTGATGTCTCCTGCAAGAACCTGGGCAAGGACGTCGTAACCACCCTCAGCGCGGTATTCTTCCATAGTCTGATAGTCTGGAATGACTGGAGTGATCGGTCCCGTTGCGGCCTCGGTCAGTTTTGGAACACTGGCGTGCTCAATCAACCTCTTGCCCACTTGCGCCGCAGGAGCGCTATCGCACCGGCCGATACATGGAACGGGGTCGATACGGATGTCTTCGCCAAGCGCAGCCTTCAATTCTTCTATAAGAGGTTTGGCCCCGGACATCTCACAGGACAGGCCGTCGCATACACGGATTGTCAGCGGCGGTGGGGGTGTTTGTCCCTCCCGGACAATATCAAAATGGTGATAGAAGCTGGCAACTTCATATACTTCAACCTGGGCCAGGCGTAGATATTCAGCCAGCGCGGCAATGTCGGTGGCCGTAATATGTCCGCGCGTGTCCTGAATGATATGCAGCGCTTCGATCACCATATCTTTGCGCCGGGGCATATCTCCGAAGAGCTTTGCAATCTCCTCAACATTCTCATCAGAAATCTGGCGTCCCTTTGGCAGCGAAGGATCGCGACGCTTGAATTTTTGTCGGACGATCTGATCCATCGGAATAGGCCCTTTCGGTGTATCTGAACTTAGGAAAAAGGCGAGCCACCTGGTGGCTCGCAATAGACCGCGGCGATCTTAGAGGGAAAAGACCGCCGCAGAGTAAGAAGGTTTATTCAGCGGCCACCGCCCGCGGATGTGTCTTCTCTACATGGTGTCGATCGCCGACGGGGCGCACGAACAGATTGGCGAAGAACGCAATCACCAGCAGGGCAGCCATGGCGTACATCGTCGTGTTGTAGAGCGACGGAGTCGGATCAGCGGTACCAGCCGGAGCGATTTCCATCAGCCGTGCAATGGTCACCGTGTTGGCATCGACCAATTCCTGAAGACTGGAAACAGGTGCCCCGAAACGCTCGGCAAAAGCCGCCGGATCCATCCTTGCCACCAGATCAGAAATCGCGTTGTTGCGTGACAGATCCCGCAAATAGGTAATTGCGAACGGACCAAGCACTCCAGCTGTGGACCAGGCTGTCAGCAAACGCCCGTGGATTCCGCCCACATGCATCGTGCCGAACATATCCGCCAGATAGGCCGGAATGGTCGCAAAGCCGCCGCCATACATTGTGAAAATGATCATTGTCGCAATGTAAAAGCCGATCAGAGCGGCTCCGCCTCCCATTCCCGCCCAGAAGGGAATGGACAAGTAGAGGATCGTGCCAAGGATGAAGAAGCAATGATAGGTGTTTTTGCGACCGATAAAGTCCGAGGTCGAGGCCCAGAAGAACCGGCCAACCATGTTAAACACAGAGATCATCAGAACATATGTGCCAGCAAATGCCGCTGTCACAACTACCAGTTCACCGAAAATCTCGTTGATCATGGTCTTGGCAACCCCGATCACGCCGATACCAGCTGTCACGTTGAAACACAGTACAATCCAGAGCAGCCAGAACTGACGTGTCTTCAAAGCCTGATCAATATGCACGTTGTTGCGAGTGACCATACCAGAGGCCGATGGGGCCGGTTGCCAACCCTCAGGCTTCCAGCCCTCTTTGGGAACGCGATACTGGAAAGCTGCGATGATCATGACGATGAAGTAGCCAATGCCAAGCGCCATAAAGGTTGCCGCTGCGCCTGTGTTGCCGGTTCCAACGCCATAGGCGCCTGCTTCGCCGCCAAAGGCTGCCGCCTGTTGGGCCGTGGCCAGAACAATTTCGACTTTCCCGGAGGCTGTTTCTGCAAAACGCCGACCACCTTCCGTGATCAGATTAAGCGTGCTTTCTGCTCCTAGATACTCTGGTGCTTTTTGGAAGTTGCTGAGCAACCATCCAATCAAAGGCGCACCAATCATAGCACCGCCGCCAAAGCCCATAATCGCCATTCCGGTTGCCATCCCTCTGCGGTCAGGGAACCATCGGATCAGTGTCGAAACGGGCGAGACATAGCCAAGCCCGAGGCCTGCACCCCCAAAGACGCCGTAGCCTAGGTAGACGAGCCAGAGCTGATGGGATGAGATACCCAAAGATCCAATGATGAAACCACCGCCCCAAAGCGTGGCGGCGACCACACCTACATAGCGTGGACCCACTTTTTCCAGCCACTTACCACCAAAGGCCGCAGCAAGCCCCAGAGCAACGATTGCCACTGAGAAGATCCAAACGACCGAAGACAGGCTCCAGTCTGCACCCGAAGACGCAACAATGCCAAGTTCGCGCGTGAGCGGTGGGTTAAAGACGGACCATGCGTAGACGGATCCGATACAAAGGTGAATTGCGATTGAGGCGGGTGGTACGCGCCACCGGTTATAGCCCTCAGGCGCTACGATATTTTCTTTTCGCAGGAACCCTAAGGGCCCGCTTGCTGACTCTGACATGTCAAGTGTCCTCCCAAGTTGCGGGGGACGCCGAGCCCCCGGTTTCGGAAACTGCCTTTCCTACACGAACATTATGATGAGCAGCCTCTTCTTTGCTTTTAGGCGTTTGATTTTTTTGATTGTCAACTTATTAATTAATAAAAACAATATGTTAGAGTAATTTGGCTGTACTGAGAAAAGGTTAAAATGTCCATAAAACACCGCTTGTAAAGTTGGGCGAGTGACAAAATGTCCACTTATTTGGCTGTTTTCAAATGAGGGTCAGACGAGTTGTCCGCGATAGGGCACCATACAAAAAACTTTGAGCCGACACCCTCTTCGCTCTTTACGGTGATCAAACCGCCTGCGTGCGTGATCAAAGTCTGGCTGATTGACAGCCCAAGGCCCGTTCCCTCAGCGGGCTTTGTCGTGAAAAAGGGATCAAAGACATTGTCCAGTTTCTCTTTCGGGATGCCCGGACCTGAATCCGCGACAATGATCTCGGCTCCGGGAACACCGTCGCGTTTTGCTGCCCGCGTTGTGATGCGCAAGCTGCCGCCATCAGGCATGGCCTGAGATGCATTGATCATCAGATTGACGAGCACCTGAACCAGTTCGGAGGCAACAATCATGATCGACGGGGCTGGGGCGTGCGCGGTCTCTGTTTCAATGGAATGTTTCCTCAGGTCCGGTGTCACAAGAACCAGCGCGTCATCGGCGCATTTGGCGACATCCACATGGGAACTCACATCAGATATTTCTTCAGGCCGTGTAAAGTTCAAAAGTTTGCCAACGATCACATTGATCCGATGTGTTTGGGCATCAATCAGATCGAGTTCGGTTTTATGTTCCGCTTGAAAGCCAGGATCCATCGTTCGGCGCAGGACATCCAGATTGCCTTGAATTACGGCAACCGGGTTGTTGATTTCATGCGCTACACCGGCTGTAATCTCACCTATAGACGCCAGCTTCTCAGACATCACCAATTGCGCAAATGTCGCTTCCAGTTTTTGTTTCGCGTTCTGTAACTCTTCGGTGCGCTGGTCCACCAATTCGTTAAGGTTGTCGGCATAACCCCGCAACGCTTCGTCCCTCTCCTGGACCTGATCAAGAAGTCGATCCAGATGCCGCGCAACGGTTCCGATCTCATCGCGGGCATCCACTTTACCGATGCGTGCCGCAAACTCACCCTGCTCGGCGCGGGCCATGGTCGCCGTCATTTGCTCAAGTGGTGAAAATATTCCGCGCGCAAGCCGCAGAAACAAAGGGATCGAGATGCAAATCACCGCAATAAACGCGAGGATCAGTGAGAGAATCGTCGTGTTGCGGTCGCTTGTAAAAGGAGATTCCAAAAACCCCGTATAGAGCATCCCAATCCGGGCTCCATCACTATCGGTCACCGGGACATAGCCTGAGATATACCAATCATTGACGACAAAGGCGCGATCCAACCACGGCTTGCCCTCTTGCATGACCTGTTGCCAGACCACTTCTGAAACCCGCGTCCCAAGCGCTCGTGAACCTTCAAACAGCCTGACATTGGTGGATATGCGCACATCGTCGAGAAACAGCGTGGTTGTGCCCTGGCGGGTTTCGGAATTTTCCTCTTCTCGGTAAATCAGTTTGTTCATCGTATCGATGACATCAAGGTTCTGGTTCAGTAATCGCCCGCCGATCAGGATGTTTCCGGTGTTGGGGGATCTGTGCGCTGCAAGCAGCATCATGCCGCGCGACTCAATTGTGCGATCGATCTTGCGAGCCGCCTCCGTGGCCACAAGAGTCAGTTCAGCCTTCTGCGCAAGTCCAGGTGATATTGCGCCAAGCTCCTGACCTGAAAAAATCGCGAGCCCTGCGCCTGGTGCGTCAGGCCGTGCCCTTTCAGCAACCGCATGTGCGCTTTTTGGGATATCGTTTCCCTCGAGCGCGCCATAGATCAGAAGATCAAGGCCCATTCTGGCTTGCTCCGCTTCAAGGAAGCCCAATAGCCCAGCGTCTCCGCCCATCTGCGCACGCTCAAATCGGCCTGATTGTGCCAAAGCGGCTATATCAGCAGCCTGTGTCGCTTCAATGCGGCCAAAGTATTGTTCCGCCACCCTGAGATCACTGGCCACCTTGGCCAGCAAAAGTTCATCGAATTTATTGATCCAGCGCACCATCGTGACGCCCAAAAGAAGCGGCAGTAACACAACAAGAGGCAGAAGGGCGAGGATCAGAAGTCTGAGGCGAACAGAGCGCATGCGAGGGCTATACCCCCCATGTCTGACATTTCCGGTCAATTGTTTTTCGGGCAACACCAAGCCGTCGCGCTGCTTCGGCCCTGTTGCCGCTACACGCATCCAGAACCGACAGGATATGGCGGCGCTCAACCGCCGCAAGGCTTTGCGGCTCGGTATTGTTTTGTCCAATGTCGACCACTGAATCAAACGTGCCACGGATCAGGGCCCGCTCGACAATGTTGCGCAGCTCCATCACATTGCCCGGCCATTCATGTGCCATGAGTCTGCGTTTCGCCGACGCGGAAATCTCTGGTGCGGGAACCCCCATGCGTGCAACGAGCTTTTCCCGGAAAAATTCCGCTAAGGCGACAATATCCTCAACACGTTCTCTCAAAGGAGGAAGTGTGATCTCATGAATATTGAGCAAATAATAAAGATCGGTGCGAAAGGTGCTTTCCTGTACTGCGTCCTTTAGTGCCAGCGTTGTCGAGCAGACAATGCGAACATCGACTGGAAAGCTACGCTCTGCGCCAATGGGGCGGAACCGGCCCGTTGTCAAAAGCTCCACAAGGAGGTTCTGACAGGCGGGTGGTAAACGCTCGACATCCTCAAGGAACAATGTGCCGCCTTTGGCGTTTAGCAACAGACCTCTGGTTTCCATGTCGCTTTCTGCTGATGCATCCACACGGCCAAACAGAGTTGATTTGAAAGCTTCCTCGTTCAAGCCGTGGCATTGAAGCCAGACGAACGGGCAGTCAGATCGTGCGGATCGATCATGGAGCATGCGTGCTGCGATTTGCTTTCCGGCGCCAACCTCACCACAAATCACTACATGGGCATCAATTGAAGCTGCGTGTTCAATCGTATTCCGGACTTTTTGAATAAGATCGGAATTTCCGATCAGCGCGTGACGGTGGCGCAGCAGGTCCTGACCTGCTTCAAGTTCGTTGCGCAGAATTAAGTTTTGTCGGCTCAGATTGGATCGTTTCAGATTTTGAGTGATGGCATTCAATATCTGATTTGAGCGGAATGGCTTCAGTAGAAAATCAGAGGCTCCGGCGCGAATGGCCGCGATCGCTGTTTCCAAATCTGCGTAGGCTGTCATCAGAATCGCATCGGAATAGAGGCCGATTTTCTTTTGCTCTGCCAGCCAATCGACTCCCTTCTTTTTGGGCATGACATTGTCTAGGATAATGATGTCATAGTTGGCCTGATCCAGAAATAACGCTGCTTCGTCTGTATCGGCTGCCACGTCAACGCGTGCGCAGTATTCCGTCAGGGTCTTTTTGAGAAAGTTTCGCATGCCCGGCTCATCATCAATGACAAGCACAGAGGCATTTGACAACACATCCTTGAATCCTTCAGGCGACGCCTGAGATGCTGTTTTGTGTTGAGTCACAGCCACTCTGTGCGGCTCAAAACTTCTTTGACGAAGCGGAAGATCCATGTGTGATTCCTTTCCAAATGTGTTGTGCCTGTTCTCAGTTGGAAGGTGTTGAGGGGTATATTTAGAAGTTACAGATCAGTATGGTAAATAGCCAATAAATATCACAATTTGTCAAGGTTGATATCATGTAATACAATGTTATATATATTTTAATCCACCTATTCATACATTTACCGAACGGTAAACGATAATTCTCATTGGATATTCAAACAGAGATGAACGCGTCTGCAAAGGTGTTTAACCAGAACGGCTTTGGCGCGACGGGCATGGATCGGATTGGCGAGGAGACAGGCATCTCCAAGACGTCGATCTATAATCACTTTTGCACGAAAGATGACTTGGTTCTGGCTGTGCTGCGTTTGAGGGAGGAATGGTTCCGGAACTGGCTGTACAGGCGCATAGAAGAACTGGCTGGCGAGTCAAAAGAACAACTGATCGTACGCTGTGTCGCTGATAGTCACCCGAGCGCTGCTTGGTTCCTGGAATGTAAGCGGCACAAAGGCAGACACCCGCACCATCTGTTCTCTCAAAACCTTTGATACCGGATCAGATCACTTTTGCGCGCATTGATTGGGCTTTCGCGTGGAACGAGGGGCGATCGGACCGGCCTTGGCGATACCCCGGTTTCCACTTGCAACACAGCGTTTGGGCCAATAGAAGGTCCCCTGATTTATACCCACGCCGCGCGCGCGCGGCCTTTCGTAAGAGATGAGGACGAATATGCAGGTCACCGAGACCCTGAACGAAGGTCAGAAGCGCGGATACGCCATCACCCTGACTGCCGCTGAACTGGACGCTAAAGTCACCGAAAAGCTGAAAGATGCTCAGCCAGACGTCGAGATGAAAGGGTTCCGTAAGGGCAAAGTGCCGATGGCCCTGATGAAAAAGAAGTTTGGTCAAAGCGTTCTTGGCGAAGCCATGCAGGAAGCCATTGACGGTGCGATGAGCGAGCATTTTGAAGCCTCGGGCGACCGCCCTGCGATGCAGCCCGAAGTTAAAATGACCAACGAAGACTGGAAAGAAGGCGACGACGTAGCCGTAGAAATGACCTACGAAGCGCTGCCTGAAATTCCAGAAGTTGACATGAAAGGCATCAAGCTTGAGCGTCTTGTTGTCAAAGCAGACGATGCTTCCGTAGAAGAAGCATTGGCAAACCTTGCTGAAACAGCACAATCGTTTGAAGACCGCAAAAAGAGCGCGAAGGCGAAAGACGGCGATCAGGTCGTTATCGACTTTGCCGGTAAAGTTGACGGCGAACTTTTTGAGGGTGGCACGGGCGAAGACTACCCGTTGGTCCTCGGTTCAAATTCTTTCATCCCCGGTTTCGAAGAACAGCTGGTTGGTACAAAGGCAGGCGACGAAGTTGCCATTAATGTGAAGTTCCCGGATGAATATGGTGCAGAGCACCTTGCAGGCAAAGACGCTGTTTTTGATTGCACCGTGAAGGCAGTCAAAGCGCCAAAAGCTGCAGAGCTTGATGACGAGCTTGCCAAACAATTTGGCGCAGAAGACCTCGCAGCTCTCAAAGGGCAGATTTCTGAGCGCCTGGAAGAAGAATACAAGGGTGCAGCACGCGCCATCCTGAAGCGTAACCTTCTGGATGTGTTGGACAAGAAAGTAGACTTCCCACTTCCGGCATCGCTTGTTGACTCCGAAGCCAAAGCGATTGCGCATCAGCTGTGGCATGAAGATAACCCTGATGTAGAAGGGCATGATCACCCTGAAGTTACACCAACTGATGACCATGTTGGGCTTGCAGAGCGTCGTGTACGTCTGGGGCTGTTGCTGGCAGAGTTGGGAACAAAAGCTGATATTCAGGTCAGTGATCAGGAAATGACGCAGGCGATCATGAACCAAGCCCGTCAGTACCCAGGTCAGGAACGCCAGTTCTTTGAATTCGTTCAGAAAAATCAGCAAATGCAGCAACAAATGCGCGCGCCTATTTTCGAAGACAAAGTTGTCGACTACGTTTTTGAACTGGCAAAAGTCAAAGATAAAGAAGTGACCAAAGACGACCTTCAGAAAGCGGTTGAAGCGCTCGAACAAGAGTAACGTTTTAGATCACGAAGATTTTGTGGGCTGCCCTTTGCGGGGCAGCCCTTTTTTGTTTTCGGCATTTGATTGCTGCGCCGGAATAGCGTTAACCTTTTCTGATAGCTCTATTTGGGCCTTCCAGCAGGAGTCTTCCAATGCCATCGGACAGTTTGAAATTAGCCGCAAACCATGATCAGCAAGAATTTTGGAGCTCCGAGTTCGGTCAGAAATGGGTGGTGCATCAACAAAAGCTCGACACTCTGTTTACAGAAATCAAGGAAAACCTGCTCGCGCGATGTGATGTGAGAGCAGGGGAAAGCGTGTTGGATATCGGGTGCGGAACCGGCGAGACAACGCTTGCGCTTGCTGCGTCTGTGGGGGCTGACGGCAAAGTCCTGGGCGCTGATATTTCTCCGACACTTCTTTCTCTTGCGAAAGACCGCGTTTTCGGCATCAAGAACGTAAACCTCGTGCAGGAAGACGCGCAAATGTACAGGTTTGAGCCTGAGGCATTTGATCTTCTGGCCTCAAGGTTTGGGTTGATGTTTTTTGCCGACCCTGTAGCGGCATTTTCAAACCTTGCGTCGGCGCTTTGTCCGGGGGGCAGAGCCGTTTTCGTGACATGGGATGCGCCGCAACGTAACCCATGGTCTTTCCTCACCAAACGTGCGGCGATAGCGCAACTTGGTGATGCACCGGTTGAACCAAAACGCGCGCCCGGCCAGTTTGCTTTTGCCGAAACAGATTATGTATTGGAAATTCTGTCGGCTACCGGATTTACGCAATGCCAGGCAGAAACTTTAAACCTTTTTCTTCACATTGAAGGTACGCCAGAAGATGCGGCAGAACTGGCGACTAATATCGGACCAGTTTCGCGGCTTATGAATGAGTATAACGGGACAGAGGATGATCGCTTGGCAATCGCCGCGGCAACGACCAAGGCCTTCGCGCCTTTTGCGGTGGACGGGGCAATGCGTGTTCCCGCGCGTGTACATTATTTTACGGCGGTTAAAGCCTGAGGTTGCAGGTGGCGGCGATTTCCCGCTTCCGTAAGGTGCCCCTCTGGTAAATCAAATGCGGAAGGTACATCTTTGGCGTAACATAGGAGGCTTCGGTGCAATTTAAGTATTTATCACTCGGTTTATTGTTGGCAACGGTCACTTTTGCCCCGTCTGTCGCATTGTCAAAGAACGGCTATGGTCATTGCCCACCGGGTCTTGCGAATAAAAACCCACCATGTGTTCCACCAGGGCTGGCGATGCAGGGCCTTCGTGTAGGCGATAGGTTGCCGCATGGTGACTACTACGTCATTCGCAATCCGGACCGATATCGTTTGCCAAGGCTAAGACGCGGGGAAAGCTACTATCGGATTGGTGATAGCTACGTGCGAGTTGAGCGGGAAACCCGTGAAATTCTTGAGTTGATCGAAGCAGTGGCCGCCGTTCTGGATTGATCTGCACACATCATATCCCAGCTGTATTTTAGGAAGACGGCTTCTTTCTTCTGCAACGCTTTGCAATTCTCTCATTCCTGTCGTATCTGGCGCGAATGACTCAGTTTTCATTTTCCCTGAACGCCACCGATGGCAAAGCGCGTCAAGGCGTCATTCAGATGCCTCGGGGCGAAATTAGAACCCCGGCCTTTATGCCTGTTGGAACTGCTGCAACTGTAAAGGCGATGCTGCCTGAAAGTGTTGCCGCGACTGGCGCTGATATTCTGCTTGGAAATACTTATCATCTGATGCTCCGGCCAACGGCAGAGCGGATTGAACGGCTGGGTGGCCTTCACAAGTTCATGAACTGGTACAAACCTATTCTGACAGACAGCGGCGGGTTTCAGGTGATGAGCCTTTCGAGCCTGCGCAAAATGTCGGAAGAAGGGGTGACCTTTAAATCTCATATTGACGGGTCCAAGCATCACCTTAGCCCCGAACGCTCTATGGAAATACAGCGAATGCTTGGGTCTGATATTGTGATGTGTTTTGATGAATGCACACCGTTTCCGGCAGAAGAGAAGGTTTCGCTTGAAAGTATGCGCATGTCGATGCGTTGGGCCGAACGTTCGCGCGCGGCCTTTGGTGACCGGCCGGGATATGCACTGTTTGGCATCCAGCAAGGCAGCATTTTTTCTGAGCAACGCGCCGAAAGTGCCGAAAAACTAAAGGAAATTGGATTTGATGGATATGCGATCGGTGGGCTCGCTGTGGGTGAGGGCCAGGCCACAATGTTTGACGTATTGGACTATGCACCAGACATGCTGCCTGCGGATAAACCACGTTATTTGATGGGGGTTGGCAAGCCAGATGATATCGTGGGGGCGGTTGCCCGTGGTATCGATATGATGGATTGCGTTCTGCCCTCACGTTCGGGCCGCACGGGGCAGGTTTTTACGCGCCACGGCGTCGTAAACATAAAGAATGCACGTCATCAGGATGATCCGCGACCGCTCGACGAGGAATGTACATGTCCGGCCTGTTCAAATTACAGCCGCGCCTATCTGCACCACGTATTTCGAGCACAGGAAATGATCTCTGGCATGCTGCTGACCTGGCATAACCTGCACTATTATCAGGAATTGATGCAGGGAATGCGCGATGCAATTCAAGAAAATCGTTTTGACGCGTTTCAGAAAACATTTTTTTCTCAACGAACTGAAGGCGACATCGAGCCTTTGTAATGCAGGGGGAAACAGTAGCTGAGATTTTGGTTTTTAGGCGGAAATCCTGACGTTTTGCAGACTGCTCCCTTGCCCCCGGCAATCAGTGCGTGCAAAGTAACGTCCAACTGAATGAGTCCGGGTTGAAAGAAGGGCGAACAAGCCCCACTTCCTAAAACCAGACCGGAGAAGACCAATGTGTTGCCGCCAAGCCGGGACACGCGTCTTCTTGCAAAGAAGGAAAGAGCATGCACGAGCAACTCAACCAATCATATCCTGTCCTGCCGCTGCGCGATATTGTGGTGTTTCCACATATGATCGTACCGCTTTTTGTTGGGCGCGAAAAATCTGTCCGCGCACTAGAAGAGGTGATGCAGGACGACAAACAGATATTGCTGTCTAGCCAGATTGACCCCAGCATTGATGACCCAGAGGCAGAAGGCATTTATCAGGTCGGTGTACTTGCGAATGTTTTGCAATTGCTGAAATTGCCTGACGGTACCGTGAAGGTGCTGGTCGAGGGGCGCAACCGCGTGAGCATCACCGAATACCTGGAGAACGATAATTTCTTCGAAGCACAAGCTGAGTTTCTGGAAGAAACACCAGGTGATCCTGCATCTGTCGAAGCTTTGGTGCGCTCTGTCGGCGAAGAGTTCGAACGCTACGCGAAGATAAAGAAAAATATACCGGAAGAAGCACTGGCAGCCGTTGCTGAAAGCCGCGAAAGTGACAAGCTTGCTGATCTGGTCGCCGGGCATCTGGGCGTTGAAGTGGACCAAAAGCAGGAGCTTTTGGAAACGCTGGACGTGGCAGAACGGCTCGAAAAAGTATACGGCCTGATGCAGGGCGAAATGAGTGTTCTGCAGGTCGAGAAAAAGATCAAAACCCGCGTCAAAAGCCAGATGGAGCGTACGCAACGTGAATACTATCTGAATGAGCAAATGAAAGCCATTCAGAAGGAACTGGGCGACGGCGAAGAGGGTGCTAGCGAAATCGCAGAACTCGAAGCCCGCATCGAGGAGACCAAGCTGAGCAAGGAAGCCCGCGAAAAAGCGGATGCTGAGCTTAAAAAGCTGAAATCAATGTCTCCGATGTCGGCAGAGGCGACCGTTGTGCGCAACTATCTTGATTGGATGCTTTCCATTCCCTGGGGTGTAAAGTCGCGGGTTAAAAAGAATCTTGGGAATGCGCAAAAGGTTCTGGATGACGACCACTACGGCCTTGAGAAGGTCAAGGAACGGATTGTCGAATATCTTGCTGTTCAGCAACGCTCAGTAAAACTGAAGGGCCCAATCCTGTGTTTGGTCGGCCCTCCTGGCGTGGGTAAAACCAGCCTTGGTAAATCGGTTGCACGCGCGACCGGGCGTGAATTCATCCGTATTTCACTGGGTGGTGTACGTGATGAAAGCGAAATTCGGGGACACCGCAGGACTTACATTGGGTCTATGCCCGGTAAGATCATTCAGGCGTTGAAAAAAGCGAAAACGACGAACCCGCTTATCTTGCTCGACGAGATCGACAAGATGGGTCAGGATTTCAGGGGCGACCCTGCAAGTGCAATGCTTGAGGTGCTTGATCCGGAACAGAACTCGACCTTCACCGACCACTACATGGAAGTGGAATATGATCTGTCGAACGTGATGTTCCTGACCACATCGAACAGCTACAACATGCCAAGCCCGCTGCTTGACCGGATGGAGATTATTCCTCTGTCTGGCTATACAGAGGACGAAAAAGCCGAGATCGCCAAGCAACACCTGATCGCAAAACAGATCAAAAACCACGGCCTGAAAAAAGGCGAATTTGAACTGACCGACGCGGCCTTAATGGAAATGATCCGTACCTATACGCGCGAAGCTGGTGTTCGAAATCTGGAGCGCGAGATCGCGAAACTAACCCGTAAGGCGGTAACAAGAATTATCAAGAAAGAAGAGGAAACCGTTGTTATAACACCGGAAAACCTTGAAGAGTATCTTGGTGTCAAACGTTTTCGTTATGGACTGGCTGAACAGGAAGATCAGGTCGGCGTCGTAACCGGCTTGGCCTGGACCTCCGTGGGCGGAGAGTTGCTTTCGATCGAAGCGCTGAAGTTGCCTGGCAAAGGTCGGATGAAGACGACCGGCAAGCTCGGCGATGTGATGAAAGAAAGCATCGAAGCGGCAAGTTCGTTTGTGCGCTCTATCAGTCCTGAACTGGGCATAAAGCCGCCCGTCTTTGAAAAGGTCGATATCCATGTTCACGTGCCAGAAGGGGCGACACCAAAGGACGGCCCTTCAGCCGGTGTAGGCATGGTCACATCTATCGTTTCCGTGCTTACTGGAATTCCGGTGAAAAAGGATATTGCGATGACGGGCGAGGTAACGCTCCGAGGTAATGTGCTTGCAATCGGTGGGCTTAAGGAAAAGCTTCTGGCAGCTTTGAGGGGCGGCGTTAAGACCGTGCTTATTCCTCAGGAAAACGCCAAAGACCTGCCGGAAATACCGGATAACGTAAAAGACGGTTTGCGGATCATACCGGTTTCGCATGTTTCAGAGGTTCTGAAACACGCTTTGGCAGAAGTCCCTAAGCCAGTTGAATGGGATCAGGAAGCTGAAGATGCGGCAGCAGCAAAAGCTGCGATCTCCGGTCAGAGTGGCGCACAGAATACAACACATGGTGCGGCCCACTAATAGGCTGACAGTCTGACAGAAAGGCGCGCCAGATCAGGCGCGCCTTTTTCGTTTCACGACCTTCCCACAACACCATATTTTGAATGTTTTTGTTTGGTGCCGACATTACCAAGGTGGATTGTCCGCACTATTCGCGCTAAGGTGACGTTAAAATCAAAAACAGTGAGGTCCAGTTAGGCAATGGTAAAGACAACCACAAAAACCCGCTCAGTAAAGACACGAAAAAAACCGACCAGTGTCAGATCAGCGAAAAAGCCCGCGGCGACGGCGAAACCTGCAACAATGGTTTCGGTAAGCCCGGAAGCAGCAGTGAAAACCGCAGCTACGAAAACGGCAGCTGTTGTCGCGACTACGGCGAGCGATTCAGTGCAAATCGGAGAAGTGAGAGAGCTTCGTAAGAAAGAACTGATCGAAAGGGTTGTTGCGCGGTCCGGTATCAAAAAGAAAGATGCGAAACCTGTAATCGAAGCAATGCTAGCGGTTCTGGGTGCGTCTCTGGCTGATGGCGATGATTTCGTTTTGCCACCATTTGGAAAGGTGAAAGTAAAACGGACAAAAGAGCAGCCTGGCGCAAAAGTCTTCACATGCCGCATTCGCCAATCTGACAGTTGGACAACGCCACTTGTTAATCCACTGATTGATGCTGCTGAATAGTAAATTTTATTGATGAAGCGATGATCTGTACCTTGTTTCTTTGACCGAATGATATTCTGTCAAAGCATTTCCTAGGTAAAATACGGGAGCCGAGGGTGCATTTTCCACCACTTTTCATTTTGCGCCACGGTCAAACAAAGTGGAATCTCGAAGGTCGACTGCAAGGCAGGCAGGATTCACCACTGACTGACCTCGGCATTCAGCAGGCGCAAATACAAAGGCGGCTGCTGGCACAGGTTCATACGGATTATCCTGATTTGACTGTAATTAGCAGCCCACAGGGCCGCGCGCGCAGGACTGCGGAAATCGCCACCGAGGGGCTGGATCTTTCTCTGACGTTTGAAGATCGTGTTCAAGAGGTTTTTGCAGGAGAGTGGGAGGGGCAGACACGCGCCGTCATTCGGGAAGAGTTTCCGAATCCGATGGAAGATTTTGTCACGGAATTTGATTTATTCCTGAATACACCCGGCGGCGAACGTTTTGACGATTTGCACGACCGGTGTCTGTCTGTGTTACAGGAACTGACAAGGCCGACAGCAATCATAACGCACGGCATAACGGGCTGCGTTTTACGTGGCTTGGTTCTTGATCTGCCAATCGATGAGATGGACAAGCTGGAACGCGGGCAGGGATGCATCTACAGGCTGGAAAATGGTGCAGAAACCTGCCTTAGAGAAAGCTGAAACCAAAGGCAGATCGACAAACTTAAATCCTCTGTGCGTTGATAAAGCGCTGTGTTTCAACGCATATTTTGTTTCAAACGGTGCCCGATTCCATGGGGCTAACAAGATCAATTTAGTTTGCCTGTATGTCCTGACAAGGAAGTGCGTGTCATAAAAAGTCTTTGTTGCTGTCAGTAGCAGTTAGGGAATTGCAAAAACCTTCCTTAAGATGTCTGAGCAAGCCGTTTAAATCAAAGAATTAAAACCATCAAAGACTAACAGAGGATATCTTTATCGTTGCATATGTTTCCCGATTTCCGATCCACTCTCGTTTACTTCGTAAAATTTTTTTGAACGAAACTAAATTCAGCGAAAGAGGGCTTGCAGACCAGAGGCAACTTGGTTTATCAGACGGTCGGACGGGTGATTAGCTCAGTTGGTAGAGCGCTTCGTTTACACCGAAGATGTCGGGAGTTCGAGCCTCTCATCACCCACCATCATTTCTTAGCCCATTTCAGATTTATTCTGTGCAGGAATCGAAAGCTGTGACGCAAATTTGGTTTTTATTGTTTTCTAGCTAAGGTAGTATTATAACAACCAAATATTTCTTTAAGAAGAACGGCGATAGGCTCTACATTGAAAAAAGAACAAGCCGAACTCGCAGTTAAAAACGGTGTCGTTATCGCTGCTATCCTGACAATTACCAGCTTGTTTTCATTACTTAATACAGTGCTGCCATTGGCGGGAGCGGGCAGTTTCGACTTTTTAGTGTATTGTAAGATTGCCGGAATCGCAGTTTTTGCGATCATCCTTGTCGTCTTTGCGTTAGCGCTACGTAAATACTGGATTTTTGCAGGTGTGGTGCTCGTGCTTGTCGCTTGTCTTGATCTGCTCTATTTTTCTTTTACCACCAGCATCCCGCTTCTGGTTTTGGGAATAGTGCCCAAAGTGTTTTTTATCTATGTGTTTTACCAGTCTACAAAGGGCTGCATTGCGTTGCGGCGTGTAGATTAAAGCGAAATATTTACTTAATTTCAGGGCACATTCGTTCAGTGTGAACACGCTGAAATCTACGAAAACCTGCGGTCTTTCGTAAACTTCGTTGAATGGGTTTTGGATCTTCTTCTGTTTCCCGGAAACTGGGCTGGATACTAAGAATGTTCCGGTCTGTTTTACAGTTCATGGCGCTTAAGTGAGATGTTCTGACAGCTAAAAAAAAGCTTACACAAGAGGGAAGATGGAATTGTCAGAAAGAAATCTTCACGAGGCGCTTAAATTACATGCTATGGCCGCTTGACGGGGAAGCCCGCCGCGCTTAGAACGCACCTCACGCTTGGGTTTAACCTCGGGCGGGCAGCGAGCGGTTGTAGCTCAGTTGGTTAGAGTACCGGCCTGTCACGCCGGGGGTCGCGGGTTCGAGTCCCGTCAACCGCGCCACTGCCCAGCCCAAGAGAGTTCAAAGCGTAAAACGCGCGGTTGTAGCTCAGTTGGTTAGAGTACCGGCCTGTCACGCCGGGGGTCGCGGGTTCGAGTCCCGTCAACCGCGCCATTTTTCTTTGAATTTTTCGCTTTATTTTGACATGGCGTCAAGAATACGCGCCCAGCTGCGGATGCCTTTGTGAAAGCTCTCCAGATCATATTTCTCGTTCGGAGAATGGATCTGATCGTCATCACGGCCAAATCCGACCAGCATGGCATCAACGCCCAGGATATTCTTGAAGTGACCGGCGATGGGGATTGATCCACCACAACCGACGTAGGCTGCCGTGTTTGGCCATTCTTCGGACAGGGCTATGCGGGCTTGCTCAAAGGCCGGGTGATCTGTTGACATATGACCAGCACGCGATGCGCCGTGGTCTTTGAAGTCAACGCTGCAATCTTGAGGCAACATCGACTGTACATAGGCGCTAAAACTTTCACGAATTTTGAGCGGGTCCTGTTGTCCGACGAGGCGAAAGCTGATTTTGGCGCTGGCCTGCGAGGGCAGAACGGTTTTAAAGCCGTCACCAGTGTAGCCCGACCAAAGGCCATTCACTTCGCAGGTCGGACGCGACCAGATCATTTCAAGCGGGCTACGCCCCGTCTCACCGGCGGGAACAGACAGGCCGACTTCACCCAAAAAACTTTTGTGATCAAAGTTCAGATCTTCCCACTGCGCACGCAGAGAGTTGGGCAGTTCCGGAACATCATCGTAAAAGCCATCAACTGTGACACGCCCCTCATCATCATGCAGACCTGCGATGATACGGGCCAGAACGCGGGCCGGGTTCATCGAAACACCACCATACATGCCGGAATGCAAATCTTTGCTGGGGCCGGTGATCGTCAACTCCTCGCCAAGCAGGCCACGCAGCATTGTCACAATAGCCGGCGTGTCGTGCCCAAAGAGCCCAGTATCGCAGATCAACGCCACATCAGAGCGCAGCTCATCTGCGTTTTCCGTCATGAATGGCACGAGAGAGGGGGAACCGGATTCTTCCTCGCCTTCGAAAAAGAATGAGATGCGTGCGGGCAGCGTCCCGTTAACTGCTTTCCAGGCGCGGCACGCTTCGACAAATGTCATGAGTTGACCCTTGTCATCAGAGGACCCGCGGCCACGAATTACCCGGCCTTTAGCGGTATCTTCGATCGCAGGTTCAAATGGCGGAGTATCCCAAAGGTCGAGTGGATCGACAGGTTGCACATCATAGTGACCGTAAAACATAAGGTGCGGAGACGCGTTATCAGCTACTTCAGTATCATGCGCGACAACCATCGGATGGCCGGGTGTTTTACGTTTCGTGGCGTCAAAGCCAATGGATGTCAGGTCTTCCACCAGCCAGTCAGCCGCGGCGTCGCAATCTGCTTTAAAGGCTGGGTCTGTCGAGATTGATGGAATGCGCAGCAAGGTCAGAAGACGGTCTGTCGCCGCCTCAAGATCCTGGTCAATTCGGGAAAGAACGGCGTCGAGACTCATCGGGGGTGCTCCTGATCGATGCTGGAATTTTGGCAACCCTATCAAGGCGTGCAAGTATGTCCAGAGACGCACGGAAACTGGTTGTGCAAAGCCAGTAAACTTCCTGAAATCGCAACCAGCGGAAACGTGTGCTACATTGTAGGAAATGGATTGTTACAGTGCGGCCGACTGCGGGTCGTCCAAATAACAGAAAGATGCAATCTGGCAAATCAAAACCCCGCGACAGATTGTTACATTCTGATTACTTACTATTACTGGTGTCACAGTTGATTTTTTCGTACACAAAACTAAACCGGGGTCTCGGCTTCGGAGCAAAAAGCGGCTAGTCAACACGCCGTACCATACCCGGGAGATTCGTCAGTGGACTATACGGCCAAACTCGACCTTGCGATCGAACGTCTTCACGAAGAAGGCCGTTATCGCACGTTCATCGATATCGAACGCAAGCGCGGCGCATTTCCACACGCGACGTGGCGCCGTCCGGACGGTGAAGAACAGCCTGTAACTGTCTGGTGCGGAAACGATTATCTGGGTATGGGTCAACACCCGGCAGTGTTGGACGCGATGCATGAGGCGCTGGACAACGTTGGGGCTGGCTCGGGCGGAACGCGCAACATTTCCGGTACAACCGTGTACCACAAAGAGCTTGAGGCAGAGCTCGCAGACCTTCACCATAAAGAAGCTGCGCTGGTCTTTACCTCGGCTTACATCGCAAATGACGCGACGCTTTCGACTCTGCCAAAGCTCTTCCCGGGGCTGATAATTTTGTCGGATGAGCTTAACCATGCATCAATGATTCAAGGCGTTCGGAACGGTCGCGCAGAGAAGCACATTTTCAGACATAACGATGTTGCGCATCTGCGTGAGATCCTGGAAAGATTGGACCCAGAGGCACCAAAGGTAATTGCGTTTGAGTCCATTTACTCGATGGACGGCGACTTTGGGCCGATCAGGGAACTACTTGATCTTGCAGAAGAATTTAATGCGTTAAGCTACATTGACGAAGTGCATGCCGTAGGTATGTACGGACCAAGAGGTGCGGGTGTTGCAGAGCGTGACGGCCTGATGCATCGCATCGATATTATCAATGGTACGCTGGCGAAAGCCTTTGGCGTGATGGGCGGCTATATTGCTGCAAGCGCCAAGATGGTAGATGCGATTCGCTCTTATGCGCCGGGCTTTATTTTCACGACCTCACTACCTCCCGCAGTTGCTGCGGGTGCGACAGCTTCGGTGCGCCATTTGAAGAATGACGGCACATTGCGCGAGCAACAGCAAACGCAGGCGAAAATTTTAAAGACACGCCTTAAAGGGTTGGGTTTACCAATTATCGACCATGGCAGTCACATTGTTCCGGTGCATGTCGGCAACCCCGTAAAGTGTAAAATGATTTCTGATAAGTTATTGGAAGATCACGGTATTTACGCGCAACCAATCAATTTCCCGACTGTTCCTCGTGGTACCGAAAGGCTTCGTTTTACACCGTCCCCAGTGCACGGCCCAAAGGAAATGGATGCGCTTGTTCGCGGGCTTGACGCATTGTGGTCGCAATGTGCGCTAAATCGTGCCGAACTAACAGGTTAACCTATAGGCTGGTGTCGAATCGATTGCTCTGTGATATTGTTGACTAAGTAGGTCGGCTTTGGGGCAGGCGTCGATCATTTAGGGATAACGAAGTACATGTCAGGGGCAGGGCAGATGATCGGGCGGATATTGTCGCCTAGAGAGGCCGAAACCGAAGCGCTTAAGGGCTTTGATGATTTCGACCTGCGCCTTGGTGACATCATGCGCGGCGAACGCGCAACGATGGGAAAATCCCTGTTGGATGTGCAGCGAGAGCTGAAAATCAAAGCTACATACATTGCCGCTATCGAAAACTGCGACCCAAGCGCGTTTGAAACGCCCGGTTTTATCGCGGGATATGTGCGATCATATGCACGATATCTGAGCATGGACCCAGACAATGCTTTCTCGACTTTTTGCAAGGAAAGCAATTTTGAAACGGCCCACGGGATGTCCGTTCAGGCGTCCACAGCAAAATCAAGGCGCGCAGAGAAACTTTCTGGGATCAAACCCCCTCGTGATCCTTTTGCTGATCCGAACGTAAGCTTTGTTCCGCGTGGCGACGCGATGTTCTCACAGGTCGAACCCGGTGCATTAGGTTCAATCGCAGTATTAGCTGCGCTGATCGGGCTGATTGGCTTTGGTGGTTGGACAGTTTTACGAGAAGTACAGCAAGTCCAGTTTATTCCTGTGGAACAAACACCCGGTATCGCAACAAGCATTGACCCACTGGTTGGCACCAGCAACATTATTGTCGCAAGCGGCGAGACTGAGACGCAGTCACCAAATGCAGAAGCGCTAGAGCGGCTTTATCGGCCAGAAGCGCTTGATGTGCCCGTGCTGGTTGCCCGCGACGGACCGATCGTTGCTCTCGACCCGGCTCGATTTGGGACTTTTGCAGGTCTTGCTGCCGACACCCAGGTTTTACCGTCGACGACCCAGACAGCACAAATAAACGTGGCGACGGAAGAAGACACTTCCATTCAGGTCGTAGCAGATGACGCCCCGGAACTTGTACTGGTTGCAGCACGTCCTGCTTGGGTACGGGTTCGCGGTGCAGGCGGGACTGTGATTTTTGAGAAAGTCATGGATGCGGGTGAAGAGTATGTCTTACCCCAAACGGAAGAACCGCCAGTTTTGCGCGTGGGCGAATCCGGCGCTATTTATTTCGCGGTGAACGGACAGCATTATGGGCCGAGCGGCCCAGACGGTATCGTGACGTCCAATATTGTTCTGACTGCTGAAAAACTGACCGAAACTTATAGCATCGCTGACCTCAACCAGGATTCTGATTTGGCGCGTATGGTTGCAGAAGCGCAAACCGCTCAAGCAGAAGTTCAGCCAACCGCTGGTGAATAGAGCCTGAGCTTACGAGCTTTGGCCGTTGCCCTTGGCGTGACCATCCCTTATCTAAAACGAAACTTACCAATTTGGCGGAGACGGCCGATGTCGCTCAACCCAGTGCGCCCATGGCGCGATGTATATCGTCGAAAATCCCGTCAGATATTTGTCGGTAATGTCCCGATTGGTGGGGATGCACCAATTGCTGTGCAAACGATGACCAATACTGACACGTCGGACGCCAAAGCGACGATCAAACAAATCGTCGACTGCGCGGAAGCCGGTGCAGATATTGTTCGCGTCTCAACCCCTGACGAGGCGTCTACAGCAGCGTTGCGCGAAATCGTGCGTGAAAGCCCTGTACCAATCGTTGCTGACATTCATTTCCACTACAAGCGCGCGATTGAGGCAGCAGAGGCAGGCGCAGCATGTCTTCGGATAAACCCCGGCAATATCGGAAATCAGGACCGCGTGAAAGAAGTGATCCGGGCGGCCAAAGATCATGGCTGTTCAATTCGCATCGGCGTGAATGCCGGAAGCCTGGAGCGTCACCTGTTGGAGAAGTACGCGGAACCTTGCCCGGAAGCCATGGTCGAAAGTAGTCTGGAGCATATCAAAATTCTTCAGGATAATGATTTCCACGAGTTTAAGATCAGCGTCAAAGCGTCAGATGTGTTCCTGTCAGCCGCCGCGTATCAATCACTGGCAGAGGCAACAGACGCACCCATCCATCTTGGTATAACCGAGGCTGGGGGACTAAGGTCCGGTACGATCAAATCTGCAATCGGGCTTGGCAATCTTCTTTGGATGGGCATTGGCGATACGGTGCGCGTCAGCCTGTCTGCCGATCCTGTGGAAGAAGTGAAAGTTGGCTTCGAAATTCTGAAATCGCTCGGCCTGCGCCACAGGGGCGTTACAATCATTTCCTGCCCCAGTTGCGCGCGTCAGGGCTTTGATGTGATCAAGACCGTGGAGAAACTGGAAGACCGCCTGGCGCACATTACAACGTCGCTCAGCCTTTCAATAATCGGGTGCGTGGTTAACGGGCCGGGCGAGGCTTTGATGACCGATATTGGTTTTACCGGTGGAGGCAAGGACGCTGGTATGGTTTACCTCGCCGGCGCACAAAGCCACAAACTTAGCAACGATCAGATGGTCGAGCATATCGTCGGGCTAGTCGAGGAAAAGGCCGCCGCAATTGAGGCCGAACAAGCAGCCAAAGAGGCGGCTGAATAAAAGCTTAGCCTATCCCTTGCGCGCCGCGGCAACCAATTCGCGCATCGCTTCAAGAGGCAGATAACCGCGCAACAATTCATCCTCCAGGATGAAAGTTGGGGTGCCGCTGATCTGCATTCGTTGGCCAAGCGCGTAGGTGTCAGAGATTACCTTGGAAACCTCGTCACTGTTCATCCGTGCGGAAATTGCTTCAAAATCGAGCCCGAGTTCCGCCGCGATACGCCCGAGTGAATCCACGCTTACGTCGCCTCGGAAGGTCATCAGTACATCATTCACCACTGCATATTTTTCGGGCCCTGCCAGTTGCAACGTTGAAATAGCAAACCGCGACGCGAGCACAGATTGTTCCCCGAGGATCGGAAACTCCTTTACGATCAGGCGTATATTGCCGTCGCTTGCAAGTAGCTCATTAAGTTCAGGATGCGCCCGGCGGCAATAGCCACAGCGATAATCTGCAAACTCGACAATCGTGATGTCCCCGTTCGGATTGCCACCGACAAAGGAATACCCATCGTTGAAAAGAGCGTCGGAATTAACCCGGACCAAGTTTTCGTCCGCTGCAGATTGCTGTTCGGCCTGACGTTGTTCAAGGACGGCTACCGCTTCCATAATCACCTCTGGGTGTTCCAAAAGATAAGCACGGACTTCTGTTTGAAAAGCTGCCCGCTCTTCATCGGTCATAGAGGATAGATCAAGCGCGTTCGCAGGTGATGCTGCAGTCACTGTCAAAAAGAAAAGTGCCACAAGAGCGGTGGTAAAGAAGGTGCGGAACATTTTTATCTCCGTTGGGTTGCGGCGTCTGCCGCTCTTAACACATCCTGAGCGAGGTTCCAGCCTGTTGAACCTCTGGGTAGTAACGCTTCAGCACGTGTAGCGTGTATGCGTGCATCTGAAAGTCGCCCTAAAAGAGCGTAACGTTCTGCAGTTGTCAATGATGCCATGCCGTTATTGCCGGATTTGGCGTAGGCGACGGCAAGGTCGCGCAACATGCGCGGTTGTTGTGCGTCGCGCGCGCGCGCCTGTTCAAGAACCCGCAATGCGCGCCGATTGCCATCTGCTGTATCGAGTGCCAAAAGAGCCCGACCATACCCAGCAAGTAAAAGCGGATGTCGTGGAGATAATTCAACAGCCCGGCTATAGGCACGAACGGCAGAACGCGCATCACGGGATTCAAGGTGTATTTGGCCCAGGAGTTCGTGAACAAAAGGATCAGACGGGCGTCGCGCGGCCAGCGCATTGATGTTTTCCAGAGCTTTTGAACGGTTAGGCATTCTATGATACGCAACCGCGCGGCGCATCAACGCAATATCCGAATTATCGTTACGGTCGATTTTACGAAGCGTGCTGGAAGGATTGCGGATGAAGGCTTCAAGTTTGCCGCGCGCCCGTGCGAACCAGTACGCGTTGTTGTTTTCCGGGTTGTTACGAGGTGTATACGCGGCGGCATATCCCCGCGCTGCACGCAGCCTGTCCCGAGACAACGGATGCGATTGTGCGTAAGGGTCTTGCCGTGACACAGCCAATGCTTCCTGGCCTCTGAAAATCTCGAGCACTTCAATCATTGCAGCGGGGTCTACGCCAGCGCTTGCCATGAAACGGGCACCCGACTGATCGGCAGAGCTTTCCTCGCTCCGGGTGTGTGCCAGAAACAGCCGCTGCGCGGTCCCGCTGGTCCCGGCAGCAACACCTGCGGCGGCCTGGCCGTTTCCGGTTGCGGCGACAGCTGCTGAGAGCAAAATACCAAGCCCCGCTGCTGTGCGTGAGTTCGCGGCATTTGTAAGTCGGCGTGTGATATGGCCGTTTGCGATATGTGCGATCTCGTGTGCAAAGACAGCTTGCAACATTTCGGGTTTTTGAAGTTTCAGTATCAGCCCAGAGTGAACAAAGATATGTTCGCTGTCGATCACGAAAGCGTTCAACGAGCTGTCAGCAAGGACGTAAACTTTCACCCTGTTTGGGGAAAGACCGGCAGCATTTAGAAGAGGTCGCGCCAGTTGCTGAAGCGAGTATTCTATTTCAGCATCGCGTATCAAACCCTGAGCGCGCGCTGGCTGCAATATCGCAACAAACGCCAATCCAACTGCAGTTAAGAAAATAAGAACTCTGCCTGCCATTGACCTTATGCTTCCGCGCTGGAACAACACCAGCTAGACGCAGTGTAAGGAGGGTTTGATGCGAAGTTCAAGGCGTGGTTCAGTTGATCCCTTCATTGTGATGGATGTGATGGAGGCAGCGCGCAAGGCTGAAAAGGCCGGGCGCCACATTGTCCACATGGAAGTTGGGCAACCCGGAACACCGGCGCCACGCGCAGCGCGTAAAGCTTTGGCAGAGGCCATGGAAACAGAGTCTCTGGGCTATACCGTTGCTCTGGGCTTGCCAGCGCTACGCAGCCGCATCGCCCTTCTTTATAAGGACTGGTATGGCGTAACTGTCGACCCCGCGCGCATTATTGTGACGCCGGGATCATCCGGTGCGTTTATCCTGGCGTTCACAGCATTGTTTGAAGCCGGAGAGAAGGTTGCCCTGGGTGAGCCGGGTTATCCATCTTACCGTCAGATATTAAAGGCTCTTGATCTGGTTCCAGTTGGGTTGCAAACCTCGGCAGAAAATCGCTTGCAACCGGTGCCCGAAGATTTTTCAGGTATAGATTTGGACGGTTTGATCGTTGCTTCGCCGGCAAACCCCTCTGGAACAATGCTGAATCGTGATGCGCTTGCCGCGCTTATCAAGGCCTGTCAGGCGAAAAATATGGCCTTCATTTCGGACGAAATTTACCATGGAATTCAGTACGAGGGGCGGGTGGTTTCCGCTCTGGAGATCTCGGACGAGGTCTATGTCATCAATTCTTTCTCAAAATACTTTTCGATGACCGGCTGGCGTGTTGGCTGGATGGTTGTTCCGGATGATCATGTTCGAACGATAGAACGGCTGGCACAGAATATGTTTATCTGTGCGCCACACGCAGCGCAGGTTGCAGCATTGGCCGCAATCGATTGTGACGATGAACTGACAACCAATTTCGAAGTTTACGCCAAAAACCGCAAACTGATGCAGGACGGTCTGCCCAAGGCTGGGTTCACGAAGATCGCTCCGCCTGATGGCGCTTTCTATTTTTACGCAGATGTAAGTGCCTACACGGATGACAGCCGTGCTTTTGCAGCAGAAATACTTGAAAAGGCCGGTGTTGCGGTAACTCCAGGGATGGATTTTGATCCAGTTCGTGGGGTAGGGACCCTGCGTTTTTCCTATGCCCGATCAACAGCAGATATCAAAGAGGGATTGAAGCGCTTGCAAAAATTCATGGCAACGCGTGGCAGGTGACTTGCTTCAGACAAAAGCTTATACTGAGGATAAGCAGCCCCAGAGAGAGGGCGGAAAACAAGAGCCCGGCATGAGCAGTATTTTTAAACGATTCCTGTGCAAAACGGCACGGTTTGTGTTGGCCATGGTCTTTCTGACGGGGGCAGCACAAGCGCAGCAGCTTTCGGCGCTTGCCCGTGTCGACAGCGGCGCAACAACGGTTGAAGATATTGACGGGTCCCTTGAAATCGATATTGCGCTGACACAGGCGGTGCCTTTCCGGTTGTTTACCCTGACAGACCCAACCCGTCTGGTTATTGACTTTCGAGAAGTCGACTGGAGCGGTTTGAACCGTGACGCCTTTACTGAATCTTCTCATATCGTCGATCTTCGATCCGGCCTTTTTCGCCCCGGCTGGTCCCGGCTTGTTGTGCAGCTTTCAGAACCTATGTGGGTGGAGCAAGCCGGAATGGAGACAAATCCATCCGAAGGCAGCGCAGTTGTGCAGTTAAGGTTAACACCAACGAGCGCTGAAACCTTTGCAGCGTCTGCTGGGGTACCTGACGCGGCGATTTGGGGACAATTTGAAGGGGAAGCTCTGGAACAGCCAATCCAAAGGCAGACCGGGGATCGTCCTCTTGTCGTTGTTCTTGATCCGGGGCACGGTGGAATTGACCCGGGCGCAGAACGCGAGGGGTTGAGCGAAGCCAACCTTATGCTGACCTTTGCACGCAGCCTTAAGGAATCCTTGATCCGTACGGGCGGGTTTGAAGTATTGCTGACGCGCGACTCTGATGTTTTCGTTCCTCTGGAAGCACGCGTTTCGATTGCCCGCGCCGCGAGGGCCGATGTGTTTTTATCTTTGCACGCAGATATTTTGCCAGAGGGGCGCGCAAGCGGTGCTACGATCTATACGCTTTCCGATACGGCAACTGATGAAGCATCGGCACGTTTGGCGGAACGTCATGATCGTGAAGATCTGCTTGCAGGTGTTGACCTTTCCGATCAGGACGATGTGATTGCGTCAGTTTTGATGGATCTTGCAAGGCGTGATACCGCGCCACGAAATGACAGGCTGGCGAATGCTCTGGTCGAGGGGATCATGCAGTCCGTGGGCGAGATGTACAAACACCCCCGACTTACGGCTGGCTTTTCTGTTCTGAAAGCCCCGGATATACCTTCAGTTTTGATAGAGCTTGGGTTTCTTTCCAGTTCGAAAGACCTGGAAAACCTTCAGTCTGAAGAATGGCGCAGCAAGGCAGTTGCAGGTATCACCAGCGCGCTGCAGGAATGGGCCAAGGCAGACGCCGCCGAAGCCCAGCTTATTCGGCAGTAGGTAACTCCTAGCGCCCGGTAACAGGTTTACTGAGAAGAGAAACCTGAAGTTAATTGTGATGTGATTAGCAGGCACTAAATAGCTGATCTCTTTTGACCCTGCGCCGCTGCGCGCCTATATAGAGCAGGAATACGAATAGGAGCGCCGTCTTGATCCGGTTTATAATGTCCTTTTTTGGCGCAATCTTCAGTTGGCTGACGATCGGTGCGGTCATGGCTGTATTGGGCGTCGTCTCTATTTTCTGGATGTACAGCCGCGATTTGCCGAACCACGAACAATTGGCACAATACACACCGCCGACAATCAGCCGGATTTACTCGGGTGAAGGACGTATCATCGATGAATTTGCGCAGGAACGCAGGCTTTTTGCACCGGTAGAAGAAATTCCAGAACTGGTTAAGCACGCGTTTATTTCTGCGGAAGACAAGAATTTCTATACCCATCGCGGGTTTGACGTTCGCGGAATCGCAGCCGCAATTTTAGAGGCGATCCAGACACGCGGTGGCCGTCTTCGCGGGGCTTCGACAATTCCGCAGCAAGTCGCAAAGAACATGCTGCTAGGTGGGGAAAGAACGATCGAACGCAAAATACAGGAAATTATTCTTGCAAACCGCTTGGTGAACACCATCAGCCGCGAAAAAATTCTGGAGATTTATCTGAACGAGATTGATCTTGGTTTCAGAAGTTTTGGGGCGATGTCTGCCGCACAGACCTACTTTAACAAAACATTGACGGAACTCAGCGCCGGTGAAGCCGCATATTTGGCAAGCCTGCCAAAGGCGCCTTACGACTACCACCCGGTGTTGCAGACTGAACGCGCAACCGGGCGTCGTAACTTTGTCCTGCAGGAGATGTTTGAGAACGGCTACATCGATCAGGCGACCTATGAGGCTGAAGAAGCCAAGCCGCTTCTTTCAGTACAGAATGGTGATTATCCGGCATTTCGTGCCTCTTTGCCTCCGCGTGATTATTTCACAGATGAAATACGGCGCCAACTCAGCAGAGATTTCGGTGAAGGTGAATTCTTTACTGAAGGGTACACAGTGCGCGCCACGGTTGACCCGGAATTGCAACCTGTCGCGGCGCAATCTCTGCGTCGTGGTTTGGAAGAATATGATCGCACCCAAGGGGTTTGGCGAGGCACAGGCGTTACAATTGCAAGTGATCTTCTGAAAGACGAAGAAACCTGGCGCGAAGCGCTTTCTGAAGCTGACGTTCCGCGTGATATCGAGGGATGGTTCCCTGCTGTCGTTCTCGAAGTTGGTGAGACACATGCAAGGATCGGAATCGAAGAGGTCGAAGAAGATGAAGACGGCCATTGGATTCCGCCCAACGATGTGACCTGGGCTAAAAAGCTACGCGAAGACGGCAGCCTTTCAAATACCGCGCGCAATGCCGGTGATCTGGTCGACGTTGGTGACGTCGTCCATGTGCGGGCAATGTTCAAGGATGAAGATGGCTCGTTCATTCGCTGGACCTTGCGGCAAATTCCCGAAGTACAGGGTGGTTTCGTCGCGATGGACGTGAACACCGGGCGGGTTATCGCAATGCAGGGCGGATTTTCCTACCAGCATTCGGTATTTAATCGCGCGACACAGGCTGCACGGCAGCCCGGCTCATCGTTCAAACCTTTTGTCTATGCCTCGGCGCTTGATAGTGGGTTTTCACCTGCGACGATCATCGTTGATGCGCCTATCGAAGTTGATACAGGTGCCGGTATCTGGCGACCCCAAAACTCTTCAAATCAGTATTATGGTCCAACACCGCTACGCACGGGAATTGAACAATCCCGGAACCTGATGACCGTTCGCTTGGCGCAGGAAATCGGCATGGAGGTTGTCGCCTCTTATGCTGAGCGTTTTGGTGTCTATGACAGGATGAATCCTTATCTTTCGAACGCGCTTGGCTCGGAAGAAACGACACTTTTTAAGATGGTTGCTGCTTATGCGATGTTTGCAAATGGCGGTGAACGGGTTGAACCGACGCTGGTTGACAGGGTGCAGAACCGCTGGGGCGAAACTGTCTACAGGCATGACCAGCGTGTTTGCGAGGAATGTCAGCATGCAAGCCTGATAGGTGGCCGCGGCCCGCGCGTCACGTCAAACCGCGAGCGGGTGATGGACGCTGTCACTGCCTATCAGTTGACGTCGATGATGCGCGGCGTGGTGCAGCGTGGCACCGCAGCGGGACGCATAACACTTAACGTGCCAGTCGCAGGTAAAACCGGAACCACGAACGAGGCAAAGGATGTCTGGTTCATTGGCTTCACCTCTAACATTGTTGCGGGCTGCTACATTGGTCATGATCGTCCGCGCCCGTTGGGCCGCGGGGCATATGGGGCCAGCATGTGTGGCCCGGTTTTCAATCGTTTCATGCTGGAAGCAACGGCCAAATATGGTGGTGGTGAATTTGAGGTTCCTCCAGGTGGGCATTTCATCAAGATTGATCGGTTCACCGGAGAGCGCCTTCCGGATGAGGCGGGCGGCGAAATGGTTGTTGCTGAATACTTCAGAGACGGTGAAGAGCCGATCTTTGGCTTGGGTGCGCTGATTGATGGTGGTTTCGCCATGGGGGCTAACCTGCCATTGTTTGCGCCGGGTGATGATGCCCTTATCACTGATCGCACTGTCACGACCTCAACCGGTGATACTGCACGTATCGGAGAGCGGGCAACGTTTGGAACGCTAAGTTCCGGTGGGCTATACTGATCTTGCTGATACCGGCAAGCATTGTTATCACACAGTACTGACGAACAAGAAAAGGGCAGCTTGATGCGGGCCGATACACAGAATGCTGTTGAAGCAATTGAAAAGTCACTGGCGCTGCTAAAGCAAAGGTTGGACTGGGAAACTGCAGAGCATCGGCTAGAGGAATTTAACGCACGCGTTGAGGACCCTGATTTGTGGAATGATCCTGCAAAAGCGCAAAAACTGATGCGCGACCGTCAGATGCTTGTTGACGCTATTGGTGTTTGCTCATCGATTGAACAGGATATGTCAGATAACATCGAACTGATCGAACTGGGTGAGATGGAAGAGGACGAAGAGGTCATTCGCGACTCTGAAAATGCACTGAAAAAGCTCGCACAAAAGGCTGCAAAGAAAGAAATCGAAGCGCTGCTGGACGGCGAAGCGGACGGCAATGACAGCTTTCTCGAAATTAACTCTGGTGCGGGTGGCACCGAAAGCTGTGATTGGGCGTCGATGCTTGCGCGGATGTATGTTCGCTGGGCAGAGAAGAAGGGCTACAAAGTTGAACTTCAGTCCGAGACCGCAGGCGAAGAGGCGGGGATCAAATCTGCCACTTACAAAATAAGCGGCCCTAACGCATATGGCTGGCTGAAATCTGAAAGCGGCGTTCACCGGCTAGTTCGTATTTCCCCGTTTGACGGGTCAGCCCGACGCCACACATCATTTTGTTCTGTTTGGGTCTACCCGGTGGTTGATGACAACATTGAGATTGACGTGAACCCCGCTGACATACGGATTGATACATACCGATCTTCCGGGGCAGGCGGGCAACACGTCAACACGACCGATTCTGCCGTCCGGATTACGCATATGCCAACGGGGATTGTGGTTACAAGCTCTGAGAAATCTCAGCACCAGAACCGCGATATCGCGATGAAGGCATTGAAATCGCGCATGTATCAGATGGAACTCGATAAGCGAAATGCCAGTATACTCGAAGCACATGAGGCGAAGGGCGATGCAGGGTGGGGCAACCAGATCCGCTCCTACGTTTTGCAGCCTTACCAGATGGTGAAGGACTTGCGCACGAATTTCGAAACATCGGATACACAAGGCGTTCTGGATGGTGATCTGGATGGGTTTATGGCTGCAACTCTCGCGTTGGATGTTGCCGGCAAAAGCCGCTCAGAAGCGCAAGCAGACAATTAAGGCGAATTCTGTTCTATCGAAAATGGACAGCTCACTGGGAGGCTTCTTAGCTTGCAAGGTCCGTTAAGGGAATTTTAACAAATTAATTTCCCAATGCGCGTATCTTACGTCTTTTCTTGTGCAATTTCGGACGTAGACTGACTTCGGGAGGAGCGAGAATGACACAAGATAAATATAAAGCGGCATCACCCGTTCCAGAGATTCAATCGATCACAATTCAGATGCTGCGCGCTGCCCTGAAAAATGGCTGGCAGGATTTTCTGAAAGCCCCCAAGTTTGGCCTTTTCTTTGGAGGTGTCTATGTTCTTGGTGGTATGTTGATGGCCTGGGTTACCATAAGCACAGGACAAACCTACTGGCTTGTCCTTGCGGCGTTTGGTTTCCCATTACTTGGTCCATTTGCGGCAGTCGGGCTCTACGAGGTCAGCCACAGACTTGAAGAGGGTAAAGCGCTGGACTGGAGCGAAATTCTGGGCGTGATCTACCGACAAAAGGACAGGCAAGTCCCGTCTATTTGCGCGATCATTATTTTGATTTTTATGTTTTGGTTTTTCATCGCACATATGATTTTTGCACTGTTTCTGGGTTTGTCGACCATGACAAATGTTTCAAGCTCTTATGATGTTTTCCTAAGTGCAAATGGCCTGACTATGCTGGCGATTGGTTCTTTGGTTGGCGCCGTATTAGCCTTTTTGATCTACGCTATTACTGTGACGGGCTTGCCGCTTCTTCTGGACCTTGAGGTCGATTTTGTAACTGCAATGATAACGAGCTTTCAAACGGTCGCGCAAAATTTACCAGTCATGCTTGCGTGGGCTGTCTTTATTGCTGCAATCATGTTTTTGGCGATGATACCTGGATTTTTGGGTTTGTTAATTGTCGTTCCGGTTTTGGGACATGCGAGCTGGCATCTTTATCGCAGCGCATTGCGACCGGGAAAATAGAACGAAAATGGGCGCCGCAAAATTTGCACGCGCCCAGATTTTAAATTTGTTTTTGGTCTACGAACCGGTTGCCGGTTTGCTGGCAGGGGCGGGTGCCGCTGGGGCCGCTTTTTTGGCACCGGTGCTCAGCGGGTCATCCTGACGTTGGACAGAACCTTCGAAGTGAGCGCCCGATTCAATTGCGATCGTCTTGTGGATGATGTCGCCCTCAACGCGTGCTGTAGATGTCAGACGAACTTTCAAACCACGCACACGGCCGACAACACGCCCGTTGACAACAACGTCGTCAGCGACGACTTCGCCTTTTACAGTTGCTCCTTCGCCAACTGTTAACAGATGAGCACGAATATCGCCTTCAACCTGTCCTTCGATCTGGATGTCGCCAGTCGTTTTAAGATTGCCCTTTACGTAAAGGTCTGGCGACAAAGTCGATGCTGGTGGTTTTGCTTTGGGTGCCGCAGGAATTTCGGACGCAGGAGGTGCTGCCGGCTTTTCTTTTGCTTTTTCGTCGCCGCCCTGTTTGGGGCCAGGTTCATTTATTCTGCTCTTAGAAAACATTGTTTGCTGCCCTGATGTAGTTCATGGGATTAACTGGGTTGCCGTCCACCCGGACTTCGTAGTGTAGATGAGTTCCGGTAGAACGACCAGAGTTCCCCATATCACCGATTCGGTCTCCGCGCGAGACCCTTTGACCAACCTCGACGCGAACGGCTGACATATGCGCATAGCGTGTTTCGATTCCGAACTCATGCTGGATTTTTACGAGACGCCCGTAACCAGATGACCAGCCTGCGTGTGTGACCACCCCGTCGGCGGTTGAATATATGGGTGTGCCACTTGCACCTGCAAAGTCTGTACCGTTGTGCATCCGTCCCCAGCGGGGGCCAAAACCCGACGTGTACCTGAATGCAGATTTGACAGGTATTGCAAATGGCGTTTTCTGCGCCGCGATCCGATAGATATTCACCCGGTCCATTTCAGATAGAATGGCGTTTGCACGAAGGCTCTCGGCACTCGGTGGCTCGCCTCTGGTCGAAAATGATAGCGGTGTTAGCGGTCCACCCTGGCCTGAATAGCCGCGGCGAATTTGTTCGATAATTCGATCCGTCGGGAGCCCCGCAGCGCGGAACATTTCATCCAATGGAGCGAGTGAGATTGAAACTGCATCTTCCAACTGCTGGAAGATGCGATCATTACGCTCCTGAGCCAATCGCGCCTGCAGCAACAACTCTTCGACAGAGGCTTGTGCTTCAGAGGCTGTATCAGCAATTTCGTCCCGTTCTCCCGCCGTTAATTCAAGTGCTGACGTTAGAAAATCTACGGTGCTCTCAATGTCCTGAATACGGCCTGAATCTGTACGTACAGATCCGGTTGTGCCTTCGAGTTCCGCGCTCAGCGTATCGGCTTTGACAAGGGCGTCATCACGTTCATTCATCGTTCGCCGAAGCGTTCGTTGAATGACCTCGATCCCGGTTTCCAGTTCTTTGCGTTGATCTTCAGAGGCGAGCAAAGAGGATTGCATTTGCGATATCTGCGAAAGCGCGAGATTAAACCGTTCCTGTGCGGCCAATGCTTCTTCGGCGCGGGAATCACGTTCTGAAGACAAGGCATTCAGGCGCGTTTCGTAGATGGATTGTTCACGCCGCGCCTGATCACGGACATTGCCGGACCCAATGCTGTCCATCAACAAAATCGCGGTTGCAACAATGGCCCAGGATACGAGCGCGGTGCCACCAAGAAGTGATGTAACCTGCGCGATGGGAGAGAGACGTATGAAACGTGTTTCAGTGTCAGACCTCAGGAATACCCTGCGCTCTGGAAAGCGTCGCTCGATCACTGCTTTTAGCTTGTTGAACATAGTTATGGTCAAACTGCCCGTCCCTCACTCCGATCCCCAGATATTGCAACGCGCTTGTCCCCACATCGCGATGCACGCCGAAGTGTTACCTTCCCGCTCGCTTTGTCGCAAGAAATTTCAGGTATTTAATGGGCTTAGATGGTTAATAAGCTATCAAAACCGGCGGGTTTTTGCCGATTGATGGCTTGATCCACACGTAGCGAAGGTAGAAATACCAGTATATCGACTGAGCGGAAAAGTGTTTTCTCCACGACGGTTCAACGGTATTTCAACGAAGTTCGCGCGTATCTGCTGCATTTCTCAATCTGTTTTTCACTCAAGTTTTTCCGTCAGCGGCCAGTAAAAATCCGGTGGCAATCCTGCTTCTGCGCGCTTCTCTTCATTAAACGGTGGTCTGAGAGTGCTATGAAAATATTTGCGGACCAAGGCATGGAATACCACCTTTGGGTCCTTCTCATGACGACCACAGAGAAAGTTGAACCACTTTGAGCCATAAGCAACATGTCCAACTTCTTCGCGGTAAATCACTTCAAGCGACTCGACCGCCTTTGCCTCGCCGGATTTTCGAAAAATTTCGATCATTCCGGGCGTCACATCCAGTCCACGTGCCTCCAGAACCATTGGCACAACAGCAAGTCGGCCCATGAAATCCTCTGCAGTGTCCTCTGCCGCACGCCACATACCTGCGTGCGCGGCCAGCGCGCCGTAGTGGCTGCCTCTATCTTTGAGGCATTCACAGATCAGATTGAAGTGTTTGGATTCTTCATCAGCTGCTTTAACCCAATCGTCGTAAAACCCAATCGGCATCTTTACGTCCGAAAATCTCGCAATAATGTCCCAGTGTAGGTCTACGGCATTGAGTTCAATATGCGCCACCGCATGCAAAAGCGCGATGCGCCCCGCAGGTGTGCCAGGCTTTCTGCGCGGAACATCACGCGGGCTAAGCAAAACAGGTTGGTCTGGGCGTGCTGGAAATGAGGGTGGAGAGCAATGGCCAATTTCCAATGCTGGCCCGGCCTCGCGGGACGCGAACCAGCTTGCTGCATGCGCCCGCGACAGCGTAGTTTTTGCCACGCCGTCAGCGCAATTCAGCACCTCGACCGCCATCTCTGTGAGCGTTATGCTCACAGGGATTCAGCCATGTTAAGCACGTCTTCGACGTGACCCGGCACTTTCACTTTACGCCAGACATGCAGGATTTCGCCGGACTCGTTAATCAGAACTGTCGTGCGCTCAATCCCGAGGAATGTTTTTCCATACATCTTTTTTTCAACCCAGACGCCATAGTCTTCGCAGACCGTACCCTCTGCATCTGACAACAGCGGAACACCTAGCGAATGCTTGTCGCGAAATTTATCATGTTTTGCGACAGTATCTTTGGAAATACCGATCACCTGCGTTCCGGCGGCTTTGAACGCATCAAGATGTTGCGTAAAGGCGATGGACTCTTTTGTGCATCCGGGCGTGTCATCTTTAGGGTAGAAAAATAGAACAACGTTATCCGGGCGCAAAGACGAAAGCGTTAAAATGCCGCCGCCATCGCGTGGTAGGGTGAAGTCCGGGGCAATCTCGCCTATATCTACCATGTTGATCAATGTCCTGCTGGCAAAGTTTCTGGTTCTGTTTTAACGCGGAACTTGCGAAGATAAAGAGCATGTCGGCAAAAGACGAAAAAATGCAGCCGTCGAAAGATTCGGTTCGGCGGATAAGAAGAGGCAAGATGAGCTACGGCGCGACAGAAGGTAAGCGGCGGAGGCGCAGGGGCTTTGGCCTCTGGATGCTACTCAGTCTTGCGCTTTTGACTTTGGTTGCTGGTCTGGTTGCGTTCGCCTTGTTGGGGCGCTCGATCGAGGTTCCGAACTGGGTAAAGACGCGGATAGAGACGAGTATAAACCAGTCGCTGGCGGGTGGGCGCGTTGGCCTGGGTGCCGTAAATCTTCAGGTTTCAGACAACTGGGTTCCGGTTATCAGACTTGATGATTTGCTTTTAGAAGACCGGACAGGGCTGCCGATCGCTTCCTTCTCGGATATCGAAGTTACGCTTGCGATGTCAAAGCTTGTTGAAGGTGTCGTTCAACCCACCGCGCTGATGGTCAGGGGCGCGGAATTTTCGATGCGACGAGAGCCGAACGGGCGGTTCGATTTATCTCTGGATGATCCGGAGCAAACGCTGGGGACGAACGGATCACTCTCTGATGTTCTGAAAAGTATCGACAGACTTTTTGCGACACCGCAGTTGGCCGCCATTGAAAACGTGCAGATCAGCGATGTTACCTTTCAGTATGAAGATGCCCGCGCCGCACGATACTGGGTTGCAACCGATGGCGTGTTGGAGCTGACGCAGGACCCTGAAAAGCTAGATATCCGCCTCGGGTTTGAACTTTTCTATGGTCAAGACACACCGGCAGAAGCGTCGCTTTCGTTCAGATCTTTCAAAGGGTCGCCGCGTGCAACGATTTCGGCAAATCTAAAGGACGTTCCGGCCGACGACTTTGCGACACAGGCACCCGCGCTTGCGTGGCTTGCGGTGATAGACGCGCCCGTGTCAGGCGCGGTAAGGGCCGAGATTTCAGAGGACGGTGAACTTGGTTCCATGAACGGAACCCTTGAAATCGGAAAAGGTGTGCTGCAACCGACAGAGCAGACACGTCCCATTGGTTTTAACACTGGCAAGGCGTATTTCACGTACGACCCCGATCTTCAGAAAATTACATTCAGCGAATTGTCAGTGTCGACAGATGCCGCTGAGCTCAAGGCAGAGGGTAAAGCCTATCTTCGAGATTTGATTGATGGCTGGCCCTCAACTTTGCTGGCTCAGTTTTCATTTTCGCAAATTTCTGCAAATCCCGTTGGTATATTTGTCGCTCCGGTTTCCTTTGATGGTGGTGCGCTGGACATTCGACTTCGCTTGGATCCCTTTTCACTGACAATCGGGCAGCTTGTGCTAATAGACGGTGATACACATTTGCAGGTGCGTGGCGGAGTGGCGGTTGATGAAGCCGGTTGGGCGGTTGCACTTGACCTGAACCTTAATGAGATTCAGCAAAAGCGGCTGATGGAACTGTGGCCAGTGGTTTTGATTTCGAAAACCCGGGACTGGCTGGAAGAAAATGTTTACTCAGGGCACCTCAGTAATGTGACGGGGGCGTTGCGTCTGTCACAGGGCCAGGACGTACGGATGTCATTCGGGTTTCGGTTTCACGACGCAACGGTTCGCTACATGCGAAAACTGCCACCAGTTGAGCAGGGGAATGGATATGCAACGATAAGCGATAAAACACTATCGCTTGTCGTCGAAAATGGCATTGTAACAGCACCAAACGGTGGACTTCTTGATGCAACAGGCACCGTCTTCAGTATACCTGATGTGTTTGTTCGGGAACCTCCGGCAGTTGTCGCTCTGCGTGCCAAAGGGACAATTCCGTCTGTTCTTTCGCTGCTCGATGAACCACCTTTTGAGTTTCTGTCAAAGGCGGATCAACCCACGGATCTGGCAGAAGGCGTGGCCGATGTGCAGGCAGATATCCGGCTTCCGCTGGCCGATACCGTTTTGCTGGAAGATGTGGATTTTGAGGTCTCGGGTCAGTTGCAGGACGTTACATCAGACAAGTTGGTTCAGGATCGGGTTCTAAGTGCGCCGGAGCTTGCGTTGCGCGCATCACCTGATGGAATCGAAATTTCGGGGATGGGAAAATTTGGCTCCCTGCCTTTTAACGCCACATGGACACAGGGGTTCGGGGAAGCAAACAAAGGTCGCTCGCAGGTTGAAGGTACGGTGGAGCTATCGCAGGTTTTTGTAAATGAGTTTAACCTTGGATTACCAGACGGAAGCATAAGTGGTGTTGGTCGTGCCGCGATCAATATAGAGCTGCTAAAAGACGCGCCGTCGTTGTTCACCCTGACCTCTGACCTCAACCAGCTAGGGATGCGACTAAACGATCTTGGATGGGCGAAGCCAAGAGATGTAACCGGAGAACTGCTTGTTTCCGGTTCATTGGGAAATCCAGTGCGTATAGAGTTGCTGAAGATCAACGCCGCCGGGTTGGACGCAACGGGCAGTGTGACCTTAAAAGAGGGCGGCGCTTTGGATGCTGCCCGCTTTTCAAGCGTTCAGGTCGGACAATGGCTAAACGCACCTGTTGTGCTACGCGGGCGCGGTATCGGACTTACGCCGGCCGTATCGGTCGAAGGCGGCATGATCGATATTCGTCAAACAACCTTTGGTCGCGGAGGCGGGACCGGGCAGGGTGGGCCTATCTCTCTTGCGTTGGACCGTCTTGTTGTCTCTGAGGGGATTACGCTGACAGGGCTGCGCGGGAATTTTCAGACAAGCCCGGCTTTCAACGGAACATTTCAGGCGAAAGTGAATGGCCAGGTGGATATTCTTGGGACACTGGCCCCTCAGGAAGGCGGAACCGCTATCAGGATTCGGAGTTCGGACGCGGGGGCGGTTATGCGCGCCGCAGGTGTTTTGGACAAAGCACATGGCGGGGATATGGATCTGATCCTGATCCCACTTGGGGAAACAGGTAGTTACAATGGGCGATTAACAGCAACAACCGTTCGTGTTCGGGACGCACCGGCTTTGGCCGATTTGCTGGGCGCAATAAGTGTTATCGGATTGCTGGAACAATTGAATGGTCAAGGTATCGTTTTTAGTGATGTCGAAGCCAATTTCCGCTTGACGCCAACCCGGGTTATTATCACGAGAGGCAGCGCAGTTGGTGCCTCTCTCGGGGTGTCGATGGACGGTGTGTATAGCTTGGGAACAAAGCTTTTGGATATGCAGGGTGTGATTTCACCAGTCTACATTGTGAACGGAATCGGGGCGATTTTCACGCGCCGGGGGGAGGGGATATTTGGCTTCAATTATCGCCTTACCGGATCATCGGATGACCCAAGCGTTTCGGTAAACCCACTGTCGATTTTTACACCCGGCATGTTTCGCGAAATATTCCGTCGCCCGCCGCCAAAGGTCGACGAATGAAACTCTCGGATTTCGATTTCGACTTGCCGGAGGATATGATTGCCACGCGGCCGGTCAAGCCACGCTCTGCATCACGTCTGCTGGTTGCCGAAGACCGACGTATTTGCGACCTACATGTCTTTGACTTGCCCGATCTATTGCGGGCAGGCGACAGGTTGGTTTTGAATGATACAAAGGTGATCCCAGCGCGCCTTTTTGGTGTGCGCCGCCGCCTGGGTGCCGAGGGTGAGACCGAAGCGAAAATAGAAGTCACCTTGTTGGACCCGCGTGGTGACGGCACGTGGCGCGCCTTGGTAAAACCCCTCAAGAAAGTGAAGGAAAGCGAAGAAATTCACTTTTCTTCAGGGCTTTCAGCAGTTCTTAAAGCCAAAGATGAGGGCGCTGCCCATCTTGAGTTCAATTTGACAGGTCAGGATTTTGACGATGCACTTGCTGTTGCCGGTGCTATGCCATTACCGCCCTACATCGCGGCAAAACGAGCTGCGGACGAGCAGGACAAATCTGACTACCAAACTGTATTTGCCCGCCAAAAAGGCGCGGTCGCTGCGCCAACCGCTTCGTTGCATTTTGATGAGGCTTTGCTTCGGAAGATTTCTCGGAAAGGTGTTTCGATCACCTACGTAACGTTACATGTCGGCGCCGGAACGTTTTTGCCCGTTAAAGTTGACGATGTACGCGATCACAAGATGCATTCTGAATGGGGCGAGGTATCACAGAAAGCCGCAGATGAAATCAACGAGACACGCGCGCAAGGCGGGCGCATAATCCCGGTTGGAACGACTGCACTGCGATTAATAGAATCTGCCGCCTCGCCAGATGGCCAGATGCAAGCGCGGCGTGGCAATACCGATATTTTCATAACGCCGGGTTACAGTTTTCGCGCTGCTGACGCGCTGATGACCAATTTCCATTTGCCGAAATCGACGCTCATGATGCTTGTTTCAGCACTTATGGGGGTCGAAGAAATCCGAGAAATTTACGCACACGCAATTTCGAAGGAATATCGGTTCTTTTCTTATGGCGATGCGTCTTTTCTGGTGCCTGAAAGCAAAAGGCGACTTTAAATGTCGTATCGATGCGGTATGCGCGCCCAGAATGTGGGTACACCCCCCTTAAATACGCGCGAGGATTAAAATGATACAGGTGCTTGGAAGCTCTTGGGCGCTCTTGCTTGGTATGACCTTGCTTATGGTCGGCAACGGTATGCAGGGGACGTTGTTGGGTGTGCGCGGCGCGCTTGAGCAGTTCTCGACCTTTGAGATGTCTATCGTCATGTCCGCGTATTTTGTCGGATTTCTCGGTGGCTCGCGCCTTGCACCCGAAATGATCCGAAGAGTTGGCCATGTGCGGGTCTTTGCAGCACTGGCGTCATTTATTTCTGCGGTTCTTATCTTGTACCCCTCTTTTGCCAACCCAATTGCATGGGCATTGGGGCGTGTTCTGATCGGGTTTTGCTTTTCCGGTGTGTATGTCACAGCAGAAAGCTGGCTTAACAACGCAGCCACAAACGAAAATCGGGGTAAGGCGCTATCGCTCTATATGATGGTGCAGATGATCGGGATCGTTTCTGCACAAGCGCTGATCGCGGCGGGTGACCCATCAGGGTTCATTCTTTTCATTATTCCATCAGTACTGGTCTCGATATCGTTTGCACCAATTCTGCTGTCGATCAGTCCGACACCTGCGTTTGACACCACGCAACCTATGTCGCTGAGAGAGTTGTTCTCACGATCTCCGTTGGGGTGCACAGGACAGTTTCTACTTGGTGGTGTCTTTTCAGCGCAATTTGGGATGTCAGCCGTTTATGGTGCGCAAATCGGATTGTCGCTTGGTAAAATCTCGCTGTTCGTGTCGGCCTTCTACATCGGTGCTCTTTTGTTGCAATACCCGATTGGTTGGTTGTCAGACAGGATGGACCGGCGGATATTGATTGCCGTGGTCGCGCTGATTGGCGGGCTGGCGTCTTTTATCGGGTTCATGGCGGGCGGCGTATTTGAGCTTTTGCTGATTTCCGCGTTTTTGATTGGTGGAACCTCGAACCCGCTTTACGCGCTGCTGATCGCGCATACCAACGACTTTCTTGAACACGAGGACATGGCATCTGCTTCGGGAGGTTTGATTTTTGTGAATGGCCTTGGCGCAATCGCAGGACCGGTCATAACCGGGTGGTTGATGGGAATGATCGGGGCGCATGGATATTTCATGTTCATGGTAGTTTTGCTGCTTGCGCTTGCGGCCTACTCGGCCTATCGCATGACGCAGCGGCCAGCGGCAAATGTGGAAGATACCGTTTCTTATGCGACTCTCATGCCTTCCTCATCTCCTGTCGCGCTTGAAGTTGCCCAGGAGATATTCATAGAGGCGTCGATGGATGAAGAAAGCAACAATCTGAATCTCGATGAAAATTAATGTTGTAAATGTGTAAATGTTTTGTAACGCTTCCTATGTCTAGGGGGTTTTATTGCTACGGAGGAGGGTCCGATGCTGAACCCAAGTGAAGTGCTGGACTTCTGGCTTAAGGAAGTCGGTCCAGATGGTTGGTACGAGGGCGGGGTAGCGCTTGATACCAAAATCCGTAACAGGTTTGAAAAATCCTGGTATGCGGCGAAAGAAGGCAAGATGGCGGATTGGGCAATGCGCTCAGAAACCACACTTGCATATCTGATACTTATTGATCAGTTCCCGCGAAACATGTTCCGAAATGACAGCCGCGCATTTGCGACGGATGGATTGGCGCGTGCGGCTGCGAAAAAGGCGATTGATAAGGGATGGGACATGCGCGTTCCGGAACCTGAAAGGCAGTTCTTTTATCTGCCGCTGATGCACTCAGAATGCTTGTGTGATCAGGAACGTTGCGTACGTCTGATGCTGACGCGAATGCCTGAGACGCAAGAGGAAAACCTCCTGCATGCAAAAGCGCATCGGGAAGTGATCCGTAAGTTCGGCCGATTCCCTTACCGAAATGAAGTTTTGGAACGTGCTGACACAACGCCGGAAGCCGCATTTTTGGCTGAAGGTGGGTATCGTAAAGCGGTTGAATTGGTACAGGCTTAGTACATTAGCTTATAAACCAACAGTTTAAGACTGCGTCACTAAGGCGTTAGTGTGGTTGGTTGCTGCTGCGCTCCGGATAGTTTAATATCAAACTACTTTTTTAACGGAGGGCGCAGATGTCTGCCAAGTCATTCGATGTTGTCGTTGTTGGGGCTGGCCCCGGCGGGTATGTAGCAGCGATCCGCGCCGCCCAGTTAGGGCTGAGTTGCGCGATTGTGGAGCGTGAGCATTTAGGCGGTATCTGCCTGAACTGGGGATGCATCCCAACCAAGGCGCTGCTGCGCTCGTCCGAAGTTTTTCACCTTATGGAACGGGCCAAGGATTTTGGCCTTAAGGCAGATAACATCGGCTATGATCTTAAGGCTGTTGTGAAACGTTCACGCGGTGTCGCAGCGCAGCTTTCGGGCGGCATTGGCCATCTGATGAAGAAGAACAAAATCACCGTTTTCATGGGGACAGCCACATTGCCTGTGAAGGGCAAGGTTAGTGTGAAAACTGATAAGGGTGTCGAAGAACTGACAGCCAAGAATATCGTTCTGGCAACGGGTGCAAGGGCGCGCGAACTGCCGGGACTAGAGGCTGACGGTGATCTGGTCTGGACCTACAAACACGCGCTTGACCCGGTTCGGATGCCGAAAAAACTCCTGGTCATTGGCTCGGGCGCAATCGGAATTGAATTCGCAAGTTTCTACAATACCCTCGGATCCGATACGACTGTTGTCGAAGTGATGGATAGAGTGCTTCCCGTCGAAGACGCAGAGATCAGCGCATTTGCCAAGAAACAGTTTGTTAAGCAGGGTATGAAGATCATGGAAAAAGCCATGGTCAAGCAACTTGATCGCGGCAAGGGCAAGGTCACGGCCCACATCGAAACGGGCGGCAAGATTGTCAAAGAAGAGTTTGATACGGTGATTTCTGCGGTTGGCATTGTCGGCAATGTCGAAAACCTAGGGCTCGAATCGCTTGGCGTGAAACTCGATCGAACCCATGTTGTGACGGATGAGTTCTGCCGCACAGGTGTCGACGGGCTTTATGCGATTGGCGACATCGCGGGTGCGCCATGGCTTGCACATAAGGCCAGCCACGAGGGCGTGATGGTCGCAGACCTGATTGCCGGTAAACACGCGCATCCGGTTAAACCCGAAAGTATCGCTGGCTGCACTTACTGTCATCCGCAAGTTGCCAGTGTCGGTTATAGCGAAGCCAAGGCGAAAGAACTGGGCTATGAGATCAAGGTTGGCCGCTTCCCGTTCATCGGGAACGGCAAGGCGATTGCACTCGGGGAACCCGAAGGGCTGGTCAAAACGGTCTTTGATGCAAAGACAGGCGAACTGCTCGGCGCGCATATGGTCGGGGCCGAGGTGACAGAGCTTATTCAGGGCTACGTCGTCGGGCGCCAGCTGGAAACCACGGAAGAAGACCTGATGAACACCGTATTCCCGCATCCAACCCTGTCTGAAATGATGCATGAATCCGTTCTGGATGCCTACGGGCGCGTCATTCACATGTGATCCATTCGGTAATGACCATAAGCGGCCCGCGTGAAGATTGCGGGCCGTTGTGGTTTGCAGTTCAAGTGTGTCCTAGGGCTCAGGATTGGTAAACTGATCGAAAGAGTCAGATGACTGCTTCGAACTCTTTTTGACAACCGCTGCACTGCAATTGACCCGGGAATATTCACAACAGTTTACCATTGACGCATATCAAAGAGTAAATCCTCTATTCTGGTTTAGCTTTGAGTCGAACTCTGAGCCTCCGGGTTCATTGCAGGTGAAGTGACAAGAGGTAGAGGAAACATGAGAAAATTAATGGCTAAATGGCGCGCCAGAACTCTCGCGTTGGTGTTTGTTCTGACAAGTGTCATCCCGGCTACGGCCGAAACGTCAGTCGGGTCGAATATCGATAGTCGTGTTGTCTTGGCTTTCAAAGTGAACGACGACGCCGTTCAGTCGATGCTGCCAGACAGATGGGTCGTACTAACCCTTCCGAAAGGACCGTTTGCAGGAACTAACCTGCTTGTAGCCTTCATTGACCGCCACTTGGCACTTGATCCAGAAGGCAAGCCGCTTGCTCCACACAATCGCAGGTCAGTGGCCATTGTGGCCTATGGTGTCAATCCGGGGTTTGAGGGTGCACGCATGTTTGTCACTCGTGTTTACGAAACGCCACCAGTTGCGAGCAGTTATGACAACGGAGTGGCGGCAAGAATTAGCCGGGACTTGGCCTTTAGTGGCCCCTATGAAGGGGCTCGCAACCACAGAGAAACCTGGGTTGTCGAACCTGAAACTGGTGGTACGCTAAATCTGAGCCTGGCATATCAGACCGGACGTCCCGTATGGTCTAAGTCCGAGACTACGCCATACTCTGCGGCCAACCCGGATTTTCATCGGATTTACCGCTATGAACAATTGGCAGATCTAGCCATGAGCACAGCTCTTGGGCGTGAGCTTGTAGGTGAAGTTACCTTACAATCCAGCGTTCCGGAGTTGGCAGAAATATTTGATGGTAGTGAGGCTCTGACGGGTGTACTCGCCATCCCTGTTTACACGCGCGACGTTTTCCTGCCGTAACAGAGTAGCATGTAATAACCGCTTTGTCCTGTGTGGATGTATATGGACCCCGCCTTTTTGCAAGTACAATTTTGTGCTTGGCGTTTTGTCAGAAGCAGTCTTGTGTTCGGCCTCTTAGCGCGACGCACATGGCCGCTGGCCCTGATGGTTTCCACCAACCAAGTCCCATTCCGCACATC
>NZ_JAGFNU010000015.1 GCF_018457175.1 Pseudohalocynthiibacter aestuariivivens
CTTCTGCGATCCGCAGTCACCTTGGCAACGCGGTAGTAACGAAAACACCAACCGGTTGCTTCGCCAATACTTCCCGAAAGGCATTGATATATCGGGCTTTAGTCAAGCCAAACTCAGCGCCGTCGCTGGTCAACTCAACGAGCGACCTCGAAAGACCTTGCAATACCAAACGCCAGCAGAGAAATTTGAAGCATGTGTTGCGGCGATCAGTTGAAACCACAGTTCAAAGGAGACATCCGTATCAAGCGCACCGAATGGCTGGTTCGAGCCCGAGGCGGTCATTAAGCCATGCTATGCAATGTCCTTCGCCAGCCTCTCAGCTTAGCAAGAACTCGAAAAGTGAACATCCGTTACGTTTTCTAGGTCTGTTGCGACTCTCGAAAGTGATTGCTACTTAGTATTAACGGGAGCGCCACTCGTGTCTCGGTTCTATGCTGAGTTAGGACTTCTTGGCGTGGCGAGCAGTTTTACGAAACGCCCGTCAATCATTAGTAGCCCAGTCAGAATAACTCCCATACCAGCAACATGCGATTGCGTCAGCGTTTCACCGAGAAATGCTATCCCTAACATCACTGCGGAAATAGGCGCGATGAATGTTACTGTGGATACTGTGGTTGCCCCTGTTTTAGGCAACAGCCAGAATATTGCGATAAAGCAAATGCTTGTCATAACAAACCCAAGGATAGCTAAGGAAACCCAAGTTTCGATTTTGGTTATGACCGGCACTCCCTCGATGGCCAGAGCGGTTGGCACAAGCAGGATAGTGGCACAGGATAGTGCCCAGGCTGTCATAACCGTCGGATCAATGCCGCGCAAACGGCGCACGTAATTCAGCGCGACTGAATAGCTGACGGGCGCAAGAAATGCGACCAGTATCGCCCAGAATTCAGACCCACTTGCCTGCAATGCAGGCCACGCCAAAATTACGATACCTGAAAATCCAATGACAACACCGACTGATTTGGCCGGGGATATCTTCTCGCCGCCAACCCAGAAATGTGAAACCAACACGACCATCACAGGTGTCATTCCGTTTACGGTGCCTGCCATGCCGCTGGAAACATATTTCTGCGCCAACGGCAACAAGGCAAATGGGGCCGCATATTGAAACAGCCCCAAGATCATCAATTGACAAAGCACTGCCCAGCTTACGAAAGGGTTCTTGCCTTTCGCAGAGACCCAAACCCAACATCCCAGGGCGCCTAGAAACACCCGCCCCATGGATATCGTCATAGGCCCTAACTCTTTCAGCAATATGGCATTAAAAAAGAACGAGCCACCAAATGCGATGCCAAGTGTGATAATCAATATCCAATAACGTGCGGGCATGGTTTCATTCCTGCTAAAATTTCTACCCAAATTAGGTCAGAACACAGGTCGAGGATCAAAACATTCCGGGTATCATTGGTATCAGTTTTGTTTCAGCAACCACTGTCTGATTGCAGTCGTGTTTCAGTTGCTGGAATCGTCAGATCAAACATCCGTCAATTTCCGTTAAACCCTTCAAAGCTTTGACGAGACAATACCAGTATTGAAGGCATTGTGGTTTTTGGATAACGACCAGGCACAGATTTAATTGGCCGCCGCAATATCCGATATTCCAGCAAACCGGGCATCGGTACATCGTGCAGAGAAAGACCGCTCCGAGCCCCAAATGGCCGATGCTGCAAAGTGTTCGAATGTCCGCTTCTCAGCTGAGCGAGAGAGCGCAAACGGCAAGGCGCACAGCCCAACAGAAGATTGGGAACAAACTTAGCTTTCGGAATTTTGGCCAGTAATTTTAGGCCTCGGACGCGGCCACGGCTGCAGTGCGGGCTGCCGCAGCGATCTCGTTCGCGATATCGGGGTTTGCAACGGCGCGTGTAAGTGTCAGCCCGCCGATCAGGGTGCTTAGCATCGCCCAGGCCCGGGCGTGCCGGGCCTCTTTTGAGCTCCCGCCCAAACCATCGGCAATCAGACTCACAATTCGGTTCATTTTCGCTTCATAAGCCGTGTGCATATCGGGATCTGCTCGTGCAACTTCGGGTGACAGTGTTGTCATCGCGCATCCGCAGGCAAGATCATTACGATGCGCCTCACCCAGATAATAATCGGCAAAGGCCTCAATCCAATTAGGTCCAAACTCTCTTTGAAAATCAGGAATGCTCTCAATCACCTCGTCCATCCCAGCCGCCAGCGCTGCTTCAAACGCACCATCCTTCGATCCGAAATGAGCATAAAATGCGCCTGAGGTGACACCGGCGGCCTTTGCAATACCGTCAACTCCGGTTCCCGCATAACCACTACTTCTGAAGCTTTGGCTTGCAGCTTCCAGAATGCGCGCCCGGGTTTGCTCTTTCTTCGTTGGTAACTGTGCCATCAACTGTCCTTTCAGATTTTTTATAGCGATCGTTATTTTTATGTTGACGATATAGTGGTCGTTATATAATAGAAATATAGGGACCGTTATATATTGAATCCCGCCACGACGCAACCGATCGAACCCGGCGCTGCGTTCACCAAGGAGAGCCAGATGACGCACCAGACAAAGCCGCAGGACCAGAAACGGATCAGCCAACGAAAAAAAATCGGGGACACAGTTGCTGCTGTGACAACGGCCAACCTCACGCTCGGCGGCAAACTGGTAATGGCCAGCACCGCACCTAAAAATGGAGAAAACCAAATGACCCCCGAGGCATTCGTTTACACCGAGCTGCAAATCTCTGTGCCGTTCGCAGACGTGCCGTGGCAGGATCTCAACGACCAGATCGACAATGAGCCGGGTTTCCTGAACAAAACGTGGTTTTCTGGGGTAGGAAATAATTCGGTCGGTGGCATCTACAGCTTCGATAGCGTTGAGGCAGCCCAGCATTACTGCACCACTTTCTTCCCCGCAGCCGCCAAAGCATTCGGCGTCGCCCAGACGACCCGCGTGTTTGACGCCGCCGTAGTTTCGGATGCAAGTCGCGACATGGGCTCGCCGCATTTCGGGGCTGCCCCAACGCAGGCCCCCGGTGCCTTTGTCTACACCGAAGTGCAAATCAACGTCCCGTTTGAAAAAGCCCCGTGGCAAGCGCGCAACCCGGTCTTGAAACAGCAAAAAGGGTTGATCTCCAAACTTTGGCTCAGCGGGTTGAACACCAATACGCTCGGCGGGGTCGATGCGTTCGATACGGTAGAAAACGCGCGTGCTTTCGCGGTTGATGACTTCCCGAACACAGCCGCGAAACTCAATGCGGCCTTCTACACGCGTGTGTTCGACGCAAGCATCGCCGAGGCCGCCAGCCGTGGCCTCCACTCTCCTTATTACACCTAACGTAACCCAAGAAGATAAAAGGAAATATCCGTGCCACTCATTCAAGTAGGCGCCCCACAGGGTGATCTGGATAAATCACAGCAAGACATGCTGATGTCGCAACTCTCGAATGCCGTCCTCAGAGCCGAAGGTGCCCCAATGGAAAGCGCAGGCGCACAGTCTTTGGTCTGGGCCCATTTCATTGAAAAGCCTCAAGGCACGTTCTATGTCGGCGGTGCGCCATTGGAAAAACCCCCATTTCGCATCGCTGTGACGACGCCGCAGGGAGCATTGAACGACGAAACTAGAACGAGTCTGGTCGCTGAAATCGGTCGTATCGTTGATGATATTGTCGGCCCCTACGAAGGCAGGCTCAACCACTGGGCCATGCTTTATGAGGTGACTGACGGCGGCTGGGCTGGGGCAGGACAGGTTTTCCGCCTTGGTGACATCCAACACGCGATGGATATCAAGGTCGCATAAGACACAAAGAAACTACAATATCGCAGTTAGAACAGGCTGTTGCCCCAGAAATTTGGGCCAACGCGCGGTTGCTTGCACCCAAACGAAACTCTTACGACTCAACCCAACTAATCCTAAGGAATATAGCATGATTAGACTATCTCTTGTCGCACTGGCACTTGCTTCCGGTATCTCCCTTTCAGGCACCTCAAGCGCGTCCGCCGATCCCGGCATCTGTTCACCTATCGGTGGCGTCGCAATCCCTAATTTCTTTGCCGAAGGCGAAGGCAACCCGATCATCATCTCTGCTACATTGATCGGCAGCGTGCAAAACGCCGCAGGCAAAATCACCGGTCAGCGCGAAACGCCCACAGGCCTCGAAATGGATATGGAACATTACTTTGGCCGTGCCGATGGTGGCGCGTTCCAAACCAAAGATCTTGGAATTTTGACAGCTGTGCCGGGCAAACCCGGACGTTTCATGATTGAGGTCACCTATGACATCCAAGAAGGTACTGGACGCGGCACGATGAAGGGTGCCAACGGTTCTTTCAACAGCTATGGTCTGGTTGACTTGCGGGACGGTAACAACCTTGAAGGACTGGTCCGCTACAGCGGCGAAGTCTGCCAATAAGCCAAGGTAACTTTCTTTAGCCGACAAGCCGCGCGTCGCGGCTTGTCGGCACCTTATCGCTCGCAAGGACAATTCAAATGACTGTACAAACCAGCCTTCCCACATGCATTCTTTACACGATGGTACGCGTGGGCGATCTTGATCGCTCTATAGCTTTTTACCAGGACGCTTTGGGTATGCGTGAGATCCGGCGCGAGACATTCCCCGAAGGTCGTTTCACACTCGCCTTTATGGGATACGGCAAAAGCCCATCGGCCCCGACGGTTGAATTGACATGGAACTGGGACGAAACCAGCTATCAGCACGGCACCGGCTACGGACATATCGCGCTTGAAGTGCCGGATATCTATGCGGCCTCTCAGCGTCTGACGGAAATGGGAGTTAAGGTAACGAGGCCAGCTGGCCCCATGAAATTCGCACCCTCTGAAACCGGAGAAAAGGAAGTCATCGCGTTTCTCGAGGATCCCGATGGATACAGCATCGAGTTGATCGAAGCGGCCAAGTAGCAGGCGAAGTTGCGGGCTTGCGTCTGGCCGCGCCTGATCTCGCCAGAGCGCTCTGCCCGCGGTCGTGTTTCGGCTGGTATCTGGCGAAAACTTGCGGCGTGATGCAATACGAAAGGTAAAACTAATGACCCCACAAAACGCACCCTCACTCCGGAGGGTCGTAGGCGGTTGCCTTTGCGGAGCAGTTTCATTCGAGGTGGTCAACGCGTTCGAGAAACTATTTCTGTGTAGCTGTGACCAGTGCCGCCAGATCACCGGTTCGGCTTTTGCATCGAACCTGTTCGTGGGCATTGAGGGGTTCGACTGGCTGGGCGGCGTGGGCGATATCGTCAATTACCAGGTGCCGGAGCGAGATATCTCCAAGTCGTTCTGCCGGGTCTGCGGGTCTGGCGTTCCTTGGGCAAATGGTAACGGCACAAAGATGATCGTTCCGGCCGGATCACTGAACAGACCCGTTAGCGTTGCCGAACGGGTCAGAATATTCGCCTCGGAGCAACCTGCGTGGGCGTCGGATCTGGAGCAAGTCGCGGCGCACGCGACATTCCCAGAACCTCTGGGATCAGAGCCTATGGGTCCAAATTCCCTGTCGACCGACAACAGCACAATAATCAAATTGGAAAAACCATGATAACCTGTCATGTAACTTACAAAATTGACCCTGCCAAAACCACGGACTTTGAGGTCTATGCAAAAGCATGGATCCCGCTCGTCGAGCGATTTGGTGGCACGCATCATGGATACTTTCTCCCACACGAAGGGCCGAATGATTTAGCGTTTGCGGCTTTTTCATTCCCGTCTCTGGCTGCTTACGAAACCTATCGGACAGAAAGCGCATCCGATTCAGACTGTAATGCGGCATACGATTTTGCCGTCTGTACCAACTGTATCCTGCGATACGATAGACATTTCCTCCGGCCTGTTCTGGACGGGGATTTATCAGGTGTTCTTGATCAGCAAGTGTAGCGCGGCTTCTACAGGCCACGGAGCGAGCTGTGGTATCTGCATCAATTGCAGTCGAGCTCACAAATCAATGCGTCAGTTTTTATGCAGGACCATTCTGCGGCGCAGCAAAGGCGCAGGAAAACAGCAAAAAATGACGCCCCCACGAATTGGCGTGCCGCTTCGATAAATCGACCTACGCAAATTTGACAACATATCAATGAGGATCCCAACATGTTGAACACCATAACCCGCTCTCAAAGGCGTTTCACCACTGCGATAATATCGGTTGTGCTGCTAAGCGCTGCCACAGTTTCCAACGCCGAAACCGCAGAGGCCAAAATTGCACGCGCCATCACCGCAGCCCCATCGGATATCACGAACGACGCCACGATTATGGACGTCGATGGAACCATTTTGCGCGCTGGAACAAATGGGTGGATTTGTTTGCCAGGTGTTGGACTGATCCCAGATGATCAGCACCCAATGTGCAATGATGCTGTTTGGATGAAGTGGATGGCGGCCGCCGCATCGGGAACTGCTTTCACAACCGACGTTATTGGTGTTGCGTACATGATGGCCGGTGATCCGATGATGAACAACGACAACCCGATGGCAACCGACCCAAACGATGACGGAGTGTGGAGGCAAGAAGGGCCTCATATCATGATACTTTTTCCTGACATGGACGTTGTTGCGGACCTTCCGCGCAACCCCTTTGTAGGTGGTCCCTATGTTACGTGGGATGAAACCCCGCTAGCTCACGTTATGCTACCGATGGCAGCGAAAGTACCGCCCAAGTAGTTCTTTGTGGACATGATTCCATCTGATGCTTGCGCCACCTGAACCGTGGCCAACGGGGGCACCGGGACCCAAGAATACGAAACGGATTGAATCATGGGTCCCAAAGGATGCGAAGGAGCAATTCTTGAAAAGGCTTGAAGAGCTGAGGTTGGGTTAAGGGTAGTGGGGTGCCTTTTGACGTAAGGCTGCTTGTTGTCGCAAAGCGGACTGCCGCCGTGATCAGGTTTGATGACTGCAGTCCGCAGGACCGTTCCATGCGAGGGAATTCAGAAAACTCTAGGCCGTCGTGACGTTGTGTCTGATACTTCCTGGCGTTTCGTTGGCTTGCTCACAGAGCCAATTGACGATTAGTTTCAGGGCAGTTCGTGGTGGATGATACTTTTCAGGGTAAACTACAAAATATGGCCAATCAGAAAGCTGTCTGTTTGAGAAAGGTGTGATCAAAGTGCCTCGTGCGATTTCCTCGTTGATCAAAACGCTTCTACCAAGCATGAACCCTTCACCATTGATCGCGGCCTGAATTGTTAGGTTGCTGTCTGTAAACAATTGACTTGGCTCTAGGTTACCAGTCGGCTGGACGTTCTCGCGGTACATCCACGTACCCCAATCCAGATTAGTCTTTTCTGTCCCGACAGTGTGATCTGCAAGAAGCGTCCGATTCCCTATGTCCTCCAAGGCGACGGCGTGTTTTTTCCAATAATCAGGGCTGCAAGCTGGAGCCACATATTCGTCGAATAGCTTTGTTGCATGGCATCCGGGGTACAAACCCGTTCCCGATCTTATTGCAAGTGTCAGTTCGCGCGGATTGAAGTCTGCCTGATCAAAAGAGGCCTCAACCATCACTCGATAGCGCGGATGCAAGGCGCGGAACTGCGGCAGTCGGTGTATCAGCCATCGGGACGCCAAAGACGGTAATACACTTAGCCTGATTTCCTCATCATTTCTGATCTCATGTATCTGCGATACATCCTCCTCAAGGTTATCAAAAGTATCTTTTATCTGCTTGGAAAACTGGTGGCCATTCTGGCTTAAACTGGTTTTGTTAGAAGACCGATCCAGCAACCGTACACCCAACCAGTTTTCTAGGTTAGAGATTTGCTGGCTGACGGCAGATGGACTTACACAGAGCTCTGAAGCTGCCTTTGACAGACTACCATTCCGCGCCACAGCATCAAAAACCCGTAGTGAATTCAAAGGTGGCAGTTTTCTCATTTATGAATCTCCTAAACCAAAAAGATAATTGTTGAATTCGCGATGCATCACAATGTCAGTAACAGCAGGGCGGGGGGTGGTTCACCAACCGTGCCGATGTTGGTCTGCTGATATCGCAGACCTTAACGAGTCATTATTTGGCGACGATTGCAGTGTCGTCATAGGCCCCACCCAATACTTCCCTACCGATAAACCAATCACTTTGTATAACCTATACCATTAGAAATTCTAACCCCTCAGTTAGTTTTTCAAATGAACAGAATTTCCGGGTTTGCGCTAGACAAACTTAAACGTCGCGTTGGTTGTGGCCATATATTGGAAAGCAAGAAATGAAAGCTGTTGGTGTCCTTGAAAATCTTCCCACAAGCGATGAAGCTAGCTTCGTTGATTTTGAACTGGCAACCCCTGTTGCCAAAGGCAAAGATCTACTTGTGCGTATTAACGGAATTTCCCTTAACCCTGTGGATTTCAAAGAAAGGCACGATATTGTCGGCAGGTTGGCCGACCCGCTTATCTTGGGGTGGGATGCCTGTGGCGAGGTTTTGGCCGTCGGTGATGACGTCAAAACATACAAAGTAGGCGACATGGTCATGTATGCTGGTGAGATTAATCGTCCAGGTTGCTACGCGGAACTGCAGCTCGTTGACGAGCGTATTGTCGGTCCAAAACCTGAGAGCCTGACACCAGAGGAGGCCGCCTGCATTCCGCTAACCACACTTGCGGCATGGGAGGCGCTGTTTGACCGTCTGGAGATTGACCGCATAACAGACGAGAATACCGCACTTCTGATAATTGGCGGTGCTGGAGGGCTTGGGTCAATGGCCATTCAATTTGCTCGCCAGCTCTCCAAGTGCAAAATCATTGCGACAGCATCGCGCAAAGAGAGCAAAGATTGGTGCCTCAAAATGGGCGCGCATCACGTCATCGACCATTCAAAAAACATAAAGAACCAACTGGTCGACTTGGGCCATGATACTGTTCCTTTGATTTTGAACCTCAGCAACAACATTCCGTATTGGGAAGTCATGGCTGATATAGTCTCTCCCGAAGGTGCAATTTGTTTGGTCGCCAGCACCAAGGCGAAACTGGATCTTGACCTGTTCATGGGAAAAAGTGTGCGCATTAATTACGAGCTGATGTTTACCCGTTCGCTGTATTCAACAGACAAAATGCCTATCCAGGCTGACGTCTTGCGACAGGTCGCTGGCATGATTGATGCCGGAACGATCCTGCACTCTAGAACCGAAGATATGGGCGAAATTTCAGCTGCAAACATCAGAAAGGCTCACGCTCGCGTTGAGACAGGACGGATGATCGGGAAAGCAACGCTGTCGGGTGTTAACACCCAAACGGGGCCATAGATTTTGGAAAGGATCATTACGAATACTATTGCTGATCTCAGCGGCCCCTGCTCAAAGAAGGCACAATGTCAGTGCGCGTTCGCACCGAGCCGCGTAGCTGCCTGCGGTGCTCAACGTCGAAGAAGTCACGGGTCTTCTGGCGGTCACCCCCAGTCCGGGGCCCAGAAATCACGCGGCGCTCTGCATTTCGTATGGCGTGGGGCTAGTAGATGTCGCCCAACGCCCCCTGATTAAGAATACCTGATAAATCCCCGTCCAAAACAGGCCGGAGGAAATGTCTATCGTATCGCAGGATACAGTTGGTATAGACGGCAAAATCATATGCCGCAGGCCACCGAGCTTTGGGATCACATTTCGCTTCGTTTCCGACCAACTCTTTTCAGCTAATTGGGGAGGCAACGCAAAAAAGCGAGCGCCGGACCATATCCTGCTGAGCAGCTGTTTTAGTTTGCTCACTCCATCTTTCCTAAAAGATTAAAGTGTTGCATTGGCCAGTTGAAACCGCAACCCGAAGCGCTCCCACCCTTGGTTTCCACCCACGAGTGCTGACCTCAGACACCAAATTCCCCAAAGTAATATGGGAATTGAATCAGCGGTAGCGCCTTCGATCGACAAGAACTTTTCAACAAAATTCGCCAATGCTCAAAAATTGACTGTTTCAACAGTATCCGCCCAAATTTGCCGAATGCTCCGATGCATCCAATGTCCGTCCTGCTCAGAACCTACGGAACAGCTGCACCACTTTGTTCAAAGGCACTCTTGATCAGACCGCTGCCGAAACGCGAGAGATTTTCCTGCCATGCGTCAGTTCACTGACGGACCGCACCAACGCAGCGGCATCAATACGGAAATGACGGTAAAGGTCCGCGATTGTCCCGGTTTGCCCAAAATGCTCAACCCCATGTGGGACGGTTTGATGTCCTTGAACTGCACCAAGCCATGACAACGTGGCTGGATGACCGTCGATTACTGTCACGAGAACACAGTTGCGTGGCAGGTCGCTTAGCAGTTTTTCGATATGTGACTGAGCCCCATCTGTGCCATTGGATCTTGCGCGTTGCGCCGCTGTCCAGCCTGCATTCAGGCGATCTGCGGATGTAACGGCCAGAACCCCAACATCACGTCGTCCTTCGGCGATCATCCCAGCAGCTTTGATTGCCTCCGGCGCAACCGCACCCTGATAGGCGATCACGACTTCACAGGACGGGCCCGGTTTGCGTAGCCAGTAGGCCCCATCAATTGCACCTTGGCGAAAATCATCATCCACTCGCTTACCCGGCTGTTCAATCGGATTGGTGGTCAGGCGCAAATAGACAGAACCACCCGTTTCATCCCGCAACCATGTACGTTCGTCCGGATCACCTTCACCGTCTTTTTGCAGATAGGCAAAGGCCCATTCCATGATGGTGGCCAGTTCGTCTACAAAGGCTGGCTCAAATGCCGCCAAGCCGTCCTGCGACATGCCGATAAGCGGTGACGCGATGGATTGGTGGGCGCCGCCTTCAGGCGCGAGCGTAACACCAGACGGAGTACCAACGATCATGAACCGCGCATCCTGGTAGCAGGCATAGTTCAGCGCATCGAGGCCGCGAGAAACGAAAGGATCGTAAACCGTCCCAATCGGGATCAGGCGTTTGCCAAACACCGAATGCGACAGGCCCGCAGCGGCCAGCAACAAGAACAAGTTCATCTCGGCAATGCCAAGTTCTATGTGCTGGCCGTCTGGTGTGAATTCCCATTTCGCGGTGGAGGGGATATTCTCGGCCTTGAAGGTATCGACCTGATGCGACCGTGCGAACAGCTTGCGGCGATTGACCCATGGCCCGAGGTTTGTGGTTCCCGTCACATCGGGTGAAGTTGTCACAATCCGTTCGGCCAACAGGCTGTCGCCTTTGGACAGGTCATCAAGGATTTTACCAAATGCCATCTGGGTCGAGATTTCGCGATCCGATGAGATTCCAATTGAAGGCACATCGATGATATCGTCTCGATACCGGCGGCGGCCTTTTGCAAAGAATGGTGTTTGGGCCAATCGATCTTCAAAGGCCTTCGGATTTGAAATGGTGGCGAATTTTTCCCATTCCTCCCCGTCTGCCACGCCCATGAACTTCTGCCACTCGGCCATCTGTGTCTTGTTCATAAGGCCGCCGTGGTTGTCTTTATGACCAGCGATAGGCGTGCCCCAGCCTTTGATCGTATAGGCGAGGAAGCACACAGGTCGATCATGGTCAATGGCCGCAAAAATATCTGCCATGGTCGACACGCAGTTACCGCCAAGGTTTTCCATCAATGCAGCCAGTTCTTCATCACTGCGCCGCTCAAAAAGCGCGGTTACGTCGCCCTGATCGCCCAATGCATCCAGCAACCTTTCCCGCCAAATAGCGCCGCCCATATAGGTCAGGGCCGAGTAAAGCTGGTTCGGGCACTCATCGATCCACTGGCGTAATTTCTCTCCGCCCGGTTCCTCAAAAGCTGCGCGTTGCAGGTGACCATATTTGACGCGCACGACATCCCAGCCGAAGGCATCAAATATCTGTTCAACTCGCTGGAACAACCCTTCACGCACAACCCCGTCCAAAGATTGGCGGTTGTAATCGATGATCCACCAACAGTTGCGCAGATCGTTTTTCCAACCTTCCTGCAGAGCCTCATAAATGTTGCCCTCATCCAGTTCAGCGTCACCAACCAACGCGATCATACGGCCAAGTTTCTGGTCCCTGCCCCATGATTTAGCCTGAATGTAGTCTTGGATAATGGATGCAAATGACGTGACGGCGACACCAAGGCCGACGGATCCGGTTGAGAAATCCACGTCATCAATGTCTTTGGTGCGACTTGGATAACTCTGCACACCGCCGTAGCCGCGGAAATTTTTCATTTTTTCGCGAGTCTGATTGCCCATCAAATATTGGATTGCGTGGAACACAGGTGATGCGTGTGGCTTTACCGCCACCCGATCCTCTGGCCGCAGTGCCGAGAAATAGAGTGCTGTCATAATTGACACCATCGAAGCAGAACTTGCCTGATGCCCACCGACCTTAATTCCGTCGACCTTGGGGCGAATATGGTTGGCGTTGTGGATCATCCAGTGAGACAACCACAAAAGCCGCTGTTCGATAGTCTTAAGGTGTTGCTGTTGGGTGGTTTTATCTTCGGCACTCATTGTCGGTCCTTTGGGTTTTCTCCACCGTGTCTCAACAACGTCTGGTGAAATTCGCGCAGAGACTAGTCGATTTACCTTGCAGCTTCCCGGCTTTATCGCGTTCTATTTCGGAAATTCAAACCATTATCCGCCACGAAAGTTAAATTTAATGTCCGATTCCGCTACAGTTGACGCATTTGATGTTCAAATACTCAGAGCACTCTGCGCTGACGGGCGCATTTCCGTGCAGGATCTGAGTGACCGCATTGGCCTGAGCACCACACCGACCTCGCGCCGCATCCGAAGGCTGGAAGAAAGTGGGATCATCACCGGATACTCCTCATTGATTGATGAAGACGCGCTTGGGTTTAGCGTATCCGTGTTTGTCTCAGTTCAGCTCGACAAACAGGTCGATGATGCGCTGGCAAGTTTTGAGGCCGCCGTGCAGAAGTTTCCTGAAGTGGTGGATTGTTGGCTGATGACCGGCAATCGCGACTACCTGATGCGCATTGCCACGACCGGCCTGAAAGAGTTCGAGCAATTCCTGGTCGGGCGGTTGACCAAAGTGCCGGGCGTGGCTTCCATCGAATCCTCTATTCCGCTGCGGCGTGTAAAATCAGGAGGCGCGCGTATTCCTTGACACCCGCTTTCGAGCAGCTCGGTCTCGCGTTTATTTGTCGCGGCGGTGTCAGATGAATTCGATCCAGTCTCAGTTTCGCCGCCAAATGGCGGAAACCATGCTGAACAAAGCGGATACTACTCTATCATAGCAACAGCGCGGTTCAGTTCAAAGTTCTCGCACGAATTAAGACGGCGCTCGTGTTAGAGATAAGCTGACCTGAATTCTTCAGAACAAAGGCGTCACGGGGCCGATTGCTTCGCGGCCGTAAGCATAGAATTCCGTGGAGATGCCAATTGGGCAAGATGATAAGAACCTGTCAGGCACGTGTCGCTGACCGGTGCAATCTTTCAGTCAAACAGCACACAGGCCGCACACGCCACTTCTGAACACAAAAACGGGTCAAATTGCCCCTACGTAATAAGCACGTCGGCGATGTTTTGGTGGTGGGCGAGAACAAGTCTTCTGGAACGAAGATATGCAGACCCGCATGGAAGAGATTGACCAATGATGATGTCTCTTTTCACGCTGGTGGCGGTTAATAGATATCAGCGATGGAGAAATGCGTGCCGCTTACAGACACCAAAGTAGGGTTTATCGGCCTTGGGCTCATGGGTAGCCCGATGGCTGCCAACCTTCTCGCAGCAAATGCCACCCTGACGATTTACAATCGAACGGCCTCAAAATGTGCTGGATTGGCCGAAAAGGGCGCCTCGGTTGCTGCCACACCGAAGGAAATTGCACAATGCACAGGCACGGGTTTCATAATTCTTTGTGTGAGCGATACACCGTCCCTCAAGGCGGCAATTTGCGACACAAACGGCGTGCTGCCAGGGCTGGTTCACGGCGCAACTGTAATCGACATGGGTTCTTCGTCCGTCACCGCAACCCGGCAATTGGCAAATATTGTTGAGGAAGCGGGCGGACGATACGTTGATGCGCCGGTGTCGGGCGGCGAGGCTGGAGCAAAGGCTGGCTCCTTGTCCATTATGGCGGGTGGTAAACCTACGGATATCGAACGCGTAAAATCGGTGTTTGACGTTTTGGGCGACTCGCTTACCCACATTGGCCCTGTCGGTACAGGCCAGGCCGCGAAGGTTGCCAACCAAGCTATCGTCGGGGCGACGGTCGGAATAATCGCAGAATCTCTTTCCCTTGCGAAGGCTGCAGGGGCCGACTTGGACCGGGTCCGCGAGGCTTTGATGGGCGGCTTTGCGGCAAGCCGCATCCTGGAACTACATGGGCAAAGAATGATTGATGGCGCCTTCACCCCTGGTGCCCGCGCGACAACCCAGAAAAAGGACATGCGCCAAGCCATTGAACTGGCCGAGGAGGTCGACCTTTCGTTACCACTTATGCGCCAAAGCCGTGATCTCTGGATCAAAATGGTCGATGAAGGTCTGGGCGATCTGGATCAATCCGGCTACTTCCAATTCGTGGAATCGGACCAGGAACCCAAAACTTGAACAGACAAATTATGCCCTTTTCAAATTTCTCAGATGAGCACTAAGGACAAAAAATGGCTCTAAACTTCGCGGCGAATCTTAGCTTTATGTTTACCGAGCTGCCTTTTCCAAAGCGGTTTATGTCCGCGGCAAAAGCGGGCTTTAGGGGCGTGGAGTTTCTGTTTCCTTATCAATATTCTCCGAGCGAAATCTCTGAGTTTGTACAGCGCGCTGGAGTAACCCTTGCCCTCCACAACCTCCCACCCGGAGACTGGCGCGCTGGCGACCGTGGCCTCGCTGCGATCGCCGGGCGGCAGGGCGAATTCAGAGAAACCGTCGAAACCGCATTGATCTATGCACAGGCGACCGGCCTGAAACAAATGCACGTCATGGCCGGATGCGTCGGCGAAGCCGAGCTCTCTGATGCTGGGGATGTTTATCTGGAGAACCTTAGTCATGCTGCGAGTCGCTTTGCTGACGCCGGGATTACTGCCTTAATTGAACCGATCAACACAAATGATATGCCCAGGTATTTCCTGAGCAATACCGATGCCGCCCGACGCGTTATTGAACAGGTTGGCGCCCGCAATCTGCGCCTTCAGTTTGATTGTTACCACGCGCAGATTACGAACGGCGATGCGCTTGGCGCGCTTAAAGAGAGCTTTACTGACATCGCTCACATTCAGATTGCAAGCGTCCCGGATCGGCGTGAACCGGATCACGGCGACTGCGACTACACAATCATTTTTTCTAACTTGGAAAGGCTTGGATACGACGGCTGGATCGGTTGTGAATACCACCCCCGGGGCGCTACTGAGGACGGTTTGAACTGGCGTCCTCAGTAGGGACATCGCCCGTTGTTTCCGTGGTGCGTGCTGATCTTCAACAAGAAGGAAATCGAATAAACCGAGCCCTTCGCTTTAAACTTGTACGATGCATAGCTCGACCAATCGCCACAGATTTGGGTTAACATGATTTATTTTGAATACGATCAAACATTGTTAAATCGAATGGCGAAAGAAAAACCGCTTGGGGTACTCGTGGCTATAATTTGCGTAATACTCAGTACGATCGCGATTTGGATATATTTCTCAAAACAAGAACTCCCAAATGATGCCCAAGTTTCCTTTCCTACGACTAGTCAGCCAGACCAATAATTTTGGTCGGCCCTACCTAAGTGACCCAGTTTGAATGCTGGTGCATGATTGGCCTGGATGGTTCCAAGTAATACTTGTTATCTCATCCCATATTCGCGATTCTTTGTGTATTCGGTTCTTGTTTTAAAAAAGGTGGATGTGCGAATGGGTAATGATGCAAGCCGGTTTGTCGGTGATATTCCCAAACATTATGACTCAGGGCTCGGCCCTAACATCTTCGAGTATTTTGCTGCGCAAGTTGCCAAACGAAGCGCGGCGTTTTCTCCGCAAATGGTGCTCGAGATAGCAGCTGGTACAGGATTTGTGAGCAGATTTTTACGCGACGCCTTGCCAGATGATGTTCCGCTGCTCGTGACTGATCTGAATGCACCCATGCTAGAAATTGCAGCGAAGAAATTTCATGCAGACGAAAAGGTTATGTTCAAGCCAGTCGATGCAATGTCGTTGCCATTCGAAGATGATCAGATAAATCAGATCGTTTGTCAGTTCGGAGTGATGTTCTTTCCGGACATTGTCGCATCGTACCGCGAAGTCGCGCGCGTGCTCAGGCCAGGGGGGCAATATATCTTTTCTGCCTGGTGCAAAAACGCTGACAATCCATTCTCTGAAGTGGCACACGAGGCTATCGCCGAGTTTTTCCCTGAAAACCCTCCCGGATTTTACAAGATTCCATTCTTTTACAATGATCCGGATGTTGTGCTGAGCGACCTTGCCGAGGCGGGGCTTACAAACGCTTCACACGAAGAAATGAATCACGAGAGAGAAGTCACCGACCTAGAAGCCTTCGCGCGCGGACTTGTTCTCGGAAATCCAGTGTTTGATGAAATCAAAGACAGGGGTGGCGTGGACCCCATTGATGTGGTGCAACGCGTTCTTACCCGTCTAAGAGAGCGGTTTGGAGCGGAACCCGCGAAAATGCCCTTGAGAATAGGTGTTTACACCGCGCATAAATGACTATCAGTCCGCGCATCAAAAGGCCGTCCGGCACTAGAGATCGTTCGCCAAACCTTAGAGGAGCCGTGTATTATCAAGGCACGCTCTGCCCCGGAAAACGAGATGGCAAATTGTAGAAATCGCTTTCTCTAAGCAATTTGCAAAGGCTGTCAAAACAGTGATCCAAATGTTGATTGCACCAACATCTCCAAGCATTCAAACAAGGTGTCTCGTTCATTTTAAAGCGAACGAACTGCCATGTCATTTTCAAATAGACGGCACCGGCCCGGAGTTCGTCCAGCATTTGCTGCAACCGCTTCAACTTCGTTTTTTCGCGTTTGGCGCTGTCTATCCTGCCAACATAATCATTGCGTTGGTACCAAGGGCGTCGATCGTAAAAGTCCCACAGCACTTCCACCTTGAGAGCCAGCGCTATGTAGTCGGGCATGGGGTTCGCGGATCGTTTCACAATCGTGGCCTTTTGGGGCGTTGAGTTTCAGTTCGGAGCTCGAAGCAATAACCGTTCAGGATGTCCTCGCGACCCCAACGACGTAGTTCTTGCCGTAAGCTTTCGCGCATTTAGGGCAGGTCGTGTAGAAGAAATATACTTCGTCACTTTCGAATCCGGCTTCTTTTGTTATCTGCTGCATTTCCTGATGCCAGTTTTGCGTTTTTATATGGGCCCTCAAAGACCTTCGTCACGAAGTTTCCAGTTATCGTCGTCGCTTCTTCTTCTGGCACAGGCGCAGATATCGCGAAGAGGTGTTCAGCCTTCCACGGGAAATATCCCGGCTAAGGACAATGTAGTTGTCTGTGTCATATGCACCTGCGGATTCAATATTCTTTTGAACCCGTTCAAACACTTTGCCCATATTGACCGCGATGTGCAAAACCGAGTTCGTCATCGCACGCACGAAGCTCTTGTCCTCGAAATGCAGCTCGGCCCCGTCTCAACCGTCCGGATTGAATAAGGGGCAACAGCCGGTTGTATTGACCGTGTCGTCGAAGCGGGGAAGTGCATTGGATTCCATTTTGACCTCGCTCATTCTGACAAAAGGACCTTATGCAGATTCCCCAGATTAAACCTTGAGCGTGATCAACGAACGCGACGAAACCCGGCTGATTAACTGCTAATTGAGATGTGGCGTGAAGAGGGTTCTCGGGAATGGCCCAAGGTCTGCGTCGATCCGTTGAAACCGCCGGACGAAGCGAACTTTTTTATCTCAATTTGGTTACTTTGGGGTTGCAGCTTCGATGATGGGTAAGTCGAAGTAGGGCAAACCGTCGTCCAGTATTTCAATTTCGATTTCTTGCCGGAAGCGCGTGGCCGACAACTGATCGCGCAAGCATCCCTCAGCGATTTGCTCGTCGATGTTCATGTCGAGATCGAAGTCGTCGCTTACCGCCCGCTCTCTTAGCAACGACAACACCCATAAAAGTGATGCAAAGCGGCTACACCTATCAGGCTTGACCACCGTGGAACCGCTCATAAAGGAACGTATCTTCCCAGCGGTTGTGCAACCAATACCATTGCTCTGGTTTCTCTATAATACGCGCGCTTATTCTGTCGTTTACTTCGCGCGTCATAGTCAGGGCATCCGACGGTGGAATTGGTTCTTCGAATTCAACGTGAATATTTTTCCCATTTTCATCTCGCGTTCCGAAAGCAGGAACCAAAGGCAGGTCATAGCGCAAGGCCATTACCGCAGCTGCAGTAGGTGTCAATGCGTCAATGCCCAGAAACGGGATCAGATGACCTTGCTGATACTTCTGGTCGACAAGCAGTGCAAAAAAACCCCCGTTGCGCAGATGCTTAACCATCCTCATGTTTCCTGCCGCACTTTTAGCGACGATTGGTTCACCACCCTTTTTAATTCCGGCAAGAAAATGCGGTTCGTACCATGGATTGCTGTTTTCACGATAAACAGCCCCCGTTTCCATTCCGGCGGATTTCAAAAAATGACGAACTGCTTCCCATTGACCAAAGTGGCCTGAAACGATGATCGCGCCTTTTCCGGATTCTTTCGCTTTTTGCAATACATCCAAACCCGGGCCAGTCGCATCAAACAGATCCAGACGTTTGCTGTAACTAGCGCTAAAAAGTATTTCGGAAAGCGTACGTCCAGTATTTTCCCCTATCTTTTTACAAAGAACCCGAACTTCGTTTTCGGGCATGTCCGGAAAAACGCGTTTCAAGCCATTCCAAACCCGTCGACGCGAACCAGGTATTATCGGAATCAGAAACCCGCAAACACCTGCGAAAAATGCACTGCGCAAACGAAACGACATCAACCTTCCCAGTTTAAGGCCGATCCAGATCGGGATGTACTGCAAAAACTTTGCAAAGGTTTTCTTATGAATCGGTTGCATCACCGTTCTCTAAGTGGATTGCCAAAAAACAACAATAGCTTGAATGCTTTTGCTTTTCCAAACAAACAAACTTCAAAGTCATGAGCAAAACAAAGGCTGGAGGCACCAGTGATTTTGCTTTAGCAGTTTCAGAGGATTAAAGGCGATTGGGGTTCAGCGAATGGCGGCATATAAAACCTTCATAGTGCATCTTCAACGCGCGACAGGGCGCAAGGCGCAGGTGCAGGATCTGGTTTCAAAAGCGCCTTATGACGCTCAGATAATAGATGCTGTGGATGGCGCAAAATTACCCCAAACAGTTCTTACAAATTATTATTCAGGTAAGACACTGTTCAAGCCGGCCTATCCTTTTAAACTTAACGTTGGCGAAATTGGCTGTTTTCTGAGCCACCGAAAGGTCTGGAACGCCATTGTTGAGCAAAATTTAGATGCAGGGCTTATCTTTGAAGATGACGTTCAGATCTTACCGGGCCAGTTTGGTCCGGCTGTCGCAATTGCGGAACGCAACATCGAAAAACTGGGCTACATTCAGTTTCAGGTACGCATCGTGCCAGACCAGAATCAAGTCTTGGCGGAAACTCTAAATGCTAAGATCGTCCAGCCCATTGTAACGCCGCTACGCACGTCTGCCCAGTTTGTAAGCCGCGCTGCGGCTGAAAGACTATTAAACCTGACACAAAAAATAGACCGGCCTATAGATGGTTTTTTGCAATTACATTGGGAAACAGGCGTTCATTTAAGCTGCGTTGTACCTTCAGGTGTATCCGATCGTACAGCAGAGACAGGCGGAAGCACGCTTTCAGCCAAGCAGCCGCTGATCAAAAAACTTGCGCGGGAACTAAAACGCAATCGTTACAAAACGCAGATACGAAAGTACTCTGCTCGCTCGACCGATGTTATAGGTTGAAATGCGTAACACTAACTCATTGGATTTCTGGCGCGTATTAGTTAGTGAGTAACTAAATTTGTAAGGAAAAGAATTAATGTCTGGAACTTGGCGTTCGCTGACGAGCGACGAACTGACCGGCGGTACAAATCACGAAACTGCGCCCTTTGGTACATTTGCACCGAACTATCTGCAACGAATCTTGATTGGCATTGGTAAGAAAACGATCTTAAAACGAGGCCTTTTTCGCGGTAAATACACGCAAATTATATTGGCGCTTTCCAAAGGACCTCTAGATATTTTTTTCCGGGATTGTGCGTACCGCATTTGGGGTGAAAACAATCTGATTGAATATGGGCTGTTACTAAACCCTGACTATAACAGAGCGGATTTGGATTTTCTGCTGACAGATGCCTCGCCTGACGCGAACTTTATCGATTTGGGCTCTAATATTGGCTTGTACTCGCAACCGATGGCAAAAACTGCTCCGATCGGCAAAACAATATCCATTGATGCCAATCCGTTAATGGCTAAAAGGTTGGCATTTAACGCAAACGCGACAGGCCTAAACAATTTGAAAATAGTTTCAGCGGCAGTTAGCGACGCGGATGGGCAGGGTTCGCTAATTATTCGCAAAGACGATGTGGCAATTGTTGCGGTGGAAGAAACCTCAGGAGGCGAAATTCCAATCCGCACCTTGGGTGCAATCTTAAATGAACAGAAAATAAAAACCATTTACGGTCTAAAAATTGATATAGAAGGCCACGAAGACAAGGCCCTCGCGCCATTCTTGATGAATGCACCGAAAGCACAATTGCCGAAAAAGATCGTGATCGAACATCCCGAACCAGATTCTGATTATCCAGAGTGTACTAAAGTGTTCGCCAAGTTGAGTTATGTTCTCGTGGGGCGAAGCAGAAATAACTCTTTTTATGAATTAATGCCATGACTCAAATTGATGATGCGCCTGCGATAGCTGTCGTGCCCTATGGTAAATGGCCGACATCTAATCTTGCGAACCTTTCTCTGGACGTCCTGGCCTGGCCCATCGGCAGACCGAAGAGGTTGCTGAGCGGTCGCGTCAGAAATTTACGCCGTGATGATCATCTTTTGACTTTTCCGAGAAAACCGGTGTTCTTGTTCCCCCGATTTGGTGTGAAAGCAAAAATTTCAGTTATGATTGTTGAGCCTGACGCCGTACACCAACGATACGTAAATTGGGCTAAATGGCTTCACTGGCGATTCTACAAAGTTCTGACAAAAAATGCGTCACTACTTAAAAAAATAGAAAACGGTGAATTTTACTATTTAGGTTCGACATTTATAAATGAAGAATCCCAGATTGACCTTACAAAATCAAAGATGGCATCACTAATCGCTTCTGCAAGGCGCGATCTGGAGGGTCATAAACTTCGGCATCAAACGGTAGACCACATCCGATCTGAAGGCCTTGATGTTGATATTATGGGGCGGGGCTACAGACCTTTTAAAGAAAAGGCAGATGGATTGGCGCCTTACCGCTACTCAGTGGTAATTGAAAATGTACGTGAACAGAGTTATTTCACAGAGAAACTTGTAGACGCTTGCCTGTGTAAAACAGTGCCAATTTACTGGGGTGCACCAAACATCAGCGATTATTTCGACGTGCGTGGTATGATAATATGCAACAACGCTGCTGAAATTAATACAGCTTTGAAAAACATGAGCGTTTCGGACTACGAAGCACGGTTAAAATGGATCGAAAAGAACGAACAAGCTGCTCGACATCACGCGAACAACATTGAACGGGCTGCCTTGCTAATCCGGAAAACAATCGACAAAAAACAGGAAAGACTATGAACGCAAAAAAGGCATTGATTACGGGTGTAACGGGTCAGGATGGTGCCTATCTTGCCGAATTCCTGCTTGAAAAGGGTTACGAAGTCCACGGCATCAAGCGGCGGACATCGTTATTCAACACTGACCGCATCGACCACCTGTTTGAAGGTCCTGAAGGTAAGGAAGGGCGCTTTGTTCTGCATCATGGCGACATGACAGACAGCACCAGCCTCACCCATATCCTGCAAAAGGTGAAACCAGACGAAGTCTACAACCTGGCTGCACAAAGCCACGTTGCGGTTTCGTTTGAAGAACCGGAATACACAGCAAACTCTGATGCGCTTGGTGCGCTTCGTATGCTGGAAGCTATCCGTATTCTGGAACTTGGTGAAAAGACGCGATATTATCAGGCCTCAACATCCGAGCTTTACGGCTTGGTTCAGGAAACCCCGCAAACTGAAAAAACGCCATTTTACCCCCGCAGCCCCTATGCGGTTGCCAAGCTTTACGCCTTTTGGATTACAGTCAACTATCGTGAGGCTTACGGGTTGTACGCCTGTAACGGCACCCTGTTTAACCACGAAAGCCCAAAACGTGGCGAAACCTTCGTAACCCGGAAAATCACAATGGCACTCGCCCGGATCAAACTGGGCATGCAAAAAACGCTGAAGCTTGGCAATTTAGATGCGAAACGCGACTGGGGTCATGCGCGCGACTATGTCGAAGTGATGTGGCTGATGCTCCAGCAAGAGGTGCCAGAAGACTTTGTCATCGCAACAGGCGTGCAATATTCAGTCCGCGATTTTGTTCTGGCGGCAGCCAAAGAACTGGACATGGAGATCACATTTGAGGGTGAAGGAACGGACGAAGTCGGGCGTGACGCCAACGGCAAGGTGATTGTCGCGATTGATCCGCGCTACTTCCGCCCTACCGAGGTTGAGACCCTGTTGGGCGATGCAACGAAGGCCAAGGAAAAACTGGGCTGGGTACCGCAAACGTCCTTTGACGAACTCGTTGCTGAAATGGTCGCCGAAGATTTCAAGGCCGAGAAACGCAAAGCCCAAGCCTGATGAAAATTCTCATTACAGGTGGCAGTGGAATGGTCGGGAAAAACCTGATCGAACACGCTGCAGCGAAGCAACACGAACTGGTCGTCCCGTCCCGCGAAGAGTTGGATCTGTTGTCTTATGAAAAAACGTCGGATTTGGTCAAAGCCCACACACCCGACCTGATTATTCATTGTGCGGGGCAAGTCGGCGGCATTCATGCCAACATCGCTGATCCAGCTGGGTTTCTTGTCAACAACCTTGATATGGGCCGCAATATTGTTCTTTCAGCGCAGGCAGCCGGCGTTTCAAAGCTGCTAAATCTTGGCAGTTCCTGTATGTACCCCCGCCTTGCAGAAAACCCGCTTCGCGAAGAACAGGTTTTGACCGGAGAGCTGGAGCCGACCAATGAAGGCTATGCCTTGGCAAAAATCACCGTCGCCAGGCTATGTAGCTATCTTTCAGCGACAAAACCAAATCTCCATTATAAAACACTGATGCCCTGCAACCTTTTTGGCAAGCACGATAAGTTCGACCCCAAGGTGTCGCATCTACTGCCCGCAATTGTGAAAAAGATGCATGACGCCAAAACACAAGGTTTGGACAGCGTCGAAATCTGGGGCGACGGAACGGTACGACGAGAGTTTATGTTCGCGTCCGATATGGCGGATGGCACATGGTACATGGTAGATCGATTCGAAAGACTACCCGACATGATGAACCTTGGCGTCGGCCATGATTATTCGATCAACGAGTATTATGAGGCGGCAGCAAAGGTGATTGGCTGGAAAGGTAAATTTACCCATGACCTCAGCAAACCCGTTGGTATGAAACAAAAATTGTTGTCCGTCAGCCGCCAGACAGAGTTGGGTTGGGCCCCGAAAACATCGCTTGAAGAAGGCATCCAGCAGACATACCAGTTTTTTCTGGATAGCCAGAGCTAAGGAGTTCATCCCAATGACAGATCCCGTATTTACACTTGCGACAAGTTCCTGGGATGAAAACGAAATTGAGGCGATAAACCGGGTCGTTGCCTCTGGCTTTTTTTCTATGGGGAAGGAAGTCGCAACATTTGAAAAACAGTTCGCGACATTTGCCGACACGCCCTATGCGGTGATGGTCAATTCCGGCTCTTCTGCCAATCTGTTGATGGTTGCCGCGTTGCGATACCATTCCAAAGCAAATCTTCAGCCCGGGGATGAAGTGATCGTGCCTGCTGTGTCGTGGAGCACGACCTATTCGCCACTTTATCAATACGGTTTGAAACTGAAGTTCGTGGATATTGACCTTGAAACTCTAAACTTCGACCTTGATGCACTGGAAAAGGCCATTGGCCCGAAAACCCGACTGATCATGGCGGTAAATCTGCTGGGTAACCCAAATGATTATAACAAGATCAATGCGATGATTGCGGGGCGCGACATCTATTTGATCGAAGACAATTGTGAATCTTTAGGGGCCACTCTGGGTGGCCAGCAAACGGGTACTTTTGGCATTGCCGGAAGTTACAGTTGCTTTTTCTCGCACCATATTTCCACCATGGAAGGGGGTATGGTCACAACAAATGACGAAGAACTATACCATATCATGCTATCTGTTCGCGCCCACGGTTGGACGCGTAATTTGCCTGAAACCAATCTGGTGACAGGGCAGAAAAGCACGGATGCGTTTGAAGAATCTTTCCGTTTCGTCCTTCCGGGTTACAACCTGCGACCTCTGGAAATGAGCGGTGCCATTGGGCAAGAACAACTTTTAAAATTGCCGATGATTGTGGGAAATCGGCGCAAGAATGCCGTTCTTTTCAAGGACCTCACCAAAGAATTCGGTGACGTGATTTCGCAAAAAGAAATTGGTGAAAGCAGTTGGTTCGGATTTTCGATGGTGGTAAATCCGGAATGCAACATTGACCGTTCCGTTCTACTAAACAGTTTGCAAAAATCAGGTGTCGAATGCAGGCCGATCGTTGCTGGCAACTTTGCAAAGAACAAAGTTGTTGAAAAGTACTTTGACTATGAGATTTCAGGAAACCTGAAAAACGCTGAATACATCGATGGCGCTGGATTATTCATTGGAAACCACCACTACCCGCTGGAAAAGGAAATGGAAGCTCTGCGTACCGCATTAAAGGGTGCTTTCTGCTAAAGACGTATCCAGCTTTCGGGTGCAATGTCCGGATTCTGCATCTTTTGTTTTCCGAACCAGTCTTTCGGCGCAACCACAATTTTATCAGGGTTCCGGTTTAACCAGCTGCCCCACCAGGAAAACGTTGAATTCGCAACAATGTTGTGTTTACAACAACTTATGAGACGCATGTCTTCGTAATGTTTTGCGCTCTCGTTATGATCTGAAAAATGCGTTTTGACTCCAAACCTCATATTTTGCTTCGCCCAAACCGGATCATCCGAAAACACAAAAACTTCAGGTTCCGAAGCGGTTTTCTCTGCTATGATTTCAAGTGCGCGATCATAGTAATTCTTGTCACACACCGCATACGTGCTTCCTGCGGCTGCGTAGTCGCCTCTGCGAACGTGCAACGAAACTGAATTGCAGGCGTCAATTTGCTGTAGCCATCGTTCGTTTTCTTTGGTGGGTGCCGTTTTTATCGCCAGTTCGCGATGCAGGACCTCTGCGTAGTCAGTAAAATATTTCTCAGACTGAAAATACCCATGCAGGTATGTGTTAGCGGACAGTTGGTTGATGTTTTCGTTAAACCCTAAATGCTTCTCGCGAATAAATTCCGGGTTCTTGCTTAGATAGCGCCAAAAATAGTAACGCAAAGTGTCAGAGCGCGCAGGTGGCAGGTTGCTGTCATCACCGATCGTTGCATTGACGTTAAAATGTGACAAAGCATATTTCCAGTGCCCGCCTTTTTCATCCGTCTCGCGCGTATCAAGTAAAAGCCCACATTTGTTACGCTCTGCAACGGCCCTGCCCACCGCATATTGAAACAACTGGTTGCCAAGGCCACCAAACAAACGCGCGATGACGACATCCATCTTTCTCTCCAAAACACCATAAATACCTAAGTATTCTTATGCACTCGCGTTAACATGTGTGGGCAAGCTCTCAAAGCATTTAACGACTTTGCATAACTAAGTACTTAAAATAACTCGGGTTCAGCATTCCGCTGATAGATATGAAAGTAAAAGGCAGCAATCGCTCCAAAAGATGTAGAAAAATGTCAATACTACGGCAAGTTTGAACTTTCTCCTAAAACCTACCACAATCAGTCTTTAGTCTTGGGTCGTCAGCTTGCTTTTTGGGACAAGATAAACGAAGGAAAAGCTGAATACTCGCGATACGGTCACAAACTGTAAAAAAAACCGATACTGAAAGCGTAAGAGTTATGAGAATTTCCCTAAAACATTGGCTTAGACGAAAACGCTCGCCGTGGCTCAAGATTTTTTACGACTCTTTCAAGCGTTACAAGACAGATCGGCGTGAGGCGATCCGGCAAGATTTTGATGGGTTGGGTGAAAAATCTGTTGTGCTGGATTTCGGGGGATTCGAAGGGAACTGGGCACACGACATTCATGAACGCTATAAATGCTCTGTACATGTGTTTGAACCTCACCCCAGATTTGCAGAAGAATTGCGCAACCGGTTTTCAGGTAATGACAAAATATTCATCCACGAATTTGCACTTGGTTCAGAAGAAGGTGTTTTGAAACTTTCTGACGACGGAGACGCTTCTTCAGCGCTACATGAAAACAAGAACGCGGTGGAAGGAAAGATTCAGCCTGTTTCTGTATTTTTCAACGAACACCCAGACACCGACTTTTCTCTGGCAAAGATCAACATTGAAGGTGGTGAATACGATCTATTACCGGCATTGCTCGACACCGGGTTTATTAACAAAATAGGTATTTTGCAGGTGCAGTTTCATCTCTACTCTGAAAGTTTGATTGCAGTTCGCACTGGCATTGTAAGCAGAATTGAAGAAAATTTCCGCTCTGATTGGAGCTATCCGTTTGTTTGGGAGCAGTGGACAAAAAAATGATCACACCAGTTATTCTTTGCGGTGGTTCGGGAACGCGTCTTTGGCCTTTGTCGCGAAAGAGCTATCCAAAGCAGTTTTCAAAACTAATTGGCGACCAGAGCCTGTTTCAGATGTCAGCATCGCGCGTAAAGGGCGACGGATATACTGCTCCTTTGGTTCTGACCAATTCTGATTTCAGGTTTATTGTCGCGGAACAGCTTACAGAAATCGGGATCGACCCAGGTGCTGTTCTGATCGAACCCGAAGGGCGCAACACTGCCCCGGCGATTCTGGCGGCCGCTCTCTATTTGCTTGAAAAAGACAAAGACGCAATGATACTGGTCTTGCCGTCAGACCACAATGTACCGGATGCTGACCATTTTTCTAAAACGGTCCAAACGGGTAAAGATGCGGCACTTGCAGGCAATCTGGTAGCTTTTGGCATCGGTCCAACACGACCGGAATCCGGATACGGTTACTTAGAACTGGAAAGCCCTTCAGCGAATGGCGAAGCCGTAAAACTGCGCCGTTTTGTGGAGAAACCAGATGTAGCCACAGCACAAAAGATGTTGGATGCTGGGAATTTCCTCTGGAATGCGGGAATATTTTTGTTCAAAGCCCAGACAATTGTAGACGCCTTCAAAGAAAATAAATCAGATCTGATGACACCGGTCAAACGCGCGATTGACGAAGCTGAGACTGATTTGGGTTTTTTGCGTCTCGCGCCCGAGCCCTGGTCAGAAGCTGAGGATATATCGATTGACTATGCGGTCATGGAAAAAGCTAAAAATCTGTCGGCTGTGCCATTTAGTGGAGGCTGGTCCGATCTTGGAGACTGGGACAGTGTCTGGCGCGAAACGAAAGGCGATGATGATGGTCTTGTAACCTCTGGCGCCGCAATCGGAATAGATTGCAAGAACACGCTTTTGCGTTCGGAAGCCAAGGGTACGGAAATAGTCGGGATTGGCTTAGAAAACATTGTCGCGATTGCAATGCCAGATGCAGTACTGGTCGCAGACAAGTCCCGCGCGCAAGACGTCAAACTCGCAGTAGACGCGCTAAAACAGAAGAAATCCAACCAGGCCGTTCAATTCCCCCGCGATCATCGCCCTTGGGGAAGTTTCGAGAGTCTATACATGGGCTCCCGGTTTCAGGTGAAACGCATTGTTGTAAAGCCCGGCGGAATTCTTAGCCTTCAAAGCCATGTGCATCGTTCCGAACATTGGGTTGTCGTCGAAGGAACTGCAAAAGTCACGATCGGTGACGTAGTTAAGCTCGTAAGTGACAACGAGTCAGTTTACATTCCTTTGGGGGAAAAACACCGAATGGAGAACCCGGGCAAAGTACCCATGGTACTGATTGAAGTTCAAACAGGCAGCTATCTGGGTGAAGATGACATTGTGCGCTATGAAGATGTATACGCCCGCGATTGAGGCCCATCTTTCATGCCCCCACCTGAGCTTTATGTAACAAATTTCAACAAGAATTTCACTGGAGTCTCTGCGACTACGGCAGGGGTGGTTGCTGTTCAGCAAGACCAGTTTGATATGCGCCTTGTTGGGCAACCGCTTCCGCATTGTCCGGTACCAATTTCAAAGCAGCTCGCATATAAACTTAGTCGTAAAAAACCGCCCGACCGGCCATTTTCCATTTGGCATGTACGGCGCAATCCCGAAATGCGGGCAGCCTTGTGGGCGCGCGATGTTTTGCGGCTGCCTATAAAAATTGTTTTCACCTCGGCGGCGCAAAGGTTACATTCGGCATATCCACGCTGGCTGATCTCCAATATGGACGCGGTGATTGCAACAACGCCCGAAGCCGCCAGTTTTGTTTCGAATGTGCATGCGGTCGTGTCACATGGTGTTGACACCAATCAGTTCAGACCTGCGCAAAACCGCTCTAGCGCCTGGCGGATGCTAGGGTACGGTGGCACGTTTGGCCTTGCCGCAGTAGGGCGAATCAGACCCGAAAAAGGGACCGATATTTTTGTAGAGGCAATGCTGGAGGTTTTGCCAAAGCACCCTGACCTTGTCGCCCTGATCGTTGGCAAGACCGCAAAGGAACATTTGAGTTTCAAGCGAAAACTTGAATCTCGCATCGAAAGCGCTGGCCTTTCAAACCGATTAGTTTTTACGGGCGAAGTGAAGCCTGACAAGATGCCCGCACTGATGCGTGCGCTTACACTACTCGTCGCGCTGCCTCGGTATGAAGGTTACGGAATGACACCTTTGGAAGCTTTGGCAAGCGGAGCGCCTTTTATCGGCACAGAAACAGGGTACTTTCAGGAATTTTCGAATGACGGCCAACTGGGAACCGTGGTTGGGACAGAAAACTCTGCCAAAGCTGCGGCGGCGGTTGAGGCATGGTTTGCAAATCCCGGGCGTCTGTCTAAAGCGTCAGAAATTGCACCGGGCTTTGTCAAACAGCAGCACAGCATTGAAAGGGAAGTCGCAGGAATCAACGCAGTTTACGAAGGGCTTTGGGCGCAATAAACTGATGAAACTAAACGTTATAAAAGCTACTCCAAGTACCATTTGAGGCTTTGAAAGGTCTCGCTTCACTTGTTTAACGCAACTAATCTATAATGATATCTTAATAGCGAAGGACAGCAGCGTGTTTAAATACCGCATTATTCTTGTGCTGGCATGGCTGGTTCTTCCGTTTGTTTTTGTCCACCGGTTTTTTTCCGGAAGAGACACTGCAGCAACATTCCTTGCCCGCCTTGGATATAGCAAAGAGAAATGTACAAATCCCAGATTGATTTGGCTACATGCAGCGAGTCTGGGCGAGTTTAATACGCTGGAACTTTTGCTGCCCGTATTTAGCAGGAAGTTTCAAAACTATGATTTTCTCGTGACGGTTTCGAACCGGCTCACATTCGAAAAAGTAAAGCGTTTGCGTTTACGCTCGCCTTCCCTGCACGCCGATATAGCTCCATTAGATTTCAACTGTGTGTTGAACAGGTTTTTCAAACGCTGGAAGCCAACATGCCTGATCACGATTGAAAACGAAGTTTATCCAAACCGAAACCTAAAATGTTCAGAAGAAAACATACCGATTGTCTTCGTCAATGCCCGGATGTCTGCGAAAAGTTTTAGCTCTTGGCAAAAAGACGAGACCTTTGCCAGAAAAGTTTTCCAATGTATCGATTTCTGTTTTCCTCAGGATCAAAGCTCCGCTGTTCGTTTTTCTGAGCTGGGTGTAGCACCTGACCGGATAAAGTTGTTAGGAAATCTCAAACGATTTCAAGAGTCTACTGAAATCACGCATCCAGACGTCGACAAGCTTCGGTCTGTTTTTGATCCACTTTTTACACTGTGTGCAGCGTCTACCCACAAGGGAGAAGACCAGATTATCCTTGATGCCTTCAGGACGGCCCGCAAAACCCAACCCAATCTGAAACTTATTCTGGTTCCACGCCACCCACGACGGTCGCATGAGATAAGAGGTTTGGTTGATCAGGCAGGGTTCTCCTGTGCAGTCCGTTCGCAAGATACGCTTCCAAAAGCATCAGATGATATCTATCTCGCTGATACTATGGGGGAAATGCCACTATGGTATTCTTCTGCCGCAACGACATTTGTTGCAGGTTCTCTGGTTCCCGTTGGTGGGCACACGCCGTTTGAGCCAGCCGTATATGGATCTGCTATTATCCACGGATCGCAATATTCAAACTTCAAAGCAATTTACGAGCAACTCGTTTGTAACAACGGCTCAATACAGGCTGACACCGCCGATGAAATTGCAACTGCCTGGATAAAACTTCTTGATGAAAACTCACGAAACACTCAGATAGCGGCGAGTAAAAAATCCCTTTTCAAAAACGGTGCAAAAGGCAAAATGTTGGACGAAATCACTTTTAAAGTCGCTTCACTGCTTTAAAAACCACCCTGAAAATAGGCAACAGATTCGCTTGATAAGAAAAAAGGCTGTTCATTCACCCTTTTCGGACAACTTTTGCTTTGCTATGCTTCCACAAAATGAACAATAAGTTGCGAAATCAGCATACGACAGGCAAGCGCGGCGGCTCTAAAGTGACGATAGTGAATACAAAACAACAGCCGATACAGCTGAACGCGTCGCAAAAACACGGCGTACGAACCCAATTCGGAGCACTTTGCTATCGTGTAAATAACGATAAGGTTCAGGTCTTGCTGGTTACCAGCCGCGGTGCCGGACGCTGGATCATCCCAAAGGGATGGCCCATGGATCAGCAAACACCGGCGAGCGCTGCGGCACAGGAAGCCTTTGAGGAGGCGGGTGTTGAAGGCAAAATCGAAAATATCTGCCTTGGTATCTTTTCATATGTGAAAAGCAGGAATGTAGAAGACGAACTTCCCTGCGTCGTCGCAGTCTTTCCGATGAAGGTGAAACGGCTGCTAAGAAAATTTCCCGAGGCGAAAGAAAGAAACCGCCGGTGGTTCAGTGTCAAAAAAGCAGCTTCCATGGTCAGCGAACCCGAACTTGCGCAGATCATTCGCGCATTTGAACCTGCGTTGCTTCCGCGCTAAGTGCCTATCTCGTCATTGTTAAAACAATAACAAACGACTATCTTTGCAGCGATGCTAAGGAAGGCTCAATGATCCGGTATACTCTCAAATGCGCCAATGATCACCAGTTTGAAAGCTGGTTTCAGTCGGCTGACGCTTTTGACAAGGTCAAGGCTGCCAATTTGGTGGCCTGCCCGGATTGTGGTGATACCGCTGTTACAAAGGCAATAATGGCCCCGAAAGTACGCACAGCGCGCGGTGCAGCGCAAACTCCCGTCGAGGAAATTAAGAAACCCCTTTCCACACCGACGACCGAGCAGGAAACAATACTTGCAAAGCTGAAGTCGGAAATTGAAGCCAATTCAGATTACGTCGGTATGAATTTTGCCAAGGAAGCACGGGCAATTCACGATGGTGATGCGCCGGCACGCGCAATTTATGGCGAAGCAAAGCTTGAAGAGGCCAAATCGCTTATAGAGGATGGGGTGCCAGTAGCCCCCCTACCCTTCACACCGAACAGAAAAACAAACTAAGGGGTTAGCCAATGACTGTACTTATTACCGGGGCAAACCGGGGAATTGGCCGTGCTCTCTTTGAACTTTATAAGACTCATGGCACTGAAGTTATTGGAACCACAAGAGGCGCAATTCCTGACGAGAGTTGGGTTACCCTAGATGTGGCAGATCCCGTTTCGCAACAAGACGTGGCGCGAAGGCTTGAGAATAAACCTGTTGAACTGCTGGTTTGCAACGCTGGGGTATATCTCGATAAAGGCCATAGCCTTGCAGACGGTTATGACGCCGAAACATGGGCCGAAAGCTTTGCGGTAAACGTGACGGGTGTTTTTCTTACCGTGCAGGCAATGCTTGCAAATCTGCAGCTTGCAAACACTCCGCGAATTGCGATTATTTCGTCTCAGATGGGCTCTGACACAAGAGCCCCTGGCGGCTCATACGCTTATCGAGCATCAAAAGCTGCTGCGCTGAATCTAGGCCGGAACTTAGCGGCAGATCTAAAAGGACTTGGGATCGCGGTCGGTATCTATCATCCTGGCTGGGTTCAAACCGATATGGGCGGTGCAAGTGCTGAAATTACTGAAACCGAATCTGTCTCAGGTTTGAAAAGCCGGTTTGCAGAGCTTTCGCTTGAAACCACTGGGTCCTTTCTGACCTGGGACGGCCGGACACATCCCTTTTAAGGTTCGCAGAGACAACGCACCGCACTTGCTCTTGGAGCGTATCCCCCCTAAGAAAACCTCGGTTTATAGAAAGCTAGGGCTAAGGGATATTCCATGCCGCTTTTGGTAGTTAAATTCGGGGGTACCTCTGTTGGCTCTCTGGACAAAATCCGCCGCGCTGCAAAACGCGTCGGCGTTGAAGTCGCACGGGGCTATGACGTCATAGTCATCGTTTCAGCGATGTCCGGAAAGACCAACGAACTGGTCAACTGGGTTGGCGAAACGTCACCGTTGTTCGATGCGCGCGAATATGACGCCGTGGTCAGTTCTGGCGAGAACGTAACCGCTGGTTTAATGGCGCTTACACTTCAGGAAATGGATGTCCCGGCGCGAAGCTGGCAGGGCTGGCAAGTGCCGGTGATGACAACCTCTGCCCATTCCGCAGCACGGATAGAGGATATTCCAACAGAAAACCTGAATGCCAAGTTTGACGAAGGCATGCGCGTTGCTGTGGTTGCTGGTTTTCAGGGGATCAGCCCGGAAGGGCGCATCACCACACTTGGCCGGGGCGGATCGGATACGACAGCCGTCGCCTTCGCCGCTGCCTTTGGCGCTGAACGCTGCGACATCTACACCGATGTTGACGGCGTCTATACGACCGATCCGCGGATCAGCGAAAAAGCCCGCAAACTCGACAAGATCGCATTCGAAGAGATGCTGGAGCTCGCTTCATTGGGCGCCAAGGTTCTTCAGACGCGTTCGGTAGAACTTGCAATGCGCTACAAGGTTAAGCTGCGCGTCCTGTCCAGTTTTGATGAACAAACAGAAACATCCGGCACATATGTCTGTGACGAGGAGGAAATTATGGAATCAAATGCAGTTTCCGGCGTCGCCTATTCGCGTGATGAAGCGAAAATGACCCTGATCTCGGTCGCTGACCGGCCCGGTATTGCGGCTGCCATCTTTGGACCGCTGGCGGATGCTGGCGTTAACGTTGACATGATCGTGCAAAACATATCCGAAGAAGGTCGTACCGATATGACCTTCTCTTGCCCGACAGATCAGGTTTTGCGTGCCGAGAAAGCCCTGCAGGGGGCCAAGGCGGAAGGCAGCATAAATTACCACGATCTTGTTGCTGATCAGGATGTTGCCAAAGTGTCGGTTGTAGGTATCGGAATGCGCTCGCACGCTGGTGTTGCCGCGCAAATGTTTCATGCGCTTCATGCTGAAGGAATAAACATTAAGGTCATCACAACCTCTGAAATCAAGATTTCCGTACTAATAGATCGGAAATATATGGAACTTGCCGTCCAAGCCCTGCATGATGCTTTTGAACTGGAAAAAAGCGCTTAAAGGGGCCCATGGCCGAACAAACAGAAAGTGAAAGCCGCAAACTTCTCAGACGTTTGCGCGATACATTGGCGGAAGACAGTGCTGGTCAGACCCGTCTGGACCGGATCATGCATCTGACTGCGGATTCGATGCAGACGGAAGTTTGCTCAATATATCTGTTCCGTGACGCTGAGACGCTGGAACTTTGTGCGACAGAAGGTTTGAACCCTGAATCTGTTCACCAGACTCGGCTTAAACTTGGAGAAGGTCTGGTTGGGCGCGTCGCGAAATTCACAAAATTGATCAACACGGCGAACGCCCCTCAGGAAAAGGGCTTTCGTTTTATGCCCGAAACTGGCGAAGAAATTTATTCTTCTTTTCTGGGTGTACCCGTCCAGCGGCTGGGCGAACGCCTTGGCGTATTGGTCGTACAATCCAAAGAAGCCCGACAGTTTTCTGAAGACGAAGTCTACGCGCTGGAAGTGGTCGCAATGGTTCTGGCTGAAATGACCGAACTTGGTGCTTTCATTGGCGAAGGCGCAGCATTGTCCGCGCGGCATCAGCAACCCGTCATGCTCAAAGGTGGGGTTGGACAGGAAGGAACGGCTGAAGGTCATGTATTTCTGCACGAACCCCGCGTCGTCGTAACAAACCCTATCGCTGACGATCCACATGCCGAATTGCAACGCCTGCAGGAAGCAATTGATCAGTTGCGCGTTTCCGTGGATCAAATGCTGACGAGTGCAGGGACAGGTGACAAAGAGCAGATGCAGGTGCTTGAAGCCTACAGGATGTTTGCCAATTCCAAAGGCTGGATGCGCCGCATGGAGGAGGATATCGCGCGCGGCCTATCTGCAGAGGCCGCGGTTGAAAAAGAACAATCAACGGCCCGCGCGCGCCTGTCTCAGGTTCCTGACGCTTACCTGCGTGACCGGTTGCATGACCTTGACGATCTGTCGAACCGTCTGTTGCGCATCCTGACCGGGCAAGGCAAGGACACTGGTGCCGAAATGCCGGATAACCCAATTCTGGTTGCGCGCAACATCGGCCCCGGAGAGCTTTTGGAATATGGTCGATCGCTGAAAGGTATCATTCTTGAAGAGGGGTCCGTTGGCTCGCACGCCACGATCGTTGCGCGCGCGCTTGCTATTCCACTAATTATTCACGCAGAACGTATCACCAACGAAGCGCTGAATGGCGACCACGTGATGGTTGATGGCGAACAAGGTATTGTGCATCTGAGGCCTGACGATACTGTCGTCAGCGCGTTTCGTGACAAGATGGCAATGCAAGCTCAGGCACAGGAACGCTATACCTCTATCCGGGACAAACCAGCCGAAACTCTTTGTGGAACAAATATCAGCCTGACAATGAATGCTGGCCTGATGGCGGATTTGCCGTCACTGGACAATTCAGGTGCAGATGGCGTCGGGTTATTCCGTACCGAACTCCAATTTCTTGTCCGAAACAAGGTGCCGCGCCGTGGGGAACTTGCTGCACTTTACGGGCGCGTCATGGATGCAGCGCACGGCAAGCGCGTTATTTTTCGCACGCTTGACATAGGGTCTGACAAGGTACTGCCCTATATGAAACCGCAGGACGAGCCAAACCCCGCGCTTGGCTGGCGCGCCATCCGGGTCGGGCTTGATAAACCCGGTGTGATGCGGATGCAGCTTCAGGCGCTTCTGCGCGCCGCAAATGGCCGCCCAATGTATATTATGTTTCCAATGGTTGCGCAGTTTGAAGAGTTTAAAGAAGCTCGGTCCTTTGTGTACAAAGAAGTGGAGAGAGAGCGCCAGCTTGGGCACGTCTTGCCAGAATCTTTGGAAGTGGGAGCGATGCTTGAGACACCTTCGCTTGCCTTTGCGCCGCGCCAATTCTTCGAAATGGCAGACTTTATTTCCATCGGGGGCAATGATCTTAAACAGTTTTTCTTTGCCGCTGACCGCGAAAATGAACGCGTGCGAAGACGCTATGACACATTGAACGTTAGTTTCCTGACGTTTCTTGAGCAAATCGTTCAACGCTGCAACGAGACAGACACACCTCTCTCATTTTGCGGAGAGGATGCAGGACGGCCTGTTGAAGCCCTGTGTTTTGCAGCGATAGGCCTTCGCGCGCTTTCGATGCGACCGGCTTCAATTGGGCCAGTAAAATCAATTCTGCGTCGTTCAAACCTTGCTGAAGTTAAAGAAGTGATCGAAACCGCACGTGCACGTGGCGATCAATCCGTCCGCCCGGCGATCTTGGATTGGTTGACAAAAGAGAGCTGAGGGCGTCGCGCACAATGCAGATACGATCTGCAGGCTGGTGAACCTCGTATTCTACTCGGCGTCCGCTTTCTGGACCATCCCTGTAACACCTACCCAGCTTCCCTCAACCAACTCTTGCCCTAGAACCCGCTCTGGATTGGTGGGCGGCGGCATCTCAACACCTTCGAGTTTGTTAAACCCGAAACGGCCGTAATAGGACGCATCCCCCACAAGCATAACGCGTTTCCAATCATTTTCGCGTGCAGTTTCAAGGCTTTCCTGAATGAGATATCCCCCAAGTCCTTCGCCCTGTCGGGTCGGGTGGACAGCGACAGGCCCTAGCAGCAAGGCGGGGCGTTTCCCGATACGAACTGGCCAAAACCGAATTGCCCCTGCCAGAATTCCATCTTCGTCCCGAGCAACAAGAGATAGCTCACGCACCGCCGAAATCCCGTCACGTAAACGATAGGACGAAAGCGCCTCACGCCCCGGTGCAAAGCAAAGGTCATAGATCGCTTCTACTTCCCACCAATCCGTTGCTGTTTCTTCAGTTAGCCGATACACCGCTAGCGCTTTCCTAAAGTCACCAAACTTTTCTCTGGAAACGCCCCTAACACGACGTTACCAGTTGGGCAAACATTGGGAGCAAAGATGTTCTACAGACCTGAAGATGGCCACAACCTTCCCCACAATCCATTTAACGCCATTGTTACCCCAAGACCCATTGGCTGGATATCAACACGGGACAGTGCCGGGGTCGATAACCTTGCGCCTTATTCCTTTTTCAACGCGGTCGCCTATGACCCGCCGCAAGTCATGTTCGCGTCTTCCAGCGCAAAGGCGGATCGTGGAGATACGAAAGACAGTGTTGCAAATATCCGGGATACCGGGGTTTTCTGCGTGAACATCGTTGAATATGCGGCGCGCGATGCAATGAACATAAGCTCAGGGGAACATCCCGCTGGCAAAGACGAGTTTCTGCTTGCCGGAGTCGAAAAATCCGAATGCGAGACAATTAAATGCAGCCGCGTTGCGAATGCGCCCGCAAATCTGGAGTGCAAACTGACCCAGATTGTAAGATTGCCCGGTGCCGCAAATATCGTTGTGTTCGGAGAGGTCACAGGCATTCATATGCGTGACGATTGCATGAAGGATGGCCGGTTTGACATCACCAGCTTTCACCCTCTCGCACGTCTTGGTTATCGTGACTATGCACGCGTTACAGAGCTCTTTAGCCTTAACAGGCCGGACGACTGAGGATTCTTCATGGCAAAGACAATAATTGGCATAATTGGCGGCTCGGGCATCTATGATATAGATGGCCTCAAAGACGCTGAGTGGCAGGCAGTAGAAAGCCCCTGGGGCACCCCTTCAGACGAAATTTTGACGGGTTCTCTTGATGGGGTGGAAATGGCTTTTTTACCGCGGCATGGCCGGGGTCATGTCCACAGCCCGACAACAGTGCCGTACCGCGCCAACATTGATGCGCTGAAGCGTATTGGCGTCACAGACGTGATTTCTGTTTCTGCCTGCGGATCTTTCCGCGAAGAAATGGCGCCTGGTGATTTTGTCGTCATTGACCAGTTTATCGACCGCACCTTTGGCCGTGAGAAAAGCTTTTTTGGAACCGGGTTTGTAGCACACGTAAGTGTTGCGCACCCAACCTGTCCGCGCCTGTCAGACGCCTGTGAAACTGCTGCAAAAGACGCGGGTATCAATGTACACCGGGGCGGCACTTATCTGGCGATGGAAGGGCCACAGTTTTCAACGCTTGCTGAATCCAAGGTGTACCGGGAAAGCTGGGGGTGTGATGTGATTGGGATGACCAATATGCCCGAAGCAAAACTCGCCCGCGAGGCAGAACTTTGCTATGCCTCAGTCGCAATGGTTACAGACTACGATAGCTGGCACCCGGATCACGGCGAAGTGGACGTAAGTGAGATTATCAAAACACTTATGGGTAACGCCGATAAAGGCCGGGAAATGGTTCGTCGTCTACCCGCGCTTTTGGGCGCTCAACGGCCCCCCTGCCCGCATGGCTGTGATCGGGCGCTTGAATATGCCATCCTGACCCATCCCGATGCGCGCGATCCGGCGCTGGTTGCCAAACTGGATGCCGTTGCTGCTCGGGTTCTCGTTTAGCTCATGCTTGGTTGGTTAGATCAGATGACTCAACCTGACAGACGCTACAAGTTTGGCCGTCACCTGGAAGCGCTGACAGACGAGGTGTTTCACGTTTTTCGCTGGACGTTGATGGTTGGCTTTGCCCGGTTTCTTGCGACAGAGTTTCCTTCGCCCCTGCTAGATTTGCTTTACTGGGCGCTTACGATGCTGCTGTTCGGATACTTGTCCTCTCGCTTCCTTCTCCGTCCGGAGTTGCGAATTTTCTAAACACGGGATCAGCTTTGGAAGCGGCTTTTGCAAAGCTTTGTGAACTTTTTGCTGTGTATCGTGATATTTATGCTTGTCCTTTGGACAGTTCAGGAATTAAGCGCAACTATCGCCCAATACCGCACAATTGTTAACTAGGGATCAGGATGAACAACAACAAAACTGTCAAAGACTACATCCGCACGATTGTCGACTTTCCTCATGAAGGGATCATGTTCCGCGATGTCACAACGCTTTTCGCTGACCCGCGCGGGTTTCGCATGGCAATTGACCAGATGTTGCACCCCTACGCGGGAATGCGGATCGACAAGGTTGTTGGTCTTGAAGCACGTGGTTTTATCTTGGGTGGTGCGATTGCCCACCAGCTTTCAGTAGGTTTCGTCCCTATCCGCAAGAAAGGTAAACTGCCGGGAACCACGATTTCAGAGGAATATAAGCTGGAATATGGCGAAGCGATTGTCGAAATTCATGATGACGCACTGTTGCCCGGCGAAACGGTTTTGGTTGTGGATGATCTGCTTGCAACTGGCGGTACAGCGGAAGCCGGTATCAAACTGATCGAGCGTCTTGGCGCAGAGATTGTTGGTTGCGCCTTTATAATTGATTTGCCAGATCTGGGTGGCCGCAAAAAGCTTGAAGCAATGGGAATGGACGTCTATGCCCTTTGTGAATTCTCGGGGCTGTAAACCGTAAATTAACTAAACCCACCTAAAGCTGATCTTGCCTGACAGTAACAGGCGCTGCTTGTACACACGTAAGACATTGATCGCCCTGTTGGTTTCGCCATCAGGGCGATCATTTTTATTGCTAATCGTTCTTCGAAAAAATCACACCGGGATTCATTATTCCATGGGGATCAAGCGATGTTTTAATCATGCGCATCAGTGCAATTTTCGCAGGTGACCCATAGCGCAACAGATCGTCCGTTTTTAGGCGCCCAATCCCGTGCTCTGCACTAAATGAACCCTCGAATTCGTGCACAAGATCATGCACCAACCCTTTGATTTCGTCCCGACGCTCAGAGTACGCTTCTTTCTTCTGCCCCTCTGGCGGAAACACATTGTAGTGCAGGTTTCCGTCGCCAAGATGTCCGAAACTGTTGATGCGGAACTTGCCCAAGGCAGAGACAGCCTGCCCCGCCACCTCCAAAAACTCGGATATCGCGCCAAGCGGCAGTGAAATATCATGGCTGGATATTGCGCCCACCCGTGAATTTGCCTGCGGAATATGTTCACGTACAGACCAGAATTCCTGCCTTTGTGTCTCTGATTGCGCGACAAGCCCGTCGGTGACAAGACCAGCATCCAGACCCTGTTCAAAGATATTTTCAAGAGTTCCGGCCGCGCCCATAGCGGCTGGCAAACCCAGGTCAACAAGAACCGACCATTCTGGCATCTGGTCAAATGGAACACGAACATCCGGCATATGTTTCGCCAAAAAATCGAGTCCCGTGCGATGGATCAATTCAAATGCGCTGACGCCACCACCCGAAATATCCTGCGCGATTGCGAGCAGTTTCAGTGCATCGGACGGGTTGGTGACGACAAAAAGTGCAGTTCCCTGCTCTGCAGGCCTTGGAAAAAGTTTCAATGTCGCAGCGGTGATAACGCCTAACGTGCCCTCAGCCCCGATCAGCAAATTCCGAACGTCATAACCAGTGTTATCCTTGCGAAGCCGCGTGAGCCCATTCCAGATATCACCATCTGGAAGAACCGCTTCAAGCCCTAGGCATAAATCCCGCATATTTCCGTAGCGCAGCACATTTACACCCCCCGCATTCGTCGCGAGATTACCACCAATACGGCAACTTCCTTCTGACGCCAGTGAAAGAGGGAACAGACGCCCAGCCTCTTCGGCGGCTGCCTGCACGTTTTGCAAAATCGCACCCGCTTCGGCGATAAGCACGTTCTCTTCCGGATACACCGCACGGATTTGCGTCATACGCTCGAGCGACAAAATAACGGGTGCCGGACCTTCGGGCAGGACCTGCCCCCCGACCAGCCCTGTGCCGCCGCCATAGGGTACAATCCCGACCTTCGCAGCCGCACAGGCCCGGATGATTATCGAAACCTGTTCCACATCACGTGGCGCAATCAGTAAGCCCCCTTGACCTGAAAACCTTCCTCGGGGTTCTTCCAGATAAGCGGGGGTCAGCGGGCGGAACGATGACTCGGGGAGCTGAGCGCGAAGCAATGTTTCAAAGGCGTCATTTGCGGGGGTCAGCATCCTACACTCCTGCCTCTCAAAGCTTACATCCGATGCTGGACCCCTTATCCAGCTTCGGTCTTGCCACGCCGGTCAATACGCAGGTTCGCATAGAGAACATGCGTTCGCCAGCGCCCATTGATCTGTAAATAACTTTGCGCAACGCCTTCATATTTGAAACCGGTCTTTTCCAGAACACCACGCGACGCGATGTTTTCAGGCAAACATGCAGCTTCCACTCGGCTAAGGTCAAGTTCGTGAAAGGCGTAAAACGTAACAGCCTCTATCGCTTCGCGCATGAAACCCTGACGCGCCCATGGGGCGCCAATCCAATACCCAAGCGTTGCCGCCTGCGCAGGGCCCCGTCGAATGGTGTCTAAGGTGACAGCGCCGATCAATCTGTTCTCTGCGCGGTGAATAAGAAACAACGGAACCGCCGAGCCGTTCGCGATTGATCTTTGCGCCCAGTAGACCCGATTGGTAAACCCCTTGCGGCTTAGGTGGTCAGTGGACCACGTCGGCTCCCACGGCTTTAAAAACTCAGCACTTTCACGACGCAAGGAAGCCCAACTGCGATGGTCGCTATGAACGGGCGGACGCAATGTCATCCGTTCCGTCTCGATACGAACCTTGCGCCGCAATCCAAGCATCAGGCAGCAAGCCTGTTCTGTAGTTCTTCAAGCGTTGGTGCATGATCAACCGGGCCATAAAGGGCAAGGGTCGGTTTGATGCCGGTCGCCAGTGCGCCAGCAAACTCCCGAACCGCGCGCGTCGTAACTGCATCTACCTTTTCAACCGTTTCCGAAACAAGCGGCACCCGGCCCCAGATAGCGACCATCCGCGCAAGGCGCTCTGCACGCGATGACGGGCTTTCCAGCCCCATCAGCAGCCCTGCTTTCATCTGTGCACGGGCGCGGGCGACTTCTGCTTCGGACATATCATCCGCAGAGCGTTTCAGTTCGTCCATGGTCAATCCGGACAGTTCACCGATCTGCTCAGCACTCGTGCCCGCATAGATGGTCATCAGGCCCGAGTCAGCGTAGGCACCAGCCTGTGCGAAGATCGTGTAGCAAAGCCCGCGCTTCTCGCGGATCTCCTGAAACAGACGTGATGACATCCCACCACCGAGCGCAGCCGCATAAATTTGCGCAGTATAAATATCGTCGTCCCTGTAGCCCGGGCTTTCAAGCGCCATCGCCATGTGAACTTGCTCAAGGTCTTTTACGACACGCTTTTCGCCACCCGTGTAAAGTGCGGGTTGCGATTTAGGTGACTGACTGCCCTGAAGGTGGCCAAACAATGCCTCAGCCCGTCTAACAAGGTCTGCATGGTCCACTGCCCCTGCTGCCGCCAGAATCATCTGATCGGGCCCGTATTGTTCCCCTACAAACCCGGAAAGATCGTTACGCGAAAAAGCACTGACCCGTTCTGCGGGGCCAAGAATTGTCCGTCCCAGAGGCTGGTCTGGATAGGCCTCTTCCTGCAGCCAGTCAAAGACCACGTCATCGGGCGTATCAAGCGCCTGGCCGATTTCCTGAAGGATCACGCCGCGCTCGACCTCTATTTCGTCATGGTCGTAGACGGGGTTGAGCAAAATATCCGAGATCACATCGAGCGCCAAAGGCACATCTGACTTCAGTATCCGCGCATAATAGGCCGTCATCTCGCGGCTGGTGTAAGCGTTTATATATCCGCCAACATCTTCGATGGCCTCGGCAATCTGTAGTGCGCTTCGGGTTTTGGTGCCTTTAAAGGCCATATGTTCCAGAAAATGCGCAATGCCGTTTTGTTCGGGCCGCTCATCACGGCCACCCGCCATGACCCAGATACCGAGAGAAGCCGATTGAAGCCCCGGCATGTTCTCTGTGACAATGCGGAAACCATTAGACAGTGTATGAAGTTCTACGCTCAAAGGGCCAAACGCTCCCATATCAAAGTTTCTAACGCACCAAGGTCATTCGCAACCTCGGTCACGCGTTCATCTCGTTCAAATAGATCAGCCATTCGCGGCGGAAGCGAAATATCCTGTCCGCACGCCGCTTTCACTGCGGCTGGGAATTTTGCCGGGTGCGCCGTTGCAAGCGTTATCATTGGCGTCACACCCAAATGGTCAGCAGCGACTTTCACACCAACCGCAGAATGGGGGCAAAGTACTTCGCCAGTGTGTTTAAAGGCGGATTTTATCATTGCCGAGGTTTCCTCTTCGGAGACCCGACCAGAAACAAAAAGTCCGCGCAGTCGCTCCAATGCACCTTGAGAAACATTGAAGCTACCACCAGATTTCAATTCATCCATCAACTGTGCAACTGCCGAGCCTTCGCAATCATATATATCAAACAGTGCGCGCTCAAAATTCGAGCTCACCTGAATATCCATTGAAGGGCTAATTGACGGTGTAACACCCATAGTGGTGTAAGCCCCGCTGGTCAGTGTGCGGTGCAGAATGTCGTTCTGATTGGTCGCAATCACCAGCTTGTCGATAGGCAGGCCCATCTTCTTGGCAATGTAGCCTGCAAAAATATCGCCAAAGTTGCCGGTTGGGACAGTGAAGCTGACTTTGCGATGCGGCGCACCCAAAGACACGGCCGAGCTAAAATAGTAAACCACCTGCGCCAGTACACGACCCCAGTTGATCGAATTCACGCCGGCAAGGCGTACGCCATCACGAAACTCAAAATCATTGAACATGTCTTTGAGACGCGCCTGACAGTCGTCAAAATCGCCGTGGACCGCAAGGGCATGAACGTTGCCTTCTACCGGAGTTGTCATCTGACGCCGTTGTACTTCGCTGACGCGGCCATGGGGGAACATGACAAATACATCAACCGCCTCAAGACCACGAAACGCTTCTATCGCTGCAGAACCGGTATCGCCCGATGTCGCCCCGACGATCGTGATACGTTCTCCCCGACGCGCCAAAGCCTTTTGAAACATCTGGCCAATAAGCTGCATTGCGAAATCTTTGAACGCCAGTGTCGGGCCGTGAAACAGTTCAAGCAGGAAATGGTTTGGCGCGAGCTGCACCAGCGGTGCACGAGCGTCATGCCCAAAACCTGCATAGGCTTTCTCAATAATCTCGCCAAATTCTGAATCCGAAAAGGTATCACCGATAAACGGACGCATGACGCGATAGGCGACCTCTTCATACGACAATCCGGCAAGCGCCGCGATTTCGCTCTTGGGCATCGTCGGTACGGATTCGGGCACATATAGCCCGCCGTCACGCGCCAGCCCTGTCAACATCGCTTCTTCAAAACTTAAGCTCGGGGCGCTGCCCCGGGTCGAGATATATCGCATCCTGAATGGTGCCTTTACTTCGTTCGTTGCCTGATACGCCACAGAATGGCGCCTGTCATCCCCAACCACACAAAAGCCAGTGAAAACCATGTGATCGCGTAGCCTAAGTGATCATTTGGTATGCCTGAAATGTCGACAGGCAAGGGCGTCACGGATGGGTCCGATTCCGACGTTTCACGTACCACAAGAAAAATTGGCTCCGTTCTCAGGGCTTGAGCCATAGAGTCGACATCGCGCGCAAACCAAATGTTTTCTGCTAAGTCAGGCGCAGGGGTGTATCCGTCTACCTCATCCGGCCAATGTAAATTTCCCTTTACCTCAACGTCCAGTGCCTGACGTGGGGCGTCTTTTTGTTCGACGCCGACAAAACCTCTGTCCAGTAGTATGCGCCGCCCATCCGTCTCAAACGCTGAAACGATGCGATAGCCTGCGCCAACTTGTTTCAGGCTGACCAAAATATGCAGCTCGTCCTGCGCAATAGTTCCAGTTGCCCGAACCGGCAGGTACTTGTCACGCTCCGGATCTGGCTCGGACGGTATGGCAATCGGGGTGTCTTTGATTCGGGTTATAATCTCGTTCAGAATTCCGTTTTTCCAGGCCAAACGCTGCACCTGCCAGGTTCCAAGCCCCAACAAAATCGCCACGCCAATCACTCCAAAAAGAAAAGGCAGAATCATTGGTCTGGACAAACGGAAGCTCCCAAATTGAAAAACGCGGAACCGATGGCTCCGCGTTTTGCATTATCTGTTTTAGTGCAGGTTTTTCAACCTCTGACCTTGCTCAGGCGCCCCAGATATAAACGGCAGCGAACAGAAACAGCCAGACCACATCAACGAAGTGCCAGTACCAGGCTGCAGCCTCGAACCCTACGTGATGATCCGGTGTAAAGTGACCTTTCAATGCGCGCATCAAGCAGACGAACAAGAAGACGGTACCAAGCAAAACGTGAAATCCATGAAAGCCAGTCGCCATGTAGAAGGTCGATGGGTAGATACCATCGGTGAACCCAAATGCCGCATGGCTGTACTCGTAGGCCTGAAAGAACGTGAACAATGCCCCAAGAATAATCGCCAGGATAAGGCCATTGATCAGGTCTTTGCGGTTGTTTTCATGAGCCAGTGCGTGGTGTGCCCATGTGCAAGCCGCACCGGAACACAGCAGGATCAGCGTGTTGATCAATGGCAGGTGAAACGGGTCAAACGTCTCAATCCCGGCAGGTGGCCAAATTCCATCAATAGCTGGCGAACCTTCGGTCATCGGGTACATTGCATGTTTAAAGAACGTCCAGAACCATGCCGAGAAGAACATGACTTCTGACATGATGAACATGATGAACCCAAGACGCAGGCCGATCCGCACTACAGGTGTGTGATCACCGGTCTGGCCTTCGGTGACCATTTTGGACCACCATGCGAACATGACATAAAGCACTAGCGCAAGGCCGATAAAGAAGAGATAGGGAATGCCTTCTGCCATCCACATAACTGCGCCAAAGAGCATGACAAACGCGCCAAGTGCCCCAAGCAGTGGCTCAATCGCCGGTGGTAGAATGTGATAGTCGTGGTTTTTTTCGTGTGCCATGCGTGTTCCCTCGTTGGAGGCTTAGTTAACAGGGGCCGAAGCCGCAGTCGAGAGGCTTGCCGTCTCTTCGGGTAATTCGGTTTCGTAGAATGTGTAAGACAGCGTGATGTGCTGCACATATTTTGCTTCGCGGTCGTCTACCATTTCTGGATCAACGTAAAAACTTACGGGCATCATGACCCGTTCGCCGGGCTGTAAAACCTGCAATTCAAAGCAAAAACAGTCGATCTTGGTGAAAAAAGAACCTGCGGCGTAGGGTGCAACATTGTACGACGCCGTACCGGCGATAACACGGTTCGTGGGATTATACGCTTCGTAAAAGGCCAACCCAGTTTCGCCGATTTTCAATTCCATTTCGCGCGCAACAGGTTTGAATTCCCACGCCATATTCCGGTCGACGGAGGCATCAAACCGGATAGAGATTGTTCGATCGAGAATCGTGTCTGATGAGGTCGTCGCAGTATTTGTCGTGCCGCCGTAACCCGTTACTTTGCAAAACCAGTTGTAAAGCGGGACCGACGCCCAGGCGAGCGCACCCATGACAAGAACGACTCCGACCAACAACGAAACGGTTTTCTGAATGCTTGTCAGTTTACTCATTCGCTTGCCCCAGATGTTGCAGCCCCTAGCCCGGTGTTCTGCTCATAGGCAGAAGGCACATCAATAACCTTGACTTTAACCACCGTCAGACCAAAGACAATTGCGACAAATCCGGCAAGTGCCAGCCCGACGCCCATATTGCGACCCATCCGGCGTTTGTGCAATTCGTGCTCGCGTCCAATCGCCATCACCAACCCCCTAAACCAAAGGGTTTCAAAGCGCCTTCAACCAAAAGCGCTCCGAAATGCAGGAACAAATAGAGAAGCGAAAGTTTGAAAAACGCTTTTTCGACGCGGTATTGATCAGCCTCGGCGGCGGTTTCGTCACGACGCCAGATACCATATGCACCTTTGATGAAAAGCAGGTTCAGGACAATAGCCGTCGCCATGTAAATCGGACCACCGATAGATGTAAATCCGGCGCCCAGCGCAACAGGCGCAAGAAGCAGCGTGTAAACGAGGATATGCGTGCGCGTCACTTTGCGACCATGCGTGACAGTCAACATTGGGACACCTGCCTTCGAATAGTCGCCCTTCATGAACAGCGCCAACGCCCAGAAATGAGGTGGCGTCCACATGAAAGTAATCGCAAACATCAGGACGCTTTCAATTGAAACACCGCCCGTGGCAACGGCCCACCCGATCATCGGAGGGAAAGCCCCGGCAGCGCCGCCGATAACAATGTTCTGCGGCGTCCAGCGCTTCAGCCACATGGTATAAATCACCACGTAGAAAAATATTGTGAAAGCCAACAAGGCCCCCGCCACAATGTTCGAGGCAAGCGCCAGCATCACAACAGACATAGCAGAAAGTGTGATCCCTATTGCGAACGCATCACCTTCGGTCACTTTGCCGGAAGGTATGGGGCGTGACTGCGTGCGTTTCATCACGCGATCAATGTCAGCATCCCACCACATGTTCAGAGCGCCGGATGCGCCCCCGCCAATTGCGATAAACAGGATAGAAGCAAAACCAACCATCGGATGCACGGATACCGGCGCAACCAGCAGACCGACAAAAGCAGTAAAAACAACCAAAGACATCACGCGCGGTTTCAGCAACGCGAAATAATCGCCAAACCCGGCTTCCACCGGGTCAGAGCCTGCCTGCATGTTGATGCTTGTATCGCTCATGGCGTTCCTCTTCCTAGAGGCGGGGCGTTGTTATACGCCCCGTCTGATAGGTGTCAGTCGTTCGATGCAACGTTGACGTTCTGTGGCACGCCCGCGAATTCGCTTTTTGCGCGCTGTAGCCAGGCATCATAGGCAGCCTGGCTTACCACTTTAACTGTGATCGGCATGTAAGAGTGGTCTTTTCCGCACAATTCAGAACACTGGCCAAAGTAGATACCCTCGCGCTCTGCAGCAAACCAAAGTTCTGCCAAACGGCCCGGAACGCCGTCTTGTTTCACACCAAAGGCAGGCATAGCCCAGCTGTGGATCACGTCCGCTCCGGTGACCTGCATCACGATCGTTTTTCCGATCGGCACAACCACCGCGTTGTCAGTTGCAAGAAGCCACTCATCGCGCGAGTATCCGTCACGTTCCAGACGCGCTTCCATTGCAGCGTTCAGCACGTAAGGCTCCACATCGCCGTCTTCGTCACCCAATGTTGCAGGGTGGCCAAGCAGATAACTGTCAAAGCCAAACCCTTCGTCGACATATTCGTAACCCCAGTACCACTGATAGCCGGTGACCTTGATGGTGATGTCAGCTTCTGGAATTTCCTGCTGCTTGAACAATACAGGAAGCGAAAACGCCCCAATGAAAACCAGAATCACAATTGGAATCAGTGTCCACGCAACTTCCAGAGGGGAGTTATGGGTAAACCGCGCTGGGGTGCCGTTCATACGGGCGTTGTAACGAACGATAATGTACGCCAGCAAAGCTGTGACAAAAACAACAATCGCAGTGATGATCACGAGGACCATACCATCGAGCCATTGTTGATCGCGGGCCAGTTCAGTCGCCGCAGGTTGAAACCCAAGAGCACCGTCAATTGGTGCCCCAACGATTTCCAGCCCATCGATTCCATCTTGGGCAAACGCTGCAAAGCTGGTGAAAACTGCGAGTGTGGCGGCCATAAGGCCAGAAAAATAGCTCAGAAGTCGCATATCTGTATCCTGTTCGCGTCCCGACGGAACAACCCGCCCGGAGGCCCGGCTCAAATATAAGCCGGATTCCCATTGTGTCCGGTGCGCTTGAAACCATATTAAGCGAGATGGAACAAGCAAATCATGCGCGGCAAACAGCCGCTTTTGCGTTTTTGCAACGAATTCAGCCGGAGTGCCCGTATGTCTTATACCCCCTTTCGCCCTTTTGACACCTCTTTGGATCAATCAGTGGCACTGGCTTTACTTCGCCAAGCAACCGGAGGGGCGGATGATGGTGAACTGTTTCTGGAACGCCGCCGCTCCGAAGCACTGGTATTTGACGATGGGCGCGTAAAAAACGCAAGCTACGATGCGTCAGAAGGGTTTGGTTTGCGTGCGGTTTGTGGTGAAACTGCCGGATACGCTCATTCGACCGATATCAGCGAAGCGGCGCTTAAACGCGCTGTCGAAACGGCCCGGCTCGCGGTTGGTACAGGCGGCGGAGCGCTCGCAGATGCGCCAGCTCTCACAAACAAGCGGCTCTATACCGATCTAGACCCGATTGAACAGGCGGAATTTACAGTAAAACTGGATGTGCTGCGTGAGATTGATGAGTTCACACGTGCGCTCGACCCGCGCGTTGTACAAGTCTCGGCAACGATTGCGGCGTCTTTGCAGGAAGTAGAGATTTTACGCCCTGAGGGCGCTTTGCTTCGGGACGTACGCCCAATGGCCAGGCTGAACATCTCGGTCATTGTGGAAGAAAACGGGCGACGCGAATCTGGGTCCACCGGCGGCGGCGGGCGTACCGGCCTTTCAGACCTCATGGTTCGCGACAACTGGCAGACCACCGCTCGTGAAGCGTTGCGTATCGCAGCGGTGAACCTGTCTGCCGTCCCTGCCCCGGCTGGTGTCATGGATGTCGTGCTCGGTGCGGGCTGGCCGGGCATATTGTTGCACGAGGCGGTCGGGCACGGCCTTGAAGGGGATTTCAATCGCAAGGGAACATCAGCCTTCGCCGGCCTGATGGGACAGCAAGTTGCCGCCAAGGGCGTGACAGTGCTGGATGATGGAACGATTCCCGACAGGCGTGGATCCATCACCTTTGACGACGAAGGCACCCCCAGCGGCAAAAATACCCTAATTGAAGACGGGGTCTTGGTCGGCTTCATGCAAGACCGTCAGAACGCCCGGCTAATGGGCGTTAAGGCAACGGGCAACGGAAGGCGCGAATCTTACGCGCATGCCCCAATGCCACGCATGACGAATACCTACATGCTGGGTGGCGATGCAAATCCCACCGACATTTTGGCCGATCTGAAAGATGGCATTTATGCTGTTGGTTTTGGTGGAGGCCAGGTCGATATCACGAATGGCAAGTTTGTGTTTTCCTGCACAGAAGCCTACCGCGTTCAGAACGGAAGAGTTGGCGCACCTGTGAAAGGTGCAACACTGATAGGCGACGGTGCCACAGCGATGAAACAAATTCGCGCCATCGGCAACGACATGGCGCTTGATCCCGGCATAGGAAACTGTGGGAAAGCGGGGCAATGGGTGCCAGTCGGGGTTGGCCAACCAACCTTGATGATTGGCGGTCTAACTGTTGGTGGTTCTGCGGCCTGATCAGCCACCCGCATCGCTGTAACAGAGTCTCGCGGTATTGGTGGCTAAACTGATCATTCCTGATGTTTACGCGGTGTTAACCGAGCGTGCGCATAGTGAGTCCACTAGCAGACGGAGTCACGATGGCAGAGGATCTTTTTTCTTCTAACCACACCCTACATCCCCCTCAGACGGACGAAGATTTGTTATCGTGGCTTCGCCTTATCCGTTCGCGTCGGGTAGGTGTAACCACTTTCTTCAAGCTGCTGCGGGAACATAAAACAGCCGATGATGCGCTTGTCGCATTGCCCGAAGTTGCCCGCAGTGCAGGCGTTAAAGACTACGAGGTTTGCCCGGAAAACGTGGCGATAGCAGAGATGTCACTGGCACAAAAACTGGGCGTCCGGATGATCTGTTACGGCACGCCGGATTATCCGGCCGCGCTTATGGATATTACGGATGTGCCACCAATTGTTTGGGTGCGGGGCGACACGACGCTGTTAAGCAGCCCTATGATCGCCCTTGTTGGTGCAAGAAATGCCTCTAGCCTCGGGACGCGCATGGCCCGAAAACTGGCCGAAGAACTAGGAGAAGCCGGGTTTGTTGTGGTTTCAGGCCTCGCCCGGGGTATTGACACGGCCTCTCATCTCGCGGCCCTGCCAAGCGGAACCGTTGCTGTGTTCGGCGGTGGCGTCGATGTAATTTACCCACAGGAAAACGCAGCATTAGCCGACGAGATTTTCAAAACAGGACTTTGCCTGTCCGAGCAACCCATGGGGATGCGGCCACAGGCGCGGCATTTTCCTACGCGCAATCGCATTATTTCTGGTCTGTCCCACGCAGTTGTCGTGGTTGAGGCAGCTCTCAAGTCCGGCAGCCTGATTACGGCGCGCAACGCATTGGACCAAGGTCGTGAAGTTCTCGCAGTTCCCGGACATCCGATTGACGCACGCGCGTCTGGTTGCAACGCGCTCATCCGCGAAGGCGCAACACTCGTCCGCTCAGCGGAAGATGTGATAGAAGCGATTTCCCAGTCGCACACTGTAAACAACCAACCGCCGGAACCTCAGCCAGTGGCAAAAAAGAAACTGCCAAAGCGCAGTCTCAGGGAAATTTCGAAGCTACACACAGAAATTTTATCGCGGCTCGGCCCGAGCCCGATTGCCGAAGATCAGCTCATCCGAGACCTCGCTTTACCTGCAAAAGCTATTAATCCAGAGATAACAACACTGGAGCTGGAAGGCCGCATCGAACGTCGTGCCGGAGGGTTATTATCCATCGTTCGATAATCAGCTCGCTAGATACCATTGACATTCAACAGCAACACACCACATCTTGCGCCGCCATAAGCTCACCCTCGAGTCGCGTTGATTTCTGAGTGGATTGTTGAGAGGAATTTCATGCCCGTCGTTGTTGTTGAATCCCCGGCGAAAGCCAAAACTATCAATAAATATCTGGGCGATGATTACACCGTTCTGGCATCTTACGGTCACGTGCGTGACTTGCCGCCAAAGGATGGGTCCGTCGATACCGACAACGGATTTGAAATGATCTGGGAGATCGGCGCAGATTCCCGCAAACACGTGAAAGCCATCGCTGATGCGCTGAAAGATGACAACGATCTGATCCTCGCAACCGACCCTGATCGCGAAGGCGAGGCGATCAGCTGGCATTTGCAGGAAGCCCTGACAAAACGCAAAGCAATAAAGAAAACCACGCCTGTGAAACGAGTGGTTTTCAACGCCATTACAAAATCAGCCGTAACAGAGGCTATGGCGCACCCACGTGAGATCGACGCCCCCTTGGTCGAGGCCTATCTTGCACGGCGCGCGCTTGACTATCTTGTTGGTTTCAACCTATCACCGGTGTTGTGGCGCAAATTGCCCGGTTCCAAGTCAGCCGGACGTGTTCAATCTGTCTGCCTGCGCTTGATCGTTGAGCGTGAGATGGAAATCGAGGTCTTTAACGCCCGCGAATACTGGTCTGTAAAAGCACAGCTTTCCACGCCGCGCGGTCAGGATTACGAAGTCCGGCTAACCGTTCTGGGAGGCCAGAAACTCGATAAGCATGACATCGCAACCTCCGAAGCCGCCGAGCTTGCCGTACATGCCGTCCAGTCACGCGATTTGACGGTTAAATCGGTTGAGGCAAAGCCCGCCAGCCGCAACCCGTCACCTCCTTTCATGACCTCGACCCTGCAACAGGAAGCAAGCCGCAAATTTGGCTTTGGCGCGCGTCAAACCATGTCCACTGCGCAACGCCTGTATGAAGCCGGGTACATTACTTATATGCGGACCGATGGAATCGATATGGCCCCGGAAGCCGCGTCCGCCGCCCGCGATGAAATCAAAAGCCGTTATGGCGACAGCTACGTTCCTGCGAATCCGCGCATGTACAAGAACAAAGCCAAAAACGCGCAGGAAGCGCATGAATGTATCCGCCCGACAGATATGTCTGTTGATGCTGCAAAACTCGCCCGTCTGGAAGCGGATCAACGCAAGCTTTATGATTTGATCTGGAAGCGCACACTTGCGAGCCAGATGGAATCAGCCCGGATGGAACGCACCACGGTGGATGTCGCCAGTGCGGACGGCCAGGTTGAATTGCGGGCAACTGGTCAGGTCGTGATGTTCGATGGCTTTATGAAAGTCTATGAAGAAGGTCGTGATGACACTGTCGTAGATGATGACGACAAGCGCCTGCCCCAAATCATGCAGGGCGAAGCCGCTGACAAAAAATCTGTCACACCTGAACAACACTTCACCCAGCCCCCACCCCGATACACCGAAGCAACACTGGTTAAACGGATGGAAGAGCTTGGTATCGGGCGGCCGTCAACCTACGCGTCGGTCGTGACGACGATTCAGGACCGTGAATATGTTCGAAAAGAAAAAAATCGCCTGATTCCAGAAGACAAAGGCCGATTGGTCACTGTCTTTCTTACAAACTACTTCAGAAAATATGTTGGATACGATTTCACCGCAGACCTTGAAGAACAGCTAGACGATGTTTCTGCGGGGAATGCTGACTATAAAGAAGTGCTTGCTCGGTTTTGGCGCGATTTTTCAGCCGCTATTGCAGAAACATCCGAACTTCGCATCACGGATGTTCTGGAAAAAATCAATGAGGTGTTAGAGCCGCACCTGTTCCCCCCAACCGAAGGCGGCGGTGACCCACGTCTTTGTCCAAACTGCGGGATTGGCCGCTTATCGATGCGGACGGCGCGTTCCGGTGGTGCATTTATCGGCTGCTCAAATTATCCAGAGTGCCGTTTTACCCGCCCCTTCGGCCCCCCCGGCATTGAAGGCAGCGAAGTTGGACCAGATGGCAAATACCTGGGCGAAGATGCAGGCGATAAGATCACATTGCGAAAAGGGCGATTTGGCCCCTATGTTCAACGCGGCGACGCGACAGATGAGGTGCCAAAGCCACCACGTTCATCGCTTCCAAAAGGCTGGACGCAGGAAGACATCGATCTTGAGAAAGCATTGCAGTTGCTAAGCCTGCCGCGCGAACTTGGTCCGCACCCGGATGACAGCGAAATGGTTGAGGCCGGACTTGGCCGCTATGGCCCCTTTGTCAAACACGGCAAGGTTTATGCGAACTTACCAAACATCGACGAGGTTTTCGAAATAGGTATGAACCGGGCTGTTGAGGTATTGGCGCAGAAAGTTGCAAAAGGCGGCGCACGCAAAGCGGCGAAACCCCTTGTTGAACTTGGAGAACACCCCGAAGGCGGACCAGTTAATGTCATGGAGGGCCGCTATGGCCCTTATGTAAAATGGCAGAAAGTCAACGCAACATTGCCCAAAGATGTGGAACCCACATCAGTAACAATGGAGCTTGCACTGCAACTGATCACCGAAAAAGCGGGTAAAAAGCCAACACGTAAAAAGGCTGCTCCGAAGAAAAAACCAGCGGCAAAGAAGGCGCCCGCTAAAAAGGCTGCTGCAAAATAAACCCGGACGGATAGCAGCAACTATTTAGAGCGCAGCAAACTGACGCTGCGGTGCGGCAATTCATTGACTCTCGCTCACGCTGTCGCCACAAATCCATCCAACGCAAAATTTGCAAAGGAGACAAAGATGAAAAAAGTCTACGGCTCGGCGGCCGAAGCACTTGGAGGTATCCTTCACGATGGCATGTTTATTGCAGCTGGTGGTTTTGGCCTCTGCGGCATTCCGGAACTTTTGCTTGAAGCGATCAAGGAAGCCGGCACCAAGGATCTGACCTTTGCTTCTAACAACGCAGGTGTTGACGATTTTGGGATTGGCATTTTGCTGCAAACCAAACAGGTCAGGAAAATGATCTCCTCCTACGTTGGTGAAAATGCAGAGTTCATGCGTCAATATCTGTCCGGTGAACTTGAGCTGGAGTTCAACCCACAAGGCACACTCGCTGAACGGATGCGTGCCGGTGGCGCCGGTATCCCGGGATTCTACACAAAAACGGGCGTTGGAACAGTTATTGCTGACGGCAAAGAGCACAAGGATTTCAACGGTGAAACCTACATTTTAGAACGCGGCATCTTTGCTGATCTTTCGATTGTGAAGGCCTGGAAGGCGGATGCGACCGGTAACCTTGTGTTTCGCAAGACAGCACGCAACTTCAACCCACCCGCCGCAACCTGTGGCAAAATCTGCGTGGCAGAGGTCGAAGAGATTGTGCCAACCGGCTCACTCGACCCGGACAGCATTCACCTGCCCGGAATTTACGTGCACCGCCTGATTCAGGGTGAGCATGAGAAACGTATCGAACAACGCACCATCAGCGCAGCTTAAGGGGAGGACAGACCATGTGGGATCGAAATCAAATGGCCGCCCGTGCGGCGCAAGAGCTTCAGGATGGTTGGTATGTGAACCTTGGCATCGGTATTCCGACGCTGGTTTCAAACTATATTCCAAAAGGTGTAACAGTAACGCTGCAATCAGAAAACGGAATGTTGGGCATGGGCCCGTTTCCGACCGAAGAAAACATTGACGCTGATCTGATCAATGCCGGAAAACAAACTATTACCGAACTTCCGCAAACCTCGTATTTTGACTCGGCGCAAAGCTTTGGCATGATCCGCGGCGGGAAAATCGCGATGGCCATTCTGGGTGCGATGGAGGTTGCCGAAAACGGCGATCTTGCGAACTGGATGATCCCGGGCAAGCTGGTCAAGGGAATGGGTGGTGCAATGGATCTGGTGGCTGGTGTCGGTCGTGTTGTCGTTGTGATGGATCACACCTCAAAACACGGCGAGTCCAAGCTGCTTAAGGAATGCACGCTTCCGCTGACCGGCCAAGGCGTTGTTGATCGGATCATAACTAACCTGGGTGTTTTTGATGTTGTCGAAGGTGGACTGAAGTTGGTTGAGCTTGCAGACGGCGTCAGCGAGGAAGAAGCGCGCGCAGCAACAGAAGCGACGCTCGTGAACTGATTTAGTGATATCATCGCGAATACTTGAACCGGGGGCCAATCGCTCCCGGTTTTTTATTCAGTGCATTAATAATGCCCGAACCTTCATTCGATCTGCACTTTAAACGCCTGCACCTGTTGTTTTTTAAGGTTCTGGTCCATATTCTCGCCCCAATCAGCTACATAATCTCGCCCTATTGTGTCGCTAGTTCGCAGGCAATGACATTGAGCAACGCAAATACAGGCCCTTCCCTACCGCGTGCCGCACGGCTATGGCGCGATACTCTGCTGTTTGGCAGATTACTTGCGTTGGTTCTGACCGGCCTTGTCGCGCTTGCAACGACAACTGAATGGGAAGAGATCAAAGCGCAGATTTTGCGCCTGTCTTTCATACTGTTTCTGGCGCTGTTCGGATTATCGGTTATCAACTATCTGTTGCGTGGTTTGCGTTGGGCTTCTCATTTTTCCACTGGCGGAACGCCATTCATTAAAGGTTAAGTATGCTCTGGAAAACAACTGAATACGCTGGCTGGGGCCGGGTCCACACTGCAACTGGCCAGGTTGCACGACCGGAGCGCGTCTCCAATCTAGTTGCTGCGTTAAAGGAGACGCCCGCACCTGCAATAGGCATGTGCAGGTCTTATGGCGACGCTTCTTTGAATGATGGTGGGGCCGCAATAGATATGACCCGGTTGGACCGTATCATCGGCTTTGATCCTGATTCAGGCACTCTAGAGGTCGAAGGGGGATGCCAGATTGGTGAACTTGCACGCCTCTTTGCACCACGTGGCTGGCTGCCTGCCGTTATGCCAGGCACTGGATTTGCCACCGTTGCTGGTTGTATCGCAAATGACGTGCACGGTAAAAACCATCATGGCAACGGTTCATTCGGGCAACATGTGATTAGTCTTGTTCTGATGACACCTTCTGGCAAGAAAGTCATTGGGCCGAAGAAATCTGCAAAGCTGTTTCAGGCCACAGTCGGTGGTCTTGGACAAACCGGCATTATTGTATCGGTCAAGTTACAGATGCTGCCCTGCAAGGGTGATGTCATGATGGTGACAGAGCGTCGTGCGGAATCTTACGAGGACTTCCTGACGCTTCTCGACAATTCAACAGCGACATATTCAGTCGGCTGGATTGATGCAACGGCCAAAGGGAATAACCTTGGGCGTGGTATACTTGAAGAGGCTGAAACAGGCTCTGGCCTGATGCCCGCACAAAAGAAGCCCAAGTCCGTTCCATTCAATGCACCTGCTTTCGCGCTTTCAAAACCAATCGTAAAGGCATTTAACGCAGCCTACTATCGGCGTGTTCCTGAAAGCGGGCGCACTTCGGTCAAGCCGATAAACGACTTCTTCTTTCCGTTGGATGCAATTCATGACTGGAACAAGCTTTACGGAAAACGCGGCTTTCATCAGTTCCAATGTGTCGTTCCGATTGAGAAGGCAGCTGCCCTGCGAGAGATGCTTGAGCTGATCGCACGGTCCGGGCTTGCGTCACCCCTGGCTGTTTTAAAACGTATGGGCGCTGGCCGGGCTGGCAATATGTCCTTCCCGATGGAAGGGTATACGCTGGCCGTCGACTTTCCGAACCGTCCACAAGCCGAAATTCTGATCAGCCGGCTTGAAGAGATGACCCAACTCGCGGGTGGGCGCCTTTATCTTGCGAAAGATTCTCTGGCGACGGGTGCGCGTATCAAGTCGATGTATCCGGAACATGCTGCGTGGGTTGATGAAGTTGAAAAAGCAGACCCTGAGGGACAATTCGCAACCGACCTGATCCGCCGACTAGACCTGAGGACGACACTATGATGCAGAGTTGGATTATTCTTGGCGCAACATCTTCCATGGCACGAGCCTTCGGACGCGCCGTTGCAGAACGCGGTGACGCAGTGTTTTTTGCTGGCCGCGACATGGATGACCTAAAGCGCAGCGCCACTGATAGCGCCGTCAGAGGCGCCAGGGTGGCGGAACCCGTTTTCTTTGACGCACGCAAGCCTGAGAGCTTTTCAGCGATCTACGACCGCGTCTCCGCCGAAGAAGGAATAATCAATGTGGCCGTTTTCGTCGGCTCAATGCCACCACAAGACGCGATTGACGCAGAACCCAGCCTGATCGACGGCACCGTGACGGACAGTTTCACAGGCCCTGCCCGTTTCTTGCAAGGTCTCGCCTCTCTTATGGAAGAACGCGGATCTGGCACTGTTATCGGTGTTGGGTCTGTTGCAGGTGATCGGGGCCGGATTGGCAACTATGTCTATGGTGCAGCCAAAGCTGGGTTTCACACCTATCTGTCGGGTCTGCGTAATAGGCTTAACCGATCCGGGGGCCACGTTGTTACCGTGAAACCCGGCTTTGTGGACACCGCAATGACATGGGGCATAGAGGGAATGTTTCTTGTTGCGCCGCCAGAGAAGGTTGCCCGCGACCTGCTGCGTGCCGTGGATAAGAAAAAGAACGTGATCTACACACCGTTCTTCTGGCGCTACATTATGCTGATCATTCGCTCGATCCCCGAAGGGATATTCAAAAAACTGTCGGTCTAGAATTTTGCACGATCAGATTCCAAACCATTGGTGAAACAAACCTGCGGCATAAAACATGAGCGAAAGTGTGAGCAGTAGCAGGCCAACGCCGCGTTTATCTTTCATCGCGAAGACGATTGGGTCGTAATCCTGCTTACCAAAGTAGCCCAACCGCACCATGCGAAACAGCCAGGCAGCAATCGGAACAAGGGCAATCCACAGCACCCATTGGCTTGGGTATAATGTTCGTGCCTGTTCGCTAAAACTGTAAAGGAAGAAAATCAGCAGCGCAAAAAACATCCCGAGACCCGCGATGTTAAGTAAATCACCACGATCCTGGCGACCATAGCCTCGCCCAGGCAAATTATCGTCCGTCGTCGTGAGCGAAAGTTCCGTCAGTCGTTTCACACATCCCAGCGTGATAAAGACCGGAAAGATAAAGATAAGCATAAAAGAAGATGCATCGACCTTGCTTGCTGCGGCTCCGGCAACGACTCTCAATGTATAAAGCCCCGCTAACGCCGCGATATCCACCCATCGCATGCGTTTCAGCCGAAGCGAATAGGCCAGCGACAGTATTATATAGACAACTACAACAGCAAGAAATGCAGGGCCAAGCAACGCGCCAAGGCCAATCGCTAAAACACCGAGAACAACAAGCATCCCCATTCCAACGCTGATCGGAACGGTCCCCTGAGCAAACGGGCGACGGCATTTGGTGGGGTGCAAACGGTCAGCCTCAAGATCAAGAAGATCATTGACAACATAGATAGATGACGCCGCTGCTGAGAAAGATACCATGCCCAGAAGGACCATGAACAAATTATCCAGCCTGAAGCTATGCGCTGCAATCATTGGTAAAAGCAGCAGAATGTTCTTAACCCATTGATGGGGGCGTATCGCTCGAAACAAATCCGTGATGTGCAAACGATTGGGATATTCAGTAACCGTTTTCCCCATCGCACTCAGCTTGGCGACGATCGCATCATGATGCCCTACAACAAGCGCATTTTCCGCATGCTCCCAGATTGCACGATCTGCTTTATTATCGCCCGCATAGTCAAATCCAGCTTCGCCATACGCATCAACCAGGGCCTTTGCTTTGGCCTTCCCTTTTAGATTGGTTTCGCCGTCCGAGGCGAATACACGCGTGCTTAGGCCGTGATCCGACGCCAGGCGCGCGACCAATTGCTGATCTGAAGCAGAAGCAAGAACCACGTCCCGTCCTACTGCAATACTTTTGTTTGCCAAGGCTTTCATTTCTTGATTCACGGGCAACAAATCAGTTCGAATGTCTGCAATCTCAAGTAAAGCGCTTTTAAGCTTTGCCGGTCGTGTGAAATACCGCATTGCGGTTTTGAGAGTCTTAATCGGGTGCTTGCCTAAGCCGGCCCAAAAACACTCGTATAGCATATCAGTTCGCAGGAAGGTGCCATCAACATCCAGCACCAATGGTTTTACTTCAGCCATTTGTGCTCGCACCTCTTACTGCAAAAACACATCCGTCCGAAATTAACTCAGGTGGGGTCACGCATAAACCCTTTGCGACAGACCATGCTGCCAAAACTTTAGGCACATATGCGCGGGTCTCAGCGAAAGGAGGAACGCCGCTATGCGTTCGCACAGCGTTTTCGCCGGCATTGTAACTGGCAAGAACCATTACTGGATCGTTGTCAAACTCTTCCATCAACCAGTTCAGATAGGCCACGCCTCCTCTAATATTGTCAGATGCAACGTTGCGGTCTGCAACACCGAAACGCTCAGCGGTTGCCGGCATTAACTGCATCAGACCTGCTGCACCGGCACTGCTTAAAGCATCTATGCGTCCAGAAGATTCGATTCCGATCACCGCCAGTACGAGTGCCGGAGAGACATTTGTTCCAACTGTCGCCAGCAGAATCTCCGTTCCGTGGGCTTCAGCGATGTTCTGAAGGTTTTGAATCCTGGGAACAGCAACAGCCTGTCCTTCTGGCGCATTGCCTAGGTGAGAAACAGCTTCCTCTAATCGACCGGGACTCGCGTCAGCAAGATCCGGTGAAACTTCTGCCCAGTACCAGTCCAGCACGCCGAGCTCTGGCGCCTCTGTTTCAGAAGGTTCCGGCTGACGCAGCGCTTGCGCCGCTATCTGAGCCTCGGGATCGATCTGAACATTGATGCGTGGCGTTGTGCTGCCAGCTTCGGGTACTTTAACGCGCCGAAAGGTAAAATCTGTCCCTGACACTGGCTCGGTAGCAAGTGCCTCAGTCGCCAATATCGAAGCGACTATTAATATTGATGATACGAAGCGCCGCTTCATGCGGTACCTGCTCTGCCCCGTTGTTGTTTGCATGTTTGTTCTCGCAAAAAAAAGCCGCCGAAACCAGTTTTAAGGCACCACACTTAGGCAAATTCGACATATTTGCTCAATATTTAGCATCTTTGACACAGTGCGGGCACTTTAAGTAAAAAAAAAGTTATTATTTTTCAGCGTATTAATAATTTTTCGCAAAAATCTTAAGGAACACCAAAAAAGTACGATGCGCGCCAAACTCTTGCCCCATTCCGAGGGCTTTATTCTCTCATACCAAAGCGGAACCGAGTTGATCATATCAATTTAAGTCTCCGTCTAGGTAGTGGAAACGACGAACCAGACTTCAGAGGATACAAAATGAAACTGTTCAATTTTGCAAAAAACTTCGCAAAGGACGATTCCGGCGCAGTGACTGTTGACTGGGTTGTTCTGACCGCTGCCATTGTTGGCCTCGGTATCGCAATCATGACCACTGTTGGTGGTGCAACTGCGGATCTCGGTGACGTAATCTCCGGTAGCCTCGCAACTCAGGGTATCGCAACCTACTAATCTTTGGCCGAGCGCCACTCAACACACTAGGAGCTAAAAAATGCTGAACTTCATCAAAAACTTCGCAAAAGACGAATCCGGCGCAGTCACTGTTGACTGGGTTGTTCTGACCGCTGCCATCGTTGGCCTCGGTATCGCAATCATGACCACTGTTGGTGGTGCAACTGCGGATCTCGGTGACCTGATCTCTGGTAGCCTCGCAACTCAGGGTATCGCAACCTACTAATCTTTGGCCGAACGCCAATATACACTCACTAGGAGCAATAAAATGCTGAACTTCATCAAAAACTTCGCAAAAGACGAATCCGGCGCAGTCACTGTTGACTGGGTTGTTCTGACCGCTGCCATCGTTGGCCTCGGTATCGCAATCATGACCACTGTTGGTGGTGCAA
>NZ_JAGFNU010000016.1 GCF_018457175.1 Pseudohalocynthiibacter aestuariivivens
CTTCGCGCGGACCATCGCCGATCAGGTGATATTTATGGATGAGGGCGACATCGTCGAGCAAAGTGGCCCGATCGAGTTTTTCGACAATCCGCAACACGAGCGCACCAAAATGTTCCTCAGTCAGATTTTGTAACCGCTTTACGCGTGATGTGCAGGCCAAAGGATCAAACAACATGATCACAGTAACAGAATGCGAAAACCCCGTTGATTTGGTGACATTTGTCGAGACGGATCGTTTGCTCCTTAATCCATTGGAAACTAACGATTGGCGGATAAGACGTGTCGTCCGCGATAAGGTCATCGCGTGTTCCGAAGCTTTACCTGAAGGCTTGTGCCTTATGGTGTTTGAGGCGTTCCGTTCACGCGCGCGGCAATGGGAATTGTGGAAACCGGTTTTTGCCAGCATTACCCAGAACAACCCAAGCTGGAGCGAAACGCAGGCCTATATTGAAGCGTCACGCTGGGTTTCTCCTCCCGATGGCTTTGGGAGCGGACATCAGGCAGGTGCGGCAGTTGATCTGAAACTGGCGCGCGTGGACCGTACAGAACTGGATTTTGGAGGGCTCATGAAAGGGCTCACAGGCATCGCGCCGACCAATTGGCCTGTCTCGCCTGAAATTCGCAAAAACCGCGATATGCTCGTCACCGCGATGCACGGCGTCGGCATGATTAATTATCCAGATGAATGGTGGCATTTTTCCTATGGCGACCGGCTATGGGCGGAAGTTACCAACCGGAATGAGGCCTTTTTCGCACCGATAGAATAACCAGATACAAAAGATACTGAATGGCTCAAATCTCCTGCTCGTGGTGTATGTCCCTTTCTCCAACACGAGTTGACCACACATAAACCAGTTGAAAGTCTGTTCCATGCCAACCAGCTTTTTCACCACCCCCGGTAGGTTTCATCGCGGAAATCTACACACCCATTCCACCGGATCAGATGGGCTTTATTCCCCGCAAGAGGTCTGCAGCAGATATCAGGCGGAAGGCTATGATTTCATCGCCCTGACGGATCATTTCGTGGGGCTGTTCGATTATCCGATCACTGACACCACGGATTTTCGTAACTCCCAATTCACGACGATAATTGGGGCGGAGCTGCATACTGGTGTTATGGGAAATGGCAATTTGTGGCACCTTTTGGGCATCGGTCTTCCCCTAGATTTCCCACCGCCGCATGCACCACACTTTCAATCTGTTGATGGTTCTGAAACCGCTGCAAGCATCGCGCAACGCGCACGAGACGCAGGCGCATTCGTGGCCATTGCGCACCCGCATTGGTCTGGCATGTCGCAAGCCGATGCCCTTTCCGTCACAGCGGCGCATGCGGTGGAAACCTATAATCACGGTTGTGTCGTCGACAATGATCGTGGTGAAGGATTCCTGATACTGGAACATCTCTTGAATCAGGAGCGTCGTCTGAACCTGATCGCCGCTGATGACGCCCATTTCAATACACCGGACCATTTTGGTGGCTGGGTTATGGTCAAGACCAGGGAAAACACCTCCGAAGCCCTTTTAGCGGCATTAAAGGCTGGCACGTATTACTCCAGCACGGGACCCGAAATTCACGATATCCGCTTCACTAGCGATTGTATCGAAGTCGATTGCACGGCGGCGGCGACCATCGTGGTTCAGGGTAAGGGTACATCAACGGCAACTTTGCATGGTAAGGCCATGACAAGAGAAAGTCTGTCTTTGGCACGTCTGAGAAATTCACCCTGGGTTCGCGTTACAATTGTAGACCGGACGGGAAAGCGCGCGTGGTCCAACCCAATTTGGCTAGACGGATAGGTGTATCATTGCCTCAAGCCACCCAAAACCAAACGCAGGACCGCACCCAAGTTTTTCGGGAAGAAGCCGTGACATCAGGTCAGGAAGCCCACCCTGAAAGTTGAACACGTCCAGATTTGTAATCTGAAGTGGACGTATACTGGGCTTAAAGCGCTGTGCACGAACGGCTGCATTACGAAAGCTTCCGGTGCGACTATGACCCTCTGTTGAACGACAGGGGGGTCGTGCTCGCATTTGAAGGTGCCCGCTTCCAGCATCTTGCCGTGTTTCGTTGAAAGCGCAGCATTCCGTAAGAGGGCTTATTTGAGACCTTCGTTGCGAGATTTTCCAACGACCGAGAAGCGGGACTTTATTTCCGTTCGTTGCCCAACGGGAACATTGCAAAACCAAGGACGTTTTGCTGGCGATTTCCAACCAACCTATGCTTGCTGTAATCGGGCAATGAACAATCAGTTGTTTTGCCGGAGCGTTTTAATGACCGCTGCAGTTTCCTGTTTTCCGTATCCGGCGGCTTGTGCTCTCTTGACCCATTCGCGCATCAATGCCGGGAGTTCGCTGTTGATGCCAACAGAAACCGCGTGATTATACAGGCCAGTGACTGCCTCTCCAGCCACATCAACCGACGCGCCGCCTTTGGAAATCCTGTCGAAGGAGCCGGCTTGGATCGTTTCGGTTAGCGGAATCGCCCTGTCACCCGGCGGCAGGATAGAGGTGAATTCCGATACGGGCACCCCTTCGGCTTCACAAACCAGCGCGCCGTGAATTGACCCGAAAATGATGCCAAGAAGGCGCGACAGAAATGCAAGCTCAAATGTTGCCGCCGCACGGGCATTCGAACCCAAGTATCGCAAGTCACCCGCCAAAATCCCAAGATCGGTTTCGCAATCCGCGAAGGCGGATTTTGACCCGGCGACCGCGATCCGGCTAGTGGGTGTCCCGATGTTTCCGGGCCAACACATAATGGTTCCATCAATGTAACCTGCGCCCCAATCATTGAACTTTGTTTGGCTGTCCTCAGATTCCTGAGGGGTGGATGTGCCGAGTTGAACAATGTTGCGCCCGACTACTGCGTTTGAAACCTGCGATGATTCAAACAGACTGTTTGTGGTTGAATAGTTCATAAGACAGATTACCGACCGCGGACTGGCAGCAATCGCCTCGCTGAGGTCGGATGCTGGCCGCGCTCCCCGGTCCACCAGTGGCTGCATCTTTTCAGCCGTGCGGTTCCAGACTGTCACTTCGCGCCCGGCTGCCAAAAGAGCGCGCGCCAGCGCAGTTCCCATCGCCCCCAATCCCACTACTGTAACGTCGCTCGTCATTTCAACACCCCCAAATTTAGGCCACCAACAAACACTAGAATGGCAATGGCGTCACGAAAAAAGGCGTTTACCTCAATACTTCAAGTGCTTTAACCGATCCCGACCTGCGGTTCGCTACACGGGTGTCGAATGACTTTTGTGCGGGACAGAGCGAACTCCGAGCAAGAGAGATTTTCTCCAGTGAAGCGCCGTTCCAAATGGTCGAAGCAGAGAAATTTCATGGCGATTGGGGAAGCTACCATGTCTGTGATACTGTTCACACAAAGAGGAGAGTACCGCATGACTTTGGACAATAAAGACGACACAGATTTTGTGAAATTCTGGAACACGGTTCTGGAACCCAAATTCACAAAGTACCGGCACATCTTACAGGGTGGGTTGTCACGCCATTCCGCGGCAGTGATCCCAAATTTGCCCATCAAAGAAGGAATGTCAGTGCTGGATGTCGGCTGCGGATGGGGAGACATGTCGCTCCAAGTGGCTGAGATTGTTGGACCAAAGGGTCGAGTTGTCGGCATTGATTGCGTCGACGCGTTCTTGGACGAGGGTAGGAAAGACGCCGCAGCAGGAGGACTATTGAACGCCGAGTTCTCCCGCGGCGATGCCGAGGTCGCTCTACCAGAGAATGAGTTTGACTATGTGGTTGCGCGTTTTGGCACGATGTTCTTCACAAATCCGGTAGCTGCATTGCGACGTATGCGTGTGGCACTCAAACCGGGCGGACAAATGACACATATTGTCTGGCGTCGACGTGAAGACAATCCGGCATGGCAGGAAGCAAAGAACATTACCCTTCGACACCTTCCGGCTCCGGGTGAAGACGCTGATACCTGTGGACCTGGTCCCTTTTCGATGGGCAATCAGGAGATGGTGGGCCTCATGATGAAGAGCGCAGGTTACGAGGACGTCACTTTCACTCGCGTGGACGAAAAGATCATGGTTGGGACAACCCCGGAAGAATGCATCGAATTTGCGTTGGCAATCGGCCCAGGTGGAGAGGTCTTCAGAGAGGCAGGAGAGAAGCTTGCCGAGGCCAAGCGCCCTGAGATCGAGAGTGAGATGCGTAGCTTCTTTGAGAACCAAGAACGGGACGAAAATGGCATTTGGGCACCCACCTCATCATGGGTTATAACCGCACGCAATCCCGCTTGACCGAAATTTAGTATCGGTTCCGGTCCGACAATCTTGCATTAGGTTTAAGATAGAGAAAACTGAGTCCGCATAGGGCTCAAAGCCGCCGATCGCCGCGAAGAGCAGGAACGGCCGCTTTAGGGCGTTCACAACGATCTGGTGCCACATCTATTTGCCAATTTCCACTGGACTTGTGCTTTGAAGAGAGCGTGAGTGTACATGCACGCCGACTCAACCCGGCACGTGCTCCCGGACCTCCGGGCTTTGGTCAGTACCAGGATTGATATCATCCTGCGCACAACCAATGGAGGCATTAAATGACTGATATAAAACAAAACAATTTCCTGACCGATAAAGCGTCTGAAGCCCCTCGCGGAACTCGCGGAGGTAAAAGCGAGGACAGAACCACGGGGCGTAACACCAAAAAGCAGGAACTGATCCGGTTGTTGGGTGGAAAGAACGGCGCTGATATCGCTCGACTGAACGACAAACTAGGGTGGCAGCCGCACTCTGTGCGGGCTGCAATGACCGGGCTTCGCAAGGACGGCTATGACATTCAGAAAAAGTTGGGTCCGGGTGGCAAGCCTGTACGGTATCGAATTTCGTCTAGTCGGGTGTCTCCGCAGGCGGGTGGCGTGGAGGCGGAAAAGTGACCGAGTTCAAAAAGGTTACGCTTCAAGCGGGCCCAGGTCGGTCGAAATGTCTCCATGTTGCAGGTTGTACCAAGGTGACGGCAACTGACGAGAGGAGAGAGGAACTGCTGGTCCCTGAGCTTGCGAACCTCAAAGAGACTATCGTGATGCTTGCTGATCTCGATAACGAGGCTCTCCGAGTGACTTGGAAGCGGGTCTGGAAATACCCTGCACCAAAAGCAGCGAGAAAGCGCTTCATGATGCTCGGGATCGCCTGGAAGTGGCAGGCCGGTCTATTGGGTGGTTTTCGTCCTGAGCTCGCGCGACGATTAGCAGCGCTTGAGGTGCGCAGTGGTGAAAGTTTACGCGGACCATATTGTTCAGCGGCGGACCTCACGGCGGCGGCGCGGCCAGGTCCCGGAACCTGGTTAATCCGTGACTGGCGCGGAGAACGACACGAGGTACATGTGACCGAGAAAGGTTATTTGTGGCGAAGAAAGGAATACGGATCGCTTTCAGCGGTCGCAAAAGCCATTACGGGGGTTAGTCGTAATGGACCGAAGTTCTTCGGACTTCGAGACGGGTAGGGCGCACGCTGATGACCCGTGTACTGCGTTGCGCGATCTACACGCGTAAATCTACCGAAGAAGGGCTGGAGCAGGACTTCAACTCTCTGGACGCACAGCGGGAGGCCTGTTCGGCGTTCATCACGAGCCAGCGCCATGAGGGCTGGGCTGAATTGCCAGCGCTCTATGACGACGGCGGCTTCTCGGGCGGCTCTATGGAACGACCCGCGCTTGCCCGTTTGCTCGCGGACATTGAAGCCGGGGCGGTTGACACTGTCGTTGTCTACAAAGTCGACCGTCTTACCCGCGCGCTGGCAGACTTCGCTCGCATCGTGGCGATCTTTGATGCGGCAGATGTCTCCTTCGTCTCGGTCACGCAAGCCTTCAACACTACGACGAGTATGGGGCGACTGACGCTGAATGTCTTGCTGTCGTTCGCCCAGTTCGAGCGTGAAGTGACGGCGGAACGCATCCGGGACAAGATCGCCGCCTCAAAAGCCAGGGGCATTTGGATGGGTGGCACACCACCGATTGGCTACCGGCCCGAGAAACGACAGCTTGTCGTGGTTCCTGAAGAGGCGGATGTCGTGCGGCACATATTTGATCGCTATCTGGCTCTCAGATCGGTGCGTAGGCTGCAGGCGGAGCTTGTCGAGAGAGGATACCTGACACCCATCCGGATCAGCCGTTCGGACCGTACAAGTGGAGGCTGCGCCTTCTCAAAGGGAAAACTATATTCGATGCTCTCGAACCCGGTGGTGGTCGGAAAGATCCGCCATCGCGACAAGGTTTATGACGGTCAGCACAATGCAATCATCGCCGACGAGACATGGGAAAGGGTTCAGGCGATGTTGGCAGACAACCGTCGGTCGCATCAAAGTCGAAGCCGTGCACGTAATCCAAGCCCGCTGGCAGGCAAGCTCTTCGATCCAAATGGCAAACGCATGCGGCCAGTTCACACTACGAAGAAGGGGTGTAGGTACCGCTATTACGTCAGCCCGGGTCTTATCGATAGTAGCGTAGAGGTCGGCGCACGTGGTTGGCGTATCCCAGCGGAAGAGATCGAGGCCGCACTGGCGACGGCAATCCTGGGCCATCTCAGCCAACCCGACGCAATCAGCATCCTGATCGATGGCAAGGTAGACGCGGAAGAGGTTGCAGGCGTAATGGAAAGTCTGAATGGCATCCGCGATGAACTCTGCGATCCACGCTTCAAGTCGGGACGGCAATTGCTGAGGGTGATTGTGAGACAGGTCGAACTGACAGAAAAGGCACTTTGTGCTCAGATTGAACTGGCCCCCGCATTAGTCGATCGGATTTTGTCTGAGGATGCAGATCTCTTCACTGTCGAGCTATCTACGCCGATCCAACTGAAACGCCGAGGTTCGGAACTGAAACTGATTCTGCAGGGGGCAGGCAGTAATCGCGGCACACCCGATCCCACACTCATCAATACCATCCTTGATGCACGCCGTTGGTTTGCCGCTTACACGCAACAGGAAAGCCCGATGAGCATCTCGGAGATCGCAATTGCTGCTGGTGCCAGCCCCGGCGACGTCTCTCGATCCATTCCGCTTGCGTTTTTGTCTCCTGATCTAATCGAGGCGATTCTGGATGGGCGGCAATCGCTTGATCTGACCGCCACGAGCCTTCGGCGGGTGGGCCAACTGCCGTTTCTTTGGGACGATCAGCACCGTCTGCTTGCCTGAATCGCTCGCGCCCATTGCAGCTAAACGAGCCTAAAAATGCGACTTTCAATCGGTTTGGACGTTTGCAGAGACGTTTGTGCTGCAAAGCCCCGAAACCATTGAAAACCAAGGTCTCTGCTCCAATCCGTTCGGCTCGCAGCGGATTTCTGCCGCGTAACCCACGGGATTCGCCGTACTTATTCTGAGACGGGGAAGGACGGCTGACAGCACATGACTGTCTGGTAGGCCCGGAGGGACTCGAACCCCCAACCAAAGCGTTATGAGCGCTCTGCTCTAACCAATTGAGCTACAGGCCCGACCGTGCCGCCATCCCTATCAGATGATGTCGGGGGGTCAAGATGTTCAATGTTGCCAAATGAAGGGACGAGTTGAATCCCTTCAATCCGGGCCAGAGTTTGGCAAACTGAACGGATCATTATCTGCGCGCGTGTATTCAGCGCATGCCTGTGCGGGTAGACAAGATAGAGGCGGTTGTCGGGCCACACGCCAGGTCATCTGGGTGTGCATTCGCAGGGGCAGCAGCTTTTGATTTGGGGTGATGTGGTGCATGCAACCAAGCTGCAACTGGATTACCCGGATTGGACGATCACCTTTGATGTAGATGCTGATATGGCGCGCGCTACACGCAAGCGGATGCTGGATATGGTCGCGGCCGACGATATTCTGGTTGCTCGTATGCATCTTGATTTGCCGCGCGCGGCCACTTTCGGCGGTTCCCTTTGGCAAAGCCTTACGTTAAAGCCTGTGCGAAGTTTTTAACGAAGGAGCTGCCCAATGACCTCTGGCAAGAACGGCCTGACATACGCGGATGCGGGTGTCGACATTGATGCAGGGAATGCGCTTGTTGATCGGATCAAGCCAGCAGCAAAGCGGACGGCACGCGCAGGCGTGATGAGCGGGCTGGGTGGTTTTGGTGCGCTGTTTGATCTTAAGGCGGCAGGGTACAGCGACCCGATTTTGGTTGGTGCCACTGATGGCGTGGGCACCAAACTGCGGATTGCAATTGACACGGGCCGTTTTGAGACAATCGGGATCGACCTTGTCGCTATGTGCGTGAATGACCTTGTGTGTCAGGGGGCAGAGCCGCTTTTCTTTCTGGATTACTTTGCAACCGGTAAGCTGGAACTTGACGCAGCGACCACTATTATCGAAGGCATTGCCGAGGGCTGCGCGCTGTCAGGCTGCGCGCTGATTGGCGGAGAGACGGCAGAGATGCCGGGCATGTATCACGATGGCGACTTTGACCTTGCCGGATTTGCCGTGGGCGCGATGGAACGTGGTGGCGATCTGCCCGCAGGCGTTGTTGAAGGCGATGTTTTGCTTGGTCTTGCCTCTGACGGAGTTCATTCCAACGGGTATTCACTGGTACGTAAGGTCGTTGAGATTTCGGGCCTTGGGTGGGACGATGATTGCCCCTTTGCTGATGGCGCGCTTGGGGCTGCCTTGCTCGCACCAACACGGCTTTACGTGAAACAGGCGCTTGCAGCCGTGCGGGCAGGGGGAGTTCATGCGCTCGCCCATATTACTGGGGGCGGGTTGACTGAAAATCTGCCACGGGTTCTGCCACAGGGGCTTGGCGCTGATCTAAACCTTAATGTCTGGGAGATCCCTCCTGTTTTCCGTTGGTTGGCGGAAACATCCGGAATGGAGCAGGCTGAATTGTTGAAAACCTTCAATGCAGGCATTGGTATGGTTCTTTCAGTCGCCGAAGATCGCGCGGAAGAACTGAGTGCGTTGCTGAGCGCTGAGGGTGAGACGGTCTTCCGTCTCGGCCATGTCAGCGCAGGCGACGGCGTGCGTTACTCAGGCAAGCTTCTGTGAACAAAAGGATCGCGATACTTATTTCCGGCGGCGGCTCCAACATGGTGTCACTTGCCGAAAGCATGGTTGGTGACCATCCTGCGCGCCCCGTACTGGTTTTGTCGAATGACACCGAAGCGGGCGGCCTCGCAAAAGCCAGCGCTATGGGAATCGCGACGGCGGCAATTGACCACAAACCCTTTGGCGATGATCGCGCCGGGTTTGAGGCTTTGCTAAAGACAGAACTTGAAAATGCAGATGCTGACCTGATTTGCCTTGCAGGGTTTATGCGAATCTTGACCGCAGAGTTTATTTCCCGTTGGGAAGGACGCATGCTGAATATTCATCCGTCTTTGCTTCCTAAATATAAAGGATTGAATACCCATGCCCGCGCTTTGCGGGCGGGTGATAAGATGGCGGGATGCAGTGTGCACGAGGTGACTGCAGCATTGGACGATGGACCGATCCTGGGCCAAGCGCAGGTGCCGATTTTGCCGGGAGACACAGCCGATACATTGGCGGCCCGGGTGTTGCCGATGGAACACCGCCTGTACCCTGCTGTCCTGCGCCGCTTTGCTGCGGGTGACCGCACGCCAGTCTATCTGAAATCGTGAAAAGCGCTGACCCTTTTCATTGCCCCGGATATATTTTAGAACAGGCGGGCACGCTAAGGCGACGAGAAGAAAAAGAAACGGGCCTGAATGATCACTCTTACCACGACCGAAGAACTGGCAGCGTTCCGCGAACGCGCCAAAGGCAAACCTTATGTCACGGTAGACACAGAGTTTTTGAGAGAGCGAACCTATTATTCCAAGCTCTGCCTCGTTCAGCTTGCCCTTCCAAGTGATGCCATAGAAGATGCTGTTTTGCTTGACCCATTGGTTGATGGGTTGTCGCTGGAGCCGCTCTACGATCTGTTTCGCGACGAGAGCATTGTCAAAGTGTTTCACGCGGCACGGCAAGATCTGGAGATTTTCTTTATCGAAGGTGGCGTCTTTCCCAAGCCTCTGTTTGATACGCAGGTTGCGGCAATGGTTTGCGGCTTTGGCGAACAGGTCGGCTATGAAACGCTTGTACGAAAGATCTCGCGGCTACCTCTTGATAAGACATCGAGGTTTACTGATTGGTCACGTCGTCCGCTGACCGATGCGCAAAAGACCTATGCTTTGGCAGATGTGACCCATCTGCGCGGTATTTATGAACACCTTTCCGCTGAGCTGGCAAAGACGGGCCGGCACGCGTGGGTCGAAGAAGAACTTGAGGTTTTGACGACACCGGCGACCTACATCGTCGAGCCGTCCGAGGCATGGCGGCGGGCAAAGACCCGGACGAATTCAGGTAAATTTTTGGCCGTGGTGCGCGAACTTGCAAAGTTCCGTGAAATCTATGCCCAAACCCGCAATATTCCCCGAAATCGGGTTTATAAAGACGACGCGATGCTTGAGCTTGCTTCGACCAAACCGGTAAACGAACAAGACCTGAGCAGATCACGCCTGCTTTTGCGCGAAGCGCGGCGCGGCGATATCGCAGAGGGTATCTTGAAAGCGGTCAAAGCTGGCCTTGAGACGGACCCTGCGAACTATCCGAAAGTTAAGAACGGGCAGGAAAAACTGCAGGTTAATCCCGCCCTGTCAGATCTTTTGCGTGTTCTCTTGAAAGCGAAGGCTGAAAACGTGGGGGTCGCGCAAAAACTTGTGGCGCCTGTTGCCGACCTTGATGTGATCGCTGCGGGCGGGCGTAACGTGCCCGCATTGCGCGGATGGCGGAACGAAGTTTTTGGCGCGGATGCGCTCAGGCTTTGCAACGGTGAAATTGCGCTGGCCGCCAAAGGCAACCAAGTTAAGATCGTCACGCTTTAATGGTTTGCTCAGCGGCGGCTGACAAGCGAGCTTTGAGCGCCCAAAACCTGAATTTGCTGGATAGTTTCAAGTTTCGAGTTCGAAATAAACTTCGCCACAACAATCTGACGCGATTGTGGGGTAGAAACAGGTTCACGCCCGTCTGGCGGTTCTGCTCTGAAAAAATAGGTTATGACCCCATCCACAGGGCGACCTTTATTTTGGGCAACCAATTGTGCGTTGTAGTAGCCCTGCGTTAACGCAAGACCGGTCGCACGAACAATTGCGCCACCGGGGGCCGGGTCAATCCGTAGATCAGTGACTTCGGCAATCAGGTTGCCTTGCTCGATCGCAAGTTGCTGTGCCGGAGTAACGACTGCAGCCGCTTGCCGCCGTTCACCCTGTCCAAACCAGTTGAACGGGTTCATCCTTGATTCGCGTACTCTGGAACATCCGGAAAGCAAGATCGCTGAAACCAGAAGAATGGTAATGGGCTTTTTCATATTCACAGATCCCTTTTGCCTTGTCATGGGGTTAGCCCAAAGCGCAGCATTTGAAAAGGTATCTTGATGCCTCTGGACCTTTTCCCTTATCGCGCCTAGGTGAATGAAAGACCAAAAGGGGAGCGAGCGGTGTCGACAGAAGCATTTACAGAGATTGCCGAGAATTTTGAATTTCTGGATGATTGGGAAGACCGGTATCGCTATGTCATAGAACTTGGCCGCGATATGGAGCCATTGGATGCTGCGTTTCAGGTGCCTGCGACAAAGGTCGATGGCTGTGCCAGCCAAGTCTGGATCATGCCTCATCTCGAAGGGCAGGGTGCTGACGCGATCTTCAGGTTCAACGGCGATAGCGACGCGATGATCGTGCGCGGTCTGATTGCTGTTCTTGCGGCGCTGTACAACGGGTTAACAGTGAAAGAGGTCATGCAGGTCGATGCGGCCGAAAGTCTTGGTCAGCTTGGGTTGAATGATCATCTTTCGGCACAACGTTCAAACGGGTTGCGTGCAATGGTTGAACGCATTCGCAAAATTGCGCAGTCAGAAATGGTCTGACGCAGGCCTTAGGAAAGTGTCTTAAGGGTCGATTCCAGATCGCCGTAACCGGTAAAGCGGCGTTCATAGTCAAGCCCTAACCGTTCCGCGCATTCACGGGCTTTTTCGTCCAGAGCAGGAACATTGGTCTGTGCCTGATAAACCAGCTTTGTGTAGTTACCGAAATACATGTCCCGAAGCTCTGGATGTCTGTCCAGCCCCATGGGTTTCCAGACAAAGGCATCGAACTGACGCACCAGAAAATCCGTGAGGTAGAAAGCTGTAAATTCTTCATCCGCGATTTCGGAAAAAGCGTCATTTCCCTCAAAAAATGAATAACAATGCGGACCTTCGACCATTTCAACACCGAGTTCGGCGCATTTCGCCTGCAACAGGCCACCGGTGCCACAATCAGCGTAGACCACGAAAATTTGTTCATAGTCGTCGCGGTTCTTTAGAACGGCTTCTTCAACGGCAGCCGGGATTTTATCCGGGTAAAGATGAAATTTCGCAGGAAGACAGGTCAGGTCCATGTGGTTCCAGCCGTTCGCGCGTTTTAAGGCCAATATCTCATGCGCGAGCGCCCCACAGGCCAGCAGCAAAACACGCCCGGTTTGCGCTGCACTTGCCAGCCCTTGCTCTGTCAGAATGTTATCGTCCAGTTTCATTTCAGTTTAACTGCCGTTCCATAAAACACAACTTCTGACGCTGCTTGCTGTATCGTTGATGTTTGCATACGCACCCCGACAATCGCATCTGCGCCCAGTTCCCGGGCATTGGCAAGCATCCGGTCATAGGCCTCTTCGCGGGCCGCCGCGAGCAATTGATTGTACTCCCGCACTTCACCGCCAACCAGATTGCGAAGGCTTGCGATGATGTCTGACCCCAAATGTTTAGCACGCACAGTAGATCCTTTGACAAGGCCAAGCGCGCTCACAGTTTCGCGACCAAGAATAGCCTCTGTCGTTACGGCAAGGAATTCACTTTTCAATGCGGTCATAGTGATCATCCTCTTTGTTCTTCATACGCTCTGCGATCACACGCCAGACGATATAGCCGATCAATGCGACCGGAAGAATTGCAACGAATCCGATCTGCGGGTTTTCCAGGGCGGCAACAAACAGCACGCCGAGCCAAATGGTCAGACCCGCCGCAACGATTACGCAGATAATGATCAACACAAGTTTATCCAGCGGCATTTTACCCTCCCTGTTCGACCTACAATGTGGGGCGCGCAGCAGAAAAAGAAAAGGCCCCGCATGCTGTTCGCATCGGGGCCTCGAATTGCATTGTCAGAAATTCAGCCCGCGGCCAGTTGATTGTGCTTGCGGTCCATGAATTCCTTGGCTGTCTCAACCGCGACGGCCGCGTCACGGCAGTATGCGTCTGCGCCAATGGCTTTGCCGAACTCTTCGTTTAGGGGTGCACCGCCAACCAGAACGATATAGTCGTCGCGCATACCTTTTTCGACCAGCGTGTCGATCACCACTTTCATGTAAGGCATTGTGGTTGTCAGAAGGGCCGACATACCAAGGATATCAGGCTCTTCGGTTTCCAGTGCTTCAAGGTATTTTTCGACCGAGTTGTTGATGCCCAGATCCTGAACTTCAAATCCTGCACCTTCCATCATCATACCAACAAGGTTTTTGCCGATATCGTGGATGTCGCCTTTAACAGTGCCAATAACCATTTTGCCAACACGTGGCGCGCCGGTTTCAGCCAGCAGTGGTTTCAGGATCGACATGCCGGATTTCATAGCGTTTGCAGCCAGCAGAACCTCAGGCACAAAAAGAATTCCGTCACGGAAATCTTTGCCGACGATTGTCATGCCCGCAACAAGAGCCTCTGTCAGAACGCGGTAAGGTGCCCATCCGCGGCCAAGCAAGATATTGACGCCTTCGTCAATCTCTTCCTTCATGCCGTCGTAAAGATCGTCATGCATTTGCAGTGTAAGTTCGTCATCGGGCAATTCCGAAAGGATGATGTCGTCTTCTTCGTCCATAGGTAGCTTCCCTGAATCAGGCGCCGTGCGCGTAAGTCTTATACATTAAATCGTTGAAATGTGTCCTAAGCACTTGGCGGATTGCGACATTGCCAGAGCTTGAACCGACCTGTGCGCCTTCAGGCGCGCCTGCTGCGGCGCGTCACCCGTGGTTTTGGCGCGTCATCATCCGTTCCGTCCGAAGCAGAAGAGAAGCCACCCAATGCGTCGGTAATTCGCTCCAACGATGGTCTTGGGCCTTTTTCCTGGCTTTCCAGTGCGTTGCGCATACTGCGCAGATGTTCTGTCGTCGTGCCGCAACATCCACCGATAATCGTTGCACCGCAATCCCGTGCCAAAATAGCATAATCCGCCATGAGGTCGGGTGTGCCGTCATAGTGGATATGGCCATCAACGTATTTTGGAATGCCGGCATTTCCTTTAGCAATCACCGGGGTTTCTGTGCCTTGTGCAACGAACCCAAGCACGGTCCGCAGCAAATCAGAGGCCCCCACACCGCAGTTTGCACCGAAGGCAAGCGGACCATTCTCAAGTTTGTTCACCATATCGACCATATCGGCAGAAGTGACACCCATCATGGTGCGGCCAGCGGTGTCAAAGCTCATGGTGCCACACCAGTGCATTCCCGCAAGTGCAAAGGCTTTTGCCGCTGCTTTATATTCGTCAGACGAAGACATGGTTTCAGCCCACAGAATGTCGGCACCGCCATCCTTAAGGGCCTCGGCCTGTTCGTGAAACATTTCGACAGCGTCATCGAACGTAAGAGACCCCATTGGAACCATGATTTCGCCGGTGGGGCCCACCGAACCTGCAACAATAACCGGACGCCCAGCCGTGTCTGCGACATCGCGTGCGATTTCGACAGCGGCGCGATTAAGCTCTGCAACGCGGTTCTGTGCGTCGTGTAGTTTCAGCCTGGAGGCATTTCCGCCAAACGTATTTGTCAGAAAAAGATCGCTGCCTGCATCAACGGCACCCTTGTAGAGCGCGTGTATCTTCTTGGGTTCATCAACATTCCACATCTCAGGTGCGTCCCCGGAAGACAGACCCATATTGAACAGGGTTGTTCCGGTAGCGCCGTCTGCCAATATCCAGTCCCGGTTCTCAAGCATATCTTTAAGGGCGTTTGTCATGACGTTGGCTTCCTGTTTTAATGCTTCTCATATAGTCGCAGATGCTATCGGCGGCAATGCCACGTGGGTGTCGGCAGGGCAATTGTTTATTGCTCATAATGATGATGAGGCGGACACACGCCGTCAATCGGGACGCGGGGTGCAGCGAGTTGTCACATGTTTGTCAAAAAAATATATTGAGACGGTTTCGGTCAGAATACTTTGGGGGCCATACGAATAATCGGCCGACTCGGAACAAAAAAAAACGCGCAGTCCAAATAGGATGCGCGTCTTTTACATTAGCAAAGTTTAGTAACTTGCTGTTAATTCATACTTCTTTCATGATTTCTGTTTTGGCAATAACACGAAGCTCGGCCATCTTGGCACGAATAGTGTCTGGGTCGGATTTGTCGCCAAGATCTGCAGCAACCTTGCGCACTACATCTTCATGGCCAGCTTCTTCGAAATCTGCCACAACAACAGTTTTCGCATATTTATCAGCTTCTTCCCCGGTTTTTCCAAGCAGCCCGGCCGCCCAAAGGCCCAGCAATTTGTTGCAACGTGCATCAGCCTTGAATTTCATTTCCTCGTCGTGGGCATATTTGCTTTCAAAGGCGTGTTCGCGATCGTCAAAGGTGGTCATAGCTGTCCTCACACAGTATCGTTTAGCGTTATTAATAGATATGACTGTCTGCGCGCCTTCCTGCAAGGGGGTGTGCGTTCTTGCGACAAAGACGCCCATGCCGTATAGGGCGCTCATCTGATCGGGGACTCATCCCCTGCATTCGCGTTGGAGATTCAATGGCACGTCGCAAAATGATCTACGAAGGCAAAGCCAAAATTCTTTATGAAGGGCCGGAGCCGGGTACGTTTGTCCAGTATTTCAAGGACGACGCCACTGCGTTTAACGCTCAGAAAAAGGATGTGATCGACGGTAAAGGTGTGTTGAACAACCGTCTCTCAGAATTCTTTATGAAGGGTCTGACCAATATTGGAATCCCGACGCATTTTCTGAAACGCCTGAATATGCGCGAACAACTGATCAGGTCTGCGGAAATTGTTCCGCTAGAGGTGATCGTGCGCAATTTTGCGGCGGGTACGATGTCAAATCGCCTGGGAATCGAAGAAGGCACGCCACTGCCGCGTCCGATTGTGGAATTCAGCTACAAGGATGACGCGCTTGGTGATCCGCTGGTCACCGAGGAATATATCATCGCGTTTGGATGGGCCAGCCAGCAGGATCTTGATGATATTATTGCGCTGGCACTTCGTGTGAACGATTTTATGTCAGGCGTTATGTATGGTGTCGGTATCAAGCTGGTGGATTTCAAAATCGAAGTTGGCCGTGTCTGGGACAACGATTTTATGCGCTTGATCATTGCAGACGAAATCAGCCCGGACAGTTGCCGTCTTTGGGACATGGAAACAGGCCGGAAGCTCGACAAAGATGTTTTTCGCCGTGATCTAGGCAATCTGGCCGATGCCTATACCGAGGTTGCGCGTCGTTTGGGGGTGCTGCCCTCTAACGTAACGCACACCCCAAAACCAACCATCATCAATTGAGGATAGCCCGATGAAAGCCCGTGTTCATGTCATGCTTAAAAATGGTGTTCTGGACCCGCAAGGAGAAGCTGTGCGCCATGCCCTTGGTACCCTTGGTTTCGAAGGGGTTGAAGCTGTACGGCAAGGGAAGGTAATAGAGCTTGACCTTGCCGAAACTGACAAGGCAAAGGCAGAAGCTTCGGTTGCCAAAATGTGCGAAAAGCTGCTCGCAAATACGGTAATAGAAAGCTATTCGGTGGAGATCGCCTGATGCGCGCTGCGGTTATTGTTTTTCCGGGGTCAAATTGCGACCGTGATCTTGTTGTCGCTCTAGAGCAGGCAGGCGCCGATGTTCAGATGGTCTGGCACAAGGACAAAGAGCTTCCTGCGGGGCTTGACCTCGTGGCGGTGCCAGGTGGGTTTTCCTTTGGTGACTATCTGAGGTGCGGTGCAATTGCAGCGCAATCACCAATTTGCCGTTCTGTTGTAAATTTTGCAGGTAAAGGTGGGTATGTCCTTGGTATCTGCAATGGTTTTCAGATTTTGACTGAAACAGGCTTGCTGCCGGGGGCCTTGCTACGTAACGCGGACCTTCATTATATCTGCAAATACGTTCCATTGACTGTTCAGACAGCAAACTCGGCCTTTACGCGCGGCTATACCAAAGGACAGAACATCAACATTCCGATTGCGCATCACGATGGGAATTACAACGTTGACCCGGAGACGCTGGGCAGATTGAAGGGCGATGATCGCATCGCTTTCACCTATGGCGACAACCCAAATGGGTCTACTGCAGATATCGCGGGCGTTCTATCTGAAAACCGTAGGGTGCTTGGAATGATGCCACATCCCGAACGGGCGGCAGATTCCCGCCTCGGAGGTACGGACGGTACGGCGCTTTTCCGCGCGTTGGCTGACTCACTGGTTGCTGCCTGAGGAGTTTGTCTTGAGCGTCGGCAGTATCGCGCGTAAATTTACACCATGACTGCCGATAACTCCCTGGTGAAAGCCGAATCCAAATCTGTGCGCATGTCTTGGCGGTTGCGCGGGATTCTGAGCGTTATGGTTTTTGTCGTCGTTGCGGTGGTTTGGTATACCAACATTTTACTGACTGAACGGTTCACGGAAACCACACGGAACAAAGGGGAACTTCGCCTTTCTCTCTATTCCGGCAACTTGCTGAGTGAATTGAAGCGCAACTCGATCGTACCGCAGCTTTTAGCGCGTGACCCTTCGTTGATAGGTGCATTGAATTCCGGTGATTTTTCTCAGTCAACGCAACGGTTGATATCCTACCTTGACGAAATCGGCGCGGCCTCACTTCTCTTGCTGGATGACGACGGGCGGGTCGTGGCCGCGACGGACAGAAATCTGATCGGCTCTTCGCATCGCGCAGAAGCGTATTTTGTTGAGGCAGTTCGTTCTAACGATACAGTATTTCAAACTGTTAATAACGATAGCCGTGGCACGTTGTTCACCTATTCACGCAAGATCGAGATGGGCTCACGCAGTATTGGCGTCATTGTTGTTGAAGTTGATCTGCGACAGTTTGAAACGCGTTGGGCCGGCATTGCAGCAGACGCTGTTTTAGTGCTGAACAGTGAAGGGAAAATAATTCTTGCAACCGAGCCAAAATGGCGTGGTCTGAGAGAAGAAGAGGCGTTAGAGGCGCGTTCTGCACCATCTGCGATTGCGCGTGCGCTTCAGGCAACAGCAGATTGGGCAGCACTGCCGCCAGACGCATATTTGCAGGGCGAGGCGGTTATGCGGCTGGAAACGCGCGTTCCGTTTCAGGGATGGCGGATCGCGTCCTTCACAACCTTCAATTCCGTGCGCGAACGAGTAAACGGGTTTTTGGCGCTTGAAATCATGACATTTGCAATGTTGCTTGCGCTGACCTTTTATCTTTTGTCCCGTAAAGCGCTGGTTCGATCGATGATATTTCAGCGGGAGTCAGCTGATCTCCGCCAATTGAATGCACGGCTGCAACGAGAGATTGCTGAGCGTGAAAAAGTGGAAAAAGACCTCGAAGTCGCCGAACAAACGCTGGCGCAGTCGTCAAAACTTGCGGCTTTAGGTGAAATGTCAGCGGCTGTCAGCCATGAACTTAACCAACCCCTTGCGGCAATGAAAACCTACCTTGCCGGCGCACGCCTGTTGTTGCAGAGAAAACGACCGGACGAAGCCATGTCATCGTTTCAGCGCATAGACGATCTGATCGAAAGAATGGGTGCGATCACCCGTCAGTTGAAAAGCTATGCCAGGAAAGGCGGCGAAGAGTTTGTGCCTGTCGATACGCGGTATGCGATATCTTCGGCACTATCGATGATGGAACCCCAGCTGAAAAGCCGTCAGGTAAAAATCACAACGACGATTCCGCGACATCCGGTTATGGTTATGGCGGATGGGTTGCGTCTGGAGCAGGTCATCATCAACCTTTTCCGGAACGCGCTTGATGCAACGAAAACTGCAGAATCTCCTGAAATTGAAATACTGCTTTCCGCAGGTGAGACCGCAACATTGACCATACGTGATAACGGTGCAGGTATTGAAGACCTCGATAACCTGTTTGAGCCATTTTATACCACAAAGCGCCCCGGAGACGGGGTCGGGCTTGGGCTTGCAATTTCCTCGGGTATCGTAAACGACCTCGGAGGGCGGCTAACCGCAAGGAACGCTGTAAAGGGTGGGGCTGTATTTGAAGTGCAACTCCCCATATTAAGTGAAGAAATCGAAGCAGCCGAATGAGGGCATGAATGGCGCAGGCCATGAAGATAGCAATCGTAGACGACGAGCAGGACATGCGGCAATCCATTAGTCAGTGGCTTGCATTGTCCGGATTTGACACCGAAACTTTTTCCAGCGCCGAGGACGCGCTGAAAGGGCTGGCAAATGATTATCCGGGCATTGTTGTCTCGGATATAAAGATGCCGGGTATGGACGGGATGCAGTTTCTCAAGAAACTGATGAGCGTTGATAGTGCGCTGCCAGTTATCATGATCACCGGGCATGGTGATGTGCCAATGGCGGTCGAAGCCATGCGCGTCGGTGCCTATGATTTTCTGGAAAAACCGTTCAATCCAGACCGGATGACCGAGCTCGCCAAAAAGGCGACACAGGCGCGCCGCCTGACGCTGGACAACCGTGCTTTGCGCCGCGAACTGGGGGATGGCACGACAATCATCAAAAAACTGATTGGCGCTTCGCCGGTGATGGATCGTCTTCGCGAAGACATACTCGACCTGGGGCAGGCAGATGGCCATGTTCTGATCGATGGGGAAACCGGCACCGGAAAATCGCTCGTTGCTCATGCACTGCATGCTGTTGGGCCACGGGCGGGAAAGCGATTTGTTCTTTTGTCCTGTGCGGCGCATGAGGAAGATGAGCTTTGCAAACGGTTGTTTGGCCCGATGGAGGAAGGTGGCTCACTTCCGCATGTTGAAGAAGCGCGCGGCGGAACGCTGGTGCTTGAAGATATAGAAGCGCTCAGCCAGACCTCGCAGGCACGTTTACTGACCTTCATCAATGAGCAAGGCAGCCCGGCGGAAACCCGCGTCGTCGCGATTTGCAATCTCCAGGAGCAGAACAAAACCTGCGAAGATGCGTTGCGGCCAGACCTGTTTTATAGGCTTGCAGCAATGAAGATCACGCTGCCACCGCTCCGCCAAAGGGGTGAGGACGTGCTTGTTCTGTTTACGCGCCTTAGTGAACAGTTTGCTGAAGAATACGGCTGTGATGCACCGCAGGTCAGTGCGCAAGAGGCTGCGCAGCTGCTACAGGCACCATGGCCCGGAAACGTGCGTCAGCTGATAAATATTGCAGAGCGGGCAGTTCTGCAAAATCGGCGTGGGTCTGGAACAATAGCAAGCCTGTTGATGGCGGATAACGATGAAACGCAGCCTGTGATGACGACGGAAGGCAAACCTTTGAAAGAATATGTTGAAGCATTTGAGCGGATGTTGATCGACAATACAATGCGACGTCACAAGGGCTCGATCGTCAATGTGATGGACGAACTTTGTCTGCCGCGGCGCACTTTAAATGAAAAAATGGCTAAATACAGCTTGCAGAGGTCTGATTATCTTTAAGCTGTAAATCTTTTTCAGAACAAAAAGCAACACTATTCGAACTGCAAATTTTAAAATTATTTAAAGATTTGAGTCTTTTGGTAGTGTTTTTGGGGGACAGGCCCTGCGGTCATCGTCGAAGGGCGGGGCGTCCTGTTGATTTTCGCCATTGTAATCTCGGTGCAATCGCCCTTATGTTCACCCTACGGTGGTCCGACAAAAAACCGAGGCCACTTTGATAAGTTTCGCTGTTCATGAGGCACAGCAGGTAAAATTCCCTGCATTCCAGAACAGACCGATGTGGTCGTGAGACCAGAAATTTGCCTGTGATGCCGATTTCGGCAGGGCGTTTTAACAGGTGCCCCTTTAGGCATCGGAGAAGAACCGCGATGAGACGCGCATTGAGAATGGGAAGCAGCACGGGGGCCAGTTTGGTCGGCCTGTCGCGTTCCCACGTGTCCAACCTCGCCCAAACAAGACACAGCAGACCGTCTTCTACCCCACCGGGGTTAGAGCGACGGCGCGTGTGCAAAGAGAAAATATGGCTAAGAAAATGCTCATCGACGCCACCCACGCGGAAGAAACCCGCATCGTGGTGGTCGACGGAAACAAGGTTGAGGAATTCGACTTTGAATCTGAAAATAAACGCCAGCTAGCTGGCAATATATATCTGGCAAAAGTTACACGTGTCGAACCGTCGCTTCAGGCGGCGTTTGTTGACTACGGCGGGAACCGTCACGGATTTCTGGCTTTTTCCGAGATTCACCCAGATTATTACCAGATTCCTGTGGCAGATCGCGAAGCGTTGCTCGAAGAAGAACGCGCTTATGCCAAGTCACTTGATGATGAAGAGGAAAATAAACCGGCGCCTAAGAAACGGCGGTCACGTTCTCGTTCCAGATCAAAAGCTGAAGATGTAAAATCTGACGACGCGATTGAGACAAAAGACACTGAAATTAACGGGATGGATCTTGTTGACCTTGGCGAAGAAACGCTTGAGGGCAGTTCGCCAATGGAGTTGGTTGCAGAGACTCCTGTCGAGACACCAGCATCCGAAGAGAGTGTTGATGAAGAAGCTGTGTCAGAGAATGACGAACAGCCAGTTACGGTTGACGCCTCTGAGGAAGGTAACTTAGTTATCCAAGCTGCAGATGATGACAGTGACGATGAAGATACAGATTCTGACGCAAATCCCAGGGCGGATGCTTCTGAAAAAGACGACCAGATTGAATCTGTCGCTGATGAAGATGTAACAGAAGAAATTCGTCAGCCGCGCAAGCCGCGCGTGCGCCGCTATAAAATTCAGGAAGTGATCAAGGTTCGCCAGATTCTTCTGGTTCAGGTCGTAAAGGAAGAGCGCGGCAACAAAGGCGCTGCACTCACCACCTATCTTTCGCTTGCAGGGCGCTATTGCGTTCTGATGCCGAATACTGCGCGCGGGGGCGGTATCAGCCGCAAAATCACCAATGCCGCAGACCGTAAAAAACTGAAAGAAATCGCGACAGAGATTGATGTTCCGCAAGGGGCGGGGCTGATTATCCGCACGGCGGGTGCTCAGCGCACCAAATCTGAAATCAAACGCGACTATGAATACCTGCAAAGGTTGTGGGAACAAATTCGCGAATTAACGCTGAAATCAACGGCACCAGCTAAAATTTACGAAGAAGGCGATCTGATCAAGCGATCAATTCGTGACCTGTACAATCGTGAGATTGACGAAGTTTTTGTCGAAGGCGAGGCGGGCTATCGTGTTGCCAAGGATTTCATGAAAATGATCATGCCGTCCCACGCCAAGAATGTGAAACGGTATCACGAAGCACTGCCCTTGTTTGCCCGTTTTCAGGTGGAAACCTATCTGGCTGGTATGTTCAACCCAACGGTTCAGCTGAAGTCGGGCGGGTACATTGTTATCGGCGTGACAGAGGCGCTTGTGGCAATTGACGTGAACTCTGGCCGCGCGACCAAAGAAAATTCGATCGAGGAAACGGCAACCAAAACCAATCTTGAAGCTGCTGAAGAGGTTGCGCGTCAGTTGCGCCTACGCGACCTTGCGGGTCTGATTGTCATCGACTTTATCGACATGGAAGACCGGCGTAATAATGCCGCTGTCGAAAAGCGCATGAAAGACAAGCTGAAAACTGATCGCGCCCGTATTCAGATTGGCCGGATTTCTGGTTTTGGTCTGATGGAGATGTCTCGTCAGCGCCTTCGCCCCGGCATGATCGAAACAACGACTCAGCCGTGTCACCATTGCCATGGTACTGGTTTGATCCGTTCCGATGACAATCTGGCACTTTCGATTCTGCGTCAGCTTGAAGAAGAAGGTGTTCGCCGTCGTTCGCGTGAAGTTCTGTTAAAAGCCCCAATCGGGATTATGAACTTCCTGATGAACAACAAGCGGGAACATATTGCCCAGATCGAAGGGCGATATGGTTTGTCAGTTCGTGTGGAAGCTGATCCTCATCTCGTCAGCCCGGATTTCACGATTGAGCGGTTCAAGACAGCGACCAGAGTTGTCCCGGTTACAAGCGATGCGGTCGTATCTGTGGATACCTCGTTGATGGATCAGATTGACAGCATTGAAGAGGCTGAGGTGATTGTCGAGGCACCCGCAGCAAATGCTGAAGAGCAGGCTCCGCAGCCTAAAAAGCGCCGTCGTCGCCGTCGTCGTCGTCGTAGTGGGAACGGGCAAAACCAGCCTCAGGAACAAGAGACCGGGTCTGCTGATACCGAGGCAGCGGGATCTCAAGAAAGAGATGAAGGGCAAAGCCCTGAACCGGTAGCGGCAGCGGAGGCCGTTGTTTCTGAACCCACCTCTAACAGCGATGCTACAGTTGTGGTTGCCGAGACAGCGGAAGCCGAACCTGAGAAGAAGCCAAGAAAACGTGTGCCACGTCGGCGTACGCCAAAGGCGAAGGTTGCAGAAACTGATGTGGTGACAGACGCTGCGCCAGAAACTGTGGTTGAAGAGGTTGTAACAACCGACAGCGCGGCAGTTGAAACAGAGATGCAACCTGCTAAAAAGCCAGCACGCAAGCGCGCACCTGCCAAACCCAGGGCAAAATCCAAGGCTGCACTCGCAAAAGAAGCAAAGCAAAAAGAAACCGCAGCTTCTGAAGAAGGTGGAGAGACGAAAGAGAACGCAAAGCCTGACCTGCCTGCGCCAGAGCCTGTTGCGATAAGCCAGCCTGTTCCAATTGAACCTGCGGCAGATGAAACGACGCGTGTCGCAGCACTTTCTGCTGCGCCAAGTACCGCAGACGTGTCTGAAACCGCAGAACCCAAGTCCAAGAAAAAGGGCTGGTGGTCACTCGGTCGCTGATTAGCTAACAGATCAATATTGAACGATAGACGCCGGGGTTTACCCCGGCGTTTTCATGTGCGGGTCAAATGCGTTACTTTTAGCCTTTGCGAATGAAATAAACCTGCGTCGCGCCGGCGCGTTCCGAAGCAACGAGCGTGTGGCCACCCTCGGCACAGAAATGCGGGACATCAACGACCGCAGCCGGATCGTCCGCAAAAAGGCGCAAAACCTGACCACTTTCCATGGCTTTCAGGCGTTTGCGTGCTTTTAGCACCGGCAGTGGGCACAACAAGCCAAGAGCATCAATTTCATCATTCCATTTCATAGACCAGCGAGATAGGAGGGTTGCCACAACTTGTCCACGGCAATGTTACTTTATGTGCCCGTGACCTGATGCGATTGTTCGCGTATTGCATGGGAAAGAAGGAACTTCAGATGTTCGGAATTGACCTGTTTGACGCCAGCCTCGTGCCCTCGATGATCGTTGCATTGTTAGGCGGTCTATTGTCGTTTCTCAGCCCTTGTGTCCTGCCAATAGTACCGCCGTATCTTGCCTATATGGGCGGTATTACGATCAGCGAAATGGGCGAAGTCAGAACGGCGCGCCGCCGGGCGGTGCTTTCCGCATTTTTCTTTATTTTGGGGCTATCGACCGTTTTTATCCTGTTAGGCGCGACGGCCTCTGTGTTCGGGCGGTTCTTTTTGCAAAACCAGGAATGGTTCGTCATCCTATCTGGCGTCGTTGTTATGGTTTTTGGGGCGCATTTTGTGGGTGTGTACCGTATTCCCATTCTGGACCGTGAGGCGCGGATTGATGCGGGTGACAAAGGGGGGTCTGCCTTTGGGGCTTATCTGTTGGGGCTGGCGTTCGCCTTTGGCTGGACGCCATGTATCGGACCTCAGCTAGGGATGATCCTGTCTATTGCGGCACAGGATGGGTCTGTTTCACGAGGTGGTTTTTTGCTTGCGGTCTATGCGATGGGGCTTGGCATCCCGTTCCTGCTGGTTGCTGCGTTCTTTCCCAGCATGACCGGGGTGATTGCTTGGATGAAACGGCATATGATGCAGATAGAGCGGACCATGGGCCTTTTGCTCTGGACCGTGGGTTTGATGATGGTAACGGGTAAATTTACCGATCTTGCCTGGTGGCTGAATGAGAAATTCCCGGTCTTACAGAACTTTGGCTGAGCATTGCTGTTTTCAGGGCTTAATTTCGCGCAGAACCTTCGCTAGTCTTTGCTGAGCGTAGCAAAGGCAGGCAAATGTCAGACGGGCAACAAAAGGTGGTTAGGCGGCGGGTGTTCTACATTCCCGGCTATGACCCAATCTCGCCAAGGCGCTACCGCGAACTGTACCGGAGGGAAGGTGCAGGGCAGGCTGCGATTTCAGGATACACGCTTACACTTACTCCGAAATCTGGTGGCGGACGATATGCCTGGCATGTCGAAGCAGAGATTGAAGGCGTTAAGACAAAGACAGATTTTGAGGTTCTTGTCTGGTCCGACATCGTGAAATCATCGATGGAGATGAATATTCCGATGACCTATCTGCTTATGGTGCGAACCGCCTGGACGTATATATCTTCGGGCGCGTTTTGGCAGTTGATGAAGACCCGAAAAGGCCCTGTTATTGCAGCACTTTATCCGATTTTTATGTTGGTGTTACAATTGGTTCTGGCGCTGCTTCTAGCTTGGCTTGCGGCTGCTTTCAGTGCGTTGCTGCATCCTTGGGCCTCTTGGCCGGTGGCTTTGGTCGTGATTGTGTCGTCCCTTCGGTACTTTCGGAAAATTGATAGCAAGCTTTTCGTTTACTACCTGATGCATGATTATTCTTATTCTGCGCGGTCGCGTGGTGCCAATCCGCCAGAACTGGAAAAACGCATTTCAGAGTTTGCTGGCGAAATCTCCACGGCCCTTAAGGACGACGTGGATGAGGTTTTGGTTGTTGGGCATTCTTCTGGCGCGTCGCTTGGTGTTTCCATTCTTGCTGATGTGATCCGCGAAGGAGGCGTTCCAAGGGTTGGGCCTAAGCTTTCGTTCCTGACGCTTGGGCAGGTTGTGCCAATGGTTTCTTTTCTGCCTAAAGCGTACAGATTGCGCGCGGATCTAAACTATCTTTCTGCTCGTGAAGAACTGACCTGGGTGGATGTCACAGCGCCGGGTGATGGGTGCGCATTTGCCCTGTGCGACCCGGTTTCTGTGTCAGGGGTGGCGCCAGAGGGCAAACGCTGGCCGCTGGTGCTTTCAGCGGCTTTCAGTCAAACCCTGAGCCCTGAAAGGTGGAAAGAGTTGCGATGGCGGTTTTTCAGGCTGCATTTCCAATATCTTTGTGCGTTCGATCAACCAGGCGATTACGACTATTTCCAGATCACCGCTGGGCCCAAGACTTTGGTATCACGATTTGCGGGGCGTGCGCCGTCTACGTCACGTATCGAGGCTCCTTTGTCTCCGTACCAGGAAATGACGGCGTGACGCTCCCACCGAAACCCCAAAGCCGCCCGCCCAAGGTTTCGCTCTGGAGATATGCGCGACTGTTTCGCAAAGACATCCTCTCTGCGCAGCCAGCAAAACTGTATCGTGCGTGGATGGCAGAGTTTCGGACAGTGTTTTTCCGCTCCTATCTGCTCAACCAACCAGATCTTGTGAAAACCGTGTTGAACCAGCGCCCGGATGATTTTCCGAAGTCTGACAGGGTGGGGGAAGGGTTGCGCCCCTTGCTCGGAAACTCCGTTTTCTTAACCAATGGCGAGCAGTGGAAGCGTCAGCGCAGAATTATCGACCCGGCATTTGAAGGCGGGCGACTTCGCGATACGTTTCCGGCGATGTGGGCGGCGGCTGAGGCCGCGGTGGAAAGGTTAGGGACGCTTTGCAATGATGCGCCCATTGAGATTGAGCAAGAAACAAGCCATGTCGCCGCTGATGTGATTTTTCGGACATTGTTTTCAATCCCGATTGAACACGAAACCGCAAATCAGGTCTTCAACCAGTTTCGCGCCTATCAGAGGACACAGCCAATTCTGAACCTAGCAGCGTTCTTGCCGGTTCCGGGTTGGGTTCCTCGGTTCTTCAAATCAAAAACCAAACGAACAGCGCGCGAAATAAGATCACTAATTGCGGAACTTACGCGCGAACGCATGGCCAAAATTGAATTGGGAACGGCCCCCGATGATCTTGCAACCAAAATTATGACAATGGCCGACCCTGTAACAGGCGAAACGTTTTCTACTGAGGAAATGGTTGATCAGGTGGCGATCTTCTTTCTGGCCGGACATGAAACCAGCGCATCAGCACTTGCCTGGTCGCTTTACCTTATGGCGCTTTTTCCAGAGTGGCAGGAGCGGCTGGTACGCGAAGCCGATATTTTGGAAGATATAGATTTTACAATGGCTTCCAAGCTGAAGTTAAGCAAAGATGTGTTCCGGGAAACTCTGCGTTTGTACCCACCTGTTCCGATGATGGTGCGGGAAAACAGCTGTCCAGAGCACTTTCGAGACCGCGACATCAAGCCGGGTTCACAAATGGTGATAAGCCCCTGGCATCTACACCGGCACGAGAGACTGTGGGACAACCCGGATGCTTTTGATCCGGGCCGCTGGGCCACGGAGAACGGTAAGCAATGTCAACGAGAGGCGTTCATTCCATTTTCGTCAGGTCCGCGGGTTTGCACGGGCGCGGGGTTTGCGATGGTTGAGGGGCCGCTCATACTTTCCAAGGTGCTAAAGCATTTTAGGTTTGAAATTGTCTCGGAACGCACGCCGGTCCCGGTTGCGCATTTGACTGTGCGGGCAAGGGACGGAATTTGGTTGAAAATATCGCGACGTTAATTGAAGGGTCCAAGACTTTTGTGAAAAGTCTTGCAAAATCCTTTGAAAGGATTTTTGGCGCTCAAATTCAACTGATTACTTTGACGGGAGCGTTGTTGCAGAAGATGACAATTTGACCAGCGTTTTCAACCGCATGAAACCCGCGTCTGCGAAGTTCCATTTCAAGCGCAGTCCTGCCGACGATACGTTCGACGTCCTTTGTTTTTCGCCTGACGATGCCGCCATCGCGCGCGGATTTCGCATCAAATATCTGGCGAAGCCAAATTTGCGGTGGCATGAGCTCTGTTAGATTCGACATGCCGCTAAGCTGTGTCAGATTACCTTAAGATTTGGTTAATCCTGATAGTATGCCAGCACAAAAAGACGAATTGCAGAGGCCAGGCCAATTTCCTGACCGCGCGTGTCATCAATTTCAGCGGCGAGAGCGTTGATTGGCTGATCTCGCTCAGATGCGATGTCTCGAAACGCGTTCCAAAATTCATCTTCAAGCGTCACGCTCGTTCGATGGCCGTGCAATGTGAGCGAACGTTTTTTGGGACGCGTGCTCATTCTTCGTTCCGGTGTTGGTCAAGATGTTTGCGCAGCTTTTCGGCGCTTTCCGCCTCTGCGTCTTTCTGCATCTTCGTGCGCCCGAAGCGTGCCGCATTCGCATCCGCCTTGGCGCGGTCCTGTTCTCGTGCACATGTCTTGCGCGCACGAGAAAGGTTCGTGATTTTCGCCATTAGCTTTTGGGGCCAATCATGTTTTCAGGCCGGACAACCTTTTCGAAAGTTTCGGCGTCAACAAGACCAAGGTTGATTGCCTCTTCCTTCAGTGTGGTTCCATTCTTATGCGCAGTTTTTGCCACCTTGGTTGCATTGTCATACCCAATGGTTGGGGCAAGGGCCGTAACCAGCATCAGCGATTCCCGCATCAGTTTTTCTATCCGGTCACGATCAGCGCGAATGCCCACAACACAGTTGTCGGTAAATGCAGCGGCGGCATCACCCAATAGTTGCATGGATTGCAAAACGTTGTACGCCATCATTGGTTTGTAAACGTTCAGCTCAAAATGCCCCTGAGAGCCGGCAAAGCCAACAGCCGCGTCATTTCCAAAGACATGTGCGCAAACCTGCGTAAGCGCCTCGCATTGGGTTGGGTTAACTTTGCCCGGCATGATGGAAGAGCCGGGCTCATTTTCTGGCAACATCAGTTCGCCCAGACCGCAGCGGGGGCCTGAACCAAGCAGGCGGATATCGTTGGCGATTTTGAACAGCGATGCTGCAACTGTTTTTAGCGAACCCGAGATTTCGACCATCGCGTCGTGTGCTGCGAGGGCTTCGAATTTGTTGGGTGCTGTAACAAAGGGCAGGCCGGTGATGCGGGCCATATTGGCAGCAACGGTTACGCCCCAGCCGATACGTGTGTTCAGGCCTGTGCCGACAGCGGTGCCGCCTTGTGCCAGTTCATAAATATGCGCCAAAGAGGTTTTCACACGTTGCAGGCCCATCGCGACCTGATGCGCATATCCCGAAAACTCCTGTGCCAGCGTCAGTGGCGTTGCATCCATCGTATGGGTGCGACCGATTTTGATGATGCCCTCGAACTCAGCGACCTTGGCTTCAAGCGCCGCGTGCAGCTTTTCAAGTCCTGGAATCAAAACGTTATGCGCTGTCATTGCAGTTGCAATGTGCATAGCGGTCGGAAATGTGTCGTTTGATGACTGACCCATGTTGCAGTGATCATTCGGATGCACCGGGTCTTTGGAGCCAATTACACCACCAAGAATTTCAATGGCGCGGTTCGCGATGACTTCGTTCGCGTTCATATTGGATTGGGTGCCGGACCCTGTCTGCCAGACGACAAGTGGAAAGTTGTCGTCAAATTGACCTGCGACGACTTCGCCTGCGGCCTGAACAATGGCTTTACCTTTTTCTGCGTCAAGGTTTCCGCTTTCCATGTTTGCCTCGGCACAAGCCTGTTTGATCACCCCAAGAGCACGTACAATCGCGACGGGCTGCTTTTCCCAGCCAATAGGAAAGTTCATCAGGCTGCGCTGGGTCTGTGCGCCCCAGTATTTTTCACTTGGAACTTCCAGTGGGCCAAAGCTGTCGGTTTCGGTGCGGGTGTTGGTCATCAATGCTCTCCTCAGGCGTTGGCGCCTTTTCTAACGTGCATGGGCAGGAAATCAATGCGACATCCGGGCTGAAGACCAAGACACGTGAAACGTACTTGTCGCAGATGAAAAGACAATATCCAACTTGGCCGCTTGAAAGCACCAAAACTGAGGTGGAAATCAGAACGCTGCGCTACTTGCGGAAACTGTCAAGGCTGACGACTTCGGCGTCGTGATGTTCGTCTTCCGGTTCGTCTACCGCCATCGGTGCTTCTGCCGCATCTTCGTCGTCGTCCTCTTCTTCGGAATCATGCGTTTCAAAGCGCAGTCCAAATTCAACGGACGGGTCAACAAAAGTGACGATTGAATCGTAAGGGATATAGAGCGGTTCAGGCTGGTCACCAAAATTCAGTGTGACGGAAAAGCCTTCATCCGTCACCTCGAGCCCGTCAAACCAATGCTGCATAACGACGGTCATTTCGTCTGGGTAACGCTCGTTCAGCCAATCGGCGATTTTCACGTCGGGGTGCAGCGTGTCAAATGTGATGAAGAAATGATGCACCCCGGGCAGGCCGTTTTCGGCCACATCGGTCAACACTTCCTGAATCAGCCGCCGCATGGCGCGGTGCATCAGGTTTCCATATTCAATGGTGCGTGACATGGGAATGAGCCTTTAGTTGGATCGTACCATCAGCATAAGGTATTTGATGTCGAAGGGAAGGGTCTGTAAGGCAAAATATCGTTACCCAGCTTTGATTTCAGATCAATGAGATGGCCGCCGACGCCAAAGCGGCAAGGCCCAGCACGAGCGGCAGGCTCCAGTGTTTCCAAAGCAGCAGAACGCCAGCACAGATCGCCAAACCAAGCGCAACCAGATCAATTGAAGACAGGGAGGGAACCGGTGCGCTGAGAACCCCAAAACTGCGTTCATCCACCGTTGCGAACAATACATGCAGGCCGAACCAAAGCGACAGGTTCAAAATGACGCCAACAACTGCGGCCGTGATTGCACGCAAACCCGCAGACAGGCGCGGCATATGCGAGAGCCAGTCGATGTAGGGCGCACCAACGAAAATCCATAGAAAACAGGGCACAAAGGTGACCCAGAGGGTTACGAGGGCAGCGATGACCCCAAGAAACAGACCACCACTTCCAAACCCGGCTTGATAGCCAACGAATTCCGTTACCAGAATGAGCGGCCCCGGCGTTGTTTCCGCGAGGCCAAGCCCATCCATCATCTGAGGGGTGGTAAGCCACCCTTTGTCTGCAACAACTTCCTGTGCCATATACGCCAACACCGCATACGCGCCGCCAAAGGTCACAACAGCGAGCTTTGAGAAAAACAGCCCAACCTGAGCAAGCATTGTCGCACCAGACGCCCACAGCAAGGCGATTGGTGCCCACCAGAGTGAAAGCCAGATTCCCAGGGCTTTAAAAGGCAGTTTAACTTGGTCACGTTTTGCCGGGGTGTCCGGCGCTTTGGCCATGAAATAGCCGTATGCTCCGGCCAGCAAGATTATCAACGGAAAAGGCAGATCCAGGAAAAATATTCCAACAAAGGAAAGCCCGGCAATCACCCAGTGCGCACGGCCCTTCAGGGCCTTTCTTGATATGCGAAGCAAGGCTTCGACAACGACGACCACAACGGTGGCTTTAACCCCAAGAAACAACGCATTGATCAATGGAACGGCACCGTAGGCGGCGTAGGCCATGCTGAGCCCCAGCATAAACAGTGCGCCGGGGACAACAAACAGCAACCCGGCAATCAAACCACCCGGTACGCCGCGCAAGCGCCAGCCGGCATAGGTTGCAAGCTGCATTGCCTCTGGCCCCGGTAGCAACATGCAAAAAGACAGTGCACTCAGGAATTGCTGTTCGGTCAGCCAGGGGCGCTCATCGACCAGTTCGCGGTGCATAAGCGCGATTTGTGCGGCAGGGCCGCCAAACGACAGAATGCCGATGCGGGTGAAGATGCGCGTGAATTCGCGTAAAGAGATATCGTTCATCAGCGCTTTCCGGTCGGCCAGTCATGACCTTCTTCATACCCGTCGCGCGCCCAGCGATAAAGCGCGTCATAAAGCGCCATACCGGCGTTTAGCTGCTCAGTGTCGTCTTTGTATTGACGCGATAAGCCGACAGACAGAGCCAGCAGCCCAGCCGATTCCGGTGTAAGGTCGTGCCGGTTTGTATCAGCTCCCCGGACCACGTTGGCAAGTCGCAGCAATGGTTCTGTCTCAAGGGCAAATTCGGTGAGCATCGTGTCAAAGGTACAGTTCTCGTCACGATGGCTGAAATGAACGTCCTCTACATCAAACGGGGTTGCGCCAAATTTTTCTGCCACGCCCAGAACTTCGGACGGGGACACAAACAGAAACTGCGCCTTTTCATCAATGAAGCGGCGTATCAGCCATGGGCACGCGATCCGGTCAATTTTGGGTCGGTGACGCGTGACCCAAAGCGTTGAACCGTTGACTGGGGCAGGGAGGGCGCTCGCGGGGATCAGGGGCGCGCCAGCATCACGCCAGGCATGATGCCCACCCGCCAGATATTCAGCGTTCATACCCTGCGTGCGAAGCCAGGCTACAACACCTTGTGAAAGTTTCTTGCCTTTCTGACAGACAATTACAACGTGCTGTTTGTCGAGAACGGCAGCAAGCGCAGGCATATCTTTGTGGCTGTGACGGACAGAGCCGGGCAGCAACCTTGGATCGGCGGCAAAATCTTCGTCGATGCAGACGTCCACGATGGTTGGGGCATCCGGTGTCCCAATCAGACGCATGAGTTGATTTACTGAAATTTCATTTGGGGCAGGCATAGGCATCCTCGCTGAGAAATGGGTCAGGGAATGCGAAACTTGGGCTACCGCCTCACGGGGCGTTCGCGTTTAGCCCCATGAAAGGGAAAGTGCATGGCAAGGGACGACCTGTCAAGCGAGGCCGCGCAGGTACCTGTATCTGACAAAACCACATACAACTACACAGAACGCCTGATTTTGGGTTCAAATTAGATGTGAAAGTGCAGGCTTCTGTTGCCAGGTGCCTGCGAACCCCGCCTTACGCTGCTAGGCGCAAGGGCTTAAGTTTTGATAGATCGAACTGCTTACGCAGCAAGAGCCATCGGAGCTTTGTTGTCATTTGCAACTAGCTTTTGTGAACCGATAACGGTGGTATCTCACCGAGACAAAGCAAACACCTTTAGACGTTCGTCGATCCTGTTTCGACCCCATGATCCCCAAATGAAGGATTTCTGGTGGAGTCGCCGGGTACCGCCCCCGGGTCCGATCCGCTTATTACGAGCGCGTTTATGTCCATAGTCCCCGAAGGAACATTGTTAAGATAAGGTGGCGGTGGTGTAGGCGCAAGGCCTAAGACGCTGCCGGCGCAGTGGTTTTCTTTCTGGATTGCCGTGCTTCGCGTACGTCATGTGCCAGCTCAACAGAATAGGCAGCAAGGTCTGCCAGCGCCTGATCTGCTGCTGAACTGTCATGGTTTTCGATCGCATTGGCGATTTGGGTGTGAAGTTCGACGATGCGCGCGCGGTTGCGTGCCGTGAAAGTGACCATGTTCATAAGCGGCTCAATCGCTTCGACAGCGCCTGCCAACTGATAAGACAAAACCGGGTTATCTGCCCCATCCACAAGTGCGCGGTGAAACGCGACGTCAGAGGCGCAAAAAGCTTCATCCGACAAACCGGGTTGTGCCTGCCGGTGAATTTCTGCGCGCATTGTCGCAAGCTGGTCATCGGTCCGCCGCTGGGCGGAAAGCGTCACACAGGCGCGTTCCAACATGAAACGCGCTTCGCAGGCTGTTTCAAAATCAACTTCATTCATCGACAACAACAGCGTCGAGGTCGTGATTTGTTGGCCATAGGCTTCTTCAAATCGGATGCGATTGACAAAGGCCCCACCAGTTGCCCCACGTTGAGTCCGGATCAGGTTCTGCGCGGCCAGCCGCTTTAGTGCTTCGCGCACCGTCGGGCGAGAAACGCCAAACTTTAAAGAAAGCTCTGCTTCGGAGGGCAGACGTTCATCAACGATCAACTGTCCTGAAATGATTGCATCTTTGATCGCTTCGGCGATTTGAACGGACAGATCGCGCTTAGGTTTTTTATCTTTCATCGCCATTTTTCATTTGTCAGACATTTAAAAGTCTGACAATTGTATTCCGACTCGGCACATAAGGAAAGAGACATGGATTTTGCACAAAGGATAAGGCGAATGACGGGCGGCCACTGGCTTGCCGTATTCGGTTTGATCCTTGGTGCATGGGTCGTTTTATATGCGATGTCGCTGCCATCAGACCTGCGCGACATGGGGCGTATTTACGGGGCAGAGTTCTGGGTGGAACTTTGTTCGGTCACGCCGGACGCGGCAGGTTACTTCAAGGTTGTTTTGATGTGGGCAGCTATGTCCGCCGCAATGATGGCCCCAACGTTTTTGCCAGCCCTCACAACTTACGATGATCTGACTGCCACACAGGCAACGACGCGCCGGGGTTTCTACGAATTGCTTGGCGGATATCTGGTGATCTGGCTCGGGTTTTCTGTATTCGCCGCTGCTGCACAGATGACCCTGTCAGCGGCGGGCCTGGTGTCCCCAATTGGTCAGAGCTTGTCAGATTGGTTTTCTGTTGTACTGCTGCTGGTCGCGGGTATTTACCAGTTCTCACCTCTGAAAGAGGCTTGCCTCTCGAAATGCAGAATGCCGCTTACGTTCTTTATGGAACATTGGTCGCCCACCCGCTGGAATGCCGCAACGATGGGGCTTCGGCTTGGTTTGATCTGCCTTGGATGTTGCTGGGCCTTAATGGCGCTGGCCTTTGTTGGCGGCGCAATGAACCTGATCTGGATGGGGCTTGCGACCCTGATCATGGTTTTTGAAAAACTGCCCGAGATCGGGCGCTACGTGACACGCCCCCTGGGCGTCGCCCTGATTGGTGGGGCAATTGTATTAGCGGGGCAGGCGATAGGCCTGTTCTGAAAATCTTTAGGAGGAATGAAATGGCTGATCTACCAGAATGGACCATCAAGGGGGAGTTGATCCTCAACTGTAACTGCACTGTGTTCTGCCCCTGCGTGGTCAGCCTTGGTGCGCACCCCCCGACCGAAGGTTATTGTCAGGCATGGTCGGGCATTCGCATTGACAAAGGTCAGTATGGAGACACGGATCTGTCTGGCCTCAATGTTGGGCTCGTGCTCGATATCCCGGGAATGATGGGGCGGGGCAACTGGAAGGCCGCTGCTTACATAGACGAACGCTCAAGCGATGAAGCATATGACGCGCTGGTCAAAATCTTTTCAGGCGCGGCCAAAGGTACAACAGGGCTGTTTTCCATGTTGGTCAGCGAATTCATGGGCGCAGAACGCGCACCTGTTGAATTTACCACAGAGGGCAAGGCGCGCCGCCTGATGGTTGGCAAAACCATTCAGGGTGAAATCGTCCCTGTCGAGGGGAACGACCCCGATCAGGATATCGTCGTTAGCAACACAGGCTACTGGATGGGCCCGGACATTACGATTGCAACGGCCACCAAAGGCAAAGTGCGGGCCTATGGCCGTGTCTGGGATTTCTCGGGCCGTTCGGCTGAGATTTGTCAGATTGACTGGAAAGGCCCGGGCCGGTGATAGCCCCCGGCTATTGTCACACTATGGCGCGGTATAACCGATGGCAGAACAACAACCTGCTGACGGCTGCCGATACGCTTGACGAAAAGGCGCGCGATGCGGACAGAGGCGCCTTTTTTGGTTCTATCCGCGGCACGTTTTCTCACCTTCTTTGGGGCGATACGATCTGGATGAGCCGCTTTGATGGATGGGAGCCGCCAAAAACCGGCATTCCCGGCAGCGAGAATTTTGTTATGGACTGGGAGCAGATTAAGCTTGAACGCGCCAAGGCCGATGCGCGCATTTTGCGTTGGGCTGAAAATCTGACCGAAGAAGACCTTGCCGGCGACCTGATCTGGTTTTCCGGTGCTATGGGGCGCGAAATAATTAAGCCACTTGCGCTCTGCATCACGCATTTTTTCAATCACCAGACCCATCACCGCGGGCAGATTCATGCTATGTTAACAGCAGCGGGCGCACGCCCCGGTGATACCGATCTCTTCTTTATGCCGGAGGATGCCTGATGGCTCTAATCGCTCAGTCCCGCCGTTTGCGCCGCACCCCTTTTAGCGAAGGTGTCGAGGCAGCGGGCGTCAAAGGATACACTGTCTACAACCACATGCTGCTGCCAACGGTTTTCGAAAGCGTGGTCGCCGATTACAGACATCTTAAAGACCATGTGCAGATTTGGGATGTGTCGTGTGAACGTCAGGTTGAGCTTCGGGGACCTGATGCCCAACGTTTAATGCAAATGCTGACACCGCGCGACCTGAGTAATATGCAGCTAGGTCAATGTTTCTACGTGCCTATCGTTGATGAAACTGGCGGCATGCTCAATGACCCGGTCGCCGTGAAACTGGCCGAAGATCGCTGGTGGATTTCGATTGCGGACAGCGACTTGTTGTTTTGGGCCAAGGGCATTGCTTATGGCTATCGTCTGGACGTGCTGGTGGACGAGCCGGATGTTTCGCCACTCGGGATTCAGGGGCCAAAATCTGATGATCTGATGGCGCGGGTCTTTGGCGAAGAAATCCGCAAGCTGCGGTTTTTCCGCTATGATCGCTTCAGTTTTGAAGGACGCGATCTGGTGATCGCGCGATCTGGTTACTCGAAACAGGGTGGTTTCGAAATTTATGTCGAAGGTAGCGATATCGGGATGCCGCTGTGGGACGCGCTTTTCAAAGCGGGCGAAGACCTCAATGTAAGGGCAGGGTGCCCAAATCTGATAGAACGCATTGAGGGCGGGCTGCTGTCGTATGGCAACGACATGACGCGCAACAATACCCCGCACGAATGCGGCCTTGGCAAATTCTGTGATACGCAGAGCGCGATTGGTTGTGTTGGCCGGGACGCTTTGCTGCGCGTCGCGATGGAAGGGCCGATTCGTCAAATTCGTGCGATCGAGATTGACGGGGACGCTGTGCCTGCGTGTGATCATCTCTGGTCGGTTTTTGCTGGCGGCAAAAAGGTCGGTAACATCAGCTCCGCTGCGTGGTCACCCGATTTTACGACAAACGTTGCGATTGGAATGATCCGCATGACCCATTGGGATGCGGGAACCAAAGTAGAGGTCGAAACACCAGACGGAATGCGCAAGGCAACCGTCCGCGATAAATTCTGGATTTGAAGGAGAGCATAATGTTCAACGCATTGATTGTTGAAAAAGACGAAGATGGCAAAACAAGCGCGAGCGTACAGCAGATTGGGATAGATCAGCTACCGGACGGTGGTGATGTTACCGTGGCTGTTGAATACTCGACGGTGAACTACAAAGATGGCCTGTGCATTGGCCCAGGTGGCGGGCTTGTTCGAAACTACCCGCATATTCCAGGCATCGATTTAGCAGGAACGGTCGAAGCATCGGATGATGACCGTTACAAACCTGGTGACAAGGTTGTGCTGACCGGCTGGCGCGTGGGCGAGGCACATTGGGGCGGTTATTCGCAAAAGGCGCGGGTCAAGGCCGATTGGCTTGTGCCACTGCCAGCGGGGCTTAATACACGTCAGGCAATGGCGGTCGGAACAGCCGGTTTCACGGCCATGCTCGCCGTTATGGCGCTGGAAGATCACGGGCTTGAAAAAGATCATGGTCCCGTTCTTGTAACCGGTGCTGCGGGTGGTGTCGGCTCTGTTGCAACTGCGATCCTGGCCAACCTTGGCTATGAGGTTGCCGGTGTTACCGGGCGTCCAGAAACTGCCGAGTACCTCAAATCACTGGGTGCAACCCAGATCGTTGCCCGCGAAGAGCTGAATGAGACCGTGAAACGCCCGCTGGAAGGTGAAACATGGGCTGGTTGTATCGATGCCGTTGGCGGCGCAATGCTGGCGCGCGTTCTTGGACAAATGAAATATGGAACCTCTGTCGCAGCGGTAGGGCTTGCGGGTGGCACTGGACTTCCTGCGACCGTTATTCCGTTCCTTTTGCGTGGTGTGAACCTGCTTGGGATTGATTCCGTGATGCAGCCTTATGACAACCGCGTGCGTGCGTGGCAGCGGATCGCAAAAGATTTGCCAATGGAAAAACTCGAGCAGATGATCCAGCCAGCGAAACTTTCTGATCTTCCGAAACTTGGTGCAGATATACTGAAGGGTCAGGTCAAAGGACGTGTCGTTGTTGATGTGAATGCCGATTAAGGTGCACTAACGGCTTGCACCCAACGCAGTCATGCCTAACATGAAAGACCCCGGAGCATCGGCTTTGGGGTCTTCTTCTATTGAGGCCAGCATGACCCAGCTTGATATTAAATTTGTACGTGCGCAGTTTCCCGCCTTTTCAGAGCCTTCTTTGCAAGGACAGGCATTTTTCGAAAATGCCGGGGGTAGTTACACGTGCCAGCAAGTGATCGACCGTCTGACGCGGTTTTATCACCAGCGAAAAGTGCAACCCTATTCGGCCTACGAGGCAAGCCGATTAGGTGGCGAGGAAATGGATGAGGCGCGGACCCGTCTGGCATTGATGTTGGGTGTGGATACCGATGAGGTGAGTTTTGGTCCATCAACAACGCAGAACACCTATGTTCTTGCGCAGGCCTTTCGCCAGTGGCTGAAACCCGGTGATGCGATTGTTGTTACCAATCAGGACCACGAGGCAAACTCTGGTCCCTGGCGCCGTTTGGCGGACGAGGGGATCGAAGTGCGTGAATGGACGATTGACCCGGAAACGGGCCATCTGGACCCCGGTGACCTTGTCGATCTGTTGGATGAGAGCGTCAGGCTGGTTTGTTTCCCGCATTGTTCCAATGTTGTGGGCGAGATTAACGATGTTGTTGCGGTGACAGCGATTGCACATGCAGCGGGGGCATTCGTCTGCGTTGACGGGGTAAGCTATGCGCCCCACGGATTGCCGAATGTGGGCAAGCTGGGGGCAGATATTTACCTGTTTTCTGCCTACAAGACCTACGGTCCGCACCAGGGGATCATGGTGATGCGGCGCGAGTTGGGCATGATGCTTCCGAACCAGGGGCACTATTTCAACGAAGCAAGCCTTTATAAGCGTTTCACCCCAGCGGGGCCGGACCATGCACAGGTCGCGGCAAGCGCCGGTATGGCGGACTATGCAGATGCTTTGTATTCCCATCATTTCTCAGAGGCGGCAGATGAGACAAAGCGGGCTGAAGCCGTGCATGACCTGATGCGCGCGCATGAAGTTAAACATCTGCAACCTGTTCTTGACTACCTTTCACAGAAAAACTCTGTCCGGCTTGTTGGACCGATACAGGCGGACAGTCGGGCGCCGACAGTTGCTGTAGAGCTTTCCGGGCAGGCAGAACCCGTTGCCGCTGAGCTTGCGCCACACGGTATTATGGCAGGCGGGGGTGACTTTTACGCTGTTCGCGCACTTGAGGCGATGGGGATCGACCCAGCCAAAGGCGTTCTTCGGCTTAGCTTTGTTCATTACACAAGCGAAAACGAAGTTTCCAAGCTGATCAGTGTATTGGACGAGGTGCTTTAACGTATGGGCCAAAGGCCACCGATCATACTGTGGTTAAGGCGGGATCTTCGGCTGGCCGATCATCCGGCAATGGTTGCTGCGATTGCGACAGGACAGCCTGTGATACCGCTTTTCATTCATGACGAGGTGGTTGAAGTCCTTGGTGCGGCCGCGAAATTTCGGCTGGGATTGTCTTTAGAAAACATTTCCACTCAACTTCGCGATCTGGGTGCAGCACTAATCCTGCGACGCGGGCGTGCGCATGATGTTTTACGTTCTGTGGTTGCCGAGACGGGCGCGACGGGTGTTTTCTGGTCGCGCCTTTATGATACTGCGTCAAAGGTGCGCGATACAGAGGTCAAGGCTGCATTGCGTAAAGAGGGGGTTAAGGCAGACAGCCACCCGGGACATGTGCTGTTTGAACCCTGGACGGTTTCAACAAAAACCGGCGGGTTTTACAAAGTTTACACACCCTTCTGGAATACGGTGAAGCAAAAAGAGGTTGGCGTTTGCCTGCCCGCACCAAAGCGGTGGCCTGCACCTGCGAACTGGCCAAAAAGTGCCACGCTCTCAAATTGGAAAATGGACGCTGAAATGAATCGCGGTGCGGCGGCGGTGGCCAAACACCAGCGTGTCGGGGAAAGGGCAGCACAAGACAGGCTTCGTAATTTCATCGAGATAGCTGTTGATGGATACAAGAAATACAGGGATTTTCCGGGCCTGCGTTCAACGTCGGGACTATCCGAAAATCTGACTTATGGGGAAATTAGTCCGCGCATGGTCTGGCATGCAGGTGCAAGGGCGCTGAACGAAGGGCACTTAGGTGCAGAACATTTTCTGAAGGAACTGGTCTGGCGCGAATTTTCGTATCATCTGATCCATCATACACCCTGGATCGAAACGGAATGCTGGCGCAGGGTGTGGGAAAGCTTTCCCTGGCGTGGAGACACCGAGCTTGCAGAAGCCTGGCGGCGGGGGCGCACGGGTATTCCGTTTGTTGATGCAGCGATGCGTGAAATGTACGTGACCGGGACAATGCACAATCGCGCACGCATGATTGTCGGAAGCTACCTGACAAAACATCTGTTAACTGACTGGCGGATCGGTCAGGCCTGGTTTGCGGATTGCCTGACAGATTGGGACCCGGCAGCCAATGCGATGGGATGGCAGTGGGTCGCGGGCTGCGGACCGGACGCAACGCCTTATTTTCGGGTGTTTAACCCTGTAACACAGGCGGACAAGTTTGATGCGGACCAGAGCTATCAGCGGCGTTGGATCGCGGAAGGATATACCAAGCCAAGCCGGACTGCGCTGTCTTATTTCAAGGCTGTGCCGCGTAGCTGGGCCCTGAGTGAAGATATTGCCTACCCTGATCCGATTGTTTCAGCCTCTGACGGGCGGGGCGTTGCACTTGTAGCATATTCCGCCTGGAAAGAAGGTCATTTAAAATAATTTAGGTGCGTTTTTTGGGTTTTTCTGGTTTTCTACGGCCAGAGGTAAAAAAAAGAGTAGTCAGATGCCCACAGCAGCCCGCCTTGTCGCCGCAGCTTGTTTTGCAGGTCTTGCCTATTTGGTTTCCGGAATGATTGTGCCGCTTTTACCAGAGGGAACACCTGTGCCGTTCCTTGGCATCATAAATGCCTTGTTGGGTGTCGTTTGCGGCTGGAGAATCATGGGCCCGCGTGCAGGGCGCGGGGTGCGCGGCTCCGTTGGCATTGGTATAACAACAAGCGTCGCACTCGGGCTGCTGGCGCTTTTCCTGCATTCGGCGGCTAAAATGGTAAAACTGTCGCTCCGAAAATATTACGACAACCCAACAGAGGCGGTTGTCGCGATTTTCGAGATCGGGTTTGAATACGCGAAGTTGATTGCAACGACAGAAGTGATCGGCACGGCACTGATTGGCGGAATAATTGCCGGTCTTGTTACAAATGCTGCTGATCGGCGGTGGAACTAAAAACGTGAAGCAAATGTTTTTTTATGGCACGTTGTGTCATCGTCCGCTGCTGGAAGTGGTGTTGAATCGTTCGGTCTCAGAAGATGAGATGACACGTTCACGCCTGCCCGACCATGCGGTTTACTGGGCAAAAGGTCAGATATTCCCGCTTATTACAGAAGAAGTCGGCAGCGTTGCTGAAGGTGTCAGTTTTGACGCTTCAGAAGAAGATGTTGCGCGGCTCAACTATTACGAAGGCGGGTTTCACTATGATTTGCATCTGGTGACGCCAATCGGGGAGACATCCCCAGTCGAGGTTTATTTTCCACGCCCCGGTCAGTGGCAAAAAGGGGCATCGTGGAGCCTTGAAGATTTTGTAGAACAATATGGCGCGGTGACATTGATTGCGGCTGCAGATGTGGCCGAGTTATTTGGCCAGATCGATGCAGACGAAGTTGCAAGACGTTTACAAATGCTTCGGGCACGGGCGCGTAAAATAGTTTCGGTTCACAGCCCAACACCATCAGGTTTGCGATACGGCTTCGGGCAGGCCGATGTCAGCTTACTGAATCACGAACGCGCCTATGACAGCTTTTTTGCGCTCGACGATTTGGATTTGTCCCATCGTCGTTTCGATGGAACCGTCTCTGCACCGTTGCGCCGCTCGGTTTTTGTAACAAGCGATGCGGTCATCGTTTTACCCTATGATCCCGCACGTGACCGGGTTTTGCTCGTCGAACAGTTTCGTGTGGGTGCGTTTATGCGTGGGGATAGACACCCTTGGACGCTCGAGCCGATTGCAGGCCGCATAGACAAAGGGGAAACACCCGAAGATGCAGCGCATCGTGAGGCAAAGGAAGAGGCAGGGTTAACACTGACAGATCTGCAGCTGATCAACAGACATTACCCAACCCCCGGTGCTGCAACAGAGTATTTCCATACCTATCTTGGTTTGTGTGATTTGCCTGACGAAGTAGATGAATTTGGCGGCGTATCCGGTGAAGGTGAAGATATTCGCACACATGTTCTGTGCTTTGAGCAATTGATGGCATTGGTTGAGAGTGGTGAAGCTGAAATCGGTCCACTTGTACTGTCGGCATTTTGGCTCGCACTCAATCGTGATCGACTGCGCGCGGATGCTTGAGTTCCGCCAAAACGCAGCCTACACAGGGTGGAACGTTAAGAGGGCAGAAACATATGCGCATTTGCAACGACCTTGTTGAACTGATTGGGAACACTCCGATGATCCGGCTGAGGAAAGCCAGTGAAGAGACAGGATGCGACATTTATGGCAAGGCAGAATTTCTGAACCCCGGTCAGTCCGTGAAAGACAGGGCTGCGCTCTATATCATCAAAGATGCTGTCGCACGGGGTGCGCTCCGCCCGGGTGGAACCATTGTCGAAGGAACTGCGGGCAACACGGGAATTGGTCTTGCCCTGGTTGGCGCTTCGCTTGGGTTTAAAACGGTGATTGTCATTCCTGAAACGCAAAGTCAGGAAAAGAAAGAGATGATCCGACTGGCGGGTGCCGAGCTTGTTCAGGTACCGGCTGCGCCCTATAAGAACCCGAACAATTATGTTCGATATTCAGAAAGATTGGCGAATAAATTAGCACTTACCGAACCTAATGGTGCGATTTGGGCCAATCAGTTTGACAATGTGGCGAACAAACAAGCGCATGTTGAAACAACAGCACCGGAGATTTGGGAACAGATGGACGGAAAGCTTGATGGGTTCATCTGCGCAGTTGGGTCAGGCGGTACATTGTCTGGCGTTGCCGAAGGGCTTCGCGCACGTGACAAGACCATAAAAATCGGCCTGGCGGACCCAGAGGGATCAGCGCTTTACAATTTCTATACCACCGGAGAGTTCGGATCAGTCGGTGGATCGATCACCGAAGGTATCGGTCAGGGGCGAGTTACAGCAAACCTCGAAGGCTTGAAGGTGGACAATGTTTATCGAGTTTCAGATTCAGAAGCGCTCCCGATTGTGTTTGACCTACTCAAGGAAGAGGGGCTCATTCTGGGTGGCTCTTCAGGTATCAACGTTGCAGGCGCAATCCGATTGGCGCGCGAGCTTGGCCCGGGACACCGGATTGTGACGGTGCTGTGTGACTATGGAAATCGCTACCAGTCAAAGCTGTTTAACCCGACATTTTTAAAGGAAAAAGGCCTGCCGGTTCCAGACTGGCTTGATGCTGCACCGCGTAGCATTCCGGGCGTTTTTGAGGATTGATGAAAACATTTCACTCGCTTCTTTTATGTTTGATTTTGGCGCTTTCTGGCGCTGTAAGCCCTTTATTCGTTGCACATGCGGTCGCACAGGAAGTTGTCACCGCCCCAGATTATGCAGAGTGGGAAAAAACCGCAGAACGCGCCGAAGATGCTGTATCAGCGGCGCGGGCGTCTGATCTTGCTCTTGAAGAGCTTCGTGCACAACTGGCCGGTTGGCGCGAAAAGTTTTCGGTTGCGCAATCTGCAAACAAAGCCCGGATAGAAACGCTTGAGTCACAGCTTGCAGCACTTGGGCCGGTTCCTGACGGTGTGCCAGAGTCTGCGGAAATTGCCGCGCGACGCCAGACGTTGAGCGAAACGCTCGCCAGTGTTCGCGTGCCAATACAGACAGCTGAGGAGGCATTTACGCGTGCTGACGGTTTGATCCGACAGGTCGACGGTATCATCCGGAGCCGACAAACGGATCAACTTCTGGAGCTTGGTCCAACGCCCCTTAATCCGGTTATCTGGGCAGAAGGGTTTGGCGCAATTGGTCAAACGCTGACGGGTATTCACTCTGAAATATCAGGTGCTTGGGCAAGCCCTTTACAGAACGCGCAATTCCGCGAAAAATTGCCGCTGACTTTGTTCCTTGGCTTGCTAGCGGTCGTCCTTTTGTCACGTGGTCGACACTGGATGGAAGTTCTTTCATTGCGTGTGCAAAGCAAAAATAAGATTGCTTGGCGTTGGCTGCTTGGTTTCTTAATTTCTCTGGGGCAGGTTATCGTTCCATTGCTCGGTGTCTTCGCGCTAAGCGAAGCTCTTTTTTCCTCGGGGTTGATCGGGTTGCGAGGGTCAGTAATCGTTTCTGCGCTGCCACCTGCGGGGCTCGCGTTTTTTGTAGCTCGATGGTTGGGTGTACGTATGTTCCCGCGGTCGCATACGAGCGACCCTTATCTCAACCTAACACCCGAACAAAAAGCGGAAGGGCGCTGGTTCAGCGCTGGCCTGGGGCTTGCGATCGGACTGCAACTGATCGTTGTCGCTGTCGTTGAATTTGAAAATCTCTCTACAAGGGTATTGCTCGCGTTTGTATTTCCCTTGCTGGTGATTGTTGCGGTCATGACGTTCCGCCTGGGCCAACTACTGGTCAAACATGCACGTAACGATGCTGCAGAGAACGAACAACAGACGTACCGGAACAGAATAGTCCGGTTGTTGGGCCGGGCCGTTATGGTTGTTGTCGTCGTCGGTGTTGTGCTGGGTCTTGTCGGGTATTTTGCGGCTGCCGCGCAGTTGGTGTTCCCGACTGCGGTGACCTTGGCCCTACTGGCGTTTATTCAGATACTGCAACGCTTGTTTTCAGAAGTTTATGCATTGCTTGTTGGCAATAGGGATGGCGCGCGCGAGTCCCTTATTCCTGTTCTGTTTGGCTTTGTTTTACTTTTCGCGGCTGCACCTGTTCTTGCTTTGATATGGGGTGCGCGGCTCGCGACGCTCTCAGAGATGTGGAACAAGTTTCTGGGCGGCGTGTCGCTGGGTGGCGCGCGAATTTCGCCCACTGTTTTTCTGACGTTTGCTGTCATCTTTGTGCTTGGCTACACCCTGACGCGGCTGATTCAGGGCACGCTGCGCAACACGGTTTTACCCAAGACAAAGCTTGATACCGGGGGGCGTAACGCGATTGTGTCTGGCACAGGGTATCTAGGGATATTTTTGTCAGCGATCATCGCGATTACGGGCGCAGGTATTGACCTTTCATCGCTTGCGATCGTGGCTGGTGCGCTGTCGGTTGGTATTGGATTTGGTCTCCAGAACATCGTGTCCAATTTTGTCTCGGGTATCATCCTGTTGATCGAAAGGCCAATTTCGGAAGGTGACTGGATCGAAGTTGGGAGCCATTCCGGTTACGTCCGCGATATTTCGGTGCGGTCTACCCGGATTGAAACATTCGACCGGGCTGATGTGATTGTGCCAAACGCCGATCTGATTTCAGGCGTCGTCATGAACATGACCAAAGGCAGCCTGACCGGGCGTGTCATCGTTCCGGTGGGTGTTGCTTATGGAAACGACACCAAAAGAATAGCAGCCATTTTACAGGAAATCGCCGAGGCGCATCCGATGGTAATCCTAAATCCGCCTCCTGGTGTCATTTTTCAGGGTTTTGGTGCTGACAGCCTTGATTTTGAAATCCGCGCAATCCTGCGGGATGTGAACTGGATGCTGAGCGTCAAGTCAGACATGAACCATGAAATTGCCCGGCGGTTTGCAGAAGAGGGTATCGAAATCCCGTTCGCTCAGCGCGATATCTGGCTGCGCAATCCCGAAGTCCTTTCGGGGGGAGGAAAGGCGCCAGATACATCCAAGGCATCAGAACATTCTGAAGCGTCTAACGCTCCGAGCGACGCAATTGCAGAGGTTGATTTTGAAAGCACAGACGCGACGGGTGAGGAAACATAAATGACAGAAATGTTGTTTCGCAAAGATGCCTATCTGAAAGATGCGCCAGCACTGGTTGTCGCACACACGCCCGAAGGGGGGATCATTCTTGATCAGACGATCTTTTATGCACAGGGCGGCGGACAACCGGGCGACAGTGGAACCCTTGTTTGGGATGGTGGCGAACTGGCTGTAGCAACGACAATAAAGGGTGTAGAAAATGATATTGTTCTTGTTCCGGGTGAACCGTCTGGCTTGCCGATGATCGGCGCCGAGGTGAGACAGTCGCTTAATTGGGATCGGCGCTACAAATTAATGCGTATGCACACAGCCCTTCACCTTTTGTCCGTGGTCGTACCGCTGCCAGTAACAGGTGGCGCAATCGGTGTCGACAAGGGGCGGCTTGATTTCAACATGCCTGAAACACCAGAAGACAAAGATGCGTTGGAAGCAGAGCTGAATGCGCTGATCGCCCGGAATTTACCGGTAAGCGAAACCTGGATAACGGATGCCGAACTCGAGGCGAACCCGGGGCTTGTAAAAACGATGTCGGTGAAGCCACCATCAGGGGCAGGGCACGTGCGTCTGGTACGGATTGGCGCTGGCGAAGATCAGGTGGATCTGCAACCCTGCGGGGGAACGCATGTTGCCAAAACCGGTGAAATTGGCAGTGTTCAGCTTGGAAAAATTGAAAACAAAGGCAAACAGAACCGCCGGGTTAATGTGCTTTTAGTAAGCTGACTGCTCAACTACGTAAGGGTGTTGTTCATAAGCTGATTCAGGATTTCAAAGACCTTTCAGAACAATTGCAAAACAACGCGCTAAAGCGCTTGCGCTTATCCCTCTAGTCTTGCTAAGAACCCGCGCAACGGACAGGTGGCCGAGTGGTCGAAGGCGCACGCCTGGAAAGTGTGTAGGCGGGAGACCGTCTCCAGGGTTCGAATCCCTGTCTGTCCGCCACTTGCCCTAGACAAACGTTTCTCTCCATCCGGCTTCGGCCGGATTTTTCCGTAATATTCAAGGGTTATGCGGGAGAGGCTGTTCACCGGCCCCGGTGCGAAGAGGGCCCAAAGCGTTCTCTACGGGCTGACATTCTCTGGACCTGTTGACTGCGCTGATTTGGTGAAGTTCCACAAGTGGATGATATTATTAGCATATTCCGGTCAGGTGGTTTCATTTGGACAGCGGTCTCGTTTGGTTCAGCGGCGACTAGCGTCGGAATTTCTCAGGCCATTATCCTCTCTAGGCGTTGCTTCCGGCGCTCCCAATTCGGCATCACTCGGTCCAGCAGGTCAAAGAAAGCCGTGCCGTGGTGGGGCTCAGCGATGTGGCAAAGCTCGTGGGTGATGACATAGTCGATGGCGTCAACCGGGGCCTCGACGAGACGTCGGTTCAGCAAGAGACGGTGCGCCGGCGACATTGACCCCCAGCGTTGTTTCATCTGGCGGATGATCATCCCTTTCGGCCGGAATGCTTCGGGCTCCGGGAAACGTTGCAGACTTTGTTCGACCTGCTCTGCGAACTTGACGTGGGCTCGGTTGCGGTACCAGCCCTCAACCAGCTCGCGAGTAATGTCAGTTCGGTTCGGGCGAAGTGTCTCAACCACGATATAGCCGCGAATGAGCTTTACGCTTTCTCGCACATTCGGGACGACTTTCAGTCGATACTGTCGGCCAAGATAGAGATGCGTTTCGCCCGCTATGAAACTGCGTTCTGGGGTACGCGGCAGAAACTGCGTGAAATACCTTTGCTGCCGGGTAACCCAAGCTGCCCTTTTTCGAAGCTTCTGTTCGATTGCCTCAGTGCTCGCGTCCATGGGTGCCGTGATGACAACTGAAGCATCGGGGTTCACCGCTATCTCAAGGGTCTTCCTTTGGCGTCTGACTACGCGATATTCGATGCGCTGCTCGCCGTATTTCAGGTGATTGCATTCTGCTATCATCCCGCGAACCTTGCACGCGCGAGATCCATAATTTTGAGCTCGATGTCATCCAGTACTTCGACGGGCAATTCGATCTCTTTTTGATCACGCAGGACATCGAAGAAGAAGTCGTCAATTGCGTTACGCAGGTTATTCTGAGCCACGTCGTTAGACCAGATGTCCACAATCAGGTGGGCCCTGATGATCCCGACGATATCCAGGGCGATGTGGGCTACATCGTCACCACTGACTTGCACGCCGTCACTAGTGGTTAGTCGGGTATCTAGAACTCCAAAGAAAGCTTGAGCATCGTCGTTGCCCCGGATAGGCTCAGGCACTTCGCGGCCGCGATCCTTTCTGGCGACCTTGCTCGCCAAATCAACGACGCTGTTCAGATAGTCGCGCTCTGAAAGGCGGCGTTCCCGGTAGGCGCGGATCGTGTCCTCAAGCAGCTCCGAGAACTCGCGGTAGAACGTGGGGTCCTCCTCCATCTTTTCGGTGATAGCGCGGCGTGTGGCGCTGGCAATGCGATCCGCTCGCGACGCCTCCGAGACACCTGTTTCTTCGACAACCGCCTTCAATGCATCGGGATCGTTGATGTTGACCACTTCGATGATTGTTTCCGCTGGCAATGCCACGACGTGGTCATCAAGCAGTTTCTGAATCTTCGGTTCGAACTCGCGGACATCGACGGTTTCTTGATACCGGAGTTGAACCGAGCGCCTTAGTTCAGAGAACTGCTTCCAGTCACGCTTCAACCTGTCGATTTTGGCTTCGTCAAAGACATCAAGCAGCTTGTCCGATGATAACGATATGTGGAGGCATCGGCTGAAGGCCCGAAGCCGTGCATAGAAATCCTGCCGCAGGGCTTCATCACCAAGAAGTTGTTCGAACTGCTCCATATCCTTCTTGTTGCGGACGGGCTTGAAGATATCCCAGAGCTGGTCGTGCAGTTGGGGGAGTTTGCGGATCTCCTCCCTGACGTCGTGGACCGTCCCGGCAAGGTCCGCAGCCTCATAGCCCTCGAAAGCACTGTAAGTCGTCAGGGCGCTGTCAAGTTCACCAAGCAAGCCCTCATAATCAACAATGAACCCAAATTGTTTTTCTGTGTCCCCGTCTTCGTACAGGCGGTTCACGCGCGCGATAGCCTGAAGCAGATTGTGCTCCTTCAGCGACTTGCAAACGTACAAAACCGTGTTTCTTGGCGCGTCGAAGCCGGTCAACAACTTCGATACAACAATGAGGATTTCGGGATCCCCTGATCCCTTGAAGGCGTCGATTATCTGACGATTGTATTCATCCTCAGTTTTGTATTGGGCCATCATTTTCGACCAGAAGCCGCGGACGACGTCCTTGGATTCCTGATCGACTTCTTCGTTCCCTTCATTGTCGTCTGGCGGTGATATGACGACGGCACTCGAGACGTGGCCAATTTCGTCGAGTACTTCCTTGAAGCGCACAGCTGCTGCCTTCGAAGGGGCTACCAATTGCGCCTTGAATCCGGTGCCCTGCCAATGCTGGCGAAAATGCTCTGAAATATCGAAAGCTTTTGCCCGGATTGTCTGCCCAGTCTTGGACAGCGCGTCCATTCGCGAAAACTTACCCTTCAAATCAGCTTTCTGGCTATTCGTAAGGCCCTCACTGATCTTTTCAAACCAGCGATCGATGACATTGCCGGTGACCTGCTGTTCAACCAGTCGCCCCTCGTACAAAAGTGGGACCACCGCCTCATCGGCAACCGCTTCATCGATGGCGTATCGGTGGATCAATCGACCGAATGTCGAGAGCGTGTTCTTCTCTTTTTTGAGGAGAGGAGTGCCGGTGAACCCCAGATAGCAAGCCTGCGGCAGAAGCCTGCGCATCTTGGTGGCGAACTGGCTGTGACCACCGTAGCGACCTGTCTGTGTACGGTGGCTCTCGTCAACGAGAACGAAGATGTTTGCATCCTCGTCCGCAGCTTGGCTGTTTCGCAATGCTGTTTCGAACTTGTTGATGATCGTTGTGACCAAGGGGGCCCGATCACGGATGAGTTCAAGGAGATGCGAGCCACTTGTGGCGCGAATTGGCTCAAGATCACATGACTTGAAGGTATCCTTGATTTGCTTGTCGAGATCGTCGCGATCGGTGACGATCAGGATTCGCGGGTTCCGGATAGTTTTATCAAGTGCCAGCGAGCGGCCCAGCATGACCATCGTCAACGATTTGCCCGAGCCCTGCGTGTGCCAGATTACGCCGCCTTTGCGCGCGTCGTTGATATCGAATTGCTTCACGGTCTCCACCGCGCGGCGGATGCCGAAAAATTGCTGATGACGCGCTACCTTCCGAACGCCTCCATCAAAGACAGTGAAGCGCCGGATGAGATCGAGCAGCCGTTCAGGTCTGTTGATTTGCGTTGAGAACTGACCCGGTAGGCCCCTAAATTTTCACTGAGAATTGACCCATGTAACGACGCTACCCTGACGCTTTTGTTCAGGGAGATATGGAGTGATTGACATGGGATTTTTAAG
>NZ_JAGFNU010000017.1 GCF_018457175.1 Pseudohalocynthiibacter aestuariivivens
AATATCAAACCCGGCCGAGCTTTTGATAAAGCCAAAGCCGGTGTTCATGCCGCGCACTTCAAGGTTATGGGCGGTGTTGGCGACCAGATACCACATCAGCCAGCCAAAAATCCCGGCGGTCAGAAGTGTCTGACTTGAGCGCGTGTGTTATTGACGGCTAAATGGGAGGTGTCACGATTTAGGTAATAAATGCGTTTGAATCGGGCGTGAGCCGAGAATACCTATACGATTGAAACGCGAATTTGGGTAGCCAAAGGAATTCCAACTCGCCTCAATTTCCCAACTCAGGCAATTCGTTAGACCACACAAAGATCGCACCACTTGGCAAGAGGGTGGCAAAATATTGGAACAAACCGTTCCACCAAAGCCACCGGCCTGGTGGCTGATGTCGATCCCGCGTTCGTGTCGCCGGTTTTCAGTGTTGTGTAACGATAGTGGGAAGCGGGCATAGAACGTCACCGCCAGAAGGGTTGCTTCAAGTGACGCTTTGCCGGAGTGAAATGTGCTGCATGTGCTCGTGCCCAAGGTTACGAAATCACTTGATCCGCCTGAAGCAAGTTTCTTCTGATAGCACTCCATAAATGGCTATGGACTTACAACAACGAACGACCGAGCATGGGTGTAGATGGGATCGTTCTGATCATGAAATTGAGAAACTGTGGTTTTATAGCTGATCCCCACTGAAGATGGAGGGACAACCTGAACTCAGGCCGATTTGTGCAGTAACGCCGTCCATATATGACATTTTATAATAAGCACCCGCTTTCAAAGGTAAATTAATGAAAAACATATCACCTTTCTCTTTGCCGGGGCGTTTCTGGCGCGGCAATCTCCATACACATTCGACACTTTCTGACGGAGCTTTACCCATAGAGAGTGTGGTCGAAGCATACAAGAATGCCGGCTATGATTTTCTCATGATGTCGGAGCATTTTGTTGAACAAATTAAATGGCCGATGGCTGATACGCGAAGTATGCGCTCAAACAGTTTTACAACAATACTCGGGGCTGAGTTGCACGCGCCTAAAACAAGCGTCGGGGAGCTATGGCACATACTTGCTGCCGGTCTCCCACTGGATTTTGAACCGTGCGGTGACGAGGAAACAGGCCCTGAAATTGCTCGTAGAGCAGTTGAAGCGGGTGCTTTTGTTGCTATCGCACATCCGGCATGGTCACAGTTCACAATGGAAGATGCGCGCAATATCAATGTGGCTCAAGCGGTGGAAATATACAATCATGGCAGTGCGGTTCAAACCGACCGGGGTGAAGGTTGATATTTGCTTGACCAAATGGCAAATGAAGGAAAACGCCTCACTGCTTATGCAGCTGATGATGCTCATTTTTCAAGTGGCCATGATGATGCTTTTGGCGGTTGGGTTCATGTGAAAGCGGAAAGCCTGGAACCTGACGATTTGCTCAATGCGCTCAAATTAGGAAACTACTACTCCAGCCAAGGCCCGCAAATCCATTCTCTGTCCATTTCCGAAGATCAGATCAATATTGAGTGCTCGCCCGTAGATTCTATTTCCGTTGTCGGCGGCACATCGCGTTCCGTTAAATCACACGGCAAATCCATTACCCGTGCAACGCTCAATCTTGCTGACCTTGACGTCGGTTGGCTGGTGCCGGATCGAAGCCCGTGGTTGCGCGTGACGATAATCGACGGAGCAGGCAAACGTGCTTGGACTAATCCCATATGGCAAGACGAACTTTAACGACGGCATTCAAAGAAGAAACTCTTGGATGCCATCTGGATTTTTTGCGTCAAGAGTTCCTGACACCCGATCATCGAATTTCTTCAGGGTTTAGAATGGGACGAGACAACGCGACATGAAACCTGGATTATCTACTGCTTCGGTGCCGAAGACACGCCTTACGTCTGTGCGGAGAACCGGGAGACCGGGGACGACATGGACATGATTGAAGGGCATGGCGTGAGGGGTGGGCGAGCAGTAGCAGGAGTCCTACAAAGCTTGGAGTGCAGTGGTTGCCTGAACATGAAGCGGGCATTGATTGCACCACACCCAAGGCGCTCTCGCGGGGCATTTTCTTTAACCTCTCTGGTTTGGGAAGACGAAGAAGTTCATGGCCAAGGATTGACGTAGATACAGTGAAAATTGCGGATACTTAGACACACTGAAGTGGCTGGCCACGTCGCCAGGGCAGGGCGAAATTTATGGTGTCAGCCGTTCAAGCATCTACCGGTGGCGCCAAAGCTAATTCAGTTACTTAATCCAACGAGATTTGTACGGGTTTCTGAGGCGAACATCTGAATTCTCGGATCTCCTGTTGAACGTAATTTGCCGCGTAAGTTCCATATTTCTTATTTTATTTCGCTTACCTAACAGAGAACCTCGAACAACGCAGCGGCACCCATGCCCCAACCGACGCACATGCTCACGACAGCCAGTTTCGCGTTGCGACGTTTCCCTTCCAGCAAAACATGCCCGGTCATACGCGCGCCGCTCATCCCATAGGGGTGACCGATAGAGATAGCGCCGCCGTTGACATTGAGCCGATCAGGATCGATTTCAAGTTTCTCACGACAATAGAGAAGCTGTGAAGCGAAAGCTTCGTTGATTTCCCAAAGGTCGATGTCCTGCACCTTAAGAGCGTGCCGTTCAAGTAAACGCGGGATCGCAAGAACTGGACCAATGCCCATCTCTTCGGGTGCGCATCCTGCAACAGCCATGCCTCTGAAGATACCCAAGGGTTCCAGATTGCGCTGGGCCGCTTCGTTGGACGACATGATAACGCAGGCCGACGCCCCGTCTGACATCTGGCTGGCGTTGCCCGCAGTAACACAGTGATCTTCGCCCATAACCGGAGCAAGCCCCTGCAAAGCTTCAAGGGTAGTGCCCGGTCGGTTGCACTCATCCGCGCTAAGCATCACGGGTTCTTCGCACGTTTCACCTGTGGCGTTATCCTTGACCGACTTCATTGTTTTGACGGGAATTATCTCATTGTCAAAGAGGCCAGTTGCTTGGGCTTTGGCCGTTCTTTGTTGGCTTGAAAGTGCATATTCGTCCTGCGCTTCGCGGCTGATATCATAGCGTTTCGCGACAACCTCGGCAGTTTCAAGCATGGGTATATAATAGTTATCTGCCACCGATCTGATTTTATATCGGTGCCCGTTCCATTTGTCGTTCTGAACCAGAGAAATGCTGTCCACACCTCCTGCAAGGGTAACATCGACACCTTCATGCATTACCTGATGTGCGGCGGTGGCGATGGCTGAAAGCCCGCTGGCGCACTGCCGGTCGATTGTTGCGGCAGCGATCGTATCAGGCAAGCCCGCAGCAAAAACCGCATGACGGGCTGCATTGATACCTGTGGTGCCTTGGGTCAGCGCACACCCCATGGTGAAATCTTCAATCTCACCCCCTTCCAGCCAAGCACGCGTCACCGCCGCGCGTATCGCATGCGCCGCCAAAACAGGCCCCTGAGTATTGTTGAAGGCTCCCCTATAGGCTTTGCCAAGAGGTGTTCGAGCGGTGGAAACGATGACAGCTTCGCGCATTTCAGACCCTTTCAGAGTTTTTCCAGACCGCACCAGTCGGCGATAAACAGCGCTGTTGTTTGGGTAATACGGCGCACGGATTCAAGATCGACGCGTTCATTGAAGCCATGAATTGATTCAGCCGCAGGTCCATAAACCAAGGAAGGGGTGTCTGCATAAAGCCCGAAGAACCGCCCATCGGTGGTGGCTGTGATCGGGGCCATATTCAAAGCGTTGCCTGTGACTAAGTGATGGGCATTTTCGAGTTTTGAGATAGCCTGACGCGCTGAGGCGACCTTGTGGTCCTTCAAGGCGTAACCTTCGGCGTGAAAACCATGATAAACAATCTCGGGCTTGTTGTTTCGCAGGAAAGAATGCCCCTGCGCAGCCTCTATCAGCACCTCTTCGATTTCGCGCTTAGCGTCGTCAATGCTTTGGCCAGGGAACAGGCCCATTCGAACGTCAAATACGCACCATGCCGGGACAGAGCTTGTCCAGTCGCCACCTTCAATCTTGCCAACATTCAAGTTCAGCGCATGTTCATGATTGCAATATTGGGCGTGCCTGAATTGCGGTTCATTCCAGCGTGCTTCCATTTTGTGAAGCGCATCAATCAGCGGAATCGCAGCCTCGATCGCGTTAGAACCACTTCCGGCGTAGGCAACGTGCACAGGAATGCCCTTGAGATGCACCTGAAACCAAAGGACCCCCAGTTGTGCACTGACGAGCTGTTCATCGAATGGTTCAGGGATAAGCGCGGCATCCGCTTTGTAGCCGCGCTGCAAGCACGCCAACGCACCGTTTCCGGTGCATTCTTCCTCGACAACCGACTGAAAATGCACATTAGCCGCCGGGACGTAACCGATTTCGCGCAGCGCATCCAATGCGAACAGATTGCTTGCCAGTCCGGCTTTCATGTCACCGGTACCACGACCATACATCCAACCATCGTCTACGCGGGGTGAGAAAGGTGGCGTGTCCCACATATCTAGCGGCCCTTCAGGAACCACGTCGATATGGCCGTTCAGGATAAGGCTTTTACCTTTATTGGTCGTACTTTTATGTGTGCCAACAACGTTCACCGCATCGTCATAGTTGCCGATGACCGGAGAAAAGCCGGGCAGGTGGCAAATATCTTCGACCTCTATATTCCAGCGGTCGACGTCATACCCTCGATTCCGCAGCTCATTTGCCATGAAATCCTGTGCGGATTGTTCGTTGCCGCGTGTTGACGGATGACTGCTGAGTTCAGAAAGAAACTCGATTTCGCTATCAAATAACGTATCAACCGCGTTCAGGATTGCGGATTTTTCTAAGGCTTCCATTGGTCTTTCCCGATTAGAACGTAGGCAGTGGAGCGCTTGGGATGGTGAGATCAGCACCGGTGGCGTTCACGACGTCCTCGACAGAAACACCCTCAGCGATCTCCTTTAGGATCAGGCCTTCCGAGGTGATGTCACAGACGGCCATGTCAGTGTAAATTCGATCCACACAGTTGATTGCGGTCAGGGGCAATGTGCAGCGCTCAAGTATTTTTGGGTTCCCGTGCTTGTCGGTATGGGTGGTGATCACACCCACTTTACGCGCCTTTTGCGCCAGTTCAATTGCACCGCCAACCCCCGCTGCAAAACGTCCTGGAATGATCCAATTCGCAAGATCCCCGTTGGCTGCCACTTCGAAGGCGCCCAGAAGTGTCAGGTCAAGCCGTCCGCTACGCACCAGTGCGAAAGAGACCGCGCTATCGAAATAGGAAGCCCCTGGAACTGGTGAAATATAAGCGCCACCCGCGTCAATCAGATTGCGGTCTGCCTTGTCTTTCGTCACAAGCGCACCAACACCGGCAATGCCGTTTTCAGAATGCAGGCAAACGGGCAAATCCTTGGAAACATAGGTCATCACCTGTGTCGGCAGTCCAATCCCCAGATTGACGGTCATGCCTGCCTCAATATCTTTCGCTGCGCGGCGCAGCATCCGTTCCTTAGCGTTCAACAATGCCATAGACCTCCGGCAGATCTGGTAAAGCCACGACGTGGTCGACAAAGGGGGCAGGGGTTTGCACATGCCCTGGATCTATCTTTCCAAGAGGCACCACCCTTTCCGCCTCGGCAATAGTGCAGCGGGCTGCCATTGCAATCAGCGGATTGAAATTCCTTGCTGTTGCGTTAAAGGTCAGGTTCCCAAATGGGTCAGCCGTATCCGCATGTACAAGCGCGAAGTCTGCTTTCAGGGCAGGTTCGAAAATTCCTTCTTTCCCTTCAAAAGTAACACGTTGTTTACCTTCGGCAAGAGGGGTACCCATCCCGATATCTGTCACAAATCCCATCAGACCGGCGCCCGCGACACGGATGCGTTCAGCCAAAATGCCCTGTGCAACGAATTCTACCTCTATCAGGCCTTCGTTCATTAGTCGCACGGCGTTGGGATTTAGCCCGATGTGGCTGGTGATAAGCTTTTTGACCTGTCCTGATTGCAGCAACCAGTCGACACCCATGCCAGCCTCGTTGCTATCATTCTTGATAATGGTCAAGTTTTTCTGGCCCTGTCTAACCAGTTCCTCAATCAGACAGAATGGTGAGCCGGGCACCCCAAAGCCACCGACCATGATACTGGCCCCATCCGGGATCAGGGTGATGACGCCTGCCATGTCGGTGGTTTTGTCGGGCATCGGCATCAGACATTCACCGGCAGGTTCATCTCGGCAGCCATCGAATCAAGGCTTTCGATTAGGGTTGCTGTGATTTCATCGATTTGAGGCCGGTTTATGATCAAAGGCGGGCAGACAAGAAAGTGGTCACCCTCAATCCCGCCACGTGTACGGCGTGAGTAGATGATCAAGCCGCGTTCATAAGCGAGATCGACCAGCCTGTTGTAAGCGTTAAGGCCCTTGGGCAAAGGCACCATGGTTTCGCGGTCAGAAACCAGCTCAAACGCAAGCAAAAGACCTTTGCCGCGTACATCCCCGATGAACGGATATCGATCCATTAGGGTGGTAAGCTCACTTTTCAGGATCTCACCCATAGCCGCTGCATTTGTGATCAGATCCAGTCTCTGAAGCTCTGTCAAAACGGCAGTCCCGGCAGCGCAGGCAAGCGGATTACCTGCGTAGGTAAAGCCGTGCAGGAAGCCACCCGCGTCCAGTACCGCATCAACAATGTCAGATTTTGCAACCATGGCACCAAGCGGTGAATATCCAGCGGCAAACCCCTTGGACAGGGCCACGATATCAGGTGTGATTCCCCAATGCTCTGAAGCCACAAATTTACCCGTGCGACCAGCGCCGGTCATAACCTCGTCGTAGATCAGCAAAATGCCAAATTCGTCGCAGATTTCGCGGATACGGCCGTAGTAGCTGTCGGGTGCCACCAAGGCCCCGGTAGAGGCGCCGCCAATGGGCTCCATGATAAAAGCCAACACAGTTTCCGGGCCCTGCGCAATGATTTCGTCCCGCAGCATCTCAGCGTATTTCAACCCGCGAGCTTCGTCATCCAGATTGTCTTGATCCAGATAGCACAGGGGCGCCGGAATCTTCGGCATCTCTCGCATCATAGGAGCAAAAGGCTTGGTAAGGGGGTCATACCCGGTTAGTGCGACGGCCCCCAATGTGCCCCCGTGGTACGACGGAAAGCGAGAGATTACTTTCCAGCGTTTATCATTGCCCTGTGTGATCGCATACTGACGCGCAAGCTTAACAGAACTTTCCACAGCTTCCGATCCGCCGGAAACAAAAAACACACGGTCCAACCCTTCGGGCATCAATTCAGCCGTCATCCGGGCAAGTTTTTCGGCAGGTTCGTTTTGAAAATGCAGACGGTAGCCAAATGAAGATTTATCCAACTGTTTCTTCATCGCCTCGATCACGCGGGGGTTGGAGTGGCCGATGTTGCTGACCATAGCCCCGCTTGACCCATCAAGGTAGCGCTTGCCCGATGTGTCCCAAAGGTAAATCCCTTCAGCACGATCCAGCATCGGACGCGCGAGGCGCGACTGATAGAACAAATTCGACGATCGTGTCATGTGCAGGTCTTTCACTTCAGTTCTGGCCTTGAAGGTGCTTTTTCAGAAAATCTTTTGTGCGGTCCTGGGTTGGATTGCGAAACACAACATCCGGAGAGCCTTCCTCGACAACATATCCTTGGTCCATGAATAGAACACGGTCACAGACATCCTGCGCAAAGCCCATTTCATGGGTCACGATGATCATCGTCATATGCTCTTCAGCAAGCTGTTTCATGACGAGGTTAACCTCTTCCACCAATTCGGGGTCGAGCGCGGACGTTGCCTCATCAAACAGCATCACTTTGGGTTTCATCGCGAGCGCGCGGGCAATGGCGACGCGTTGTTTCTGGCCACCCGAAAGCTGGCTGGGGTAGTAGTCAATCCTCTCCAGCATGCCGACGCGTTTCAGTTGCTCTTCAGCAAGTTCATTAACCTCTTTGTCGGAGAGACCTTTGAGCATCTTGGGCGCAAGCGTGATATTGCCGCGAACCGTTAAATGCGGAAATAGGTTGAAGTGCTGGAACACCATGCCGATGTCTTGCCGAACCTGATTTACATGCTTTTCATATTGCCTAAATGGAAGGTCCTTGTTGATCTGCACCCCGTCAAGCCACACCTCACCCGAGGTCAACGGGTCAAGCTCATTTATCGCGCGCAGCAACGTAGATTTCCCTGAACCGCTAGGGCCAATAATGGCAACGATCTGGCCTTTTTCCACAGTCAGATTAATGTCTTTGAGTACTTCGAGCGCACCGAAGCTTTTTGCTGCGTTCCGGATTTCTATAAATGGGGCATCTGACATGATCTGTCTCCTTGCTCGGGCCTAGCGTGACAACTGGATGTGGCGTTCGATCCGCCGCAAACCAGCTTCTAAAGCCAGGTTGATGAAGTAGTAACAAACCGCAGCCGTTACATAGAACTCGAAGGGCCGGAATGTACGCCCGATGGCCTGTTGCGCTGCAAGCGTTAGTTCAGCGACACCGATGACAGACACGAGGGCTGAATCCTTCAGCAATGCGATCATGTTGTTTCCGATTGGCGGAATGACCGCGCGCACAGCTTGCGGAATAACGACCTTGCGCAGAGCCTGACCGCGACTCAGGCCCAGTGTTCTTGCAGCTTCATTCTGGCCCTTGTCGACGGCCAGAATGCTGGCTTGTATTAATTCTGAATTGTAGACGGCAAAATGCAGGCCCAACCCGACGACCCCAGCCACAAAGGCAGGCAAGTCGATCCCGATCTGTATGAGGCCAAAATAAATCAGGAAGAGTTGAAGAAGCAGCGGTGTGCCCATGAACAACCAAGCGAACAACCGAAAGGGCAGGCGGACCAGCAAAGGACCATAGAGCGCAACAACTGCAAAAACGATCCCACCGAAAAAGCTAAGCAAGCCAGCAGCTATTGTTATAGCAACTGTCCATCCGACGCCGATGAAAATGACGTCGAAAAATTTTGGCACAACTGTAAAATCAAGCCCCATAGTGGTAGCTCCCGCTGTGGTTCAGAATAATCATGTGATCTGCACTTTCCGGTCGAGCCAGGCAATTCCGCGACCCGTTACATAAATAATGATCATGTAGAGTGCGCCCGAGATCAGAAACATCTCGAACGGTTTGTAGGTGGAGCCGATATAGCGTTGAGCGGTGTAGGTAAGCTCGATCACTGAAATTGCGGCGACCAGTGCAGTGCCCTTTATCAAAGCGTTAATGTTCACACCCAGCGGGCGAACCATCAGGCGCGCGGCCTGGGGTATTATGACATTGCGCATCGTTTGCCAGCGGCTCATGCCCAGCGTGCGTGCGGCTTCCATCTGGCCTTTGTCAACCGAGATGATCGCACCACGTATAGTCTCGGTCATATACGCACCGATGTTCACGCTCAGGCCAATCACGCCAGCTGAAAAAGCATCCAGCTGTATGCCGATCTGTGGCCCTCCGAAGTAGAGGATGAAAATTTGGATAAGCGCAGGCGTTCCCCGGATGATGCTGACATATGTTGCCCCGATCGCACGGAAGAAACGAAGGCGCGACAATCGCGCCGCCGCACCAAGCGAACCACAGATCAAACCCAGTATGGCAGTCAGAATGGAGAGCTGGACAGTCACCAAAGCCGCTTCAAGAAAGAAGGGAAAAACTCTCATCATGAGATCAAAATCCATTTTTCTCTCTTTCCATCCTAATGGTGGTCTTCACGTGCCAATATTGGCAACGCACGAATTTCGCGAACGAGCGCAGTGGTTTCTTCGATCGCTGCCTGAAGAAACTTAGCCCCGGTTTCCGGATCAGCGACGGTCGGATCACCCATCGTTCCATCGGGTGACGCTTCTGACCACCAGCGCATCAACATGGCCTTGCCGCCACCTTTGGCTAGATCCAGATTGAAAAACTTGCTGCTGGGGTTGTGCTTGTTTTGATTTGTCGATTTTTCAATATGCACAAACTCGGGCTGCAGATGCATGTACATAGCAGCTTCAAATTCACCAGCATGCGCGATGCCACCAATCTCGGACATTCGATGTTCGTTTATCCGGTCGGCGCATAAATTCCAGTAGGAAGCGGAGACACAGATGATTTCATTCGCAATCACGGTTTTGCGCGCCGCAAGATCAAGTACCGGATGATTTGAGCCGTGCGAGTTTAGAAGAAGGATGCGGCGAAATCCGTGATGCGCCAGCGATGCGGTTATGTCGGTTACAAATGCGATCAGCGTTTCAGGCTGAATCCATATGACACCGGGGAAATCCTTGTGATGCTCGTTGAACCCGTAGGCAATCGGGGGCATGACGAAGACTTCATCAGGGGCCATCTTGGCAACGCCATTCGCCACGGCCATTCCTAGCACTGTGTCTGTATCGAGCGGCATATGGGGACCATGGTCTTCGGTCGCTGACACATTCAGGATAACCACGCGATCTTTGTCTGCGTCGCGCACCTCTTCCCATGTCAGTTTGCCGTATTCGGGTGTCATCTTGGGGTTTCCTAGCCAAACGTGTCTGCCGAAGTTATCCGGCAGACACAAAGTTGATGAGGTCAGCGAATGTCGCCGCCGACCCATTTATTGGCAATTTCAAGGTATGTGCCGTCATCCATCATTGAATCGAGGGCTGCTTGCATAGCCGCAGCCAGCTCGGGGTTGCCTTCGCGGATAGCAATGCCCGCGCCGATAACTTCGGTTTCAAGGTCAGGTATCATGACAAAGTCATAACCGACTTCTTTCATCGCCAGAATTGCAGCGATCGAGTCGTTCACGATGGCGTCCACACGACCGTTGTCGAGTTCGAGCAGCAGTTCGGGTAATCCTTTGTACGTGCGGATTGTATATCCCAGGTCACGCGCCCATTCTTCGTGCGTTTCACCCAGCGTGACGCCAAGTGTCGCATCACCCAATTGCGAAACACTGGTTATGTCAGATCCAGCTTTTGTGAAAATGGCGCGCTTTGTTGTGTAATAAGGGCCAACAAAATCAACGACTTCGTCACGTTCTGCAGTGATCGACATGGAACCGACGATGGCGTCATACTTATTCGCAAGCAAACCACCGATGATGCCATCCCAGGCCGTTGTGACAATCTCGACCTCAATGCCCATGCGCTTGCCAATTTCCGCACCGATTGACGGGTCAAACCCGACGACTTCATTTTGCTCGTTAACGAAGTTGAACGGAGGGTAAGCGCCGCTCATTGCTATACGCATAACACCAGCTTCTTTGATGGCATCCAACTCATCCGCAAAAGCAGTCGAAGCAGAGCCTGCGATTGCAACTGTAAGGGACCCGGCCACAGCCACCGCCCTGAAGATATTTCTAAACGCATTCATGTCGCGTCCTTTCCTGTCAGTGTTTCCGTGAGCGGGCCGCGTGAACAGAAGCGGCTCTCGTTTTCGCTCTCATAAATCTGTTGCATGCCGGCTCTACATAATGCAAACAAATACTATCTATTTAGTACATTGATGAGATTAATAATGAAACCCTACGAGCAGAGGTTCCCTTGGAATCTGGATTGGAATTTGCTTCGCACATTCATGGTGGTTGTGGACCGAAGGGGCATCACCCGCGCAGCCGATTTTCTGGGCGTTACTCAACCCACAATAAGCAGCGCTTTGAAACGATTGGAAGACACGGTGGGCAAGCGTTTGGTCGACCGTCGTCCGAGTCATTTTGCTGTCACTGAGGCAGGACAGATCCTTTATCGTGAATGCAGCACCATGTTTGGGTCGGTGTCACAAATTCCGAGTTTAATGACGGAAGCAGAGAGCCGGATAAGTGGTCACATAAGTATTGTGATGACCAGCCATGTGGTGTCACCGCATTTCGACGAAACGCTTGAACGTTTCAATGAAGTCCACCCTGATGCTACATATTCCATTTCGGTTGCAGAAAGCCTGGAGGTACTTAACCGCCTTCGACAAAACCGGGCAACTATGGGCTTGTGTCTGATGAGAGAGCCAGACCCCGCACTGAAAGCCAGTGTCCTGTTTCGCGAATACTTTGGACTATACTGTGGGCCGCACCATCGACTATTTGGGAAAGAGCGGATCAAGATTTCCGAGTTGCAGGGTGAAAGTTCCGTTTCATTTCAAACCGATGTGGAAAGTGGTCCGCTCTATTCAGTTACGCAACTCAGAGAGATGGCTTTGCTGAAGCCCGATCTCAAGGGAATTTCAGCAAACTTACCCGAGGTACGTCGCATGATTATAGCCGGGATTGGAGTGGGTGCTTTGCCCGTGCATGTTGCACAAAAAGACGTCGATCTTGGCCAGTTGTGGCAATTGCCACCATACTCGAACTTACCAGCGGTTGATCTTTACTTTTTGACGAACCCAATGCGAAGTATGAACCCGGCAGAAATGGCGTTGGTTGCATCGATCAACCTATTGCTGAAAGAAGTGCCGATGGCCAAACGCATTTACGACTGAAATCTGGAAATAAGATTTACTGATCAACAAGTAGAACGCTTTTCTCCATTCAGAAATTAATAAACAGCTTCGTAAGCGGCACATCTATCTTCTTCGTTCATCCCGTCGAGGACCGATAATTCACCTCTTTTGTGGGCGATGTACACCGCCGCGAAGTTTTTTGGGAACCAGTTGCAAACAGTTTTGTTGTTCTCAAATCGCTGCAATGCTTCTTCCAAAGACTGGGGCAAGCGGACGTATCCGCGTTGCTCCAATTCCTCGGTTGTTAGAAGTGAGAGGTCTTCTTCAGTCACAGCCGGGGCAGGTAGCGCGTCTTCAATCCCTTGCGCACCGGCATGAAGAATTGACGACAGGGCCAAATAAGGGGATGCTGCCGCATCTGCAGCCCGGTACTCGAAGTTGTATTGACGCGCGATACTTTTCGGATCGGTCCCCGTGACTGGGCAGATGCGCACGGATGCTTCCCGATCTCGGAAACCGAGATTGTTGAACGCCGCGCTCCAACGATGCGGGGTTAGGCGTAGATAGGAGACATCAGAGGGCGCTGTCAATGCAATGATGCTATCAAGATATTTAAGAACTCCGGCTATGAAAGAGGCAGTGACTGGCGACATTCCAGCAGGCCCGTCGCCGGCGTAGGTGGCTGGTTCGCCGCTCTGATCCAGAAAACTCATGTGGATATGCACGCCGTTACCGACACCAGCAGGATCGCGGATTGGGGTGAAGGTCACTTCCTCTCCCAGACGTTTTGCGGTCATGCGGGTCAGTTCCCGTAAAATCACAGCCGCGTCAGCAGAACGAACACCCTGATCGGGACCGTTGGTGACTTCGTACTGGTTGGCACCGTATTCTTTCATGAAAGTATCTGGCTCAAGCCCACAAAATTCGAGTGCTGACATCAGCGCTTCGCCAAAGACGCGGCGATCGCTGAACCCAGCTAAAGAGTAAGCTTCACCTCGGTTTGATGTTGGGCCTTTGAATTGAAACTCATGCTCAAAAGCTGAAACGAGGCTGATACCGCCCACTGCTTTCAACCGCTCCAGAGCACCTTTCAGAATTGAACGCGTGCAGCATTCCCACGGATTGCCTTCAAGATCCGTGATGTCACCCAGCATAAGGCGCTCTGTTGGGCCGCCATCCTGAAAATCCACCTCGACATTTGTGCCGGAGTCGGGGATCAGCAACAAATCTCCCAAAGCTCCAAATGGGCCGTCAGCGATGGCATCAAAGCAGGTGATCATAACGTTTGTTGGGGTCCAACCAACACCTTTTCGCAACCGTTTTTCAAGATCAGCAACAGGAAAGGCTTTGCCGCGCGTTTTTCCGGCAAGGTCAGAAGTAGCAGCAAAAATCAGCGGGTTATTGATCATCGGTCGGTTCTCCAAAGTCCAGTCTCATCGAATCCCATGCTTCGATACGGGTTTTTGTCTTGCTCCAACTCGCTTCCGCGATTCGGGTCACTATCGCCTCAATCAGTGCCATCGCGCCAGCATAACTGTCCCACAGAGTGCCGCTGTCAATCGGAACAGCCAGTACCTCGGACGCGTGTTTGGAAACCGGTGAAAGCCATTTGTCGGTCATCAGGACAATTTGCACATTGCGCGTGTTTGCTGCCTTTTCCGAAAGTGCGTGAAGACTGCGTTGGTAGCGGCGGAAATCTGCGACAACCAGCACGTCTTTTGGCCGCATCCTCAGCAGGTATTCAGGCCAGACTTCTGGATCAGATGGCAGGTGATATACTTTACTTCTGACTTGTCGCAGATGGCGCGACAAATAAAGGCCAAGTGCGTCGCTCATCCGTCCACCAACGACGTAAATGTTGCGCTTTTCGTCCGACAGCAAGCTGCAAATCCGTTCGAACTGGGCTTCGGATACAGCATTGGAGGTTTCCTGAAGCAATGCATTCGCGCGCCCGAGAAAGCTCGCCAGAAATGCACCCTGAACTGGTTTGCTGGTTTTTTGCAGATCAACCGGAGAACGCTGCCCCTCTTTCAATTCGCTGATCAAGTGGCGCTGGAAGTCCAGATACCCGTTGAATCCAAGTTTGGTCACAAAGCGTGACACTGTTGGAGGGGATGTTTTGGTCATCTCGGCAAGGGATTGAATCGGTTCGAGTCCGGCAAAAGGATAGTCTGACAGCAATGCGGTGCACAGCTTGCGTTCTGTCACGGTCAGCTCTTCAGAGAGTTCTTCAATTCGATCTCGAACTTGCATCATGACTCCTTTTATGTACCAAAAAGCATTTTGGAAATAAATTGTCAAATTTATAAAAAAACTTGACTATGAAAAAATATAGTCAAAACTGAAAGGGTAAAATTTCTGGGATTCGTTATGCTAACTTCACCGCGCCAGCACATAATTTCTTCTGTTCTTGCGATTGTGATTGCTATCGTTCTCGCTTCGCTGTTGGCAAGTGCGCTCGGCGCGGCAAGCGAGCGGATACTGACCGTGTTTTTCATCTCACTGATCGCTGTGGTCGGAATGGGGGTCTATAGTGGTAATAGCGGCATTCTGAGTTTTGGGCATCTGTCCTTTATGGGGATCGGGGCCTATACAGCATCGCTTCTTACCTTGCCGGCCAATCTCAAAGTGGCGACCCTGCCTAAGTTGCCAGACTGGCTTGCAACGACAGAGATTGGCTTGTTCCCGGCCTCAGTCATCGCAATCATGCTTACAGTTTTTGTGGCTTTGCTGATTGGTATCGCTCTTGGAAAGCTTGAAGGGTCCGCCGCCACAATATCGACGCTTGGGTTGTTGATCATTATACATGGTGTGTTGATCGGATGGCGTGATGTTACGCGCGGGTCACAAACGTTTTTCGGAATCCCTCGTGAAACCACACTCTGGTCAGCAGCTATCGGGTGCATGTTTGCGCTGATCATTGCGCGGCTCTATCGGGATTCCGTCTCAGGTTTGCGTCTTCGTGCTGGCCGGGAGAATGCAATTGCCGCAAGTGCGGTCGGCGTTCGTATACGGCGAGAACGCCTTGTGTCCTGGGTGCTGAGCGCGGCCCTGATGGCATTGTCTGGCGCTCTCATTGCGCATTTTCTTGGCGCGATCAGCCCTAAGAAGTTCTTTTTCACAGATACATTCCTACTGCTTGCAATGTTGATTGTCGGTGGAATGAGCACGGTTACAGGTGCCGTAACAGGGGCCGTCGCGATAACAGTTGTGACAGAGGTTTTGCGCCGTTTTGAAGGTGGGTTTTCACTCGCTGGTTTTGAGATGCCTGCAGTCTTTGGAACGACGCAGATCGGCATCGGGGCAATTATTTTATTTGCCATGTTTCGCAAGCCTGAAGGCCTTGCTGGTTTGAAAGAATGGGAAGAAAGAGTTTTTTCCCGCCCACATGCCGTCAAAGTCACTGCATCTACTGAACAGCCTACAAAAGACACGCAGCCTTTGATTGCCAAAGGAATGACCATGCGATTTGGCGGTTTGACCGCCGTAAACGATGTATCAATCTCATTGCGGCCGGGCGAGATTATGGGACTTATCGGGCCGAACGGTTCCGGCAAAACAACCTTGATGAACATGTTGTCCGGTGTTTTAGAGCCTTCGAGTGGAAAGTTTCACCGGGGCAAGGAATTGTTGTCTGGGTTGGTGTCATACGAAATTGCGGATCGGGGTATCGCGCGCACCTTTCAGAACATTCGTTTGTTTCCAAATCTTACCGTACATCAGAATGTACTGGTTGCAGCGTTGTCAACTAAAGGCGGTGTAAATGCCGCCGCTCGTGCGGATGCTGCGCTTGAACGAATGGGTGTCATCGGACATGCGCATGATGACGCCGGGACGTTGTCTTACGGAGATCAGCGCCGCGTAGAAATCGCGCGTGCGCTCGCTTGTCTGCCGTCGCTTCTGTTCCTCGATGAACCTGCAGCGGGAATGAACTGGGAAGAAACGGACAGCCTCATGGAAACGCTGCGGATGCTAGCGAAAGAGTTGGGGATCGGGGTTCTGTTGGTCGACCATGATCTTAAGCTGATCAACCAGTTATGTGACCGCATCGCGGTTTTGAACGAAGGGCACCTGATAGCCGAAGGTTCACCGTCAGAAATTCGCAACAACCCCGCCGTAATCGAGGCCTATCTGGGCCCAAACAAAGACTGACTGTCACTACAACAGATGGAGAAAACCAATGAAAAAATTCCTGCTTATCTCAACAATGCTTGGTGCAGCAGCGTTTAGCATGCCAGCAGCAGCAGAAACGCTGCGCATCGGTTTAGCCACGGCCCAGTCGGGTGGGCTTGCTGGCTATGACTCGCCTGTCGTCGAGGGTTTCCACATAGCTGTTGACGAAATCAACACTGCCGGTGGAATCGGCGGCAATGTGATGATTGAGCTCATTGAAAAAGATGTACGTTCTGATGCTGCGCAAACGTCAATTGCAGCGCAGGAGCTGGTGGACGAAGGCGTATCTGTGCTGATTCTGCCCTGCGATGCAGATCCGGCGCTTGCAGCTATCGGTATCGTTTCCTCGGCGGAAATACCGGCCATTTCAACCTGCGCCTCTTCGCCAACGCTGCCTATGATTGGTGGGGAGTACATGTTCGCCAATTTCCCAGGAGACAACGTTCAGGCGACAGTCTCCGCCAGCTGGGCATATGAACAGGGGCATACCTCTGCTTACATTGTTTACTCACCTGATACTCAGTACACGACAATGCCGCTCTATTTCTCTGAAGTGTTTGAAAAGCTTGGCGGAACAATACTGGGGCAGGATACACATTCCATCGGCCAACAGGATTTTTCAGCTATAGCAACGCGGATCGCGGCATTGTCACCGCAACCTGACGTAATTATGACATCGTCCTACGAGCCTGATTTTCCATCGATGCTGAAAGCGTTGCGGGCAGCAGGTGTGACAAGCCAGGTGATAGGATCTGACGGGATTGACAGCCCGACGACCTTCTCGCTTGGTGATGTTGGGGAAGGCGTAGTTTTCACCACCGCAGGTCACGCGACCGAGGGCAGCCCTTTGGCAGCCTTTAACGCCAAGTACGAGCAAATTACCGGCAACCCGTCGGAAACCGTGTTCAACGCAGTTGGTTACGATCTGGTGAAAGTGCTGGAAGCTGCGGTGATCGCGGCGGGCGGTTCCACTGATCCAAAAGAACTGCGGGATGCGATTGCAAATCTTGAAAACGTACAGGGCGCAACCAGCCTTATCACCTACAAGGGGACAGACGGCATGCCAGTGCGTGAAGTCACCCTTATTCGTGTGAAAGACGGTGCGCGTGAACTTGTAGGTCAGCCCAGCCCGGACGCCTCGCTGATCCCAGCACCACGCATGCAGTAAGGTCAGATATCATGGCACCTCTTCTTTCAGTTCAGTCGTTGCAAGTACGGTACGGCCCTATCGAAGCGGTGCTTGGAATCGACTTTGAAATCAAGGAAGGCGAGATCGTCGCCTTCCTTGGCGCTAATGGCGCTGGCAAATCTTCGACACTTAATGCGCTTGTCGGGCTTGTGCCCGTTGCAAGCGGGACAGTTACATTTAACGGTTCCGATATCACCGATTGGCCGCCCGAAACACTTGCGCCAGCAGGGATGACTTTGTCACCCGAAGGTCGGCATGTTTTTGGAACACTAAGCGTTTCAGAGAACCTGTTAATGGGGGCTTACAGCATCAAAGACAAAGACGCTGTCAACGACGCCTGGGAGCGTGTGTATACGCTTTTTCCGATCCTCCACGAACGAAGAGACCAATTTGCAGGTACTCTTTCGGGCGGCCAACAACAAATGCTGGCCGTAGGCCGCGCGCTGATGAGCAATCCACGCCTTCTTTTGCTTGATGAACCATCCCTTGGGCTTGCGCCCAAAATTGTTGGGCAGATATTTGATTTGATATCTTTGCTGCGCGAACAAGGTGTCACGCTTGCCCTTGTTGAGCAGAATGTCTCGATGGCTTTGAACATCGCAGACCGCGGATATGTCCTTTCAAGTGGAAAGATCGTTGCGGCAGGCAGCGCATCTGAGCTTTCACAATCAGATGCCTTGCAATCTGCCTATCTGGGAGGTGAATGATATGGACCTGTTTTTACAACAAACCGTCAATGCATTTGCCCTAGGCGGCACTTACGCCCTCTTGGCACTTGGGCTCGCGGTGGTGTTTTCGATCATGGGCCTGATCAACTTCGCCCACGGCGAACTGATGACAATTGCCGGGTATGTCTTGATGTATTGTGGGTTGGCGGGATTGCCGTTCCTGTTGTCTGTCCCGCTTGCTATTTCGGCCTCGATGGTTGCTGCGGTCCTTATGGAGCGTATTGCGTTTCGCCCTGTCAGGAACAGTTCCGGGGCGACAATGCTTGTGACGAGCTTTGCTGTCGCGATGATTTTGCAGGTACTCTTTCAAAACCTGATTTCAACGCGATCGCAACCGGTTCTGCTTCCTCAACTTTTGTCTGACAGTGTAACGATTGGTGGTCTTGTAATCGGTGTTAACAAAATTGCTGCGATCGTCTCAACCCTCGTGATGCTGGTTGTTCTTGATCGGTTTATGAAACACCAGAAAACCGGAATCGCCATGCGCGCAGCCGCCGAGGATTTTGGTGTGGCGCGATTGATGGGTATTCGCGCGAATACGGTAATTGCCGGGGCCTTTGCTTTGTCAGGTCTGCTGGCAGGTGTTGCTGCTGTGCTTTGGGTAAGTCAGCGCGCGTCAGTAGACCCGTTGATGGGATTTATGCCAGTTCTAAAAGCTTTTATTGCCGCAATTCTTGGTGGGTTGGGCAGTTTACGTGGAGCGGTGGCCGGAGGGTTCCTGCTCGGCTTTATCGAAATTTACCTAGCGGCGTTTTTACCACATGAATTTCAAGAATTCCGTGAACCTATAGGCCTTGGGATCGTCGTTCTTGTTTTGCTGTTCCGGCCGAATGGGTTGATACCGTCAGCCGCCCTGAAAGCAATAAAGGTATGAGCCTCGTTCATTTTGACGTAACTGATACCCAACTTCTTGGGCCTGATGATCCAGCCCCGGTCGAAGTTGTGAATGCGGAAGCCACCCATCCGGTTCTTCTGGTTTGCGAACATGCCGGGCAAGCTCTTCCAAAACGGCTGGGCGATTTGGGAATAAGCACTGAAGCGCTGGATAGCCACATTGGTTGGGACATCGGGGCCGAGGGTGTGACCCGGCGCATAGCGCATATTTTGGGGGCACCTGCCGTGCTTCAGCGCTACAGCCGTCTGGTGATTGATTGCAACAGACCGACGGGAGCACCAGACGCAATTCCGGAGATCAGTGACGGAATATCAATTCCGGGGAATTCGTTACTGGATGCACAATCCCGCAACGCACGCGTACAGGAGATTTTTGATCCGTTTCAGGATGTTGTGTCCAAACAGCTTTCCAGTTTCCCCCGCCGCGCCACGTTTTCGATACATAGTTTCACTAGGTCCATGAGCGGTGTGAACCGTCCTTGGGATATTGGGTTTCTTTATCGCAGGGACACCCGCACATCAGAATGTTTGGCAAAGTTTGTGGCCGACGCGCGACCGGAACTGAAAATAGGCATGAATCAGCCCTATCAGATAGACGATGTCTCTGATTGGTTCGTGCCAAATCACGGCGAAGCGTGCGGGCTGTCACACAGCCTCATCGAAATTCGCAATGACCATATCGAAACGTCTGAAGGGCAGGCTTTTTGGGCTGAGATACTCTCGGACGCATTTGATCGCTTACTCAAGGAAATATGAGATGACCCTTACAAGAGATATTCCTCTGGTGCCGGAAGACTCTGCACTTCTGTTCATAGATGTTCAGAATTTCAGTGCGCATCGTGATGGCGCCGAGTTTTCAGATTTGCTTCCCGCAAAGTTTGAAGAAAAATATGGCTGGTATTTTGATCAGCTTGAAACGCGTATTATTTCAAACATGCAACGGCTACAGGCTTTTTCCAGAAAGGCCGGCGTCGAAGTCATGTATACAACCATTGAAAGTCTGACGCTGGATGGGCGTGACCGCAGTCTTGATTACAAGATAACCGGTTTTAACGTGCCAAAGGGATCATGGGACGGCAAAGTGATTGACCAGATCGCACCCGAGGGGGACGAGATGGTATTTCCAAAGTCATCCTCTTCAGTTTTTGTTTCTACGCATATCGACTACGTTCTGCGCAATCTTGGAGTTAAGCAATTGGTGCTTTCTGGGCTTCTGACCGACCAGTGTGTCGAAAGCGCAATCCGGGATGCTTGTGATTTGGGCTATCTGGTTACGCAGGTAACGGACGCCTGCCTGACCTATACTCAGGCACGGCACGATAATTCTGTCTCAACGATCAAAGGATACTGTCGGCAAGTCACAACAGACGAGCTGATCTCGGAACTACAAGCATAAACGGTGGAACCATGACGTCAGACGCAACGCTCTATGATCGCGACCGGAAGTCCGTTTCGGCGTTGCAAAAATTGCGGTTCTTTCCATTAGCGCTGAGAGGCGGCGATGGGCGCTATGTGATCGACGATTCCGACCGACGTTTGCTTGATCTCTCGGGTGCTTGGGGTGCTGCCAGCCTTGGGTATGGTCACCCGGCTATCCGTCAGAGTGTTGACTCTGCACTGCAATCGCAGGCCGGCGCGTCGATATTGTCCTCCACCAATGCGCCCGCAGTAATGTTAGCGGAACGTTTGTTGCAAATTGTTCCGGGGTCGGGCGAGCGACGCGTCTGGTTGGGGCATTCCGGAAGCGACGCGAATGAAACTGTCGCACGGGCAGTGGTCGCTGCGACAGGTCGCAACCGAATTCTTGCTTTCACGGGGGCCTATCATGGCGGCACGCAGGGCTCGATGGCGATATCGGGCCATTCTGCGCAAGAAGGTGTTGCGAAATCCGGCGGTCTCACCCTTGTGCCTTATCCAAACCCGTACCGACCCTATGAGGGTGACCCAAACGGCAATGCCTTGCTTGTTCATATCGAAACTCTGCTTGAAACCTCTTGTCCCGGAGAAGAGGTCGCTGCATTTTTCATCGAGCCGATACAAGCTGATGGTGGGTTGATCGTTCCTCCTGCGGGGTTTTTGCGAAAGCTGGCAAAGCTCTGTGCGCGATACGAAATTCTGACAGTATGCGACGAGGTCAAAGTAGGGCTTGCCCGCCCCGGTAAGATGAATTGTTTTGAGTGGGAAGATTTTACGCCCGATATCGTTGTTTTGGGCAAGGGTCTTGGCGGTGGTTTGCCAATTTCTGCGGTTATTGGCCCCGCAGAAATCATGAATGTTACAGTCTCGTTTTCGATGCAAACCTTGCATGGAAACCCGGTTTGCGCATCAGCGGCTCTGGCTGTTCTGGATACAATTCAACGCGAAAACCTGATCACGCAAGCCGCTGAAACAGGTGATTACCTGATAAAAACCTTTAAGAGCGTGCAGTCCGGACAACCGGTGATAGGTGATGTGCGGGGGCGTGGTCTCGCAATTGGGATCGAGCTAGTCCTCAATGACGCAAAAACGCCAGCGACGGACCTTACCCGCAAAGTTGTTTACCGCGCCTGGGAACTTGGTGCGGTTTTCTACTACGTTGGCATGCAGTCAAATGTGTTGGAATTAACCCCTCCGCTAACTTTGACCCGCGAAGAAGCGGACAAAGGAACAGAAATAATTCTACGTTCAATCGAAGATGCGATTGCAGGAAATGTTTCAGATGAAGCTGTTGCCGAATTTACGGGCTGGTAAGTCTATTTTGTTTAAGGACGCTTGAGTAATTGTGGATGCAGAAGTCCTGAAAGATTTTAGACCATTTAATTGCTAATAATATCAATGCATTGCTTGCCCTTGCCTAAGCTAAGTTTGTTAATCCGTTTGAACGGTTAAACCGCTTCGTTACTTGCACACAAATTTCTCGCCGTGTTTTTCTGAGATTTTTGAAACTTCAGGGACTACAAAAAGCAGACAAAATGCCAAAGCTCACAGAGACCTTCGCCCTCAAGGTTCCCCAGACAAAAGCGGGCACGGACAAGCACCGGGACAGCGAGATCCGGGGGCTTGTGCTGTTTGTCGGCAAACGTTCCAAGACTTGGTATTTTCAGAAGGATGTAGGCGGTCAGACCAAGCGGGTTTTGATCGGGCGCTTTCCGGTTATCTCGGCGCAGGCGGCCCGACAGACCGCACTTGCGTTTGCCCTGGATTGGGGCAGGGGGGCTGGTAAGCAAATCCAGATTGGGGCACCCACGCTGGAGGCTGCGATGGAAGCCTATTTGATGCGGCCGAAACTGCGATCGGAAGCGCACAAGACCGGGATGAGATTGCAGTTCAGTCGACATTTGAAGGATTGGTTAAAACTGCCGCTGGATGAGATCAGCAAATCAATGGTTGCCACCCGTCATCGGGAAATGGCGAAGACACCGTCGGCGGCCAACCATACGCTGAAGTACTTTCGAACTGTCTACAATCACACGCGCCGGACGATCGGCTTGCCGGAATGCCCGACGATGGCAATCGAATGGTATGAAGAGCGGCCCAACGGCACGATCATTGAAGACCTCAAGCAATGGCGCGTGACGGTGAACAACCTCCACAATCCAATTCACAAGGTCTTCTATGAACTTGTTCTGTTTACGGGGCTTCGGAAGGCCGAGGCGCTGTCTCTGGAGTGGAAGAATGTGTGTGAAGATCACATCCACCTACCGCTGACGAAAAATGGGCGTAGCTTTGATTTGCCCATACTGCAGTTCCACCATGAAATCCTGGCACCCTTGCGTGGGCTCAGTCGGGAGTGGGTGTTTCCGTCTCCCAAATCTTCATCAGGATATGTTGGCAAACCCGAGCGGATGAAATGGGGTCCTCATGCCCACAGGCGTACCTTTGCGACCGTAGCGAGGAAGCGGGAGTGTTGTCCGTCGTCAAGCCACGTCACCGGAGGTGAAGGAACTGCGCTCAGAGTCCTTGGACCTGAAGGAATGCGTTGCTGACCTTACTCTTGAAAACCGCCCGCTCAAAAAAAGCATGATCGGGCCCTCTCGATGATGCAGGCATCACCTGCCGGGTGACAGATGGGGAGTTCGAGGAATGAGACATCCTGAATCAGAAAAGCTGGAGATTATCCGCACCGTTGAAAACTCTCACCTGCCGACAAAGAAAACTCTGGATATACCGAGCATTCCACGCACCACCTATTATCGCTGGTATGACCTTTACCTTGATGGTGGCTTGGATGCCTTGGCAGATAGATCGCCATGCCCCAAGCCCGTCTGGAACCGTATTCCTGAACAGATACGGGATGATTTTGTTGAGTTTGCCTTGGATTTTGAAGCCCTGACGTCACGGGAATTGGCGGTTAAATACACCGACGAGAAGCGGTATTTTATCTCAGAATCTTCGGCGTATCGCATTTTGAAGGCCGCGGACCTGATCACCGCACCAAGCCATGTGGTGATCAAAGCAGCAGCGGAATTCCACGACAAGACGACCGCTATCAACGAGATGTGGCAGACTGACTTCACATACTTCAAGATCATTGGCTGGGGCTGGTATTATCTCAGCACGATCCTGGACGACTACAGCCGCTATATCATTGCCTGGAAACTCTGCACTACTATGCGAGCGCATGATGTGACCGACACAATTGAGATGGCTCTTACGACTTCTGGCTGTGATCAAGCCGTCGTTCGACACAAACCACGACTGCTCAGTGACAATGGGTCCTGTTAAATCTCTGGCGATTTGGCCCAATGGCTGGACAAACGGAAGATGGGTCACGTGCGCGGCGCACCGTTCCACCCACAGACGCAAGGCAAAATCGAACGCTGGCACCAAACCATGAAAAACCGTGTTCTGCTGGAAAACTATTACCTGCTAGGCGATCTTGAACACCAGATCGGCATCTTTTTCGACTACTACAACAACCAGCGCTACCACGAGAGCCTGAACAACGTCACACCAGCCGACGTTTACTTTGGCCGCGAAAAAGCCATCATCAGAGAAAGGGAGAAGATCAAGAAACAGACAACCCGACATGGCCGCTTGCAACATCAAAAACAAGCAGTATAATCAATCATATAAACGAACCAGAGCCTCTAAAACTCAGAACGCTCAAAATACCCACCTCATATGACGACGGACAATTTAAAGTGAATACCCGCATACTATTGATTGCCATCCTGGTCTGCTTTGCCGTGTTCGCAATGTTGGTCGGCAATCGCTACTTACAACAGCAACACCTATCGAATGCTGCCGCATCAAACGCTCATAAATATATTGCCAACCTCATTGCAGAGGGCGATAGGACAATTAATCTAACGGGCTTTCCAGAGCTAAAAATTCTGCCCTCTAACTTAGCTGAAGTCGGTTCTCTCTTCACGCTTGATTTATCGGGAACCAAGATCTCTGACCTAAGCGCACTTGTGGTACATCAAGACCTCACGCGCCTCACGCTCCGTGACACATGGGTTGTTGATCTTATGCCGATAGCCAGCCATCCACGGCTAACCAATTTGGACATCGGCGGCTCTTGGGTCTCCGATCTTTCACCTTTGGCAGACATGCCTTCGCTTGAGCGCCTTGATATCGGAAAATTGCAGGTGGAAACCTTAGAACCGCTTACACGGGCAAATGCATTGGCATGGATAAATTTGCATAAGGCTTATGCTCTGGATGGATCAAATTCTTCGTTCGAACAACTCTCCAGCGCAGTGCCCGAAGTCTATAATGGCAGCGCGTTCCAGCAAGGCTATCGTCCTGGAACTCTATACCAGCTGAAGGTCGCAATCGCGCGTTGGCGTGAAGTTCACAATTTGAACGATATTGGCGGCTTTTGATGATGACGTGTTGCAGCCCCTGCATTTGGAAACTGGGGTCTTGTCTATGAAACGTGATAGCTCGCTGCTGGCAACCCCGGTCGCCCCAAGGGTTCACGGCACAAATACGTACTTGCAGTCGAAGGCTTGCTTGAGGGTGAAGCGGAAGGATTGGCCCGCAAGGCCATCGAACTCGCTCTTGATGGAGACATTACGGCTCTGCGCCTGTGTACGGAACGCGTCGAGCTGCCCAGAAAAGACGCTCCAATTCAATTTGATCTGCCACACATGAAGCTGACAAAGGACGCAGTAGCGGCCGCTGATTGTGTTCTGCAGGCAGTCTCGGGAGGTGAAATACTTGAATGGGTCGTATTTTGTCATGCCCGAACGCTACGAAACCACCGGGTTCGCCTCAAACAGTTTTGCTCTGAAAAGGCCCAAGGGGCAAATGCACCGCTATCGTCGAAAGTTGCTCCCAGATAGACTGTGCGACAATGCCAACGTCTTTGTCTCGTTTGCGCATTTGAAACAGATGTGATTGACGCTTTTGATAGCCTTCAACATTGAGAATTACCAACTCGCCTTGGGCCAATTCATTGTCGATCATGTGTGTGGGAATACCGCCCCAACCCAGATTCGCCAACAATATCTCCTTTTTTGCTGCAAAGTCCGAAACGGTCCAGCGAAGACCGCCTGGCAGCAAGTCTCTGCTTTGGACAAATTCGCCACTACTGCTGTCGGCAACGACCACTTGAGTATAACTTTGCATCTCGCGGATCGTTTTCATGTGCGAACTGCGCGCAGGCTCAAAATCTGGATGGGCCACAGGCACAATTGTGACCTGCGCAAAGGCCAATGCCTCTACCTGCTCAACAGGAACGCCATCCATAGATGCAATGATGATGTCGGCGTCATTGCGTAGCAATCGTTCAATCGGTCCCCCCATGCTTTCGCGGGACAATCGAATATGCGTAGCTGGAAATTGATCCCTGATGCTGCCGATGATTTCGAGAACCGGCTTCAAGGGAAACGTCGCAGTCACAGCCAGAAAGACCTCCGGCTCCTGTTTGGCGCTTAGGTTTTTCGCAACGGTACTCAGCTCTTTCATCTGCAGCATTACGCGTGTTGCCTGCCGATAAAACACCTCTCCTTCCGGGGTCAGGGTTGGTCTGTACGATTCACGCGATAGCAGAATGACATCGATCTCTGTCTCAAGTTTCTTGAGCATGTGACTAATGGCTGATTGGGATTTGTTCAGCCGCTCAGCCGCGCCCCGAAAGGTCCCTTCTGTAACTATGGCGTGCAGCACGACCAATTGTTCATATGTAATCACGCAACCCGACCTTTCGCTTTAGATGATCGATATTTTAGATCATTTTAATGAGAATTCAATATTATTAATGAAGCAGGATTATCGGTACGGTACTGCGAAAGCACATGGTGAAACCTCGGAAAGGGAACCTCAAATGAAACTTCATTACAAACCCGGCGCATGCTCGATGGCATCCCATATCATCCTCAACGAACTCGGCGTCTCGTTTGACCTCGACAAGACAGACACCGATGCGGGTAAAACTGAAACAGGCGGAGATTTCCGCAAAATCAGCCCGAACGGCTATGTTCCGGCGCTGGTCACCGACGACGGTGAGATCATCACGGAAAATCCTGCCGTGCTTCAGTATCTTGCCGATCAGTCACCCGAAGCCGGGCTTGCGCCGCCAAACGGTACGTTGGAGCGCACACGTCTTCAGGAAGCCCTCAACTTCGTATCGTCAGAACTACATAAATCCTTCGGTCCGTTTTTCTCGGGTAAGGAACTTGATGGCGACGCAAGGCAGAAGGCCGAGGCCGGTGTCGGACGCCGCGCAGCACACATCGAACGAATCCTTGCTGATGGCCGTACCTTTCTTCTCGGCGATACATTCAACATTGCGGACGCCTATGCATTCGTAGTGCTCAATTGGGCTGGTTTTGTCGGGGTGAGCCTTGACGCGCATCCGAAAACCCAAGCTTACGTGGCGCGTATCGCAGCGCGTCCCGCCGCAATCAAAGCGATGGTTGCAGAGGGTCTTATGGAGCAGGCTGCATGATCGAGTTCGCCGCAGTAGCTGGCGTGTTAGAGACCTATTTCGACGGTCTCTATCACGCTGACACCGACAAGTTGGCCATCGCGTTTCATCCAAAAGCGATCTATGCAACGGCAGACGAAACGCCGTTGCTTTATCGCACGATGGATGAATATTTCCCTGTAGTGGCAAAGCGCGTATCCCCGGCCTCTCGAGATGAACCCCGGCGTGATGTGATCGAGTCCATAGAATTTGCGGGCGAGAACACTGCCTTTGCCCGCGTGCGGTGTTCCATCGGCACGAAGGATTTTATCGACTTCCTGACCCTTGTGCGAACTGATGGCGCATGGCGGATCATGGCCAAGATTTTCCAGATCACTGAACGTGAAATCTGAAAGGAACCGTAATGCCTTATGTAAACATCAAGGTGACGCGCGAAGGCGTTACCGCCGATCAGAAAGCCGAACTCATAAGCGGTGTTACCGACTTGCTGGTCCGGGTTCTCAACAAAAACCCGAAGACGACCGTCGTGGTGATCGATGAGGTCTCGCTTGAGGATTGGGGGGTCGGCGGTGTGCCAGTCGAACAATACCGGCGCGCACGTGTGAGTTGACCGTAATGACCATTCGCAGGCCTCTTTGTGATCTCCTCGGTATCAAACATCCCGTCCTGCTGGCACCGATGGCGGGTGTCAGCGGCGGGGCGCTTGCTGCGGCAATAAGCAGGGCGGGCGGTTTGGGTCTGATCGGTGGTGTCTACGGCGACGCAGACTGGCTCGCCCGCGAGTTCGACGCTGCGGGCGATGCACGGATCGGGGTAGGTTTCATCACGTGGTCTCTGGCGCGTCAGCCGCACTTGCTGGATCTGGTCCTCGACTGTGCGCCCGCCGCGCAAGCCACCCTTCATGGAGTGATTTAGCAAGCGGAGAAGCGCATACGGCATATGCGCCAATCGGTTAGGCCCGTTACAGAGGAATGAGACAATGAAAAGCTCAGAGTTAGAGCCACTGGCTGAAATGCTTCACGACGGGCCTAGCAGCGCAATGGGCGTAATTTAGAACGTCCAACTTTCAAGGAACGTCAGGAGAATTTTTTGAGATTTTCAAACCGAATAGAGAATGGCCGTGCGCGGCTCGTCGAGACTGGGCCGGACGGCCGTGTGTTAGGGCCTGCCAAAGTCGAGTGGCTTGAAGAAGCTGCATTACCTACGGAAGAACACGACGGGTGGGGAGTGCCTGTTTCAAATACGGCTCGAATTATTTGCGTAGGATTAAATTATAGTGATCACGCAGCCGAGCTGGGTGAACCGGATCCGGAATATCCAGCCCTTTTTGTGCGGTTTTTAAGTAGCTTTACAGGGCATGAGCAGGTTCTGTTTTATCCCGCCGGGTCGAGCCAGTTTGACTTTGAGGGTGAACTTGCCGTCGTCATTGGAAAAAAGGCGCGTTCCGTTTCAGCCGCACACGCACTTGAATATGTTTTCGGGTACACGATCGCTAACGACGGGTCGGCCAGAGATTTCCAATTTCGCTCCCAGCAATGGATTTCGGGCAAAATATTCGACAAAAGCGGGGGGCTTGGGCCCTCAATCGTCTCGGCGGATGACGTCCCGCCGGGAGCCGATGGGTTAAAAATCGAGACCCGACTAAACGGCGAAAAAATACAATCTTCAAATACCAACCAACTCATTTTTCCTGTCGCAGATCTTGTGTCGGAAATTAGCCAAATCATGACGCTGCTCCCTGGCGATCTCATTTTGACAGGCACGCCGGCTGGCGTTGGGATCAGTCGAACACCACAAATATTCATGCAACCAGGGGATATTTGCGAAGTGAAAATTGAGGGGATCGGAGTTCTACGAAACTCCGTGAGCGATCGCTTTGTAGAGCAGCAACTTGATGGAGGCGCAGGATGACCCATTTTCGCGAAAATAGGCGATATGGGGCAACCACTCAATTACTTTACTCCGACATGGATTTATCTGATGATTGGGGTGTTTCGCCACCCATACATCAATCGGTAAATGGCGTTGCGGCCGATGCGCATGAATTTGCTGAAATGTCGTCTGTTCCCCTTGGCGATCAGTTCTATGCCCGACATGGAAATCCGACAACATCACGCCTTGCCAAGGTAATTTCCGATCTTGAAGGCGGGCCAAGCGGACTCATTTTTGCATCTGGAATGGGTGCGATTACGACGACGTTATTAACTTTCTTAAAGGCCGGAGACCATGTCGTCGCTCAGGAAAGTCACTATATAGGCACAACTGAAATGGTGCGCCACATACTGCCTCAGTATGGCATTGAGGTGACGCTGGTAGACCAACGTTCAGTCGATGACTTTGAACGTGCCCTCAAGCCGAACACCCAACTAATTTTGCTTGAGAGTCCGGTAAATCCGTTAATGCATTTGACCGATCTAAAAGCAGTCAGCGACTTAGCACGCTCCAGGGGTATCCTCACTTTTTGCGATAACACTTTTGCCACTCCGATAAATCAAAGGCCAATGGAGCTAGGCGTTGATATCGTTATGCATAGTGCTACCAAATATATCGGTGGTCACCATGATCTTCTGAGTGGGAGCATCACAACCTCTCAAAAGTTGGCGGAACGCATTTGGGAAATGAGTATGAATACCGGAGCAATTCCGGCGCCATTTAACTCATGGTTGGCACTGCGCGGAATCCGGACCTTAGAGCTTCGTGTTCGTCAGCAAAATGCCAACGCCATGGCAATCGCGAAATTTCTGGAGGAACACCCTGCGGTCAACCGTGTTTATTATCCAGGTTTACCTTCTCACCCCCAATACGATCTCGCCGAAACTCAGATGTCTGACTTTGGCGGATTGCTAACGTTCGAACTTGCTGGCGGATATGAGGCGGGGAAAAAATTTATAGAAAACCTGGACCTAGCCAGAAATGCAGGAAGTCTGGGTGGTGTGCACTCGGTGCTCATTCAACCCGCTGTTATGTTCGGCGGACGGCTTTCTGAAGAAATCGTCGCGAAACAGGGAATTACCCCGGGCATGATCCGGTTTGCGGCGGGTATCGAAAATACTGCTGACATTCTTCAGGAGATCGAGCAAGCGCTCGCACAAATTTAAGGACTCCGAAATGCCAATTGCTGCACGCGTCTCACAACTCCATCTTTCCGGTATTCGTACAGTTATGGCCCTGGCGGCAGAGCGGCAGAAGCGTGAGCTGCCTGTTATTCATATGGAGGTCGGGCAGCCAGATTTCCCAACTCCAGCTCATATTACTGAGGCTGGCTTTGCGGCCGCGCGGAACGGATTTACCGGTTACACACCAAACGCGGGCGTGCAGAGTTTGAGAGATAGTGTCGCCGCGAAGGTCTCAGCAAGCTCGGGGATCAGGGTTAGCGGCGCGAACGTTTGTATTACGTCTGGTGCTGTCATGGCATTGTACTTAACGCTCATGGCTGTAATCGAACCTGGAGATGAGGTTCTGGTGCCGGACCCCGGCTGGCCTAATTACATCAGCGCAGTTGAAATGGTCGGCGGTACGGTGGTTCCTTACAAGCTCGACCCATCGGATGGTTATTGGATGGATCTGGATGCGCTATCGTCAAAGGTTTCACCTCGCTGCCGCGCGATCATGATCAACTATCCAAGTAATCCGACTGGCGCGACTGTTTCTGTTGAAAAAATGTCAAAACTAGTAAAATTTGCAGAAGATCACGATTTGCAGGTTATCTCGGATGAAGTTTACGAAGATTTCGTCTTTGAGGGGACACATGTTTCTGCCTTGTCTCATGCCTCTCAGGAGCGGGTAATCATGATATCCGGCGCCTCCAAGTCCTATTCCATGACAGGTTGGCGGCTTGGTTGGGTAGTCGCACGTGAAGAGGTAATACAAGCAGTTTCAAAACTGGTGGAGCCAATCGCTTCGTGTCCTTCTTCAGTTGCGCAAGCCGCCGTTGAGGCGGCCATAAATGGCCCGCAGGACTGTGTCGCGGAAATGAAAGCTGCCTATAAAAGACGCGCCGAAATAGCCGTTTCGATTCTTGAACCTGCGGGGCTACTCATCAGTAAACCGATGGGTGCATTCTATGCCATGGTCGATATCTCAAAATCCAATCTTAACTCGGATCAATTTGTGCGTCGTTTGCTCGAAGAGAAAGGCGTCGCCACTGCCCCAGGCGAAACCTTCGGACATTCGACACGATCAAGTATTCGAATATCCACAGCCGCCTCAGATGACGATGTTCGCGAGGGGTGCAAACGGATACGCGATTTTATTTCCCTCGATAATCTGACGGATACGGCCCAACACACAATGAGTGATGATCAACTATGATTGACCTATACACAGCGAAAACGCCGAATGGCTACAAGGTTTCGGTAACTCTCGAAGAGCTCGACTTACCCTACACCTATCATGAACTTGACTTATCGGCGCTGGAACAGAAAGAGGACTGGTTCCTTAAGATTAACCCTAATGGTAGAATTCCAGCGATAATCGACCGGGATGCCGGCGATTTTGCAATCTTCGAAAGCGGAGCCATCATGATGTATCTCGCCGACAAAGCGGGGAGATTACTGCCAACCGAAACAGAAGCGCGCAGTCGGGTAATTCAGTGGTTGATGTTCCAGATGGGTGGCATCGGCCCGATGATGGGGCAGGCAAACGTCTTTTACCGATACCATCCTGAAAAAATTCAACCCGCCATCGATCGATATCAGAAAGAATCCCGCAGGCTATTCGAGGTTCTGGACCGTCGACTTGCAGAGAATACCTGGCTAGCTGATGACTATTCTATCGCAGATATTGCCAACTGGTGTTGGGTGCGTCGTCATGAATGGTCGGGGATTTCAATTGACGGCCTGACACATTTACAGCGCTGGATGCAAGCTATGGCCGAACGCCCCGCATGTGCGCGCGGTGTGAACATTCCACCTGATTCCGAAATTGTGTCCGACAGCGAGAGAGCGAAAGAAATTTCCAAATTCGTTGATATTTAGAACGGCTTAGAGACTATCTGTCGCCGGAAAGCGGCATGGCAATATGGGGATGGAGAAAACAATGTCTGAAAATATTATGGGCAGCTGCCTCTGCGGCAAAGTCAAATACGAGATCAAAAATAAGTTTGAACGGTTTTTCCTTTGTCACTGCGCCCAGTGTCGAAAAATTACCGGGTCCGCTCATGCATCAAATTTGTTCGGCGACCCGGAAGGGTTTAACTGGACCGCAGGAGAAAAAATTGTAAAGCGCTTTGATTATCCCAATCGGGGATTTACCAATGCTTTTTGTGGTGAGTGCGGATCTGGCGTTCCCTATCTAAACCAAAGCAGCACAGCAATTGTTGTACCTGCTGGCTCATTGGATACCGAACCTAAATTCACTTCCTCGAGTAGAATTTTCCATGTTGAACGTGCCGAGTGGGATAAATTAGCAGACACAGCTGAGATTTTTAGTTCTTTTCCACACGAGTAAAGTTAGGTCGTGCGAAAATGCTCCGAGAGAAGGCGCTGAATCTGGCATCTTTGTTCCGCCTTAAAGTTACTTTTTCGTAGATGTCGCCACAATTACTAACAAAGAAAGTAGAAACCCGATGATCACATGCTACGTGCGATATGAAATCGACCCTTCAAAAATCGTTGATTTTGAAAATTACGCTAAACTTTGGATTCCACTTGTTGAGAAATTTGGAGGCGTTCACCACGGTTATTTTCTTCCGCACGAGAGTGCGAACGATTTAGCCGTAACTCTTTTTTCATTTCCTTCGATGGCAGACTACGAGACCTATCGCATCGATAGTATGAAAGATGATGACTGCAAAGCCGCATATGAACTGGCCGAAAAAAGTAACTGCATTCGTCGATATGATCGTCAATTCCTTCGACCAGTATTGCGGCCTTGATACCCTCATAGCTGACCAACTGATCTGATCCCCGCAAGCTCTCGTTACGCATGAGGGAACTTTTAAGGCCATACAACACGATCGTGATCTTCTCTTCGGCTGAATGTTGTTTGCCATTGGTCACCCGCGTCGACAACGGTCCAAAACACCCGTGCGAGGAAATAGCACCGCGCCATTAGTCACGAACCTCCCTCAACCGCTTGGCCTCGCAGGCAGCGGTTCAACTGTCCATCCCACGGCCCTCGGTATTCGGAGAAGGCTAAATCCATACCGCTGATGCCAAAGCTATCAATTGCAAGGAGTGATCCCATGAGCCGTCAAATTCGAATCGACTTCGTCTCGGACGTGGTCTGCCCCTGGTGCGTGATCGGGTATCACCAGCTGGCAAAAGCCACGCGCGAAACCGGTATCGGCATCGAGGTGCATTGGCATCCGTTCGAGTTGAACTCAGGCATGGCCGAAGAAGGCGAGAATTTGCGCGAGCACCTCGCTGCCAAATACGGCACCACGTTGGAAGGCTCGATCAAGGCACGTGCACGTTTGGCTGAGATGGGTGCTGCGCTTGGGTTCACCTTCAATTACGCCGATGATATGCGTATGGTGAACACCTTCCGCGCGCACCAACTGATCGACTGGGCCGAGGATCAGGGCCGCGCGCATGATATGAAGCTCGCCCTCTTCGCCGCCTTCTTCACCCGGCGCGAGAACCTGAACGACATATCCGTGCTGGCCGATTCAGCCGAGGGCGTCGGTCTCGACTGCGCAGCGGCGCTCGCAATTCTCGAAAGCGGAGGGCGGGTGGAGGCCGTCCGGCAGAAGGAGCAATTCTGGACATCGCGCGGCGTGACCGGAGTGCCGGCGATGATTTTCGAGCGCCGCCACCTGGTCACCGGGGCGCAGGGCGAGGAGAATTACGCGCGAATTCTACAGCAACTCGTGGATGCACAGACTGCGTAAGCTGATCGTGCCCGTCCGTTGAACCCCCTCTAGCGTGTTCCTGCAGACGCTGTTACGCTGCTTGCCATCTTCAGATCTGACGGCGGGTTTGGTCTATTCCTCCACGGAGTGGGCGATATGCTCGTCTCCTTTGAAGGTCAGATTAAGTTGGCCCAAGTTTTCTGACCGGACACCAAACTGATGTCGGTTCCGCGCAAGCGAGACATCCGGCGGTTCTCAGATCACCATATAAAAGTGATCTGCGACCGCCACAACAACACGCCCCGTAAATGCTTGGGCAGGAAAACACCCGCCGAAGTCTTCCGTGAAAACACGTTGAAGGAATTGTAGTGAAAACGCTACCCTGACCCCGACAAAAGTCGCAGTTCAACTATCGCTCACACGGATCGTCTCCTCGAGACACTGAGAGAATTCACCTGACCTTATGACTCGAGAATAATCAGGGCATTGCAGCGCTTCGACAGTCTCCATTTTCAGTGTTCAAGAAATGCCTGTTCCCGTGGGACACCAATTCACCGACGGGCGTGGACTTGCCGAAATCACTCCTTTCACGTCCTTGACTCGCTTCCGCGTCGCGAGAAAGCCATTCAATCAGAAATCCACGGCGGTGTATTTGGTGTCCAAATAGTCGTCGAGTCCCTGGCTGCCGCCCTCCTTTCCCAATCCGCTCTCTTTCACTCCGCCAAATGGCGCTTCAACTGTAGTGATCAGCCCGGAATTGATTCCAATCATCCCGTATTGAAGCCCCTCGTTCAGGCGGAAGATGCGGCCGATATCGCGGGTATAAGCATACGCACATAGCCCAAACTCCGTGTCGTTCGCCATGTCGATGGCTTCCGTCTCAGAGTTGAATGTGAAGACGGGCGCCACGGGTCCGAAAATCTCTTCTTTGGCAACGCGCATATTCTGGGTGGTGTGGGTGAGGATCGTCGGCTCAAAAAACGAATGGCCCCTTGGATGACGGTTTCCTCCAAGCACAATCTGCGCGCCTTTTTCCGTTGCATCGGCGATCATCGCTTCGACCTTTTTCATGCTCTCCAAATCAATCATCGGACCCTGCTCTGTCCCGGCGTCAAGACCGTCGCCCACTTTCAGCTTTCTGGTTTTCTCAACGAGCTTGGCAAGAAACTCTTCTTGTACGTTCGCATGCACATAAATCCGATTGGCGCATACGCAGGTTTGACCAGCGTTTCGAAACTTCGAAATCATCGCACCTTCGACGGCCGCATCCAGATCGGCGTCTTCAAAGACGAGGAACGGTGCATTGCCTCCCAGCTCCATGCTGACCTTTTTGACCGTGTCCGCCGACTGCCGGATCAGTTCCTTGCCAACCTCGGTAGACCCAGTAAACGTAACCTTACGAACGTCCGGCGACGCCATGATCGCCCCTCCGATTTTGCGCGCTGAGCCTGTCAGGATGTTCACCACACCTTTGGGAATGCCTGCCTCTTTGCAGAGAACGCCCCACGCCAAGCCTGAGTAAGGTGTCGAGGTTGCTGGCTTCGCGACAACGGTACAACCCGCCGCAAGTGCGGGGCCGAGTTTGCGCGCAAGCATGGATGATGGGAAGTTCCAGGGCGTTATCATTCCGACCACACCTACGGGATGCCTCGTCACGAGAAATCGCCGACCATTCGTTGGTGCTGGGACAATTTCGCCTTTGGCCCGTCTAATCTCTTCAGCAAACCAACGGATATACGCGGCACCGATTGCTATTTCACCCTTTGATTCGGCGAGTGGCTTGCCCTGCTCGATGGTCAGGAGTTCGGCCAGGCTTTGCTGGTTGTCCAACAGAGCATCGTGCAAGTTCCAGAGCAAGCCAACGCGTTCAAGCAACGGCATAGATGCAAATCCCGCAAGAGCCGCGGAAGCGGCATCAATGGCGCGGTTGGTCTCGTCCGCGCCGCAATTCGGAACCGTCCCAACTAGTTCACCCGTTGCCGGATTCGTGACGTCAATTGCTTCCCCGCTGTCAGCGGAAATCCATTCTCCGCCGACCAAGTTTGCTTCTCTGAGATACTTATTGAGGGTCATTTTTCGTCCTTTTTTTGGCCTGTTGTACTGAGCGCCGCTGTTCCGGACCTGTCTTTGGTCAATACGCTCACTGATTTGAATGACGGATGCCGATGGGCGGGTGGCGTTTTGGCGGCCAGGTCGCGTAACGCGGCTTCCAGGTCGGACAGCGTGCTGTCATCTAAAATCGGCATGCCGCTTGTTTGAAGAATGAGGGTCTCGAGTTCTCGTGCTTCGATGCCATACTTTCGGCAGAGGCTGTCGGCGCTAGCTCCGAAACCAAACTCCAACAATGCAGCGTGCGCCAAGCAATCTTTTTGCTCCAAATTGTGCATTAATCCAAAAACCCAGCGGCGAGTTCGCGAACGATGTCTGCAGCAGGTTTGATGCTAGTGATTTGGCCTACGCCCTGACCGGCATAAAGGCTGAGTTTTTCTGCCATGGTCGCATCGTCAATTTGACGGAGCCCCCCTCCCATGAAGCGAAGCAGGTTCCATCCACCACGACCGACAATTGCACGATGGGGTGTGCCATATCGCCAACCGTAAGAGTAACCGGTCAAAAACTTGGGCTTATCGGTGTCGGCGATAACAATCTTTTCCTTGTAGGCACCGTGCGCATCGCACTCCCGTGAGGCAAGAAACGCGGTTCCGCACCAAACACCCGCGGCACCCAAACACCTGGCGGCACGAACCGCCCGCGTCTCGTTTATCGCACCGGCTGCAATCACTGGGCGGCCTTCGGCAATATCCACCACGGCTGGCAAGAGGGCCATCAATCCTACCCTACCCTGCGTGAGATGCCCACCGCCCTCGATGCCCTGAGCAATAATGATATCTGCGCCGTCTGCAACGGCCTTCTTCGCCTCGGCAACGGTCCCAACCTGTACCATAGTAATGATGCCGGCGTCCTTCGCGCGAGGAATAACTTCCCGAAAGTCACCGTAAAACAATGAAACGACCTTCGGCCTTTCCTCGAGAACAACGCTGAAGCCTGCCTCGAAAAACTCAGGTCCTCCGTATTGCGGCACCAGATTTACTCCAAAGGGTTTGTCCGTCTGTTCCCTTGTTTGCCTGATCCAACCTCTCAGTGTTTTAGGAAGTACGCGCAGCGCGCCTAAATGTCCCAGACCACCGGCCTCGCTGACTGCAGCGACAAGAGAAGGCCCGCTGAGCCCAGCCATCCCTGCCTGAAAGACTGGCACAGCAATTTCACACATTTCCGCAAGAGAGCCGGCTGATGTTTCGGGAGAGTTTTCGTGGCCGAGAGTTGGCTGGCTTTTCCTAGGATTTGGCATCGAAATCTCTCACCTAATTGTAGAGCGGGTGCGTGGAGTAGACAGGATGATATCGATCAGTTAAAGTGAATTAAATAGAATGTAACGTTTTATAATTGAGAATGATGATGGAACTGAAAAATCTCCGAACTTTCGCCGCAGTAGCGGACACCGGGTCTGTGGCTAACGCCTCAAAGAAACTTCATTGCGTCCAATCCAACGTGACAACGAGGATCAAGTCACTTGAAGCTGAATTGGGAGTGGAACTGTTTAATCGTAGCCGATCAGGTATGGCCCTGACAGCCGCTGGCACTGCCTTCATGCCCTATGCTCTTGACGTAATGCGCGCTGAGAGGCGTGCTCGGGCATCGGTCGAGGATTTTGGCAACTCGGTCAAGTTCCTCCGGATAGGCAGTATGGAAAGCACACTTGCTGTTCGCCTGCCGAAGATCATTGCGTCATTTCGCAATAAGCACCCCGAGATGCGCCTTCAGATTGATTCAGGTCCGACGGAAGAACTTCTCCACAAACTGGTGCAGGATCAGATTGACGTCGCCTTCGTTGGAGGAAAATTCACCCGGCCCGGGTTAAAGAGGCAAGCACTATTCGCAGAGGAAATGGTCATGGTTTCCTCCGCTGAATTGAAGGAAGTGGATCGGCTTCGTTCGCTACCTATAGTCGTGTTCAAGCAGGGGTGCTCGTATCGCGACTACACGAGAAGGTGGATGCGCATGTCGGGTTTGGCCCCAAACGACATCTTTGAGCTTGGAACTTTGGATGGGATCCTTGGATGTGTGGCGTCGAGTGTGGGCATCAGTTGTCTTCCGCGTTCGGTCATCGAGGGAAGCCAGTACAGTGAGCTACTCACAATACATCCTCTGGATGATCCAGAGCGTTTCATTGATACATACGCGATGCATAATGCGGAGCAGCATCGGAACGGAGCCGTCGGGGAGTTCCTCAAATTCATCCTTTTGCCTAATGATTCAGACCTAGCGATCGCGTGAGATAGAAGTTATTTCATTCTCTTTTTAAGAAGGATACATGCGAATATTGCTATCTATTAAAAATGTAATGACCTGCTAGTTTTCGTGCATTAGCGAGGTATGAACGATGAGACTAAGAGACAATGGGCTGCACTTTGGGCTTGTTTCCGTAGTTGGTCACTGGGGAGGCGCGACGATACTTGCGGCGTTTCTTTTAAGCGCTGCAGCAACGGAGTTCTTTGACGCTAAGTTTAATTCTACGCGAGATGTCACACTCTGGATAGCCCTGCTCACGGCTCCGATTTATGCATTTCGCCTTTATTGGAGAGTTACAAACTTCCATCCTGCGCCTCTCGGCGGCGCAAATCCGGCACAAGTGCTGGCCGGGCGTGGTGTTGCAATGGGAATGCTGCTGGCAGGCGTCGTCCTTCCGATCCTGTATTGGACCAAGGAGGTTGTAGCGACCGCGAGTAGCTGGTGGCTCACTCCGCTGTTCTGGCTTGGAGTCGCTTTCTTTCTCGGCGGGCTGGTTCTCCACCTTTATGGCGCATTTACCCACATCTTCATTTTGAAGGACGACAGTCTGAAAAGGCTGATGGGACACAAGGTCGATCTCTAAGTAAAAGAATGGCTGACTTGGGCATCACGTCACTGTGAATCATATGCTTTGATCTGCCGCATATTTTTAGCCATTAAAGATACCAACTTACTGTAAAGTAACTTATTTTTAAAAGTTTCTGATGGTAATCAGGTTGCGATTAGAAACAGTCTTTGACATGCGTGTACGGGCTTGGTCTTGGGTTTATGGAAAATGATTCTATGCCCTCCCCGGCGCGGAGAAAATTGGCATTTGCCGGCAACATTCCCGATCGCAGATGGGGTACTCGCTGGGGACTTGCCGATGGCTCCGGAAATCTCACGAAACTTGATCTCCCATCTGGACTTGAAAGGATCTCTAATGAAGACTTCACAACGGCTTGGCGCAGCCCTCGCTGCAAGCATCTTTGCAACGGCAGCAGTGTCACAGGAGCACGCGCACGGCGATCACGATGCCTTGCTGACGCCATACACGAACACAGGGTCTATCGCGACACCACTAACCTATATTGAGAAATACGCCGACATCCCCGACGCTTCGGCGGGTATACCTATCGACCCTGACAAAGGCTATGCCGTTGTTGATCTTGGTGACGGGGCGTATTTTGTAACTGAAGGCGTCTATCAGGTGATGTTCATTGAACATGACGACGGGCTGATCCTCGCGGACGCACCGCCCAATATCGGTTCTCGCCTTCTCACTGCCGCAGAGGAGATCGCGCCCGGCAAACCGATCACACACATGATCTACAGCCACGCTCATGTGGATCACATCGGCTTTGCCGCAGAAATAGCTGCTACGTTCCCCGATGTCGAGATCGTTGCGCACGCTTTGACTCTGGACAAGTTGGAACGGGCTGGAGACGCGCGTCGGCCATTGCCATCCGTCACGTTCGATACTGAGGGCAAAGTTTTTGAGTTTAACGTCGGTGGGCAAGCGCTATCGCTGACCTACCCGGCACCCAATCATCAGCACGGCAATATCGAGATTTGGCACGAAGCCAGTTCGACCCTGATGCTGATCGACGTTGTATTTCCAGGCTGGATGATGTGGCGCCGACTGGCGTTGGCCGAGGATATTCCAGGCACATTTGACACAATCCGCTCGCTTAATGACAGGTACGACTTCGAGACGCTAATTGCCGGTCACGTTGGGCGCCCCGGCACTAAAGCCGACGTCGATTTGCAAGTAGAGTTTATGACCGACCTGCACAATGCCGCAGCCGGTGCGCTGGGATCTGTCACACCCGGCGAAACGGTCAATCCCGAAGATCTGGCGAACCCGTGGGCCGTCTTCGACAACTACATCGACCGAGTGGTGATCGAATGCGTGAACACGCTGACACCAAATTGGGAAGATCGCATGGCGGGATTCGACGTTTACATCTACGACCAATGCCTCGCAATGGAACAGAGCATCCGTATCGACGGTTCAAGCCTCTGATTAGCAGTAAAACACCGAAGCGCGCTGAGTGGCGCGCCTCGCGTGACACAAAAAGAAGTCTCTATTTCCATCAGAGTACGCCGCGGTGACATCAACGATCTCTTTTGATCGACTTGGAGCGCAAATAGCGTGCGTGGGCCGCTAGCCAAGCAGTTTCTGACCGCTATCAACTGTTCAATCTGCACCACACTGGGGAGATCGTGGGGGCACCTGCCAGACGCTTGTTGGCTGCGCGCCGATCGTGGATACGATGTCGACCGGAACCGCACAGCAATAACGGGAATTGAACCGCGCATCCCGCCGAGCTAAGCCTGCAAGTGGATGGTGGAGGCTAGCACGGTATCAATGAGGTGTCGCAGCACCTTACGTGGTAGCCAGCACATCGGGCGGGTTATCGAATTGATAGAATCGGTCGCCGAATGCTGAACGATTTTATTGATCGAACTCAACCTCGGCGAATGAGGAAACATCCCTCACTAGATCCGTTTGATCGATTATTGGGTAGTCAGGTGCTAGTGCCCGCGAGATCCGTATCAGCCGACTGCAATTGCTTTAACCGATGGCCAACCTGTACAATCCCATCGAGCGCAGGGATCAGTTCCTCGCCCAGTGGTGTCAGTTCATATTCCGTCGACGGCGGAGAAGTTCTGCGGACATGGCGAAGAAGAATACCCCGCTTCTCTAGCTCTGACAGTCGCGTTGAGAGCACTTTCGCAGAAATCGGCGGAATGTCAGACCGAAGCTCGCTAAACCGCCGCGGCCCGGCACGCAATGACCATATTACATTCGGGGCCCAAGCTCCCGCGATGATCGACATGCATTCGGTCAGCATGCAGGGCTGTGGAGGGTTAGGGCTCCGATTATGTCGCATCTTAAGTGCCATATCTAGCTGCCAGGTTACCGCAAAGTACATCGCTTATATGCGTAACCATCAGTAATCAAGTAGTCAATGGGAACTTCATTGATCATGTTCTTTACACATTAATTGACCTGTCATGCAATCCGCGCGATCGCCCCCGGAAGCGAGATGAACTGAACATGGTCTTGAAGCGGGTGCTAAAGCGGAAGGTTCGGATCCGGGACGAAGAGCGGAAAATCTCGATCGGCGACGCCCTGATCTGGAAACTGCGCGATCTGCCCCTGCATGACGACAAACAAGCCCTCGTCCTGCAGCGGCGTATTATCGCTATGAGCTCAAAGCATTCATGGATGCGCTAGCCAACTTTGACAAAGCCACGGAGATCGATCCGACGAATGCAAATGCTTACGGGTCAACAATGGGTAAATCGAAGAAGAGGGGCGATCAAATCTGCGTCCAATCAAACTCATCGACTCTCCGCGTTGCCAGCGATCCCAAATCTCCGACCTCTGTTTATCCGTGAAAAATATCCGGCGGCGATTGGCCATGTTACACTCCATCTTTTCTTAAAGATTAAAGTGTTGCGTCAACCCGTTGAAACCGCCCTGCATAGCGGTCATCGGTGAATACTGCGGCGAACGACCGAATTGAGCTTATTTTGTTCTCTAATCTGTCAATGTGCACTTTTCATATTTGCAGGGTAATTGACGTCTGAGGTTGCCTTGGTTCTCTTCGAGCTGACGGGCTCATGATGGGGTTGGCTGGGTGTGGA
>NZ_JAGFNU010000018.1 GCF_018457175.1 Pseudohalocynthiibacter aestuariivivens
TCTGAGGCCGCAAAGAAAACACGAAAGGAAACACCGACATTGACCGCGAAATAAACGCTGATACATAATCAAGGGTGGGTCAAATCTCGGTGAAAATACCGGGTCAGTTCTCAACGCAAATCAACACCTTGTCATCTGAACTCAACGGGCTTAGCCACTGTTGATTGTCGCGGATATAGCCCTCACTGACAATTAGAGCCGCCAACCCTAACGCCACCCAAAACAGGCTTTTCAATCCAATCCATGTAAACGACCCTAGGATACGTGCGTTTGCCGTTGCTTTGGCGACAGTTGCGCTCCGCTTGTAAGCGGCTCGTTCAAAGACAAAGCCGAGTTTTCCGAGTTTGGTGCGGAGTTGCCAGTACCAAGGCTTGGAACCAATCCAGATTTTCAGTCTATCAATCAAAAAATACCCAATAAAAATTGCCTATCACACAACATGTAGTTGCATCTGACCGCATTTACTAGATTTTTACGCCGCAAAACACCTTTCCGCTTTTCAAGCGCTAGGGACGGCAGCCAGGAATGCGAATGACCGCTTTCATGCTTGTTCGGTCGTTGTGGTGGGCCCGCAGCGAAGGCCCGCTATCCGCCCTTTGGTGCAATGGGACGCGCAGGCTTGAAGTCTTTGGGTCCTTCCCCGGTCCTTTCTGCATGCGGATAATTCGCACCCCACGCCAAGCAAGTGTTTTGAATTTCAGAAGGGTTGAGGATGGGGTTGTTGTTGTCTTGGTCGTGCACTTGGTGTGAGCGTTCAAGAACAAAAGACCACCGGGGTTGAAATACTTTCTCTTGGTCGGGCGTACCGGCGCGGGTAGCTCAGTTTACACGCCCGCCGATTTGAGGAAAAAAGCCCATTTCTGAAGTTCATAGAATATCTAAGGCAGATTGAGTGAAATCCTGAAATTCTTTCACTCGATTTAAGCCATGGCGCAGTTGAAACCGAGGAAGCAAAGGGAGGCGTTCGACTGAGTTACCTAAGAGTGTGCTTCTTGCAGCATCCAATCAATGAATTTCCTGACCTTTGGGCGATCAAGAGATTGTCTTGTCGTGACGACATCATACCCGATACCCGGATGCGCGGAAACACCGAAAGGATCGATCAAAAGGCCATTGGTGACATAGCTTTCGAGGACAGGTTTGCTGCCCAAAATAAAGCCCTGACCGGCGATTGCCGCTTGAACCGCTTGATTGTAGTCGGTGTAGTTAATACCCTTTCCGGGTTGGACATCACGAGCACCAACGGCCTCAAGCCATGTGTGCCAGAAATTCCATTTTATCGTGGTTGTTGCCCAAGGGCATGCAGAGAGGTCCCAACGCAGCAAGGCAGCGTCCTGCAAATCTGCAAACTCGGTTATCTGGGGGGGACCAGCCGCAAGGCTCGGGCTGCACAGCGCGCTCAAATGCTCGTCAAAGAGTCTGTGAGCAATGAAATCACCGTGATCCTGCACGCCAAAACGTACAGCTACACTCACGACACCATCTGTCAGATCGACTATGGTTAAGGACGAATCCACGAGGATTTCGATTTCTGGGTGCTGTTCACGGAAGTTTTGCAGCCGAGGGACAAGCCAGGCGGAGGCGATGGAGGGTTCGACTGAGACAATCAAGCGGTCATTTTCGCAGGCGTTTCGAATGCGCTGGACGGCGAAAACGATTTGACGAAAGGCACTGCTTAGATCGTCATGAGCCTGTGCCCCGATGCGGGTCAGTTCCATTTTCCGTCCCTCAAAGCTCATGAGCGGTTCGCCAAAGACATCTTCTAGTTTTCCTACCAGTTGCTTGACGGCAGCAGGGGTGACGGCCAGTTCATCCGCAGCTTTCTTGTAGCTGCCAAGCCTGGCGGTGGCTTCAAAGGCACGCAATGCGTTTAGGGATGGCAGCCAACGAGACATTATTAAGATTACCTAAATGCGTTGCTCAGATCAAATAGCTTCTGAATCCAAAGTAACATGCCTAATCTTAATCAATGTAGTGTTGTTGCGATTTCCAGTTTCTGGATGCGAGGTGCTTCAGGTTTAGTTTTACTAACTGGCCCAAGTGCCGTGCTCGAAGAGATCACATGCAAGACCGATGGGAGGATTATCTGGACGATGTTTCACTTTGCAGACCCAAACGGATACGTGGCTGTTGTCCTGATGGAGGGGTTCTCGACCTTAAGCCTTGGTGCCATTGTGGAACCGTTCTCGTATCTGTCGCAGACGCATCCCGAAATCGCGCCCAAGCTGACCCTTGTCGGACTTCGGGGCCAACAGGTGCAGTCGCAAAGCGGAGTGATGGTGAATTGTGACGAGGAAAGCGAGGCCCTGATTGAACGACTGAAACACGGGCGTGCACCGGTGCGGGTTATTGTATGTGGCCCGGCGCATGCAGGGCCTTTCTATGATCGGTGTTTGTCATCGCTCTTGCGGGTGGCAATACGGTATGGCGCCTCTATCTGTACTCTTGGTGCCGCCACGTGGCAGATGGCTGAAACTGGGCTGTTGAAGACCCGGGCAACGACAGTACACTGGTCCTCGTTCGCAGCATTCTCGGAGCGATACAGCGACGTTGATACACGCGAAACGCTCTATGTTCCGTCCGAGATGATAGCCAGCTGCGCCGGGGAAACAGCCGCGCTCGATATGGCACTGGACCTAATTGCATCGATATCTCCGACTGCGGCAGAGCAGACGGCCAATCATCTGTTGGTGGCATTTCCACGTGTAGGGAAGACCTCCCAACCTGGCGCGCGGGGCAATCGATTGCGAGGCGTCCCGTCTCTCTTGGCTGATGCAGTCCGACTAATGGTGAATCACATCGAAGACCCTTTGAATACGGCCGCAATTTCAGCGCATTGCGGTGTATCTGTACGCCAACTGGAGCGGTTGTTTCAGCGGCATCTTTGCGCCTCTCCGATGCAGTATTACACGCAGCTTCGGGTCCAGCACGCTCATGATCTGGTCTTGCAAACCGATATGTCATTGTTGGATGTCGCCGTGGCGTCAGGGTTTTCATCGACAGGGCTGTTGAGCAAGAAGTTCAAGAAAAACTTCGGTCTGACCCCGTCACAGATGCGGAACCGTGCGCAGGTTGGCGCCACTGTTTGACCGCCTCAGGAGTCAGATTTCCTATATTGAGCGTTCAGATCATATGGCTAAGTGGTTTCCCCGGCTGAGGCTAGTCTGCAAGCGATTACGCTAAGAGAATTGCGTGTCGGATTTTCGGAGAGACGGCGCCTTCCGCCAGTTTTTCTGAAGCGTGCGGACATGTTCGCACCGATCCACACGTGGTTCGATGTACAAGACAGGACTCGGACATGAAGAACGATATCTTATGGGCCCCTGATGAAGAGGCATTCACCGAGAGTGGGTTGGCGAGATTTGCCAAGGCCTGTGGATTTGATCCCAGGGGCTACACCGACCTGCACCGCTGGTCGGTCAGCGATCCTGGGGCCTTCTGGTCTGCGCTGTGGGATTTCGCGGATGTGCTTGGCGAAAAAGGCGATGTCTTCTTCGTACCGGATGAGGCGGCCTGGATGACAGGTGCACGGTTTTTCCCGGATGCCCAGCTGAACCTTGTCGAAAACCTGCTGCGCGGCCCCGTGGCAGAAGTTGCTGTGTATGAAGTGCTCGAAGGTGGCGCTCAGCGGGCAATCACGAGGGCCGAGTTGCGCCAGTGCGTGGGCCGTGTCGCGTACGGCTTGAGGTCTCAGGGGGTGATGCCAGGGGATCGGGTTGCGGGTGTTATGCCAAACACGATTGATGGATTGGTTGCCGCACAGGCCGCTCTTTCCATTGGAGCTGTCTGGACTTCGTGTTCCCCCGATTTTGGCACAGCGGCCATCGTGGATCGTATAGGTCAGGTGGATCCAAAGATTCTGTTTGCGGCACCACGTTATAGGTATGGTGGTAAGAACCACGATATTGGCGCGCGGATTGCCGACGTCATGGCGCAGATGCCCTCGGTCGAGGCGCTTGTGCTGAGCGGCGAGGGGGATGTGCCCGCCGTATCATCGGTGGCCATGGATGCGTTTGGTCAGGAATCGGAGCTTGAGTTCGCGCGTCTACCATTCGATCATCCGGCATATATTCTCTACACGTCGGGCACGACTGGCGCGCCCAAGGCCATCGTCCACCGCGCTGGTGGTGTCTTGTTGCAGCATCTCAAGGAGCACATCCTGCATGGCGATGTGCGGCTAGGCGATAAAGTGATCTGGTACACTAACACCGCGTGGATGATGTATCACTGGATGATGTCAGCACTTGGTGCAGGGGCGGCCATCGTGCTTTATGACGGTGCGCCGATCCTAAAGAAAGATGAGGGGCTTGATCCCTCACCTTTGTGGAACTTGGCTGAAAAGATCGGCGTCACGCATCTGGGGACCAGCCCGAAATACCTCGCGACGCTGGCTGCCGAAGATTATGCGCCTGGCAAACGACATGACCTGTCCGCCCTGCGCAGTTTGCTTGTCTGTGGCGCTCCCACACTGCCGCATCAGTTTGACTGGGTCTATCAGGCGATAAAACGCGACATGGTGTTCTCGTCGATCTCTGGTGGTACGGAAATTCTGGGCTCATTTCTGATCGGTTCGCCATTGCATCCGGTGCGGCGCGGGCAATTGACGGTCAAGGCGCTTGGCCATGCGGTCGATGTGCTGGACGACCGCAATGCACCCTGCATAGGGCGGCGCGGCGATCTGGTCTGCACCGAGCCGTTTCCGTCGATGCCGCTGACTTTTTGGGGCGAGGGCGGTGATCAGCGGTATCTCGATACCTACTTCGCGGATCGGGCGGAAATCTGGACCCACGGAGACGTGGCCGAGCTGACCCACACGGGTGGTGGATATGTCCATGGCCGATCCGACAATACGCTGAAGCCCGGCGGCGTGCGCATCGGCATTTCCGAGATATACGCTGTGTGCGAGACGTATCCGGAACTGGATGATTTTCTGGTGTTTGGGGCCTCACACGAGGGTGACGAAGAGGTCGTCCTTTGTCTCAAACCGACTGAAGGGTCTGAGATCACCGCTGATCTGGTCAAGCGCATCCGGGGTCATATTCGCACCGCCGCATCGCCGCGCCATGTTCCGGCACGGGTACATTTGGTGTCAGACGTCCCTTACACGATTAACGGCAAGCGCGTGGAGGGGGCTGCGCGCACGACTGTGGCCGGAGGTCAGGTCAAGAACCTGGGCTCGATCGCCAATCCGGACTGTCTTGAACAATATAAATCGCTGCGCCGGGAGAACACCCTATGAATGCCTCTTGGAGCAAAGCGGTCATTTCGGGCATCGGAGAGTTGAAACCCGAGCGCAAGACTGACGGCATCAACACGATGGATTTGTTGATGAAGGTCTCAGCCCAAGCGGCACAGGATGCAGGACTGGAGCCCGGCGAAATTGACGGGCTGCTTGTCGGCCCGCAAGTGGGCGAGACCCCCCAACACGTCCCGGCGACGGTAGCAGAATATTTCGGGATGCAGCCGGTGATGTCCAATGTGGTCGATCTGGGCGGGGCCTCGGGGCCGGGCATGATCTGGCGTGCGGCGGCGGCCATTGAAATGGGCATGTGCGAGACAGTGCTTTGTGTGCTGGGAAACCATCGCAATCCTGTGTCGCCGCGTTCGCCCAATCGCAATCCGGCGCGCGAGTTTGACACACCGTTCGGGGCATCGGGGGCCAACACATCCTACGCGTTGCTGATGCAGGCGCATATGGCGAAATATGGCTGTACGCCCGAGGATTACGCCACAATCGCCGCCGGTGCTCGCGCCAATGCGCAGCTTAACCCGATGGCTATCTTTCACGGAAAGCCTGCGGATGTGGATGATATTCTGGCCTCTCCGATGGTGACATCGCCGCTGCATTTGCTCGAGATCGTGATGCCCGTTGCGGGCGGTGAGGCGGTGATCGTCACCACGCCTGAGAAAGCTAAAAGATCCGCACACCGACCGGTGCTTTTGCTTGGAGCAGGTGAGAAAATCACACACCGAGCGGTGAGTCAGGCGCCCAGTCTGACCTCTGGCCCGTTGAAACCGTCGATTGCACGCGCGCTGCAACAGGCCGCTATGGACGTCTCTGACATCGGCTTCCTGTCGCTCTATGATTGTTACACAATCATGGTGGCCGCAACGATCGAGGATGCTGGACTTTGCAAACCCGGCGCGTTCGGGCAATGGCTGCGTGACAATGACGGCATGGGTTCTGATGCGCGCCAGCCGATCAATACCCATGGCGGCCAGCTTGGTTTTGGTCAACCCGATCTTGCCGGTGGTATGACCCATGTGGTTGAAGCCGTGCGCCAGTTGCGCGGCACAGCCGGTGGGCGCCAAATCGAGAATTGCGAAACGGCGCTGGTCACGGGAAACGGAGCGACCATGAGCGAGGCTGTGGCTCTGATTTTGGGAGGCGCATCATGACAGCTAGCCTGCAAGAGCTCTCGGTGCCGGGGCCAACGGTAACGGCACTTACAGAACCGTTCTGGGAGGCTGTTAAATCTGGCCGGCTGATGATCCAGCATTGCGACAGCTGTGAGCGCTCGGTCTTTTATCCGCGTGCGATTTGCCCGCATTGCTGGGTGGATGCTCTGACTTGGACTGAGGCCTCGGGGCGAGGCAAGCTCAAAAGCTTTTCGCAGGTCTGGAAACCGGGTCATCCGGGATGGATTCCAGCTACCCCGTATCTGGTGGGACTGGTTGAGCTGAGCGAAGGGCCGACCATGCTGAGCCACATCCTGACTGAGGGCGCGCAGGTGGCTGTTGGGGATGCTCTGCACTTCGCACCAACGCAGATCGGCGACCGGATACTGCCATGTTTTAAAATGGGTTAACCAAGAAGGGGAGAGTAAGATGAACGATAAAATTAAGGACGGCTGGGCGGGTGTGACCAACGGCAAGCCAACGGTTGGGCAAGCCAGCGAACGCAGCCGCACCACGCAGATGCAGGATATTCATTCCTTCACTGATATGACGGGAGACCGAAACCCTGTGCACTATGACGAAGCGCTGGCGAAAAAGACCGCATTCGGCAAACTGATTGTGCAAGGCGGGGTTACAACGGGCATCTTGAATGCTTGCGTGGCCGAAGACTTGCCGGGGCCTGGCACCGTGTTTCTCAACACCAACCTTAATTTCAAAAAAGCGGTGGGCGTGGGCGAAGAGATCACAGGCCGTGTCGAAGTGGCCTCAATGCGTGATGATAAGCCGATTTGTACGCTCAACGTTTCTGTGCGCGATGCGGATGGTGATATCTGTGTCGAAGGCACCGCGACCACCTATACGATGCCTCTCGAAGGGCTTTGAAGGCACGGGCCAAGAGCACATTGGGTGCCGAGATGGGTAAATGGCAGACGCTTTTTTTGACGGGCTTGGCCGTGCTGTTGTCATTGATGACATGGTTTTCGGCCACGGCCGTTTTGCCTGATCTGACAATGGTGCATGATCTGACGGCGGGCCAAGCAGCGTGGCTGACCAATGCGGTGCAGCTTGGCTTTGCCGTGGGGGCCCTGAGCGCTAGCATTCTGGCGGTCGCCGATATATGGCCTTTAACCCGCTATATGGCAACGGCGGCGGTATTGGCTTGTTTTGCGAATTTACTGCTGCTTATCGATTTGGGAGCGACCGGGGCGATTGTGGCGCGTTTTGTGACGGGCATCGCCCTTGCCGGTGTCTATCCCTCGGCGATGAAGTTCATCGCCACTTGGTTCAAGACCGGGCGCGGCCTTGCGATGGGGGCCATGGTGGGCGCGCTGACGCTCGGGTCTGCCATGCCGCATTTTGTGCGCGGCACAGGCGGCACGGTGTCTTGGGAGGTGGTCGTGCTTGTTTGTTCACTCGGAAGTGCCGCAGCCGCGGTTCTCTTCGGTTGGGTCTTACGGGAAGGACCGCACGCGTTTGCACGCACCCGGGTCGATCTGCGGCAGGTGGGGCAGATTCTGCGCAACAAGCCGGTCATGCTCGCCAATCTGGGGTACTTCGGACATATGTGGGAGCTTTACGCGATGTGGGGGTGGTTTCTGGCCTATGCCGGATACGCGGCGACGGAAGGCATCGGGCTGACCAACGCCTCGCTCTTGACCTTTGCGGTGATTGCGGCGGGCGCACCGGGGTGCCTTTTGGGCGGCTGGCTTGCTGACCGGATTGGACGCTGTCGGACGACGATCCTGATGATGGGTGTTTCCGGGGCATCTGCCCTTCTCATCGGGCTCTTCTTCGGTGGGCCGCTTTGGGTCTTTATTTTGATCGCGCTCGTCTGGGGTTTCACCGTTGTGGCAGACAGCGCGCAATTCTCAGCCGCTGTGAGCGAGCTTTCGGAACCTCATCTGGTCGGCTCGTCGCTGACGTTTCAGATGGGCGTGGGCTTTACCATTACTATCCTGGCAATTTGGCTCACCCCTTTGGTGGCTGCATGGTTGGGAAGCTGGCAGTGGACGTTTGTGATGCTGGCGCCGGGGCCACTGATTGGTGCAGTCGCAATGCATCTGCTCTACCGTCATCCAAGGTCCGTGCTGATGGCTAATGGGCAACGCTGACCACATAGGAGGATCAAGATGTATCGTATCCGGATGTTCGCGGTGCGCCATGCGCGCAAGTTTGAGCGAATCTACACATGGATTGAACGCGTTATGGTCCTGCTCGACCCGGTCTTTGCAAGGATCGGGTATAACCGCGTGGAAAGACCCATCGCACTGGTCGAGAAGGGCGTGAAGACGTTGCTGTTTGATTGCAAGATGTGCGGCCAGTGCGTGTTGTCCTCAACAGGCATGTCCTGCCCGATGAATTGCCCCAAGCAGCTGCGCAACGGCCCCTGCGGCGGGGTACGCGACGGTGGTTTTTGCGAAGTCAAACCCGAGATGAAATGCGTTTGGGTGCTGGCCTGGGACGGGGCCAGCCGGATGAAAGACGGCGCAGAGAAAATCCGTGAGGTCATGCCGCCGGTCGAGCATTCACTGCAAGGGTCGTCCTCGTGGTTGCGGGTTAGTCGAGAGAAGGCCGAGGCGATCCGCGAAAGCCGGGAAGCATCACGAAAGACGCTGGCCAAGGCCTTTCCCGAAGCGCGGGCGAATGAGCCTGCCGCGGCCCCCCTCAGTGTCGAGCCATCAAAGGCCACGCAAGCAGAGGCTGAGAAATGACCAACACCAACAGCCAAAATACCGACCTTCTTGCCTATACCAAGCCTCCTGAAGGGCATGTGTCGCACAGTCGGCTGGAGCGAGTCTTGCGCTCGGGTCGCTTTGCCGTCACTGCCGAGTTGAACCCGCCTGACAGTGCGGATGCAGAAGATGTCTATCAGGCGGCGCAGCCATTGGGCGAGGTGGCAGACGCCATCAACGCCACGGATGCATCCGGTGCCAATTGCCACATGTCATCCATCGGCATCTGCGCACTTTTGACCCGCTCCGGGTATTCACCCGTCTATCAGATTTCCTGCCGGGACCGGAACCGGATTGCCATTCAGGGCGACGTATTAGGGGCTGCCGCGCTGGGCGTCTCCAATGTGTTGTGCCTGACCGGAGATGGCGTGGGGGTGGGCGATCAACCCGGGGCAAAGCCGGTTTTCGATTTTGACTCGCTCTCGCTCTTGCGGACCATCCGCACCATGCGGGACGAGGGTGTTTTTCTTTCTGGCCGCAAGATCACGCGCCCGCCACAACTGTTTCTTGGTGCGGCTGAGAACCCCTGCATTGAGCCCCATGAATGGCGTCCAGACCGGTTGATCAAGAAGATTGACGCAGGTGCCGAGTTTATCCAGACCAACTATATTTACGACATTCCGCTGTTTGAGGCTTTCATGGCGCGGGTGCGTGATGCAGGGGCCGATAAACGTGTGTTCATCATTGCGGGCGTGGGTCCGCTGGCCTCGGCCAAGGCCGCCCGCTGGATGCGCAGCAATGTGCCTGGCATTCATATCCCCGATCATATCATCGCCCGGATGGAAGCGACCGAAAATCCATCCGTGACGGGCAAGCAGATTTGCATCGAATTGATACAGCAATTGCGCAAGATAAAAGGTGTGGCCGGGGTACACATCATGGCCTATCGCCGCGAACAACTCGTCTCCAGCATCGTTTTGGACTCAGGTGTTCTGGCAGAACGGCGCAAGGGAAAGGCACGCTAACAACCTTTTTTGAAAGCGAGAAAAACTAAAGGTCGCGCTTAGGATAAATAGGTTTGTGGCCAGTGTGAATCCGCTATTGTCGGGGGTCTGGGAGCATAGGTTTAGATCGATAGGGAGACCGGGGTGAGCAATTCTATCCATTCCGCTGCAAGAGACACGATCATGATTAGCGCCCAGCGCTTTGAGGCCTCCCCATTTGAACCTTATTGGGCAAAGCCTGGCATGCTGATGGGTGTCTACGCCGGGCGCTCTTATCCCATTGATCTGGGCGATGACCCGTCAAAGATGTATTGGATCTTGCGGCGCCAGTCGGTGATGTATGACGTGCCTGAGCGCCCTGTGGAAATCTCGGGGCCAGAAGTGGTGCCGTTTCTGGAAAAAGTTTTTGCGCGGCATATCGCGACCCTGAAGGAAGGTCGTGGTCGCTATGCCATCGCTTGTACCCCTCAGGGAGGCGTCTTTATGGACGGGGTGCTTTTTCGGCTGTCGGACAACAGGTTCTGGTATGTCCAGCCAGATGGCGCACTTGTGCCATGGCTGATCGCCCATAGCGGCGGGTTCGATGTGACAATCTCTGACCCGAAATCGCGTGTGTTGCAAATACAAGGCCCGACCTCGCCCGCCGTGATCGCCGCGGCAACGGAAGGGGCGATCACGGATGCGTTCAAGTATTTCCACGCTGGTTTCTTCGATATCGGGGGGCAGAGGCTATTCGTGTCGCGCACCGGCTGGACCGGTGAGTTGGGGTATGAGATCTATACCCAAGGCGAAGCAACGGATTGTCCGCGCCTTTGGGACCATCTGATCGAGGCGGGCAAGCCGCATGGCATGGAATTCAGCACTATTTCCTCGATGGAGATACGCCGGATCGAAGCCGGCATATTGGACAATCTCACCGATTTTGACTGGACGATGACGCCATTCGGGGCAGGTCTTGGCCCGTTCATTGATGTGGACAAGCTGGATTTCATCGGGCGCGAGGCTTTGCTGGCGGCGGACCGCCGCACTGTCTTGTTCGGGCTAAAATGCCCCAATGCAATCCCTCGTATGGATGACATCGCCGCAGAAAACGGGGTGCGATTGGGCCGGATCACAGCCGGCGTATGGTCGCCCTATCTGGACTGCGGGATAGGATATGTTCGGTTCGATTCCGCAAAGGACTGGGTTGGCCAAAGCCTTACTTTATGTGCCCCAGATGGTGGGAAACATGAATGCGAGGTCGTTTCACTGCCATTCTATGATTCTGAAAAACGGATTCCTCGTGGCCTTGATCATCCTCAGGTGTGACACAGGCTGAAATACGGATTCAAAGGCGTATTGGCGCACTGTTTCGTTGTTTTATTTATCTTTATCAGTATCCTACAATCTTCTTTTGCAAGAAGTCGGTTGCAGTATTACACCGATTTAAGTGTTCCGTTCTAGGACCCATGGCGCGTTTCAGGTTCCGTCTTTTGGATAGGTTAGCTTAACGCAGTGATTAGATTAACCGATTTCCCAAAGAACAACGTTGCCCGCATACTTTTCTTGAGAAAGCGAGCCTGCGGCGCAGCTGAAGTTGAGGCTAAAAAGCGACTCGCTCTCATTAAAAGCCTTCGGAGTGAGAGGCGTCTGGGCATTGGGCAAGTGCCGCAACGCGGGATCTGTTGAAGGACACAACATTCAGTGGCAGTGCTCGCACCAGCGATCGCTGCAACCAGAATTACAGGAGGATTTGCAATATGGAAAAGATGAAAAGAGCACTGCGCTTCGCTACAGCCGCTGGTTTGGCAATGTCGCTGGGTGGGGCTGCATACGCGGGTGATACCTGGGAATGGTGGCCGAATTCGGTCGAGAAAATCAGTGGAGACGCGGTTGAGACTTTCGACTACACGCCGCGAATGGATGCGCCTTCGCAAAAGTGGCACGTCTGCGTTTTGCTGCCACACCTGAAGGACACCTGGTGGGTCGGCATCGGCGTCGGTGCCATGAGAGAAGCCGAGCGGCAGGGGATCAAGGCCTCGCTCTTCCAGGCCGGAGGTTACACCGAACTGAACAAGCAACTTTCGCAGTTTGACGACTGCGTAGCATTGGGCGTAGACGCCATTCTGATCGCTGCAATTTCGGAGGGGGCGCTACGGCCCAAGATTGAGGCTGCTAGGGAACAGGGCATCAAGATGATCGCGGTCGGCAACCCGATGTCGAGTGACGCTGCGCTCGATTCCGCAGTATTCGGCGACTACAACATCGATGCCGAAGTGGCGGGCAGAGCGCTCGTGGAACATTACACGGCGATGGGCAGAGAGAGTGCCCGGGTGATCAACTTTGCTGGCGTGGCCGGGGCCGGTTGGGCCGAGCAAGCTGCGCAAGGCTGGACCAACGCATTCGAAGGCACGATTGTTGAACTGGTCGAGCATAAATACGGTGAAACCGGCAAAAGCACGCAGCTCAAACTCGTTGAGGATACCATCCAGGCCTATGACGATATCGACGCTTATGTCGGTGTGGCTGTCATGGCCGAAGTGGCACCTGACGTACTGGAAGAGGCCGGAATGGCAGGCAAAGTCGACATTCTGGCCTTCTACATGTCCGAAGGGGCCTTGAACGGAGTCATCGAAGGATCGGTCCTTGGCGTCGCATCGAACCCGATGGTGGTTGAAGCCGCGGTTGCGATGGACACGGCCATCCGCCTGCTCGAGGGCGAAGAGGTACCGGGCCGCATGCGCCTGCCACCTGTCTGGATCGACAGGGAATTTGTCGAAACACAAGACATGTCGAAGTTCACACCTCCGGATGGCTGGGAAGTGATCTACACGGTCGAGTGAGCTTAGGCCCACTGCATACAAAACAAAAGCGCGACCACGTTCTGATCGTGGTCGCGTAGAAAGCCGGGCAACGCTTTCGGTTTGCGACTGACACTAGACTTTCATTCGACTGGCACGCGCATCCTTAGAATGGGCGGGTGCAGACTGGACATTCAAATGACCACGAACACGACACTTAACCCACCCACGGCAACTGGCCAATCTTCGGCGGCGAACGCTCCTCTTATTGACATGAAGGGCATTCAAAAGCGCTTTCCCGGAGTGTTGGCCCTGGATCAGATCGAGTTTGAATTGCGTCCGGGTGAAGTGCACGTGCTGTTTGGCGAAAACGGTGCGGGGAAATCGACGCTGATCAACGTAATTTCAGGCACCTTCCCGCAAGACGGTGGAACCTACACATTCTGCGGCGAAGCTTTGAGCAATCTCAATCCTTATCGCGCCCGCCAGATCGGGATCAGTCCCGTATTTCAGGAATTCAGCCTCGCACCGGATCTGACCATAGAAGAAAACCTGTTTCTGGGGCGGGAGATCAGCAAAGGCGGCGTGCTGAACAAAAGCGAAATGCGCACCAAGGTGGCGCAGGTGCTGGACAATCTCGGGTTCGATCTGTCGGCGAAACAGCGCGTGGCCGAACTGTCGCGCGCGCAACAGCAGATGGCAGAGATCGCCAAGGCGCTTTTGCACGATGTGCGGGTCCTGATCTTGGATGAACCGACCGCCTCGCTGAGCGAACGTGAGACGGAGCGGCTGTTTGAAATCATTGATGATCTGAAGGCCCAAGGTGTGGGAATCATTTATGTGTCGCACCGCATGGCGGAAATCAAACGCCTCGCCGACCGCGTCACGGTTTTGCGTGATGGGCGGCTTGTCGGCACGGTCGAGGCCGAGCTGGTAAGCGAAGAAAAGTTGATTGAAATGATGACGGGGCGCACGTTCGAGGCGATGTTCCCCCACATCGAAAATCGCGCAGGCGATACACTTTTACAGACGTCCGGACTGACGACGCGCGACCGGCTGGTCGATAATGTGGACTTCAACGTCAAGGCCGGAGAGGTCGTGGGAATTGCGGGGCTGGTAGGGTGTGGCAAATCGGAACTGGCCCGTGCTATCTTTGGCCTGGAAGATATTGAAAGTGGCAAGATCGAATTGATGGGCCAGCCGGTCACGCGGCCGTCGCCTGCGCATATGCTGAAGCGGGGTTTGTGTTACTTCCCGTCAGACAGGGTTGCCGAAGGGCTGGCTTTGCCTCGGTCGGTCCGTGAGAACATGACGCTGGCGGCACTCGACCTGAAGGCATTTGCCTCGCGTGGCTTCCTGAAAATCAAATCGGAACGTCGCATCGCAGATGAGATGATCAGACGCCTAACCGTGGCGCCGGGTGACCCCGAAAAGCGTGTCGAATTCCTGTCTGGTGGCAACCGGCAGAAAGTGATGCTAGCCCGTGGGCTTGAGCGGGATGTGAAAGTCTACCTTTTTGACGAACCGACCGTGGGCATCGACGTTGGTGCGAAAGCGGAAATCTATAACCTTATCAAGGAAATGGCGGAAGGCGGCGCGGCGGTTGTCGTGATCTCGTCAGAACTGCCAGAGGTCATTCACCTGTCGCACCGGGCGTATGTGATGCACCGGGGCGCATTGGTGGCCGAGTTGACCGGCGAGGAGATTGTCGAGGCGACGATCCTTGCGCATTTCTTCGACCGCGATCATCTGGACGAGGCAGGCGAACCACCACTTCAGGATGCGGGGTAACACGATCATGGAAAAAATACTCACTCCAATTCATAAAGCCGAAAGCAGACAAAGCGCTGTAATGCGCCGCCTGATGGTTCTCGGGCTTTTGCCGCTGTTGATGATCGTGCTGTGCATCGTCCTTGGCATGATCGAGCCGAAATTCCTGCGCAGTGCCAATCTGATCAATGTGCTGCGGAATGCCTCTTTCCTGATGCTGATTGCGTCGGGTCAGATGATGGTTCTGATCATTGGTGGCTTTGACCTTTCCATCGGGGCGGTGGTGGCGCTGACCTCTGTGACGACCGCGCTGAGTATGAATGCACTGATTGCAATATTCCCGGACTCCTACCTGCTGGTTATCTCGCTTGGTGTGCTCGCAGGTCTTGGCGCCGGGGCTGCCGTCGGATTGCTCAATGGGTTTGTGGTCGCACTCATGAAGGTCAGCCCGTTCATGGTGACGCTGGGAACGCTATCCATTGCATCGGGCCTCGCGCTTTACATGACCCAGGGTGTGCCGGTCTACGGGATGCCCGACCTCTTCACGCGGGATTTCGGACGTATGCGGATCTTTAACCTGCCTGTGGTGATCTATCTCACGGCAGCCATGTTGATCCTCATCTGGTGGATGATGAACCACACCAAATTCGGCAAATACATGTATGCCATTGGCAGCAACGAACACGCGGCACGCGTCTCGGGTGTGAAGGTGACCTTCTACATTGTGGCGACCTACACGGCCTGCTCGATGGTTGCAGCGCTTACCGGAATTTTGCTCACGGCTCGGGTCGGCTCGGGTGAGGCAGGCCTGGGCGCGACCTTGATGATGGAGAGTATCGCCGCGGCGGTAATCGGGGGTGTTTCCCTGCGTGGCGGCGTTGGGCGGGTTGAAATGGTTGCGCTTGGCGCGCTCTTTCTGGCCCTTGTAACCAACGCAATGAACCTGTTGCGGGTGGACAGCAAACTACAAACGATTGTCATTGGTGTCGTCATCATCCTGGCCGTCGGTATCGAGACCTATCAGTCCAAGAGGGTGAAACGATGAGCGATCAGGTGAATGTAGACGCGTCCAGCGGCTCGGGGTTTTACAAAATGATGATGGGCTTTTTTGCCAGCTACGGGTTTTTGCCGGTCATTCTTGTCTTTCTCTATCTCGGGTTCGGTCTGGTTGAACCGGTCTTTCTGACCGGGGCAAACGCGCAGAACATCATCGAACAGGCGAGTTATCTGATCGTCCTAGCGACGGCGCAGATGTTCGTGCTGTTGACGCGCGGGTTCGATTTGTCACTCGGTGTTGTTGTGTCTGTGGTCAGCGTGGCCAGCGCGATGGTCATGGTCTCGATTGCGCCGGAAGGCGAGGGGCCGGTCATCCTGGCTTTGACCGCTGGTATATTCACCGCACTGGTCGTTGGCGCGACAGCCGGAGGAATAAACGGGATCTGCGTCGCCTATTTCGGGATTAACCCGTTTGTCGTGACGCTGGGGATGCAGGGCATCGCGTTTGGGCTGGCGACGACGATCTCAGGCGGCTTTCCTGTATTCGGCCTGCCCGACACATTGATCAATACTTTGGGGCAGGGCGCGACATGGTTCGGTTTTTTGTCCCCGCCGGTGGGCGTTTGCATCATCATCCTTCTGCTTTCACATTTTGTCCTGAATTACACAGTGTTTGGGCGCAGCATTTATCTGTTGGGGTCGAATCCGCGCGCGGCAGAAGTAGGCGGGCTGCCCTGGCGGCGGCACAATATGATGGCCTATGTGCTGTGTTCGACCATTGCCGCCATCGGCGCCATTCTGATCACCGCGCGCACCGGAACCGGCGAGCCCAGCACTGGCGGCGGCCTGGTTCTGCTCAGCATCGCGGCGGCCGTTGCTGGGGGTGTGTCCTTGCGCGGGGGGGAAGGCCGGGTGATCCACGTGGTTTTTGGCGGTCTGTTGGTCTCCGTCCTTTCCGTAGGCATGAACCTGGCGCGGATCGACAGCTTTCTTCAGCAGGTTGTGCTTGGGTTCGTCGTGGTCGGAGCGGTTTTTCTGGACCGATTGCGCCTGCGCATTCGTCTCTGACTGGAATGGGTTAAACAATGCTGTGCCACTGGCGAAAATTCGCCACTAAAATTTTGATCCTAATAGAAAATCTAAGCACTGCGCGCAGATATCCCGCGTTCTGGATTGGTACACGCGCAGGTATGATTTCTGGGCGTGATGCAAGCACCTGAGCATTGCCTCGCGCCAACCTGTCTGAGGGAGGACATATCATGAAGTATAAAGGTTTACTTGCCATGGCACTTGCTGCCCCTACTTTCGCATTCGCTGCTGAAAGCTCTGATCCGATCGTGATTCCAACGCATAACTGGTCTAGCCAGATCGTCATGAGCCACGTTGTCGGCGATATTCTTGAGAATATGGGCTACACGGTGTCGCATATCGAGACCGACAGCAACGAGGTCTATGAGTATCTCCAGAAGGGCGAGGCCACTGTGGTGGTCGAGGTCTGGGAAGGTGTGTTTGGCAAGTTGTTTGACGCCGCCTTAGAGACCGGGAACATTGTCGATGCTGGTTCACACGAGGCTACCACGCGTGAAGAATGGTGGTACCCAGCCTATGTCGAAGACATGTGCCCAGGCCTGCCCGATTGGGAGGCGCTCAATGCCTGCGCGATGAAATTTGCGACCGAGGAAACCGGCGGCAAGGGCATGTTCCTTGCTGGTCCGGAAGACTGGCCGCAACATCATATGGAGCGGATCAAGGCGCTGGATATGAATTTTCAGATGGTCCACGCGGCCTCTGCCGAAGCGCTATGGAGCGCCATTGACGAGGCAAAGGCCGAAGGCCGCCCGGTCGTGCTGCAAAACTGGACACCTAATTTTGTCGAAGCGGTGCACCCTGGCAAATTTGTCGAGTTTCCTGCGTATCAGGCCGGATGCATGGAGGATGCCTCCATCGGGGTTAATCCTGATATGGCCTATGATTGTGGCGCGCCTGTCGATGGTTATCTGAAAAAGGCGGCCTGGGCTGGAATGCAGGACAAATGGCCAAATGCGTATGCAGCACTTGAGCAGATGTCGTTCACGAACGCGCAGATCGCCGAGATGGCAAAGTTGGTTGATGTGGACGGCATGACGCCTGAAGCGGCTGCGGAAAGCTGGCTTGATGCAAATCAGACCCTTTGGACGCCTTGGGTTAACTGATCTGAATGATCTTCCTGACCTGGTACCGCTCACTCCCAGCGGCACCGGGAACTCTCCGGCCTCGGTTTCGGGTTGCTCCGTGCGCTTGATCCGGGGTCGGCTTTGTTAACGCATCGTGTGACAGAAAACATGTAGAATTTCTGTCGTTGCGGTAGAGATAATCGCGTTTTTCGCAAAGGCGAAGCTTTTCTAAACTCAATGAAAATCTGTTGGAGACCCTGATTGGGGTAGCCGCTGGTTTTATCCGAAATTCTGAACGCACCCGCGGCTTATGCCGCGCCGTTCCCCAACAAGGATGGTACAGTACAATGCCAGATACAGCTCAGACGCAAGGCCTCGACAAAGTTATTCATGCGCACTCACACACCGTGCTCAAGCTGAACACAAAGCGGTTCGATAAATCGCCCTATTTTGACAAATGGGCAACTGACGACACGATCTTCGGCATCTACAACACGCGCCTTTATGCGGTGTCCTTTGGCGAGGATGTGATCAGCGACTACTGGCAATTGCGCAAGGGCATCATGCTTTACGATGTGCCTGAGATGCCGATTTCGGTTAAAGGGCCGGATGCGGTCAAGTTGCTGGAACGCGCTCTGACCCGCAAGATCGGTAACATGGGTGTCTGGAAGGCGCGTTATGCGATTGCCTGCACACCCCAGGGCGGGATCATCATGGACGGCGTTGTCCTCCGGTTAGCAGAAGATCATTTCTGGTATGTTCAGGCCAATGGCGGGTTCGAGCACTGGCTGAACCTGATGTCCGACGGCATGGATGTCGAAGTCAGCGATCCGCAATCGCGTGTGTTGCAGGTACAAGGCCCCAAAGCCCTTGAATTTCTGGAAAAAGCCTGCCCCGGGCAAAAGCCTGAACGGTGGGGGTATTTCAACGCGGGTCGTTTCAGCTTCAACGGTATGGAAGCGGTCGTTTCTCGTACAGGATTCACAGGCGAGATGGGGATCGAAATTTACGGTAACCCCGAAAATGACCCACATAAATTCTGGGACTATATCTTTGAGGTCGGGGAAGAGTTCGGCCTTAGAATGGGGGCAGGTGGGTCGATGACCTTGCGCCGCGTAGAGGCGGGTATTCTTGACTATGACATGGATATCAACCCGGGCACGACGCCGTTTGATGCAGGTCTCGACAGCCTAGTCGAGTTTGACAATCCTGATTTCGTCGGGCGCGACGCGCTGATGAAAGTGGACAAACGGAAGCGGCTTTACGGGTTGACCTGCGAAACGGGCATCCCGCGCGTCGGCACACGGATTTTAGAGGATGGTCAGGACGTGGCCCGCATGACCATCGGGGATTGGTCACCTTCGTTGGAGAAAGGCATTGGCTACGTCTTGTTTGATGAGCCTGAGAGTGCCAGCGGGGCTTGGGTTGGGCGAACGCTCCAGATCAAGACACTCGATGGGAACACGCACGATGCGCAAGTTGTCGAGCTGCCCTTCATGGACCCAGAGAAGCGGATCCCGCGTGGACTGGAAACGCCACCTGAGTAACCAGAAACGAAACCAACAAAAGGCAGGCGCGCCTGCCTGTCCCGTTATAGCAAAGGCAGTAAATCCATGGATATGAACGGCGAAAAAGTCATAAACGCACCTCAAGCCCTTGTCTGGCAGGCGCTCAACGATCCCGACATGCTGCGTGCCAGTATTCCGGGCTGTCAGGAACTGGAAAGAACTGGGGAGAACGGGTTTGAAGCTACGGTGAAGGCGAAGGTTGGTCCGGTATCCGCGAAGTTTGCCGGGGTGGTGGAGCTGCTCGATATCAACGCGCCCGAAAGCTACAGGATATCGGGAGAGGGTAAGGGTGGCGTGGCCGGCTTTGCCTCGGGCCATGCTGATGTGAAGCTCATACCTGACGGAGACACGACCACGCTGGTCTACACCGTCAACGCCAAGGTCGGTGGTAAACTTGCCCAGATTGGCAGCCGGTTGATCGACAGTGCAGCCAAGAAAATGGCCAACCAGTTTTTCACCAAGTTTTCTGAAAACCTTGAGGGATATACCCCAGAGACGTCCTCGAAAGCAGCGGATTGATGCGGGATGAACGTTTAGCTTAACTAAACGCAGAGGGCAGATTAAACGAGTTCCCTAAATTCGCCCACAGAGATACTTTTTACAAACGGGTGCAATTCGCCTGATCAATCGCGAAAATCGTGGTGATACTAAACCAGGGAGGGGTTCGTACATGCCTACAGTTTCTATGGCCGTGAACGGCAAGGATGTGTCCGGAGAGGTCGAAGGACGAACTCTGTTGGTTGAGTTTATTCGCAAGAACCTGCGCCTGACCGGCACGCATGTGGGCTGTGACACGAGCCAATGTGGTGCTTGTGTGGTGCATGTGAATGGCCGGTCGGTCAAATCCTGCACGATGCTGGCGGTCGAAGCCGAAGGTGCCACTGTGACCACGCTTGAGGGTCTTGTCAAAGATGGCAAAATGCACCCGATGCAAGAGGCGTTTCGCGATCAGCATGGCCTCCAATGCGGCTTCTGCACGCCTGGTATGGTGATGAGCACGATCGACCTGCTCCGGGTAAATCCTGATCCGTCGGAGGCTGAAATTCGCGACTGGCTCGAAGGCAATATTTGTCGCTGCACGGGCTATCACAACATCGTCAAAGCTGTACAGCAGGTCGCATCCGGCGACGCTGCTTAACGAAAGGCCGTACCCATGAATGATATGCTGGTTGGCAAGCCTCTGAAGCGTAAGGAGGATCAACGTCTGCTTACAGGCAAGGGGCGCTATGTGGATGACATTCGCCGCCCCGGCGAAACCTATGCGGTTTTTGTCCGCTCTCCCATTGCGCATGGGATCATCAAGTCTATCGACAAAGAGGCGGCACTTGCAGCGCCGGGCGTTTTGGGCGTGTTCACCGGCAAGGACATCCAGCGCGATGAGTGGGGTTCTATCCCATGCGGCTGGGTTGTGACGGATCGCCAGGGCGAGCCCCACAAAGCCGTACCACACTATGCGTTGACGCCGGATCGCGCACGCTATGTTGGTGATCATCTCGCCGTTGTTGTGGCCGAGACCTATGAGCAGGCCCGCGACGGTGCCGAATTGGTAGAGATTGAATTCGAAGAGCTGGAGCCTGTCGTCACCCTTGCAATGGCTATGGAAGGCGAACAGATCCACGACCTTGCACCGCAAAACCTGTGCTATGACTGGGAATTGGGCAGCCGGGCCGAGATCGATGCGATCTTCGAGACCGCACATCACGTGACCTCGCTCGATCTGGTGAACAACCGCCTTGTGCCTAACGCGATGGAACCTCGCGCGGCCATCGCCGAATACGATTCCGGTCTGGACAGTTACACACTTTGGTCTACTAGCCAGAACCCGCACATGCTGCGTTGGATGTTGAGTGGATCGGTGACCGGTATTCCCGAAACCAAGATACGCGTGATCGCGCCCGATGTGGGCGGCGGGTTTGGCATGAAAATCTATTGCTATCCCGAGGAAACAACCTGCCTTTGGTTATCAAAAGTGATCGACCGCCCGGTGCGCTGGACTGGGGACCGGTCAGAGTCGTTTCTGGCTGATACCCATGCACGCGATCACCTGACCACCGTCGATCTGGCGATGGACAAGGACGGCACATTTCTGGGTATGAAGATCGACACAACAGCCAATATGGGCGCGTATCTGTCAAACTACGCGACCAGCATCCCGACCTATTTTTACGCCACATTGTTTGCTGGCTGCTACAAAACTCCTGTGATCTACAGCAATGTGCGCGCGGTCTTCACCAACACCTCGCCGGTGGACGCGTATCGCGGGGCGGGCAGGCCCGAGGCGGCCTATCTGATCGAACGCGTTGTGGATGTCGCAGCACGAGAGATGGGTATGGATCCCATCGACATTCGCCGCCGCAACTTCATCAAACCCGAGGATTTTCCATATCAGACGCCAGTGATCTTAACTTACGATATCGGGGATTATGATGCCTCGCTTGATGAAGCACTGAGGATGATCGACTATGACGGGTTCCCGGCGCGCCGCGAAGAAGCCAAAGCGCGCGGTAAGCTGCGCGGTATCGGGCTCGCCTGCTATATCGAAGCATGTGGTGTGGCGCCGTCACAACTGATCGGCAAGATGGGCGCGGGCGCCGGCCTTTGGGAATCTGGTCAAATTCGTTTCAATGCCACCGGGACCGCGTTTGTCCTGACTGGTACCCATGGGCACGGCCAAGGCCATGAAACCACATTCGGTCAGATCGTGGCTGACATGTTCGGTATCCCGATCGAGGACGTGGAGCTTATCCATGGCGATACCAGTCAGGTACCAATGGGAATGGGTACATACGGGTCGCGTTCTCTAGCGGTTGGTGGATCGGCGATTGTCCGCGCCGGAGAGAAGGTTATCGAAAAAGGCCGCAAGATCGCAGCACATATGCTGGAAGCTTCCGTCATTGACATCGAGTTTGAACAGGGCCTATTTTCGGTGACGGGCACCAACAAATCCGTCACGATCAAGGAAGTGGCCGAACGCGCCTACGTGCCACTGGACTACCCCGAAGGGCTTGAACCGGGCCTTGATGAGACCGCGTTCTACGATCCGGGAAATTTCACCTACCCGGCTGGCACCCATATCTGCGAGGTCGAGATCGATCCCAGAACCGGCGTGCTGGAGATTGTCGATTGGGTTGCGGTCGATGATTTTGGCACTGTGATCAACCCTATGATCGTCGAAGGACAGATCCATGGCGGATTGGCGCAAGGGATTGGCCAGGCGATAATGGAAAATGGTGTTTATGATCCCGAAAGCGGGCAACTGATCACGGGCTCGTTCATGGATTACTGCATGCCGCGCGCTGATGACCTGCCGAGTTTCCGGGTTGGCTACACGTGCACCCCCTGCACCCATAATCCGCTGGGCGCAAAAGGCGCGGGCGAGGCTGGGTGCATCGCAGCACCACCGACGCTGATCAATGCCATCGTGAATGCATTGGATATCCGGCACATCGATATGCCGGCCACGGGTGAGAAACTCTGGCGCATCGCCAGAGACAAAATTGCGGCGCAATAGGAGGGATCACGAATGTATAGCTTCGAATACCACAACCCCGCCTCGCAAAAGGAAGCAGAAGAGCTTCTGGCTTCTACTGATAACCCATCGTTGCTGGCTGGTGGCCAGACCCTGTTGCCGGCGCTGAAACACAGATTGGCCGAGCCATCCGATCTGATCGACCTGAAGGGGATCGATGGTTTGAGCGGTATTCGCGAAGAGAATGGCGCAATCGTCATCGGTGCCGCGACCACCCATTGCGAGGTGTCGGAAAGTGAGTTGGTGGCCAAGCGCATCCCCGCTCTGGCAAAGCTTGCAGGCGGCATCGGAGATCAGCAAGTGCGCCACAGGGGGACGATCGGTGGATCGGTGGCCAATAATGATCCGGCAGCGGATTATCCTGCGGGCTGCGTTGGTCTGGGTGCCACTATTCGCACCAACAGGCGTGAGATGGGTGCAGACAACTTCTTTGTCGATCTCTTTGAGACGGCTTTGGGGGAGGATGAGATGATTCTCGCGGTGTCCTTTCCCATCCCCGATCAGGCGGCCTATATAAAGTTTCCCAACCCAGCCTCTCGCTATGCGCTGGTGGGGGTGATGTTGTCCAAAACGGGCGGTGATGTGCGCGTTGCCATCACCGGGGCAGGGTCTTCGGGCGTCTTTAGGGACAGTCATATCGAAACAGCCTTGAGCAAGGATTTCTCGGTTGATGCGATTGATGGCAGCGGTGTGGACGAGGCGGAAATATCCGCCGATATCCATGCCTCGGCGGAGTATCGAAAGCACCTGATTGGCGAAATGGCGCGCCGCGCGGTTGAGGCCGCCAGCGGGAGTTAACCAGGAGAGACCATCATGATCTGGGAGTTTGCGTTCTGGTTTGGGTTGGCCCTCTCGTTGGTCGCGGGGTTCTTCTATTTCAGGGAACTCGGTGACATCAGCCAGATGTTCTTTCGGATTAAGCGGCACAATCTGGTCTGGGTGATACGCCATGAATACAAGATCGTGGGAGCAGGCCTTGCCGGGGCCCTGGCTTGTACGCTGGCCCATTGGCTGGCGGAAGCCGGATCGGGCTGGTTCTGGTGGCCTGCTCTGATCATCTGGGGGCTGTTTTACCTCTTTCCTTACGTCTGGTTGCACACGGGCATGCGAACCAAGACGGGAAATGCCAAATACTATAGCCTCAAAGAGGCGCGCCAATTCGTCAGCCCCTCGAACGAGGTTTTGGTGATCGTAAATAATGGCATTGCGCGGGCTCATCCCGATGCCGAGCTTTTGCGCCCGCATGTGGTGGGCAATTCCCAGGGGTTTGACGGTGCGGATATTCAGATGACTTATTGCGGCATGTCCAATCTCGGGTTGGCCTTTGAGCCGCGTATCGAGGGAAAACCAGTCAAGCTGGAGGTCATGGCGCAGATCGCCAACAACCTGATCCTGCGCGACAACAACACTGGCGAGCCGGTCCAGCAGATATTGGGCACCCGCGAATGCGAGATCGCGCAAGGCACGGGCATGACGCCCTGGCCCACATTCCGTATGACCTTCAGAGGGTTTGAAAAGGCCTATCCGGAGGGGACGGTCTATATCAATAAGCCATCCTCCAATCCGTTCCTGAAAATTCTCGATACCGCGCAAGACATGATGTTCACCTGGGGCATCCGGGCGCAACACCGGATTGAGGCGCCGCTGATCGACAACATGACCCGTTCAGATGATCGGCTGCCCAACAAAACGTATATCTGGGGCGTGAATATCGGCTCAGACGCGACCTGTTATACCGATGAGTTCGTGAAACGCCATGAGGGGCCGATCAACACATCCGTCGGTGGGCGCGGTATCGTGGTCGCCTATGACGCGAGCTTCGAGAGCCTTGGCATCTGGTTCAACGATAGCGGCGCACCGGTTTCGGAAATCGATTTCTACGGACAGTCGGATCAGGGTCAATTGACGCGCGTGGAAACGCTCAAGCCCGGCATGTTCTGGCATGTTTGGGCCGAGTATTTTCCGCACACAGATATTAACCGCACAGAACGCGAACCGGTCCGGTGCGCGGGATGAGCAGCTGGCTTCCCTCCCTCAACGGGCTGCGTGCCTTCGAGTCGGTCTCGCGCCATCTAAACTACCGCAAAGCCGCCGAAGAACTACACGTTTCGCCCGGCGCGACCAACCAACTGGTGCGCAAGCTGGAAGATGCCGTGGGCGGACCGCTTCTGGAAATGAAGGGTCGCAAACTGGTGCTGACGCCGATCGGGGCGGTAGGGCATGAAGGCTTGTCGCTTCCGTTTCGCCAGATCGCCGACACGGTTGAACGGATGCGGGCCATGACTGGTACACAACGGTTCGTTGTAACGACCACCCCCTCCTTTGCGGGGTCCTGGCTTGTGCCCCGGCTGGAACGGTTCAAAGAAGCCAACCCCGGCATTGATGTCTTGATCGATTCCACGCCGCAGATTGTGGACATGGAATTTGGCGTGGCCGATGTCGGCATCCGCTTTGGTGTAAAAGATCATGGTGACCTGACCGTCTACAGGTTGTTTGACGAAGAGCTTTGCGCCTTTTGTAGCCCTCGACTTGTCGAAGGTCCCCCGGAAATCACCTCCTTAGATCATCTCGCACAAGCCAAACTTCTGCGTTGGGATTTGTCGCAATTTTCTTGGGCTGAAAACACCCGGAAGTGGAACTATTGGAAACATTGGTTGGCCAAAATGGGTGCGGAAAAAATAACCCCCAGGGACGGCCTGCGGTTCAGCGATTACAATCTTGCGGTCCAGTCCGCTGTCGCTGGGCAAGGCTTCGTCATCGGGAGCCCGCGTGTTTTGCAGGACCTGATCGAGGCAAACCTGCTGGTCAATCCGTTCGGGCGCGGGGTGGCCACGGATATCGGGTATGACCTTGTGGTCAACGAGGTCGCCATGGAGCGCGCCGAGGTGGCCGCTTTCGTTTCATGGGTCATGGCCGAAGCGGGTGCGGTGATGGAAGGCAGCGACTTGCCGTGATCGCGGGCGACTTTCCACAAGATATACAACGTTTAGATAAACTAAAGATTCTGTTCAGATCATCTGATTTCCCTAACGCGTGTCGCTCACCTAGTCTCGGGCGTAAGGGCTTTTAAAATATCGCGAATATGACGACGTCCAAGCGATACATGCTCTCGCGGGGAAAGGATAGATTATCTGCCCCAAAAGAAATCATTTCAGGACGAAAGAGCCTGCATTCCTGGGAGGAAAAACATGAAACGAAGAACGCGTACGCTCGTCGCGGCACTTGCGCTGGGGACTATGCCCGCAACCGCCATTTTTGCAGCTGAAGAACCGGCCAGCTGTAGCGAAGTTGTCTTTGCCGATGTTGGCTGGACGGCTGAAACGGCGACCACCGCCTTGTCCGGAATGGTGTTGGAGGCGCTGGGATATGAGGTGGACATCAAGGTTTTGTCGATTCCGGTGACATACAAAGCGATGGAAAACGGTGATATCGATGCGTTTCTTGGCAATTGGATGCCGTCGATGGCCGCCGATATCAAACCCTACACCGACTCTGGCGCGGTGGAGGTTGTACGCGCGGTTGTGGAAGGCGCGAAATACACGCTGGCAACCAATGCGGCAGGGGCCGAACTGGGCATCAAGGATTTCGCGGATATCGCCAAACACGCCGATGCGCTCGACAATGCCATCATTGGCATTGAGCCCGGCAATGACGGCAACCGTCTTGTCTTGGATATGATCGAGAAAGATATGTTTGGTCTTGCAGGTTTCGAACTCAAGGAAAGCTCGGAGCAAGGGATGCTGGCACAGGTGGCCCGGTCGGATGGCAAGGGCGATCCGGTGGTGTTTCTTGGCTGGGCCCCGCATCCGATGAACAACAACTTTGACATGACCTACCTCACAGGTGGGGATGACACGTTTGGTCCGGATTTCGGTGCTGCGAAGGTCTATTCCAATGTCCGCGCGGGTTATCTTGAGGAATGTCCTAATGTTGGGCAATTCATGAAAAACGTAAGCTTTTCAGTAGATATGGAAAATATTCTGATGGCGGTCATCCTTGAAGATGGCACCGATCCGGAAGATGCTGGGCGCGAATGGCTGAAGGCAAACATGGGCGTGCTGGACGAGTGGCTGGAAGGCGTGACCACCCGCGATGGCGGCGATGCCAAAGCCGCGGTCGAAGCTGAGCTGGCTGGCTGAAGCGAATTGCCAATCTAGAAAGTCCGGGCCAGCCCCGGGCCTTCTGAGGCGTGGGCTTCGGCTCTGGATCAGGATCTTGATATGGACTGGCTGACTGACAACAAAATCCCCGTCGGACGCGCGTTTAAGGACGCCTTTGAGTGGCTCCGCACAAACGCAGGTTTCTTCTTTGACGGGCTTGAAGCGTTCACCGATAGCCTCATTGAGACGATCCTTTATTTGCTGAACGCGCCACATCCGTTGATGATCGTCGCGATTTTCGTCGCCCTCACATGGTATTTGCGCCGCAGCTGGAAGCCCTGCCTTCTGGTATTCTTGGGATTTCTGTTCATTCTCAATCAAGGCTATTGGAAAGAAACGTTGGAAAGCCTGACGCTTGTGTTGGTCTCGTGCATTTTCTGTATGGGGATTGGTGTTCCCATCGGGATCGCGGCAGCGCATCGCCCGAAGCTTTATCAAGCCATGCGCCCTGTGCTGGATTTAATGCAGACGCTTCCCACATTTGTTTATCTCATCCCCATGATTGTGTTCTTCGGGATCGGTATGGTGCCGGGCCTGATCGCAACGGTGGTTTTCGTGATCCCCGCGCCGATCCGGCTAACTCATCTGGGTATCTCAAAAACGCCAACTGCGCTGCTTGAGGCGGCACAGGCCTTTGGTGCCACCCCGCAACAGACGCTTTGGAAGGTCGAGCTGCCCTATGCGATGCCGCAGATCATGGCGGGGATGAACCAGACGATCATGCTCAGCCTATCGATGGTGGTCATTGCAGCCCTTGTGGGCGCGGACGGCCTTGGCGTTCCGGTTGTGCGGGCGCTCAGTCAGGTGAACACCGCGCTCGGGTTTGAAAGCGGGCTCATCATCGTGGTCGTCGCGATCATTCTGGACCGGATGTTGCGGGGGGATCACTGAGCCATGCCCATAGCTGTAGAATTTGATAACGTATCCATCGTGTTCGGCTCAAAGCCGGAACTGGCATTGCCCTTGATGGACGAGATGAGGGAACGCCCTGAAATCCAGCTCGAAACAGGGCAGGTGCTGGGTGTGCATGACTGCAACCTGAGCGTTGGCACCGGTGAAATCCTTGTTCTGATGGGGCTGTCGGGATCGGGGAAATCCACGCTTATCCGCGCGGTCAATGCGCTCAACCCTGTGGTGCGTGGCGCTGTGCGGGTAAATGACGGCTCAAAAATGGTTGATGTGACCAATGCGGACGCAAAAACCTTGCGAGACATGCGCCAGCATAAGGTTGCAATGGTCTTTCAGCAATTCGGCCTGCTGCCCTGGCGCACCGTGCGCGAGAATGTGGGCCTGGGACTTGAGCTGGCCAGTATGCCAAAGGCACAGCGCAATGCACAGGTGGACAAGCAACTGGAGCTTGTTCATTTGAGCGATTGGGCAGAACGAAAGGTAGGGGAACTATCAGGCGGGATGCAACAACGCGTAGGGCTGGCACGTGCCTTTGCCACCGATGCCCCGATCCTGTTGATGGACGAGCCGTTTTCGGCGCTTGATCCCTTGATCCGCACCCGACTTCAGGATGAATTGCTGGATCTGCAGCGTGAGCTGAAGCGCACGATCATCTTCGTCAGCCACGACCTTGATGAGGCGTTCAAGCTCGGCGACCGGATCGCGATCATGGAAGGTGGTCGCATTGTTCAGATCGGCACGCCGAAAGATATCTATTCGGATCCTATCAATGAATATGTTGCTGATTTCGTGGCTCATATGAACCCGCTTGGAGTGCTGTACGCGCGTGATTTGATCGAACCTGCGACCACAACGCCCGAGATCACCGTTGGTGCCGATGTAGATGTCCGGGCCGTGATGGAAGAATTCGGCCGTGCTGAAACGCCGGTTGTGGGTGTGGTCGAGGATGGTCAGCTTATCGGGCAAATCTCAACAGATCTTATTTTGGCCAAGCTGTGCAATCCGCGCAGTTGATCGGTGCGAAGATAAAAAACTCCAGAGGGTCTAAATGGAAACCTACGACTACATCATCATTGGATCAGGCTCGGCCGGGTCCGTTCTGGCACGTCGGCTGAGCGAAGACCCAACGGTCAAAATTTTGGTTCTGGAATTCGGCGGCAAGGACAATTCAGTCTTCATCCAGATGCCCTCGGCCCTGTCTATTCCGATGAACTCAAAGAAATACGATTGGGGATTCTACACCGAGCCGGAGCCCGGCCTTGGTGGGCGTCGTATCCATCAGGCGCGCGGCAAGGTTATCGGGGGATCGTCTTCGATCAACGGTATGGTCTGGGTGCGTGGCAACGCGGGTGATTTTGATGATTGGGAGGCGTCAGGTGCGAACGGGTGGAGCTATGCCGACGTGCTGCCTTATTTTCGCCGGGCTGAAACCAGTGTGATGGCGGATGAATACCGCAGCCAGGGCGGTGAGCAGCATGTCAGCCGTGCACCTGTGGCCAATCCGCTCTACCGCGCTTTTATCGAGGCGGGGCGTCAGGCGGGCTATCCGGTGAGCGAGGACTATAACGGGTTCATGCAAGAGGGCTTCTCGGTCATGGACATGTCCGTCAAGGACGGGGTTCGCTGGTCCACGGCCAATGCTTATCTGAAGCCAAGCCTCAACCGCCCAAACCTGCGGCTGATCATGCATGCGCTGACCCGCAAAGTGCTGATGGAGGGCAAACGCGCCACCGGTGTCGAATACTCCGTCAAGGGCGGGCCAGTGGTCACAGCCAAGGCAGCGCGTGAAGTGATCGTCTCAGCCGGGCCGATCAATTCCCCGAAGCTGTTGATGCTCTCGGGGATTGGCCCATCGGCGCATCTGCGAGAGCATGGCATCGACCTGTTGCACGATCTTCCGGGCGTGGGTGAGAACTTGCATGATCATCTGGAAATTTGGATGCAGCAGCAATGCACGCAGCCCATCACGCTCAACGGTGTGCTGGGACCGCTGAGCAAGGCTAGGATCGGGTTGCAATGGCTTCTGTTCAAAAACGGACTTGGGGCCTCTAACCATTTGGAGGCAAACGGCCATATCCGCAGCCGCGCAGGCATACCATACCCTGATCTACAGTATCACATGTTGGGAGGAGCCATTGCCTATGATGGGTCGGTCTCGTTCAAGGGGCATGGTTTCCAGGCCCATATCATCCAAGGCAAGCCAAAAAGCCGGGGGCAGTTGACGCTGCGCTCTGCCAACCCGGCAGAGGCACCTCGGCTTGTGTTCAACTACCTTGAACATGGCTATGACCGGCAGGTGTTTCGCGACGGGATTCGTCTGACCCGCGAAATCTTTGGCCAATCCGCTTTTGACCCCTATCGCGGGCCTGAGATTTTGCCCGGCCCGGATATTCAGACAGACGCAGAAATGGACGATTTCGTATCGCAAAACGCAGTCACAGCCTATCATCCCGCAGGCACCTGCAAGATGGGGACAGACGCCATGGCGGTGGTGGATCCGCAAACACGCGTGCATGGGATCGAAGGATTGCGGGTTATCGATAGCTCAATCATGCCCTTCGTGACGAACGGCAACCTGAACGCGCCGACGATAATGATCGGTGAAAAGGGGGCTGATCACGTGTTGGACAAAGGCATGCTGCCCGTCTCCAACGCTCCGGCCTACCGCGCCCCGGGTTGGGAGATATCTCAACGCTAGGGGGGCAAGTGAAATGAGGCACCTGAAATAAGGCACCTTCAAATTCGCGTGGCAGCGTTTCGTCAGCGCTTTTTCACGAAATCGAAAGGAATGGCTTTGAGCAAAGGCGGAGGCCTCGACGAAACGAGCTGCTCATGATGTGAGCCTCGGTTGGTCAGCCACGTCGACGGCAACAGAGGCTTTGCCTAAAGTTCGTGTCATCAGGGAATGGTGCAGCACCCAGCACTTTCGGCTCACCTCTATGCAGCACAACAAACTTGGAGTCGCGCTTGCCAATAAGCTCGCGCGGATCGTATGGAGCGTTCTGAACTCAGGCAAAGACTTCGATTGGAAAGAAAAGGAAATGGCGACTGCGATCTAATCTCAGCCGCACACGATGTTCGTAAACCTCAACTGCATGGAACGGAATAAGACGCACCCAAAGTTTGAGAGCCCAAATGGTCATCAAAGATCAGGTCACTAATGAGACAGCGGCGCGTGCGTACTCCCAACAGGGCCACGGCAAACAACAAGCCGATACAAAGGCCGGATACATATCAGCGACTTCCTGAAGATGTGCAATTGAACACTTGCGAACAGCAGCCGTTACATACATTGGGCTCAGAGAAGCCGTTAGCTGCGCTCAACATGAAGGTCTGCTCTCGGTAATAAAGCAGAAACGGGAGATGGGTTGATAGCTCAGCCACGAGAGGATTTTATTTTCGAAAGCCGATTAATTCACAAGCGCTTATTGACCATGACGATACAGTGGATTATGCACTCCTGACCACGAGCGGGCGTTGTGTAGTGGTAAGACCTTAGCCTTCCAAACAAGAGACTTGAGTTTCACCTACTATCTTCTAGTTGCTATCAGTATCATTTCATTCAATAATATGTTGCGTGACGTATCACTACGTTGCACCTAATTGCATGTAGTTACCTACAAAAAGCAGACAAAATGCCAAAGCTCACAGAGACCTTCGCCCTCAAGGTTCCACAGACAAAAACGGGTACGGTCAAGCACTGGGACAGCGAGATCCGGGGGCTTGTGCTATTTGTCGGCAAACGATCCAAGACCTGGTATTTTCAGAAGGATGTGGGCGGTCAGACCAAGCGGGTTTTGATCGGGCGCTTTCCGGTTATCTCAGCGCAGGCGGCCCGACAGACCGCACTTGGGTTTACCCTGGATTGGGGCAGGGGGGCTGGTAAGCAAATCCAGATTGGGGCGCCCACACTGGAGGCTGCGATGGAGGCCTATTTGATGCGGCCGAAACTGCGATCAGAAGCGCACAAGACCGGGATGAGATTGCAGTTCAGTCGACACCTGAAGGATTGGTTGAAACTGCCGCTGGATGAGATCAGCAAATCAATGGTTGCCAACCGTCATCGGGAGATGGCGAAGACGCCGTCGGCGGCCAACCATACGCTGAAGTACTTTCGAACTGTTTACAATCACACGCGCCGGACGATCAACTTGCCGGAATGCCCGACAATGGCAATCGAATGGTATGAAGAGCGGCCCAACGGCACGATCATTGAAGACCTCAAGCAATGGCGCGTAACGGTGAACAACCTCCACAATCCAATCCACAAGGTCTTCTATGAGCTTGTTTTGTTTACAGGGCTTCGCAAGACTGAGGCGCTGTCTTTGGAGTGGAAGAATGTGCGTGAAGATCACATCCATCTGCCACTGACGAAGAATGGGCGCAGCTTTGATTTGCCCATCCTGCAGTTCCACCATGAGATATTGGCGCCTTTGCGTGGGCTCAGTCGGGAGTGGGTGTTTCCGTCTCCCAAATCTTCATCAGGATATGTTGGCAAACCCGAGCGGATGAAATGGGGCCCTCATGCTCACAGGCGTACCTTTGCGACCGTAGCGATGGAAGCGGGGGTACTAGAAGAGATCGTCGGTAGGTTGCTTAATCACACGCCGCTGACGATCACAGGGCAAAGATATGTTCGGCCCTCCCTAGACGCGTTGCGACCTTCCATGGAAACTGTGTGCAATGAACTGAACAACAGAATCGGTACCCGACCAATTGGCTGAATACCCAATAATTTTCATTAAGCGTGGTATTGATCAGGTGCCGCCTGGATGAGTGATGAAGACAATGCTGAAGACCCAATCCGCGATCAGTCTGAGATCGAAAAGATCGTAGCGCAACATGGCTTGAAATTGCCGGATGGCAAGGCGACAGAAAATTATCCCACTCGTTATTCTGACGTCCTCAAAGCTTATGCCGCACATAAATTTACTGCCAAGAGGCTTGATGACAAGAAAGCGAAACACTTTGTAACCTCTTTGGTTAAGGGGGGAGCGTTGGTCTGGGAATACAAAGGACGGCGTCTCAACTGGATAACAGGGCTATCGGCGTTCTGTAGGCATGATGGATCAGATGTAATCGCCGAGATGATCGAAATCCACAATGATGTCTGCGTTGAACTCTATGGGATGGCCATGGATCAGGTAGAGTCAGTTGGCGACTTTCGTACCCACGACGACACGTTGGATCCTGACAAGGCAGCTAAGCGGGGCGTATATCTGGCTTCAGATCTTCACGTGGAAGATCGGCAGCACCTGACCGACGCGTTTATCAACCAATACCTGCGCCCGTATTTGGACGCGAGGCGGGAATCCTTAAGCATTTTCTTCAAACAGATCGAGGCAACCCACAGGGCTGGCCAAGTGCTAATATTTCGACGAGAAAGCGATGGCGGGCATGTCTTAGTTCTCCCAAGAGACGGATTTGATGGACTGGGATCTTATCGTGTTCCTCGGGCGAATTATTTGACGGGCTTTGACTATTCTGAAGAGGAGGTGGATGTCCATCTCTTGGGAGGACAAGCACCTCATTTCAATCCGGAAGTGCTAGTATTCCTGTCGTCTGATCAAATCCCTGAGTTGTGTGTCTATGACGGAGCTGACGGCGTTCGACAAGGCCGCCCCAAAGGCATCAACTATACGGAAGCGGATCTTCCTTTCGTTAAGCAGATGTATGAGGTGCTGCACGAAGGAGAAGCGATTAGTATCGCAGAAGCTGCTCGCCTAGTCTTCGACGCAGACCCAGGCAGCATCAAGGGTGGTGGCACCGAAGCGTCCAAGCAAAAGAGACTGGCTCGTCTCTACAATAAGACTTACCCCAGCGGATAGTTATTTCCGTTTTCCACTACACAAAACTATTATTTACAGTGACATACCCTGTTCGCGAGTTCTTCTCCCAAGCTCTCCTTTCTTCTCCCACGACAAAGGCACGCCGCTCAGAGACATTCCATGCAACGGAAATGCATTGGATGAAGGAACGGTCGAATGGTGAAGCAAGAAAAACGACTTTTGAGCCGGGCAGAGGTGGAAACGATGTATGGAATTCGGAGGAGGTTCCTCGAGCTTGCTCCGTCTCGTGGCGATGGTCCTTGCTTTATTCGGGTCGGGCGCTTGGTCCGATACCGCGTGAAGGACATAGAGGCTTGGATCGAGGCCAACGCGACTTTGGGAGGCATGTCATGAAAGGTGACTCTCTCGATCGGATATTTGCAGCAAATGTTGCGAATGTGGACAGCAGGCTTAATGCCAAGGCAAACCTGGTTTTTAGCAGGCTCTTGTTTTATCGGAACTCTCATTCGGGCCTTTGCAACCCTAGCATGGAAAAGTTGGCATTCGATCTGGGATGTTCTTCGCGGACCATTCGAACAGCCATAAGGAAGCTCGAGAAGTTTGGTTACGTGAAAACCAAGCGCCGGTGGCGCGGCACCCGGTGCAACCACTACGATCTCCTGATCCCCAGCGGAAGAAAGGCGTACGATATAGCGGAAGAAGAGCGTTTCAATTACCGGAAGGTACCTGCCGACAAACAGAAAGAAGAAAAGAATAAAGAAAAGAGGCACTTTGAGCGAAGGAATTCTGGCACGTTTGCACCAACGGCAAGAATAGAAGTTAGCGCAAAAGAAAGTGCTAAGAAACTTGAAGCAGTCCATTTGAAAGTGGTCGACCTGCTCGGGGGAGGAAACCAAGGGTGGGAGCGCTTTGGTTGCATTCCAGACGAAAAGCGCGATTGCATTGATCAGTTGTTCAGGAATGGAACACTCGACAAGGATCAAGCCGTCAAGAAAATGCTTGAAGCGCTGGATGAAGAATAGTTGCAATGAATGGGTGGAGTAGGCGGCTCGAGTATTCAGTTTCCACGCCGAAAACAAAGGGGGGGGCGTCGAAAAAACAAAAGCCCCCTAAAACATCCCGGCGCGGGTAGCTCAGTTTACACACCCGCCGATTTGAGGAAAAAAGCCCATATCTCAGCACTGAAAAGCAGCATCGAGGATTTGGTTTTTCAGGTCAGAAAAGTGTTAATGTAGATTTGCCACATTAAGGAATAACACATGAGAGTATGCGGATGTGAGATATCGGCACAGGAGGTTCGACTTGCCGTTGTCCACCTGAACGATGAAGGCAACGTGGAGATGCTTCGACTAAAGACCACACGAATAGAGCTCGAGGATGACACATCCGAGGCGGATCTGCGACTATTCCTGGCGGCTCTTCACGAGTTTTCCCGCGAAAACGAAATAGACACTTTTGTGATCAAAACCCGTGCCAAGAAAGGCAGAATGGCTGGTGGAGCCGTATCCTTCAAAATCGAAACTCTCATCCAACTTGTAGAAGGATGTGACACCAGATTCGTCAGTCCCGTGGCGCTCTCGCACTTTGCGAAGAGAGAAATAGAGACATATCCTGAGAAGCTATTGGTTTACTTGAAGAACGCCTTTCTTGCCAGCGCTTATGCCTTGACTACGGGCTGATTTCCAACCTGGCTGAGCCACCCTGTCGGGTTGCGGTTTGTTGGCGCTGTTAGCGGACGTAGGAAGCACCGTTAACATCGAGTGTTTGACCGGTGGCATGAGTTGCCAATCCAGATGCAAAGAAACAAATTGCATTCGCAATCTCTTCCGCTGGCGCAGCTTCACCGTAAAGAATTTCGTTTATCAGCCGTTGCCGGAGTGTTGGATCGTGGTCAAATTCTGATTGTGTCATGTCGGTCAGGACAAACCCTGGTGCAACGCCGTAAGTGTAGATCCCGTTGCCACTATAAGCCCTGCCAAGGTCTTGGTTAGCGATACCATTGCACCCTTGGACGCTGCATATGGCTTTGTCACGTTAACTCGGGCACGCCTACTAAATCGAAACGATCGGAATTCAAGCTGCAACAATTTGATGCCATTCGGCAAATGCCTTTGAGCGTATTTGGCGGAGATTTGGGCGAGAAATCAGGTGGCGTTGTAAATTGAAATGGTGTGAAGTTGTGGCTGCTTAAACTTGGATTGCGCCGACTTATCCTGTTCGCCAGTATTAATGGGACAATGTCTTATCAATGTCCTGTCAGGACTAGGTTCTGAACGGGCAACATCAAAGCCTGAATCCTCAGAAGAGAGGCGTGCACCACACCCACCGTGTCGACGACATGTAGAAATGTCCATTCCAGAGAGCCCAGATCCTCGTGTGCCAGCCTGTCATGATTGTTTGTATAGATATTGGCGATACACTTGCTCCCACGGAAGATTTTGTCGGTGCTTCCCTCGAACAACGGCTCCATGTAGACGGTTATAGTGCCCGGGCGCGCGCGGTCCTGAATATCCAAAAGCTGATCTGACGGGCGAAACTGGCCCGCTGATATGTAATTTGAAACCGTTACGACCTTCATCGGGACAATGGTAAAGGGCAGAGACATACAGGTGATCTCGCCGATCATCCCCGGCTTAATGACCTGAGCCGAAAGTTGACTGAAGCCCGCCTGAAACCCGCCACGACCCATATCCGAAGGTACAAGAATGCCGGCAGGGCGCAGCACCGGACTGACAATGTCACCAGGTTGAAGTGTGAACTGTTCTACATCCCCGTCAACGCCAGCATAAACCACCATCTTTTCCAGATCAGTCATCGCTTGTTCTAACGCCGCCTCGGTAGTCGCTAGTTGTGCGGGCAGCAATTCGCTCAGCTGTGCTTCCACCGCTTCTTTCTTGGCAAGCGCTGCAGCCAGAGCGCCCTGACTCGACACCACCGCGTTTTGCAGTTTCTCGACATCACGAGTGCTCACGGCAGTGGAGCCACGGTCTAGCAGGGCTTGCCGGACTTCCAGCTCCTCCTGAGCATCTGCCGTAACACCCCTGGCGTTTTCGACAGCGCCTTCGGCCGCCTTCACCTCGGCTTCGGTAAAGGCAAACGCAGCCTCCACTTCTTGTACGCGACGTTTCGCCGTTTCGACAGCAGCCCGTTGGCGTGCTGCATCAAGCGAGAACAGTGGATCCCCGGCATTTACCCTTTGATTGTTACGAATGAACACCTCTTCAACGCGTCCGGATCCTTCTGACAGTATCGTTACTGTTCTGAAAAATGATGACACGTTGGTGGTCGAGGGATGATAATAAAAGACCAGTGTAATCAGTGAGATCGTAAGCAGCGCACAAGTCGTGATGCCATATCGCAACTCGTACCAGACCGAGAACAGCGTCAATTCCTGACCAATCCGTTTACCCTGCATGTAACGGCGGATTAGATAATCCGGAAAAATCGTGACAAGCGAACAGACTAAAACCTCAAGCATTGTTCACGTTTCTTCCTGCGATTTTGTTGCAACTTCAGTGTCAGTGTCAGTGTCAGTGTCAGTGTCAGTGTCAGTGTCAGTGTCAGTGTCAGTGTCAGTGTCAGAAGGCTCCTTAAGTGCGCTGGCATCTGAAAGCTCGACTGCGGGCGCGTCAACAGTACCGGACATTTTCTCGGATATTCCAACTAACGACTTGGAAATAGACTCCAATAGGCCTTCGTAGTTTGGCAGTTTGATTGTGGCTAACAGTAACGCGGTGATCCAGAATAAGTTGTTATGTGTAAACAAGGCCAGCAAGGAAAGTACAGCAACCAGTTGAAACTGTGTATGGTTGGATTGATGAGCCATTTGCTCTGGTATTGCGTGCAACTTCAGATACATAATGCCTAGTAACAAAAGAAGTAAAACAATGAAGACAATCACGACGGCGAACAGCGTGTCTGTATCACCAGGAGATGTTATAAATGGCGGTAAATGTGGCGTTATCGTATCGCCGACTTGTTCCGCCATAGCCACCTCGTGGAGCTTAAGTTGCAATAGATGGAGTCATACTTCACATTTTTCTAGGTGAAGTTTATGATAGGAACTGCTTGTTTTTCAAGTAATAATATCACGGAGAGCTGAAAACCCAGTGTTATCGATATGTGGTTAAACATTGCAGGAGAGAATGGGAGCGAGAATGGGCGCACCGCTCGCGATGAAATAAAGTCACAGATGACACCTGCCGATATTTCCGAGCTTCGTTCTGGCAGCAGACGTTTAACCGTTTGGCGTGTACCAGATAGGTGATGTGTAGGCTCGATCCTGAATGCTGGTCGGTGCGCCCTCTGGAATTTCTACGCCGAAGACCTTTGCATCAAACGTCGTCGAGCGTGGCGTCGGAATCTCAAGCACACGAACATAGTAGAACGCGCGTTGCGTGGGATCGAACTCCTCATCAGTCCAGTAGGCCTGCAGAAACGGACTGCCGATCGAATTGTCGTAACTTGCGTCCGCGACATTGACCGTATTGCCAACCGGGCTGGCACAAAGTCTTGCGGAAAAGCTCCGCTATTTGGGAAATGTCGGGTAAGGTGGCACTAGCTTTTGATTCCCCAGGGCTTGCAATAAGCAGCGACGGGCGAGAAGGTAGTCTGTTTTTGCATGAACACAATAGTGGGGGCTAAAATGTTCAAGTTAATTTATACGAGTCTCGTTCTGCTGCTTGTAATCTGGTTCACAGGAAGCCCATTACGAGCCGAAGAACCAGTCTCGTTCGACAGGTTTGATGGTTTCTATCTGGGCGCGCAGGCCGGAGTTGGCTCAGCGGCAGCCAAGTTCACCATCGCCAACATACCAATTTTTGATTCTGATGCGACCGGCACCGCCGTTGGCCTGTACGGTGGTTACGGCTGGCAACGGGGTCGGCGTTATCTGGGAGTTGAATTGGCCGCCGGATATTCCGGCGTTAAAAACGGCAATTTGTTACCAGTTGTAGCGACCCCCTGGCTAACCGGAGAAATTGAGAGGGTTTACGCTGTCTCCCTGCTCGGGAAGGTCGGTAGGGTTGTTGGCGAGGAACGGAAGACCCTGGTGTATGGGCTAATAGGGCCGTCCGTTGTCCGCATCGAAGCAAACGCAACGCTAACCGGCCTCGGGGCCGTCAGCGACGGCACACCTTACCCCGGCCTTTCCGTTGGCGTAGGGGTTGACCACTTCTTCAGCGATAGATTTTCTGCCCGTGCACAGGGAGTATTCACCAAATACTGGGAGGTCGATGACGTGTATAACGGAGTGGCCATCCAAGAATACGATCTGGACACTGTCGTGATCCAATTTGGCCTTACCTGGTGGCTGGGACGCTAACGAAAGGCTCATTGGAGGCAACTTATGCACAACCGCTTGCGGTTCCTTTCCCTTGTTGTGGCGCTCCTCGCGCCGGTGCTGATCGGGTGCAGCCGACTGCCGGAGCTTGTCGGCATCGACAACCCGGCAATCCCGGCTGAATCCGTTCCCGAGGTCAGTCGGCATCGCATCTTCATCACCTCGACGCGCGCAGCGTCTGAGATTGTCGGCGCATTTTACTCGGGCGCCCGTGCACCGGAGCTTGGCCTCGCCTCGGTTGATGTCACAGTTCCGCCGAACCACGTTCTCGGACAACTTGAACGGCCAAAACGCCTGCCACCCGACCCGCGCACCGAATTTGCGGTCGTCGACCCAGTGATCTACC
>NZ_JAGFNU010000019.1 GCF_018457175.1 Pseudohalocynthiibacter aestuariivivens
AAAACTTCGCAAAAGACGAATCCGGCGCAGTCACTGTTGACTGGGTTGTTCTGACCGCTGCCATCGTTGGCCTCGGTATCGCAATCATGACCACTGTTGGTGGTGCAACTGCGGATCTCGGTGACCTAATCTCTGGTAGCCTCGCAACTCAGGGCATCGCAACTTACTAAGTTGATACATAAGACATTGAAAGGCCGTGCTTCACTAGCGCGGCCTTTAATATTTTTTAAGAGCCTTTAGCAGATGAAATGCTTAATGAAACCCTGTTTTACCCAATAAATCGCCATATTTTAAAGCGATATCGCGTGTAAGCTGAGTGAAACTTAAGTGACCGAATGGCGGAAAACCCAGTTACTGGAGAACAATATGCAATTACGGATTGCAAAGTTCAAAGAGGAAGAGAGCGCCGCAGTCACTGTTGATTGGGTTGTGATAACTGCCGCAATTGTCGGCCTTTGCATTAGCGTCATGGTTGCCGTAGGGGCAGGCACAACCGACATGTCAGGTGATATTTCCGGTACGATCAGTTCTCAGGCCATCACCAATCGGTTCTGATCAACCCCTAAATTTTATTGCAAGATTTCTTGCAAAAACTGTTTAAAAACTTCGCCATAACATCATCCTTTGACCATCGTTTTGCCGTATTTGTTGGAAACAATAAGGGCAACAAAGGATCGAACAATCAGCTAAAAAAGCTGAGATCTAATATTGAGAGTGGAAAGGGTTCGCTATGCGGCTAATTTTTGGATTGGTCTTGATTTTGGGAATAGGCCTTGCTGGCTTTGCGGTCTATATGGCCAAAGGCTATATGGGTACCTACCAGGCAGAACTCGCACGTGAGCGGGCTGCGCGGGCTGCGATTGTTCCCACCGTGGATGTTTACGTTGTAACCCGCGAAATCAAATACGGAGAGCGCGTCACCGTTGAAGACCTGCGCGCCGTTAAGTGGCCTGAAACGGCTATCCCTGAGGGAACATTTCATACAATGGAAGAAATCTTCCCCGAAGGTGAAGCCAAGTATCGGACTGCCGTTCGCACGATCGAAAAAGACGAAGCTGTCATGCAATCTAAGCTGACGGAAACTGGCCAGATTGCTGGCATTACATCACGTCTTCAGCCTGGAATGCGCGCTTTCACGATTGACGTGGATGCCAGCACAGGTGTTTCGGGCTTCTTGCGCCCCGGTCACCGTGTTGACGTTTACTGGTCTGGCCAAAGCCAAAACCAGGAGGTCACAAAACTTATCGACTCTGGTATTGACGTTATCGCAATTGACCAATCTGCAAACGAAGAGCGCGAGAGCGCCCGTGTTGCACGGACCGTAACCGTACAAATCACGCCGCAACAGGTTGCATCACTCGCTCAGGCTCAAGCAACGGGCAGGCTCTCTCTTTCATTAGTTGGGAACAATGATGACACACTGGCGACAGCAATTGAGGTAGATCAGAACAGGCTGCTCGGCATCGTTGAACAACAGCGGGTTGAAGTCGAGCAGGAACGTGTTTGCACCATTCGCACGCGCAGAGGCGCCGAGGTTGTGGAAATTCCGATCACCTGTACAAACTGATCCTTTCCCTTCCCAGTAAAAAAAACGGGCGCTCAATCGAGCGCCCGTTTTTTATTCGTTTAAGGCCCGCGTTAATCCACCCACTCCCATGGCCTTGTGAAATTCCCAAGGCAGTGCAGAACAGCCTCTTCATCAACATGGTCCTTCCTACGCACACGCGCAACAAGACCTCTCTTTTTATCCTCGACGACCTCATCGATAGCTGCGGCCAGACCAAGTTGTTCCAACGCATCATCATAGACACGCGTGATCGCTCTTTTGCGCAAATCCGGTTTAAAGACTTTTCCAACAGCTGTTTTTGGCAGCTCTGTTAAAATCTCCACATGCTTAGGGTGCGCCGCGCGTTCGTGAATGTTTTCTTTTGCGAAGGCCCTCAGTTCTTCAACCGTAACGCTTGCACCGGCAACAAGCTCAACATAAGCGCATGGCAACTCACCTGCATGCGCATCTGGTTGCCCAATGGCACCAACAAAGCCAACAGCTGGATGCCCGGCCAGCGCCTCTTCAATCTCAGCCGGATCTATATTGTGCCCACCTCGAATAATAAGGTCTTTGGCGCGTCCGGTGATCCAAAGGTATCCATCCGCGTCCAGCCGCCCTAAATCACCCGTGCGCAAGAATTTTTCATCGTGAAACAAATCGAGGTTCTTTTCAGATTCCGTATAGGTAAACCCTGCGAAAACTCCGGGGTTACTTACGCAGATCTCACCGACTTCATCTATCTCGCATTCCACCGGGCCGTTCGCAGAATTCCGCACTATTTTCAAATCTGTATGCGGGAACGGCAAACCGACAGATCCGACTTTTTTCAATCCTGCCGGTGGGTTGCATGACACTAGACAGGTTGCTTCAGTCAATCCATAGCCTTCAACGATTTCAATGCCGGTCGCTTTTTCAAACCGATTAAACAGCTCGATCGGCAGAGGCGACGATCCGGAAAACGCAGTTTGCAGCGATGAAACATCCGCGTCTACCGGACGCTGCATCAAGGCTGACAATGCGGTCGGCACGGTGATGATAAAGGTCACTTTCCAACGCTCAACGAGTTTCCAGAAATTGTCAAAGACACCGTCACCGCGGTAACCGGCAGGTGTCGGAAAAACAACATGCGCTCCGGACGCGATCATCGACATCAGGATTGGATAGACTGCAAACACATGGAACAATGGAAGCGGGCAAATGATGGTGTCTGTTTCAGAGAAAAGAAGCGTATGCCCAAGCCAACCATTGTAAACCATGCCTGAATACTTGTGCTGCGCAACCTTCGGCATACCCGTTGTCCCGCCAGTGTGAAAATAAGCCGCGACACGATCTTCTGACTTGTCCTCAAAGTCCAAGGTCGTGTTTTGTTTTTCGACTTCTGCGTTAAAATTAAGAATCCTGGCTTTATGCTTTACAGGGTTCTTGGGGCGAATTAGTGGTACGATCCAGCTTTTCGGCGGGCTCAGATACCTCAGCAGGTCTACCTCAAGTACTGTTTCGACATTTGGTGCCATAGCCAAAGCTTCCGCTGCTTTTTGTGGCACGTCTGTTTTTGGGAAAGCTTTAAGCGTGACCAAAACCTTCACCTCGGTTTCACGCAATATTGCAGCAATTTGCTCGGGTTCCAGTAGTGGGTTGATTGGATTTACAATGCCCGCAATTCCGCCACCAAGTAGCGATTGAACCGTTTCAACCGCATTGGGAAGCAAGTAAGCGACGACATCGTTCTCACCGATACCCAAGCTCCGAAACAGATTTGCAGCCTGAACCGTTTTGCTGTGCAACTGGTTCCATGTCAGCGTTTCAGCTTTATCATTTGGACCAGATGTTATCTGGTAACTCACGGCATTGCGCGCACCGTATTTGTCTCTGGCATTCGTTACAAACTGATAGAGCGTTGTAGGAAGGTTCCTATCTTCCCACGCAGATTCATTCTCAATTGCATCACGATCCGCTTTGGTCGCAAATTTGCCCATAGGCTGTTTCCTCCCCTGTCCCGTTTCCTCTCCGGGTCCTGTATTCTTATCTCGAAGATGCGGGGATTTTTAACATCGTGCAAGAGTGACGCTGCGCGACTCCTATTCAGCGGCCAGACCTTCGGTGAATTGAAGCCGTGCCAGACGCGCATAAAGCCCCCCTTCTGCAACAAGATCGTCATGGCTGCCGCTCGCAACAATTTTACCCTGATCGAACACCAGAATGCGATCGGCCTTTTTAACTGTCGCCAGTCGGTGCGCCACAATCAACGTTGTCCGGGACGCAGACATTTCCTCTACCGCTTTTTGAACAGCGAGCTCGCTTTCTGAATCAAGCGCCGAAGTTGCCTCGTCCAATAGCAAGATGGCTGCATCGCGCAAAACAGCGCGAGCAATTGCGATACGCTGTTTCTGACCACCAGAAAGCATCACGCCACGCTCACCAACATAGCTGTCGTACCCATCCGGCAATGCCGTAAGAAAATCATGTGCTGCGGCCATTTTAGCTGCATTTTCCACTTCGGTGTCCGTTGCGTCGGGGCGCCCGAAGCGAATATTTTCCCGAGCTGTATCCGCAAATATCACCGGGTCCTGCGGAACCAGCGCCAGTACGCGGCGGAAATCGCTGCGTGCCATATCCTTTATTTTAACTCCGTCAATCCGGATTGCGCCTTGTTCCGGGTCATAAAACCGAAGCAAAAGCTGCAGGACCGTTGACTTTCCCGCACCTGACGGACCAACCAAAGCCACGGTCTCTCCTGGCTTAATCTCAACCGATATGCCGTTCAGGGCCGCCTGTTCCGGACGCGCCGGATAGTGGAAAGTCACTTCCTCAAATGTGATCGCTCCCTTAACATCCGCAGGCAAAGGAACGGGCGATGCTGGGTCAGTCACCTGATCTTCGGCGTTCAGAAGCTCAACAAGACGTTCTGTTGCACCTGCCGCCCGTAACAACTCTCCCCAAATTTCAGACAATGCCGCCACTGCACCAGAAACCAGAACCGCATAAATTACGAATTGCACAAGTGCTCCGGTGCTCATCTGGTCAGCACGTACATCACGCGCACCTATCCAAAGCACGCCAACGACACCGGAAAAAATCAGAAATATTACGATTACAGTCATAAGGGCACGCGTACCTATACGACTTTTCGCAGAATGGTACGCACGCTCTGTCACCTCCGAAAAACTCTCCCGTGTCTGAGTTTCGTGCGTGAACGCCTGTACCGTTTGAACCGACAGCAGAGCCTCCGATGCATTTCCGGAACTGGCGGCGATCCAGTCCTGATTGTCCCTGCTCAGACCGCGCAGCTTACGGCCGAGCACAATGATTGGCACAAGCACTGCTGGCACGATCAACAACACAAGACCGGTTAGTTTTGCGCTGGTTAAAAGCATCAAAACCATTCCTCCGAGGAAGATCAGAACATTCCTGAGGGCCACAGAAACGGAAGAGCCGATTACCGACAAAATCAATGTTGTATCTGTCGTGATCCGGGACAAAACTTCGCCGGTCATGATATTTTCATAGAAACCAGGGCTAAGCCCGATGACGCGCGCAAAGACAGCCTTTCGAATGTCAGCAACCACCCGTTCACCAAGCCGTGTCACCATGTAGTACCGCAGGCCCGTACCCAGCGCCAACAACCCGGCAATCGCAAGAGCCGCGAAAAAATATTTGTCGAGCAGGGAAAGATCGTCTGAGCCAAAACCGTCGATCACGCGACGCACCGCCAAAGGCATTGCCAAAGAAAGTCCGGCCGTCAAGACAAGCGCAAAACCCGCAAGCATCGCAAGGCCTTTGTAAGGTGTGATGAAAGGCAATAGCCCCGCTATCGGTCCAATTTTCTTGGATTTTGCACGCTCTTTTTCGCTGTGCACTTCGGGTGCTGCCATGGTCATTTTCCCTTTGCTCAAACAACGTCTTAGAACCCATGGGTCCAATCAACAAGACGATATGGTTAGAGTGCACCTTGAGAATGGAATGATGTTGAAAACGAAACCATGTTTCAGGACATGGGAGTCTGGCGGAGCGCAAAAATTCCACCTTTAATATCAAAAAGTTGAAACTGATCTTAACTCTGCTGCAAGGGGATTAGTTTTCTGGAGCGGGCGGCGGGAATCGAACCCGCGTCATTAGCTTGGAAGACTTGCGCGCAAATCCCTAATTTATCCTTAATTACAATAAGATGTGTAAGATAAGAAAGTGGTTTTGTAGGTAATATGTCGGAAAATAATTTTTGGAGCGGGCGGCGGGAATCGAACCCGCGTCATTAGCTTGGAAGGCTAAGGTCTTACCACTACACAACGCCCGCTCGTGCTCAGCAGTGCATAATCCACTGTATCAGCATGGTCAATAAGCACCTGTGAATTAATCGGCTTTTGAAAATAAAATCCTCTCGTGGCTGAGCTGCTAACCCAACTCCCATTGCTGCTTTATTGCCCAGAGCGGACATTCGTGTTGAGCGCAGCGGACGGCTGCTTTGAGCCCATAGTACCGCATGCTGCGACCCACATAAACGGCTGAGATGCTCAGGAAGCAGACGTTGCTGTGTGAATATCCGGCCCACTTTTTGATTATGATCAATGGCCTGTGATGCCGCGACGCAGCTCGTCAATCCTTTAACGCCGCCTCCAGCGATTCCCAGAATTTGTTTGCCACTTCCTCGGACTTGTATGGAAATATCGTAGAAAACTGATGCATGTTGAAATCAGGGCGCAATTCAAAAATTTTGTCCCGTGCTGCCAGAAAGCGGTCCTTCATTTCCAGCTTTCTGTAACACGCCGCCATATAGAGGTTTACGTAAAACGGGGGATTAGAAATGGCCTCAAATGCCGCCAATGCTTCTGCGTAGCGCCCCAACGTGTGCAGGCACCGCCCCTGAATATTCCAATACCAGTTTGGGTGATACGGGTTCAGCCTCATCGCTTCGCGAATTCGCCGCAAACTGTCTTCGGTTCGGTCGATGTAGAACAGGAATCGGGCATACTCGATCAACAGCAGATCGTCGTTAGGGTTCATCTGTAACCCAGATTCAAAATGAAACTGGGCCCGGTCATACTCCCTCCTAACCATATAACAAAAGCCCAAAGCACATTGCGCTTTGGAATCAAGGGGGTCTAGTCGGGCGGCTTTTTGGGCCCAGTCCATCGCCTCGGTCACGTCATTATTCACACGATAATTCCAACTGCGATAGGCACTTGCCAAAGCACCCAACCCGTAGGCCCGCCCATAATTGGGGTCCAGATCAATGGCGCTCTGAAAACTGGCGATAGCCGCATTCACCCCGTCTTCATCATTGCGGTTCATCTGCTGGGTCCCGCGCATGACCAGTTCGTATGCCTTCAGGTCTTCGGGTCTGCGATTGGGTGGGCTGTGGCCACCAACCGATGTGATCCGCCCGATTACCGTGCTGGATACGGTTCGGGCGATTTGCGTCTGAATATCGAAAATATCGTCAAGCTTTCGATCAAACCGTTCCGCCCAGATTTCCTGTCCATCCACGCAGCGCAGCAGATGGGTTGTGACTCTGACATTGTCCGCCGCCAGTCGAATTGAGCCGCCCAGTAAAAACTGCACACCCAACTTGGCACCGGTTTCGGTAACATTAGTAATATCATCGCGAAACTGAAACGAAGACTGGCGGGCCACAACGAACAGATCGGCCTCGCGCGACAGTTCAATGATCAGGTCCTCGGCAATGCCTTCACCGAAAAAGGCCGCATCTTCCGCAGCACTTAAGACACGGAAAGGCAACACTGCCAGCGACACTTTGCCCGGCGCAATAGGTGTGCTTTTGGCATCAGTCGCCACCGAGATTTCGGCGCTTGGAACATCACCGCTGCGCCGCCGCTTGCGTATGTCGCTTGCCAATTCGCGTGTCGGCGTGTCTGGCTGTACTCCCAGTTCCAATTGCAACAGCGCGCCCAGCTTTTCATACTGCTTTAGCGCGGCGTCAAACCGCCCCTGAGCGGCCAAGATCGTCATCACGGCGCGATGAATATGTTCTTGCAATGGATCAATCTCGATCATCCGCGTGGCGATTGCCAGCGCGTCGCCATGCTCACCCACTGCAGTACGTGCGTCCAACTCCTGACGCAGATAATCCAGCAATTTGGTCCGCATCACCCGACGCTCGGTTTCTAGCCAGCGGTCAAATTCCGGCGACACATCTGACAGGCCCTCGGCCAGATCACCGGTATAGAGGTCAATTTTTTCATCGACGGGGATTTTGCCGTCAGCTTCAAAACTATCTACATCAATGAAATCTGACGATCCGCGAACCGATATTGCCGATGGGCTCGAGTTAATGAAGTTCGCCCCCTCTGATCTCAGTGACTTCCGCAGTTGGCTTAACGTCTGCCGCAAGCTGGCACGTGCCTGCTCCTCACCACTATCCGGCCACAGCAGCCCACAAATTGTTTCACGCGGCACATCTGTTCCTGCGCGTCGACACAAGTACAGCAACAATGCCCGCGCCTTCTTTCTGTTCAGCAAAACCTCTTTGCCAGCAGATACGACCCGGATCGGGCCAAACAATCGAACCATGATTTTTTGGTCAGACATTTTGTTCAAGTGTGATTCCGCAAATTACGTTTTGATAACGGCCGCAGGAATGCACGGCTCACAGCCGCACAGTAGCGTCAAAGCATCAAAACACAAACCGCCAGGAGGCACCAATGTTCGACGTAAACCCAACCGCCTTGAAATTTCACCACGCTGATCTGGAGCGTTCCGTCAGAAATGCCCGCGAACCACGTGAAATTCGCCGCTCACCTCGCTATAGCACCACAGTTGCGGTAATTATCTCTCTGGTCGTTCTGATGATTGCCCTGCCAACGGTATTTCCTGCGATCGGCGCATAAATGTGGATATCAAATGGACCCGCCTCTGTGCGGGTCGTCATGGGCGGGAAGCCGCAGCCAGACGTGCAACACTGAATGCGGTCATTCGAGAACGCGCAGCGAAAGGTCACTTTGTCCCGCACAGGAGACATTGGTGCAGACGGCAGCGAACGGCAGCTTGGAGTCCAGAGCGGACTCATCTTGCAATGTCGTACTAGATAATTTTCAATCTGGCTTTTGGCTGCAACTGACCGGAGGCCGAACGTGACGAAAAAATGGATGATCCGCGAAACCACATCGGGAGATATTGCGCAGGTTCTATCTCTCTATCCGCTGGCCTTCCCAGAGGAGGAGCTAAGACCAGTCGTTTTGGCACTTCTAAAAGACGGGTCGGATGTCCTTTCGCTGGCAGGTTTTGACGGGGATGCATTGGTTGCGCATGTCCTCTTCACCATTTGTGAGACTGAAGAGTTGGATCGAACCGGTTCGCTTCTCGCGCCTCTCGGCGTGATACCATTGCTTCAGCGGCGGCGTTTGGGCAGTTCACTTGTCCGCGCCGGGCTGGAACGGTTGGAGAAGAGGGGGATCAAGCAGGTCTTCGTTCTCGGCGATCCGGCTTATTACCAGCGTCTTGGCTTTTCGCCTGAACGGCAAGTGTTGACCCCTTATGCTATTCCCGAAGAATGGGCGGATGACTGGCAATCTATACAGCTGGCGGCACAGGCTCCGCTCGCTCCAGGGCGACTGGCGCTGCCTGAGCCATGGATGAATCCGGTCCTATGGGAACTGTGATCAGGGCGCAAACGGCTTTGTCACGTTAACTCGGACAGGCCTGTTAAATCGAATCGATCGGAATTCAAGCTGAAACAATTTGATGCCATTCGGCAAATGACTTTGAGCGTATTTGGCGGAGATTTGGGCGAGAAATCAGGTGACGTTGTAAATTGAAATGGTTGTAGATGGCATCGTGGACAGACAGAAAACATTGCATCGAGCCGGGCGATTTGAACCGGCCCATTCGGCGTTCTCGTCGGCGCGCCGGTTGATGTGAAACCTCTGCCCGATTTTTCAATCGGCCACCCGTGACATGAAGATGCTCCAGGCCAAGTTCCCGAAGTGCCGCAGAATATGAACCCAGCTTGTCGGTGACAATCTCATCCGGAATGTATCCCTGCTTTTTCAGTAGTTTCCGCATAAGTTTAAGGGCCGCGCGTTTGTTTCGGCGAGATTGAGCGAGGACTTCAAGAACCTCACCTTCGTCGTCAACGGCTCGCCAGAGATATGTCCGCTTGCCAGCAATGCGAACGAACACTTCATCAAGATGCCAGGTTCCCGAAGGTCGAGCCCTGCGGGATCTGATGTTGGCAGCAATCGCCGGGCCGAATTTCAAAATCCATCGGCGGATCGTTTCATAGCTGACCTCGATGCCACGTTCCGCCAGCATTTCTTCCACATCCCGAAAGCTCAGCGGAAAGCGGAAATAGAGCCAAACCGAACGATGGATGACTGCAGATGGAAATCGGTGGCGGGAATAGGAAATCTTGCTCATTCACCCGCAATAGCCTGTTCGCGCAAGATCGTCGATTTAACGTGTCAATGCCGTCGCAAGGCTGATCGTCGAGTTAATGTGTCAATGCCTACAATTGGTCGAACGACTTCATTGAAGCCGGTAAGAAACGGCTGGCCGGTGATACAGCCCGTCAGGCGACGTCCAGCGAAGTCACCAGCCTGAAGCGTGAGGCCTTTGGGAACGGTACGGGTTCAGCTTACTTTGTCACGCTATTTGACCCGAGGATCGGTTTCCACTTCACAGATCGTGATCTAACGACGCCTTGGTCGGGCACCACCAGCAGGGCGATAAACCCGCCCTACGTTTGATCTGTTGACGTTCTGGGAAATCGATCGCTCATTGGCGACTCCTCGATTTCGATAATCGCGATTGACATGCCTTGGAACAGGCGTGTGCACACGCGGGGTCGTCGGTCGCTGAACGCGGTTCGTCGGATTCACCCTTTGGGTCGGATTGTTCCGGATTGTTCCGGGAGTACGTTCGCTCAAGCGCGGGCGCGTCGGAGCAATCACGCCGCGTTCAGGCCGTTGCACATTTCCCCAGCCGCTGTCGTTCCAGCGTTGCCATTCCCCGTTGGACCGGCGGTAAACATTTCCGTCGCGTCCCGCATAGACGTTGCCGCGCCGTCCATATGCAACCGCACCCTGCCCGCGAGAGCTTTCCCACCGAGCACCGGTTCTCAAGTTCCCCTGACGCGCATTAACGTTCAGATAATCCGCGCCACGGCGCACTGTTGCCTGGCCCCAGCGACCATAGACATCGGAACCGCCGCGCGCGATAGCCCGGGTTCCGGTTCTCGGGTTCACGGCGCTGACGTAGCCACCGGACTTGACTGGTCCTTCGTAACGTGCGGCGCGTACATAACGCCCGGTTGATGGGTTCCACAAGGTTCGCGCCTGAATTCCACGATAGGGGCCATAGGCATAGCCATATCGGCCAAAAGTGCCAATCGCGGGATTGTAATAGGCCGCGCTCCCAAAGCTGACCGGACGTGGATAGTAAATCGGACGGTGCGGATGGTGGTGCCAATACGGCGGATAATACCAGCCGCTGCCATGCACGAACACGCCCCAGGCCATGAACCCAAACAGATAACCCGCAGTGTAGCCAACGCTTACATTTCCGTCATCGTCGCTGTCGTAGACATGCACATACGTCACATTGTGGACCGGTGACGACGGCGGAATTTCATAGATCGCCTCAGGGACGTTCGTAGCCACACTCCACGGACCCTGGGGGCCGTCGGATTCAAACCAGACACCATCGATCACCACGAAATATCGGCCATTCACATCGATCACCGGGTCGCCAGTGTTGACCGAATAGTTCAGGTCAGTTCCCTCGATGGGCTCGAATGCAGGTTCTCCGCCGTATTCTATGACCGGCGCATCAATCTCGTTGATATTGATGCGGGCAACTTCGGGAATCGAGGCACGCAGTCTGGCTTCGTTCGCCTCGGACGTTCCGGGCACAGATGCGCGGACGGTATAGTAAGGCTTGTCGGCCGGGATAAACTGAAAATCGACCGGCAAGTCGGGCGTCGCAAAATCCCAAGGGCCGTCCGGATATGACGTGCTGAACCACCGACCGGAAACGAGGTAATACCACACCCCGGTGGATTTCAGGCGAAACAGGTCGGATTCGGTGTTCGATGCCCATTCCAAGTCTCCGCCGGGGACATCCTCGTATACCGGGGAGCCATCAAACAAAATCAGTTCGGCCAGCATGTCACTGACAAATATTGTCGGCGCGCCTGCGTCATAGGCGGTGGGCGGAACAGAGGCGCGCGCATCCACCCAATTGCCGTCGTCGGGAAGCGATGAAAGCGCCTCGGGCAATTCGGTGACTTCGCGCCATTCGCCATCAATATCCAGCGCGCTCAGCCACGTCTTTTCGTCTCGCAGCCATAGGATGTCATTTGCCCTGAACAAATCCCAGTTCGTATTCAAAGCGAACTCCAGCCCAACCACTCCGCGCACCGGAGCGAAAATTGCCGGCCCGTCGGTCTGAACCAGCTTAGCTGGCGTGATCGAGTAATAGATAACTGGAGGATCGGCTCTTACGCCTTCGACATCCGAAACCTGATTGTAATTCGCCAGGCCGGCCACAATGCGCTCTTGACGAACTTCGATCGGGGCAGTGGGCAACAGGCCGCCCAGGCCCAGCGACAATTTAGAAATCTGGTCACGTTCGAGTGAGGCAAAGTCGACCTGAGTTAACGAGATGTTGGACAGGATAATCGAGTTTCGCGTACTGTCGCGGACTGTGTCCGCCCTTAGTCCGATGACGCCGAATATCGGGCTTGCCTCTTCATTCGCGTGAAATTCTGCGGCAATCACAGCGTCGAGCGTGCGAAAATCTGTCCACTCGCTGAACTGAGGTTCGTGAAGAACGATAAAGTTGCCATCCGCGCCAACATCATATGCCCTGGGCCACCCCAGTTTATCCTCGGATGGAACTTCCTGAATATATCGGCCACTGACGAACCCGTTCTGACCATCCGCTTCTATCGCACACCAGCTTCCGGAATCCGTGCATTGCAGAACTTCGATCGAGGAACCTTCGTCAAGCGTTCCAATTCTTGGGTATGAAGTTCCCGGTCCCTCGCGGAAATTCACATTGGCCGACGTAATCGCTGGCACGGCAAGAACAGAGGTCGTGGTCATAGCGGTTACGATAGCCCCACCGATCACATTGCGAAATGATCCTTGTCGAATCCAACCTTTCCGTGTCGGGTCGGCGCGGTGTGAATTATTTTTGGGGAAATCCATTCTTTTGTCTATCCTTTGAACTAACGTTTCAGCGATAGTCTCAGTTCTGTTGTTAACACAGGAGGTTAAGTTCGGGTAAGCCAATTTCAGCACCTTTGGAACATTGTTTACCCAGCTCGCGCTGTACCCGAGCATTACTCACCACAACTTCATCCCGTCGAACCCGTTACCAACGCGCGGTTGCACCTTTGATCGGACCGCTGAATCGCAGCGTCAGATCGCGACCGGCGGCAATTCGTTCGCTCTCAAGTGACGATATCCTATACTGACGGACAGATTTTGATTGATTGGTGGTGTCAGAGCAATTTGTAGCGGTCGCAGTTTCTCGAAAATCGCGTTCACCTATGCCGAACAAAGTTGGCGCCACTCGGTGAGAGCGGCGGTCCGGTTGAGCTTGAAATTGGCCCCGTAGTGTCTGTCATAAATCGGTCTTGTCATCGGCTTGACCTTTCAATCCTGATCGCAATAGATTGCTGACCGTACATTCCTCAGGAATCCCGTAATTCCCTAAAAAGTGAGCACTATGATGCAGCGCGTCCTTAAAGAACCAATTCTGCACTTTCTGGCGATCGGGGTTGCCCTTTTCGGACTGTTCTATGCGATCGACGACAGCCCGCCTGACCGGAGCCCTTTAGAGATCGTCGTTTCCGAGCAGGTAACGGAACGTCTGATGGCACAGTTTCACGCCTCCTGGCGCAGAGCCCCTACGCCCGAGGAAGTGGCAGGGTTGATCGACGTTTGGGTGGACGAAGAAATCATGGTCCGCGAAGCAAGAGCATTTTCACTAGATCAAGGCGACACAGTGATACGACAGCGGCTTCAGCAGAAGATGCAGTTCATCGCCAAATCCGCAGCGGCGGCAATTCAGCCAAACGACGAGGACCTCAGGGCATTCTTTGAGCAGAACAAAATTAGCTACGCCTCCACTAGCTCAATCAGTTTTGAACAGATTTTCCTTGGTCGGACGCCGGATAGGGAAGCCACCCAACAGGTGATCGCCGACCTCGCTGCGGGCGCGGATCCGGCGACTCTAGGACAGGCCAGCCTGATGCCGCAAATATTTTCCAACATGGGTCAACAGAATACAGACGGAACCCTCGGACCCGGAGTTTACACAGCCCTGAGTGGGCTGGGAACCGGGCATTGGGATGGCCCGATACAGACGGGTTACGGGTATCATGTCATGCGCGTCATCAGCATCTCGCCGGGCGAGGTGCCGCAGTTCGAAGACGTGCGCGACCGCGTTGAGATTGACTGGCGGGCAGACGTTGAACAGTCTCTGATCGCAAAACAGATTGAGACGATACGCACGCGCTACTCAGTCCGCAGACCGGCTCTCGAACAGATACGGGCGGTGCTGGAATGACGCGGTTTTGTCTGCTTATTGCTGCGCTTGCGTTTCTATGTGGGAGCGTCACGCAATCACGGGCGCACGCATTGGAACCAGGATATCTGGAGATATCCGCGCTGTCTGACACAACGTGGCGCGTATTCTGGAGTAGGCCGGACGTAGACGGGCGCGCCATGGACATCCAAGCTGTCCTGCCGGCAGATTGCGCGCCCCGCTCAGGCCCCGCACCGACCTTCAGCAACGCCGCGTGGACCAGTGGTTGGATCGCAGTTTGCACCAGCGGCATGACCAGTGGGCCACTTACAATCGAAAAGCTGGAACAGACGCGTACCGATGTGCTGGTGCGCTACGAAATCTTTCCGGGGGAAATGCGCACGAGCAGACTGACCCCTGATCAGACAGGATTCATCATCGAAGGCGAGACCGGCTGGAAAAGTGTTCTGGTGGCCTATGTACCGCTGGGCTTCGAACATATTCTGAGCGGGGTCGACCATCTGCTTTTTGTTTTCGCCCTTCTGCTGCTCATCTCAGACGGCTGGCGGCTGGTTGGTGCCATCACGGCATTCACCGTGGCTCATAGTCTGACTCTGGCCGCGGCAACACTTGGTCTGGTCACGTTGCCGCCGGCACCGGTTGAGGCGGTGATTGCGCTTTCGATAGTGTTTCTGGCGTCGGAGCTATTGCTGCGTGGGAAGGGCGCGCCGCGCCTTTCGGAACTCTATCCCTGGGCGATATCCTTTTCGTTCGGCCTTCTGCATGGCTTTGGTTTCGCAGGAGCCCTGAGCGAGATCGGCCTGCCGCAGTGGGACATTCCGCTGGCGCTCCTTTCCTTCAACCTGGGGGTCGAAATCGGACAGCTCGGATTTGTCGCCCTTGTGTTTGCCGTAGGCTGGGCTGCAAAGCGCGTTTCAGGCTACCCGCTGCACGCTATTACAACACCGCAAACGCCAGCTTCAGCCGTGGTAGCCTATGCAATAGGCGGAGTTTCCGCATACTGGCTTGTCGATCGCGTAGCGGGATTTTTCTAGAATTTTAAGCGGAGTTTGGAAATACTGCTGAGGCAAACTTGCCGCCAGAGTTTCCATCGATGGACAGGTTGTCCCGGCCAAATATTTTATTGCGGGACAGCGAACCGTGAATTTTTTTTAAATCAATTACATGTCAAACATTAATAACTACAGATGAGAGAGGGATTTATTTGCTAACCTTTTTGCGAACTAGCCTTCACGCCGCATGACACGGATCAAAATTCACAGAGGCAACATTGGATATTGTTCAATCGCTATACATTTCACCCGTGCCTTCAAACGCTGGGCCGGACAGACGCCGGAATCTTACAGGACTAATTTGCTCCTTATAAACTGATTCACTAATAAATTGATGCATGGCGCAAGATGGTAATTGCACCGCTCAGAAATATGGCGCAAGATGGTAATTGCACCGCTCAGAAATGATGCCAGTATGTAAAGGAAAATTTGAAGGGGGAAACGAAAATGTCGAGATTTGCATTTGGGCGCGGGATGAGCCTGTTTGGTGGAATGAGTTTGCTAGTTTGTGGCCTAGTTGTATGCGCAGTTCCAGCGATGGCCCAGTTCGTGCCGCCAGAAGAAGCGCTTGTCGACCTTTATCCCGGCAAGGCATATTCTCCATACGCCAACCGCGGATTTCCCTCAAATGTGTACTGGGGCGACACGCACCTGCACACCGGGCTGTCGCCTGACGCTGGACTGTTTGGCAACACAACAGGACTGGACGAAGCGTATCAATTCGCGCGCGGCGATCAGGTCATGGCCTCGTCAGGGCAGCCCGCGCGCCTTGCCAGACCGCTCGACTGGCTGGTTCTGACCGACCATTCCGATGCGATGGGGCTTATCTCGGACATCTTCGCCGGTGTTCCCGCCGTCATGGCAACAGAGCAGGGCGCGCGGTGGAACCGCGCGCTGAGCGTCGGCGGCGAAGAAGCCGCAGCCGCAGCTCTGGATCTGATTGCCAACTTCTCGCAAGGCACGTTGGAGCAGGCATTGATCGAGAACTACATGCCCGGATCGGCCGGATATGCCTCGGTCTGGCATTCGATAGTCGATGCTGCCGAACGCTACAACGAACCGGGACGCTTTACCGCCTTTATCGGCTATGAATGGACGAGTGTGCCGCTGGGCAACAACATGCACCGCAACGTCGTTTTGCGCGATGGCGGCAACATGGCGAAAATGGTAGAGCCGATGGTGACCATCCCGCCCTTCGGCAGCCCAGATGTGCTGGAACTCTATGATTGGCTCGATGCATACGAGGCCAAGACCGGCGGCAGAGCCTTCGCGCTGGCTCATAATGGCAACATATCAAACGGGCGCATGTTCCCAACCGACATCCGCTTCGATGGGTCATCTGTTGACGAGACATACGTTCAGCGCCGCGCCCGGTGGGAGCCGCTTTACGAGTACACCCAGATCAAGGGAGATGGTGAGTCGCACCCTTTCCTGTCGCCTGATGATGAGTTTGCCGACTACGAAACGTGGGATGCAGGCAACCTTGATCTGAGCGAGGCCAAAACCAATGACATGCTCGAGCGGGAATATGCCCGATCTGCCCTGAAAATCGGTCTGGCGCTGGAAGAGACGTTCGGCACCAACCCCTACAAGTTCGGGGCGGTCGGATCGACCGATGCGCACACGTCGCTTTCCGCCGTCGAGGAAGACAACTATTTCGGCAAATCAACAATCGTGGAACCGCGCCCCGGTCGTTGGGACCACCCGTTTACCGAAACAGAGAATGGTGTCTACGAAGGGTGGGAGCTTGTCGCGTCCGGCTATACCGGCGTCTGGGCGATGGAAAACACCCGCGCGTCGATTTGGGACGCCATGGCACGCAAGGAAACCTATGCCACCACCGGGCCGCGGATGACCGTCCGCTTTTTTGGCGGTTGGGAGTTTGAAGATGCTGATCTCAACAGCCGCCAACCCGCTTTCCGCGGGTATGAAAAGGGAGTGCCCATGGGCGGTGATTTGCGCGCAAAATCCGGCGATGCGCCCAGCTTCATGGTCTATGCGCTGCGCGATCCGATCGGGGCCAACCTTGACCGTATCCAGATCGTCAAAGGCTGGATCAACGCCGATGGCAGCCTGGACGAGAAAGTCTATGACGTTGCCTGGTCGGACGACCGCACCATTGGCGATGATGGCAAGCTTCCGGCCGTTGGAAACACGGTGGATATTGCATCGGCCAACTGGACCAACACCATTGGTGCGGCGGAACTGGGCACGGTGTGGACAGACCCCGAATTCGATCCTGCACAAAGGGCCTTTTACTACGCCCGGGTACTGGAAATTCCGACGCCCCGCTGGGTCGTCTATGACGCCTTCCGCTATGGTCTGGAGTTGCCCGAAGAGGCCGAAGCAACGGCGCAGGAGCGCGCCTATACCTCGCCGATCTGGTACGAACCGACGCAATAAGACAATGCAATTGGACGGAGAATTATTATGAAGAATACAATGACCGTGCTGTTAGCAGGAGTTTGTTCGACTGCAATGATGTCAGGTGCTTTGGCACAGGAATCCTTTGGGGACACCGCAGTAACCAACCTAGTCAAGCCTAGTTATTCACCCTACGCGGGTCGCAATTTTCCAACACGCCCATTGTGGGGGGACAATCACCTGCACACAGCGCTGTCATTGGATGCCCGAGCGGCGGGCGTCATTTTAACCCATGACGATGCTTATCGGTTTGCCAAGGGCGAAGAGATTACGACATCAAATGGCGTACAGACAAGGATTGGTCAGCCATTGGATTGGTTGGCAATAACTGATCACTCGGATGCCATGGGCGCGATGAACGAAGTTGTTGCGGGCAATCCAATGCTCATGCAGGACGAGATAGTCCGTGAGTGGAGCCGCCGCATCAATCTTGGGGGCCAGGAAGCTCTTGCGGCAGGGTACGAGATCGTAGAGTCTTTTACCGCAGGAAATACGCCCGAAGTCATGCTTTCGCCTGATTTTCAACGCCAAATCTGGGAAGGTGTTATCGAGACAGCGGAAGCTCATAATGAACCGGGATCATTTACGGCGATGATCGGTTTTGAATGGACATCCGGAGATGGTGGCTACAATTTGCATCGAAATGTGTTTTTTCGGGACGATGCTGACAAGCTAAGCCAGATTTTGCCGCTGACAGTTGCCCAAAGAGGCGCAAACCCGGAGCGCCTATGGGATTGGCTTGGTGAATACGAAGATTCAACGGGCGGACGAGCAATGGCTGTCGCTCACAACGGCAACTTGTCAAACGGCCTTATGTTTCCAGACATAAACCCTGAGACTGGTAAACCTATTACCTTAGAATACGCACAAACTCGCGCCCGTTGGGAGCCGCTTTATGAGACTACGCAGATCAAGGGGGATGGTGAAGCACATCCATTCCTGTCTCCGAATGATGAATTTGCGGACTATGAAACTTGGGATGTTGGAAACCTTGGGCCGATTGTCAAAGAAGACGATATGCTTCAGTACGAATACACGAGGGAAGCGCTTAAAAACGGATTGAGGCATGAAGCAGTCCTTGGCGTGAATCCGTTCAAAATTGGATTGATCGGTGCCACCGACGCGCACACCGGATTGGCAACTGCAGAAGAGAACAACTTCTTTGGAAAACACTCCATGACGGAGCCAAATCCCAACCGAATGACCGAGGATGTGGGACACTTTCCACCTGTAACTTGGCCGGGTTGGTATCAAGCCGCATCCGGATATACGGCTGTATGGGCAACCGAGAACACGCGCAAAGCGATATTTGATGCAATGCAGCGACGTGAAGTCTATGCGACGACAGGCCCACGTATGACTGTTCGTTTCTTCGGTGGGTATGACTATGTCGCCAGTGATGCAGCCAGTCGTTTGCCTGCGAACGAGGGGTATGCCAAAGGCGTGCCAATGGGCGGTGATCTTGCCGCGGCCCCAGAAGGAAAATCCCCGACGTTTTTGGTCGGGGCGCTCAAAGACAGCTACAGTGGAAATCTGGATCGTATTCAGATTGTTAAGGGCTGGTTGAACGCCGACGGCACTACGGCAGAACAAGTTTATGACGTTGCATGTGGTGGTCGTGCGGTTGTTGATCACAAATGCGATGGCGCGGTGGGGAACACTGTAGACGTGCCCAACGCGACCTGGACCAACTCCATCGGCTCGCCCGAGTTGATCACGGTTTGGACTGATCCCGATTTCGACCCTGCGTTGCGTGCTGTTTACTATGCGCGTGTGATCGAAATTCCGACGCCTCGCTGGACAGCCTATGAAGCGAAGTATTTTGAAATCGAAGCCCCGGCTGAAGCGCCGATGATAACGCAAGAACGCGCCTACACCTCGCCAATCTGGTACACACCTGGTTAACCAAAAAACACAATCTCCAAGCCCGCATTCGACCTTGCGGGCTTGGATAAGAAATCCCTGAGTGCAGCCAAAGATAAACCAAGCGCTTCATAAAGTTTGAACTCTTGAACTTGAGGGACGTCCACCAAGCACCCATCGAGCCTGGGCCGATATCCTAAGGCTGGCGCGTAATGGTAATTGCCCTCAATCGGGTTTGGAAACTAGCCTCACAAACAAATTAACAGGTGACTTCCCCCATGAGAAAAATCAAACAAGCTTGTGCCGTTCTTGCCTTTGCGGTGGCTGCCCCCGCTTTTGCCGCTAACGATGATGTGCTGCCGTCAAGTACGGATGAAATTACCAAATATCGGAATGCCGGGGATTGACGGTTCACCAGAACCTGACCCGGAAAACCTGCTTTATTTCGCGTGCGGGCGAAAACGGCGGGATAATCTAGATGGGCCTGACGAAAGATGAAGACTACGGCTATGGCGGCATTTTCTCCAAGAATATGGAGATCGAAGAGGGGATCAAGGAAATCGCCGTTCTGGTGAACGACAATATCTATACTGGCCATGCCAAGGGTGTAACCCACAGCCTGAAAGACGGGTACAAAGGTGGCTATGTCCTGTCGCAGTCAAAACAGTTCGCGAAAGATCGGCGCCGCTTAAGTGGATTGGCGGCGTCAGATAAATCCAGACAAACGATCCAGAAACCAATAGGCCGACACGCCCCCGATGGCATAGGCCATCGTACGTGCGCCGGTTGCGCCTGCTGTATTGAGAACAGCTAGAACAGCGGGACTTACGCGTTTCAGAACCAACGCCAGTGCCATCACGACGACAACAAACGCGATCTGTCCGACTTCTACACCAAGGTTGAACGACAGCAATGCCATGGAAATCTCGCCTTGTGGTATCCTGATCTCTTGCAACGCCTCCCATACCTTTGATGAGACGTTCGCCAAAAAGCAATCAATTCTGGCTTGTGATCACGACAGTTGCCAAGTTCCATCTGCGGTCTGGCATCGTCGGAAATTAATTTGCTGCTGACTTCTTTTGCTGGTTTGGAATATGTGGCGAAGAACAACACAATTTCTTTCGATCCCAACGATCTCAACCGCCCCACGAGCCCCGGTGTTCGCGTTTTCCCATTCAGTCGCGTCTCCGATCTGTTTTCCCGTGCTTTTGTAAAGGCTAGCGGCCTCCTCGGTCATAAGGTCAATATCTTGTTGCACTAGGCCGGTATCCCTAAGCATTCTGGCAATCGATTCAGCCTGAACCGGGCTGCAGACTAGTGCAGCAACAAACAGAGCGACGGCACACATCAGACGTGACATCCCAGTTTCCGAAAAAAATATTGTGCACGATCTATTAGCGGCTTCAGAACAACGTGTTTCCTTTTTCAAGTAAGGGGGAACGCGGTTGAATTTGCTGTCCAACCGGTCTCGGAAGAAAAGCACCGGGGCATATGTTTGTGAAAGCACCTCTTCTGGTAAAGGCAGGGAAATTTGTGAAAGGGGGGGCAAGGGAGCTGACCAAGGTAGTTTCGTTGCGTCTCGTGTTTCGTTGCGTCTAGTCATGAGCTAACGCCTCTCCTTAGTAGTTTCAAACACACCCTGAGATCATCCGCTGGGCAGTGATGATGTACATCCGTTTTCCGGTTTGTTCCAGCAATATCGAAGATACTCCTACACGTGCGCGGAATCGGCGTGAGTCACGATTCAATCCGCTTTCCCGGTAACCGTGAGGTCGGAGATTCCCGCCGAGAACCTTCTTCAACCGCGCTGGAAAAACATGACGTACTGCATTGAAATAAAAAAAAACGCTTTGAATCTCCGCGTCGGTTGATTCAGCAAGAATGGGATTACTTTGGGAACAGAAATGTCGCAATCAACCTTGCGCGCCATCCGTCAGCCTGACCGTTCGGGCTGGCCAACCAATAGCCTACGCCACCACCAATCGAGATCTTCTGACCATCTATGTCTATTAACTTGGTGGCAGAGACATTAAGCGGTGCGGACCATTGACTGGTGTTCCAGTCATAGGTCCCTTCAACGTTTATCCCATAGGTCCACAACTCAGGGGTTGTGTAGCTGGCAAACGGTTGAATGAATGTGGCGTCGATGCTGGCCGGACCCGAAACGTCCCAGATATGATTGGCGAGCATCCCGTAAGTCGATCGGCCTGATTGCTTCAGTACAACACCCGTCAGGCCCGCGCCCCAGGTGTCACCACTGAAGTTGGACCCGGATGGCAGCACGAATACGGGGCCAACACCCCATGTCACGCCGCTGCTTGACGGTTCGCTGGGCGAGAAGAAGAAACTTTGCACGATATCACCTATGGCGAAGCTATACCCCGTATTATTGAAATCGCGGTTATCAAACGGCACGATCGTGCGCGAAATCACATTCCAATTCTCGTTCAGTTTGAACGGGATCACCGGCTGAACATTCATCAAAAGCCGGGAGCCATTTCCTGCCGCGCCATAGCCACTGTCATAGTTCAGCTGGAAAGGAAGGCTGATCAAGGAGGCAATCGGGTTCGATAGCTTCCTTGCCAAAGCTGCGGCATCGTCAGATTGCGCCATGACAGGTACTGGGACACAAAGGCCGAAACAAAGGGCCACCACAACAAACCTGAGTGCGCCGCTCGTTCCGGACACTAGTCCCAGAGCGCTTCGAAAAACTGACGTCATTTCCCGGATACTCATTCCTCTACTCCTTTTTTTGCTGACAAGTTCGGTTTTCCGTCATGTCGTCTCACGATCCGTAGCTTTCAAAAGGTTCCAAGCGGAAGCAGCCCACCTCAGAACCGCGCGGTCAAAGCGAGGGTTGGTCCGCTCTGGACCATGTCGTAGCTGAATTGCGGCGAGGTATAGTCGACGCCAGTCGCGCGATAGCCTACTGAGACAGACCACTTAGGATTAATCTGATAATCAACGGCGCCCAACACATCCCAGCTCAGGTCGGACCCGCCGGCCCCCACCATCGCCCATGTCGTCACCGACCAGTCTGGAGAAAGAAAAAATCGGCCCTTTGCACCGATTGTGACATCCACCCAGTTCTCGGAATCTGATGCAGTGACAGGAGGTGGTGACAGTGCCACTGTGTTTTCGAGACGGAAGTATTTCAAGCCACCGATCAGGTCCACGTTGCCCCAGTCTGCCTCGGCTGCGCGGTAAGTGACTGCCGCCAATGCGAAGAAGGACTTCGTCTCAAACGAACCCGTGACGATGCCACCCGGCCCGGTCGCGCCTCCGCTGAGTTTGACATAGTTCAGCTCACCCAGGAAACCGAACCTGTCACGTCGGACATGGATCACGCCAGCAGCAGCAAAGTCCAGCGAGTTAAGAAGGTCGCTGAAATTCAGGTCGACATCTACGGTAGGCAGACCGAACAAACTTTCTGTTCCGTTCAAGCCCGATGCCCACAGATACCCGGTTACCGTGTAGGTAAGAGAGGGCTTCTCTGACGCTTTGTAAGTCGCTTCATCGGCCTTTGCGATCGCAGGTTGCACAACAGCGACGAATGCAAGCGCGAGCCGGAGTCCCTTTTTGGTCCAAGCACAGGTGTCCATCTTCCAATTTCCTCTGGTTCTCATTGCAGCTATGATTCAAACTAGCGAAACTTAGCGCCAGACCAAAAGATGGCCGGGCGCTAGTATCAGTAATTATTGCGAAGTATTTGACTGCAGCGACCTGAGGACTTGACTCAACGAGAATGAACCAGCCTCCTGACGCGGCGGAAACTCTTGGTAGGTCGCAAGATGCTGCGCAACATAGGCTTGTGCCGGGACTAGCAAATAGGCGCGATCCAGCCGCCAGCGAGGGTACCCGATGGCTTCGTGATCCGCCCGCTCATAGGGATCGGTGCGCAGATTGAACAGCTTGGGGAACCGGAGTTCGACCAGCGGCTCCTGCCAGACATCAAGCCCGTGGGCACGTTGCTCCTGGAAGACCAACTTCCAATGGTCAAAGCGCAGGTTTACCAACGAGCCGTCGTCGCTCCAGTAGAAAAACTCCCGGCGCGGCGATTCCTCAACCTCGCCGTTAAAATAGGGCATCAAATTATAGCCATCGAGATGGACTTTGTAGTCTCGCCCCATGGCGCTGTGACCTTCCAACAGCTTCTCTACGATATCCGGCTCTCCGGCGGCTGCCAGGATTGTTGGCAGCATATCTTCGTGCGAGAAAATGTCGTTATAAATGCTTCCGGGTTCAATCACACCGGGCCACTTGATCAGGGCTGGTACGCGAAAGCCGCCTTCCCAGTTCGAGTTCTTTTCGTTACGGAAAGGTGTCGTACCGCCATCAGGCCAAGAGAACATTTCAGCGCCATTGTCCGTCGAGTACATAATGATGGTATCGTCAGTGATGCCCAACTCGTCGACCTTGTCGAGAAGCTGGCCTACGTGTCCGTCATGCTCGACCATACCATCCACATAGACGCCCAAACCGGTCACACCCTGCGATGCTTCCTTAAGGTGCGTCCAGATGTGCATCCGGGTAGAGTTGAACCAAAGAAAGAAGGGCTTCTCCTGCGCAACAGCGCGATCCATGAAGTCAAGGGACCCGGCAAGAACTTCTTCGTCAATTGTCTCCATACGTTTGCGTGTCAGAGGTCCCGTGTCTTCGATCTGGCCGTCGGCACTGGACTTTATAACGCCGCGCGGACCATAATTCTCAAGGAACTCCGGGTTTTGAGGGTAGTCTTCGTTCTCCGGCTCTTCTTCAGCATTAAGGTGATAGAGATTACCGAAGAATTCGTCGAAACCGTGATTGGACGGCAGCATCTCGTCGAGATCGCCAAGATGGTTCTTGCCATATTGTCCAGTCATGTAACCGTGGTTTTTCAGCAGGCCCGCGACGGTCGGGTCAAGTATTGACATGCCTTCTTTCGCACCGGGCAAACCAACCTTCAACAAACCCGTCCGGAACGGGCTCTGCCCCGTGAGGAAGGCAGCGCGACCGGCTGTACAGGATTGCTGGCCGTACCAGTCGGTAAAGAGCGCACCTTCGTTCGCGATCCGGTCAATGTTCGGGGTCTGATACCCCATCCTGCCACGGTGGTAGCAGCTGGGATTGTCATAGCCAATATCATCTCCCCAGATGATCAGGATGTTCGGCTTCTTGCCACTACCTGCGGCAGGCGCTGTCTGAGCAGAAGCTTCAGTCGCGACGCTTGTGACGACCCCCGCAGCGGCAATTGCGGACACGCTTGACATCAGCATTTCTCGCCTGCTGATGCAGGTTTTTTCGAATTTTTCTTCGCTCATATTAATTTACTCCCTAGTTGATTTTTCTGTTCGTTTTATGCACCTAAATCCAATGTGGCTCATACCGCTGTCAATCATCTGTGCATGTCGTGCCGCAGGTCTGTACCGTCGACAATAGCTTGGCGCGCAAAGAAATGATCCACCCTTAACCACTTTTCTTGGAATTTTTATATGTGGCATCTGGGTGTCATGGCTGGCATTCATCGATGGCCCGCGCGGATTGTCGAGTGTGCAGCATGATTTTGTGTCTTTGTGAGGGTGGTGATTAACATACCAGTCGGTTGTCCATTGCCACACGTTTCCAGCCATGTCGTAAAGCCCAAAGCCATTCGGGGGATAGGAACCAACCGGGGCTGTTCGGGCCAGTTTCTTTTTGGCTTTGTTGCGCCACGGGAAATCTCCCTGCCAGGTTTTGGCCATGATCTTACCGCGCGGGGTGAGCTCGTCGCCCCAGACATAGGCCGCACCGTCCAGCCCTCCACGGGCCGCGGCTTCCCATTCCGCTTCCGTCGGCAACTCCTTGCCTGCCCATGCCGCATAAGCTTCAGCATCCTCATAAGCGACCTGCACAACCGGATGATCAAGGCGATCTTCGATCTCGCTACCCACCCCTTCCGGATGCCGCCAGCACGCCTCCGGCACATAGGACCACCAGTTTCCAATATTCCGAAGGTCAACCGGCCCTTTTGTCATGTGAAACACCAAGGACCCTGGCACCAAGAGCACAGGGTCTGCACCGGGGAAATCAGCAGGGTTCAAAGGCCGCTCCGCGATAGTTTTGTATCCGGTCGCATCGACAAATACGGCAAACTGTTCGTTGGTCACGGTGGTCGAATCGATCCAGAAACCGCTCACCTTAACCTTACGAACCGGTGCTTCATCTGCGTAATGCGCATCCGATCCCATGTTGAATTGCCCGGGGTTGACCCAAGTCATGTCTTTTTCGAGTATTCCAACTTTCGACAATTAAGAATACCTCCAAAATTGAGTTACGCATCGCAGCAAATTTTCCTTAGCATTTTGGCATAGTTTCTGAGCGGTGCAATTACCATCTTGCGCCATGCATCAATTTATTAGTGAATCAGTTTATAAGGAGCAAATTAGTCCTGTAAGATTCCGGCGTCTGTCCGGCCCAGCGTTTGAAGGCACGGGTGAAATGTGCGGGACACTGTAGCCAAGACGTTCGGATATCTCCCAAATGGGCCTCTGGTTATCCATCATTATGAGAACCTTCGTCATACACCATCTTTCTAGCAGTTCGGAGAACTATGTAACCTCTTTGCAAAGGCGTCAATGCAATCAAGGATATTCGGCGTGGGTGATATTTGGATAATATTGAAATAATTTTCCTATCAACGCGATACACGTCCCTCTCGGCCCGGACTTTCCGAAAACATACCTACTCCTGCATTTCCTTCGTCTGAGTATGCAGCTGAATCTAAAGGATAATAGCACCTTGCGCACCCTTCTTGCGGGTCAGAAATACGAAATCTGCAATGGAGATTAAATCATTCGAACCATTTCGAGCAAAAAGTTGTTTGGACCTTTGGATCAAGTAGGGTGATTACCCGATCAACCTCTGGACTTCCAAAACTTGGTTGCGGATTTTGACCAATTGAGCACCTTCAGTGTGGGCCAGATTCTTCTTTCAGGCGGATGATTAGCCTGACAGCACCCATGGGTCACCTTGGACCTATGATGCCTTCGTGTCGGTCATTTTGGCGGAGCCAGGAATCGCATCTGTGCGGGTCGGTCGACGTAAATACACTGTGGATGTCTCTCCCATGATTGCTTCTAATCTGGGTACTAAACCGTCATCCGGAGGGTCCGGCGAACCTCTCTCGGAAGCATTGTCCTGATCTTTTGTCAGGATCGGTCAAATATGATCTGATCCTGACGCCAAAGTAGTTCAAAGAAAGATCGGAGTTTTTCGGGTTGGCCGGATAATTGGTGGATTTCCTCTGTGGTGCGGATGCCATCGATCAGTTGATAAATCTTGTGCTGTTCGGAGGATATCGGCAGGAAGAGATCCACGAATGTGTGTGCTCTGTTAATCAGGACCGCTGCCGCGCCTTTGGGCAGGCGTTCGCGCAGGCAAATTGTTTCCGGTAAGCGCAGTGGTACATATTTCAACCAGGTGTCAGAATGAAAGTCGACGGTCTGGGGGTTAGGTGCGTTTGTGTCGTGGTACGCAATAATGCTATGAACAAACATGGTGCCGCGAAAAAGTTCCGTGGCTGCATATTGCTCCTGGACAGGCAATTTTCCCAAAAGATTGCAATGCGGGGACGCCGCAAACAGTCCGCAGTTCGGATCATATGGCGCCTGTTTTACCCATCGCCCGAATTTCAGATTTGCGCGGCTTAAAAAGTCGAAAACCTCGGGCACGGAATAGGCCCGGTCCTGAGGGTTTAAAAGCGCATCCGCAAGAGCGGCGTTATCCTTGAAGTCCAGGGCCTGAAAAAGCATTGGTGAAAGAGGGTGTTGTTTCGGCAGCAGACTCAGAGCTTCATTAAGCTTTTTGATATCGCTCCTGGACGTCCCCAGCCCGAGTTTTCGGCAATAGTCCTGAAGTAGGTAAATCCCGGTACGACCATAAGGAGCATAAAGCATCAATTGCATGGCGCCATTCGGCTTGAGCACTTTTTGCAATGCAGACAGTCCGGCGTCAGGGTCAGGAAGATGGTGCAATACGCCGGTGCAAATGATCTGGTCAGCCTTAAGGCCGAGGCCTTCAATGCGCTCGATCGGCAATTGATGAAGCGTCAGGTTTTCCAGATTGTATTTACGCTTTAACGCTTCGGTTTTCCGGATGCTGGTGGTGCTGACATCGACCCCGATCACATTGGCTTCCGGCCAGCGCATAGCATGCTTGGCCGCCTGAGACGTTCCGCAACCGGCAACCAGTATTGTTCGGTTCTTTTCCGGTTTCCCGTTGGGCCAGTAAAGATGGAGGTCCGCACGCCTTCTGTGCGGATCGCTCCAGATTTTCCGATAGTCTTCGAGTTTCTTTATTGGCGGCGGATATGGGTGCCTCTCGTAGAAATCCCGAACCTTCTGAGCAACGTCAAGATCATGGTCTTGATGCCGGTTTCCTTTTTTCATTGCCTGGAAGCCTCGATTTTCCCGTCGTTTCGCCGCGCCCTGAAAGATCACCCTTGCAGTTGATAATGGCTTTTGCAACGCAATTTCCATCGATGTTCAGAGTTTCACGGCTTTGTCAGAAAAACTAGCTTAAGGCGGGCAGAGTGGTTTTTTCTGACAAAACCTGTTCGATGGCCGAGCGGATTTTTGATCGACGTCCATTGACCCGCATCACTCATCCGACGGCGCTTCGATTGCCCGCGTTTCGGCGCCTCCTGCACAATCTATCTGCACCGCCCAGAACAGCCGTACAACTTGACGGTTCAGGAGGGGTGGACCGGGATTTGAGACTGTACCTTCCTGTCGATGAGCCGGAGATGATCAAATTCATCGACTTGATCCGCAGCATCACTCCCGAACGCCTTTGAATGAACTTGCCATAAAAGGGATACAGACTATGACCGTGAATAGATTTCGGAAACTTGGTTTCGCGACGGTTCTTGCCGCCTTTTCCCTGCCGACAGCCCTTGTCGCAGAGCCATTTGACTCGATCCCACCAATCGATTCCGGCGATTGAACGGCTAATCCCAAGGATCCTGAAATGAATGCCGCGGAATTTATCAGGGCCGAGTTCCTGCATTTCATGACTGGAATGGTGCAACGCGAGGGTATCAACAATTTCTATCACTTTTAGTCTCTTGCCCGGGCAGACGATAAATGGGTCGTAAGCCCCAATAATGATGTTATTTATTCCGCGGTAATCGTGAATACGCCAAAAGGTCTTACACTTACTGTGCCTGACACAGGAGACCGCTTCATTACCGCCGTCTGTCGTCAGGGATTTGCGATCTCGGCGCATCGTGACACAGGATTCCAGCACTGCGCCTTCGTAGTCCACGGCGCGCCAAAGGAAATGCCTCTCAACGTTGATCTTCACTAAATCTTCGTCCAAATGTCACTGCCCGTTTGAATGCGCGCGCATCCGCTCGACGCGTTTCCTGCGGATTTCGGCTGCAAATATCGCGCCAAATCTGTTCCACCAAAACCGCACAGTTTCGTGGCTGATCCCAATGCCACGCTCGTGCAGCAGAT
>NZ_JAGFNU010000002.1 GCF_018457175.1 Pseudohalocynthiibacter aestuariivivens
GCTTGGCAATCTGCGTCATATGCCGCGAATGGCGCAAAATCTTCGTATGTAGGAACAACAGCTGATCGCAAAGATCGAAGATGACCTCTTCTGCATCCGTTGGCAGTTCAGGCAGGTCTCCATTCGCACAGTCTTTGGCAAATTGCAGCACGTGATAAACGCCTTGGGGCAGGATGACCCCAAACTCTGCCAATTGTGCCCGCAGCATATTGATGGTCTGAGTACGCTGTCGCACGATCAAGTCGCGCGTGCGGTGAACAGCAAGGATCGCCTGCTGTTCCGGCGTCTTCACTTCAACAAACCGCATAGTTGGTCGGGTGACCGCCTCGCAAATAGCGGCTGCATCAACGGCATCTGATTTACCACGCTTGACGTAGGGCTTCACATACGTTGGTGGGATCAGTTTCACGTGATGACCGAGTCTGATCAGTTCACGCGCCCAATGGTGGCTGGTGCCACAAGCTTCAATACCGATCAAACAAGGTTCAAGGCGTTCAAAGAATGGCAGAACCTGTACCCTTCTAAGAGCCCGATTGAATGCAACCTCACCTTGATCATTGATACCGTGAATTTGAAAAACATTCTTAGCCAAATCTAGGCCAATTGTTGTAACTTCCATTGGGTGGCTCCTCTCATAAGCAGTTCAAGACAACTGCACTATGGCGCATTGTGACGCCAGATGATGCAGGAGCCATCCACCCCATCCGCATAGCAGACAATTAGCGGCTAACGGAATTACAGTTCCTTCCCGCAGTTTGATTGCTCGGTTCCTCAGAAGGCCTTGTAGGTAGGTATTTCCATAAAACTTCAAGAGTTCCATCTTTGTTCTCATTTTTTGATTGGAGACTCACTTCCGGTGCCCTATCTATTAATGACCGATGAATGAGGGCTGCTATGGCGGATCTGAAAAAGATCGAAGTGCGCGGAGCACGTGAACACAATCTGAAATCGATCGATGTCGATATTCCGCGCGACGAACTGGTTGTGATTACCGGGCTTTCGGGTTCTGGCAAGTCATCGCTGGCGTTTGACACGATCTATGCTGAAGGCCAGCGTCGTTACGTTGAAAGCCTGTCAGCTTACGCGCGTCAGTTCCTCAACATGATGGAAAAGCCGGATGTTGACCACATCAGCGGGCTAAGCCCGGCGATTTCGATTGAACAAAAAACCACCTCTAAAAACCCACGCTCCACCGTCGGGACCGTGACCGAAATATACGACTATATGAGGTTGCTGTTCGCGCGTGTCGGCACCCCTTACAGCCCGGCCACGGGATTGCCGATAGAGGCGCAGCAGGTTCAGGACATGGTCGACCGTGTCATGACGATGGAAGAAGGCACGCGCGCTTATCTTCTGGCACCTATCGTGCGTGACCGCAAAGGCGAGTACCGCAAAGAGTTTCTGGAACTGCGCAAACAGGGGTTCCAGCGCATAAAGGTCGACGGTACGTTTTATGAGTTGGACGAGCCGCCAACGCTTGACAAAAAGTTCCGCCACGACATTGATGTTGTCGTTGATCGCCTTGTCATTCGTGGCGGTCTGGGAACCAGGCTTGCTGACAGTTTCCGCACCGCGCTGGATCTGGCAGATGGAATAGCGGTTCTCGAAATCGTGCCCAGTGCAGATGAAGACGAACCAGAAGTGCCTGAACGCATTACGTTTTCGGAAAAATTCGCCTGTCCGGTCTCGGGCTTCACGATTTCAGAAATTGAGCCCCGGCTGTTTTCCTTTAACGCCCCGTTCGGCGCATGCCCGTCTTGCGATGGTCTTGGGGTAGAGCTGTTTTTTGACGAACGACTGGTCGTTCCGGACGCGGCGCTAAAGCTGTACGATGGTGCACTTGCGCCTTGGCGCAAAGGCAAATCCCCCTATTTCCTGCAAACGATAGAGGCGATCGCGCGACACTACGAGTTTGACAAAAACACGCCCTGGAAAAGTCTGCCACCGCATGTTCAACAGGTGTTTCTCTATGGGTCCGGCGAAGACGAAATCAAATTTCGCTACGACGAAGGCGGACGTGTTTACGAAGTTATGCGCAGCTTTGAAGGCGTCATTCCAAATATGGAACGCCGCTATCGCGAAACGGATTCAAACTGGATCAGGGAAGAATTCGAACGCTACCAGAACAACCGGCCTTGCGGTGAATGTGGTGGCTACCGTCTCCGGCCAGAGGCGCTGGCGGTCAAAATCGCCGGGCTGCACGCGGGTGAGGTTGTTCAGATGTCGATTCGCGAAGCGTTTGATTGGTGCAAGATTGTCCCTGATAAGCTGGGTGTGCAGAAAAACGAAATTGCACGCGCCATTCTGAAAGAAATTCGCGAACGGCTCGGATTCCTGAACAATGTTGGACTTGAATACCTGACATTGGCGCGCAACTCCGGCACGCTTTCCGGGGGGGAAAGCCAAAGGATACGCTTGGCAAGCCAGATCGGCTCTGGGCTGACAGGCGTCCTTTATGTGCTGGATGAACCGTCAATCGGTTTGCACCAGCGCGACAATGGCCGCTTGTTGCAAACGCTTAAAAACCTGCGTGATCAGGGAAATACCGTGATCGTCGTAGAACATGACGAAGAAGCGATCCGAGAGGCGGACTATGTCTTCGACATTGGGCCCGGCGCGGGTGTGCACGGGGGGCGTGTGGTTGCAGAGGGAACACCTGCTGACATCGTTGCAAACGCGACCTCGCTTACCGGCCAGTATCTTTCCGGCGCGCGAGAAATTGGTATTCCAGCCAAAAGACGCAAGGGAAATGGCAAGAAAATCAAAGTCGTAAAGGCCACGGGAAATAACCTTAAAGAGGTGACCGCTGAATTCCCGCTCGGTAAGTTTATCTGCGTAACAGGCGTTTCCGGTGGCGGGAAATCGACGCTGACAATCGAAACCTTGTTCAAAACCGCCTCCATGCGCCTTAACGGCGCGCGCCAGACCCCAGCGCCCTGTGAAACAATCAAAGGGTTAGAGCACCTCGATAAGGTGATCGACATTGACCAGCGCCCCATCGGGCGCACCCCTCGATCAAACCCTGCAACTTATACCGGTGCCTTCACCCCGATTCGTGACTGGTTTGCAGGGCTGCCAGAATCAAAGACGCGCGGCTACAAGCCCGGGCGCTTTAGCTTCAACGTTAAAGGCGGACGGTGCGAGGCTTGTCAGGGTGATGGGCTCATCAAGATAGAAATGCATTTTCTGCCCGATGTCTACGTGACATGCGAGACATGCCAGGGTGCTCGGTACAACAGGGAAACTCTGGAAATAAAATTTAAAGGCAAGAGCATAGCCGACGTTCTTGATATGACTGTTGAAGATGCACAAGAGTTTTTTAAAGCCGTGCCAAGTATTCGGGACAAGATGGTTGCGCTTGCACGGGTCGGACTGGGCTACATCAAGGTCGGCCAACAAGCGACAACTCTGTCAGGTGGTGAAGCACAACGTGTGAAACTGTCCAAAGAGCTCGCAAAGCGGTCTACTGGCCGGACGCTCTATATTCTGGATGAACCGACAACTGGTTTGCATTTTGAAGACGTGAAGAAACTTCTCGAAGTCCTGCATGAACTGGTAGAGCAGGGGAACTCGATGATCGTCATTGAACATAATCTGGACGTTGTTAAAACGGCTGACTGGATTCTGGATATCGGCCCCGAAGGCGGCGATGGCGGTGGCGAAATCGTCGCGACCGGAACGCCTGAAGATATTGCAAAGAATGAGCGAAGCTATACCGGTCACTACCTGAAAGACATTCTGGCCCCAAAGAAGGTCAAGAATTTGGCGGCAGAGTAAACGCTTTCTTTTTCCTTAAAATATCCCCGCCGGAGGCGGAAAGTTTAAACCCGCTTTCGTACCGTGGGCGGAGTCGATTAAAAGATGGGGCACATGAGGTGTCGTATCCTCTCCTTGACGTTTTGAGTTATTCTACATAGATATTATGCAATATAGATAAAGATAAATGTGGATTGACCATGCCATCAAACACGCGCGCGCCATTGAAATTCGTCCATTGTGACGTTTTCACAGAGACACCTTATTCCGGTAACAGCCTCGCTGTCTTTCCAGAGAGTCACGAACTTGACGACAGGGAAATGCTCTCGATTACGCAAGAGCTTCGCCATTTCGAGTCCATTTTTCTCAATCCGACAGAGGATCATTACGTCTATCAAGCCCGGGTATTTGACCTGTTTGAAGAGCTGCCTTTTGCAGGGCATCCAATTATAGGGGCAGCCTGCACCTTGCATCGTCAATCTGCCTCGGCAGATGATGTAACCTGGACCTTCAAGCTGACAGGTGACCGTAAAGTCCAGGTACAGACAAAATTGCGGGAAGGGGAATACTCCGCTGTTCTTCATCAGGGGCGGCCAGAGTTTTTAGGCCGAATTCCAGATGCAATGCGCGCCGAGTTTTCTGAAGCGTTTAACCTTTTGGAAGCTGACTTTGCCAACCTGCCTATGGAAGTCATCTCGACCGGGTTGAAATACCTTGTAATTCCTGTTCGTCGGAATTTGGACCGCGCAAAAATAGTCGTTCCTGATCTCGAAGAAAAGCTGCGCGCTCATGGCGCAGAATTTGCGTATTTGTTCAATCCCGAAACCTTTGAGGGGCGTCATTGGAACAACGATGGTGTGGTTGAGGATGTCGCAACAGGAAGTGCCGCTGGTGTTGTCGGGGCCTACGCTCTGAAACATCGCATTGTCAGAGACGGGGAAGCTTTTTTATTAAAGCAAGGTCACTATATGGGACGCCCGAGCAAAATTGAGGTGACGGCATTTGGCGATCCTGAAGACGTAACCAGCGTTCATGTCGGAGGGCCTGTCGCTTTTGTCGGAACGGGTCAGCTTGAGGTATTGCCATGTTAGCACTACCCGTGTTTGAGGCGTCAGACATCAGGCCTCTGCTTTCAATTGCCGCATTGATTGGGCCAATGCGGCAAGTCTTTATTGATCTGTCCGAAGGGAGGGTTCAGGCGCCAATTGCAGTGCTGCATCCGACGGACAAATCAGACATTCACGTCAAATCCGCAGTTATCGAGAATGTACCCTATTTCACCGTGAAAATGGCTGGTTGGTCAGAGGTGCTCGCTGACCAGGGATTGCCAGCGTCTTCCGGCCTGATTGCCGTGTTTGACAGTTCCACTTGCAAACCACTGGCGATCTTGCGCGATGACCATGTGATATCTGATTTTCGGACAGCCGCCGCCGGGGCAGTTGCGACAGATCTGCTGGCCCGTCCGAACTCGAAAAGAATCTTGATCACAGGCACTGGTACGCAGGCATATCTACAGGCACAGGCGGTTTTGACTGTAAGGGATATCTCCGAAGTTCTGCTTTGGGGGCGAAACGCTGAGAAGGTTGCGAGATTGCGTGAAAGGCTTTTGCATGAACATCCTGCCCTTTCTATTCGTTCCTGTACAGAATTGGAAACCGCGGTACGACAGGTTGATATTGTCGTCACAGCAACCGCTGCAAGAAACCCCATACTGCAGGGGAAATGGCTCGTTCCGGGCCAACACGTCATGTCTGTTGGTGCCGACGATACGACGAAGCAAGAACTGGATATCAACTGTTTCAGACGCGCAAATGTGGTTGCAGTAGACGCTGTTGATGCCGCGCATGTTTACGGGAACCTGCACAATAGCGGATATCTGACAGAGTGCGGCGAGGGGTCTATTGCGGAGCTCGGCCAGATCATTTCGCAAAAACGCAACGGAAGAAAATCTGACGATGACATAACAATCGCTAGCCTCGTTGGGCTTGGTGTGCAGGATTTAGCTACCGTCGCGGTTATTTCTGGCAAGCTCGGATTTTAAATCTGAAGTTTCCCAAGAAACATTCGTTCAAGACCCATGGACTGCCTCCAAGTTTCGGAATTTTCAAATTGTTATGCAATTTGATTTTTAGGGACTATTCTTGCGTATCAATTTAGACAGCGTCTGAAAGAAATGGGGGGTTTATCATGTCACTTAAAATCATCGGGTCGGGGTTTGGCCGTACCGGAACAAGATCGCTCAAAGAAGCGCTGGAACAGCTTGGGTTTGGGCCGTGCCACCATATGGAAGAAGTATTTAACAACCCCAACCAAGTCCCGGTTTGGCAAGCATTTGTGGCCGGGGAACGCATTGATTGGCATAAGTTTTTTGCAGGTTACAATTCCCAGATCGACTGGCCGGGTTCGCACATCTGGCGTGAACTATCCGAAACGTTTCCCGATGCAAAGGTCATACATAGCGTTCGCCCCGAGGATTCGTGGTGGAAAAGTTTCTCTACTACAATCGGTAAGCTGTTAACAGTTTATGAGAGGATGGAATTGCCGCCGCACGTCCGTGATATGTTGGATGCTGCAAGCGAATTTATCGGAAAAACGACATTCAACGGCCAGTTCATGGATCGTGAAATGGCCTTGGCAGCATTTCGCAAACGTGCCCTGGATGTGCAGGCTGCTCTTCCTGCAGATCGGCTTTTGGTTTTTGATGTGGCCCAAGGATGGGACCCTTTGTGTAATTTCCTCGAAGTTCCTGTTCCGGATGGACCGTTTCCACACCTCAATGAATTAAACGAATTCTGGGAAAGAGTTGGCGGAGAGCCAGACTAAGCATCCTGAATTTTGTCGGCGCGCAACGGGCATGCGAGGTAGACACCAAATTCTTCACCGATATCGCAGCTGACACGGGCATGGACCTTGCCTTGCCTGTCGACAAATCGCTGACTGTTGTCAGTAGGGAAAATGCCTTCGTGCCAGATGTTGGCGTGGATATAAAGGCCACGGGATCCGTCACACCAAAAGGCCACAACTTTTTCAGGCTTCAGGTCATCCCCCGGTAAGGCGACCGGAACGTTGAACGGTTTTTTGTCGAGAGGGAAGAACAACTGCCCGCCATCCGGGTGATAGTTCATGTGCCACAAGAGAACCTGATCGCGCGGGACCGTCTGCCGTTCGGTTAAGGCGTTTTGCGGATCAGTCGACCATCCCAACACATAGTTGCCCTTGACCGCTTCGTTTGATCCATAAAGCACGTCACCCTTCCATTCGCCGGAAAAGACACCTTCGACCCATCCGCCCTCGTCGCCGGTGCCCTCATCTACCGGCCGCCATCCCTGCGCGGGCCAGCGCGTTATTTCAATTTCAAAACCCTGGGGTCATCGACAAGATATCCATAGTCCTTAACGGTGTCCTCGGTCGCGCGTATCAGCGGAACTTCGTGCCATGGCAGTGAAGGTTTTTCTTTTGCATCAAAGATATATTCTGGTGCGTTCATTTTGGGGTTCCTCACCATGTTACCTGACGAAGGCTGAAGCATTGGATCAACTTAAGCAATTGGCAGCGTCGTTGTTCTGAAGGTCATCACACGAAATATCCTTACTCTTGCTTTTGGTATTGCCAGTACGGGTGCATTCAAGTTCAGTGATTATTAGCGCATTACACGGGGTATATGCGATTACGGCCAGCGGCATGTTTAAACCAAGCAACCGACAAGGACATCATATTGGCGAACTCATCCGAAATCGTAGACCTTGACGCAATTTCGCTTGCAGAGGCGAAGCTGGCGGGAAAAATAATTCGAACACCAGTCCTAGATGTTCGGCAGTCGGGGCTTGAGGAAAAGCTACCCCATGCCAGCACGGTCACGATGAAGCTGGAACTGTTCCAGAAAGCGGGGTCATTCAAAGCCCGGGGTGCCTATCTTTCGATCGATGCCCTTTCTGAAGACCAGCGAAAGTCCGGAGTGGTTGCTGCAAGCGGTGGCAATCATGGGCTTGCTGTGTCCTGGGCGGCGCGGGCAGCAGGGGTAAGCGCAAAAATTGCGATACCGCGCACGGCGGATCCGTTTCGCATTGAGGCGTGCGAAAACCTTAGGGCCGATGTCGTTTTGTGCGATGATATTGCTGCGGCCTTCGCAGCGATGGAAGAGATCGAAACGCAGGAAAACCGCATTAAGATTCATCCGTTTGAAGGAATTTCGATGACGCTTGGCGCGGCGACCTGCGCCAAGGAGTTTTTCGAGGATGCAAATGATCTTGATGCCGTCATCCTTCCTGTCGGGGGTGGGGGATTGATCAGTGGGATGAGCGCTGCCTTTAAACTTTTGAACCCAGAGATTACCGTCTACGGCGTGGAGCCGTTCGGCGCCGATGCATTATACCGAAGTCTGCAGGCGGGTATGCCACAGTCTATTGATAAGGTTGATACCATCGCAGACAGTCTTGGGTCGCCGACCGCACTTCCATATTCATTCGGGCTAGCCCAAAAATATGTTGATGAGGTTGTTCGTGTTCGTGACGATGATCTGAGGGAGGCAATGACGCTGATGTCTCAGACTTTGAAACTTATGCCAGAACCAGCCTGTGCCGCGTCGCTGGCTGGCGCGCTCGGCCCCCTGCGCGAACAGTGCGAGGGGCAGAGAGTAGGGCTTTTGGCATGTGGGTCCAATATTGGTCTGGAAAGGTTTCGAGCGCTGACAGCCCGTTAGCGAAAGAGACAAAGGTAACGCTTGTATATTGGTTTGCGTAATCCAACCTTTTTTCAACACTTTTTTGGTGCGGGCCAATAATCTCAATTTTTCCACCCGGATTTCGCTTGCACACCTCTGCGATTTCAGTTCTTCGTGCGGGGCGTGTGCAGACTCCGCAGAGCCCATTTTGATTGCTCTGTTTCTTTAGGAAAAACAAATGAACAACCTGAACGGCATTTTGTTGATGATTGTCGCTATGGCTGGATTCACGCTGGAAGATTTGTTTGTGAAGCAGCTTTCCAGCACGATTTCAACGGGTCAGATTCTGATCACGCTTGGAGTGTTTAGTGCAACGATTTTTGCGTTGCTGGCGCATGCGAAAGGCCACAGTATTTTTGCCAGCCATGTCTGGTCTCGTGCGACTTTTGCAAGGGCAAGTGCCGAGGCAGTTGCAGCCGTTGCTTTCGTGACGTCGCTATCGCTTGTGCCAATTTCAACGGTTGCTGCTGTATTTCAGGTTACGCCCTTGGTCATAACAATGGGGGCTGCATTGTTTTTGGGAGAGCGCGTTGGCTGGCGCCGATGGGCTGCGATTATCGTTGGTTTTCTTGGGGTATTGCTTATCATCAGGCCAGGGTTTTCAGGGTTTGACCCATCTGTTCTTTTTGTCCTAATCGCGGTTATAGGGGTAACAATCCGGGACCTTATTACACGCCGTGTTCCAATGAATATCGCTTCAACCGTTGTTTCGTTTCAGGCCTTTTCGTCACTGATTATTGCGGGTGTCGTTTTGTTACTGATCAGTTCGGATGATCTCGTGCCCGTGACGCGAACAGAAACCTATCTATTTATAGGCGGCGTGATCTTTGGTGTCTTGGGCTACTATGGAATTGTCGCAGCGACGCGTATTGGTGATGCGGCTGTCGTAACGCCGTTTCGTTATGCTCGGCTATTGTTTTCTCTTTTGGCAGGTGTTCTGGTTTTTGATGAACGTCCGGATCTTCTGATGTTGCTGGGCGCGACGATTGTAATCGGAACGGGCCTGTTCACGTTTATGCGCGAACGTCGTCTTGCACAGGTCGCTGTTTAGGTTCCATTTCGTTTTCTGTTTCGGGATGTCGGTTGTGATCGAGGGGACGAACTCCGTTTGAAATCCTTGGCGGCGGCAGTATTGCTCCCAATTGAGAATAGTCAATGCGGAAAACAGAGAGTTGGCGCAGGGTCTAAAGCATAAATTTTCAAAATGCGGGGAACCCAATGGTCGAGAAATCTCACACGACAGGGCTTTGGCCCTCACTTTACCAACCGTTCCAGAACATGGGCACGCGGCTTTCCGAATGGCTTGCACCAGCAGCAGAAGCTTCAAAGAGCGAAGACGCCTATACCATCGCGTTGGAGCTGCCGGGCGTTGATGAAAAAGACATTGATTTAAGCGTCGACAACGGTGTTGTGACCGTCAAAGGCGAAAAGAAAATGTCCCGCGAGGAAAAAAGCGATAGCTGGTACTTTAGCGAACGCCAGTATGGCTCTTTTTCGCGCAGTTTTCGCATGCCACCTGATGCAGACGAGAGCGGTGTTGATGCAGACCTCAAGGACGGTGTTCTGACAATCACAGTGCCAAAAGCCGCACCCGAATCAGAAACGTCCAAGAAAGTCGAAATCAAACGCGGTTAAGGATTTACCTTCGGTCATAAGGTCAGTTTTCTTAAACCTACTAATAGGTTTCAATTTCTAATCAAGGCTTTTGCATACACAGACCAGCTGTGCCTCGACAGCAGTTTCAAATAAATCAAGGTAACCTTTAAGGGGATAAATTCATAAAGAATTTTCTGCGTGGGCTCTTAGTCGTAGGTTTTTATGCGCTTGCGCTACTCAGCTAGCTGCTGACCCGCAAGATAGCAGTACGAATGGTGGCGGAGACTCCTCCTCTTCGAGCTACTGAAACCGCAATTTAGCTGGTAAATTGCATCAGCCGCTGCGTGCGCGTTTTTCGAACCGGGGCAGCATTGCGGAGAAATCGGTACCCTGACCACCTTCTTCTTCGACGAACTTTGCATAAAGTTCTGTCGCCGCTTTACCCATTGGCGTGTCGGCGTCAGAAGCTTCGGCTGCTTGCTGACTTAGCCGCAGGTCTTTCAGCATCAATTCGGAAGCAAAGCCCGGTTTATAGTCATTGTCCGCAGGTGATTGTGGCCCGACACCCGGTGCCGGGCAATAGGCGTTCATGGTCCAGCTGTAACCGGAAGACGTGGAGACAACATCAAACATTTTTTGACGATCAAGCCCCAGTTTGTCGGCAAGGGAAAAGGCCTCGCACGTGGCAATCATCGTGACGCCAAGGATCATGTTGTTGCAGATTTTTGCGGCCTGGCCCGCGCCAGATGCACCACAGTGAACGGCCTTTTGCCCCATAATGTCGAAAAGAGGGTTCACTTTGGCAAAACCTGCCTCGGTTCCGCCTGCCATGAAGGTAAGCGTGCCGGCGGCCGCGCCCCCGATACCCCCTGAAACAGGCGCATCGACGGCCATCAACTGGGTAGCTTCGGCTTGTTCGGCAACGGCGCGCGCGCTTTCGACATCAACGGTGGAACAGTCCAGTAAGACAGACCCAACCGACATTGCCGGAATGATCTCTGCCGCGACAGCGCGCAAGATCGCGCCGTTAGGCAACATGGTGAGCACTACGTCAGCACCCTTTGCAGCTTCGGCACCGCTTGCGGCTTTCTTAACGCCTTCGGGGCAGGGGGCGGTCAGATCGAAACCCGATACGTCATGGCCAGCGGCTGCCAGGTTCAGCGCCATGGGCGCACCCATATTTCCAAGTCCGATAAAACCGATTTTCATTTTTTCACTCCCCAAATTCCAACGCCACGTCTTTGACGGGCAATAGCATGCTCGTAACATCAATCAGCGGAACGGACTGCAAATCTTTGTGCTTCCACTGAGGATTGCGATCTTTGTCAATGATTTGCGCGCGGATGCCTTCCAGAAAATCAGCGTGTTCCATAGCACGGTGCGTAAATCTGTATTCCTGTTCTAAAGCGGCGCGAATGGTGTCGAGCCCACGGACGCGATGAATGATCTCAACCGCGCATGCCATGGAAAGAGGCGCATTCCGGTTAAGTGCTTTAAGGGTCTCATCCGAAAACGCATCTTCCGATGCAGTCAGAGACCGGGCGATATCCGAAAGCGATTCACCTGCAAAATGTTTGTCAATTTCCGTTTTTTGTTTAGCGAAGGTGCTTTCCGGCGCTATCATTGCAAGGGTGTCAACAGCCTGAGGGTCCCCGGACTCTACAAGCTTGGCGATCAGCGCGGGCCATTCATTTTCCGGAATGTAATAATCAGAAAATCCAGCATAAATCGCATCTGCAGGGCCAAGCCGTGCTGCGGTTGTGCCAAGGTATTCGCCCAACCGTCCCGGTGCGCGCGCCAGTATCAAAGAACCACCTACATCGGGGATAAGACCAATGCCGACCTCTGGCATCGCGATCTGGCTGCTGTCACAAACAACCCTATGCGACGCATGGCACCCGACGCCTACTCCACCCCCCATGGTGAAGCCCTGCATCAAACTTACGACAGGTTTAGGAAATTCAAACATCTTGGCGTTCATGCGATATTCATCGCGCCAAAATTTTCGACCATAGTCAAAATCACCATTTTTGCCGGTGTTATACATTTCTGTTATGTCGCCACCCGCGCAAAAGGCGCGATCTCCTTCGGCATCAATCAGAAGCAACTTGATTGACGCGTCGTCTTTCCAGCTATCCAGTGCTTTTTCTATTTTCAGGCACATGCCATAGCTAAGCGCGTTCAGTGCTTTGGGGCGGTTCAGGGTGATGCGCCCAACAACGCCTTCTTTGCGGATATTGATGTCCATCAACCGCGATCCGCAAGCATCTGGCGCGAAACGATCAGGCGCATAACTTCATTGGTGCCTTCCAGAATTTCATGCACACGCAGATCACGCACCAGTTTTTCGATGCCGTAGTCGGCGAGATAACCATAGCCACCATGAAGTTGCAGGCATTGGTTTACAACCTTTGAACCAGTTTCCGTGACAAAGCGTTTTGCCATTGCACAGAATTTCGTTGCATCTGGCGCGTTATTGTCCAGCTTCCACGCCGCCTGGCGTAAGAACACGCGCGCCGCCTGCAGTTCAATCTCAAGATCGGCAATACGAAATTGGAGGGCCTGGAACTGGTCAATTGAGCGTCCAAAGGCTTTTCGCTCTCCCATATATGTCAAAGTCGCATTGAGGGCAGCCTGTGCAGCCCCGAGGCTGCAGGCAGAAATATTGAGTCGCCCACCATCAAGCCCCGCCATTGCATAAGAAAAACCGCAGCCTTCTTCACCGATCAGATTGGCTGATGGGACGATGCAGTTATCCATTTGGACCTGACGGGTGGGTTGGGCACGCCAACCCATCTTGTCTTCCAAACCGCCGAAACTCAGACCTTCCAGGCCGTCATCAATGACAATTGCCGAGATACCTTTAGGACCTTCACCACCAGTTCGCGACATTACGATATAGGCATCTGCATAACCGGCCCCAGAAATGAAGGCTTTTGTGCCTGTCAGGCTGTACCCCTGTTCGGTTTTTTCGGCTCTTGTTTTCAAGGCAGCGGCATCTGAACCGGAACCGGGTTCTGTCAGACAATAGGCAAAAAATGTCTCCATACTGGTCGCGCTGGCCAGATATTTTTCCTGTAAGGCAGGGCTTGCGAACTTGTCGATCATGGCTGCGCACATATTGTGGATCGATAGAAAGGCGGCGGTTGCCGGGCAAGCCATCGACAATGCCTCAAACACAAGTGTAGCGTCCAGGCGCGAGAGGCCGGAGCCGCCGTTTTCTTCGCTTACATATAGGCCACCAAAGCCAAGCTCTGCCAGTTTTGGCCAAATGTCTTTGGGAATGGACTCAGCTTTTTCCCAGTCTCGCGCGAACGGGGCGATATGCTCTGCACCGAAGGCCTCAGCCATGTCAAAAATTGCGCTTTGTTCTTCACTCAGGGAAAAATCCAATGTCTGGCCCTCCTGTCAGCTAAAATTGAACGTTTGTTTAATTACCAATTATTGCAAGAATTTTGCAAGGCAGGAATGACCACCCTGATGGGGCAAGCTCATTCTGCGCTAAAAACAACGTCTGGTTCTGCAACTTTAAACGATTCTTCATTCCTTGCCTTCATTGATCTGGGTGAAGCCGCTTACTTGGTTGCCTCAGCATTGCGATCGCACCTTTGGAGAGATTTTATGAAAGTTCTCAACACTATCAGAATACCTGGAAAATTCCCGTTGATGATTTTGCTTATGATCTGTTTTGTGCTGGCTGGGGTTGGAGCCGCGACTTACGTGGCGGTACCCGGGAACGTGGTTTTTTATTTACTCGTTGCGGCTGCTATTACGTTAACGGTCTGCTTTTGTGCTGCTGCGGTTTTTTTACGGCGCTTTCTGAATCAGTTTTTTGGGTACATTAATGCGATGCAAATCAGCGACCTTTCCGATCTTAGCGCTACACCAAAGGGGCTGGGCCGGAAAGACGGAGTGGGCGAAATCATACGGGCTTTGAAAGATCAGCACCAGAAACCAACGAATCCGGAAAAAGCTGCTGTGGACAGTTTTATAATAGGTGCAGCGTTTGAGCATACGTCAGCGGCGCTGATGATTTTGGACAATGAGTTTAATATCGCGGGTCAAAACAAAGCTGCGACCCGTCTGCTTGAAAGCAGCAAGGACAGGTCTGCGATCGAGGCACAGAAAACGGGCCAATCTTTTTCGAATGCGGATAACACGGGGTTTTTCCTGGGCGATTTATCTGAGCTACAACGCGCCGCAACAAAAGCCGAATCTTTGCCGTTCTGTGGTAGCACAAAATTTACTGAGAACCGGTATGGATATACCATCGACAAAATTACAAACGCTGACGGAATGCAGGTCGGTTGGGTGGTTGAATGGCGCGATGCGTCTAAGTCGCTAACAAGTCGCGCGATACTGAATGCGCTGGAAACACATCAGGCGAGGGCGGAGTTTGACCTGACCGGCGCGTTTCTTGGTGTAAATGCAAAATTTTTGTCGATGGTTTCTGTTTCGGAGCAATCTATCATCGGGTTGCCTCAGGACAGGATCATAACAGCAGAGCAGGTTTGCCTGAAAGAGGGTGAATCGTTTTGGGATGTGTTGCTTTCGGGGAGATCGGTATTTGGACGGTTTGAGGTAAACCCACCTGACGGGAAGGCCGGTTTGATCGAGGGTGTGTTTTGTTCGGTCGTGGACAGCGACAAAAAACCTGTTCGAATTCTTCTTATTGGAAACGATGTGACCGAAGCGCAGACACTAATGCGTCAGTCAGAGGGAGAGCGCGCCGATATGGAGCACGCTCAGTTGGAAGTGGTGGAGGCATTGAGGGTGGGCCTGAAAGCGCTTTCCGATGGTGATCTTACTGCTGAAATTGAAAAGGCCTTTTCCGAAAATTATGAGCAGCTTAGAGAAGATTTTAACCTTGCCGTAATGAAACTGCGGGATGCAACCCTGCGCGTTGCTGAAAATGCAACATCAATCAGAGGTGAAGCTTCTGAAATAACCAGTGCTTCCGATGATCTTTCTCGACGGGCGGAAAAGCAGGCGGCAACACTCGAAGAGACAGCGGCTGCCCTGGATCAGTTGACTTCAAGTGTGCGGTCCGCTGCGGAGGGAGCGGAACAGGCCAACCAGGTTGTTATTGATGCCAAAACCAACGCGGAGGCCAGCAGTCTGATTGTTGCGCAAACAGTTGATGCTATGGGAAAAATCGAAACGTCTTCGGGTCAGATTTCCAGAATTACAAGTGTGATTGATGACATCGCATTTCAGACCAACCTTCTGGCATTGAACGCAGGGGTTGAAGCCGCGCGTGCCGGTAATGCGGGGCGTGGGTTTGCGGTTGTTGCATCAGAAGTTCGGGCGCTTGCACAACGGTCGTCAGAGGCAGCGCGGGAAATCAACCAGTTGATTTCAGAAAGCGGACAACATGTTAAACAGGGTGTGGAACTCGTTGGTCAAACCGGGAAATCGCTTGAGCAGATAATTCACTCTGTCAGCGATATTTCGATGCATGTTAACGAAATCGTGGTTTCAGCAAAAGAACAGTCTATTGGACTGGTTGAAATAAATACGGCTGTAAATGAACTGGATCAGGTTACGCAGCATAATGCGGCAATGTTTGAACAGACGACTGCAGCGAGCCATTCTTTGACGTGCGAAGCTGAAAACCTAACGCAAACGCTGTCTCTCTTTAAAACACAAAGGCACATGTCAAACATCATTGCCCCGCCTTTAATGGGCAGTCGATACATTCGAGGATTGATGCAACAAGCAAAATGCTATCACAAAATTCCGGTTCCGCTGTTGTTGCGGAGAATGTCGCTTACGAACTAGATCGCGAACCGGACACTCAGGATTGGAAAGAGTTTTAACATCAAAACTCTCTTCGGAGCCTTTTCAAACCTACAAAAAAGCAAATTTAAACCTCAGTTCGTTCTCAAAGGTCTTGTGTTTGCTCATGGGTTCGCAAAGATTGAAAAGGTGATACTCACAGATATCATGGCGTCGTTACTGAATTGTCTCAAGCATTCCAAACAGGTTTTTCATTTGGTATGTGAAGTGCAGTTGCGCATTTCATCGTCTCCGGTGAAGAAAGAAAACTTAAACGCTGTATCGACGATAGGCTGTCACCCCGGCACTTTCATAGGTCGTTTGTGACCCGGCTGGCAGTTTCTCTGCGTGCCCCAGAAACAGCCAGCCGTCAGCCGTGTTTGCCGCCTCAAAGCGTGGCAACAAGCAGAGCCGTGCGTGCGCATCAAAATAGATAAGGACGTTCCGGCAGAAAATTACATCAAAGTGCTTTTTCATCGGCCAGTTGTTGATCAAATTTAGCTCTCGAAAGCGGACTATTCTTCTGAGTCTGTTTCGAACTGTCATCTCGTTGATCGATGGTGGATCGTGATACTTGAAATATTTTAAGCGTTGTCCAGAACTTATTTCTGCCATTTCCGGGATCTGGTAACATCCATTGTGGCCAGTTCTGACAACATTTGGATCGATATCTGTAGCGAGAATCTTTACATCCAAAGAAGCGGCGTCGGGCGCAAGATCCAGCAAAGTCATACCGATAGAATAGGCTTCTTGTCCTTTTGAACATCCTGCGGACCATATTCTGACGCTTTCGCCTTTCCTTAAACTCGCAACCAAAGGCGGAAGAACTTTTTGGCGCAGAAGATCGAAATGGTGTGGTTCCCGAAAAAACCGCGTCACGTTTGTTGTGAGCGCGGAAATCATGTGCTGACGTTCCCTGACAGCGTTTTTTTGTCTTAGAATGTCGCAGTATTCTGAAAAGCTTGAGAGTTGCAATACACGGATTCGATTGGCCAGGCGGCTTCGAATCATTGGACGTTTTTCCTTTGAGAATGAGAGTCCGGCACTTGTCAGAGCAAGATTTGAAATTGCCTGAAAATCCCTGTCAGTCAAGATTGGGGCGATCAAAATAAAGGCTCTCTCGATTTAGCTTATGCCGCATTTGCAGCGTCGACGTTTACAATGGCTTTCAGATCAAGCACCCTAATCAGACGATCCTCTATGGTGAGAATCGCGGTTACAAACCTTTGACCTGAACCTGAGCCGATATCCGGCAAGGCCTGTTGGCTGTTTGTTGGTATGGAAAAAATATCTGAAACACGATCAACCAACAGCCCAACAATTTTGCCCTGTATTTCAGCAACAATGATTACATTGCGCTCGGTCGCATTGATGGGTCGAAGTCCAAGCCTGCATGCGAGATCCAGTACGGTTAATATATTCCCGCGAAGATTGATAACGCCGTGAACAAAATCTGGCGCGTGGGGCAACGGTGTTGATTTTGACCAACCTCGAAGTTCGCGCACGAACATGACGTCAATAGTGTATTCCTGGCCGTTGACCCAGAAAGATAAAAGCTCGGAATCGGCTGGTCTATCCAGTTCGTTTGTTTCGTGCATTTTTTAACCTGCTAGAGAATACTCTTCTTTACGAAATCGATTTTGAGGCGCTGTGGTTTTCACGATGTCAATCGGATCAAGGATGAGGGCAATTTTACCGTCTCCAAGAATTGTTGCCCCAGAGACGCCAGGGCACGCACCGATGTTGTTCTGTAGTGCTTTAATAACGACTTGGCGCTGCTCAATAATTGCGTCAACAATCAGCGCAAAATAGCTTTCTTCCTGAGCAATGAGAAGAACGTTACACCCATCAAAATGTGATTTCCGTTTGCGATATCCGAGAGCCGCTCCGAGGTCGATGATCGGAAGAAATTTTTCGCGTATTTTGATCATTTTTGTTGAGCTACCGAACAGATGGATATCAGAATTTTTCAAAATCAGCGTTTCGACGATATTGCTGAGAGGTATCACATGTGTGTTGTGGCTCACCTCGACAACGAGACCATCTTGGACCGCGAGTGTTAGTGGAAGGTCAATCTTAAAAACTGTTCCCTTCATTTCGGTTGTTGTCACGAAAATCCGCCCGCCCATCGCCGCGATTGAATTTCGCACGATATCCAAACCAACACCTCGGCCGGAAACGTTTGATATACTGTTCGAGGACGAAAAACCGGGTAGAAACAGCAAATTGTCGACTTCTGAGATGGAAAGTTTGGCGCTTTGATCAACCAAACCGGTTTCTTTTGCTTTTCGCAGAATTTCCGAGCGGTTTATGCCGCGGCCATCATCCGAAATTTCTATCGTAACACGGCCCGATTTGTGGCGTGCAGTGAGATGGATTTCCCCGATTTCTGGTTTGCCGTATTCAGACCTTTCGGCGGGACATTCGATCCCATGATCTATCGCGTTCCTGATAATATGCGTTAGAGGATCAAATAGCCCTTCAATAACTGTTTTGTCAATTTCAGTAGATTCACCTTCCGTCAACAGACGCACGTCTTTTTGCGTCGTTCTTGATGTTTCCCGAACAACACGTGCCATACGTTGAAAGAGTGTTTTTACAGGCTGCGCGCGTATCATCATAACACTGTCCTGAAGGTCGCTGGCAAGTTGTGAAAAATCCTCTAGTGCTGCAAATATGCTTGCGTCTGTGTTAAGGCTTGTGGTGGCTATGCTTTGTGCGAGAACGGCCTGATTGATGACCAGTTCCCCGATCTGATTGACTAAAAGGTCGACACGATCCAGATCGACGCGGACCGTTGGTTTCGCTGCCGGTGCGGCGATTTCTTCGGGAGGACGGCTTTCAAAACGTGCTTTCTCTACAGATGCTTTCGCTGAACTTTGACGGCCTGATGCATCCGGTTGCGTGATCTGAAAAGGCTCGGCTGGCTGCTGCTCTGCGTTGCTATCGGACTCCGTTACTCTATTGCTCGTTAGATCGAGATTTCGGGTATGCGAATGCGCTTGTTGCCGTTCGGAAATATTCAGTACACAAAGGTCTTCGACAAAATCAAATACTTCTTTGACCTCGGCTAAATCGCAGGTGGTTAGCAGCTCTGCCTTCCAGCTTAAGTAGCTGTTTTCTGGATTTAAATCTGAAAGGCAAGGTATTTTCGCGGTGTCACACGTCACGGTAACATGTCCAAGCTCATACAACGACTTCAATACATATAAAGGCTCGTTTCCGGATGGAAATATTTCCGAGTTTGGTTCGAAGAAAATGTCGAATATTGGCTCTGCCTGCTGGATCCCGACTGATGTGCTTTCTCTATCCTGTGCGTTTGAAGCAGCGTTCTCTGTAGATTTTGATTTTACCGGGGATTCAGCGTTGTTCTGAATGTATGCATCGAGCTCTGAAAGGCAGGTACGAAACCCTTCTGGCTCTTCCGAATTTTTTGTTCCGGCCAGCCGTAGCAAATCTCCAAGCAAATCACACGGACGAAGAAACAGTTTTACCGCTTTTTTATCCGGGGCCGCCTGTTTGCTCCGCACCGCTTCGAGCGCGGTTTCAAAACGGTGCGCAAGTTTAACCAGGGTAACGATGTCGAAAGCGGCAGCGCCGCCCTTTATGGAGTGAACGGCACGGAACACTTCATGAATGGTCTCTTCGTTTTCAGTGCCATTTTCGATTTCGGATAGGCCATCTTGCAACGCTTCCAGATGACTAATGCACTCCTGAAAAAAAGAGTCGCGTATTTCTGCTATGGAAGCTGACATCTTTTGTCCTAACCGGCGACTTTGGTTATGGCCTGAACAAGTTTTGTTGGATCAAATGGCTTAACAATCCATCCCGTTGCACCTGCTTTGCGCGCCCGCGCTCTGAGCTCGGGTGCGCTTTCGGTTGTAAGAACGAGAATGGGTATACCGCGATGTTTTTGTTGTTTTCGAACCGCGTCAATAAAGCCAAAACCATCAAGATTGGGCATGTTAATATCTGTTATGATGGCGTCGGGCGAAAGCTGTGTCAAAACCTCGAGCCCGTGCTCGCCGTCTTCGGCAAGATGGGTGGTGAAACCGGCTTGGCCCAACGCGAGGTTCAACATATCGCGCATCGTTCGGCTGTCATCAACGGCAAGAATATTAAGGCTCATGCTGCATCCTCTGCAAATGTTTCGATTGAAAACCCAAAGATCGCCAGATGATTGATGAACGTATCGCTCGCACGCTCGAGGACAAATTTTGTGCCTTCAGTTTTGTGATCTTTTGCTGCCGCTATTAGCGCTTGAAGGCAAAGTGTTCCAAGATGCGAAACTTTTGACGCATCAAGAATTACATCGGCGCCTGCTGCATGGCGCAACGCGTCCACAAGCGAGTTTGCCGCGCGCAAATCCAGTTTGGGCTGTAATTCGATACGAAGGGTCATGAGAATGCCCGTCGTAGAGAAGCTAAACACGTTCGCAAAATGTACCTTTCCTTAAGCCGTTTCAGAACGGTCTAAGGCGCGTGCGTTAACATTCGCTTACGTATGAAGAAATTCAGGCTCTTCCCTGAGATTGCCCAAGAAATACAGCGCACCCTTTCAGGCCTGCAAAGTCATCGTCCATCACGGATACAGAGAATTCGTCCATGAAATCAGAAAAACGGCCTTTCGCGCGAAAACATTCGTCAAAGCCCATTTCGGCAAGATACGGCGACAAAGCACGCGCGACGCTGCCAACCAGAAATATTCCGCCAAACGGAAGATGCGTTAAGGCGAGATCACCAACGGTTGCCCCCAAAATTTTGCAAACGCTTCTGATCGTCTCTTTTGCTTTTTCGTCACCATTGTCTGCGGCTAGCACTATTTCTGGTGCAGAAAGGATGGGTGCCGTCCTTACACCGTTAGAAAGCCACTGAAAAACGCGTTCTATTCCGCGCCCGGACAGCACATCTTCGCAAGCGACGAAATTAATATCTTTTTCCAAATGCTGTATCAGTGCGCGCGCGGTTGGGGTGGTTAAATTTAGCCCCATATGGCCAGATTCTGATGACAAGATGAGCGGGCCAGATTTAGTTTCTTGAACTGTTGCAGTATTAAAGCCGGTGCCGAGCCCAACAACCAGCTTTGCACTATTTCTATTGATCGCGGCGTTCCCGCGTTGTGAAGGAAAAATCGTTGAAATCGCTTCATGCTCAAGATGATCAATTGCGTGGCCCTGTACCTCGAGGTCATTCAGCAAAAACGCCTCGCGTATTCCAAAATCTTCACAGATACGACGCGTGTCGATTTTCCAGTTTAGATTGGTCAGTGTTCCGCAGCCATTCCAGACAGGGCCTGCAAGGGCGAAGCATAGGCTTTCAAATCTGACACCAGTGTGCGTCGCCAAGTACTCTCGTAGCACGTTATCAAAGCAGGAATATTCATTGTTCCTGAATCGCTCCATAGTGCCGGAAATCAGAACAGACCCTTCCGCTTGCGCGATTCGTGTGTTTGTACCGCCGATGTCAGCAACCAAATGCCGATTTGTTACAGAGTGTTTGGCCATCAATTGCTCTCGTTACCTGGGGAAGCGTTAGCACGAATTTTAGCTAGTTTGGTCAATTTTTGGTATTTGGCATAGGGTCAGCGGCTTTGCGAGAAAAGGTTAGACTTTGAGGTTTAAAGAGGTTGATACTCCGCCAAATTATTCGGAAAGGATATAATATGGCCGCACCGCGCAATATTCTGAAAGAGAACCTCGCAAATGGAAAAATGCAAGTAGGCCTCTGGATGGGCTTTGGGTCTGCGACGGTTGCAGAGATAGCGTCAAGAGCAGGTTTTGACTGGTGTTTGATCGATGCGGAACACAACCCTAACTCAGACAAAAGCGCGATGTCACAGCTTCAGGCAATGAATGGTGCGCCTGCACAGGCCGTAATGCGTGTGACCTCTGGGCAAGACTGGTTGTTAAAACGTGCTTTGGATATCGGGGTTCAGTCGCTGTTGGTTCCGTTGATTGATACAGCGGAAGAGGCGGCAGAGATGGCGCGCGCAGTCCGTTACCCGCCAGAAGGAAACCGCGGCATGGGGGCAATACAAGCGCGTGCCACCGGGTATGGTGCTGATTCAGACTATGTTGCCAGCGCAAACGAACAGATCTGTCTGATGGTTCAGGCAGAAAGCCGAAAAGCGATCGAAAATATTGATGCTATCGCGGCGACGGAAGGCGTCGATGTCGTCTTCATCGGGCCTGCTGATTTGTCGGCGGATATGGGGTACCCGGGGCAACCCGATGCGCCCGAGGTCGTTACAGCAATCGAATATTCTGTCTCGCGCATCCTGGCGGCTGGCAAGGCCGTGGGGACGATCACTTTCAACCCAGATCAGATAGGGTACTACAAAGCTTTGGGTGTAACCTTTCTGGGTGTCGGGGGCGACGTTGCAACGTTTGCGTCATCGGTTCGCGCTCTTGCGCGCCATGCACAAGAACAGATTAAGTAAGCAAGGCTTAACTAATTTCCAGCGGTATTTGACCGTTAATCTGTGACTGAAAGCGCGTTGCTGAACGAATTGGGGTTTTCCATACGGCAAAGACATGTAATAGGGACGCGTCAAACGAAGCATCCTAGGAGAACCCCCATGGAGATTCGCGAGGCACTTACCTTCGACGATGTTCTACTGGTCCCGGCCGCAAGCAATGTATTGCCGTCTACGGCTGACACAAGCACCTATGTGACCCGGTCGATCCGGATGAATATCCCACTTCTGTCTTCCGCAATGGACACGGTTACCGAGGCGCGCATGGCCATTGCGATGGCGCAGGCAGGTGGTATCGGCGTGATTCACCGCAACCTCGATATCGAAGAACAGGCGCGCCAGGTGCGCCGGGTGAAACGGTTTGAAAGCGGTATTGTCTTTAATCCGATAACGCTGACCGCGGATCAGACACTGGCTGATGCAAAACAACTGATGGAACGCTACCGTATAACCGGGTTTCCTGTCGTGGACGGTGACGGACGCGTTGTTGGCATTGTGACCAACCGGGATATGCGCTTTGCAACGGATGAAAAAACGCCAGTTTCTGTCATGATGACATCCGACAATCTCGCGATGTTGCAGGAACCCGCGGAACTGGAAGAAGCTAAAAGCCTGATGCAGGCGCGCCGGATTGAAAAGCTGCTTGTAACAGATGGTCAGGGCAAGCTCACGGGGTTGCTTACCTTGAAAGATACTGAACAGGCGGTATTGAACCCACATGCTTGCAAGGATGATTTGGGCCGCCTTCGGGTCGCAGCAGCCTCAACTGTCGGGGACGCGGGTTTTGAACGCACACAGGCGCTGATAGACGCGGGTGCAGACATGGTGGTGATCGACACCGCACATGGCCATTCCGAGGGTGTGGCACTCGCTGTAGAGCGGGCAAAAACCCTGTCTAATCAGGTTCAGATCGTTGCAGGTAACGTTGCCACTGCGGAAGCGACGCGGGCGCTTATCGGTGCGGGTGCAGACGCCGTGAAAGTCGGTATTGGGCCCGGCTCGATCTGTACGACCCGCATGGTTGCCGGTGTGGGTGTTCCGCAGCTTACAGCCATCATGGATTCTGCCGCAGGCGCAAGCGACACCAGCACTCCGATTATTGCGGATGGCGGTATTAAGTTCTCTGGCGATTTCGCAAAAGCAATTGCTGCGGGTGCATCTTGCGCAATGGTTGGCTCGATGATCGCCGGTACAGATGAAAGCCCGGGCGAAGTCATCCTTTATCAAGGTCGGTCTTTCAAGTCGTACCGGGGCATGGGCAGCCTTGGCGCAATGGCGCGTGGATCTGCTGATCGCTATTTCCAGAAAGATGCCGCCAGTGACAAACTGGTTCCGGAAGGTATTGAAGGGCAGGTGCCATACAAGGGGACTGCAAACGCAGTTATTCATCAGCTTGTAGGTGGCCTGAGGGCCGCGATGGGCTACACGGGGAATGGAACGGTCGAAGATATGCGGACGAAGTCACAGTTTGTGCGGATCACGGGTGCTGGTCTTAAAGAAAGTCACGTTCATGATGTTCAGATTACCCGTGAAAGCCCGAACTACAGAGCTATGTGAAGTATCAGAATGTTACGTCCCGATAGTGATGTGAAAAATGCGAATGGTTGTGCAGCATGACTCCCGCTGCGCGTATCGCCGCTGCCATTGATGTTCTGGATCAGGTTTTTGCCGGCAATCCCGCAGAGAAATCCCTGATCAACTGGGCACGTCGCAGCCGTTTTGCAGGATCGGGAGATCGTGCCGCCGTTCGCGACCATGTCTTTGACGCCCTTCGCAATCGAAAGTCTTATACGACGCTTGGCGGGGCTGAAAACGGACGCGGCGCCATGATTGGCGCTTTGCGGGCAAACAATCTCGATCCCGCACAAATTTTCAACGGCGAAGGTTACGCGCCATCATCACTTACACCCGAAGAACAAGCAGCAAGTGGCAACCTTTCTGATCTGTCAGAGTTGGTAAGGCTTGATTGTCCAGAATGGCTGGCACCCATGCTGCGCAATAGCCTTGGCGAAATGTTCGAATCCGTTTGCGGCGCTCTCAAATTTCGAGCTCCTGTATTCCTCAGGGTTAATTTACGGAAAACCTCGCGCGAAGGGGCTTTGGAAACGTTGTTAAAAGACGGGATCACAACAAAGCCACACGCTTTGTCTGAAACCGCTTTGGAAGTTGTGGAAAACCCAAGAAAAATCTTGAATTCTTCTGCTTTCCGCGATGGGTTGGTAGAACTTCAGGACGCCGGATCGCAGCATATTATGGATCAAATTCCGGTTGCAGCCGGGCAGCGTGTTCTTGACTATTGTGCAGGTGGCGGGGGCAAAACGCTTGCAATGGCAGCGCGGGAAAAAGCTGTTTTCTTTGCACATGATGTTGACCCATCCCGAATGGCTGATCTGCCAACGCGTGCGAAACGCGCGGGTGTTCGTGTCAAAATCTTAAGCAGCGATGATGCTTCCGCCGCCGCACCTTTCGATGTTGTTCTTTGCGATGTTCCCTGTTCGGGGAGTGGAGCCTGGCGACGAAGCCCCGACGCGAAATGGAATTTAACGAAAGATCGCCTTGAAGATCTTATCTGGGTTCAAGACGAGATTCTGCAAAAAGCTGCAACATACGTTGGACAAGACGGCACGTTAGCATTTGCTACCTGTTCTTTGCTGAACGAAGAAAACAGAGACCAGATCAATAAATTCCTTGAAAACAACTCCGATTGGCATCTGGCTAGCGAAACGAAGCTGACGCCTATTGAAGGTTGTGATGGTTTCTATCTTGCTATTCTAAAAAGAAAAATTTCAAAGAAAACGATCTAAAGTTTTTTTATTTCTTTTCCAGCAGCAAAAATTAAGCAGCGTTTAAGATTTTCGCGACGAAATAGCGAGGCCATGAATCGATTAAGGGCCTTTGCGTGAAACATCCGGAATTTACGACGAACTTTGAGACCAGATTGCTAACCCGACGAAAATTGGGCGCGTTTTTGAGTGCCGGAGTTGCATCGGCACTGTTCGTTCTCATAAACTCTTTACCACAGTCTGATTTTCGGATTTTTCTATTTGGGAGTGCCATAGTCCTCGGATTAGTGGTCTTATCACTAGGCGTGTTTGTTGCAGCCCGGGCGAGTTTTGAGAGTAAATACCTTCGTTACGTCGAAGCGATTTGTGGACGAGATAGCGCACAGTGCTTTTTTTCTGATGGCAAAGGGGTCGTTAAATATAAAAACTTCGCCGCGAGCGGTGGCCGCGCAGTACAACCTGGCCAGACGATGTCACAATCTCTAAGCGGTCTTTTTGCTCATCCTGAAACGGTCATTCGTCGTCTGAAAAAGAAAGCCATGTCCAGAGGCTCGGCTCAGGAAGACATTTTAACCAAACGGGATTGGTCTCGTATTTCTGTACAGCAATTATCCGGCGATGCTTTTCTTTGGCGTATTGAACATTTTGGTAATCTCGTTCCGAAGGACCAGTCTGCGGACACAGTAAGTCTGCCGATGCTGACGGCATCAAAAACCGGAACAGTCCTGTTTATGAACAAAGAAATGAGGCTTGTTTTGGGGGAGCGCGTCAAGACGCTTGATCGTATATTTACGCAGCTCCCGCTTCGAACGGGAACCAAGCATGAAATCGCAACCAAGAACGGCAAGATCACCCGGTTGATAACTGAAATTTCTGGTTCTGGCGGACGTAGGGAAATTTATTTCATTCCTGAAAATGAAATGAGCGAACAATCGCGGTTAAGTTTACCAAGCTTTGATGAACTTCCTGTGCCAATGCTGAAAATCGGGCGAGACGGCAATATTCTTGCGGCTAACAGATTGGCAAGAAATCTATTAGCCGACCCGCTTTTACCCGGAACGTCGGTTTCAGAGCTTGTTGAAGGTCTTGGCCGTTCTGTTCGCGACTGGCTGGAAGATGCATTTCAAGGCCGAGGTCATAAGAAATCCGAAGTTATTCGGGCGCGAAAACCAGAAAAAGAAGTATTTCTTCAAATCACGCTAAGCCAAATAACTCAGGGCGAAACACCAGTCCTGATAGCTGTTCTGACGGATGCCACAGAGTTGAAGACTCTTGAGGCTCAGTTTGTACAAAGCCAGAAAATGCAGGCGATCGGCCAACTCGCTGGCGGGGTCGCACATGATTTCAACAATCTGCTGACCGCGATCACCGGGCATTGTGATTTGTTACTACTAAGACACAAAAAGGGGGATCCTGATTTTAGTGACTTAACCCAAATCAATCAAAACGCTCATCGTGCTGCCAGCTTGGTCGGGCAACTGCTCGCGTTTTCGAGAAAGCAGAATTTGCAGCCCGAGGTGCTGAACTTACGCGAGATTTTGTGTGATTTGACACATTTACTCGATAGGTTGGTCGGTGAGAAAGTCCTGCTCAAACTTATTCATGATCCCGATCTACCACCGATACGGGCAGACAAGAGGCAATTGGAACAGGTTTTGATGAATTTGGTCGTGAATGCGCGTGACGCCATGCACGATGGTGGAGAGATCAGAATAGAAACAAAGGTCGAAACATTGAAGGGCCCTCTGCGGCGCGACCGGGCAGAGGTTCCCGTTGGTGACTACGTGACAGTTCGCGTTTTCGATACTGGAATCGGGATCGCAGCCGACAAGCTGACAAAGATCTTTGAACCCTTTTACACCACAAAAAAAACAGGCGAAGGCACGGGGTTAGGGCTTTCAATGGCTTATGGAATTGTGAAACAGACGGGTGGTTTCATCTTTGTTGACAGCGTGGTCGCCCGCGGAACTGTTTTTACAATCTATCTTCCTTGCTATCAAACATCAGAAGTTAACGAAGCGCAGAAAGTCCTTTCACACTCGAAAGAAACTGAGAACGAAGAAGGGGAAGGTGTTGTGCTTTTGGTTGAAGACGAGGCGCCGGTACGTGCCTTTGCGTCGCGTGCCCTGAGATTAGGGGGATACACGGTTATCGAGGCAGATAGCGCTGAAGTAGCCCTTAAAACACTTGAGGATCCCAGTCTTGATGTCGATGTATTTGTTACAGATGTGGTCATGCCAGGTCTGGATGGGCCCAGTTGGGTCAGGCAGGCTTTGCGCGATCGGCCGGATGTCAAAGTCGTTTTTGTTTCCGGCTACGCGGAAGAAGCGTTTGAAGAGGGGCAGAAAAAGATTCCAAATTCAATCTTTCTACCTAAGCCGTTTTCTTTAAAGGACCTTACTCAAACGGTACGAAAGCAAATTCACTAAACTAGGGGTGGGCGGATTTTAACGCCTGCACTCGGACTTTAGCATAAAGCTCGAAGTCTTTGTTATAAAGTCTTTTTAACTCGAACAAAAGCGCAGGAGATAAAGACATTTCTTCCTTCGGAGACTTGTTTGCGTGTCCCAGTTCCAGAGAGAGATCCAACTTGTTTTCAAGAAAAGCAATAAGTTGGCTGAAGTGGGCGTAGTCAAAGATATGATCCACAAGGACGTTTCCATCCTTGTCGGTCATAAATTTGAACTGCGAACCGATATCCGCGTAGATGGGCCTTTCATCCGAAAGGTAAGATTCAATAAATGTGTCAAAACTTACTCCTTCCGTGCTCGCAGGCTTTCCCGCCAACTGGGGGCGTTTTCGATACCGGTACCAACTGGCCAACCAGTCAACGGGTTCGCGCATAACAGCGACGGTTTCGAATTTGATCACATCCTCGCCGGATGTTGCAGGAGCAAACTTTTTTTCAAACATGCGTGCAGTCATATGTTTTAGTCGCGGTGGATTTCGTAAAACGATATCTGCCTTAAGACACAAAGACGCTTCGATAGATGTTGTCCCCGTTTTCGGAACGGCGAGAAAAGCAAGCTTCTTACTCCAGAATATCAGCATTTCACTCTCACTCTCAGTCACCGCTGTAAATAGTTCTGAAGAGTAAACTACCTGTTAATCTTCGCAATCAAAAGTGGATAAAGAAATAATTTTGTTGAAATGTTCTCCTTTTGGTCCCATAAGGAATCGGAACAAGAGGTGAACAAGAGCAATGATTGCCGCCCGTACAAGGGTGTGGAATAAGGAAGCTTAAAATGGCGATGGCAGATATACTCGATATGACAAACAAACGCGACGCAGATAAACAAAAAGCGCTCGATTCAGCTTTGGCGCAGATAGAACGCCAATTTGGCAAGGGCTCGATCATGAAGCTCGGTCAGGAAGGCGCTGTACAGGAGATCGAGTCGAGTTCCACAGGTTCTCTGGGCCTTGATATTGCTTTAGGTATCGGCGGGCTGCCGAAAGGCAGGGTCATTGAAATTTATGGTCCTGAATCATCCGGAAAAACAACACTCACCCTGCATTGTGTTGCAGAGATGCAGAAAACCGGCGGCATTTGCGCCTTCGTTGATGCGGAACACGCACTTGACCCGCTTTATGCCCGCAAACTGGGTGTTGATATCGATGAATTGCTTATTTCGCAGCCGGACACAGGCGAACAGGCACTTGAGATCACGGATACGCTGGTCAGATCAGGGGCTGTGAACATGGTGGTCGTCGATTCTGTCGCTGCACTCACCCCAAAATCCGAACTTGAAGGGGACATGGGCGATTCCAGCGTTGGCGTACATGCCCGTCTCATGAGCCAGGCGATGCGCAAACTGACGAGTTCAATCTCCCGCTCCAACTGCATGGTCATTTTCATTAACCAGATCAGGATGAAAATTGGTGTTATGTTCGGCAGCCCGGAGACGACAACGGGGGGCAACGCGCTTAAATTCTATAGCTCTGTGCGCCTTGATATCCGCCGTATTGGCGCAGTGAAAGACCGGGATGAAATTGTCGGTAATGCGACCCGTGTGAAAGTTGTTAAAAACAAGGTGGCTCCGCCGTTTAAACAAGTCGAATTTGACATTGTTTATGGGGAGGGCATTTCAAAAAATGGTGAGCTTCTTGATCTTGGCGTGATAGCCGGAGTCGTTGAAAAATCCGGGGCCTGGTATTCTTACGGGGACGAGCGGATCGGGCAGGGGCGCGAAAATGCGAAGACCTACCTAAAAGAGAACAAGCGGGTCGCCTATGAAATCGAAGATAAGATTCGCGCAGCGCACGGGCTTGAGTTTGAAATGCCCCCGGAAGCCACAGACGAAGACATTTTGGAAGCGTAAACTAACGTTTCTTTTTGAAAGGGCCGGGGCAGAAAAACCCTGGCCCTTTTTACTTGCTGTGGACAGCGTTTGCCTGTGGGGCTAAACCGGGCGGGACTTAGAATTTAGCGCAAGTGAGCCACGATAATGCCGAGCCTGAATGATATCCGCTCGACCTTCTTAGACTATTTCAAATCCAATGGGCACGCTGTGGTCGACAGCTCTCCTTTGGTGCCGCGCAATGACCCCACATTGATGTTCACGAACTCTGGCATGGTGCAGTTCAAGAACGTGTTTACGGGCGTTGAACATCGTGACTTTACACGCGCCGCCACAAGTCAAAAATGCGTGCGGGCTGGCGGAAAGCACAACGACCTCGATAATGTTGGCTACACGGCGCGCCATCACACATTTTTTGAAATGTTGGGGAACTTCAGCTTTGGCGATTACTTCAAGGCAGACGCTATCCCATTTGCATGGGATCTGATCACAAAAGAGTTTGGCATCGACAAGGATAAACTGCTGGTCACCGTATATCACACGGATGACGAGGCTGCGAATATCTGGAAAAAGCATGCGGGTCTTCCGGACGAGCGCATTATCCGCATTGCGACAAATGACAACTTCTGGTCGATGGGACCAACCGGCCCCTGCGGCCCCTGCACAGAGATTTTCTTTGATCACGGCGATCACATCTGGGGCGGTCCTCCGGGTAGTGCAGAAGAGGACGGCGACAGGTTCATCGAAATCTGGAACCTCGTTTTCATGCAGTATGAGCAATTTGAAGATGGCCACCGTGAAGACCTGCCAAAACCGTCAATCGATACCGGCATGGGGCTGGAACGTATAGGCGCATTGCTTCAGGGCAGTCATGACAACTATGACACGGACTTGTTTAAGGCGTTGATCGAAGCGTCTGCCCACGCAACAAGCCAGGACCCCTATGGTGATAAAAATGTCCACCACCGGGTTATCGCAGATCACCTGCGATCGACGTCTTTTCTAATTGCCGATGGTGTAATGCCCAGCAACGAAGGCCGTGGGTATGTGTTGCGTCGTATCATGCGCCGCGCGATGCGCCATGCGCATTTGCTGGGGTCGAAAGACCCAGTGATGCACCGCTTGGTGCCAGCGCTTGTGACGCAAATGGGTGCTGCGTTCCCAGAGCTTGGACGCGCACAGGTTTTGATAGAAGAAACACTGAAAAATGAAGAAACCCGGTTCCGGCAGACGCTGGACCGCGGTTTGCGTTTGCTTGACGACGAATTGGAAAAGCTGCCCGATGATGCAGCGTTGCCCGGTGAATCCGCTTTCAAACTCTATGACACCTATGGTTTTCCGCTCGATCTGACGCAGGATGCGTTGCGCGAAAAGGGCAGGGCGGTTGACACTGATGGGTTCACCATTGCTATGGAAGCCCAGAAAGCAAAGGCACGTGCGGCCTGGACCGGCTCTGGTGAAGCGGCGGATGCCACCATCTGGTATGACCTCGCAGATAAGCATGGGGTTACGGAATTCCTAGGATACGAGACCGAGGTTGCCGAAGGCCAGATTCTAGCGCTTATAAAGGACGGTAAGTGCGTCGAAGAATCCGCGAAAGGCGCCAGCATTCAGGTTGTCGTGAACCAGACACCGTTTTATGGGGAAAGCGGTGGTCAGGTTGGCGACCAGGGCTTTTTGAAATCTGATACCGGCAAAGCGAAAATAATCGACACACGTAAAACCGCAGGAGTCTTTATTCATTTCGCCGAGGTGACAGAGGGCACTTTGGTCACGGGTACAGGCGCCGAACTTGTTGTTGATCATGATCGCCGCTCCGCGATACGTGCGAACCATTCGGCAACCCACCTGCTGCACGAAGCTCTGCGCGAAACGCTGGGGAACCATGTGTCTCAGCGCGGGTCTTTGAATGCAGAAGATCGGCTGCGGTTCGATTTCAGCCACGCCAAGGCGTTGACATCAGGACAACTGTCAAAAGTTGAAGAAGACGTGAATGCCTACATCCGTCAAAACACCAAGGTCGAAACCCGTATCATGACGCCGGATGACGCGCGCGCCCTTGGGGCGCAAGCGCTGTTTGGCGAAAAATACGGTGACGAGGTGCGGGTTGTTTCGATGGGTCACGATGCGAAGTCCGAGAAAGGGACTAATGGCGAAACCTATTCGATTGAACTTTGCGGTGGCACACATGTCCGCCAAACCGGGGATATCGGCGTGTTTGCACTGCTTGGTGATTCAGCATCTTCCGCCGGGGTGCGCCGGATTGAGGCGCTGACCGGAGAGGCCGCGCTGCGCCACCTTTCTGAGCAGGAAAAACTGCTTTCTGAAGTTTCCCTGATGTTAAAGGCACAACCCGCTGAGGTGGGTGACCGTGTCAAAGCATTGATGGACGAACGCAAAGCCCTGCAAAACGAAGTTGCCCAATTGCGCCGCGAACTTGCGATGTCAGGGGGGGCGGACGTTGCGCCGGAAACCCGTGACGTAGGCGGCGTTGCGTTTCTGGCGCAAACGTTAAGTGGTGTAAGGGGCAAGGACCTACCCCCATTGATTGACGACCACAAAGCCCGGATCGGGTCAGGTGCCGTACTTTTGATTGCCGATACCGGTGGAAAGGTTGCAGTCGCGGCGGGTGTCACAGATGATCTGACTAGCACGGTGTCCGCAGTTGATATCGTGAAAGCCGCTGTCGCCGCACTTGGTGGCAAAGGCGGAGGCGGCCGGCCTGACATGGCACAGGGCGGTGGTTCAGATTTCGGACAAGCAGACGCTGCTATAAAAGCAGCTGAACAGATATTGGAGAACTAAAATGGGCGCACTCTGGATCGCAAATGTGCATGTCACCGACGAAGAATCTTACGGAAAATACGCTGCTCTCGCGACAGGTGCGATTACTGCACATGGTGGCGTGTTTCTGGCCCGTGCGGGACGTTACAAGCAGCTAGAGGGAAATGACCGCGCACGTAATGTTGTAGCGCGTTTCCCGAGCCTTGAAGATGCCGAAGCTTGTTATAATTCGCCGCAGTACCAAGAGGCGCTCAGTCATGCGCGGGGCGCAGCAGAACGGGATCTGGTCATCGTAGAAGAAGTTTGAGCAGCCTTTCCCCACTGCGTCAGTTGATGACGATCCATGCGGCTGCTGGCCGTTTGGATTGGATCGGGCTGCGTCCCGCCCGCCGCGAAGCCATGACTGCAGCAGGCACCGCAGAAGTAACGTTTTCTGGTTTGGTTGGTGATCGCCACCCAAGCCCGGGGAAACGCGCTGTTACCCTTATTCAGGCAGAGCATTTGCCGGTTATCGCTGCCCTCTCTGGCGCGACCGAAGTAACCCCGGAAAGGTTGCGAAGGAACCTCGTGGTAAGCGGTATCAACTTGTCTGCACTTCGCGGCGCAACGATTGAGATTGGAACGACTATTTTACAGATCACCGGACCCTGCGCCCCCTGTTCGCGGATGGAGACAGAACTTGGGACAGGAGGTTACAATGCAATGCGCGGACATGGTGGCTGGACAGCCGAGGTTTTGACCGAAGGCCAGATACAAGTTGGAGATCTTGTGAAACCGGTTTCCGTGGATCGAGCCGAAAAAACAAACTTGAAAACCTAACACCAAGCTTTGCCCCTATTAAATCCAAATGTCGCGAATACCTTTTTCCGGACAAAGCTGGCAAACGAGATTTTTCACTAGATTAGAACGGCAAGTTCATCATTTGACTTATTTTGGAAAATAATTCCATGCTGGAATGACAAAAATTCAAGCTAGACTATGGATTGGAGTGTGACATGTTCCCTTCTCTTGAAGACGCGAGAAAGCTGGCAGATGCGCATTGTGCGGCCTGGAGCTCATCTTCAGCAGGTAAGGTTGCACAAAGATATTCAGCACAAACTAGTTTTGCCATGAACCGCAGCGACCCAATGACTTCGCGAGCCGAAATAACGGAGATGGCAAGCGGATTCATGTCGGAGTTTCCGGATTTAAAGCTCACCTGCGATACCGTTTTGGCTGCAGACCATCACATTGTCTATGCTTGGACCTTCGAAGGTCGTCACGTAGAAACCGGAAACCTGGTCCGCTTTGGTGGATGGGAAGAATGGGACTTGGACGATAACCTGCAAGTTACAAAATCCCTCGGCTGGTATGATGTTGAAGATTACAATCGGCAAATTGCTGGATAACTCGTGCTAGCGGCGTTCCGGAAACTACTTAGAAAAGAGCCATCGCTATACAGGGCCATGTTGGGCTCGTAGCGGTCGTTAGCCAAGCTGGTTTTAATTTTTGGGGCTTGCCCTGCCGTAAACTTGGCCACAACCGCAGATCAAAATCACGAATTGATGCACCACATTTATATGTGCACTATGTAACTAATCAGGGGGTGAGTGCATCTTTTCCATGTAGGCTGCTGAAAGTACGGTCTTAAGGATGGAAAGCAAAGATCAAGAAAATTGATTATTTTTGAAAAGGAAGAAAACTATGAGCAATCTTATTAAGCGGCGGACGTTTTTGAAAGCGAGCGCGATTTCCGCTGTTGCTCTCGTACCAGCGTCTGGACCTTCATTGGCAACGGCTTCGTCAGCTTCCGGAGGATTTACCTACGAAGTCACCCGCACCCGGGCGGAATGGCGCGCGCTGCTTAGCAGATCAGAATTCAGAATCCTGCGACGCGGCGGAACCGAGAACCCAAACAGCAGCCAGTATAGCCGCCGAATGCCTCGAGGTACCTATAAATGCAAAGGTTGTGGCCTGACGCTCTATGAATCATCCTGGAAAGTGGTTCTTGATCTCGGTTGGGTTTTCTTTAAACACTCGCGTCCCAATGCTGTCCTGACCAGCATTGATGACAATCCCTCTTATGATACGAGCGCAATGTCCCAAGATGCCATGATAGAAGCGCACTGCCGCAGATGCGGCAGCCACCTTGGCCATATCGTAAATGTTCGAGACCAATTGCTTCACTGCATCAATGGTGCGTCTCTTCGTTTCGCGCAAGCCTGAGCATACGATCACGAACTCTTCGGACTTATAGCAGTCTTCCGACGCTTTACGTCGACCCTAGCCCGCTGCGCGGGATTGGCGTTTGCGTTCGTGTGGGTCGAGGTAGCGTTTGCGCATCCGGATAGCGTTTGGCGTGACTTCGACGAGTTCGTCGTTGTCGATATAGGCAATCGCCTCTTCCAGAGAATAACGCACAGGTGTGGTGAGGCGTACTGCCTCGTCCGTGCCCGAAGCACGAACGTTTGTCAGCTTTTTACCTTTAAGGGGGTTCACTTCCAGATCATTCTCGCGCGAATGCTCGCCAATGATCATTCCCTGATAAATGGTTTCCTGCGCGCCAATGAACATTTTACCGCGATCTTCAAGGTTGAATAGCGCATAGGCGACGGACACACCATTTTCCATCGAAATCAAAACACCTGCGCGCCGACCCGGAATTGCACCCTTGTGAGGGGCCCATTCATGGAACACCCGGTTCAAAACGCCGGTTCCGCGTGTGTCTGTCAGAAATTCGCCGTGATAGCCAATAAGCCCGCGGGACGGGACATGTGCAATGATCCGCGTCTTGCCAGCGCCCGCAGGTTTCATCTCAGCAAGTTCACCTTTGCGCACACCGGTTATTTTTTCAATCACAGCGCCGGAATACTCATCATCGACGTCAATTGTGACTTCTTCGATGGGCTCTAGCCTTTGACCATCTTCTTCTCTGAACAAAACCTGTGGGCGAGAGATCGAAAGCTCGAATCCTTCGCGCCGCATGTTTTCGATAAGAACTCCCATCTGCAACTCACCACGGCCCGCCACTTCGAAGGCGTCACCGCCGGGGGTGTCTGTCACATGAATTGCCACGTTAGACTCGGCTTCCTTCATCAGACGCTCGCGGATGACGCGGCTCTGCACTTTTTTACCTTCACGTCCCGCCAGCGGGCTGTCGTTGATGCCGAATGTCACGGAAATTGTGGGTGGGTCAATCGGTTGGGCGGGTAGCGCTGTGTTGACCGATGGGGCCACCAGAGAATCTGCAACCGTTGCTTTGGACATGCCAGCAATTGTTACGATGTCGCCGGCTTCGGCCAAATCGATTGCCTGTTGGCCCAAACCGCGAAAGGCCAGAATTTTTGAGACACGGAAATTTTCAATAAGTTCGCCGTCGCGCGTCAGCGATTTGATACTTTCGCCTGCCTTCAAGGTGCCGGATTCAACACGTCCTGTCAGAATTCGCCCAATAAAGGGATCGGCGCCCAGTGTTGTTGCTAACATCCTGAACGGTTCGTCCCGACGGGCAACCTGCGCGGGAGGCGGGACGTGCTCTATCACCAGATCAAAAAGCGCGCTCAAATCTTTGCGTGGACCGTCCAGCTCCATGTCCGCCCAGCCAGACCGACCCGATGCATACATCGCCGGGAAATCAAGCTGGTTGTCGTCTGCACCAAGGTTGGCGAACAGATCAAAACATTCGTCCAATGCGCGATCAGGTTCGGCATCGGGTTTGTCTACTTTGTTAAGAACAACAATCGGCCGCAGCCCCAGCGCAAGCGCCTTGGACGTGACGAATTTGGTTTGGGGCATTGGGCCTTCGGCCGCATCGACCAGCAATACAACACCGTCAACCATCGAAAGAATACGCTCAACTTCGCCACCAAAGTCGGCGTGGCCAGGGGTATCCACGATGTTGATCCGGGTGCCTTTCCATTCAACGGACGTTGCCTTCGCAAGGATGGTAATACCGCGCTCACGCTCCAGATCATTGCTGTCCATTGCGCGTTCCGTGGTCGCCTGGTTTTCACGGTAGGTGCCTGACTGTTTCAGCAGCTCATCTACAAGCGTGGTTTTGCCATGGTCAACGTGCGCGATGATGGCGATATTGCGAAGTTCCATTGGAAGGTAGCCTTGTCCTGTTCGCGCGCGGCGTACCGTGCAGGCGCAGAAAAGACCAGCCCTAAAGCACAAATCCCGGCGATTGCGCCAGAATATAGCGTTTAATGTGTCGCAGAATTCGAAAAGAGGTGAATGACCAGAATACCAAGCAGTATAAAGCCGATCCCCAGAATAGCGGCAAAATCGAGTTTCTGGCCAAACGCCAGAAAACCGATTGCTGCGATAAAGACGATGCCAAGGGCCGACCATATCGCATAAACAATGCCGACTGGCATAGATTTGAGAGTCAGCGCCAGCAGGTAAAAGGAAATACCGTAGCCAACAACAACAATGATTGATGGAATGAGCCGGGAAAACTGATGGCTTGCCTGAAGGGCTGTTGTTCCAATCGTTTCGGCCATGACTGCAAGTATCAGATAAACATAATGAATTGGCATTGTTGTCTCTTTCGTTGCTTACAAGGGCAGTTCAGTCGTTTCTTTTAATTCTTCCATGACAAAACTTGCAGAAACGTCCGACATATCAATCTTGTTTATCAATCTCTGATAAAGTTGGTCATATCCGGCGACGTCGCTGACGCGGGCGCGGATCAGATAGTCCAGATCACCTGTCATGCGGTACGCGCTTAAAACTTCCGGCATATCACTTGTCGCACGTGCGAATTTGGTCAGCCAGTTCGCATCGTGAGAACTGGTTCGGATAAACATGAAGACGGTCAAACCAAGCCCGACCTTGCCTGGTTCAAGCAACGCGACGCGGCCCCGAATAACACCGGAATCTTCCAGCGCTTTGATCCGGCGCCAACAGGCGTTTCGCGAAAGATGCACCTTTTCCCCGAGCGACTCGAGCCCCAAAGAGGCGTCACGTTGCAATTCTTTTAATATTTTGCGGTCTGTTTCATCAATGATAGCCATAAGGTGAATCATATTGGGAAAATTTCACCTAAAAAAGCAGAAACCGTAGAAAGATGGGAAAAATTCACAACCGGTTTGTTTTAATCTCGGTTTGAACAGGACCAAGAAGGGAATTGAAATGATTACCAAAGTTTTTCTAGAGCATCCGCGAAGCGTAGAAGAAACTTACCTCGAGCATGCGCGATTTGCGTCGGGCTTTTCACTGAGACTTCTTGCTGCTGGCTTTGCGGCGATGGTGCATGCGGTTATTCCATGCATGTTCGAAAAAACCGCAAGCCGGATGGTCGCTGAAATATATGCGCGCACGCACAATCGCGGAAAGTAACAACCCTGCACCATTAGAGACGACTCTGGGAGGGGGAGTATCCGGCTGATTGTTTTGATTGCCACCACTCACATCAATATGGAATCAAAGCAGAATTTATGCATGGATACGGGAAAGGGCGGGTCGCATACGCACCCCGCCCTTTCTTTGTCTCTCGAATGAAATATTAACCCGCTAAAGCGGCATTCAGGTTTTCATCAACTTTTTCCAGGAAGCCTTCGGTTGTCAGCCATTTCTGGTTTGGTCCAACAAGCAGAGCAAGGTCTTTGGTCATGAAGCCGCTTTCAACGGTATCAACAACGACTTTTTCCAGCGTTTCAGCAAACCGCATCAACTGGTCATTGCTATCCAGTTTAGCACGGTGCTTCAGGCCACCTGTCCAAGCATAGATCGATGCTATGGAGTTTGTTGACGTTGCCTCGCCCTTTTGGTGCTGACGGTAGTGGCGGGTCACGGTGCCGTGGGCGGCCTCTGCCTCAACAACCTTTCCATCCGGGGTCATCAACTGGCTGGTCATCAGGCCAAGCGAGCCAAAGCCCTGCGCAACTGTGTCTGACTGAACGTCGCCATCGTAGTTTTTACAGGCCCAAACAAAGCCACCGGACCACTTCATTGCAGCGGCGACCATGTCATCGATCAGGCGATGCTCATAAGTGATGCCTGCTTTTTCGAATTTGCCAGCGAACTCTTCGTCAAAGACTTTCTGGAAAAGGTCCTTAAAGCGGCCGTCATAGGCCTTCAGGATCGTGTTCTTCGTCGACAGGTAAACTGGCCAGCCAAGCTTCAGGCCGTAGTTCATAGAGGCGCGAGCGAAATCGATAATAGAGCTATCAAGATTGTACATACCCATAGCCACACCAGAGGATGGCGCGTCATACACTTCTTTCTCGATCACTGTTCCGTCTTCGCCAACAAATTTCATTGTAAGCTTTCCGGGGCCGGGCATCAGGAAATCTGTTGCTTTATACTGGTCACCAAAGGCGTGGCGACCGATAACAATCGGTTGGGTCCAGCCGGGAACAAGCCGCGGGACATTGGAACAGATAATTGGTGCGCGGAACACAACACCACCAAGGATGTTGCGGATGGTTCCGTTGGGGCTGCGCCACATCTGTTTCAGACCAAATTCTTCAACGCGCGCTTCATCCGGTGTGATGGTTGCACATTTTACACCAACACCGACTTCTTTGATTTTTTCGGCGGCGTCGATGGTGATCTGGTCGTTCGTTTCATCGCGCACTTCCATGCCGAGATCGTAATAGAGCAGATCTAAATCCAGATAAGGAAGGATCAGTTTCTTTTTGATAAAATCCCAGATGATGCGGGTCATTTCGTCTCCGTCGAGTTCGACGACGGGATTCTCCACCTTGATCTTGGTCATGGGGTTGGCCTCTTTGCTAAGTGAATCAAATTCCCGCGTCTTCTACGCTAAATTCTTCAGCAAGGGAAGACGGTATACGATTGTATACGTAAATGTCGCAAGCCGGTTCTAGTCAAGACCGCGCGCAGCGAACCATGGCTTGATCTTCTCGCGTATATAGGCCCAGACCCAGGGTGCGCCCTTGTTAACCTTTTCGCCTATACGGCTATCAATTTGCGCAAGCCTAACGTCGTATTGCTTCCAACTGCTCCCATCATTCGCAAGATTAAGCAGAAGCGGCTGAACACGATCAATCGCTTTGCCGAAAATTGCGTCAGGGGTGATTGCAGCTTCAAACTCATCCCAAAGCGCGCGAAACTCCTTTGACTGATCTTCGGGCAACAAGTTGAAAATCCGATCAGCCGCTCGCTGTTCTTTTGCGTCTTGATCGGCAGTATCGAACTGCGAATGTATCGGCGCATCACCGGCGTCGATTTCGACGATATCGTGGATCAGCAGCATTTTGATAACACGGGTGATATCGACTTCAGAGCCCGCTTGATCGGCCAGAACCATCGCATACATGGCAATGTGCCAACTGTGTTCGCCAGAATTTTCCGGGCGGGAGCCGTCGTTAATAGCTGTCGCGCGAAGAATACCCTTGAGTTTGTCAATTTCCTGAAGAAAGGCGAACTGCTGCGTCAGGCGCGTTGTCATTGCGCTTTTGCGGCTTTCGTTCGGCATTCTTCAAGATATTTACGCGCTCTTGCTTCTGCGCGGCGCACACGAATTGCCGTCAAATAAGCTTCTTGAGCAGTGGTCGAACTTGCGCCCAGTATTTCTGAAACCTCAAGAATGATTTTTTCGTTCTCCAGACGTTCAGAGGTTGCAAGCGCATCTACTGCGAGCTCATCTGCAAGATCTTCTACAATGCCCATCGTTATAAAACCCCTGGCTTTGTAAGTTAGCGTGTTGTTTCGGTCAGCCGGCGCCGGACATAGGCATCAACCGAGCTAAGCATCGTGTCCATATGAGGGTCTTCAAAGAAATGTCCGGACCCTTCGATTTCCTGATGGGTAACCGTGATGCCTTTTTGCTCGTGTAGTTTTTCAACAAGCGTGTGCGTATCCTGCGGCGGTGCAACCCGGTCGTTGGTGCCGTTGATAATCAGACCAGACGCCGGGCAGGGTGCGAGAAAGCTGAAGTCATACATGTTTGCGGGCGGGGAAACCGAAATAAATCCGGTGATCTCTGGCCGGCGCATCAGCAACTGCATGCCAATCCAGGCACCAAAGCTAAATCCGGCAACCCAGCAGTGCTTTGAGTTCTGGTTCATCGATTGCAGATAGTCGAGCGCAGACGCCGCATCTGACAATTCGCCAATACCTTGGTCATACTCGCCCTGTGACCTGCCGACACCCCGGAAGTTAAACCGCAAAACGGTGAACCCCATATTGTAGAAGGTGTAGTGCAGATTATAGACGACGCGATTGTTCATCGTGCCACCAAACTGCGGGTGCGGATGCAAAATGATCGCAATTGGTGCGTCTTTTTCTTTTTGCGGGTGGTAGCGTCCTTCAAGGCGGCCTTCCGGCCCCGGGAATATAACCTCGGGCATTGCTGTCCTTGTCTCTCTTTTTGCTAAGCAGGCGGTATTCTTGACGAAATCACTCGACTACATTAGAACAATTCTAAATTCCGACGGGTATGCCGGATGGCTGTTACGGAGTTAAGGCCACAACAGCCGCACGTCAATGTTTTTGCAGGGAAAGACCAATGAAACTCAGCACAAAAGGCCGATATGCAATGGTTGCGCTCGCTGATCTGGCACTTCAGCCCAAAGGATCACTGGTTTCGCTTGCCGAAATATCCAAACGCCAGGACGTGTCGCTGCCCTATCTGGAGCAATTGTTCGTAAAGCTGCGCCGTGCAGATCTGGTAGAATCGGTCCGCGGGCCGGGTGGTGGGTACAGGCTTGCGCACGCACCCTCGGAAATAAGAGTTGTGGATGTTTTGGCCGCAGTTGATGAAACCGTTTCGGCGATGCACACGGGGGCGGGGGCATCGGGCGCTGTGTCTGGTTCAAGGGCGCAATCGCTTACCAACCGGCTTTGGGAAGGGTTGTCAGCGCATGTCTATGTATTTTTGCATCAGACCCGTCTTTCTGATGTTGTGAAGAACGACCTTACGCCATGTCCTGCGGTACCAAATTTGTTTGAAGTGGTTGATGAAAGTTGACCCGCACTTATTTGGATTGGAACGCGACAACGCCGCTTCGCCCCGAAGCACGCGCAGCCATGATTGCGGCGATGGATGTGTTCGGCAATCCGTCGTCCGTGCACGCAGAAGGCCGCGCCGCAAAAGCGATTGTTGAGCGTGCGCGCGCGCAGGTCGCCGAAGCTTTCGGTGCTTTGGGGGCGGATATTGTCTTTACCTCTGGTTCAACGGAAGGCGCCGCGCTTGCGCTTGCCGGTCGTAACCTGAACGGAGCGCTCGTTGAACATGACGCCGTTGCAAGCTGGATTAACCCCACCCTGAACGTCAGTGCGGACGGGGCGGTCGAGGTGACAGATCCTGTGTCATCGACGCTTCAGGCGGCGAACAGCGAAACCGGAATTCTGCAGGAACTACCTGAGGGGCTCGCAGTCACAGACGCGACCCAGATTTTCGGCAAACTTCCGTTTGCCTTCAGTTGGTGCGGGGCCGAAATGGCACTTGTCTCTGCGCATAAACTGGGTGGCCCAAAGGGTGTTGGGGCTGTTGTGCTGCGGCAGGGCGTTGATTTACCATCACAAATTAAAGGTGGCGGTCAGGAAATGGGGCGTCGGTCCGGTACCGAAAACCTGATTGGGATCGCTGGATTTGGTGCCGCAGCCGAAGCTGCAACGCGCGATTTGGCCGATGGAATGTGGGATCGGGTCGAGAAACTTAGAAACATTCTAGAAAAAGAACTGGCAGAATCTGTAAAATGTACTATTTTTGTCGGGAAAGGCGCGAAACGACTTCCAAACACCTCTTGCTTCGCTGTTCCGGGATGGAAAAGTGAGACACAGGTGATGCAGATGGACCTTGCAGGCTTTGCCGTTTCGGCGGGGTCGGCCTGTTCATCCGGTAAGGTCAAGGCAAGCCCAGTGCTGTTGGCGATGGGCTATGACAAGGAAACTGCAGGATCAGCGATCCGGGTGTCCCTTGGGCCAACGACCAGCGAGGATGACGTATTGCGCTTTGCAGATACATGGGCGGCGCATTACCAGAAATTCCGCGCACGCGCTGCTTGAGGATCGGGCGTTAAGCCTATGAAAGTTAAAGAGAACGGGTAAGATTATGGCTGTCTTTGAGGATGTAGACGTAAAAGAAGGCGTCGATCAGGAAACTGTAGAAGCGGTGCAATCTTTGTCCGGAAAGTATAAGTACGGCTGGGAAACAGATATCGAAATGGAATACGCGCCAAAAGGCGTGAACACCGATATCGTTCGTTTGATCTCTGGTAAAAATGAAGAACCGGAATGGATGACGGAGTGGCGTTTGTCTGCCTTTGCCCGTTGGGAACAGATGGAAGAACCGACGTGGGCAATGGTCAGCTATCCGACAATCGACTTTCAGGATATCTACTACTACGCCCGCCCGAAAAGTATGGAAGTGAAGCCAAAATCTCTTGACGATGTAGATCCCAAGCTGCTCGCAACTTATGCGAAGCTGGGAATACCACTGAAAGAACAGATGATTTTGGCGGGTGTGGAAGGGGCTGAGGGTGCCCCGGCCGAGGGGCGCAAAGTTGCTGTCGATGCGGTGTTTGATTCCGTTTCCGTTGGAACAACGTTTCAGGAAGAACTGAAAAAAGCCGGTGTCATCTTTTGTTCGATTTCAGAGGCAATCCGCGAGCACCCGGAACTGGTTAAAAAGTACCTTGGAACGGTGGTTCCGGCATCTGACAACTTCTATGCCACACTGAATTCTGCAGTGTTTTCAGATGGTTCATTCGTTTATGTGCCGCCGGGCGTTCGTTGCCCGATGGAGCTGAGTACATATTTCCGCATTAACGCGGAAAACACAGGGCAATTTGAACGTACCCTGATCATTGCTGATAAAGGCAGCTACGTGAGTTACCTGGAAGGCTGCACAGCACCGAAACGCGATGTCGCACAGCTTCATGCCGCCGTGGTTGAAATCATCATCGAAGAAGACGCCGAAGTTAAATACTCCACCGTTCAAAACTGGTACCCCGGTGACGAAAACGGCGTTGGCGGCATCTACAACTTTGTCACCAAACGCGCGGATTGTCGCGGGGACCGGTCCAAAGTGATGTGGACACAGGTTGAAACCGGGTCTGCCGTGACATGGAAGTATCCTTCCTGCATCCTCCGTGGCAACGAAAGCCAAGGAGAGTTTTACTCTATCGCGATCGCCAACAATATGCAGCAGGCCGATACCGGCACCAAAATGATCCACCTTGGAAAGAAGACAAAATCCAGGATCGTTTCAAAAGGGATCAGTGCCGGGAAGGCGCAGAACACCTACCGCGGGCTGGTTTCGATGCACCCCAAGGCAAAGGACAGCCGGAACTACACGCAATGTGACTCTCTGCTGATTGGTGACAAATGCGGTGCGCATACCGTTCCTTATATCGAAGTAAGGAACAACAGCAGTCGGGTTGAACACGAGGCAACGACGTCCAAAGTTGATGATGAACAGCTGTTTTACTGCCGCCAGCGCGGAATGGACGAAGAAGAGGCCGTGGCGCTTGTTGTAAACGGTTTTGTCAAAGACGTTCTACAGGCCTTGCCGATGGAATTCGCGCTTGAAGCCCAAGCGCTTGTCGCGATTTCCTTAGAAGGTTCAGTGGGCTAATGGCTAGGGTGTTGAGTTGTCAGAACGGTTCTAGAAGCGAGGGTAAATCCCTTGTCTGAATCATTTCAGGACCGTCTTCGAAGGATAGAACACAAGAATAATGTAGGTTCGCCTGTTTCTGAACCTGTTTTGGTCGCTCAGAACATCGAAGAAAACCCGGCATTTTCACTAATGAATATTGGCTGGGCTTTTTTGGGCGCGTTGTGGGGGTTCATTGCGATCAGTTGCGTGAATTTTGCCAACGCGAACTACGATCTGATTATGGCGGAATGGGAGCAGTCTCCCGAGATGATTAACGTTCTGGCGGGAACTGCAGGGTTTGGATTGTTATCGGTTGTGGTTGCCCTCGTTCTTGGAATTCTTGCTTTGACACTTATGACAGGTCGAACAGGATTGAGAAGGATGATGCTGGGGTTCTTGTTCGGAACCGCCGTTGCTGCGGTTTCCGGGCTAATGCCCACGGTATTGTAAGGTGATACGGTTGTTGGAAAATGGCAAAAGGATTTCGATTATTGCAGCATTGCTCACAGGTGGGTTTTGTACGGTTTTTGCGATTTTTACTGAACATCGTACTTCCGACAATGACTGTAACAGCGCTTCTGTTAGGGGCTGGGACATCTGGTTTTCTGGGCAGCCTGTTTGCCCAAACCGTTCTTGAAGGGCGCAAGTAAGGCTGCGAATGTTCGATAAGACCCTTTCTGGAACGGAATGATCGGCCCTCGCGGCCACAAAAGTTAAAGCAAAGCGTCGCTTGGCGCAGATGGTGAAGAAGAGTTTAAAATGTTAGAAATCAATAATCTGCACGTCAAACTTGAAGAGGAAGACAAGGTCATCCTTAAAGGCGTTTCCTTGTCGATTGGTGCGGGTGAAGTGCACGCTATTATGGGACCGAATGGGTCTGGAAAATCAACGACCTCTTATGTTCTGTCAGGACGTGACGGTTACGAAGTGACTGAGGGCACCGTTACGCTAAACGGTGAAGACATACTGGAAATGGAGCCTGAAGAACGCGCCGCGGCTGGCCTGTTTCTTGCTTTTCAATATCCCGTGGAAATTCCGGGCGTTGGGAACATGACGTTCCTAAGGACCGCGGTGAATGCCCAACGCAAGGCGCGCGGTGAAGAAGAGATGAGTGCGGCAGATTTTCTGAAGTTTATCCGGGCAAAAGCCAAGACCTTAAAGATCGACGCGGACATGCTGAAGCGGCCCGTGAACGTCGGGTTTTCGGGCGGCGAAAAGAAGCGCAATGAAATTCTGCAAATGGCGATGCTTGAGCCTAAAATGTGCATTCTCGATGAAACCGATTCAGGTCTTGATGTTGATGCAATGAAACTTGTGGCAGAAGGTGTGAATGCCCTGCGTGACGAGGGGCGTTCGTTTCTGGTTATCACGCATTATCAAAGGCTTCTGGATCATATTAAACCTGATGTCGTCCACATCATGGCAGATGGCCGCATTGTGAAAACCGGCGGGCCTGAATTGGCGCTGGAAGTTGAACACAATGGGTACGCTGATATTTTGGCGGAGGTTGCGTGATGGCGCTGCGCCAGACAAAAGAAGATGCAACGACGGCAAGGCTGGAAGGTTGTTCCCTGCCGGAAGGTGGGAGTTGGGCGACAGCAGCGCGCAAATCTGCGCTCGCTCGGTTGCAGGATATGGGTTTGCCCACGCGTCGTGACGAGTACTGGAAGTTCACGCGTCCAGACACGCTGACTTCATCCGAAGTCCCCCGCGCAGCGGTCTTCGATCCGAAGGATGAACCGCCAGTATTTGATGCGATCGATCGGCTGAAGATTGTTTTTGTTGACGGCGTTTTTGACCCCGAGGCATCAGATGATCTGGCTATGGCCGGTGTAAAGATCGAACGACTGGAACACGCAGCTGAAAGCGATATTCACTGGGCGAAAGAGCTTTATGGGAAGCTAGAGACAAACGGTCAGACCCCCGTTCAGCGCCCGCTTGCGGCAATGAACACTGCCTTTGCAACTGATGGCCTCATTATTCATGTGACGAAGAAGGCCGCCAGACCGATTTCTTTGATTTATAACCATGGATCAGATGATTCAGACGTATTGTTGCATCACGTAATCAAGGTTGAACCCGGTGCTGAACTGACCGTGCTAGAGAATGGTCCAGCCGCAGCGCGCTTCAATAAGGTTATGGAAGTTGAAGTTTGTGACGGCGCTGCCTTCCATCATGTTCGTGCGCAGGGCAGAGATCATGAACGTCGCGCAGTCACCCATTTGTTTGGGCGGCTTGGGGCGGAAAGCACGTTTAAATCTTTCACCCTCACGGCCAACGGCGTTCTAACCCGAAACGAAGTTGTCCTTGAAATGATAGGTGACGATTCCGTTGCCCATGTTGCAGGCGCTGCATTGGGGGATGGTGATTTTCACCATGACGATACGATTTTCATCACACATGACGCCGTAAATTGCGAAAGCAGGCAGGTCTTTAAGAAAGTGCTGCGAAATGGCGCGACAGGCGTTTTCCAGGGCAAAATTCTTGTGAAAGCAGGGGCTCAGAAAACAGACGGTTATCAGATCAGCCAAGCTTTGCTTTTAGATGGCGACAGCCAGTTTCTAGCTAAACCAGAGCTCGAAATCTATGCTGATGATGTTGCGTGTTCGCACGGGTCAACAACTGGTGCGATTGACGAAGAAGCCTTGTTTTATCTTAAATCGCGTGGTGTTCCGGAAACAGAAGCCCAGGACCTTTTGGTAAAAGCCTTTCTTGCAGAAGCAATTGACGAAATTGAAAACGAAGAGATTTCTGAAGATCTGACAGCTCGACTTGAGGGCTGGCTTGTAAGGCGACGCGGGTAAGGGAAGCAAGATGTCTGTCACTCGTGATATCTTCCGGTCTTATGTGCGTCCGCGTCTTGTGGCAGAGCGCCGGATTGAGGGGGATGATGAACCCCTTGCTCTTGGCTACCTCATCAGCGCCTGCATTATTCTGTTTGTTGCGACGCTTCCAGGGTTGCAACGCAGTGCACATCTGGCTCCGGAGAACGGTAATCTGGCGAGCCTTGCTTATGGGTCCTTTCTGGGTGCGGTCCTCCTTGCGCCAATTGTGCTTTATGCGCTGTCTGCGCTTTTGTGGCTGATACTGCGACTTGCAGGAACCGGGCTCTCCGGGGTGCGCGTTCGACTTGCATTATTTTGGGCTCTTCTTGTAACGACTCCTCTGATGCTTTTGCGAGGGTTAACAGAGGGTCTTGTCGGGGCTGGTATGCAACTTCAGTTGATGAACCTGATGGCCGGACTTGGGTTTTTGTTCTTTACAACGGTCGCAATTGGTGTTGCACGCGGACTTGCACCCAGAGACGCCAACCGCTGAATATGATGAGTAACAACAAAGTAAACCAGCACGTAGTGAGAGCGACATGACCCCAATTACAACTGAACTGCTGGATTCCCTGCGCCTGTCGCTTAAACGTCCCAAAGACGGGATGCGCCGGGTTTTGTTGCTTGGGCTAAATCGGCAAACTCTGTGGTTAGCGCTTGGAATAAGCGTTATCGTTGCGACCTTGCTGAATTACGTACACGAGATGGTGACGCCTGTTGTCACGGATTTGCAAGGTAACCCACTTGTCCTGCCCAGCCCATTTATTCTTGTTTTCTTTACACTTGTTGTGCGGATTTTAATTGATTTCGTTATCGCGCGTCTCGGAAATGCCTTTGGTGGCACGGGCAATTTTTTTGATATCCTGCTGGCAGATATCTGGTTGCGCGTTTTTGAAATCGTTCTGATGGTGGCGGGCATTGTCGCCTATTTGATCAGCCCGGGGGTTGGGCAGATGGTGCTCTATGCGACTTATTTTTATCTGTTCTGGCTGATGCTTAATTTTGTCGCCGAAGCGCATGGCGGAATGTCTCTCGGAAAAACACTTGGGCTTGTTCTTTTGTCCGCGCTGATCGCCGCGATACCGATCATCGTTATCCTTAACCTGATGGGCGTGAGCCCAGTGATCGGTACGTAAACATGTATGATGTTGCCTCTATTCGCCGTGATTTTCCGATACTGTCACGTCAGGTGAACGGTAAGCCGTTGGTCTATTTAGATAACGGTGCGTCTGCCCAAAAACCGCAGGTGGTTATTGACGCAATCACACAAAGTTACGCTGAAAACTATTCCAACGTGCATCGCGGGCTGCATTTTCTGTCCAATCTGATGACGGAACAATATGAGGCCGTCCGCGGAACCATCGCACGCTTTCTGAATGCGGGTGATGAGCGGGAGATTGTACTGAACTCCGGTACGACCGAGGGGATCAATACCGTCGCATACGGCTGGGCTATGCCCCGTATGGAAGCGGGTGACGAAATTGTTCTGAGCGTGATGGAGCACCATGCCAACATCGTACCCTGGCATTTTCTGCGTGAACGTCAGGGTGTGGTGCTGAAGTGGGTCGATGTTGATGCGAACGGTGATCTTGATCCGCAAAAAATTCTGGATGCGATCGGACCAAAGACCAAGCTGGTTGCTGTGACGCATATGTCAAACGTGCTGGGTACAATTGTTGACGTTAAATCGATTTGCGAAGGTGCGCGGGCAAAAGGCGTGCCGGTTCTAGTTGACGGCTCTCAAGCCTCTGTTCATTCACCCGTAAACGTTCAGGATATCGGGTGCGATTTCTATGCGATTACGGGGCATAAACTCTACGGTCCATCAGGGTCAGGCGCAATCTACATCCGTAAGGAACGAATGGCTGAAATGCGCCCCTTCATGGGAGGCGGTGATATGATCCGCGAGGTCAGCAAGGATGCTGTCAGCTATAACGACCCACCGATGATGTTTGAGGCAGGAACACCCGGTATCGTTCAGACAATCGGGTTTGGTGCCGCACTTGAATACATGATGAACCTCGGGATGGAGGATGTTGCCGCGCATGAACGCACGCTCCGAGACTATGCGCGTTCGCGCCTTGATGGGCTGAACTGGCTAAGCGTTCAGGGAAAATCCGCAGGCAAAGGCGCAATCTTTTCCTTCACGCTGGATGGCACGGCCCACGCTCATGATATTTCAACTGTGCTGGACAAAAAAGGAATCGCTGTGCGGGCAGGGCATCACTGTGCCCAACCGCTGATGGAACACCTTGGTGTTCCGGCGACAGCGCGTGCGTCATTCGGTTTGTATAATACCAAGGAAGAAGTCGACGTATTGGTCGACGCGCTGGAACTATGCCACGATCTCTTGGGTTGAACCGCTCCTAGCGAAGCGCACTAAAGGCCCGGTCTAACCCGTTTGCAACCGTGTCGACGTCGTCCATCGACAGGCAAAGCGGCGGCACCATCCGCAGCACGGATTGATACTGGCCGGATTTTGACAGGATAAGCCCGGATTCGCGGCAGTTTTCAAATACGGCAGCCGTCGTCTCTGGGTCCGGCTCTTTAGTTTTCCGGTCCTTCACCATTTCAATGGCGAGCATCAGGCCCCGACCGCGCACATCGCCAATCGCCTTGTGCTTGTCTTGCAGGTCTTTAAGACGTGCCAGCAAGGCGTTCCCGACGTTCTTTGCATTAGGTTGTAGTTTTTCGTCGCGAATTACGGCCAATACGGCCCGGCCAGCGGCACAACAGGTTGGATTGGCCCCATAGGTGTGGAACATGAATTTTTCAGCCATCGGCGCTGCGATGTGTTTCTGCGTAACAACGGCCCCAAGCGGGAAGCCATTGCCAATGCCCTTGGCCATGACCACGATATCGGGGATCACGCCGTCGGCCTCAAAGCCCCACATGTTGTCGCCGGTGCGGCCAAACCCTGATTGCACCTCATCCGCTATGTACAGGCCGCCAGCGGCCCGCACGCGTTCTGCCGCACCTGACATGTATCCTTTGGGCATTTCGATGATACCGCCATATCCCTGCACGGATTCAACGAATATTCCGGCAACACGGCCTGTCGTTGCCGCTCTGATGGTCTGATCGATTTCATCCAGATAAGGATCGGCACCTTTGCCAAAGATGCCCCGGTACTGGTTTGGTTCAGGCACAAAGGCAACGTTGCCTGACATGCCAGGATGGCGGAAATTTGCGATTCCGGTGATCGACTGTGCACCCGACGTTGGCCCATGATATCCGGAGCGGAGCGCAAGTAGGTCAAGATTTCCCGTAAAGGTGCGCGCAACTGCCATCGCGAGATCAACTGCTTCGGAACCTGAATTGGTGAAATGCACCACCCATTCGATGTTGTCATCTTTTCCTTTTGGCATTGTTGCAGCAAATTCCTCGGCAAAATGAGCGGGAACGGGATGATGAAACATCGTCGTGCAATGAGTCAGTTCCTGCGCCTGTTCCATCGCAGCCGACACGACGCGTGGATGCGAATGGCCCACCGAAATGCAGACATTCATGCCCAGAAGGTCAGTGTACTTATTTCCTTCGGCATCCCAAAGGTATTGCATCGACCCTTTCTTAAAGACGATAGGGTCTTTGAAAGGTACAAATTTTTGCTGTGAGGCCGCGTAGTAGGTGTCGCGCCGGGCCGCCGTTGCTTCGGTTGACCAGTCTATGTTCAGGTGGGTTTCATCGTTCATCGTGTCTCTCCGAAAGGATCAGGCCCTTAAGCGCAGGTTATCAGGATCATAGGGTGGCGTCGAAAGAACCGTCGCCTTGCAGGGCTTGCCAAGGATTTCGACGGTCAGATCATCTCGCAATCCTCGGATGCGAAGGTAGGCCAGCGCCAGAGCCATACCGGTGCGGTGTCCGAAACCACCCGAGGTTATGATGCCAACTGCCTTGCCATTATGAAAAACAGGGTGGGCATAAAACGGATCAACCTCTTGGGTTTCTAGCTCCAGCAAGACCATTTCCCATCGGTTGTCGCGTGACATTCGTGCTTTCAACGCCTCGCGCCCGGTAAATTCGTGCCCCTCGGGCTTCACCAGAAACCCGACACCGGTTTCAACTGGTGTGCGTTCTGTTGTGAGATCAGCCCCCCAGCCGCGATACCCTTTTTCAAGGCGCATGGAGTTGGCAGCATAAGCCCCGTAAAAGCCAAGCGAATGTTCTTTTCCCGCGGTTTCAATTGCGAGAAAGATATCTCTTAAGTCTGATCTTGCCGCGTGCAATTCCCACCCCAATTCACCGACATAAGACATGCGCAAGGCTAAAACGGTTTTTCCGGCAATCTGAATGATCTTTGAACTGAGCCATGGAAAACCGTCATCAAGGTTCTGATCCGTCAGTTTTGCCAAGGTTGCACGGGATTTTGGCCCCATCAGCCCCAAGACGCCCCGGTCTTCGGTGACATTGCTGACAGCAACATTGAAACCAACCGCGTGTTCCTTCAGCAAATCCCAGTCCATTTCCTCGGCCGCAGCAGCAGACGTTAGGTAGGCATGGTCATCTGTGAGCATGGCCACTGTGAATTCTGAACGCGTCCCCCCGGCAGGGGTCAACGCATGTGTCAGCCCGATCCGGCCCGGCTTGGGTGCCGTGTTTGCGCCGACCGTATCGATAAACTCTCGTGTATCCGGGCCATTGACCTCAAACTTGGAAAAAACAGACAAATCAGCCAGACCAACATGGTTTGTCACGGTATCGATCTCGCGCGCCACATGCTCAAACCAATTCGGTCGCCTGAAGCTATGGGTCGCCGTGTCACCCGTTTTATCCGAGAACCAATTTGGCCGTTCCCAGCCGTAAGCCGCACCCATCACCGCGCCGCGTTCCAGCATTTCATCGTGGATCGGGGACAGGCGTTTGTTTCGGGCGGCAGGGCGTTCTTCATAGGGGTAATGCACGCCGAACTGCAGACCAAAGCATTCAACGGCTTTAGCGACGCGATAGTCACGGTCCGCCCATTTGCCAAAACGCCGGCTGTCAACGGCGAGCGCGTCCATGGGGGGTGCGCCATGTGTCATCCAATGCGCAAGGAACCAACCTGCGCCGCCACCCTCCATAACACCCATGGAAGAGCCGGTTAGCAACCACGCGTTTTGCAACCCATGCGCGGGGCCGATCAGCGGGTTGGCATCGGGGGTAAAGGTGATTGGGCCATTGACGACAGATTTCACACCGCCATCGCCAAGGGCAGGGATTCGCGCCATCGCCGCCTCAATGATGTGTTCAACCCGATCAAAGTCTGGCGGCATCAAATTAGCACCAAAATCTGGCGGGACACCATCAACAGACCATGGCTGTGCTTCGCTCTCATAGGGGCCGAGGATCAGCCCGTCGCGTTCTTGCCGGACGTACCAGCTTTCTTCGGGATCGCGGATAATAGGAAGTTCCATTTTACCCGCTGCAATGCGGTCTGCCACTTCGGGAACTGTGTCTGTGACAAGGTATTGGTGCAGCATTGGAACCGAAGGAATGTTCAGTCCCATCATGTGACCAATTTCCCAGCCCCATGTTCCGGCGGCATTCACAATGTGGCGCACGTTGATCGCGCCCTTCTGGGTCTCAATGCGCCAAACGTCACCCTCACGCCGGATGGACAGCACGGGGTTGTAGCGCTGTATTGCGCCACCGTTTTGCGTCGCTATACGTGCCATCGCGTTGGTAGCAAGCGTTGGGTCCACATGGCCGTCGTCAGGTTCGTATATCCCGCCAAGCAGACCGTCGAGATTGGCAAGTGGATGCAACTCTGCGATCCGCCCGGGTGTCAGAATTTCCAGTTCATACCTTGTAAACTTCGACAGCCCTGCGACATGTGCAAATTCATCCATTCGGTCCGGGTTTCGGGTAATTCTCATAGCACCAGACGGGTGAAACCCAACGTCCTGTCCGGTTTCCTGGGGCAGCGTATCACGGTAGAGCCTTACAGATGTTGCACGCAATTCCTGAATTGTTGCGTTGTGCGCGAAATGAGTGCAAAGCCCCGCTGCGTGCCAGGTGGAGCCATGGGTGAGATCGTTCTTTTCCACAAGTACGACATCTTTCCAGCCCGCTTTGGTCAGGTGATACATGAGCGAAACACCCATCACGCCACCGCCAATAATCAAAACCTGTGCGTTAGTCATGCGCGCATCCTTTCGCCCGATGGATCATAGGGCGGTTTAAGAAGTGCTTTGGCGGGATAGTGTTTTCCTGCCACCTCAATCGTGAACTGACGACGACATGTTGCGGAGAGGGGTTCACCAGCTTTTGTTTCGATCAGCCCGAACGCAAGGTTAAGCCCGGTTCGTGTCCCAATCGCGCCCGAGGTTGTCAGCCCCACGACGCGGCCATTTTCCCATATGGGTTCATCATGCAGGAGCAACGGCGAACCTTTGACGTGCAGCAGAACCAGCTTTTTTGTCAAGCCCTGCGCCTTTTGAGCCTCAAGAACGTCCTTACCCAAAAATGCCTTCGTCCAGTCAATCGTAAAGCCAAGCCCGGCTTCAAGCGGGCTAATCTCTGGCCCAAGATCATGGCCCCAATGTTTGAACCCCTTTTCAATGCGGCAGGCATCCAGGGCATAGTGCCCCATTGGCTGGGCCCCGTCGCGGATCAGCGCGTCGAAAACCGTGCCTGCATTTGGCACGGGAATGCCAAGCTCCCAACCAAGTTCACCCAGAAAACTGATGCGTGTTGCGCGGCAGGGAATGCCGGAAAGCGTGACAGCGCGTGCAGTGGAGAACGGGAAGTTATTCCAATCATCAGGTGATTGGTTTTGCAGAAGTTGCCGCGACCCGGCACCCATGACGCCAAGGACAACTTCCTGCTCAGTTCTGTCGTTGATTGTTACCTCATACCCGTTTGCGGCGCGGCGCAAGTAAGCCATGTCTTTGCTGCGGGTTGCAGCCCCCGAGGTGATACGGAACAAATCTTTAGCAAGCCGGGTTATTGTGACATCACCTTCAATACCGCCTTTCGCGTTCATCAGCGGGGTGTAGATGGCGCGACCAACCGAGACATCTATTTGCCCTGCTGCAATCCAGTTCAAGAACGCCACAGCGTCTTTGCCGCTTACGTCGAATTTACCAAAGGGCGACAGATCCAGCAGCGCAGTCCCGTGGCGTAACACCGGCGCTTCGCGTTCTAAGATCTTCTGCCAAGGTTGCGCGCCGACGGAGTACGGGAGGTTTCGTTCGGTTTCATCTTTCGCGTACCAAAGCCCGCGTTCCCAACCAGCCGTCAGCCCAAAGACAGCACCCGCTTTGGCCCAGTGGTCATGCAGAGCAGATTTGCGCAGGCCGCGTCCGGCTTTGGGTTGTTTATAGGGCCAGTGCAGTTTGAACAGGTCTGAAACCGCCTCTTTCATCCTGTCCTTCATGTGTGAAGGCTGCGATGTTTTGGGGTCAACGCGTGCGATATCGACCTCCCACAACTCCATGGGTGCGGTTTTGTCGACCATCCAGTCCGCGAGTACCCGGCCAATGCCCGCTGAGGACATGATGCCAACCGAATTCATTCCCGCAGCGACGAACAGCCCGTCGATTTCTGGCGTTTCTCCGATTAAGGGTCGCGTGTCGGCGGTAAAGCTTTCCGGGCCGTTCATGAAATGCTGAATGCCGGTAGTTTCCAGCGCGGGAACCAAGGCAAGGGCCGCCTCCATGAAAGGGGTAAACTGATCCCAGTCCTCTGCCATCTCAAGAAACGGGCGGTTGCCCTCGGGGCCATAGGCGTCCCAGCACTTTGCGTTTGGCTCAAACCCACCGATGACAAGCTTGCCTGCGTCGCCCTTGATGTAGATGCCTGTATCAAGATCACGTAGTACTGGAAAAGGTTGAGCAAGGTCGGGCATCGGTTCTGTCACAACATACATATGCTCGACCGCTTGCAGGGGCAGGGCGACACCAGCGGCATCCGCCAGTTTTTTTGACCATGCGCCTGCACAAAGCGCGACTTGGTCGGCCTCTATGATTCCGCCATCAGCGAGCCGCACGCCTTTTACCTGCGCGCCGTTGCAAACAAGCGCGGCCACTTCGGTGTTTTCGCGAATTTCCACGCCCATTGTTTTCGCAGCGCGCGCATAGGCCATGCACAGGTCAACCGGGTTCACGCTTGCGTCTTCGGCCACCGACATGCCGCCGATCAGGCCAGTGGTTTTTATGTCGGGCAGGGCGCTCGCAACGTCATTGGGGGTAATGATTTTCGGATGCAGCCCAAAAAGACGGCCCAATGCCGCAATCCTATGCAACTCATCCATGCGTTCTGGTACACGGGCCAGCCAATATCCACCGGTTTCGCGGTATCCTGTACTTAGCCCGGTTTCTTCTTCAAGTTTCGGAAACAGCTCGCCTGCATACATCGCAAGCTTTGTCATGTTGGGTGTGGCCCGCAATGGGCCAACAATGCCAGCAGCATGCCAGCTAGTGCCGGAGGTTAACTGATTGCGCTCCAGCAAAAGCACATCATCTGCCCCCCGCTTGCCCAGATGATAGGCAAGGCTGAGACCAATGGCACCGCCGCCTATGATGATAACCCGCCCCATCTCAGTAGTAATTCACATCTGGTTTTTCGGCTTTTCGCTTCGCGATGTAGGTTTGCAGGGCCTCGTCTATGGCTGGGTCAAGGCCGGGGTCTTGATAGCCTTCCAGCCGTTGTTTCCAGAGCGTGTTGGCGCGCGTTGCTGCATCCAATTCACCGTCTGCAACCCATTGCTCGTAGGAATTGTTGTCTGGTGTATCCGGGCGGAACAATGCGGTTCTGAAGTTTTCTTGCGTGTGTTCAGAACCCAGGAAATGTGCGCCTGGTCCGGTTGCCGCAATAGCGGCCATGGCCTGTGCATTTTCGCTCAGATCAATTCCGTCGAAAAACCGGGCCACCTTGCCGCAAAGATCTGCGTCGAGCATGGTTTTCTCAAAGCTGGTCACAAGCCCGCCTTCCAACCAGCCCGTCGCGTGGTTGATGACATTGGCACCTGCGAACATAGACATCATAAGACCCCATGTTGCCTCTTGCTGTGATTGGCCGTCAGGCAGCTTTGAGGCCGAAAGGGTGCCAACCGTATGAAGTGGTACCCCAAGGCGTCGCGCAAGTTGCCCGGCGGCCAGAACCATTTGACCAGCCTCGGGTGTGCCAAAGGTGGGCGCGCCATTCTGCATCGAAAGGGTAGAGGCAAAGCTGCCCATCAGGCAGGGCGCACCGGGATTGATAAGTTGCACAAGGCAAAGAGAAGCTAATGCTTCGGCCAGAACCTGGGTCAGCGTTCCTGCGACGGTGCAGGGGCTCATCGCACCGGCAAGGACCCACGGCGTGCAGGCAACCGGCTGGCCCGCGCGGGCATAAGTTTTCAAAGCCCCGGACATATTGGCATCCATCACCAGTGGCGCGTTGGTGTTGGACACGCAGTAAAGGACCGGATTATTGGCAACGAATTCTTTGCCAAAAACAATACGCGCCATATCAAGCGCATGACCCGCACGCTCTGCCCCGATGAAAGCGCCCATAAACGCCCGGTCTGACCAGCGGATATGGGCATAAAGCATATCGAGATGGCGTTTGTTGGCGGGCAAATCGACGGGTTCACATACGACACCGCCTGAATGGTGCAGGTAGGGAATTGTGTGGTGAAGTTTTACCAGCCGCGTGAAATCATCATGCGTTGCATAGTGGCGCCCTTGGTCAAGATCATGCACAAAGGGCGGCCCCCATGACGGGCATAATACCGTATTTCGCCCACCCATTCTGACGGAGTTTTCGGGATTGCGCGCATGTTGTGTAAATTCGGACGGGGCGGTTGCCTGAATGGTCTTGCGGCAAAAACCGGGTTCAAACCGGACGCGCGTCCCTTCGACATCACAGCCCGCATCCTGAAATATCTGCAATATTTCGGCGTCATCGTGAAATTCCATGCCAGTCTGCTGCAAAAGCAAATCAGCGTTATGTTCTATAAGCGAAAGCCCTTCATCGCTCAGAATCTCAAAACACCCGATCTTTCGAACAATGAATGGCGCGCGCTTTTCTGTTGTTCGGCCCAAGCTTGCGGCGTGACCGTTTCGACCACCGGAACGGCGTTTCTTTTCTCGTGGGTCAGGGGGTTGAGTGTTCACCTGTTAGCCTCACTGTCATTGGCAAATGTTTGAATTTTCTCTCTGCAAATTGCAAATACGGATTAACAACATTAGTTAATCTACTAGTGCGTATTAGCGATCTAGCCGGGATGAATTTCTATGGTGAGTCGAATTTCCTTTGATAACAACCTGATAAAGGCGATGGAGGTCTTTGTTGCCATTGCTGAAACCGGACAGGTTACAATCGCGGCGAAATTGCTTGGAATCACACAATCAGCCGCGTCACAGCACTTGCGAACATTGGAAACCACCTTTGGCGTGACGCTTCTAGATCGTACTGTTCGACCAGTAAAACTGACGCAGGCGGGCGAATTGTTTCATCGTCACACGCTTCGGGTTCTGAATGAAGTAGAAGATCTTGTTACCGACATGCGCCACCAAGGTGCACGCCCAATCAGCAGGCTGCGCGTTGGTATGCTGGCATCCACCGCGACAACCCTAACACCCGACCTTGTTGCGCTTGCGAAGGACGAATTTAAAGTTGACGACATGACGGTCTACGCAGGTCAGGAAACGGATCACGCAGGCTTGTTACGCACCAAGCAAGTTGACCTCGTCATAACCTCAAACCCCCTGTACGACATGGATGGTTTGGAGCGGCATTCGATCCTGAAGGAATCCTTTTTGCTTGTATTGCCAAAGTCTTACGACGGTCCAACGTCAAACCTGGAAGAAATATTCAAGAGACTACCGCTTGTCCGCTTTGCAAGCACAACAAGCATTGGTCGGCGGACAGAGCAGCATTTACGCCGTTTGAAACTGCAGGCGCCACGGGTTATTCAGGCGGATCGTTCAAGCATGGTGACGGCCTGCGTTGCACGTGGTATGGGATGCACCTTGTTGACGCCAAGCTTGCTGATTGATGGTTTTGTCGAACGAATGCCCCTTAATATCAGACCTCTGCCAATTGCTGGCATCTCACGTACCATTACGTTGCTTGCGCGCAGCAAAGAACTTGGCGCTTTGCCAAACAGGTTTGCTGAAACGTCAAAACGCATACTGATAACGCAGATCGAGCGACAGATGGGGCAAACCGGCCTGAATGCCGTTGAAATTTTGTCTGATGAATAGCGGTACTAATCATTTTCGAACCGAGCCGGTTGCAGCAGTCGCTGACTTCGTCCAAAGATTTGTGCCATGGGAAAGATAATTCTGTTTAACAAACCTTTTGGTGTGCTTTCGCAGTTTACAGATGCGGGTACGGTTGGGTCTGCGCGAAGAACATTGTCAGAATTTATTGACGTGCCGGGGGTTTATGCGGCGGGTCGGCTCGATAAAGACAGTGAAGGCCTGCTGGTTTTGACAGATGACGGCAGGCTTCAGCACAAAATCAGTGATCCAAAACACAAAACATCGAAAACCTATTGGGTGCAGGTTGAAAGTGAACCAGGTGATGAGAAGCTGGATGAGCTTCGCAAAGGTGTTTTGTTGAAAGATGGCAGAACGTTACCAGCCGAAGTTAATCGAATTATTGAACCTCCCAATCTTTGGCGACGAAATCCGGCGGTACGTTACCGAAAGACGGTGCGAGACAGTTGGCTGGAAATAACGATCTCAGAGGGGAAGAACCGACAGGTTCGCCGTATGACCGCTGCAATCGGGTTTCCGACGCTCAGGCTTATCCGATACCGCGTTGGTGAATGGACGCTGGATGGGATAGAGTTGGGCAAATGGCGTGAAGGCTAAACTTTTAAGCTCATGCTGCAAACTTTATCTTGAACAGTTTTCGCAGAATCTGTAGCTGCGCCGATCTAAAGCTGCCCTAAGGTTAATGCCGTGAATGAACTTCAGACTCCCTATTACCTGATCGATAAAGCGAAGCTGGCTCGAAACATGGAAACGATTGCGAAGCTGCGTTCGATTTCCGGGGCAAAGGCGCTGCTCGCCCTGAAATGCTTTGCAACCTGGTCAGTTTTTGATGCTATGCGCCCGCATATGGATGGCACAACATCATCGTCGCTTTTTGAGGTGCGGTTGGGGCGTGAAAATTTTGGGGGTGAGACTCACGCCTATAGTGTGGCCTATAGCGACGGTGAAATTGACGAAGTTATCGGTTACGCTGACAAAATCATCTTCAATTCAATCAACCAGCTAGAGCGTTTTGAAAAAAAAGCAGCGGGTATTGAACGGGGTCTTCGTCTAAACCCTCGGGTAAGCTCGTCTGATTTTGATCTTGCGGATCCAGCACGCCCATTCAGCCGTTTGGGTGAATGGGACGCAGAGCGTATCGAAAAGGTGATTAGCCGCATCAGCGGTTTCATGATTCATTGCAATTGCGAGAATGCAGATTTTGATCTGTTCGATGCAATGCTGAGCAATATTGAAACCGATTCTGGCTCATTGCTTGCAGAGGTTTCATGGGTCAGCCTCGGGGGCGGCATTCACTTTACGGGTGATGGATACCCGGTTGAAAAGCTCTCGGCCCGACTAAAAGCCTTTTCGGAAAGGTTTGGAGTTCAGGTTTATCTTGAGCCTGGCGAAGCGGCGATTACAGGGGCGGCGACACTTGAGGTGAGCGTTCTGGACACGCTTTTTAACGGAAAGCACCTTGCCGTCGTCGACAGCTCGATTGAAGCACACATGCTCGACCTTTTGATTTACCGGGAACAAGCGAAAATCCTGCCGAACGAGGGTGATCACCGCTATATGATTTGCGGCAAGTCCTGTCTGGCCGGGGACATTTTCGGTGAATTCGCGTTTCCCGAGCCTTTGAAAGTTGGCGACCGAATTTCGATTCAGGATGCTGCGGGTTACACAATGGTCAAGAAAAACTGGTTCAATGGCGTTCAGATGCCATCAATCGTCGTGAAAGAACCAGGCGGCGAAATTCGTCTTGTTAAAGAGTTCGCCTACGATGATTACGCAGCCAGCCTGTCTTAGCAGGTCTATTTGTTGAAACTTGAAAGGGGTGAATGCGACATGAAACGGAATGTCCTTATCGTTGGTGCAGGTGGTGTTGCGCAGGTTGTTGCGCATAAATGCGCGCAAAATAATGACCTGTTTGGTGATTTGCATATCGCGTCAAGAACCCTTTCTAAATGCAAAATGATCATCGACAGCGTGAACGATAAAGATGCTATGAAAACACCCGGTGTGTTTGAGGCGCATCAAGTGGACGCAATGGATTCCGGGGCCGTTGCCGAGCTCATTCGTTCAACCGATGCAACGATCGTTATCAACGTTGGCTCTGCTTTTTTGAACATGACGGTCATGACTGCCTGTATTGAAACCGGTGCAGCTTATATCGACACCGCAATCCACGAAGACCCAGCTAAAATCTGCGAAACACCACCTTGGTACGCCAACTACGAATGGAAGCGTCGCGAGGAATGCGAAAAAGCAGGCGTGACTGCCATTCTGGGGGCTGGTTTTGACCCCGGTGTGGTGAATGCCTATGCAAAACTTGCGGCTGACGAATATTTTGACCGGATTGATGAGATTGACATCATTGATATCAACGCTGGCAGCCACGGTCAGTGGTTTGCCACAAATTTTGACCCGGAAATCAACTTTCGCGAATTCACGGGCGAAGTTTGGTCCTGGCAGGGCAGCAAATGGGTTTCAAACAAGATGTTTGAAATTGGCAAAGACTGGGATCTGCCGGTTGTTGGCACCCAGCGCGCCTACATGACAGGCCATGATGAAGTCCACTCAATCTCGCAAAACCTTGATGTGCCGAATGTGCGGTTCTGGATGGGGTTTGGAGAACGTTACATTACCGTTTTCACGGTCTTGAAGAACCTTGGATTGCTTTCGGAAAAACCCGTTGTTACGGCAGAAGGCGTAGAGGTTGTACCGCTGAAAGTGGTCAAGGCTTTGTTGCCTGATCCGGCCTCTCTCGCGCCCGAATACACGGGTAAAACCTGTATTGGGGATATTGTGAAGGGTGAATGGCAGGGTGCTGCGCGCGAAGTGTTCATCTATAACGTTGCAGATCACGCAGATGCCTATGCCGAGGTTGGAAGTCAAGGTATTTCCTACACGGCAGGTGTGCCGGCCGTTGCCGCAGCAATGCTGATCGCAACTGGTGAATGGGACGTGAAAAAAATGGCGAACATAGAGGAACTTCCTCCGAAACCTTTCTTAAAACAACTTGATACTCTGGGTTTGCCTACGCATATCCGTGACGAAAAAGGCGATCGCTTGCTGAGTTTCTAAAAAGTGTTTTGGGTTTGCCAAATGTGTTTGGCGATATGGCGTTTAAACCAAAAAAACAGAGAAAGTTCGACCGACACCTCTTTGACGATGTGTCGATCGAACTTCGTTTCTCCAACTTTCCTCAGACGCTGCTTTTTTATAGCGTCTTTTTCATCAGAATCCAGTTTTCACCCGGGTTCTTCCAGTCTTCCTTAACGATTGGACGCGAGGCAGTGGGTTTGTACCCGTGTTTTTCATACAGGCGGCGTGCACCTTTGTTTGCGTCTGACACGATGATGCTCATCTGGTCGTTAGTGCACGCGGCTTCGGCTTGTTTTAAGAGTTCAGAGCCAAATCCTTTTCCGCGGTATTCAGGAAATGCAGCCAAAACACTGACGTACTGTGTGGATAGCGCGAGGTTCTCCAACTCAATAAGTGGGACGAACATGGTCGGGGTATCCGGCGTTATCTCGTCAGGCTCATCACCAATTGAGTAGGTGATCAGACAGGCTGCAACGCTGTTATCAACGGAGATGACAAATGCATTTTTGTAGCTGAAGCTTCCGTCCGACCTTTGCGCCCGTGCCTCGCCAATCTCCCACGGGTCCTGACCGGGTTCCTCGAGTTTTGACCAAAAATGGTAAGGCATACCTTCGCCTGCGAAATTGATCAGATGGGCAAGGTGCATTCCGTCTTCCGGGCGGGCGGGGCGTATTCTTTGCGTTATGGTTTCCATATTGTCCTCCGCCGCCCTCTCATATCTGCGTCAATGAGAGGGCGGTTATCTTCCTTCAGGCGGCGTGTTCATGTCTGCAAGATCGCGCCATTGCTTCGATATGTCTGTGGTCAGTGCCACAGCAGCCACCAAAGACGGTCAGATTAGGCAATAACTCCGTCAATCCGACAACATCATTCCCCAATTCCTGCGGGTCGCCGTTATCCAACTCCTCAGAGTTGTCCAGTTCTTCGTGACTCATGCGGGATGCATTCGCCCGTACTCCGCGAATACGCTCGAGCCAACTTTCATTGTTCGCGATGGCGTCCACAAAATGGTCGGGGTGTGCGCAGTTGATCATGAAGTAGATCGGCGCATTGTCTGTTTCAATGTCGACCTGTTGAATGGCGTCCTTCAGGGTCTGACCCGAGGGCAGGCGCCCGTCAGTTTCAACCGTAAAGGAAATCACACAGGGGATGTTTCTGGCCCGGGCGGCTTTAGCGATACCTATAGCCTCTTCCACATAGGTCATGGTGAGTGCGGTAATCATATCGACACCAGAAGAATCGAGATAGGCGATCTGGGTCGCGTGATAGTTTTCGGCTTCCTTTGCTGTCATAAAACTGTTCGGGTTGTAACCATCATCATTCGGACCAACGACGCCGTTCACAATGTAGGGAGTCGTTTCAGTTTCGTTTGCGTCTCGGATTTCGTTCATTAATGTAACCGCGTCTTCGTGCGCTGCCCTAAGCGCGACATCTGAATATCCCAGTTCGTCCGCCCAGCGTTTGCTTGCCCGCCACGTAGGAGTGTCGAGAATAAATCCAGTCCCATTTGTTCTGGCGATATCGCAAAATTTTGCGAAGTAACGCTTTATCGCGGCGACACCTTTCTGGTCTTTCAGCAGCGTAAACGCCGCGAACAAGGGCAATTCAAACCCTTCGTTGAAAATAAGAACGGTTTCAAGTCCACCGTCAGTCAGGAACCGCCGCCCATCAAGCAGCGGAAGGTTCTTTCGGTATTTTGGGGTTGTCATTTCAGTTCCTCCGTTTTGATTGGGGGAACATCCAATTTGAGAGGCGATGAAACTAGTAGAGTTAAAGTTCTAAAAATTCAGAAAAAAATTACGTAGTTTATCAACGTGTTATGCCTTACTATACGTCCATAGATTTCCAAACCACCTAAAAACTGTACTTACGGTACAGTAAAATCGGAGCGATTACGTTGGCAAAGGGAAGTGAAACAAGAGAGAGGCTACTTGGCATCGCCGAGGTAGCTGTCCTTGAAAAAGGCTTTGGAGCAACCTCAATCGACGAAATTATTGCTGCAGCTGAAATTACAAAAAGTGGCTTTTTCTATCATTTCAAAGACAAGAACCATCTCGCGCGTGCCTTGTTGGTTCGGTACATCGAAAAAGAAGAATTCATACTTGATGATCTTTTCAACCGGTCGCGCGAATTGCATGACGACCCTCTGCATTCATTCCTTATTGGTCTGAAACTTTTCGCAGAGATGATGGAAGATCTATCAAGTGGCCACCCCGGATGTCTTGTTGCGACCTATTGTTATCAGGAACGTCTGTTCGATCAGGAAATCAGGGATCTGACCCGCGAGACAACCCTTGTCTGGCGCAAACGATTTCGCGACACATTCGATGAGATCACTGAAATATACCCTGCCAGAGATAGTGTGGATCTGGATGATCTGGCTGACATGGTCTCGAACACCGTTGAGGGCGGTATCATCATGTCCAAAGCGTTGCGCGACCCGGGTGTGTTGCCGAGGCAGGTCATGTTGCTTCGCTCTTACATCAAGCTATTGTTTTCACCGACGCGCAACTGATCCGGTCAGAATCTGGCCTGAATAGCTGAGGCAAGCCGTTTCTCGGCTAAATCTGATTTAGAAAGATGTTCCCGAAACAGGGAACTACAGTATTGAGGACGCCCAAACGAATACTGTTGCCATTCCGCTGTTTCGGGGAAAAGAAAGTTGTTGCAAGTAAGCTTAGACTGCCTGTTGTTTCACGTATTTTCAGCCAGCGGGAAGATACGGAATAGTTCCTGCAAGGTCGGTATCATCAATCATGTGAAAATTACTTATGCTACCTGCCTGACGGGCAGAGCCATATGGCGCATAAGCGGGGTCATTTGCGAAACCCAGCAATGCGTCTTTTGTCGGAAATTCCAGAATCGCAATCAACGTTGCATCCTTGTCTTCCCCTTCCAGCGTTTCGATATTGCCGCTTCGGGACAAATATTTGCCACCGTGCTTTTCAACAAGGTCGTGAACATTGGTAACATAGTCGGACACCCAACTGTCGTCTGTTACTTTGACCTCTGCAATAAGATACACGCTCATCGTTTGTCTCCCTTTTGTTTTTTTGTTCGCTTGTTTCAGGATAGTGGAACAGTAAGCGAGCGATATCTAGTTCAAAGTCTGAATCGACGAGTACAGTTTCTGAACTAGAGCGCCTGAGTTCTCTATTATACTCTGGTGAAAGAATGAAGGAGGCGTTGATGACAAATGCTGGCTACAAGCAGTTCTGCCCGGTTGCGATGGCATCAGAGATACTTTGTACAAGGTGGACAATGGTTTTGATGCGAGAGCTTGTCGCTGGAACGACGCGGTTCAATGATCTCAGGCGCGGGGTTCCGAAAATGTCACCGTCGCTCTTGTCGACCCGCTTAAAAGAACTTGAAGTTGCAAATATTATCGTGCGCCGACCTTGCCGCGGAGAACGGGGCGTCTTTGAATATCACCTGACCGAGGCTGGCAAAGACTTGCGATCTGTTGTCGAGGCACTGGGAGTTTGGGGTCAGAAATGGGTCGAGTCATCCTTGTCTTTGAAAAACCTCGATCCTTCGCTTTTGATGTGGGACATGCGCCGCAACCTCAACCCGTCGCCTTTGCCAGATCAGCGAACAGTGGTGAAATTTCTGTATTCTGATCTTCCTTCAAGTAAACGGGATTGGTGGCTTGTTATCGAACGCGAAGGCGACGTTGATTTATGCTGGTCTGATCCGGGGTTTGAAATCGACCTTTACGTCACCACAGACTTGAGAACGATGACCGCGATCTGGATGGGGCTTGGCACGGTGAAAAGCGAAAGTGAAAAGATAGAGCTGCTTGGTTCACGCGAAGTTGCGGAAACCATGCAAGTCTGGCTTGGCCTCAGCCCGTTTTCAAAACAAAAGAAACTGGTGGCTTGAAGCTGTTGAGAAGGGCGCGGAAATAGAGGTTCTAAATGCCGTTCTTCCGCGCCTCAGTTTTTGTCTGCTTTAACTGGGAATAGCCGCAGTTACGATAACTTCGACTTTCAGGCTTTCGCTTACAAGTTTCGCTTCCTCGCAGGCGCGGGCAGGCGCGTGCCCTTGTGGAACCCAAGCGTCCCAGACGGCATTCATCTCGGCTACATCCGCCATATCAGACATCCAGACAATGGCCTGAAGCATGTGTTCACGCGAGGATCCGACCTGTTCCAGCAATGCGTCTACCCGTGCAAGGCAATCCTTTGTCTGCTCGGTTACTGTCGTACCGCTCCCCACTTGCCCACAAAGATAGGCCACGTCATTGTGTATAACGACTTTGCTCATCCGCGTGCCAGTTTCGATCCGTTTTATCATTAAATCAGTCCTTTGGTTTCGTCTGTTAAAGTTTGTTCCAGAGTGGCAAGTTCGCCCAGCGTGATTGGTTTCAAAGGTGGGCGGATGTGATATGATCCAACAGCATCAGGTGTTGTACCTGTTTCTTGGGATAGCAGTTCAGTTACAGTCAATCCACAGTAACGTCCCTGACAGGGGCCCATACCGCTACGTCCAAACGCCTTGGCCTGATTAGGCCCTGTGCATCCCAGCCGCGCGTAGGCGCGGATATCACCTGCGGTGACTTCTTCGCACCTACAAATCACGGTATCGTCGGCGGGTTTTAGGACCTGATCTGATGGCGGATATGCCCTGTCCAGAAAGGGTCGTAATGCAAGTTCAGCAGATTGCAGGCGCAGTATTGGCGCAGCCCTCTTATCGCGGTCTGCCTTTGTTATAAACCCAAGGGCAAAGGCGACGTGTAACGCGCTGATTGCGCCAGCCTGTTCAGCGGCTTTTGCGCCACCTATGCCCGCTCCGTCACCCGCAACATAAACCGTCTCAAGGCTTGAGAGGCCCCATTCGTTTGTAATGGGATGAAAGCAGCGCTGCGCTGAACTCCACGCATGCTCAAGCCGCAATGAGCGAGTCGCTTGCGTATTGGGCACAACGCCCTGATGTAGCAAAACCAAATTGCATTGAATGCGCGTGGTTTGCCCACGATGGGTAAATGCAATCGCCCGAACTTCGGTATCACCTTCGATCTCTAGGTTCTCTGCGCCTGTAACGCGCATCACGCCTGCGCGTTTGATTTCGCTTAATAGCTTTGCGCCTTTCATCAGGTAACGCCAGCCGCGCAGTGCGTGGGGCAGGTGTCGCATGGCGTTTAGCAAATCACTTTTTGTCTGCGTCTCAATGATCGCCAGTGGAGGCTTTCCTGCGCGGATCATTTGTTGCGCGATCAGATAGATTAACGGGCCCGAACCGCAAATCACGGCGCGCTCTGCAACAAGGCCAGATTGCTTCAGCAATATTTGGGCAGCACCAGCTGTCATAACGCCAGGCAATGTCCATCCGGGGATCGGCACAGGCCGTTCCAGGGCACCCGTTGCAAGAATGACTTTTCGACCTTGGACCAGGCTGGCTTTTCCGTTTACGGAATACGCAACCGTCCCGTCTTCGCCAATTTTCCAAACTGTTGCATCCGTAACATGGGTAATGGAAGCACTTCGCATGGCCGTCACCAGCTCCAACCCATAGGTGTAGTCTTTTCCAAGGATATCGCCGCGTGTCTCGTCAGCCTTTGCAACGTTTCGGTAAATCTGGCCTCCGGCTGCGGGTTGCTCGTCGAGCAGTAGAACAGACAGGCCGATTTCTGCAGCGGTTACTGCGGCACTCATTCCGGCTGGACCGGCACCAACGATAACCAGATCAACCTCAGTCATTTTCAAGACCCTTGTCGCGATGCGCGCGTTCTATTTTCAGACCGGAAGTCACTTCGGTCATGCAGGCTTGCCGGGTTTCGCCGTCGATTTCAACCAGACAGTCGTAGCAGGCACCCATCATGCAAAAAGGCCCGCGTGGCGCGCCTGAGACAGGCGTATTGCGAAAATACCGCAAACCGGCTTCCAATAAGGAAGCAGCAAGATTTGCACCATCGGGCAAGATGTATTCAATACCGTCGAAGGTAACAGTTACGAGGTCATCAGAAGGGGAAATGTTATGAAATGGCGAAGCGTTGTTCACTGAACACCTCCAGATTTGGGGCCTGATCAGACCCGTCCAGCCAAGCGGGAAGGTAACGCGCATGTGCGGCCGCCAGCGTTATACCGCTGTGACATGTTACAAGAAATGCACCGGGCGTGGTTGAGGATTCCTGATAGATCGGAAAACCGTCGGGTGACATTATGCGTAATGCCCCCCAGCTTCGTACAAGTTTGGCTTTCGCCAGATCCGGGTAAACTGCAACGGCGCGCGCTGCGATTGCGGATGCTGTTTCCAGCGTCACCCGATCATCGAGACCGACTTCTTCCTTGCTGTCGCCGATCTGCACACTGCCTTCGTCCACCTGGCGGATTATTCCGGACGGGCGGTTCATCATTTTCGGCAGTTTTTCCGTGATCAGCACCTGGCCCCTTTGCGGACGGATCGGAGCAGAGAAACCAAGCTGGGGTCCAAGATCCATAGCACCAAGCCCGGCAGAAAGGACAAATTTCGGAGCTGCGTAAATCGTGCCGTCTTCGGCTTCGATCTCAAAAAGATCCCGCTTTGATATGCGTTTCACCGGGACCCCGCATTTTACGGTTCCGCCCATACGGCGCACATCGTCAGCCAGAGACTTCAAAAGCCGAAGCGGATTCAAATGCCCATCCTGATGATGAAGAATCGCGCCCGCAACGCGCGGGCCGATGTTGGGCTCTTCGCGTTTGAGTTCGTTGTGGCGCAGAACCTCAAAGGGGTAGTCACCGCCAAGCTCTTTTTTAAGGGTTTCAAATTCAGCTACCCTTTGCTCAAGGCTTTCCTCATCAAAATAGAAGTCATAGCCTCCAGCCTGCTGAAGCGCGAGGTTGTAGCCTGTTGACTCGCCCAACTCCGCTGAAAAATCCGCCCAAGCAGCTGCGGATTTTTGCGTCCAACGTGCATATGCGGGTTGCTTCAGGCCTTTTCCCTGAACCCAGACAAGGCCAAAGTTTCCGCGTGACGCGCGAAAGCTACCGTCATCCCCGTCCAGCACAAGAACGCGCCGCCCCCGTTTCAGCAGCCCCCAAGCGATTGAAAGGCCGACAATGCTGCCGCCGATTATTGCGTAGTCTGCTTCCATGGCCCCCAGGTCCGGTAAGGATGTTGTTGCCGACTCGGCGATGCGGGTTGACGCATCAAATCTATCAGACATTTAACTCTTTTATTTGCATCCTTTGTCAAGGATTGCCGACATGGTGTTTGGAAGGAGGCTGATTTTTACTTGGTGCCGTTTCAGTCCTTCAGACATTCGAAACAGTCATGAATGTTTTCATTGTATTCACTGGAAGGTTCACTCAATTAAGCATAGTCGTAGGGTATCTTACATCATTTGGATCAGAAAAGATGCGCGCATACTGGCAAGATGTTTTGAAGTCTATCTATGGAATTTCAGCTGAGCTTACACGCCTGAATGGTGAATATGATCTGAACTTTTTCGCAAAAGGTGACGATGGGAAAAACCACATTCTAAAAGTCATGCATGTGGGCTGTGACGTACAACTGGTCGATATGCAGTGCAAGGCGCTGCACCAGATCAAAAAATTTGCACCGGGTTTTCCGGCTCCCTTTCTTGTTCCGATACCTGATGGGCGGGGCTACGCATCGATGCCGGACGCGGCAGGGGTAATGCGTCATATCTGGGTGATGACTGCGCTTGATGGTGTCAGTTATGCGGATTTCAAGCCGCACTCGCTTTCATTGATAGAGTTCCTGGGCAGACAAATCGGGCTGCTGGATAAGGCGCTTGAACAGTTCGCACACCCCTATCTTGAACGGGATTTCAAATGGAACCTGACAAAGGCTGGCTGGATCAGGCCAAAGATTACGGTGCTTACAAATCCAGGCCGTAAAGCAATGGTATCTGAAGTCATTTCTGATTTTGAGGCGCTGGAACCTGAACTGGCAGCCTTACCAAAGCATGCGATTCACAATGACATTAACGACTACAATATTCTGGTGCGCGGCTCTTTGACCGGCATGCACGAAGTATCGGGATTGATAGATCTCGGCGATATGGTCACGGCACCTCGTGTTTGCGAGATTGCAATTGCAGGTGCCTATGTTGTGCTGGACCACGAGGAACCTGAAAATGCGCTTGCAGCGCTTGTCGCCGGATACCACAGCGTTCATCCGATCAGCGCTGCTGAAATAGACATGATTTACCCACTGCTCAGAATGCGCCTGGCTGTGAGCGTTGTAAATTCGACCCTTATGGCTGAGCAGACACCGGATGACCCATATGTCACAATCTCGCAGGCCCCGGCGTGGCGGTTTCTGGAAGGGCAGAAGATCGACGCTGGGTTAATGAGGGCGAGGTTACGTTGTGCCTGCGGGTTCCCGGTGACAGATGCCGCACCTCGTATCCATGCGTTCCTGAACGCAGAGCGCGGAAATTTTGCGCCCATCATGGGTGAGGACCTTGCAGATGCACCGATGGGCTCGCTTTCTGTTGCTGCTTCGACCACACCGCGAAACCCGTTTGATCTGTCACCACAAGAAGCGGCACTTGTCGGGCAGGAGTTTGAAGATCAGGGACGGATATGGTTGGGTTACTATGCAGAGCCCAGATTGATCTACACGGCCGACGTGTTCCGGAAAGGACCTTGGAAGGCGTCAAACAGACGAACGGTTCACATCGCCGTGGATGCCTTTGCACCTGCTGGCAGATCCCTTCACGCGCCGATGGAGGCAACCGTTGCCGTTGTTGAGAACAGGAACATGCATCTTGACTACGGCGGTGTTGTCATACTGAGCCACAAAACACCGGACGGCGATATATTCTATACGCTTTATGGCCATCTGGATCCGGAAGTCACGACCACGCTTAAAATCGGTCAGACCCTGAAAAAGGGAGAAGCCTTTTGCAAACTTGGTACGCCGGCGCAAAACGGTGGCTGGTCGCCACATGTTCATTTTCAACTGGCGCTGACGACTGACGGAATGGGCGACGACTGGCCCGGGGTCGCAGACCCGGATGAACTTTATCTGTGGCAAGAACTGTGCCCAAACCCGGCTGCTTTGCTGAATATTCCAGATGCGAAAACAGCCTATCAACCGGTTGAAATGGAAACTGTCCTTGAAAAGCGGCGGGTACATTTTGGCGGGAATTTGAAGCTGAGCTACGAAAACCCGGTGATGTTTCTACGTGGTTGGCGTCATAATCTGTTTGACGAAATGGGTCGTCCGTATCTTGATGCCTATAATAACGTCCCTCATGTCGGCCATGCGCACCCAAGGATACAGGCCGTTGCTGCTGACCAGCTAAAGAGGATGAATTCGAACACACGTTACCTGCATCCCGCGCAGACAGAATTTGCTGACAAAGTGCTCTCTAAGATGCCGGATCACCTGAGCATCTGCTTTTTCGTCAATTCAGGGTCTGAAGCAAACGAGCTTGCATTGCGCCTTGCGCGTGCGCATTCGGGTGGCAAGGATATGATAACGCCCGATCACGGCTATCACGGCAATACGACCGGTGCGATTGACCTGTCTGCTTACAAATTCAACAAACCGGGCGGGGTAGGGCAGCAGGACTGGGTACATCTGGTTGAAGTTGCCGATGACTACCGTGGCCGTTTTCGTCGGGATGATCCGGACCGGGCCGGGAAATATGCTGCTTTGGTTGATGACGCTCTTGATGAAATCGCGGCGCGGGGTGGCAAGCTCGCCGGATTTATCGCAGAAACCTTTCCAAGTGTTGGCGGCCAGATCATCCCACCCAAAGGGTATCTGGCAAAAGTTTACTCGAAAATTCGTGCAGCGGGCGGTGTCTGCATCGCCGACGAGGTGCAGACCGGACTTGGGCGACTTGGGGATTATTACTATGCAATTGAGCAACAATGCGCGAAACCAGACATCATTGTTTTGGGTAAGCCCATTGGAAACGGTCATCCGATTGGCGTGGTTGTGACAACGGCAGAGATCGCCAGGAGCTTTTCAAATGGCATAGAATATTTTTCGACCTTCGGCGGCTCAACGTTATCTTGCCGCACTGGAAAAGAGGTTCTTGATATCGTTGACGATGAAGGGCTTCAGGAAAATGCGCGCCTAATGGGAGGTCGGCTTTTGGACGGCCTTCGCAGCCTTCAGAAAAAGCACAACTTAATAGGCGATGTACGTGGGTTTGGTTTGTTTGTCGGTGTCGAACTTGTTCAGGATCGCGAAAGCCTTGCGCCTGCGACGGATGCTGCGGATTACGTTCTGAACAGAATGCGCGAGCACCGCGTTCTGATTGGTACAGAAGGTCCCCACGATAACATTCTAAAAATCAGACCGCCTCTGACAATTGAGGAAGGGGATGTCGATATGATTTTGGAAAAATTGAGTGGATGTCTGAGCGAGCTTGAGTGTTTCTCACCTTGCTGATGTAGTTTGTTGGTGTCTTCGTCTCCGCTCGGAGCAAGAGAAATATTTCAAATAAAAAAGCGCCGCAAAAAGCAGGCGCTTTATCTTTTTGTCCTAGGAAAAGACGCGTTCGGTCAGCTTCCCCAATTACGGATATCCCCGCAATCCATATGAACAAAATTAGATCTTGAGTAGCGGCCAACGCCACCTGCGTTGCAAGATTTCGCTGCACTGAATATCTGGCCAACGCTGCGCGAAGATAGCCGCAAGTCAGCAGCTTTACCCTGCATGTGAAGCGAGTTACGCGCAACACCACGTGACCGCGAGCGCAACAATGCATTGGTTTGCGGCGTGCGGTAGCCGGAGAGCATCATATAAGGCTCATTCGCGTCAAGCAGACTGTGAGAGGCTGCCATGATGTCGATGGTACGCGGGTCGATTGTTGTGGCCTGATCCTGCCGCCAGTCGCGCATGAAATAGTTGATTTCGGTCAGGGCTTCGCGAACGTATTCGCCGTCAACCCAATAGATCATGTCTATGTTTTCGCCGGTTCGGCCAGAGTACATTCTGATGCGGCGAATATCGCCACCACCTCTGAGAAACCCAGCTGCTTTTGAATATGTTGGCGCTGCTACAAGGGCTGTTGCTGCGAACGCCCCTAAAATTCCACGTCGTGTGAACTGTGAATCCGTCTTACTAGTCATTTATTTTAGCCTGTCCCACCGTGCTTTACGCCGCTTAAGTTACGGCTTCCCGTCGCGCGCTATCCCGTGCGTTATGGCATAAGTCGAATCGGTGACCAAGTGCTCTTTACCAAAGAGCGACCGAATCAAGTAAAATCGGCAAGAATTCGCTGAAACTCACTGTTTCCCACTTAATTGGAAAGAGTTGCTTTTCGTGCACACCCTGTGGAAATACGGGGGCTTACTCGCAAAAGTGAATGGACTCTGATACCTAGTTCCCCGAAAATTCACGCTTATATGCATGTATGCATGATTTTGCGCCGACCATAGGAAATTTTATGACATCGTTTGTACCACGCCAAGCATTTTTAAACGTGTGGAGCGCCCTGTTTGCACTGATTATTGTCAGTCTGGGGTTGACTGTACCTGCGCACGCACAGGTGACTGCTTTTAAGCAAGCAGTTGCAGAAGCTGCGTCAGGTGACATTGAAATTGCAGAGTTTTACAGAACAAGAAGTTATGATCCGATCTGGACAGGTCGGGCAGGGCGGGATGCCCAGCTTCGTCGTGCTTTTCTATCTGCTTTGGAAAACGCCGGCGACCATGCGTTGCCTGTTCGCAGGTACGACCCCACTGAAATACGTGCGGCGCTAAGGGCTGCAAATACGCCGCGTGCGCGTGGGCAGCTTGAAGTGGATCTCAGCCGCAAGTTCCTGCAATATGCACGCGATATTCAAACAGGTATTCTTGTGCCGTCCCGCGTTGACGAAGGCATTGTTCGTGTCGTTCCGCGTGTTAACAGATTGACCCTGCTGCGAACTTTGGCAAGCAGATCGCCTAACGGTGTTTTTCGGGCTTTGACACCTAAAACGCCAGAATACAACCGATTGATGGCTGAAAAGCTCCGGTTTGAGCGTCTGCTTGGCCGGGGTGGTTGGGGTCCCGACGTAGCTGCGCGCAAACTGGAGCCGGGCGATAGTGGCAATCTGGTCGTCATATTACGCAATCGTTTGATTGCAATGGGGTACATGCGTCGCAGTGCGACCCAAACATACGACGCCGCGATCCAGCAAGCAGTTCAGCAGTTTCAGCTTGCACATGGTCTGACACCGGACGGTGTTGCGGGACAGGCTACAATTCAGCAACTGAATGTGGGCGTTGAGAACCGCCTGCAATCCGTCATCGTCGCCATGGAGCGTGAACGGTGGCTGAACCGCGACAGAGGGGACCGTCACGTTCTGGTAAACCTGACCGATTTCACGGCAAAGATCGTTGATAACGGTAGGGTTACATTCAGCACACGGTCCGTGGTTGGCAAAAACCAGTCAGACCGCCGCTCGCCAGAATTTTCCGATGTGATGGAGCACATGGTTATTAATCCGACTTGGAATGTGCCTCGCTCAATTGCGACAGAGGAATATCTTCCTTTGCTGCAGCGTGATCCGAATGCAGCAGGGCATATGCGTATTACAGATGTTCGTGGGCAACTTGTGGATCGCGCGAGTATTGATTTCACTCAGTTCGACACACACAATTTTCCATTTGATATTAAACAACCGCCAAGCCGTCGGAATGCGCTTGGGTTGGTGAAATTTATGTTTCCGAACCCGCACAATATTTACTTGCACGATACACCAGCGAAAAATCTGTTTGCGCGTGAAGTTCGTGATTTCAGCCACGGTTGCATTCGTCTGAACGACCCCTTTGATTTTGCTTATGCGCTTCTTGCGCGTCAGGTTTCAAACCCGGAAGCCTTTTTTCAAGAGCGCCTCGCGACTGGTCGCGAAACCGTTGTCCCGCTTGAGGTGCCGATACAAGTGCATCTGATTTACAGAACCGCATTTACCCAGGCGCGGGGCAGAACTCAGTTTCGTCGTGACATTTATGGGCGGGATCGTCGAATCTGGAACGCCTTGTCACAGGCTGGGGTGGCACTCCGCGCCGTTCGTAGTTAAATCTTACCCCAACAGCGAATTGACCGTTCGCACCGAAGGGGAATGAGATGGGTTTCACTGTAAAAGAAATTGCAGCAGCGCTGGGGGCAAAAGCCGTTGGTGATGTTGATCTCTCTGTCACACATGCGGCCGAACCTGCAGATGCCAGCCCGACAGCTCTGGCTTTAGCCATGAACCCGGATTACGGGGACACGTTGATAAATGGTTCCGCACAGGTTGCAGTATTGTGGGACGGTGCGGACTGGCAAGCACTTGGGCTGAAGGCCGCAATTATCGTTGCTAGACCCCGTTATGCAATGTCGAGCCTGACAAAATTGATGGATCAAGGCCCAGATATTGAGCCGGGCATTCATTCGACGGCTGTCATTGATCCGACCGCTGAGATTGGTAAAAACGCGACTATCGGCGCCTTTGTTGTTATCGGGCATCTCGTGAAAATTGGCGATAACGCGCGTATCGCAAGCCACGTCTCGATAGCGAAAGGGTCGTCACTTGGCTCCGACATCCTGCTTCACGCGGGTGTCCGGATCGGGCCATTCGTTTCGATTGGTGATCGTTTTATCGCGCAAGCCAATGCAACGATCGGAGGAGACGGTTTTTCCTTCGTAACGCCGGAAAAATCCAGCGTTGAAAAGGTGCGCGAGAATCTTGGTGATCAGGGCGACATCAACCAACAAAGCTGGACTCGGATCTATTCGCTGGGAAATGTAGAGATCGGCGATGACGTGGAGGTTGGCTCTAACTCTACATTGGATCGCGGAACAATTCGGGCCACACGTATCGGGCGCGGCACCAAGATCGATAATCTGGTACAGGTCGGTCACAACGTCCAAATCGGCGAAGATTGTCTTTTGTGCGGTCTGGTTGGCGTTGCGGGGTCTGCCCGCATCGGCAACCGCGTAATTCTGGGTGGGCAGGTTGGTGTCAGTGACAATATTTTCGTCGGCGACGATGTTGTTGCAGGCGGCGCGACGAAAATTTTCAGCAATGCCCCTGCCGGACGTGTTCTGCTTGGATCGCCAGCCATGAAAATGGAAAGTCAGATCGAAATTCAAAAAGCACTGCGACGTTTGCCACGGCTCATGCGCCAATTTTCGGAACTTCAAAAATCTGTTTCAAAAAACGGTGAGAAGGACTAGACAACCCTAGTTGATTGCGAGGCCTCATGTCCGATAGTGTTAAAGAAAAAATCTTTAAAATCATAGCTGAACAGGCTGTTCTGGACGTGTCTGATGTTGGTCTAGACTCAACGCTTGAAGATCTCGGAATAGACAGCCTGGGTCTGGTTGAAAGCATATTTGCGATTGAAGAGGCTTTTGACATTCAAGTCCCTTTTAACGCCAACAATCCGACGGAAAGCGAATTTGATATTTCGTCTGTGGCCTCGATTGTAAAAGCAGTCGAAGGTCTGGTTTCAGAGCAGGCCTGATGCACCGAGTTGTCATAACCGGGCAGGGCACAATCAATGCACTTGGAACGAATGTTGAGGATACCTTGCAGTCCATGCGCGAAGGGAAATGCGGGATCGGCCCGCTCGAGTTTCGCGATGTTGAACGTTTGTCGATCCGCATTGGCGGGCAGGTCCACGATTACGCACCAGAAAGCCACTTCAACCGCCAGAAAATAGCACTGTACGACAGATTTACTCAGTTTACTTTGCTGGCCGCGAATGAGGCGATCACGCAATCGGGGCTTAGTTTTGATGGCGAACTTGCCCAGTCGTCCGGTGTTGTTCTTGGAACAGCTGGCGGCGGTGTAAATACCTGGGATGATAACTACCGTGCCGTGTACGAAGAGGGTAAGAACAGGGTTCATCCCTTTGTCGTCCCAAAGCTGATGAACAACGCAGCTGCCAGCCATGTTTCAATCGAGCATAATCTTAAAGGGCCAAGCTTTACGGTTGCCACGGCCTGTGCCTCGTCAAACCACGCCATGGGGCAGGCCTTTCTGTTTATTCGTTCCGGAATGTGCAAAGTCATGGTCACCGGTGGTTCAGAGTCGATGCTGTGTTTTGGCGGGGTGAAAGCCTGGGAAGGGTTAAGGGTTATGTCGCGCGATGCCTGCCGCCCTTTCAGTGCCAACCGCAATGGCATGGTGCAGGGCGAAGGTGCGGCGGTTTTCGTGTTCGAGGAATATGAACACGCGAAAGCCAGAGGGGCCGAAATTTTAGCAGAAGTGGTTGGCTTTGCCATGTCATCGGACGCTGCAGATATTGTTATGCCCTCCAAACAAGGTGCTGCCCGTGCAATCGCTGGCGCAATAAAGGACGCAGGGCTTAACCCCGAAGATGTTGCTTATATCAACGCCCATGGCACGGGAACCGCAGCAAATGACAAGACCGAATGCGCGGCTGTTGCAGATGTCTTTGGGCACCACGCCGACAAACTGATGATTTCATCCACAAAATCCATGCACGGTCATTTGATTGGCGGAACTGGAGCGGTCGAACTTTTGGCATGCATTATGGCATTGCGAGAAGGCGTCGTAGCACCAACCATTGGCTACGAGGAACCTGACCCGGAATGCGCGCTTGATGTCGTACCAAATGAGGCGCGTGAGGCAGTTGTAGATGTGGCCATCTCCAATGCATTTGCTTTCGGCGGGCTAAATGCTGTGATCGCACTGCGAAAATCTTAATAGCATTATAAGTAAAGCGTAGCATGAAATCGTACCGTTCTTTCTTAGACGATCCCAGTTGCAATAATTAATCGTAGAAAAATTGCGTTCAATCTAAACAGTTAATTGATCAAAGCTTGATAAACTAGATGCTTGGCATGAGGGAAATGAAATGAGCGAAAATTCTGAAATGAACAAACCTAACGCACTTTAAAAGGACAATCGTAGAGAGGGATTTCGTTGTTCTTCATAGTCATCAGCTTTAGCCCGGCAGCGACGACAATGCCGATATCGATATTTTCCGATTTGAAGACGTGGGAAAAATTGTTGAACACTGGGATGTGCTTCAGGCCATTTCAGGCGAGTCCAAGAATGACATTGGTCTATTCTGAAACACCCCACGCCCGGTTCGCATGACCGTGCAACACGAAATGGGATAGGCGCAAAAGAAAAGCCGCCCCTAAAGGGGCGGCTTTTTAAATTTTTCTGGAATTGCTTTTAGTTGGCGACTGTTAAAGAGTCGTAACCTGCTGTAAACCCGGTCAAAGAAATCTGAACCGTTACACGCTGGTCAGGTGCGGCAACTGGCACGATGCTCATCGTGGCACTTGCGCCGCGTTTGAATGCGGCAATGTCTTCGGCAGTAAAGCCAACACGTGCATAGCACCCGTTGCTCTCACACCAGCTGAAAGAATATTTTTTAGCTGTTCCATTATCCACTTTGATCGTGATCTGTTCTGTAAGCAGCGTCAGAAGTGGTGTCACAATTGTTGCACCCGCTGCCGCTTGCTGACCTTCTGGCAATGGATAGAGGCTGATCTCTGCAACTGGCAAATCTTCCGCGCTCACCAGCGTTTGGTTAATCTGGCAAGGCTCTGGCCCTTCTTCCGCACGCACACAACGAACGGTCCAATCCCCAAAGGTTTCTTTTACGTAAAGCTGTCCAACCTGATTTTCTTCAGTGACTTCTTCACCCAAATCAAGCGCCGGTACGGTTTCTGAGGTTGCTTGTTCAGTTACTTCTTCAGTGGCCGCTTCCGTTTCAGTTGTGGTTTCCTGAGCAAAGGCTGGGCTTGCAACGGCCATCAGGCCGAACAACGCAAGCGTTTTCATCAAATCAGTCATTTGGTTTCCATCATTCCAATTTCTGCAAAGCGTTTATCATGTGAATTTGCGAGAGTCAGGCTTAATTCTAAAGGTTTGCCTTAAAGTTTGCAAAAACCCGCCACTTCGTCCGCCCGGAAAAAAAGGGTCGCGAAACGACCCTTTTTCCAAAGACTTCTCCCCGTCGGACTGGCCGACTTATTATTGGCCAAACCGTATGTTCTTTGCTGTTTTCGGTCAACAGTAAAAATTCAAACTACACCATGTTGCCTGAACTGAAAAAAAGGGTCGCACACGATGGTGCGACCAGTCATTCGGGATGAAGGAATATCCGTGCTAAATGCAGCACTTGTCGGACAGTGGATAGACTGGCAGTAAAAGGTTAACATTGTGTTTCTATTGTATGTGCTTTTTAAAAACGGGGAATCGTGCGGGTGGACAACAGGGTATATTTAGGCGGCGGTGGCGAAGATTACGCAATCGACCAGGGCGTATTGTTGAAATACGCCAATCGGCACGGGCTTATTGCTGGCGCGACCGGCACTGGTAAAACGGTGACACTGCAAATCCTTGCCGAAGGGTTTTCTGATGCCGGGGTTCCTGTGTTCCTTTCGGATGTGAAAGGCGATCTTTCCGGTCTCGCAGCCCCCGGCTCTGCCGAGTTCAAATTGCACGATGCTTTCATGAGCCGTGCTAAGACCATCGGCTTTGACGATTACAGTTACAAATCTTTCCCAACGACGTTCTGGGATCTTTTCGGCGAGGAAGGTCATCCCATTCGAACGACGGTCGCTGAAATGGGGCCGCTGTTGATCGGTCGATTGCTTGAACTGACAGAGGCGCAGGAAGGTGTGCTCAACATTGCGTTTCGTGTTTCGGATGAGCAGGGTTTACCTCTTCTAGACCTCAAAGACCTACAAGCGCTGCTTATCTGGGTTGGCGAAAACAACAAATCCCTGTCATTGCAATACGGGAACGTTTCTGTCGCCTCGATCGGGGCTATTCAGCGTCGTTTGCTGGTTCTCGAAAACCAGGGTGGCGCCCTAATTTTCGGCGAACCAGCGCTGGACCTGAATGACATGATGACGGTGGACGACGCAGGCCGCGGGCGCATTAATATTCTGACTTCCGCTGCCCTAATGGGGGCTCCGCGCCTTTATGCAACCTTCCTGCTTTGGTTGCTGTCTGAGTTGTTTGAAGAACTCCCGGAAGTTGGTGACCCCGACAAACCAAAGCTCGTGTTTTTCTTTGATGAGGCGCATCTTTTGTTTGATGACGCGCCCAAGGCTCTGGTGACGAAAGTCGAACAGGTGGCACGCCTGATCCGTTCAAAAGGCGTTGGTGTTTATTTCGTCACGCAAAATCCGCAGGATGTGCCAGAGAATATCCTCGGCCAGTTGGGCAATCGTATCCAGCATGCGCTTCGCGCCTTTACCGCGAAAGATCGAAAGGCATTGCGCCACGCTGCGGAGACATACCGCGACAACTCAAGGTTCGATACGGAACAGGCAATCCGCGAGGTAGGTGTTGGCGAGGCCGTAACCTCAACACTTGAAAAGAAAGGCGCACCAGGGGTCGTGGAACGTACGCTGGTACGCCCACCATCTTCTCAACTGGGACCCATAAGCGCCGAGTTGCGCCGTCTTGTCATGGCTGAGTCTCCGGTTGCCGGGAAATACGACACGGCCAAAGACCGAGAGTCAGCCTACGAAATGCTGAAAGAGCGTGCTGCGCGCGCCGCAAAAGAAGCGGAAGAGGCAGAACGACTAGAAGAAGAAGCCGAAGAAGCGGAGCGCGAACATAAGGCAGGGCGGCGTTATTCCGGAACGCGCGTCGAACGTTCGACTTCGAGCCGCAGAAGAGAGCCAGATGGCTTTGTGGAATCACTGAGTAAAGTCGTGATAAAGGAACTCAAAGGGACCACGGGCCGTCGTATCGTGCGCGGTATCTTTGGCACATTGTTCAAAGGGCGCTAACCCGTTTCCTTCGAAACCTCTGAATATCCCTGCCTGAGGTGTTTAGCGGGGAACTTGAAACTTGCAAAAAACCTAGAGCGGCCGGATTTTCAGTTTTGTGATCCGGTTTGCTTTGCGCGTCACAATTTCGAAACGAAAACCATGAAAGCTGAATACCTGGCCCTGTGACGGGATCATCTGTGCTTCGTGTATCACAAGTCCTGCGATCGTGTTTGCCTCTTCATCAGGCAATTGCCAGTCTGTAGCCCTTTTGAGATCGCGAATTGTTGTCGCACCGTCAACAAGAATTTGTCCATCCTCCAGGCGCTTCATAGGAGGGCCATCCTCACTGTCGAATTCGTCAGTAATTTCACCGACGATTTCTTCAAGGATGTCCTCAAGCGTAATCAACCCCTGAAGCGCACCATATTCATCTACGACCAGCGCAAAATGCGTATGACGGCGTAGGAACTGGCGCATCTGGTCATCGAGTGTCGCTGTTTCCGGTATGAAATAGGGTTTCATCGCAACATCAAGCACTTTGAAATCTTTGAGCGCTTCTTCAGATGCTTCAGGCCCACGGATCAAACGGTCCATTGCGCGCAAAAGGTTTTTCGAATGTACAACTCCAACTATATTATCCGGATCACCCTTGTAGATCGGCAAACGCGTATGGGGCGATTGCAGGCATTGCGAAAGTATTTGCTCGGCCTCTTCTTCGACATTGATCATTTCAATCTCAGAGCGATGCAACATGATCTCTTCGACCGTTCGGTCCCCAAGGTCCAGCGCACCGAGCAGACGGTCACGGTCTTCTTTCTGAACAGATCCTTCGGAATGGCCAAGTGAAATTGCACCTGCAATTTCTTCACGTAACGCCAGAATATGGCTGTCAGGATCTGTTTTGACCCCAAACATACTCAGAATGATACGCACGACTGCACGCACGGACGACACAATTGGCGATAGAACCAAAATTACAATTCTGATCACAGGAGATACCCGCGCAGCCGCGACTTCCGGGTTTGTGATTGCGTAGGTTTTGGGCAGCACTTCTGCGAAAACCAGAACCAGAACCGTCATGACCAGTGTTGCAAGCGCAACGCCGCTTTCACCGAAAGAACGGGTGAACAAGGCGGTCGCAAGTGACGTCGCCAGAATATTTACAAGGTTGTTCCCAAGCAGAACCGCCCCGATCAGGCGCTCATTATCTTCGGTCACGTTCAGCGCACATTCAGCACCCTTTGACCCCTTATCAGCCTGTGCGCGAAGCTTTCCGCGTGACGCAGCCGTCAGCGCGGTTTCCGAACCCGAGAAAAAACCAGACAAAAGAAGCAGGGCAACAATTGCGCCTGCTGTCGTCCAGAAAGTCGTATCCATAAATGTTTCAGTACTGGGCATTTTATTCCGATTTTTCCGCGTCAGATGGTTTCGTTTGTTATGGGGACTCAGGCGTTTCTATTCAAGCGGGTTGACGGGTTCAGACAGGCGTCAATTGGAACCGGGTTCATTCGTCGTCGGTGGCCAAAGGATGATTTTCCAGAACCAAAGCTTTCAGGCGTTCATCAAGAACATGCGTATAGATCTCAGTAGTTGCGAGGTCAGCGTGGCCCAACAGTGTCTGGATCGAACGCAGGTCTGCGCCTCTGGCCAGAAGATGCGTTGCAAAGGCGTGACGCAATGTGTGAGGCGTTACTTTTTCTGGCGAAAGTCCCGAATGGGCCGCGATTTCCTTAATCAGAACGAAAAACCGCTGACGCGTCATATGGCCGTCTTTGCCGCGCGCCGGAAAGAGAAACCGTGACACCGGTTTTCCGTTTTTTTGGGCGAGTTTTTCGGCCTCGTCCCGTACAAAAACCCAGTCCTGTGTTGCCTGCCGTGCAGGCGGGGAAAGCGGGACCATCCGCTCTTTGTCACCTTTCCCACGAACCAGGATCAGTTTTGGGTCTCCGCGCACTGCACTGACCGGCAATGAGACAAGTTCGCTGACACGCAGGCCTGTCGCGTATAAAATCTGCATGAGGCATGTGTTGCGAAGCTTTTCGTCGTTGCTCTGACCGACTTCGCCTGCGGCCAAAAGCATCCCATCAACTTCCGCCTCAGACAGGGTTTTAGGCAGGCGTTTGTCTTTGCCTGGCCCCTTGATTTGTAACGCGGGATTGTCAGTGCGCCAGGCTTCTTCAAAAGCGAAGCGGTAAATTTGTTTAATCGAAGACAAACGCCGTGCCCTTGTGGCGCGTGCCAAACCTTCTGCATCGCAGGATATGAGGTAGGCTTCTATATCAGCACGTTCCGCAGATGCAAAATCAAGCTTACGGTTTCTGAGCCAGTCGGCGAAATTCAATAGGTCACGGCCATACGCTTCTTGCGTGTTGCGCGCTGAATTCAGTTCGGCGGCTTGCGCCTCTAGAAAAGTGGATATCCAACGCTCCATTTATCCGTGCCGTTCCATCAGCATAAGCTGCAGGGCTGCTTTGCGGGCAATATCCTCAAGCCCGACTGCGCGGTAGAACCTTAACGCACGGCTTACTTTTTCAAGATCGCCTGCTGCCCCTTCATTGAACATTTGGTTGGCAATTAGGATGGCCTCTCCCAATCGGTTATCGGCCAGCTTGCGGGACAAATCATCAGACAGCTCTCCGCTGTCAAACCCATCGCGTATCGCTTCTGCCATTGCAGAAGGCGCAGGGGCTGACGCTGGCGCACCTGTTGCTAGGGCACTCAGGAACTTGTCTTCATCGTTGATCGGGGAATATGCACGCGAGAGCGTTTCATAGCTGTCAGACAGCAAGCCCAGATGAAAGGCGAGACCTGCGGAACGCCCAGCCAGCGAAATACCGTCCAACTCATTTGCATATAATTTTGCAAATGGCCGTTCCAATCCAACGCGCTGCATTTCACGCCAGATCACTGGCAGTATCTGATCAATCGCCTCAGCATCACGGTTTCTGACGGCTAGATCGAACCGTTGCAGGGCATCAACCCTGTTCCAAACTCCGCCCGACGCAGCTGGTGATCGCTCGGTATATATTCCGAGTAATTGATTGGCGGGTATCGCGCCGACGCGTGCCAATCGTTCTGCAGCCTCGAGCCGGGCTTTCCAGCCAGAACTTGGCCGTAGATCTGCCTGCGCAAAGGCACGCGGTAATGTACTGCTGGAAATTGGTTCTCCGATCGCTTCCAGCATCCGAAAAACAAGCGGGCTTGGACGTGATGGCGTTGAAAGGGGGGGCTCGCCTTCAAACAGTTCAGGGTCGAGGAACCTGGCAATCAGGTCATATTCATCAGGCGCGACATATCCCAAGGCCTCGGCAGAATTCAGCGTCAGGGCGGCTGCATTCCAATCGCCGTTCCGCGCCAGACAGAAAATGCGTGCCTGGTAGGTCGGTGCGATATCGCCGTTGCTGCGCAACGCATCACAGGCCAGATTTTCTGTACCCGTCAACAATGCAACGTCAAACCAACGGCGAAACAGTTCCGGTGTTGTCGGTCCGGCGCGTTCAAGCAAGGCTTGCGCGTCATCAAGAGCGCCGAGTTCCAACAACTGGTCAACACGCGCCAGCAGTAAAGCTCCGGACCCGTCTGCATCATTTGGTGCTGAAGCTTCCGCAAGCAAGAGACTGCGGTTAAGTTCAGCGATCGCTGGTAAAGTCTCGGTAGATCCCTGTCTTATCAGACGAACAAGGGCTGCGCTGCTGCTGGATTCCCACAAGTTATTTGGAAGACCTGTCACCGAGGAGGGCAATAGCCCAACAGCATCCGGGTTGGGCGCATCCAATGGCTGACTGGTGATGACTTCGATTGACGCGCTTTCTGTCGCAGCTTCTTCACCAAAGGGCACCCCATCAGCGTCCAAGTGAGATGGCAGCGCAACTGATTCTGACAGCCAATCGATGACCGAAAGCGGCGCCTCGGCCATTGCCTGACCGTTAATAAACAGCAAAACCCCCGCCAAAGCGAAGGCATTTTTATTCCTCATCCAGCGTCACCGTGTCGCTTACATCTCTTTGAATAGGCGACAAATCACCCAGATAGGCAAAACTCACCAGCGCAACAATTCCTGCTACACCTAAAAAAACAACGGCTTTGAAAAATCGCCCCATGGTTTTTGTCCTCTGCCCACATTTTTTCAATGGACCACGCTTTCGGCGGCCTCATGAATTATATATATAGCCTTTTGAGCAAGATCACGCCATTCAGGAGTTGATTTTTTAAGTAGGCGGGACTGTGCCGGTATGGGTGACCGATTATTAAAGTCCGTTGTGCTGGTTGGCATGATGGGGGCAGGCAAGACTGCGGTCGGTAAATCGGTGGCCGTAAAACTGGGTGTGCCGTTTCTGGATTCAGACGAGCAAATCGAAATTGCGGCCAATATGACCATCGCCGAGATTTTTGAACGTGACGGCGAAGAATTTTTTCGTGAAAAAGAAACGCAAGTTATCAACCGGCTGCTGCTTGAAGAAAGCTGCATTCTCTCGACCGGAGGAGGCGCGTTTCTAGCGCAACGCAACCGTGTGATCATTCGCGAACATGGGGTGTCGGTCTGGCTTCGGGCGGATCTGGATTTGTTGTGGAACCGCGTGCGTCACAAGACGACCCGTCCGCTTTTAAAAACGTCTGACCCATTTAAAACACTTTCCGAGATTTATGAGGCCCGTGTGCCGCTTTATGGACGAGCGGATATTATTGTCGATGCCAACCCGAATTTTTCAATCGAAGAGATGGCAGAGACTGTTATCAAAGCGCTACACGCGCGACCCGATGTTTTGGAGATCAATAGAAATGCATGAAACGTTGCGCGTTAATCTGGCCGAGCGGTCATATGACATTAAGATCGGTACAGGTTTGATCGTAAATGCCGGAGCCGAGATTTCGGCCTATCTGGATCGACCAAGGGTCGCTGTGCTGACGGATGAAAACGTTGCGGCGAAACATCTTGAGGCCTTGCGCACAGGACTTACAGCCAGTGGTGTTGACATGGTTGCACTGACGCTTCCTGCGGGCGAAGCGACTAAGTCCTGGCCACATTTTGAGAGATCTGTTGAATGGTTGCTTGAACAAAAGATCGAACGGCGTGATGTCGTCGTTGCTTTTGGTGGTGGCGTCATTGGTGACCTTGCTGGATTTGCTGCGGCGGTTCTGCGCCGGGGAGTCCGGTTTGTTCAAATCCCTACATCGCTGCTGGCACAGGTCGACAGTTCGGTTGGGGGTAAAACCGGGATCAACGCGCCACAAGGGAAAAACCTGATTGGGGCATTCCATCAACCAACACTGGTTTTGGCTGATATTGAAGTTCTCGGCACGCTTACGCCACGTGATTTTCTGGCAGGTTACGGCGAAGTTGCCAAATATGGGATGTTAGGGGACGAGGCGTTCTTTGAATGGCTTGAGAAGAATGGCCCGGCTCTTGCATCCGGTGACATGGAAGCGCGCGCCTATGCGGTGAAACGCTCTTGTGAAATGAAAGCAGATATCGTCGAGCGGGATGAAACAGAATTGGGTGATCGCGCTTTGCTGAATCTGGGGCATACGTTTTGTCATGCGCTGGAGGCGGCAACGGGGTATTCCGACCGGCTTTTCCATGGCGAAGGCGTTGCCGTTGGCTGTGCTTTGGCTTTTGAGGTTTCCGCTCGAATGGGGTTTTGTTCACAGGAAAGCCCAAGTCGCGTCCGCGCGCATCTGAAAACGATGGGAATGAAGACAGATCTTGCAGATATTAAGGGCGCTCTGCCGGATGCGGAAGCGCTGATCGCGTTGATGAGGCAGGACAAGAAAGTGGTCGATGGGCAAATAAAATTTGTGATGGCGCGCGCTATTGGCGATGCCTTTGTAACGTCTGACGTCGATCTGGATATTGTTAAAACAGTTCTGAGTGAAGCATTGGCAATGCGCTAATTTTCTTCATTCCTTTTAACAAGAACGAAAAACCACCCCGTTTTATCCAAAGGGGTGGTTTTAAATCGCCTAATACGGTGTTGTTTAGAACGGAATTTCGTCGTCTATATCGCCTGCTGCGCCGCCACCTGTTGGCCCGCTGCCAAAGCTTCCACCACCGGACTGGTTACCGCCAGATTGACCGCCACCATAGCCGCCGGACTGACCACTGCCACCTTGGTTGTCACTGCGACCGTCCAACATAACGAGCGTGGAACCAAAGCCCTGAAGCACAACTTCGGTTGAATAACGGTCATTACCGGATTGGTCTTGCCACTTGCGCGTTTGCAACTGACCTTCAATATAGATCTTGCTGCCCTTGCGCAGATATTGCTCTGCTACGCGCACCAGCCCTTCGTTGAAAATCGCAACAGTATGCCACTCCGTACGCTCACGACGCTCGCCAGTGTTTTTGTCTTTCCAATTTTCCGAAGTTGCGATGCGCAAGTTGCAAACCTTGCCGCCATTCTGAAAGGTCCGCACTTCCGGATCCTGGCCAAGATTACCTATTAGGATCACTTTATTTACCGAACCTGCCATTGGTCGCTCCTTCGAATCTGGTTTGAACTCAAAAGAACTTACACCACCCTGCCACACGAAAGAAAACCGGAATTATTGAAAAGCTGGCAGAATAGATAAAAATCGTTATATTACCGATCCGTGGATGGGGGTCCGTAATGAAACGTCTATTTGTTGTGTTGTTTTCTTTGTCGATCAGCGCACCATCAGTCGGGATGACTGAGGGGCTGACTTTTTCGTCGTCTTCAAGAACCGCGCTTTTTAGCTCTCAGACAAGAGTGCTTGATAACCGCTCTCGGTCGCAATACGCGAATTCAGTCAGGTTGCAGCCGCGATCGGTCAATACTCCGTCGCGCTACAACGTTCCAAACTATAGTGGGAATTACAGCGGGCCTTACATCGCATTGGCACGTGCAGCGGCGCGGCGCCACGGGATACCTGAGAACCTGTTTCTGAGACTTGTACAGCAAGAATCCGGCTGGAACGCGAATGCGAGATCGCACAAGGGTGCAATTGGGCTTGCTCAGTTGATGCCAGCCACAGCGCGAACTTTGGGGGTCAACCCACGTATTCCGTCGGAAAACCTTGAAGGCGGTGCTAGGTATCTGCGTGCGCAATACGAAACATTTCGTTCATGGCGGCTTGCCCTGGCAGCATACAACGCTGGGCCACAAGCCGTTACGCGCCACGGCGGTGTTCCCCCGTATCGCGAAACACGAAACTATGTGCGCCGTATTTTGGGAAGTTAATACCAGCTTCAGATTTTGATATTGAATAGAAAAAGGCCGGGGAATTTCCCCAGCCTTTCGGTTTAATAGTCTAGATTATTCGGCGGCGATTTTGATAACCGGTTCCATCGTCGCAAGAACATCATCTGATAAGTGGCATTTAACCTGGTGTCCACTTTCCAGATATTTAACTTTTGGCACGTCTTTGTCGCACAGACCGCCCGGCACCTGATCTTTCCAGCGGCAACGTGTCTGGAACGGGCACCCCGAAGGCGGGTCCATTGCTGACGGGATATCCCCATCGAGAACGATATGTTTCTTAATGATCGAGGTATCGGCAATTGGAACCGCTGACAAAAGCGCTTCTGTATAGGGGTGGTAGGGTGGTGAGAACACCTGATCCGTCGTGCCCATTTCGACCACATGACCCAGATACATCACAAGGACGCGGTCTGACAGATAGCGAACAATCGACAAGTCATGGCTGATGAAAAGCAGCGTAGTTTTGTTCTCTCGCTGAATATCCATCAACAGATCGGTGACTGCCGCCTGCACCGACACGTCAAGCGCTGATACAGGTTCATCCGCTACAACAATCTGGGCATCGCCAGCGAAGGCGCGGGCAATACCAACACGTTGCTTCTGCCCGCCGGATAGCTGCCTTGGCATGCGTTCACCAAAGGCGCGTGGCAATTTCACAAGGTCGAGCAAATGTAGCATGCGTTCGCGCCGCTCGGCCTCGTTTGCACCGATTCCGAAGATTTCCAGAGCTCTTATTATTTGCCGTCCGACGGTCATCGACGGATTCAGCGTATCAAATGGGTTTTGAAAAACCATCTGAACAGAAGAGATCGTCTTAGTGTCGCGCTCTTCTATTGGCGTGCTCTGAATTTCAATGTTGTTCAACGAAATCTTGCCATCCGTCGCGGTTTCCAACCCCATCAGAACTTTAGCCAGGGTAGATTTGCCACAGCCAGATTCACCGACGATTGCAAGTGTCTCAGATTCGCGTGCCTCAAAGCTTAAGGTTTCGTTTGCTTTAACAACTTTTTTGTTTCCACCACCAAACAGCGCGTTTGCGGCAACCTCATAATATTTTTTGAGGTTGTCGATCTTAAGAACAACATCACCTATTGGTGCTTTTTCCTTTTTGTCAGCCAAGGTGATAGGTGCGTTCCAGTCGATTTCCTTGAACTTCAAACACCGCGACTCGTGACGATCATTCCCTTTGACCGGCTCCATTTTTATGTAGCCTTCGTTGCAGCGACCGGGTTCGAAGTAGTCGCACCGCGGTCCGAAGTTGCATCCATCTGGGCGTTCGTGCGGTAAAGGAAAGTTGCCGGGAATGGCCACCAATGGCCGTGCGTTCTTGTCCGCGCCCGGTAGTGGAATGGACCGGAAAAGCGCCTGTGTATAAGGATGCTGCATTTCGTCGAACACATCTTTTATAGAGCCACGTTCGACAGCTTCGCCGGAATACATCACGCATAACCGATCACAGGTTTCCAAAATCAAGCCAAGGTTGTGGCTGATGAACAGCATAGACGTGCCGTATTTTTTACCAAGGTCTCTGACCAGAGCGACAATCCCGGCCTCAACGGTCACATCAAGCGCTGTTGTGGGCTCGTCCAGGATCAACAATGCGGGTTTGGACATCAGCGCCATCGCGATGACGATACGTTGCTGCTGCCCCCCGGAAAGCTGGTGTGGATAACTGTTAAGTATTCGCTTTGGATCCGGCAGCTTAACATCTGTCACCACCTCAAGCGCCAGTTGATAAGCGTCTTCGGCCGACGCCCCTTCGTGGATCATCGGCACTTCCATAAGTTGGTTACCGATCCGCATTGCAGGGTTCAGGCTGGCCATCGGCTCCTGATAGATCATCGCGATTTCATTGCCCCGGATGTCGCGTAATTCGTCCGGGCTCATTTCGGCCAGATCGCGGCCTTTGAACTTGATCGTGCCGCCGACAACGCTTCCGTTAACGCCAAGGTCCTGCATGACCCCAAGCGCCACTGTTGATTTGCCGCAACCCGATTCCCCGACCAACCCGACGGCTTCGCCGGGTTGCACGGAGACAGAGAAATCCATCACCGCGGGAATTTCATGAAGCCGTGTGAAAAAGCTGATCGAGAGTTTGTCTATCTCCAGAACAGGGCCGTCATAATCCGATTTTGTCATGATTTCTCTCCCTAGTCTTTCAGCGATTCTTCACGCAGGCCATCGGCCAGCAGGTTCAAACCCAGCACCAGGCTCATCAAAGCCAGAGCCGGAGGCAGGGCAGGGTGCAGATAGACCGACAACAGCTTGCGCCCATCGTTGATCGTTGACCCCCAGTCCGGGCTTTCCGGGCTTACACCAAGTCCGAAGAAACCCAATGTCCCCAGAAGGATCGTGGTGTAGCCAATGCGCAGACAGAAATCGACGATCAGCGGACCCCGGGCATTTGGCAGGATTTCCCAAAGCATGATGTACCATGGGCCTTCACCCCGTGTCTGGGCTGCAGCCACGTAGTCGCGAGTCTGGATATCAAGCACGAGACCACGCACGATCCGGAACACTGTGGGCGAGTTGACGAAGACCACTGAAACAAAAACGTTCAGCAGGTTCGGGTCCATTCCCCAGACCCCGAAAGGATCGGCATTAAATGCCAGACCAAGATAGGCCCAGACACCAATGACAAGTGTTATCGAGACCAGCCAGTTTCGTGTAGCGGGCTGCGTGAAGTAACGACTTTGCCAGAGGATCAGCATGAAGATGATCGGGAAGGCAAACAGAACCGCAGCCAGATACATTGGAATGCCCGTTTCGACGATCTCGCGTGTCACGAGAAGGTAGAACAACAGGATGACCGGAAAAGCGAGAACGAGGTTCGCAAGAAACGACAAGATCGTGTCTAGCCGTCCGCCGAAGTATCCGGCAGGCAGGCCAAGCGTTATACCGACCATAAAGGCAAACAAGGTTGCTGCTGGTGCAATTTGCAGAACGCGCCGCGCACCCATCACAACCCGGCTAAAGACATCACGTGCGAGGTTGTCACCACCCAAGAGATAATGAAGATACCCAGCAGCACCTTCAGGTACAGGTGTGCCCGGAACTTTATTTTTCATGCCTGAAATCTGGCCAATAGGATCATGTGTAATGATCAAATCGGCGAACACAGCCGTGAAGACCCAGAACATGACGATGGCGAAGCCTATCATCCCGATCGGGCTGTCAAAGAGTTTTCCGTAAAGCCCCAGTCGACGTTTGTAGCTGATTGAAAGGGCAAAGGTTAGAAACAGTGCAATCCATACAGGAATGAACTGAATGAAGATCTGGGCAATAATCAGGCCCCAGGATAGTGGTTCCATTGTTCAGTCCCCTCAAGAGATACGGATGCGTGGGTTAAGATAGACGTAGCCGATGTCACTTATCAGCTGCGTTACCAGAACCACGGCGACAGCGACGACAGAACATCCAAGCAGCAGCTCAATGTCATTGTTGCCGGCCGCCTGTACCAGCGTCCAACCAAAGCCCTTGTAGTTAAACAGGGTCTCAACGATCACCACGCCGTTCAGCAGCCATGGGAATTGCAGCATTATCACCGTAAACGGCGCGATCAGCGCGTTTCTCAGAGCGTGCTTCAGAACAATGTTCTTAAAGGTAACGCCCTTCAGGCGCGCCGTTCGGATATACTGCGCCGTCATAACTTCGGTCATACTGGCGCGTGTCATCCGTGCGATATAGCCCATACCGTAGAGCGCGATTGTAAGAACCGGAAGCGTGAAGTTTGCGAAAGTAATATCATCCATTGCAGAGGTTGCCGTACCCTTGAACCACTTTAGTCCAACGGCCGAGGAGGCAAAGATCGCGATAAATATGACACCTGACACATATTCAGGTGTCGCAGTGCTCGCGATTGAGAAGGTGGATAGGGTGCGGTCCATCTTGGACCCTTCGCGCATCCCGGCTAAAACGCCTACCGTCAAAGCTGCGGGAACCATCAGGACCATAACCCAGAACATCAGCTTACCGGTAAGCCCAAGCCTTTTGCCCACGATTCCAGCAACGCCATCTTTGAAAACTGTGGATTCTCCCCAGTCGCCCTGTATCACGCCGCAAAAACTCGGTGTTTCTTCGGCTGGCACACCAGACTTGAAGCACCGGCCCGTTTCAACACCGTCTTTGTTCACAAATGTGAAGCCAGGCAAGACACCAAGCCATTGGCCATATTTCACAACAGTCGGCTGTAAGTAACCGCGGCTGGCAAGCCAGGACGTGACTTGTTCATCGCTCATACGCATGTTTCCCTGCGTCTTGGCGAGCTTTTCAAGGTTTGGATAAAGGTTCGTCAGAAAGAAGACGATAAATGTGAGGCAGAGTGCCGTAAGGAGCATGACCCCTAATCGGCGTAAGATGAACAGTCCCATTCGTTTCCCCGTCGTTATTCAGCAGAATTTTATTATTTTTTTCTCTGCGTTTGCCGTGTTAAGCGCATCACGGTTCGCAAATTCATTTGGCTTATGTTGAGTTTCCCAAACTTATTCGCCCCGGATGCTGTTTCCGGTGGAAAAAGGGGGCCTGAGCCGGCCCCCCCCTAGTCGTAATATCAGGCTGCAAGTCCCAGTTTGTAGACGTGGATTTCAAACAAGGGGTGCATTTCTGCGCCAATGACGTTCTCGGCGTGGTGGCGATATAGCGACCGCCAGTAAGGTTGAATGGTAACGCCTTGTTCCCACATGATCTCTTCAATCCGAACCATCAGTTCGCGGCGCTTGTCAGCGTCCGCAACTGCAAGCGCATTGGTGACCAGTTCGTCGAATTCGGCATTCGCAAAGCCCCACTCATTCCAAGCCATTCCCGAGCGATACGCGAGCGCGAGAATCTGAATGCCCAGCGGACGCTGGTTCCAGTTTGTAGAGCTGAACGGATATTTTACCCAGTCGTTCCAGAACGTTGAACCTGGCAGAATTGTCCGCCTGACCTTGATACCAGCATCGCGCAACTGCGCTGCAACGGCGTCGGTGGTGTTTTTGCGCCAGTCATCGTCGATTGACAGCAATTCATGCTCATAGTCGGCCATTCCGGCCTCTTCCATCAGCGCAAGCGCACCGGCGGGATCATGAACTGGCTTGCCGATATCCGCGTATTCCGGATGAATCGGGCAAACATGGTGGTTTTCAGCAGTAACACCGCGGCCTGCATACCCAAGTTCGAGGCAGACAGAGTTGTCAACAGCCATCGCCAGTGCACGACGTACGCGCGCATCAGCGTATGGTTTAACGCCATCGACTTCCGCAAGCTGATTTGGGCGAATAACAATCGTCGCAGCAGTAACTGCATTGGATTGTGTCCAGCCAACTCCGTCCATAATATCGACATAGTCACCGACAGTTTCATAGAACATGTCGACTTCTTCAGATTCAGCGGCTGCAATCCATGCCGATGGGTCTGTGCCGTAGTCGATACTTTCAATCCGGTCTAGGTATGGACCACCGTAAACGTCCGTGCCCCACCATGTGTGGTTGGTATTTCGCTCCATCACCCATTTCACGCCAACTTCTAGTTCAGTAAGCAGATATGGACCTGTACCAACCGCATTTTGGGTTTCTTCAGGTGTGTAGCTACTGTGAACGATGGCGCCTGGATAATCGGACATACCGGCAATGATAGTCACATCCGGTGCAGGCAGGTTCAGTTTGACGGTATGGGTATCCACGACCTCAATAGCGCCTTCAAGGGCTAGGCCAGTTGCTTCGTCAATCAGTGTTGCCATACGGCCCGCCATAGAGTTGCCTTCGGCATCTCTTTCGCACCAGCGTGTGATATTGCGTGCAACGTCTTCGGCGGTGAAATCATCGCCATTGTTCCACTTGACGCCTTGACGAACGTTCAGAGTATACTCGGTAGCGTCGTCGTTGACTGCCCAGCTTTCCAACAGCATTCCACGGATCGTACCATCGCGGTTGTATTCCACTAGGTATTCCAAATGACCACGTGTCGCGTTGGCTATCTGCGACCAGTCCGCGGTGCGAGTGTCTTTCAGCGCACGCACCTCCTGTTGCATTCGTAAAGTACCACCCATTGCTGGGGTTGCATTTGCTTCGGTCGGCGCAGCAACGCCGATCAAACCGTAAGCTGCGGCCGAGGCCACGCCAAGCGAACATGCCTGAGCAAGGAATTCGCGGCGACTTAGTTTACCGGCCTTACATTCTTCTGCGTACATCCGGACGGCCGGGTGCATGGGTTTACCGTTAATGGTAGAGTGCGTCATCTTTTTCTCCCTGTGACACATGGATTTTTTATAACGCGCCAGTCCGCCGTTGTGAGACGGCGGCTTTCTGATTTTAGGTCGGCAAGAGCAGACATCACGTGGCGCAAATAATTCACGGACCCATTCGGCACTACAATCGGCCACAGGTCAACGGCTACTATCGTCACTTTAAGGGAAAAAAACGACAGACACGGGTCGTATTCATGCATCTTTCAGAGTGCAAATGTATACAATCGCTGGAAATTTGTTTTTATTCTAGGCGCCTCGCCGAAAATCGGATGGTGTTTTACCAGTATGATTCTGAAAGGCCCGGGAAAAATAGGCCGCAGATGTAAAACCAAGCTGGGCTGCGACTTGCTGAACCGGTAATTTGGTTTCACGGAGCAGGCGCCGCGCCTCGTATAGAATTCTGTCTGCAAGCAAAGCGGAAGCGGAACGCCCACAGCTTTTGTTGCAAATTCTGGACAGATGGGTTGGCGTAATGCCGAGCGCCTGCGCATATTCAGAAACGGTTCGTCCAGACCTGAATTGTTCTTCGATCATGGTCGAATATCGTGCAACCAGTTGATCTGCTTTTTCTGATTTACGTTCGTTTTGTGGGTACTGCAGCTTTGCGCGATCAAGCCAAACTGAGAACAGGCCAGCGTAATTCTCGGCCGCGCGTTCTTTTTTAGGGCGGTCTCCGTCAAGTTCACGCTGAAGGTTTTCAAGGATTAATGTCAGATCACCCTGTGGTGCAGCATCGCGTATGCGAAGGTGCAGAGGTTCTTGTGGAAAAGCCAAATTTAAACTTCTTGGAAAAAATGCTGCCGTTCCGAATACTTGAGAAGTTATCTCAAACCCATGCATTGTGCCGGCAGGAATAAACACGGCGTTATGTGCCCCAAATCCTCGCGTTCGGCCCGAAACAGTTATGCGGCCCTGTCCGCGAGTGAACCACAAAAGTAAATCGGACGTGTAACTGCGCATCGCCTCGACACGCCAGCGTCCTCCCTGCGTCATGCGCGGGATTGGGGTCACCCTGATTTCGGATGACTGTGTTGGAATAGGATTCATAATCATGAGACTGCCCGGGTCGCGTTGCATATTTTTTCTAATTAGCGTCGATAATGACCCAAATTAAGGCAAACTAAAGAAAAAACACAGAATTCACCGAATTGAGCGAATCATTGCGTTTAAGTGTCGCTAAATTACGGCAACGGATAAGGGTGCCAGTTGGTCATACGGGCGCGAAACCACGTGCGCTGACGTTTTGCATATTGGCGTGATGCGGTTTTCGCATTTTCGATTGCCACGTCCAGATCAAGCTTGCGACTAAGATGGGCTATTAATTCCGGTGCGCCGATTGCCTTTGATGAAAGGCGCGCGGGGTCCCAGTCTGCCAGCATCGATCGGGCCTCTTCCAAAGCGCCCGCTTCAATCATCGCGTCAAATCTCTGTGCAATGCGGTCATTCAGCCATTCACGCTCGGCGTCAATAATGATCGGGAACGTTTTTCTAAGAGGTAGAATCGGCGGAGGCGTCTCATCCTGCCAGTCCGCCAGGCCTTTCCCCGTTTCGCGCAAAACTTCCCACGCGCGCTGAACTCGTGCCGGATTTCTTGTGTCGATACGCTGGCGTGTTTTTTCATCGAGCGTGTTTAACAACGAAGGCAGACCAAGAGTTTCCAGCAGTGCGTCAGCTTCCTTGCGGACAGATTGTGAAATGTTTGGAATTTCAGCCAGCCCTTCGGTCATCGCGCGAAAATAAAGGCCGGTCCCACCAACGATGATCGGGCGCTGATCGGATGCTATTAACAAAGCGGCTACGTCACGCAACCAATGCCCAACGGAATAATCGTGCTTATAAGATACGTGACCGTAAAGATGATGCTGTGCTTGTGCCTCTTCTTTCGCAGAAGGGCGCGCAGTTAGAATCCGCCAGCCATCATAAACCTGAAGCGCGTCAGCATTGACAATCATGCCGCTGCTTTTTTCCGCGATCTTCAAGGCCAGCGCAGATTTGCCTGCTGCTGTTGGACCGGCGATGAGAACCGGAAGCTCGGGTGAGATATCAGGCAGTTTGTTCATCGTAGCGTATTGCACATCGACGTTTCAGCGGAACGAAAAGAGTTTACAATGTGCATTGAGCAAATTCCTTGTCTCTTCCCCGTTGAACCTAACGCGGTTTTGCTACAGTTTGCGCGCCAGATAAAGTAAACAGCCGGTAGGGGATACACGATGGCCGACGAGGATACAAACCAACCGGAAGTTGCGTTTAAGCGGGTTATGCTCAAAATATCCGGCGAGGCGCTGATGGGGGACCTTGGATATGGGCTTCATCCGCCGACGGTTGAACGAATCGCGCGTGAAGTGCAGTCGGTTCACAACCTTGGCGTTGAGATCTGCATGGTTATCGGAGGCGGCAATATTTTCCGTGGTTTGCAAGGGTCCGCACAGGGGATGGAACGCACCACAGCAGACTACATGGGTATGCTTGCAACGGTGATGAACGCGCTTGCGATGCAATCTGCACTGGAAGGGCTTGGTGTCTTTACGCGGGTTGTCAGCGCCATCCCAATGGATCAGGTTTGTGAGCCTTACATCCGTCGCCGTGCTGTACGTCACCTAGAAAAGAAACGTGTCTGCATTTTTGCGGCAGGTACCGGTAACCCCTATTTTACCACGGATACCGCAGCGACATTGCGGGCCAGCGAAATGCGTTGCGAGGCAATTTTCAAAGGTACGAAAGTTGATGGGGTCTACGACAAGGACCCGGTTAAGTTTAGCGATGCCAAACGCTATGATCGTGTGACCTATGACGAGGTTCTGCAAAAACATCTGGGCGTAATGGATGCTTCGGCGATCGCGCTCGCAAGGGATAACAATCTGCCGATAATCGTGTTTTCGCTCGACGAGCCTGGTGGTTTCAAAGGAATTCTTGCCGGGCAAGGGACCTATACAACGGTTCACGATTGACGATATATAAGTAATATTCTGACCAAAATTCCTTGGAATAAAGAAGAGTAAAACATGTCGGATGAAGATCTTGAGATTGACCTGGATGACCTTGAACGCCGTATGAACGGTGCGTTGGCATCTTTGAAAACAGAGTTTGCGTCGCTTCGGACAGGGCGGGCATCGGCCTCAATGCTGGAGCCGATTATGGTAGAAGCTTACGGGCAGAGAACACCCATCAATCAGGTTGGAACGGTTAACGTGCCTGAATCGCGTATGGTGACGATCAACGTTTGGGACAAGTCCATGGTGGGTGCGGTGGAAAAAGCCATTCGCGAAAGCGGTCTGGGCATTAATCCACAGCTCAACGGGACGATCATCATGCTGCCGATCCCAGAACTTAACGAAGAACGGCGCCGCGAATTGACCAAAGTTGCGGCGCAATACGCTGAACAGGCGCGCATTTCTGTTCGCAATGTTCGCCGTGACGGCATGGATCAGCTTAAAAAAGCTAAAGCGGCAGGCATGAGCGAAGATGACAACAAAATCTGGTCTGATGAGGTGCAGTCACTGACCGACGCGGCCATCGTCAATGTGGACAACGCTCTCGAACTGAAACAAGAGGAAATCATGCAGGTCTGAACTTGCGATTTTCACTAAAAGGGGGCGCTCGGTGGCCACAAATGAAAGCGAAGAAAATCGTCCGCGCCATGTTGCGATAATCATGGACGGAAACGGACGATGGGCGTCCAAACGGGGCCGCCCCAGGCTTTTTGGTCATCAGGCCGGGGCAAGACGTGTTCGTGAAATCGTGGAATCCTGTCCCGATCTCGGCGTGAAATATCTTACGATTTTTGCCTTCTCGACGGAAAACTGGAAAAGAACGCAGTCCGAGGTCTCGGGACTTATGTCGCTGTTCCGGCGCTACATAACAAAAGAAGCGCAGGCGCTGTTGAAACGTGGTGTTCGCGTGCGCTTTATTGGTGACAGGGTGCGGCTTGACGCAAAACTGACGGCGATGATGGACGAACTGGAACTTCTGACATCTGACAACGACAGGGTGCATCTGACGATTGCGTTGAACTATGGTGGTCGTGACGAGGTCGCGCGCGCCACAAAACGTCTTGCTTATGATGTGGCGTCAGGCCGGTTGAAGCCCGAAGAAGTAAATGAAGAAACGCTTCCAAAGTATTTGGATACTTATGTTTTACCTGATCCTGATCTTGTAATACGAACCAGCGGCGAAGCCCGTATATCGAACTTCCTTCTCTGGCAATCTGCATATTCCGAGTACGAGTTTATTGATACGCTCTGGCCCGATTTCACACCGGACGTTTTTGCGAAAGTCCTGATAAGCTATGGGGGCCGCCAACGGCGGTTCGGGGCCGTTCCCGGATGAGTGGGAAGTGGAGCGATCTTGCACCGCGGGTTGCCTCTGGTGTGGTGATGGCAGTGGTCGGCCTTTCGGCTGTTTGGGCAGGCGGCTGGTGGTTCATCGCGCTTATAGCTGTCGCTTGTGGGCTGATGCTTTGGGAATTGGCGCGTATGATTGCACCAAACGCAGGTGCGGCGCTATTCCAAACCGGAATGCTTGGTTTTGTATCGACAGTCCTTGCTGCGATGGCACCTGTTTTCTATGCATTACCTGTCTTGTTGGCGGCATGTCTCGTTGGGGTAAGTTTGCTAAAAAAGGATAATGTGCGCTTTGTAATCTACTGCGCCTCGATTTTGTTTGCTGGATACGGGTTTATTGCACTTAGAGAAGACCTTGGTGCTATTTGGATGTTGTGGCTTGTTCTTTTGGTCGTTGCAACGGACGTCGCGGGGTATTTCGCAGGCCGTATCATCGGTGGTCCGAAATTTTGGCCCAGATATAGCCCAAAGAAAACATGGTCAGGCGCAGTGGCAGGATGGGTTGCCGCTGCTTTGGTAAGCGCGGTCTTTGTTTTCTACACAAATATGTGGTCCGGCATTATCATCATGAGCATCTTGCTGTCTTTTAGCTCGCAAATTGGTGATATCGCGCAAAGCGCTTTGAAACGAAGAACCGGTGTCAAAGACAGCTCGGCAATTATTCCAGGTCATGGTGGTGTGTTTGACCGGTTTGATGGAATGATCGGCGCATCGCTGTGTCTGATTGTTCTGCGTCTTTTTATCGAACTTACACCTGCGATACAGTGATTCATGAGAAAAGTATCCATTCTTGGCGCGACAGGCTCAATCGGGCAAAACACGATAGACCTGATACGGCGTGCACCGGAACGCTATAACGTGGTCGCCTTAACGGGTGGCCGCAATATCGCTCAACTTGCGCAAGACGCGCGTGCCCTTAACGCCGATATTGCAGTCACAGCCTATACCGAACTGCTGGGTGATCTTCGTGATGCACTTTACGGCAGTGGCGTGGATGTTGCCGCGGGAGAAGCCGCAATTGTAGAGGCCGCAGACCGACCGGCTGATTGGGTAATGTCTGCTATTGTTGGAGCGGCGGGTTTGCCGCCCGGGCTACAAGCCCTGAAACAGGGGGCAACACTGGCGCTTGCAAACAAGGAAAGCCTGGTCACAGCCGGGCCGTTGTTAATGAGCGAAGCAAAGAAACATGGCGCAACGGTTCTGCCGGTGGACAGCGAGCATTCTGCTGTGTTTCAGGCGCTTGTCGGGGAAGAAATTTCAAACGTTGAGCGTGTTATAATAACTGCTTCAGGCGGTGCTTTCAGAGATTGGCCGGTAGAGCAGCTTGCGGGTGCCACGCTGGAACAGGCATCGACCCACCCAAATTGGGCGATGGGTCAGCGGATCACCATTGACAGTGCGACGATGTTTAATAAAGCTATGGAAGTAATAGAAACTAAAGAATATTTTGGGTTTGATCCTGAAAAAATTGAAGTAATTATACATCCGGAATCACTTATTCACGCCTTGGTCGGATTTTGTGACGGCGCAATCATGGCTCATGTCGGGCCCGCAGACATGCGCCACGCTATTGGTTACGCGCTCCATTGGCCTGAGCGGGCCCATCTGCCGGTTGAGCGGCTTGATCTTGCACAAATTGGTATGTTGCGGTTCAAAGAACCTGAACCAGTGCGTTATCCCGCGCTGAGACTCGCCAGTGAAGTCATGAAAATTGGCGGATTGTCTGGCGCAATTTTTACTGCCGCGAAGGAAGAAGCACTTGACGGTTTCATCGCAGGCGCACTCGGGTTTTTGCAAATGGCTACGATTGTGGAAGACGTTTTATCACAGCTTTGTTCCGACCAAAGCCTTATAAAAGCCGAGATTTCACTTGATAACGTGCGCCAAGTGGACCATCTCGCACGTAAGCGGGCCAGTGAAGCCATTCGCAGACTGCAGGCATAGAAGGTAGATACGTGGATATTATTGGGCTTTTGCCATCATTTGGTGGCTTTGTTTTTACGGTTATTGCATTTGTTGTCGCTCTGTCAGTCATCGTCGCGATTCACGAATATGGTCATTACATCGTTGGCCGTTGGTGCGGGATTCATGCAGAAGTTTTTTCGCTGGGGTTTGGACCTGTTCTTTGGTCCCGGCACGACAAAGACGGCACCCGCTGGCAGATCGCGGCTTTGCCTTTTGGCGGGTATGTCAAGTTTTTGGGTGATTCTGGTGCCGCGTCCGGCAAGGATGGTGACGCTATAGAGGCTATGTCTGACGAAGAGCGCAGACATACGATGCACGGCGCGCCGCTCTGGGCACGGTCCGCAACGGTTGCAGCAGGTCCGGTTTTTAATTTTATATTGTCTTTTCTTATATTTGCGTCTGTTTTTGCTTATCAGGGTGTAGCGATTGAACCGCTGACAATCGGGCAGCTTCGGGCGCATCCGGTGCAGACAGAAGCCCTGAAGGTTGGCGACCAGATTTTGTCGATCGCGGGAATTGAAACACCGCCTCTCGAAGAATTTGACACGTTGGTCGAAGCGTTGCCCAACGAGCCAGAGCTTGAATACGAAGTTCTGCGAGATGGAGAGAGGGTAACGGTGATTGCGCCATATCCATACCCGCCTGCTGTTGTGACCCTTCAGCCGCAATCCGCAGCAATGGATGCAGGTCTTGAAGTCGGGGATGTTATTCTATCGGTCGATAGCGCGCGCATTGCGACATTTGAGGAGCTAAAGGAAATTGTCGGGGCTTCGGACGGCAAGCCGCTCGTATTGAACATATGGCGGGAAGGGGATGTGTTTGATCTGACTTTAACCCCACGCAGGCGCGACTTACCCTTGGCTGATGGCGGTTTTGAAACGCGTTGGCTGATTGGAATAACCGGTGGATTGCTTTTTGAACCCCAGACCGAACGTGCCGGGGTTTTCACATCGCTATGGGGTGGCGTCACACAAACCTACTACATCGTTCGTTCCAGCCTTTCGGGGCTTTATCATATGGCGATTGGCGCCATAAGTTCGTGCAACATTTCAGGTCCGATCGGAATCGCACAGGCGTCCGGCGCAATGGCAAGCCAGGGACTACAAAGCTTCGTCTGGTTTGTTGCGGTGCTTTCGACGGCAATTGGAATGTTAAACCTGTTTCCAATTCCGGTTTTGGATGGGGGCCATCTTGTTTTCTATGCGTACGAAGCCGTTACAGGTAAACCGCCGAACGAAAAAGCGTTGCGTATCCTGATGGCGATCGGATTGAGTTTGCTGCTAACCCTCATGGTATTCGCAATTTCAAATGACGTTTTTTGTCAATGAATTGAACGCGAAGAGCCGCCTGTCAAAATGATGCCATATTTAGTTGCTAGGTAATTGAGAGAGCAGAAAGTTTGACGAGGATCAAGCGATGGAATCGATTCAAAGCGGATACCGCGGTCTGTCCCTGTTAGTAGACCTTAATTGGGATAGAATTTTATACATAGCAACCATTGTCGGGGCGCTTATGGCAGGCGCTTTTATCGGTTCTCTGTAAAACATAACCTTTTAAGCCAAGACTTGTTATTTGCGCGCATTCGCCAAACTGGCGAAAAGCGCGCTTATGCCTTTTGACAAGGGGGGGTAGAAGGGTTAGTCAGAACCTACTTGGGATGTCTATTCGGGTTGGGTTTTATGACGACTTTTTTGGTTGATCGCGGCACTGCAGTTTTAAGAGTGTTTCTTCTAACACGAGCCGCTTTGCTTGTTTTGTTTTGTGTCTTTTCAGTGGCCTCAGTGATGGCGCCGTTGTCAGCTCAGGCACAACAGCGTTTTTCGACGATTGAAGTCATTGGAAACCAGCGCATTGAAGCTGCTACAATCCGCACATATGCCGGAATCGAACGGGGCGAAAGCGTTTCAGAAGGCGAATTGAATGCCGCTTATCAGCGGATTCTGGGGTCAGGCTTGTTTGAAACGGTGGATTTAACGCCGCAAGGCAGTAGTCTGGTTATTACCGTCAGAGAATACCCAACGATCAACCAAATCAGTATCGAGGGTAACCGCCGCTTGAAAGACGAAAATCTTCTGCCGATCATCCAGTCGCAGCCTCGTCGTGTTTACAGCCCCACTATCGCAGAACTGGACGCAGACTCGATCACCGCCGCTTATGGGCAGCTAGGGCGCTACGCAACAACAGTAGATCCTAGAATCATTCGCCGCGACGACAATCGTGTTGATCTGATTTTTGAGGTTTCTGAAAGCCGGGTTATCGAAATTGACAGGCTCAGCTTCGTGGGGAACCGCGCCTATTCTGACCGGCGTTTGCGCCGGGTTCTGGAAACGAAACAAGCAGGCTTGCTGCGTGGGCTGGTAAAAAGCGATACTTTTATCGCTGACCGGATCGAGTTTGATAAGCAGGTCTTGCGCGATTTTTACCTGTCTCGTGGATATATCGATTTTGAAACATTATCTGTGAACTCAGAACTGGCCCGTGGTCGTGACGCTTTCTTCGTGACCTTCACGGTTCGCGAGGGTCAGCCTTTTGAATTCGGCGAAATCACCGTGACGTCGGATCTGGAAGAGGTCGATCCTGATGAGTATTTTGAGGCAATTCGCATTCGCCCTGGTGTTACCTATTCGCCGACGCTTGTTGAAAACACAATTGCACGTCTTGAGAGACTGGCACTGCGAAACAGCCTGAACTTCGTTCGCGTTGAACCCCGGATAACGCGCAATGATCGTGAACTGACGCTTGACGTCGAGTTTAATCTTTCGCGCGGTCCGCGCATTTTTGTGGAACGGATCGATATTGAGGGCAATTCAACGACCTTGGACAGGGTTATTCGAAATCAGTTCAGGATTGTTGAGGGTGATCCGTTCAACCCGCGGGAAATCCGTGAATCGGCCTCTCGAATCCGCGCGCTTGGTTTTTTCAAGAACTCAGAAGTTGAAGCACGTGAAGGGACCTCTGAAGATCAGGTCATCGTTGATGTAAATGTGGAAGAAGCCCCAACGGGAACACTTTCATTCGGAGCCAGCTTTTCGAGTGATATTGGTGTCGCGGTAGCGGTTGGTTTCTCGGAACGAAACTTTCTGGGGCGCGGGCAGAGACTTAGTTTCAACGTGAATACGGCGTCTGACAGCGCCCAAGCCAACATTGGTTTTGTTGAGCCAGCACTTTTAGGGCGCGACCTTAGATTTGGTCTCAATCTTGGTTACTCAACAACTGACAATGAAAATGCTCGATACAATACCAAAACGATTTCCTTTAGTCCGTCGCTCAATTTTCCGGTCAGCGAAAACGGTCGTGTAACCCTTCGATATGGTATTTCAAGCGAAGAGCTGTTCGGGTTGGATCCTGCTGCATCCTCTGCCATCCTGCTAGCAGAAGCGGGTACAGAAGTTACAAGTTTTGTAGGCTATTCCTACAGCTACGACACAAGGCGCACAGGGCTAAACCCCAATGCGGGTATTATTTTCCAGTTTGGACAAAACTTTGCCGGATTGGGCGGCGATGCAAAATATATCCAGACTACAGCGCTGCTGGGGGCTGAGGCAGATGTTCTGCGAGAAGAAGTCACATTGCGCGCGACGCTTGAAGGCGGTGCGCTGAACATGATCTCAGGAAACAGTCGAATTACGGACAGGTTTTTTCTGTCCAGTCGCAGGATGCGCGGATTTGATGCGAATGGCGTTGGCCCACGCGATCTGACCGCCACGAACCAAGACGCACTCGGAGGTAATTTTTTCGCGGTTGCACGCTTTGAGGCGGAGTTCCCGCTTGGTATTCCCGAAGAATACGGCATCACCGGTGGCGTTTTCTTTGATGTCGGCAGCCTCTGGGGGTTGGATAACACCGCCGGAACGTTGGGTCCTGTAGATGACAGTGCCAATTTGCGCGCAGTTGTAGGCTTCTCAGTCTTTTGGGACACAGTACTTGGGCCGCTTCGCTTCAACTTTTCAAATGCGCTTAAAAGCGAAACATATGACGAAGAGCGAAGCTTTGACCTGACGGTTTCAACGTCTTTCTAATATGGTGTTAGTCCGCGCAATTTTTTCATGTGCCATAGCTTTATTCCTTTGTTCAGGATTGGCGAACGCACAAGAGAGCGGTGGAAGTTCAAGCGCTCTCCTGACCATCGACGCGGAACGATTGTATTTGGAATCGCGGTATGGCGGTCGCGTTCAGTCAGAGTTTGAACGCGACGGAGCAGAACTTGCAGCAGAGAACCAAACAATTGACCGGGATCTGACTGCTGAAGAAAAAGATCTGACCGAACGTCGTGCGACAATGCCTGCGGACGAATTTCGTCTGCTTGCAGATGAATTTGATGTGAAGGTGCAGGGCATTCGCAGGGCACAAGATGATAAATTGAGATCCTTGACGCGCCGTCGCGACGAAGAGCGTCAGACCTTCTACAGTACTGTTATCCCCGTACTCGCCCAAATCACCAGTGAAAAGGGTGCGGTCGCGATTCTGGATCGGCGCGCGGTATTTCTGGCTGCGGAAAGTATAGACATTACAAACGATGCAATCGAACGCGTCGATGCAGAAATCGGAGATGGAACATCTTTGCAGAGTAATCCTGAGGAATAGCTCTGTCTTGTCTGAAACTGCCCGACTTGTTAGTCAGGATATGGGCGATAATCTACCCGCAAAGAAAGGGGCCTCATAAATGACCGAGCAGTTAAAAGAAGCTGATCTTGATATTATTCAGCGAATTATTCCGCATCGTTATCCATTTTTGCTGATCGACAAAGTACGTGATATCGAAGTCAGTCAGTCGGCAGTCGGTGTCAAAAACATCACATTTAATGAGCCGCATTTTCAGGGGCATTTCCCGGGTGCACCAATTATGCCCGGTGTGATGATTATCGAGGCGATGGCGCAGACCTCGGCGGTTTTGGTGGGAATCACGCTTGATCTGATCGACAAGGATTTGTTGGTCTATTTCATGTCAGTCGACGCCTGTAAATTTCGGCGTAAGGTCGTTCCGGGGGACGTTCTGGAACTTCACGTGACGGTTAAGCGTGCTGGAACTAAAATCTGGAAATTCAATGGCGTTGCAAAAGTCGGTGATGAAGTCGCCGCAACCGCAGAATTTGCCGCAATGATTCACTTGCTGGAGGAATAAACATGGCAATACATCCCAGCGCTGAGGTTCACTCCAGCGCAATTGTCGACGACGGCGCAGTCGTTGGCGAGGGCTGTGTTGTCGGGCCATTTTCCGTGATCGGTGCGAATGTCACCCTGAAGGCGCGTGTGCACGTTAAAAGCCACGCCGTGCTTACCGGCTTAACAGAAATTGGTGATGAAACAGAAATTTTCCCTTTTGCCTGTGTTGGAGAGGTTCCTCAGGATCTAAAGTTTGACGGTGAAGAAACACGTCTCGTCGTGGGCAAGCGCAACCGTATCCGTGAAGGGGCCACGCTCAATACCGGAACCAAAGGCGGGGGGGGTATTACGCGTGTTGGCGACGATTGCCTATTCATGACAGGCGCACATGTCGGACATGACGCGATCGTGGGAAACCGGGTCGTCATGGCCAATCAGGCAGCACTAGCCGGCCATTGCATCATCGAGGATGATGTCATTATCGGAGGATTATCCGGAATTCATCAGTTTGTCAGGATCGGCAAGGGTGCCATCATCGGCGCTGTGACCATGGTAACAAATGACGTCATCCCATATGGTCTTGTTCAGGGTCCTCGTGGTGCACTAGATGGGCTGAACCTTGTTGGTTTGAAACGTAAAGGGGTAAGCAGGGCAGATATCACCGCATTGCGGGCTGCTTACCAGATGCTCGCGCAGGGAGATGGCGCATTTCAGGACCGTGCGCAGCGCCTTGGGAATGAAAGCGATAGTGAATACGTTCAGGACATCGTAAAGTTTGTTCTGGGCAACAGTGGTCGTTCTTTTCTGACACCAGGCTAGGGGGCAGAAATGCTGGCTATTATTGCGGGCACTGGTCGCTTGCCCGGCGCTTTATCTGAAAAACTGACGCTCGCCGGGAAGGATTATATCCTTTGCGAAATCGAAGGGTTTGAAATTGAGAACCCCTGCGGCGCGCCTGTCATTCGGTTCCGTGTCGAGCAACTTGCGCGCTTCTTTGCTACCCTGAAGGACAAAAAAGTTCAGGAGGTCGTTTTTGCTGGCGCAATACACCGACCCAGAATCGATCCAACAGCGTTTGATCCGGAAACACTAAAGCTGGCGCCAAAGTTCTTGGCTGCAATGCAGGGTGGAGATGACACGATTTTGAGAGTCGTCCTGAGCCTCTTTGAAGATGCTGGTTTTACGATCAGAGCTGCGCATGAAGTCTCGCCGGATCTTTTGCCTGCGACCGGCGTGCTCACAAATGTTGTTCCTGATGAAAAAGACACAGCAGATGCAGCCCGCGCCGCAGAAGTAACGGCGGCACTTGGGGCAGCCGATGTTGGGCAGGGCTGTGTCGTGCAGCAAGGTCTGGTTCTGGCTTGCGAGACGCTCCCCGGAACGGACTGGATGCTGGCACAGTTGGCCAACGCCCCGTTTTTAGCACGCCCCGACCGTTCAAAAGGGGCAGGTGTGTTTTTTAAGGCGCCGAAGCCTGATCAGGACAGGCGTGTTGATCTGCCGATAGTTGGACCGGTAACAATTGACGCGGTTTCAGCTGCGGGCTTGGGAGGGTTGGTCCTCGAGGCGGGCGGCGTCATGATAATGGAAGCCGATGTCGCCATTGAAAAAGCCAATGCAGCGGGTTTGTTCATTTGGGTGCGCGACAATACAACGGAAACGGCCTGATGCGGTTCTTTCTGGTCGCAGGAGAGCCGTCGGGCGACAGGCTTGGTGCGGCGCTTATGGCCGGATTGAAGATGCTTGTTCCCGAGGTGCAGTTTCATGGAGTTGGTGGCCCGCTTATGCAGGCAGAAGGTCTGGACAGCCTGTTTCCCATGGCAGAGCTAAGCGTGATGGGAATTGCCGAAGTCGCCCCGAGATATTTCCAACTTAAACGCCGGATCAGGCAAACTGCGGATGCGGTACTGGCAGACCCGCCCGACGCGCTGATCACAATCGATAGTCCGGATTTTTGTCTTAGGGTGGCAAAACTGGTGAAGGCCGGAGGGGACATTCGCACAGTTCACTACGTTGCGCCGACTGTCTGGGCGTGGCGGCCGGGGCGGGCGGTAAAAATGGCAAGAACAATTGATCACGTGCTTGCGCTTTTCCCTTTTGAAAAACCGCTTATGGAAGTTGACGGTATGCGGTGCGATTTTGTCGGGCATCCGGTTGTCGCCGAACCGCAAGCCGATGCGTCCGACGTAGAAGCGTTTCGTGAAAAATATGGGATTGGCGCGGATGAAACCGTGCTGCTTGCTTTGCCGGGTTCGCGGCAGGGAGAGGTTTCTCGTTTAATGGAGCCGTTCGGTCAGGCGATACAGAACGTTCTCAAAGCGCGCCCCGACATTCGCATTGTGGTCCCTGCTGCCGGGTCTGTCGTGGCTTTGGTCAAGCAACAGATCAGTAGCTGGCCAGGCGAACCAATTTTGCTGGACCCTCGTGATCAGAGCAAAGAATTGACTGCACATGAAAAGCGCGCGGCTTTCAGGGCCGCTGATATCGCGCTTGCCGCGTCCGGAACAGTGTCTCTGGAACTTGCAGCGTCACAAACGCCGATGGTAATAGCCTATGACATGAACTGGATCACCCGGCAGATTGTGAACAGAATGCTGATGATCGATACGGTCACGCTGGTTAATATTGTCTCGGAAACCCGCCACATTCCGGAGTTCATTGGCGCAGAATGCATACCGACGGATATTGCCAAAGGTATCTTATCTGTTCTTGAAAATCCCCAAAGTCAAAAGGCGGCAATGGCGCTCACGATGAAACGCTTGGGGCAGGGCTCGGAACCACCGGGACTGCGCGCTGCGAAAGCCGTTCTTGATGGCCTTCGCAGCCGACCCACTGCCTAACAACCGCGCCAGATCCAGCCGCCGCCAAAAATGCGGCTGCTGTCTGTGTCGTAAAATACGCAGGCTTGTCCGGGCGAAACACCTTCTTCGGGCACCAGAAGTTCAACTTCGGCTTCGGTTGCAGAGATTGGCCGAATAATGGCGTCGCGTGGTGGGCGGGTTGATCGAACTTTTACAGCAACATGCCATTCAGGCTTGCTTTCGAATGGGGTGTCGCCAAGCCAGTTGATTTCACGGACCGGAATGATGCGGGTTGAAAGCGCTTCTTTTGGTCCAACCACAACTTGGCGGCTATCGGCGTCAAGTTTGATGACATAAAGCGGGTCTTCAAGCCCTCCGATGCCAAGGCCACGACGTTGCCCGATCGTATAATGGATGACCCCGTTGTGCCCGCCCAGAACATTTCCGTCCATATCGACAATATCGCCGGGGCTTGCCGCCTCTGGTCTCAGCTTTTCAATAACTGCAGCGTAGTTGCCATCAGGCACAAAGCAAATATCCTGACTGTCTGGTTTGTCAGCAACGCTCAGCCCGTATTTAGATGCGAGCGCACGGGTTTCCGCCTTGGACGAAAGATGCCCAAGCGGGAAGCGTAGATAAGACAATTGTTCAGCCGTCGTGGAGAACAGAAAATAGCTTTGGTCACGGCCAGCGTCCACCGCAGAATGAAGCTCTGGCCCGGTGTCCCCGACCATGCGCTGAATGTAGTGGCCGGTGGCCATGCAATCAGCTTCAAGGTCTTTGGCGGTTTCCAGCAGATCTTTGAATTTCACGCGTTCATTACAACGAATGCAAGGCACCGGTGTTGCGCCACCAAGGTAGCTTTCTGCGAACTCATCAATCACCGCATCGCGAAATACATTTTCATAGTCGAGCACATAATGCGGAAACCCCATCTCTTCTGCCACACGCCTTGCGTCGTGAATATCGCGGCCCGCACAGCACGCGCCTTTTTTGGCAAGCGCTGCGCCGTGGTCGTAAAGCTGAAGCGTAATCCCGACAACATCATAGCCTTCTTCCGCGAGCTGTGCTGCCACAACAGAACTGTCGACACCGCCAGACATTGCAACAACAACACGTGTTTCGCTGGGCGTTTTTGCAAACCCCAGTGAATTCAATGCTTGGCTCTTGTTGTCGAGTGGCATGACGCGCTCCTGATTATGCAGCGGAATATATGAAAATGCGAACGACTAACAAGGGGCTGCTTCATTTCTCTTTAAGCCTGATTGCTCAATCTGCAGCCCTTACTGACTGAGGGGTTCAATATGTTTCTTAAAAAAGTCGACGGGCCACGCGCTGTCACACTGCCCGACGGAACCATTTTCTCACGCGCAGACCTGCCGCCGGAAAACACGAGAAGGTGGGTCGCAAGCCGGAAAGCCGCCGTGGTGAAGGGGGTGATGTCCGGTTTGATGACCGTCACCGAAGCGAAAAAGCGGTATGGCCTCTCTTCGGAAGAATATGAGGCCTGGGAAAAAGCATCTCTCTCGCATGGCGAAGAGGCGCTCAAGGCGACAGCTGTGCAAAAGTATAGACAACCATAGGATGAGTGTGTAAATAAAATACACCAGTAACGGGTGATTAACCATTAGTGATCAATCATACGGCGAAATAGGAATTTGAAGCGGAGAGAATAAATGCGCGTTTTACTCGTAGAAGATGATCCAACAACGTCAAAAAGCATTGAACTGATGCTGACGCACGCCAATCTGAATGTCTATTGCACCGATTTGGGCGAAGAAGGGATCGATCTGGCAAAGCTCTATGACTACGATCTTATTTTGCTTGATCTAAACCTACCAGACATGAACGGGCACGAAGTCTTGCGCCAGATGCGTTTGGCGCGGGTTGAAACACCCATTCTCATTTTGTCCGGAACGGACGACACAGAAAGCAAAATCAAAGGGTTTGGCTTTGGTGCTGATGACTATCTGACCAAACCATTCCATCGTGAAGAACTCGTCGCGCGGATTCACGCGATCATCAGGCGGTCAAAAGGTCATTCACAATCCATCATAAAAACAGGGTATTTTTCGGTAAACCTTGATGAGAAAATGGTGGATGTTGATGGTAAAACCGTACATCTGACGGGCAAGGAATATCAGATGCTGGAACTGCTGTCTTTGCGTAAGGGAACGACGCTCACGAAAGAAATGTTCCTCAATCATCTTTATGGTGGCATGGACGAGCCTGAACTCAAGATCATTGATGTATTCATCTGTAAACTTCGCAAAAAGTTAAATGAAGCAACAGGCGGCTACAACCACATTCAAACGGTCTGGGGCAGGGGATATGTTTTGCGTGATCCGGATCCGGCTGAGCTTGAAACGCCTGTAGCGCTAAGCGCTTAATTTTTAGCGACACTGGATTTGGGTAGGCCGAAAAAGATCACCTAATCGCCACCTCCCTCTGGACCTCTCTTAAACGCACTCCTATCAAAGCAAGGAGACATCGCAGAGAGGGGCAGATGGCAAACACAGCCGTAGAAAATTTGAGCGAAGCTGAGGCTAAAACAGAACTCGCTCATCTGGCCGATCTTCTTGCTCAGGCAAACACGGACTATCACACCAAGGATGCGCCGCGCATCAGTGATGCGGAGTATGACGCGTTAAAGCTTCGAAATGCAAAAATCGAAGCCAGGTTCCCGCATCTGAAACGCGCCGACAGTCCGAGCGTACAAATTGGTGCTGAAGTTGCAGATGGGTTTGCCAAGGTTGAGCATGCGGTTGCTATGCTTTCTCTGGGCAATGCCTTTGATGAAAACGATATTTTTCAATTTGATGAACGTGTCAGAAAGTATCTAGGCCTAAGCAAGAGCGATACACTTTCCTACACCGCAGAGCCGAAAATTGATGGTCTTTCGCTATCGCTGCGCTATGAAAATGGTGCACTTGTTCAGGCAGCGACCCGGGGTGATGGCACAACGGGCGAAAACGTCACGGCGAATGCCCGAACAATAGCGGATATCCCGCAAAAGATTGCCGATGCGCCGGATATTTTGGAAGTTCGGGGTGAAGTTTACATGTCGCACAACGACTTTGCGGACCTGAACCAACGTCAACTTGCTGCCGGGGGTAAAACCTTTGCAAATCCGCGCAACGCTGCGGCAGGCTCTTTGCGCCAGCTTGATGCATCGATCACAAAGTCACGCCCGCTCCGGTTTTTTGCTTACGCCTGGGGTGAAATTTCCGCCCCTCTTTCCGATACGCAAATCGGGGCCGTTCAGCAGTTGAACGATTTTGGGTTGTCAACAAACCCGCTCACCACCGTTTGCGATAGCCCTGATGCGTTAATCGCGCAGTATCGCGTGATCGAAGAACAGCGCGCCACGCTTGGGTATGATATCGACGGGGTCGTTTACAAAGTGAATGATCTTGCACTGCAGGGGCGTCTTGGTTTTCGCTCTACCACACCCCGGTGGGCAATTGCGCATAAATTTCCTGCAGAACTGGCCTGGACGCGGCTCGAGGCAATTGACATTCAGGTCGGCAGAACCGGTGCCTTGTCGCCGGTAGCCCGGTTACAACCTGTGACAGTCGGCGGCGTTGTCGTCTCGAACGCGACCCTTCACAACGAAGACTACATTGCAGGCCGCGACGCCAAGGGAAACCCAATTCGCGAAGGTCGGGATTTCCGGATTGGAGATTGGGTGCAGGTCTACAGGGCTGGCGACGTTATTCCCAAACTGGCAGACGTGGATTTGAACAAGCGGCCCAAAGGTGCGGTTCCTTTCGCCTTTCCAAAGGTGTGCCCAGAGTGCGGCTCAGACGCTATTCGTGAAGAAGGTGATGCTGTCAGCCGTTGCACGGGTGGTGTGATTTGTCCCGCACAGGCAGTTGAGAAACTAAAGCATTTTGTCAGCCGGGCCGCATTTGACATCGAAGGGCTTGGTGCGAAGCAGGTGGAACAATTTTACGCTGACGGATGGATCAAAGAACCCGCTGACATCTTTAAGTTGGAAGAGCGGTTCAGTTCAGGATTGCAGCAACTGAAAAATCGCGAGGGGTGGGGCCAAAAATCTGCCTTAAAGCTGTTTGATGCGATTGATGAAAAGCGTAAAATATCTTTGAACCGCCTGATCTTTGCGCTAGGTATTCGCCACGTGGGTGAGCAGGTGTCAAAGCTTTTGGCAAATCACTATACCAGTTGGGTGAATTTCATCACCACACTTTCGCAGGCACAGATCGGGGATGGGGCGATCTGGGATGACCTTATTGCAATTGACGGTGTTGGCGCTGTTCTTGCGACCTCATTAACTACGACCCTGCAACAGGATGCGGAACGCGCATCGATTGACCGTCTGGTGGCAGAACTTGAGGTCGAAGATGTCGTTGCGAGGGAAGCATCTGACAGTCCGGTTGCTGGTAAAACCGTTGTTTTTACCGGAACTCTTGAAAAAATGTCACGTGCCGAGGCAAAGGCCCGCGCTGAAATGCTCGGCGCAAAGGTTTCCGGTTCTGTTTCGGCCAAGACAGACCTTGTCATTGCGGGCCCCGGTGCTGGATCAAAGGCAAAAAAAGCTGCGGACCTTGGTGTGGAGACAATTGATGAAGATGCCTGGCTCGCGCTGATCACGATCTCATGAGGGGCCGGCCTGAAATACTTTTCCCGCTGTTTGCAGGGCTTGAAACCCTGGCTGGCGTTGGCCCTAAAACCGCCGCTCACTTTGAACAGATGGACATAGAAAAGCCCCGCGATCTTTTGCTGACATTGCCTTACAGCGTTGTTGACAGACGAAGGCGCGCAACCATTCGCGGCGCAGTCACGCCTTCAGTGGTCACTGTTGAAGTCGAGGTCGGGTTGCACCACCCGCCTTCGTCCAAGGGCCGGCCCTATCGCATCACCGTTGAAGATGAGGAAGCCTCATTCCAATTGGTTTTTTTCCATGCACATGAAAATTATTTGCAAAAGCTATTGCCAACAGGCCAGCGCCGTTTGGTTTCAGGCAAGTTAGAACTTTTTGACTCGATCGCGCAGATGGTACACCCGGATCACGTTTTACCCCTGAACGACGCTGATGAAATCCCTGAGTTTGAACCGGTTTATCCGCTTACTGCTGGTATCAGTCAAAAATTGATATTTAAGGCGGTTGCGTCTGCTTTGGAGCGGGTGCCCGTGCTTGCTGAGTGGGTCGATCCTGCGTTGAAATCACGCGAGGGCTGGCCGGATTGGGGCGGCGCAATCCATGCCGCACATAATCCACGATCTACCGCAGAATTGTCCTCTGAATCGCCAGCGCGCGAAAGGTTGGCGTATGACGAGCTGTTTGCGCATCAGCTTACGCTTGCTTTGGCGCGCGCGGCGACCCGGAAATTAAAAGGCAAATGCTCTGTTGCGACAGGGGCGCTGCAATCGAAGGTGCTGAACGTTTTGCCTTACAGACCCACGGACGCACAGGACCGTTCGATCCGGGAAATTTCGGAAAACATGGCGTCACCCTTTCGAATGAATCGCCTTCTTCAGGGTGATGTTGGGTCTGGCAAAACGCTGGTCGCTTTTATGGCGTTGCTGGTTGCGGTTGAAGCGGGCGGGCAGGGCGTTTTAATGGCCCCGACAGAAATTCTTGCACGCCAGCATCTGCAAGGGCTGCAGCCTTTGGCTGAAAACGCTGGTGTCGTGCTGGAAATTCTAACCGGTCGGGACAAAGGGGCTGAACGACGCGCCAAACTCGAAGCCTTGGCGAAGGGCGCGATACATATTCTTGTCGGAACCCACGCAGTGTTTCAGAAAGATGTGGAATTTAAGGATCTTCGCCTTGCGGTTATTGATGAGCAACACCGGTTTGGCGTACGGCAGCGCTATGAGTTGGGCGGAAAAGGCAAGGCCGTTGATGTTCTGGTTATGACGGCAACGCCAATTCCGCGCAGCCTGGCGTTGGCACAATACGGCGATATGGATGTTTCGGTTCTCGACGAAAAACCCCCGGGGCGAACGCCGGTCAAAACCGCGATGGTCTCCACATCACGCCTGGATGAGGTCGTGGAACATCTGAGAGGCGCAATTGAGGCGGGACGCCAGGCCTATTGGGTTTGTCCTTTGGTCGCCGAGAGCGAGGTTGTTGATCTTACGGCGGCCACTGATCGGTTTGAAAGGCTTCGCACGCAACTTGGTGAAGGAAAAGTCGGGTTGGTGCATGGGCAAATGCCGCCGGCTGAAAAAGATGAAGCGATGGCACGGTTTGCAGCCGGACAAACGCAGGTTCTTGTTGCGACAACTGTGATCGAGGTGGGAGTCGATGTTCCCAACGCATCTATCATGGTCATTGAGCGCGCAGAAATTTTCGGCCTCGCACAATTGCACCAGTTGCGTGGGCGTGTAGGCCGGGGGGCGGCTGAATCAACCTGCCTACTGATGTATCACGCGCCGCTGTCAGAAGGGGCAGAGCGACGTTTGACCACCCTTCGCGACACGGAGGATGGGTTCAAAATTGCTGAAGAAGACCTTGCAATTCGCGGTGCCGGAGATGTCATCGGGACTGCTCAGTCAGGTCTGCCGAAGTTTCGGATTGCAGATCTTGAGCGACAAACCGGGCTAATGGTGCTTGCGCAATCCGACGCACGAAAACTGCTTAATGACGACCCTGCGCTGAACAGTGAAAGAGGTACGGCTGCAAGGGTGCTTTTGTGGTTGATGGAACAAGATAAATCAATTCGTTTAATTTCAGTTGGTTAGCCTGTTCAATGCCACGTTGTTCACAAATGTTCTTTAAAAGTTCTTTACAAACAGGTTAAAATTTGAGAACAAAGTGGCAACACATATCAATATTGCAGGAGTAAATCATGTTAGACGACATAAAAACGGTGATTGATCGGTCTTCTGCAACACTGCTGCAAGATGCAGCAGGGGCCGCTTCGTTAGTTGTCATGCTTTTTGTCGGGCTTTACCTGCCTGGGTTTATTTAAGTTTCTGCCTGCGTTCTGCTGTCGGCTTCTCGCGCATCCTGTCCCCAAATCCGATGCGTTACTATGGACATTGCCTGTTCCACACCGGAGAAACCTCATCTCTCCACGAGAGGCCGACCTTTCAGATACGCCGACTGCCGCCGCCTTCATAAAGAAGCGCGGCGGTTTTTTTATGCGGTATACGCCATGCGAACCCCGCCCCAGTGTTTACCATTTACTGATATGGGTGCGGATAGATCCTTCATCAGTTTGAAGACGCCGCCACCCATGTCACGCCGATAAACCTGAAGAAGAAAATCTTCACGATTGTTCCCGGCTTTCAGACCTGCCCGATCATTGAAAATCTGTCGGTTTCGGCTGTTTGCCATGTTCCAGACCGGGTCATTTCCTTGCGGCTGCGAAAACTTCTTGTTGTGTGTCGGCGTATATCCGTTCCGATCAATTGCAGTGCAGTATATGATTTTCGGACTATAACTAAGAGCGTTTTCAAAGAGGTCGTATAATGCCAAGTCGCAAAACTGTGTAAAAAGAGTTTTGTATTGCACAGGATCAGTTCCAAGTATCGGCTCATAGGAATTGGAGAACAAATCACTCTCGATTAATTGGCGGTGTTTGATCGCCTCTTCGAAAACGGTACTGACGCGACGCGACATTTTTTTCACAAATTCAATGAAATGCGTGTCATCTGTTGCACCACCTAAAGAAACGCTTTTCTGTAAAATCATTTCCGATTGATCGATCAGCGCATTTGCGCGATTTCGTGCCAGATTTATGTTGGTTGCATTAAGTTTAATTGCAGTCGCGACGGTCGTGAATTCAGGCTCAAAAGAATGAATTGCGCGATACACTCTGTTCGCGCCGGTGGAAATCAATTTCGAATCTTCCTGCACCGACTTGACGCCAGCACTAATAGAAATCAGAGCTTTGTCTGTTCCCTCTGCGTCTTTAAGAACAGAATTTGCATCCGATGAGGCATTGGACGATTCCTCTCCGATTTGCGTAACGAGCTTGGACAGACCGTTAATATTTTGTGTAATTTTATCAGCGGCAGAAGCTGTTTCCTGAGACAGTTCGTTGATCGCTTCTGCGACAACAGCAAACCCCCGTCCGGCATCACCTGCGCGGACAGCTTCGATTTTTGCATTAATTGCCAGAATGTTCACTTGCCGCGCAATTGCTGTGATTTCATTGTTGTTGGACTGGACGGCCTTAAGTGTTCCTGAAAGTTCCCGCATTTGCCGGTCAACAGACTGGACCCATTTTGCCACCTGTTTTGCCCGATCACTCGCACGCCGCAGGTCATTTACCGATGTGTCGATAACGTCAAATGTTTTCTGGGTGGTTTGCGCAACCGTGCTGACGGCTTGTCGAACGTCCGCATTGGAATTTGCCATATGCTCGACTTGTTCGTGCAACCCGGCAAAGGAACGTAACTGGGTCTTTGCCTGATCATCGATTTTATCGAGCACAGCAGCAAGATCTACGAGTTCGAAGCCAAGTCCGGACGCGACTTTTGCAAGCGACTTCAATCGGACATTTTCCGGCTTGGTTTTGCTAAGATCAATGATTGGATTCATGCGCGCTCCTGTCCCTATTAATCAGGAGTAGCGTCGATGTCTTATGGAATACTTAAGCGCAACTGGCGTTTTCAGCCTGTGTCATAGCTTCGAGTGATGCTTCTATTGCCAAGAGGATAGAGGCGTGCCTGTTTCTGAAACTCTGAGCGGGGCGCAATACTTCCAACCCTTCAAAGGGCGCAGATGGAGTCGGGCCATCATTTTTAAGCATATCTCGCAACTGATCACGTGCGCGTTCAATTTCCTGCCGGTTGCGGCCAATGATGTTTGCACCAACAACAGATGCGGCTGCTTGTCCAAGCGCGCAGGCTTTGACGTCTTGCCCGTAATCGGTAATTTCGCCGTCGTTTACGCATAAGTCGACCGTTACGGTCGATCCGCAAAGTGGAGCGCGGCGTTTCACTGTTGCGTCAGGCGTAGCGAGCCGTTCTGTATGCGGGATATCCGACGCCAGCGCTAGAATGCGTGTCGAATAGAGGTTGATCAGGTCATTGTCGGCCGTCATGGCTTTCCCTTTTGTCTGCTCTCACATAAATAGTATTGCAACGCGTCGATGCAAAAGGTTTTTGGCATGTCTTTCGATCCTTTGACACTGAAATACAATGAAAAAGGGTTGATCCCTGCAATTGCACAGGAAGAAAGCACGGGTGACGTGCTTATGATGGCCTGGATGAATGCCGAGGCAGTTCAACGCACGATCGAGACCGGGCGCGTTACCTATTGGTCGCGTTCACGGAAGCAATTTTGGGTGAAAGGCGAAACGTCCGGACATGTACAAAATCTGGTCGAGCTTCGCATAGATTGTGACCGGGATTGTCTGCTGGTTGTTGTTCAACAGGCGGGGCCAGCGTGTCACACGAACCGGAAGAGCTGTTTCTACACTGCGTTGAAACGGGGTGAAGAAGTCGAGATTCTGTCGCCATTGGTGACGAAGAATTAACTTTTTTGCCTCCGGCGGGGATATTTTCGGAAAAAGGTGGGAAAGGTTAAAGCCCAACCATTTCACGAATATCTTGCGGGGTTGCACCGTCTTGTCTGTATTTAGAGATCGCACGTGCGTCATCACGCTTGGCGAGTCGTTTATGCTTTTCATCACGGATCAGGCGATGGTGATGATAGTGGGGTGTCGGCAGACCCATTAGTTTTTGCAGGACGACATGAATTTTTGTTGCCGCGAAAAGATCCTGCCCGCGCACCACATGGGTAATACCTTGCGCTGCATCATCGAGGACAACGGACAGGTGGTAAGATGTCCCCATATTTTTACGAGACAGAACAATATCGCCTATGTTTTGAAGAACGTCTTGTCGGCTAAAGCTGATTTCACCAGTTTCGCCAATTGGGCCAGAACCGATTTCGACAAATGTAAAATTGTTGCATGGTTCCGAACTTTCAGAAACCGCAACGAAGGCCTTTTCCATAGATAAGCGCAACACGGACTCTTCTGGCATCGCGCAGCCGATAGGATCACCGGTGTTCCCGGAGCAGGTCCCGGGATAGATCAAACCGTCGGGCCCATAGGTTCGCACACCCTCTTGCGGAGCCGATAGTGCGGTTTCGATGTCCCGGCGATCGCAGGTGCAAACATAGAGCAGCCCCTTGTTCCAGAGGTTTTGCAGGGCCCTTTGATAGTGACCGATGCGTTCAGACTGAAGCATGACAGGTTCTGGCCACTTAAGCCCAAGCCAGCGAAGGTCATCAAAAATCCGTTCGCACCAATGTGCGCGAGCGCGAGTCTGATCAATATCTTCGATGCGCAGCAGGAACTCTCCACCGGCGGCCATTGCAATGTCATAGGCAAGCATCGCGGAATAGGCGTGTCCAAGGTGAAGTGGGCCTGTTGGTGACGGCGCGAAGCGCGTTCTGAAAGTCAATTTTTCTGAATCACATAAACCATGGATTTCAAGTTAATACCTGGAAGGTGTTCACCATGTTCCCGAAACAGAAGCCTTGCGAACCCACAGTCGGTGTACTCCATCACTTTTGCCTCATAACACGGATCAGAAAGCGACGTGTCGTTGAAAGAAAATGCGAACAGGCCCTTTTTATCCAGAAAACTGACAATTGTATCGAACACGCTGAGCGGGGCCCCACCAATGCCGATCACGCCACAGGCAGTGATGGCACTGTAATCACCCGGAGAGATCGCAAGGGGAATGTTAGGATCGATATGCGTCAGCTTCCGGTAGACATTCTTTTTTTCCGCAATTTCGAGCATCTCTTGTGACAGGTCCGCCCCGTCCAAGGTCTCGAAACCTGCTTCCTTTAAAGTCAAGCCACAGAGACCCGTACCACAGCCGTAATCCAGTACAGGTTTGTTTTTGTCAGCGTATTTTGCAAGCGCTTCAGCAACACGCCTGGGTGTTGCGTATCCGTTTTCCAGAAGTTCGGAATCATAACTGTCAGACCAATTGTCATAGAGCGCGCGTGTCTCTTCGACGGACTGAAGCTCATAAGCTTTGTTTAAGAATTTTTCACCCATAGCCTAAGCATAAGCCGAAAAATCACTCTCCGTCCAGCCAGGCCTGCCATGCAACCTTTGCGCGGTCGGTGTAGGCCTTGTAGCGTGTTTTCCGGTTTTTCCGTCCTGCCTTGGCGTCAGCAGGTGGAAAAAGTCCAAAATTTACGTTCATCGGTTGAAACGTCTTTGCTTCGGCCCCGCCGGTTATGTGATGGACCAGAGACCCTACAGCAGTTTCCGGTGGTGGAACGTTCAAAGCTGTTCCAGAGATTTCGGCTGCAGCATAGCGACCAGCCAAAAGGCCCATCGCGGCACTTTCGACATACCCCTCGACGCCAGTGATCTGGCCAGAAAACCTGATGTTTGGACGTGATTTCAAACGCATCTGACCGTCAAGCAACGTTGGTGAGTTCAAGAATGTGTTGCGATGGATACCACCAAGACGCGCAAAATTGGCGTCTTCCAGACCGGGGATCATTTTGAACACCTTTGTCTGTGCGCCATATTTCATTTTTGTCTGAAACCCCACGATGTTCAGCAATGTTCCAAGCGCATTATCGCGGCGGAGCTGGACAACCGCATAGGGTTTATCATCCGGTTTATGTGCATTGGTCAGACCGACGGGTTTCATCGGGCCAAACCGAAGTGTTTCACGGCCACGTTCAGCCATAACCTCTATCGGTAGGCAACCATCGAAATAGCCTGCGGTTTCACCCTCGTGGAATTCTGTTTTCTCTGCGTCAAGCAGCGCGTCTATGAATGCCTCGTACTGGTCTTTAGTCATAGGACAGTTGAGGTAGGCTTTGCGATTTTCCTCTGTGTCACCCTTGTCATAACGGGACTGGAGCCACGTGATGTCTGTGTTAATCGAGTCGGCATAAACGATTGGTGCAATTGCATCAAAAAACGCGAGCGCATCCGCGCCTGTTTCCATTGCTATCGCTTCTCCGAGGGCCGAAGAGGTAAGCGGGCCTGTCGCGATGATCCAGTGCCCGTCGTCCGGCAATTCGGTTATCTCTTCATAGTCAACACTGATGTTTGGATGAGCGAGCAGCGTCGCGGTTACCGTTTCAGCGAACGGGTCGCGGTCCACGGCAAGCGCGCTGCCAGCTGGCAGGGCGTGTTTGTCGGCAGTGTTGATGATCAATCCGTTGGCTGCGCGCATTTCCCAATGCAAAAGCCCAACAGCATTTGCTTCGTCATCATCAGAACGGAAGGAATTGCTACACACCATCTCCGCGAGATTACCGGTCTGATGCGCAAAGGTTTTCACCTTTGGCCTCATCTCGTGAATCACAACCTGAATGCCCGCGTTTGCGGCCTGCCAGGCAGCTTCGGAACCGGCCATGCCGCCGCCAACAATATGGAGTGTCTCTGTCATGAAATGGGATGTAGCCACGATTGAGTAAAAGGAAAAGCCCTGAAGGCCTGCAAGATAAAGCTGATATCAAAAACCTGAAGTAAGTTGAGGCGGCAAGGGGAGCAGAACTCCCCTTTTCCTTTAGCTTTCTTCGACGATTTCTGCGTCTTCAATTTCTGCGTCATCGTCATCAGATTCATCTGCGTTCTGCTCGGCAATCCAAGCGACCGACACCACGTGTTCGCCCTTTGCCGTATCAAACACCTTGACGCCACCAGCACTGCGTGAACGGAAAGAAATTCCATCAACCGGGCAGCGAATTGACTGGCCGGTGGAGGTGGCGAGCATGATCTGGTCTTCCATATCAACAGGGAAGGAAGCAACCAGTGCGCCGCCGCGCATTGCTTTGTCCATCGCCGCTACACCCATGCCGCCACGGCCACGCACGGGGTAATCATGGGACGACGAAATCTTGCCAGCGCCTTTTGCGGTTATCGTCAAAATCAGGTCTTCAGCGGCTGCCATTTCCTCATAGCGTTCCTGGGTAATTGCAGCATTTTCAACGGTTTCTTCGTCGTCAGCTTCCATTTCCTCGGTTACACCTGCCGCAGCACGGCGCTTTTTAAGGTAAGCAACACGTTCTTCAGAAGTTGCTTCGAAATGACGAACGACAGACATAGACACGACCTTGTCCGTGCCCGTCAGCCTAACACCACGAACCCCTGTCGATTTACGGCCTTTGAACACACGTACCGCCGTTGTGCTGAACCGGATCGCCCTGCCAGAACTTGTCATCAGCATAACATCGTCATCTTCGCTACAGATCCGGGCATTTACCATTTCAACGCCTTCAGGTAAATCCATCGCGATTTTGCCGTTCGAGCGAACATTGGTGAAATCGCTGAGTGCGTTGCGACGAACGTTTCCTGCAGTGGTCGCGAATACAACCTGCAGGTTTTCCCAATCGTCCTCTGGCACGTCGACGGGCATGATTGCTGCGATCGATACCTTAGGAGGAATTGGCAGGATGTTCACAATCGCCTTGCCTTTGGTGTTCCGCCCACCTTGGGGCAGGCGCCAGGTCTTGAGCTTGTAGACCATACCGTCTGTGGTGAAGAACAGCAGTTGCGTATGGGTATTGGCGACAAAGAGGTTTGTAACAACGTCGTCCTGCTTGGTGGCCATCCCGGCAAGCCCCTTGCCACCACGACGCTGCGCGCGGAAATCGACCAAAGGTGTACGCTTGATATATCCGCCCGAAGTAATGGTGACGACCATGTCTTCCTTTTCGATCAGGTCTTCGTCTTCCATATCGCCGGACCAGTCGACAATTTGTGTCCTGCGGGGCACGGCAAATTGATCGCGCACTTCTTGCAATTCATCACTGATGATTGCCATGATGCGTTCGCGAGACCGCAGAATATCAAGATATTCCCTGATGTTAGCTGCAAGTGTCTGAAGTTCGCCGGTTACTTCCTTGACACCCAGAGCGGTCAGCCTTTGCAGACGTAGTTCAAGAATGGCGCGTGCCTGAATTTCGCTCAGGTTGTAAGTGCCGTCATCATTCGCAGTATGGGTCGGGTCATCAATGAGGGCGATGTATTCCAGAATGTCTTTCGCAGGCCAGCGACGTGTCATCAACTTTAGCCGCGCCTCCGCCGGATCAGCAGATGTCCTGATGGCCGCGACAATCTCATCAACATTGGTAACGGCAACTGCAAGGCCACAAAGAACATGGCTGCGTTCGCGTGCTTTGCGCAGCTCAAATGCGGTGCGGCGTGCGACAACTTCTTCCCGGAAATCTATGAAAGATGTAAGAAATTTCCGTAGGGTCAGTTGTTCGGGCCGACCACCGTTAAGGGCAAGCATATTGCAGCCGAAATAGGTTTGCATCGGCGTAAAACGGAACAGTTGATTCAAGACAACCTCAGCCGTCGCATCACGCTTTAGTTCGACAACAACCCTGACACCATTCCGGTCCGATTCATCCTGAACGTGGCTGACACCTTCGATCTTTTTGTCGCGCACCATTTCGGCGATCTTTTCGATCATCGAAGCTTTGTTTACCTGATAGGGGATCTCGTCCAGAATTATGGCGTATCGATCTTTTCTGATCTCTTCGAAGCGTGTTTTCGCCCGGATAATCACTGATCCGCGGCCTTCAAGATAGGCTTTGCGCGCGCCAGCCCGCCCGAGCATGATACCGCCGGTCGGAAAATCCGGCCCCGGAACATAGTTGATCAGTTGCTCAGATGTCAGATCGGGGTCTTCGATCAACGCCAGGGTTGCATCAATGACTTCGCCTAAATTATGCGGAGGGATGTTGGTGGCCATACCAACCGCAATCCCGCCAGCCCCGTTGACGAGCATGTTCGGGAAGCGGGATGGCAGAACTGTAGGTTCGCGGTCTTTGCCATCGTAGTTGTCCTGAAAATCGACGGTGTCTTTATCGATATCCGCCAGAACAAAGGCAGCGGGTTTATCCATTCGAACTTCGGTGTACCGCATCGCGGCGGCGTTATCGCCGTCCATCGATCCAAAGTTTCCTTGCCCGTCAAGCAACGGCAGCGACATCGAAAAATCCTGCGCCATCCGGACCAACGCGTCATAAATCGCAGAGTCACCATGTGGGTGGTATTTACCCATGACATCACCCACGGGGCGGGCTGATTTGCGATAGGACTTGTCGTGAGTGTTGCCCGTTTCATACATCGCATAAAGAATGCGCCGGTGAACCGGTTTCAGACCGTCCCGTAAGTCAGGAATAGCGCGGGAAACGATCACACTCATCGCATAGTCGAGGTATGATTTCCGCATCTCGTCAGAGATCGAAATCACAGGGCCGTCATGTACAGCGCGTGGTGTCGGAGTTTCTTCTTTGTTTTCAGGAGTTTCCGGAGTATCGTTCACGTGGATAACCGCTCTTTTCTGGGTGTTCTGTATTTTGTTGCAGCGACTATACAGGAGGGTCGATATGGTGTGCAATGGTCCATACGTGTTGCATTTGTCAGCACTAGCGGAAGACTGCTAACAGCTTGTTTTTATTGAAAAGTAATTCAACTGTGCCAATATAAAAATAATAAAAACGTAAGAGGCAGAATATGGAACATTCAGAAGCTGAATTAATGCTGAAGGGCTATGGGTTGACCACGGCAGAATTATTCTACCGAATGCCCGACTTTCAGAACGTTTTGAACAGCTATATCTGGCAGGAATATGACCTTGCGCCAGACCATCCAAAGCTGTTTGAGTTTATCGAATTCTGGCAGGATGAGATAGAAGGGCCACTTCACTCCGTCAGGTTTACCCATCGTAAATTGATTGCATCAGGCGAATGGCAAAATGTCGTGGGAGAGTTCAAACTACACTAGGTGGTCAGAGTATGATCCACGTCTTCTTACCGCTGACGCAGCAGAACGACTGTGTTCGAAATTGCAAGCGCCGCGATAACAACCGCACCGCCTGAAAGCGCCCAGATTCCCGGATTTTCACCCAGTATGGCCCAGGCCAGCAGGGGTGCCAGAACGGATTCCAGCAGGATCAGTAACCCAACCTCTGCCGAGGTGATGTAACGCGGGCCAAGCGCGAGAAGGCTGGCGCTGACGACAATAAAACAGCCATGAAACGCGACCAGCCCCCATTGCGCATCAGGTACGGACAACGGGTTAACAATCAGCAACAAGATTAACGAAGCCCCGATATAGGCCAGAGGCACGGCTGGAACCATTGATACCTGTTTCACACGCCTCGCGGCAGTCAGACCCGCTGCGAACACTGCAGATACCCCAAGAGCCATTAAGTCACCGCTCCAGTGGGCCCCTTCGGTTTCGCCCGAGCCATAGCCGATGATTGCAAGTCCAACCGCGACGGCTGCCATGGTCACAATCATGCGCTGCCTGATTGGCTCTCCAAGGAAGACGCGGCTATAAATCGCTGCAAATACAGGCAAGGACGCGATGATGAACACAACGTTTGCAATGCTCGTCATACTGATAGCAAGCACGAACATCGTCCCGCTACAACCTAGCGCCAGGATATAGATCAGACCGTAGCGGCCAGTGCCAAGCAATGCCTTGATTGGCTGTATTCCTTGAAAGAACAGAACACCAAGCAGAATTACGCACCCGGAAATCATTCCACGCCAGAAGGCAATGACCAAGGGTTCTGCATCGATCAGCCGTACAAATAGTGCGTCAGGCACCACAAACAGCACGCCCAAGCATGTAATCAGCAGCCCTTTGGTCTGGTCGGTCATTTAGTTCTGCACCTTAGAGGCAACGACTGCCTTTGTTTACAGCGGCAATACATATCGCTCGTAGGGTGTCAGATGACCGGTATCAAGCCGCTTCTACGACTTTGCGCGCTGCACCATGCCAAACAGATCACGCGGATCATCCGGATCAGCGACCATATCCAGTTTTTGATAAAGACCGGTTTCTTCCAGTTTGGACCGAATGTAGCGAAGCGCAGAAAAATCTTCGATCGCAAAACCAACACCGTCAAACAGGGTAATTTGCCTGTTGTCGCGACGCCCCTGAACTTCACCATTGATGACCTGCCACATTTCCGTGACCGGATAATCCTCATCCAATTGCTGGATTTCACCTTCGATGCGAGTTTGTGGTGGAAATTCCACAAAGATATCAGAGCGTAACAGGATATCTTTATGCAGTTCTGTCTTGCCGGGGCAATCCCCACCGATTGCGTTGATATGGACACCCGCACCAACCATGTTGTCAGTCAGAATTGTAGCATATTGTTTGTCTGCAGTGCAGGTCGTGATGATTGCGGCACCTTCGATCGCGTCTTCTGGCGTGCGGCAGGCCGTAACCGACAAACCCCAGCCTTCCAGGTTTTGCATCGCTTTTTTTGTCGCTGCGGGGTCAATGTCATACAGGCGAACAGACGAGATGCCGCAAATCGCCTTGAACGCCAGCGCCTGAAATTCTGACTGCGCGCCATTTCCGATCATCGCCATTGTCTTTGATCCCTTTGGTGCCAGATGCTTAGCGACCATTGCGGATGTTGCGGCGGTGCGAAGGGCCGTCAAGACAGTCATTTCAGAAAGCAGCACCGGATAGCCCGTTCCGACGTCTGCCAGCAATCCAAATGCAGTCACCGTTTGCAGGCCCTCTTTCATATTTTTCGGGTGACCGTTTACGTACTTGAACCCATAAACTTCGCCGTCAGACGTTGGCATCAGCTCAATTACGCCTTCAGCGGAATGCGAGGCGACGCGAGGGGTTTTGTCAAAAAGTTCCCACCGGCGAAAATCATCTTCTATGTATTCTGCCAGATCACGAAGCATATTTTCGAGGCCTATTCGATGCACGATTTCCATCATATTCGCAACGCTGACGAAAGGAACAAAGGCAAGACTGGAGGGTTTTGGAGCGGTCATTGGTTTATCCGTATTTTAGGCAGCTTTGGCTTCAAAGGTGCGGCGTGCAAGGTGAACGCCAGCGATCATGCAGCGTACAGATCCCCCGGCGGTTTCAATGGTTGGAATGCAAAGCGGAAGAAGACTGGCAGAGCGTTCAATCACGGCAAGCTGATCTTCATGCAGTGCCTTGAGTGCGCGTTCTGACAAAGCAAGAACGCGACCTGCATTTCCTGTCAGTTCTATAGCGTTGCCTGCAAACTCAGATATTTGCCTTGTGCTTAGCGCAATCACTTCGCGGTCAGTTTCGCGCAGGCGGCTCTCGACAGTGTGCCGACGCTCTTCAGATGTGATCATTTCAAGCCCAACCATCGCAAAATCGGTTGCGATCCCCATCAAGACGTTGGTGTGGTACACCGCACACCCAGACGCGTCAGTCGCATCAAATGCGATTGGTTCAAAGTTAAAATGGGTACAAAACCGTTCAAGCAAAACAGGATCTGCGCGGTTCGATTTTGCGACATAGGCGACACGACCAATGTGATCAAGCACCATGGCACCCGTTCCTTCAAGGGCCAGCCCATCTTGTTCAAGTCCGGAATAATCTATCACGTCCTGTACACGATAGTCGCGCTTTAGAAGGTCGATGACATCCCAGCGTCTTTCCCTGCGACGGTTCTCTGCAAACATCGGGTAAACAGCGATGTGGCCCCCCGTATGGGTTGAGAACCAGTTGTTTGGGAACACGGAATCGGGCGTGTTCGCGTCGCCGTGATCATCAAAGTCATGCACGCATACACCGCATTCCAGTAGCCTTGAAACTGCTTCGTCAAACTCTGCACGCGCCATCTCGGAAACTTTTTCAGCAGAGTGATTTGTTGCGGTTTGAAACGCGTTATCGCTGCGGGTTTCCGGGTTTGACTGAAACGCATGGGGCCGGATCATCACAACAGAAGAAGGGGCCTGCAGTGACATCAATAGCTCCGTGTAGGTCTGTCAAAGACGCGACGACCCAAAAGTGAGGCTGTAAGCTCGACCATAAGGTTCGCTGTACGGCCGCGTTCATCAAGAAACGGGTTCAACTCTACCAGATCAAGCGAGGTTACGCGTTCACTGTCATGAAGCAGTTCCATCACAAGATGAGCTTCGCGATAAGTGGCGCCACCGGGTACGGTTGTTCCAACCGCAGGGGCAATGGACGGATCAAGAAAATCAACGTCAAGCGAGACATGAAGCAATCCGTTCGCATTTTCAACGCGATCAAGAAATGCTTTCAGCGGGCGCGCAATGCCGTTTTCGTCAATGTCGCGCATGTCATGGGCCTGCATTTCACTGGTCTGAAGGGCAGCAGATTCAGCGGCATCCACAGAGCGCAGACCCAGAAGGCAAACATTTTCTGTTGGAACCACAGCGGGCAGGGGCGGGAATGCTTCAAAGCCTTCGCGCCCGGTCACATATCCCAGCGGGGTTCCATGCAAATGACCGGAACCCGTGGTTAGCGGGGTATGATAATCAGTGTGCGCATCGAGCCATAAGACAAACAGCGGGCGATCAACGCTTGCAGCATATGCCGCAGCACCTGCAACGGAACCCAGCGACAGGGAATGATCCCCGCCCAAAAAGATCGGAAACCCTTCGCCACAAGCCTTGGCGGCACTTTCAGCAAGGCTTTCTGTCCATCCAATAGTTTCACTTAAGGCGTAAACCATTTCGTTCTCACAACTTGCTTCGCGAAGTGGTGCGTGCTGGATATTTCCCAGTTCACGAATGTTATGCCCAAGCTCTTTCAACGTTTCCGAAAGCCCCGCAGTGCGGTACGCATCTGGCCCCATCTGACAACCGCGACGGCGTTTTCCGCTATCAACCGGTGCGCCGATCAAAATGCAATTTCTTGGTGTCATTTGAAGGAATCCTGCCAAAGTACTGAAAGCTCAGATCATATATTCTCCATTTTGTGGTGGATTTAACCCTGATAATTGAATATTCTGTCTATCGATTAGACAAAGCGAAGGCTTTAGCTGCCAAAATGGACGATTCTGACAAGAAACTCATTGCTGAATTGCGTCGTGATTCCAGAAAATCACTTTCTGAATTATCCGCCGAACTTGGGCTATCGCGCACGACGGTTCGAACAAGGATGGAACGGCTGCAAACTCAGGGTGTTATCCTTGGTTTCACAATTGTTCTGAAAGAAGACACGCAGCAGTACCCCGTGCGCGGTTTGATGCTGCTTGGGATCGAGGGGCGCGGCACTGACCGGATCGTGCATCGGCTAAACGGCATTCCCGCAGTAGAGGCTGTTCATTCCACCAACGGAAAATGGGACTTGATCGCCGAGCTTGGCACAGAAACGCTTGAACAACTTGACAAAGTGCTTGCTGAAATCCGCCGCATAGACGGAATAGCGACCAGTGAAACAAACTTGTTGCTTGCAACCCGACGTGCGTCTGGTGTGCGCTAGGGTTTACGAAGTGCAAGCAGCCAGAGTGCCATTAAACCAAAGGCGATAATCGCGTTCCAGGTGGCCATGGACAGTGTAAACATTTCCCAGGGTACCTCGTCACAGCGAACAAATGGTGCATTCAGGATTTGTTGCATCAAATCTTCGGCAGATACACCATCGACACCGGAAGATGTGCAAGAATCCGGGCCTTCCCACCATTTACGCTCAACACCTGTATGGTAGATACCGATTGCGCCGGTGGCCGCGGCGGCAACTGCGCCAAGCGCAATCCAAAGCCGCTGGCCCAACGCAAGTGCCAGAATACCAAGGAAAATTGCCGCCCCATGCGGGTAACGCTGCCAGAGGCAAAGTTTGCAGGGCGCCATATCGCCGATGTATTGAAACCCAAAGGCGCCAAGCAAAAGCGCGAGCGATCCGCCTGCCGCAAGAAGAATTAGAAAGTTTCGGGTCATAAGTATTTCACCAGATAGAAGCCACAAATAAGAAGGACTAAAAAGACCGCAAAGAGAAGGCCCAGCCGTTTCTCGATAAAGGTACGAATTGGCGCGCCGAATTTCCATAGCAAGGCTGCTACAATGAAGAATCGCAATCCGCGTGCAATGATCGACGAAAGAATGAAGACCGGCAATGAAAGCCCTGTCGTGCCTGACAAAATTGTAATCACCTTATAGGGAAACGGTGTCATCCCGGCGATTAACACGGCCCAGGCACCCCATTCGTTGAAGCGGCCTTTGAAAGCTTCGGCAGCTTCGGTCTTGCCGTAGAATTCCAAAATTGGCAGACCCACGGCATCATAAAGAATGGCGCCGATAAAGTAACCAAACAGGCCACCCAGAACCGACGCCACGAGCGCGACACCCGCGATAACCCAGGCGCGCGACGGGCGCGCGATTATCATCGGAATCATCAAAACGTCTGGCGGTATTGGAAAAACAGAGCTTTCAACAAAGGACACAACAGCAAGCGCCCAAAGCGCATAGGGCGTCTGCGCGAGGCTGATTGTCCAGTTGTAAAGTCGCCTTATCATCTGCTCTGCCTTGTTTTTACCCATCGAGCACGACCAAAGCTTGTCGTCAAGCGTTTAGCTGTTGTCGGTTACGTCGCCGGGCGTAATACTATGTCAGGTGATATGGGTAGTGTTAGGGAGCGTGTGCAATGAAATGGCAAGGTCGTCGTCGCAGTCAGAACATCGAGGACAGGCGCAGAAGGGGCCCGGGCGCCGTTGGCGGTATTGGCGGTGTCGGTTTAGTTGCGATTTTGGTAATTGGGTACTTTCTGGGGGTCGATGTTACCCCGCTTTTAAACGACCCTAGTCTAGGTGGCGGTGGTAGCCAAAGTTCTACGGTTGAACTGACAGCCGCCGACAGGCAGGCTGGTGAATTTGTCTCCGTGACCTTGGCCGATACCGAAGAGGTTTGGGCAGAGCTTTTTCAGGAACAGGTGGGGCAGGCCTACACGCCAGCAACTTTGGTGTTGTTCAAAAGCGCAACCCAGTCCCCATGTGGCGGTGCAAGTGGCGCGTCCGGACCGTTCTACTGCCCAGCAGATAAAAAGGCCTATCTGGATACAGAGTTTTTTACGACACTGTCGCGCAGGCTTGGCGCGTCAGGTGATTTTGCGGCGGCCTATGTCGTCGCTCATGAAATATCGCACCATGTTCAAAACGAACTTGGGATTCTTGGGCAAGCAAATCAGGCTCGGCAGCAGTCTTCCGAAGCTCAAAGCAACGCCATTTCCGTCAGGATCGAACTACAGGCGGATTGCTTTTCAGGTATTTGGGCGCGTCACGCACAAGCGCAGTTTGGCAGTGTCGAACGCGGCGACATCGAGGAAGCAATGAATGCGGCCAAGCAGATTGGTGATGACACATTGCAAAGAAACGCCGGGCGCCGACCGAATCCACACACCTTTACTCACGGCACATCCGAGCAAAGACAGCGCTGGTTTATCACGGGGTATGAAAGCGGCAGGATGGCCGCTTGTGATACCTTTGGAGCAAGCAGTCTTTAGCCAGCGTAAAGAGTTGCTTTTCTATGAGAGGTTTGGATTGATAGTTGCAACGTGCACAGAGGGAAATCATTGCACTTGAAGTGGTTTGATATCTCTGCATGAATTGACCGGCAAAAGCCGCAAAAAATGGGAGGAAAATTTAATGAAAGTTACGCTTAAATCAATTCTTGCGGGGGCGGTGGTATTGGGCCTTTCAGCCAGTGCAGCCCTGGCACAGGAAGTGACACTTCGATTTCAACACTTTCTGCCAAACCGCGCGTCCGTACCTGCGTACTTCATGGTTCCCTGGGCAGAAAAAGTTATGGAAGAATCTGGCGGACGCATCAAAATTGAAATTTATCCGTCTATGCAGCTTGGGGGGAAACCTCCTGCTCTTTACGATCAGATCCGTGATGGTGTCATTGATGGTGGCTGGGCTATTCCTTCCTATACACCAGGTCGTTTTCCAGAAGCTGAGACAATGGAATTGCCATTTATGACATCTATGTCGGCTGAAAACTCTTCGCGCGCCGCATGGCAATTTACTGAACAGTACATGGATGAACGTTTTTCAGACGTACACCTTGTTGCTGTTCACGTGCACGGCGCTGGAGTGATCCATAAACAGGGTGATCCGGTAATGTCCGTGGCAGATTTTGACGGCCTGAAATTGCGCGGCCCTTCGCGGCAGGCAAATAAACTGCTCGAATCTCTTGGGGCGACACCCGTTGGTATGCCTGTGCCTGCTTTCCCCGAAGCTTTGTCAAAGGGGATTGTGGATGGCGGGGTTATCCCGTGGGAGATCGTGCCACCCCTGAAGGTTCATGAGCTTGCAGACAGCCACACCGAAGTTGGCGGTGACCGGTCGCTCTATAACACGTACTTCATTTGGGCGATGAACAACGACAGCTACAACAACTTGCCTGATGACCTAAAGGCCATCATTGATACCAACTCTGGCATTGACGCATCTGCATGGGCCGGAGCCGCCATGGACAAGGGTGACGGTCTGGGCCGTGCCGTTGTCGAAGGAACCGACAATGTCATTCATACCTTGGATGAAGCCACGGTTGCCCAACTGCGTTCAACCGGTGACACGGTCACACAACAGTGGATCGACGAAATGAACGCGCTTGGTCTTGACGGAACTGCTATGGTTGATAACGCGCGTGCGTTTGTTGCGTCTTACGACTGACGTCTTGTCGCCCCTGCACACGTTTCGTAGCAGGGGCACGCGGTGTTTTCGTTTTGGAATTGATTGGGTTTTGCGCATTCATCAAGGTTCCTCGACGGCTTGAAGCGTAAAGAGAAAGCACTTGGGATAGGGCGATAGCCTAAGTTTCAGTTCAAAAAAATTTCCCGCGGCGATGGGCAGACCGCGAGGGAGGGGTCTATGGCAATCGCACCGGAAATGCAGCACAAAGCGGGTCGAAAACTAGAGGCGATCGCGCGGTGGCTGGCCTATTTTGGCGGGCTCACGCTTGTCTCGATTGCCGTTTTGACCGTTGTCTCAATAACCGGGCGCAAGTTGTCTGGATTTGGTTTTGGGCCAATCAAGGGTGATTTCGAACTGGTCGAAGCAGGTTGCGCGATTGCCGTTTTTTCATTCCTGCCTTGGTGCCAGATCAAGCGCGGACACGTGACGGTTGATATATTCATAGCCAGATTGCCATTACGTATTCAGGCCGCACTCGGATTTCTGGGTGATACACTTTTAACGCTCGTAAGTGCAATTATCCTATGGCGTTTTTGGTTGGGGTTTGGCGAAAAGTTTCCTTACGGAACAGATACGTTCCGGACAGTTCTTGGAATGGGGAGCAAACCGTTTTTTCCTGAAACAACTTATGAACTCGAACTGCCAGTCTGGATTCCTTATGGGCTCTCGCTGATTGGTGCGATTTTCTTTCTGATCGTATGCGTTTACACGATGTGGCGTAGCCTGAACTGGACGCTGAACGGTCAAGAGGGGTCGGTATGACGGGCCTTGAACTCGCGCTGATCGCTTTTGCGCTGATGCTGTTTGCGATTTTCCTGAGGGTGCCAATTGGTGTTGCGATGGGCATAACGGGTTTTGTCGGAACCTGGATAGTTCTTGGTCGGCCGAGTGCCACGCTTAGTCAGATGAAAACACTGACCTATGATACGTTTTCAAGTTACTCCTTGTCCATCGTCCCCTTGTTCTTGTTGATGGGGCAGTTTGCGACAAAATCCGGAATGTCTGCTGCGTTGTTTCATGCTGCCTCTGACTGGCTTGGTCACAGAAAAGGCGGGGTCGCAATGGCCGCGGTGGGGGCATGTGCTGGTTTCGGCGCGGTCTGTGGTTCCTCACTTGCAACAGCATCGACCATGGGGCAGGTCGCTTTGCCGGAAATGCGTAAGCGTGGGTATTCAGACGCGCTGTCGACAGGTGTGTTAGCTGCGGGCGGCACTCTTGGTATTTTAATCCCCCCTTCGGTGATCCTTGTGATCTATGCCATTTTAACAGAGCAAAACATCGTCAAGATGTTCATTGCGGCTTTGATTCCGGGGGTTTTGGCAGCCCTTGGATACATCCTGACAGTCGCGATCTATGTGCGCGTAAGGCCAGACTCCGCCACGCAGGCTGATCGCGTCCCCTACGGGCATCGCTTTAAAACGCTCTTCAAGATCTGGCCGGTTGTTTTAATTTTTGGCCTTGTCATGGGGGGCATTGCAGCCGATTGGAACTGGGCACAAGACGGCGTGCAGGCCCTGTTCACCCCGACGGAGGGTGCCGCAGTCGGGGCAGTCGCAACGGGCATCTACGGCATGGCGACAGGCGGGCTCACATGGCGGGGATTCCTGGATTCAGTTCTAAACACAGCCTCCGCTTCTGCGATGATATTTTTCATCGTCTTTGGAGCGCAGCTGTTCAATTCTTTCCTGGCGTTCACCCAGGCACCTCAGGACCTTGCCCTTTGGGTATCAGAGCAGGGGTTCGCCCCGGTAACGGTTCTCTGCGTCATGCTTCTTGCGTATCTAATCTTCGGATGCGTGATGGATTCCTTGTCGATGATCCTGCTTACGATCCCAATCTTTTTTCCGATTATCGAAGCGCTTGATTTTGGCCTTACAAGCGAAGAGGCTGCCATCTGGTTTGGTATTCTTGCGCTCATTGTCGTCGAAGTCGGATTGATTACACCACCAGTAGGGATGAACCTGTTTATCATTAATCAGGTGGCCCGTGATGTTCCAATGTCCAAAACCTTTCAGGGGGTCGCGCCCTTTGTATTATCCGATCTCGTTCGGGTGGTTATTCTTGTCTCTTTCCCGGGGATTTCGCTTTGGCTTGTCGGAGTGATGTTCTAAGTAAATTTCATGCATTTTCCTGTAGACGAACATCGGCAAGGACGGTAAACCCACGCCGTGGCCCGAGTGGCGGAATGGTAGACGCAGGGGATTCAAAATCCCCCGATGGTAACATTGTGCGAGTTCGAGTCTCGCCTCGGGCACCACATCAATTGAACGAAAGAGTCGTCACTACGCCTATTTGGAAAAAGGACGAGCGTGGACCCATCCTTTGTTTCCAGTCCGTATGGCGTTCTTATTGCTGTACGTCTTTATAGGTAGCTCTAAAATTCTTCCGAAGTATCCGGCACGTGCGGATCTCCGCTCACCCTAACTTTTCTAAAGGGAATGTTGCAGTGTTTCTGGTGGTTTGCTTGCTCTAACGCTTCCATGTGGCCTTTCAAGCGTGCGACTTCGGCGGCTGCTTCGGAATTGCCCTTTATGAAAAGAAACGAGGGCAGCCAAAAGAGAATTCCACCGACCATATTCCCGGTGTCGTCATTTGCTGTCTGATTTTGTATTCCCGCTGCTTGCGCGAGGCGAAAGGATACGTGTTGCGCTTCTGTGAAAATCTGACCGCACGAATGGTTTTGATATTGTAACGGTGAAATATAAGCGGCCTTAATGTCCGAGCTTTTTTTTGCGCACCCGGCGAGGGCAGTTGCTGCGACCAAAAAAGCAATCGTTGTTGTTTTCATTACATCCTCATTCGAAGTCGTTTTATGTTTAGTCGGTAAATCAAACAGGCTTATGTTTAAGAAGATTAATGAAACGTTAAGATTCTTAGAATTGCTTACCTAAAGTTAAGTTTGCTTTCCGCTATTTTGGTCATGTTCGACAGTGGTCTCTGTTGTGGTTCCAGATCGATAGCTCGGACTAGATTGAGACCACGAAGTTATATCATATCACGACTCCACGCAACTTGCACTTGCGATATCCCCTCGGGCAGGTTTTACCTGTACGGGTTCAAAAGGGGATAACATGCGGCACTTTTTTAGGTTCATTGTGGCCATGGCTGTTTTTCTGGGCCAGAGCGCATCTGGAAACGCTGATACTGTGAGAGTGGCTGTTGCCTCGAACTTTCAAAGTACCGCTGAATTAATCGCAAAAGAATTCGAAATGGCGAGTGGACATCACGTTTTGTTGTCTAACGGCTCAACCGGAAAACTTTATGCACAAATCCTGAATGGGGCGCCTTTCGATATTTTTCTGGCTGCGGATCAGGAAAGGCCTGCCTTATTGTTGAATGCGCAACGCGCAGTAAAAGTGCAAACTTATGCAGTTGGCCGTCTGGTCCTTGTGGGGCCGGAAGGGACACTGAGTGTGCATGAAACTGCGGAAACAGCGAGCCAAATTCGCAATCAGAGAATTGCAATTGCCGATCCCGATTTGGCCCCTTATGGAAAAGCCGCTATTGAAGTTCTCGAAAACCTCGGGCTTGAAAAGGATGAAATGGACTTGGTTTTTGGGGAAAACATTGCGCAGACCGCAGGTTTCTTCGCGACCGGAAATGTCAGATATGCAATGATTGCGCGCTCACAGCTTCATTATGGCTTCGGAACGCCAGACTTTGACACGATACTGCTTGATGGATTGCACGCCCCGATCTCTCAAGATGCCGCTCTTTTGACCAGCAGTTCAGCAGCGAATGTATTTTTTGATTTTCTGAATAGTAGGGCGTCACAAGGTATTCTTTATGACGCGGGATATGAGGTAAAGAATTGAGCCTCTGGCCTGCCATATGGTTAACACTGCAACTTGCAGGTTTAACTTCTGTATTGCTGATTGTGATTGCGACTCCGATCGCATGGTGGCTGGTGACAACAAGAAGCAGGGCGCGGCCATTCGTAGAGGCGCTCACAGCGCTACCTCTTGTTCTGCCACCCACGGTACTTGGCTTTTATCTTTTAATTCTGTTCAGTCCCAACACAGCGCTTGGCGCGCTCTGGATAAAAGTGACGGGTGAGACACTGGCATTTTCGTTTACCGGTTTGTTACTTGCCTCTGTGCTTTACTCCTTGCCCTTCGCGGTTCAACCGCTCCGAACTGCGTTTCACAGTGTCGGGCATGGGCCAATCGAAGCCGCCGCAACCCTTGGTGCCAGCCAATGGCAAAGTTTTCATAGCGTCGTTGTTCCGCTTTCGCGACGCGGTTTTCTGGCGGCTGCCGTTCTCAGTTTTGCCCATACGCTTGGGGAATTTGGGGTGGTTCTGATGGTTGGCGGAAACATACCGGGCAAGACACGGGTAATTTCAATCGAGATATACAACAGGGTTGAAACATTGGACTATGGTGCCGCACATGTTTTGTCGGCGGGTCTTTTGGGTGTTTCCTTTCTGGTGCTCGTATTGGTGTTCTTTCTGAACAAGGATGAACGCAAATGAACGCACCCGTGCTCGATATCGATCTTTCGCTAGATTTTCCTGCGTTCTCACTTTCGGTTGCGGAGAAAGTTCCACTTGCGGGGATCACGGCCCTGAGCGGAGCAAGTGGCAGCGGAAAAACAACGCTTCTGCGCGCCTTGGCCGGGTTGGAACGCGAAGCAAAAGGACGTGTCCAAATTGGTGATACCGTCTGGCAAACTGGCCGTAGAATTCTTCCAACACATAAGCGGAACATTGGCTTCGTTTTTCAGGACGCTCGGCTTTTCGCACATCTGAACGTCGCTGAAAATGTAAACTATGGTTTGCGCTGGCAAAACCGACCAAAAGGCCTTGCGGATGACCTGATCGAGGCATTGGAGCTTGGCCCATTGATGAAACGAAATGTGTCGGCTCTGTCCGGTGGCGAGCTGCGCCGCGTCGCACTGGCGCGTGCGCTTGCGACACGTCCCGATCTGATGTTGCTGGATGAACCCATGTCAGGGCTTGACGCGACCCGGAAAGCCCGTGTTTTGCCCTTTATTGCACGTGCGCTGCGCGCCTCTGGTTGCCCGGCGATCTACGTCAGTCACGACCGACATGAAACAAATACGCTAGCGGACCGCGAAATCGTGATGGCAGGCGGCAAGGTTCTTGAACATGTAAAGGCCGGCCCGGTGTTTGATGCCAAAGTTTGCGGTGACACCAAAACCGGAGAGCCAGTTTTGCGGTTTGCCGGCCAACAATTTGCGTGTCGTGGGGGGGCTGTTATTGGTGAAACACAAAAGTTCAGGCTGGCCCCACAGTCCTTGCTGATTTCAAAGAATGACCCGGGCCAGGGAACAGCTCTTTTTCGGGCCAAAATAAAAATCCTCAGATACGGTGACGTACACCTTGTTTTTCATATGTGCGACGAAGCTCCGGACGTTGAAATTCAGGTGCATGCGCCCCAGAGGTCTGATTTCAAATTGTCTGTGGGACAGACCTTATGGTTGTCTGTCGGCGACATTGATTTGATCCCACATTCATCTGGAACGTGATTCGAGCCAGCCCGCATCAATAATTTCTTCTGACTGCAATATCACCAGAGATTCTGGGGATTTAACCAATATCGTAGACAATAATGAAACCCCTGGTCTTTGACATCATTTTGCCAAAGTTGTTCGAATATAGGAATTTCCCTTTTTCTATTTTGGAAACGACAACAGTCTTGTTGACCGCCTCTTAAACAGTCAGCTTCACATGTGTTTTCGTTAATACTCTGTTAATTTTATGGAGTTTGCCCGAATTAACACGAAAAAGGTTCAGCAAATTATTGTTCTAAAACAGGAAACAATACTGCTTTGTTCGCAGTTTGGACTATCAAATTGTTTCGCTAACAAACGAAAAAATATGGCTGAAATATGGCACAATTTGCCATGAATTAGACAATATTGCTATGTCCGACCCCGTCATAGGTCTAATTTGAACCTGCCCGGCTGGGGGCAAAAAAGAAGGCTGCGGGGGCAGCCGCTGAGCTGCGATTGAGAAACTGATGTAAATGCCGGAGAGACGGCTGGTTAATTTGCCAGCGTTACGGCTGCTTGGGCAAATAAGGGGTTAACTTCGGTGCAACATGCATCGTCACACCCGGCAGATGCACAGACCTACACGAAACAGTCGTTGATAAGGGCAGGTGGCCGAGAGGGAAAAGCCGCCACTTTGTAGCAACTCGGCCGGGTGTGTGAGTTTGGTGTTTGGGAGAGTTGAAATGGTAAATCAGGTGTTGGACTGGAGCTTGTTCGGGTCGTACTGGACTGATCTTGCAGGTGGCGCATCTGTCGATACTGGTGGAATGAGCGTTTCTGTTGCGTTCAATGATCAGAACGGTGGCAGCCAGATCCGTACCGCCTCAACAAGCCAATACACTGAAGCCGGAGAGCCGTTTGACGCCAACTCAGGCCTGAAGCTTTATGGCACGGGAGGGGATGGCGGTAAGGACGACACATCCACAACGGTAATTGATTTTTCTGCCGCCGACGGAAGCGGCTTTTCGGACGATGTGAAGGACGTCACGTTTCGGATCAATGATCTGGATGTCGGCACTGCCTGCGACCCGCATATCGATATTGTAACGATTCGTGCGTATGACACCGCTGGTAATGAGGTTCCGGTACTTATCACAGCTGCTGGCACGCAAATCGTAGATTGCAATACCGTCACTGGGAACGGTGATCACGAGTATCCTAACCAAGAAGACGGATCTGTCCTGATAGATATCGCCGGCCCTGTTTCACGGATCGAAATCGATTATGACAATGGTTCTACAACGGATCAGGCGATCTGGTTGACAGACGTTCATTTTGGAACAGTGCCTGCAGTTGCGCCGGACGGGATTGTTGAAGGCACAAATGGAAATGATCATATCGATTTTGATTATCTGGGCGATCCAGACGGTGACCGTATAGATCACGGAGACGCAATCCTGCCGGGCGAGGGTCCAAACGATGATATCGTTTTAGCTGGCGATGGGAATGACACCGTTTATGCTGCCGAGGGAAACGACGAAATCCACGGCGGCAACGGTAATGATAACCTTCATGGTGGCGAAGGCGACGACGAAATCTTTGGGGAAGCCGGCAACGATAATCTCAATGGTGGTGATGGAAAAGATCGGTTGTTCGGCGGTGACGGCAATGATGAACTACGTGGTGACCACGGCGATGATTTCATTTCGACCGGTTCAGGGAATAATGTCGGGTTTGGTGGAGAAGGTAATGATACCTTCGAAGGTGGAAGCGGTCGCGATGTCCTGTTTGGTGGCGATGGTCGCGACACCTTTACCAAAGTAGGACCCGGAGATGTTATCGACGGAAACGAAGGCGGCGATGATTTTGATACACTAGATCTTCGCGGGGGCGGGCCTTTTAATATTCGCTACACCTCGCAAGATTTCGAAGATGGGTTTGTCGATTATCTGGATGAAGACGGTGATGTGACTGGAACATTAAGGTTCCGGAATATTGAAAATATCGTCCCCTGTTTCACGCCTGGTACTTTGATCGCGACGCCGAAAGGCGAATGTCTGGTTGAGGAGCTGAAAGTTGGCGACAGAATTATCACCCGCGACAACGGCATTCAGGAAATTCGCTGGTATGGCGTGAAGTCGCTGGATTGGAAAACGCTTCGCAACAACGAACATCTTAAGCCAATCCTGATCAAAGCAGGTGCGCTTGGGCACGGATTGCCAGAGCGTGATATGCTCGTCAGTCCAAATCACCGGATGCTTGTAGCAAATGATAAAACATCGCTTTACTTTGATGAACGCGAAGTTCTCGCTTCAGCCAAGCACCTTATCAACAACCGCCGCGTCCACAGGGTGGAAACCCTTGGGACCACCTATATCCATTTCATGTTCGATCAGCATGAAGTTGTTCTTGCCAACGGGTCATGGACGGAAAGCTTTCAGCCCGGTGATTACGCGCTCAAGGGGATTGGAAATGCGCAGCGGCAGGAAATTTTTGATCTCTTTCCTGACTTGAAAGAGTCCGAAGGTATTAAAAACTACCATACTGCGCGTCGCGTATTGAAAAAACACGAGGCACAGCTCCTCAGATACTAATATGCAGCCGTTAGCAAAGGGATTGCCCTTTGTTCTAACAGGAACGGGGAGCGGCGTGGCCGTTCTCCGTTTTGTATTTAGCGACCAGTTTTTTTGCCTGTGCGCCAATTGTCCCAATCTTCCGGAGTATCAAGATCAGTGATGGCATGATTTTCGCTTAACGTGACGTGAACAATGTCTTCAGACGGATCATTCAAAATCTGGCGTGCGCCGATGTCGCCGGTCAGGTTAGACAGGGCAGGGAATAGACGGCGTGGGAAAAGAACCGGGTGTCCGGGTTTTCCGCCTTCAGTGTAGGCACGATGGATGCGTTGATCTGAATCCTCTGAAAACGCTTTGATAATACGCGTGAAATCGCTTTCGGTAAGTTCTGGCATATCGGCGAGCGAAATCAGCACGCCATCTGAATCTTTAGGAACAGCTTTGATTGCCGCACTCAAAGAATGCGCCATGCCATCAGAGGCGTCTTTGACAAAAACCAAAGTCACGGGCAGCCGCGCGACAGCAGCCAAACGTTCTGGCGCATCACAGGGCAGGGTCACATAAACCTCAGAGCCTGTTGCCGCAGCGCGTTTGACAGACTGCCGAAGCAACGGAGTGCCTTGAATGTTTTCTAATAGTTTATCCCGCCCGCGCATCCGGTTTGACGCACCCGCAGCCAGCATAACAATGGCAACTTTTGTCATAGTGCGACCTAACCACCAGAGACGCCTAAGGGCAATATCCCTGATGGTGTTTTGGTCTAACCGCGCATCCGTGCACCGTCTGCGTCAAACAAAGCTGTGGTGATCAACCGGGCAGGGCGCATTTCACCCAGAATTTCGATTTCCACCTCCAAACCTTCTTTGGCCATTTCGGTCGGTATCAGGCCTAATGCAATGGATTTGTGGGCGAAGTGTGAGTAGCCACCAGATGTACAGAACCCTTCCACAGAGCCATTGATCCAGATTGGTTCATAAGCCACGACATCTGCGTCAAGCGCATCAACTTCAAACGCAACCAATGTCCGCGCAGCACCCTGCGCTTTTTCCGCTTCTGCTGCGGCCCGTCCGATAAAATCTGTGTTCTTTTTGAACGATATGAAACGCTCCATACCGGTTTCCGCCGCTGTGTAGTCAGGTGAGAACTCGCTCAGCCACGAGCCAAAAAACTTGTCGAGCCTCAGAGACATCATTGCCCGCATCCCAAAGGGGCGCATTCCGTGTTTCTGCCCGGCGTCCCAAAGCACATGCCAGAGATGCCGCTGGCTCATCGCGTCTGTGTATATTTCATACCCCAGATCACCGGTGTAGCTGACACGCTGCACGATGCAGTCTGCCATACCCACAACCATGCGCTTTACATCGAGAAATTTAAAAGTATCGGCTGAAACATCGCTTCTTGTAACGGAAGCAAGCACCGCTTGGGCATTTGGACCGGCAATCTGAAACCCTGTACGCCTGTCTGAGATGTTTGCCAGTGATACCTCGCCATCAAGGTGCTTACGGAACCAGCGTTCGTGATAAGCTTGTGAGCCGTAAGAGGCGGTAAGCTGGAATTCTGTGTCCGACAGGCACGAGATGGTAAAATCACCAATCAAGCGCCCTTTGGGCGACAGCATCGGGGTTAGGCTAAGGCGACCTGGCTTTGGAATGCGGCCCGCCATGATACGATCAAGCCAATCACGTGCGTCTGCGCCGGTGACCATGAATTTTCCGAAGTTCTGCACTTCGTTGATTCCAACGGCTTCGCGCACCGCTTTGACCTCGCGCGCGGTTGCGTCAAAGGCGTTTGAGCGTCGAAAACTTGGAGTTTCGTATCTTTCCTCACCGTCATCGGCAAAGTAGTTCGGCACTTCGAGGCCAAACTGCTGGCCAAAAACTGCCCCCATACTGTCCCAGATATCATACATGGGTGTGGTCTGGCAGGGGCGCGCGGCGGGAAGTTCCTCATTCGGATAGCTGACGGAAAAACGGTTTTGATAATTTTCCACCACTTTCGGAAGCGTATAGCCCGGGGTGATCCACTTTCCAAAGCGCGATACGTCCATTGCGAAAACGTCTCGTTCGGGTTCGCCTTCGATCATCCATTGCGCAAGCGTCAGGCCGACGCCGCCGCCTTGGCTGAAACCGGCCATAACACCGCAGGCTGACCAGTAATTGCGCAGCCCCGGAACAGGGCCGACCAGCGGGTTTCCGTCTGGTGCGAAAGTAAATGGTCCGTGGATCACGGATTTGACGCCTGCCGTGGCAAGTACAGGAAAACGCTGATACGCAAATTCAACAGATTCAGTGATCTTGTCGAGGTTGTCTGGCAGTAGTTCGTGCCCAAACCCCCAAGGTGTTCCGTCAACCGCCCAGGGTTCGCAGGACTTTTCGTAAAAGCCGATGCACAGCCCACGCCCTTCCTGACGAAGGTAGCTTTCACCGCCCGGATCCATGACATGCGGGTGTTCATTTCCCCGCTCATATATCTCGGGAATATCGTCTGTTACGATATACTGGTGTTCCATCGGGTGCAGTGGCAAATAGACGCCTGCCATGGCACCAACTTCACGGGCCCAAAGACCGCCAGCATTGACCAGATGTTCAGCGATGACCATGCCTTTTTCTGTCACGATTTCCCATGATCCGTCTGGTCGCTGGTTCGTTTCCTCAACTTTGTTGTGCAGGACAATTTCAGCCCCGGCCATTCTTGCGGCTTTGGCATAGGCATGGGTCGTACCCGATGGGTCAAGGTGACCATCAAGGGGGTCATATAGGCCACCGATGATGCCATCTATATTCGTAATGGGCGCAACTTTCTTAATTTCTTCCGGTCCCAGAATTTCGGTGTGCAAACCCATATAGCGATGCTTTGCCCGCTCTGCCTTCAACATGTCAAAGCGTTCTTGCGTATCGGCAAGCGTAACGCCGCCAACATGGTGCAATCCGCAAGACATGCCAGTCAGTTCTTCAAGTTCTTTGTAAAGGCGTATCGTATACCCTTGCAACGCGGCCATATTTGTGTCGCCGTTCAGCGTATGAAACCCACCTGCTGCGTGCCATGTTGAACCAGAGGTAAGCTCGGACCGTTCATTCAACATAACATCGGACCAGCCAAGCTTGGTCAGGTGATAGAGCACCGAACATCCGACAACACCACCGCCTATTACGCAAACTTTGGTATGAGATTTCATAGGGACACTTTCGTATTTATTCCAGTTTTGAGGAAGAGTGTTCCTGCGAGATAAAAAGCGCATGTAAATTTGCGTCAAAAAAGGTCGCAAATTGATTGCGGAAAATTCCTGAGACCGCTGTCGATCTGAATTTTGTGAACACAACCAGCACATAGCTGAAACGAAAGAGGCCGCCTGTAACACAGACGACCTCGTAACCCTCGGAACCGAGATATTTGATTTCTACGACGGTAAATGAATCTTGAACTTCGCCCGAATCTGCGCGTCCAGTTCAGGGTCAAAACGAGCCGCAGACCGATCCGCCAGGATTTCTTCTTTTCGGGCCGTCGCTTTCTTTAGCAAGTCTGGTTTGCCCAATTCCACCCATTCCTTGGGCGAACTGCGGTCTGCAAGCTCAGGGTAAATGTATTCTGTCTGCATCAGGCTAAGTGTCTGGTTGTGGCCAAGGTAGTGGCCGGGACCTTCAAGGCAGACAGACCGCATAACCTCAAGGCTGACGCTGTCTTCAGTCACTTCAATACCGCGCACGCAGCGCATGGCCTGCCCAAGCAGATCATCCCCGAGGATCAGGCTTTCAAGGCAGAAACCCAGCAGCGAGGCATGCATTCCTGCGGCCTCGTAAACCATGTTGAGCCCGGAAAGACCCGCCATGACGTTAGACATCGCCTGTTCCCAACCGGCCTGCATATCCGGTAGTTTGGCATCGGCGATTCCGGCCGCCGCACCACCGGGTAGGCCATAAAACTTGTGCATCTGGGCACAGCCAGCGGTCAGCAAGGCCTGCTCGCCAGAACCACCCGACATTGCACCTGTTCGTAGGTCCGAAACAAACGGCCATGTGCCAAAGACGCAGGGATGGCCGGGTGAAATGGCGTTGACGTAAATAATTCCCGCCAGGCATTCCGCAACAGCCTGCGTGATTGCACCGGCAATCGGGGCAGGGGCCGTGGCCCCGGCCTGACCTGCGGACAACAGCAAGATGGGCATGCCACCTCGGATCAGTTTTTCCATGACCTGGCAGGATTCGGTGGCAAATTTCATTGGGGGCACAACAAAACAGTTCGAGTTCGATACAAACGGACGCGCACGCCATTTGTCTTCTCCGCCCGCGATCATGTGCAGCATCTCTAGGCCACCGTCGACAAAGTCAGGTTCGGTGAAACTCGTGCCAACATGTTTTGTGGTGCCGGAGGTCACGGCGTAAATTGTGTTCAGGTCCATCTCGTAGTTGTCGGGAATATCCCGGCACACCATTGGGCGCTGCACAAAATGTATGTTGTCCAACCGGTCGCAGATGCGGGCGGCATCATGCAAGTCCTGCACCGTGCATTCACGGTAATTGCGCCCTTCGACGTCAACCATGTGAACTGCGGCACCGGCGGTGCCAAAGTGGACACGATTGCCTGAAAGATGAAGGTCGTGTTTTGGGTCACGCGCGTGAAAAACAACTTCTTTACTTGTTTTGGCGAGCATGTCCTCTACCAACGCGCGCGGGAACCGCAGTCGGCCATCATCGCCCAGTATCGCACCCGCTGCTGTCATAACTGCGATACCGCTTTCGGGTGCATCGGCTAGACCTATGGTTTCCAGCGCATCAAGTGCCGCTTGGTGAATGCGCTCTATGCCTGCCTGTGTAAGCGGGCCATAGTTGCCGCCTTCCATACCGGCGCGGACAGGACGAAGGTTTTCTGCAAGTGGAGCCGAACGCAATGCGGTGCGGGCGGCACGTCCGCCGGAACGGCGAGGGGAAGTTGTAGTCATGATTGTCTCTTTTGATCGGGGAAAGGGGGAAAGGTGACGTTACATCGCCACCGGGCGCCCGCGTGCCGCGCGACCCCGTTCTGCCCCGATCGTTCTTACGATCAATGATATGAGCCAGTCAAACCGCCCCATGATCTCTCCCTTTTTCCGGGGAAGGTATTAAGTTGAAGTGTTACAATCTTGCCTGTTTACGTCAACATGTCGCTTTTGGCTTACCATCTGCCAGATGCGCCGCCACCCGACGAACTGCCGCCACCGAAAGAGCCACCGCCGCTACGGCCGCTTCTAGAGGTGCGCGATGTCGCAAATTCCTTGCTGTCAGAGTAGTCGCAGTAACGACAGTAAGTTGTCTGTCGTCTTCGTCCGCCGACCGTTCTTGATGCAGCCAAGATGACCTCGTGATCGCGGGAAAGGCCTCTGCGACCACAGTTGGGGCAGTGTCTAAAGCGCATCCTGAAATCGCCAAGCTTGCGCCGGAACGCCAGAAACAACATGCCAGCCACAACAACAAAAGGAATTAGAAAACGCCATCGATCAGAACGAACGGCCTGTTCAGGCGGCTCTTGTCCCGCAGTGTGGGGCCGCGCGACCTGATCAATCACCTCGTAGGTGCCGTTTTCGATGCCTTGACTGTAATTGTCCGACCGAAATTCAGGCAGGAACCTTTGATCAATGATATCACCGGCAATAATATCGTAGCCACGTAGATATCCGGTACCAAGTTCGACGCGCATTTCCCGGTCTGTCTGGGCAACGAGTATTAGTATTCCGTCATTGCGTTCCGCGCTGCCGATGCCCCATTCATTGAACAACCCGGTTGCAAAACTTTCGATCGTGTCGTGCCCGCCAAATGTTTTCCAGCTTCCAAGGGTCAGAACAGTTGCCCCCACCCCTGTCTCTTTTTTTAGGTTTTCAAGTTCGGCAAGCAGCCGTGCTTCAGCATCTTCGTCGATAATGTTCGCGTAATCGTTGATATAAACAGACGTGTACGCCGGGTAATTTTGGGCGAACAACAGGGTCGGAAAAACGCAAAAAATAAAGACAAGAACACGCAACATCATGAACCTCTGGTAAGATCAGATAAAACTTTGGGGATCATCATAACATCATCCCGCGTACAGTCGAACTGGCCAACCTGAACCCGAATAACAAATTTACCTTCGTGCAAGGTTTGTGTCAGGTAGATTCTCCCGTCATTGTTTATTCTTTCCAGAAGTTTCGCAGTTGCTTCGTTCGGGTTTTGTCCTTCCGGAACATACTGAAAGGTAAACAAGGACAAGGCTGGGGCTGTGGCAATCGTAAAATCGGGCAGGGTGGAAATCACCTCTGCAACCTTATTTGCCCAAGACACATGGTTGCGTATCCTTTCGCGCAATCCCGTCAGCCCATAGGCACGCAACGTGAACCAGATTTTAAGTGCGCGGAAACGCCGGCCAAGTGGCACGGTCCATTCGTTATAGTTCACGATGTCCTCGGCACCCTGTGTTTTCAGGTACTCCGGTCGCAATCCCATCGTGTTTATTTGCGGTGTCGGGTCCGCAAGAAACTGCACCGCACAGTCAAACTGAACACCAAGCCATTTGTGCGGATTGAAGACAATACTGTCTGCCTTGTCGACACCCGTCCACAATGCCCGAAATTCCGGGCAAATCATGGCAGAGCCTGCCCAGGCTGCATCGATATGGGTATAGAGGTTACGAGCCTTCGCAACATCCAGACAGGCGTTGATTGGGTCGGTTGCCCCGATGGAGGTGCCGCCAACACAAAGAATAACACCTGCTGGCAGATATCCGGCGGCTGAATCAGCTGTAATCGCTGAATCAAGTGCTGCGGGGTCCATGCCGTTCTCAAAGTCGGTATCGATTTTCACCAGGTTGTTCTGCCCGATACCCGCCAGACGCGCAGCTTTATCAACCGAAGAATGTGTTTCAGCAGAGGCGTAAAGCCGCAAGAGTGGTTGTCCGGATAACCCTTCTGCAATGCCTTTCCAGTCAAGCGCACGCTCGCGCATCGTCAGAATTGCCGACAGTGTCGCCGTTGTCGCCGAGTCATGAATCGTACCTGTGAAATGATTGCTCAGGCCAAGCGCATCGCGTAGCCAGCGGATCATCACCTCTTCGATTTCGTTTGCAGCGGGGGCTGTTTGCCAGAGCATCGCCTGCGCTGAAATCGCATTGGCCAACTGTTCTGCAAGCATCGAGGCGGGTGATGCATTCCCCGGAAAATATGCAAAAAACCGAGGGTGCTGCCAATGGGTCATGGCGTCCGGTACGATGGCTTTAAAGTCTTCAAAGATGGCAGCCATATCTTCGGCGGCTTCCGGTGCGATTTCGGGCAGCTTGGCTGCTGTAACACCGGGGGTCGTCTGTGCACGTACGGGACGCTCACGCAATGAGGCGTGATAATCTTCCGCCCATTTCGCGGCCTCACCGCTCCATTTGCGCAGATCCTTGTGGTCCATCCGCATTCCTCCGTAGAACGAGGTTTGAGTTGCGTCCAGATGCTACCGCAGCAGTTTATCGATGACACCACCCGATATGCCGTTAGACAACAAAGAAAAGTCACCATCCCCGAACATGGCGTCGGCTGCGTCCTTGATTGCCCGGTGTGTTACGCGAGCAAGCGCGGACCCAAGCGAGATACGGGCAACGCCAGCCGCAGCAAATTCTGCTTTCGATACTTTCGTGTAAGGCCCTGCAGCAAGTGCGTTGATTGGCAATGAGGTAGACGCGCAGATGCGTTTCATATCGTCCATTGTGGCCGGAAGAGGTGCATATAGGCAGTCAGCCCCTGCGCCTTCAAACGCTTTCAGGCGCCGCAACGCTTCTTCGATATCGTACTGACCATTCATTATTCCATCTGCACGGGCAACCAGAACAAAGTCTTTTGGCAGGGCGCGGGCCGCAGCAGCCGCCGCGCGAATACGCTCAACAGCGAGATCGAAATTGTAGGGGGTAACAGAAGGAAGGTGGGAATCTTCAACGGAAATCCCGGCAAGCCCAACCTCGGCGGCAAGGCGCACCGTTTCTGCAACTGTATCTGGGGCCTCGCCAAAACCATTTTCGAAATCGCCAGAGACAGGTACGTTCACCGCTGCCACCAGATCAGCTGCGTGGCTCAGGGCTTCGTCCCGCGTCACATTCCCCATATCGGGTCTGCCAAGCGTGAAGGCATGCGCAGCGGACGACGTGGCTATTGCCTCAGCGCCAAGTGCCACAAGCATCTTTGCGCTGCCAATGTCCCAGGCGTTCGCCAGAATGAACGGATCACCAGGGCGATGCAGGTCACGAAAAGTAGCACCTATATCCTTGCTCATGGGGTGATCCTTTCTGCATAAGAAACGAGCCGAGTCAGCGCATCGGCAAAGGCGTCATCATCTATCGTCATTGCAACGCGCAGATGCCCGGCTGCGGCGGTGCCAAAGCTTTCACCCGGCATTGTTGCGATCCGTTCTTCGGCAAGCAACCCTTCGGCGAATTCCTCGCCACTCTTTCCGGTCGCGCGAATATCAAGCATCAGGTACATCGCGCCATCGGCTGGAATAAGCCCGACAGTGTTTTGTTTTGCGAGAATGGCACGGGCAATGTCACGACGACGGCGGAAGGGGGCGGCGACCTCTTCTTCCAAATCCGGGCCCTGCAACAAAGCGAACTCGGCAGCGTCTTGAATGAACCCGGGAACGCCGTAGGTCGTCGTGGTCGCAAGATCGATCAGACGGGCGATAACCTCTTCCGGCCCGGCGATCCAGCCAACACGGCTGCCTGTCATCGCATGGCTTTTGGACATGGACCCAACAACAAGCGTGCGCTCTGCCATACCGGGTAGCGCTCGTGGGCTGATGTGTTCGCCCTTCCAGACCTGTGTGTCGTAAACCTCGTCCGAGATCAGCCAAAGGTCATTGTCCATGCAGACGCTGGCGATACCTTCAAGCGTGGCGCGCGAATAGACCACCCCTGTGGGGTTGTTTGGCGAATTAATCAGCAGCGATTTTGCACCCGGTGCGACGGCAGCAATTTCGCCTGCACGCGGTTGAAAGGCATCTTCAGCCCGGGCATCAACGCAGACAGGTACAGCCCCCGCTGCGCGCAGTGTGCCGGGGTAGGTTGCATAATAAGGCGCAATGAAAAGCGCAGTATCACCGGTGTCACATACCGCACAATGCGTTGAAAACAACGCCGACTGGCCACCAGGTGTTATCATGATATTGTTGCGGGTGGTCGGCACACCTGTGCGTTCGGCAATCCGTTCGGCAACCACATCGCGCAGGCTGTTCACACCCGGAACCATCGCATAGCCGGTATGGCCACCTAAAGCGGATCTATACATTGCCTCCAGAATCGCATCAGACGTGCGAATGTCATGTTCACCAATCGTCAGTTCCAGAACGGCCTCCCCCGCGGCCTTCATTTCACGCGCCTTGTAAAACACGCCCCAGCCGTCAGAGCCGCCAGCGTTCAACCCAGTAATCCAATCAGATAATTTCATGTCCGTACCTTGTCTGTTTGCGGCACGCGACCACGCCGGGATCGGATTGTCAAATGCACAATTGTATCAAGACATATCAGGCATTTTGGTTAAGCCATGCTGTGACTCCCCCGATTTTTCGATGCACAGATCAACCAACGGGCTTGGCAGAGCGAACGGGGGTTGTTATGAGGGGCGCATGAACACGGCACTTTGCATTATTATCTGCATTACCGGCTGACATCGTCAGGCGGGCCGGTCTTCTTTGTTTCCTTATAAAGCTGAAGTTGATAAGCCCGCGGCGGGACCGCGCGTAAGGACATATGAATGACTAAGATCACGCTTCACAACACAAAGACCCGCAAGAAAGAGGTCTTTACCCCAATCGACGAAGAAAACGTGCGGATGTATGTCTGTGGGCCGACCGTCTATGACCGCGCCCATATCGGCAATGCGCGCCCGGTGGTGGTGTTTGACGTGCTCTACCGTTTACTGCGCCATGTTTATGGCGAAGATCATGTGACCTATGTGCGTAATTTCACCGATGTGGATGACAAAATTAATGCCCGCGCGATTGAGAATGTCGGCAAGGATGGGGATGTGAACGCTGAAATTGCCCGGATCACAGACATGACTACCCAATGGTTCCTTGATGATATGGGCGCACTTGGCGCGTTAAAACCCAACGCCATGCCACGCGCCACGCAGTACATCCCGCAAATGGTTGCGATGATCCAGACGTTGATCGAGAAACGTTTTGCCTATGTCGTAAGAAGTGAGAGCAATAATCCGCCAGAAGAATATGTGTTGGCAGACCGGGAAGCGTTGCTCGGTGAGCACGCGCTTTTCGAAGTAGAGAAATATGAACGATACGGTCAGCTATCAGGGCAGTCCACAGAAGATATGATCGCTGGCGCCCGAGGCGAAAAAGCACCAGGAAAGCGGAGCCCGATGGATTTCGTTCTGTGGAAACCTTCCACTCCAGATTTGCCCGGCTGGGATAGCCCTTGGGGACGCGGTCGACCCGGCTGGCATATCGAGTGTTCGGCGATGTCAAAAGCGTTATTGGGTGATCGGTTCGATATTCATGGTGGTGGTCGCGATTTGATGTTTCCTCACCACGAAAACGAGATCGCTCAAAGCTGCTGCGCAAATGGAACTGACGAAATGGCGCAGGTCTGGATGCATAACGAGATGCTGCAGGTCGAGGGCAAGAAGATGTCGAAATCCCTCGGCAACTTTTTCACCGTGCGCGACCTGCTTGATCAGGGCGTTCCGGGCGAAGTGATCCGGTTTGTGTTTTTGAGTACACATTACCGGAAGCCGATGGATTGGACAGAGCAGAAAAGGCGAGAAGCGTCTCGTGAGCTGGACAGTTGGGTGACCTCTCTTTCGGTGGATCATGAACTTTTAGATAACCCGATTGATTTAGGCCAATGCGACCAGCAAATTGTTGCCGCACTTGCAGATGATTTGAATACGTCTTTTGCACTAACGAAGCTCAAAGCTACTGCAAAATTTATCGACAACAGCAGAGAATTCCTGCACCTCTCTGAGCCGCGCCAGTTAGAGGTAAGGCGGATTTTCGTTGCGAGCGCATTCCTCCTCGGGTTCGACCTTGTAGAATTGGCAAAACAGATGCGGAACCGTCCAGCTGCTAAAGATCTGGAATATTACACGTTGAGTATGGTCTATGAACGTTCTCAAGCAATGGAGACGAAAGATTTCACTGAGGTGGATCGGCTTAAGGCGGCTCTCCTTAACGCAGGTGTTGAAGTTCGTATGACCAAGGATGACGTGGAGCTTGTGCCGGGTCCGGACTTCGACCCTTCAAAATTGGAGGCCCTCAAATGAGTTCAGCAATGTTTGAGCACCTCGAAACGCAGGGCGGCGCCCGGCACGAGGGGGGGCGTGGAGCGCCCGCCCGTGGGGGCGGGTCGGGCGCTGCCCGGGCTTTCACCCCGGACGTACTCTATGGCGAGGTTCTGCTATGAGCCGCGAACGCCTCTCACTCTACGATACCACCCTTCGCGACGGGCAGCAGACGCAAGGCGTGCAGTTCTCGACCGCTGAAAAGCAACAGATCGCCGAAATGCTTGATGCGCTTGGTGTTGATTATATCGAAGGCGGCTGGCCCGGTGCGAACCCGACGGACAGCGAGTTCTTCAGCGCAGCCCCCAAAACAAAGGCGATTTTGACAGCCTTCGGCATGACGAAACGCAGCGGGCGTTCGGCCGAAAACGACGATGTTCTGGCGGCGGTGATGAATGCGGGAACATCTGCCGTCTGCCTTGTTGGTAAAACCCACGACTTTCATGTCACGGCGGCCCTTGGGATAGATCTTGCCGAAAATACCGCAAATATCGCGCAGTCCATCGCGCATATCGTGGCGCAAGGCCGCGAGGCGTTGTTTGATGCCGAACATTTCTTTGACGGCTACAAGGCGAACCCGGACTACGCACTCGAAACGGTGAAAGCCGCCTATGACGCAGGCGCACGTTGGGTTGTTCTGTGTGACACCAATGGTGGCGCGTTGCCGTCAGAGATTTATGAGATCACCAGGGCAGTGATCGACGCGGGCATTCCCGGTGATCGTCTTGGCATTCACACGCATAACGACACTGAAAACGCAGTCGCGAATTCGCTTGCCGCGATTGATGCAGGCGCGCGCCAGGTGCAGGGCACGCTGAACGGCCTTGGGGAACGTTGTGGCAATGCAAACCTCACCGCGCTGATCCCAACCTTGCTGCTAAAACCAAGCTATGCGGACAGGTTTGAAACAGGCGTAAGCCCTGAGGCACTGGTCGAACTGACCCGCACCAGCCGTATGCTCGACGAAATCCTCAATCGAGTACCGCTGAAACAGGCAGCCTATGTTGGGGCAAGCGCCTTTGCCCATAAGGCGGGGCTGCACGCCAGCGCCATTCTGAAAGACCCGACGACATATGAACATATTGATCCCGCAAGTGTGGGAAACCGGCGTATCATCCCGATGTCAAACCAGGCCGGGCTTTCGAACCTGCGCAAACGCCTTACCGATGCCGGGCTAGAGGTTGCCGCGGACAACCCGGCCTTGCCGCGCATTCTTGAGCAGATCAAGGAACGCGAGGGGCAGGGGTATAGTTATGACACTGCTCAGGCGAGCTTTGAGCTTGTCGCGCGGGATGCGCTAGGGATGCTTCCGCAATTCTTTGAAGTGAAACGCTACAAGGTCACGGTTGAACGTCGCAAAAACAAATACAACAAGATGGTTTCCTTGTCCGAAGCTGTTGTTGTCGTGAAAATTGGCGGCTCGAAAATGCTGTCGGTTTCCGAGAGCCTTGATGAAAGCGGCAATGACCGTGGCCCGGTCAATGCGCTGTCAACTGCACTCGCGAAAGACCTTGGACCATACCAAAACTATATCGAAGATATGCGTCTGGTTGATTTCAAGGTGCGCATAACCGATGGCGGCACAGAGGCTGTGACCCGCGTGATTATCGACAGCGAAGACAGCAAAGGCCAGCGCTGGTCTACCGTTGGCGTGTCACCCAACATCGTCGATGCATCATTCGAGGCTTTGCTGGATGCAATAAACTGGAAACTGATCCGCGACGGGGCAAAGGGATGAGCCTTCAGGCTTGTGCGGAACAGGTTAGACGTGGCGACCCCGACAGGTTTCTTTCTGCGATGACTGCACCGCCGGACGCGCGGGCGAAACTGTTTCCGCTCTATGCTTTCAACCTCGAAGTGGCACGCGCACCGTGGGTTACGGAGGAGCCGATGATTGCTGAAATGCGTCTTCAGTTCTGGCGAGACGCTGTTGAGGAAATTGGCGATAGCAAACCGCCGCGCGCACATGAAGTTGTCGCGCCACTTGCAGCCGTGGTGCGCGAAGCTGGTTTGCCAGTTGAGGTTTTTGACGCGCTGATTACGGCACGCCGCTGGGACATCTACCGCGACCCGTTCAAAGATCAGGCGGATTTTGACAGCTACATTGATAAAACGGCAGGCGGGCTGATGTGGTTGTCGGCTTTGTCTCTTGGCGCGGAGCCAAGTCAGGAAAGAGCGATCAGGGACTACGCCTATGCGGCGGGTGTTGCGAATTGGTTGAGGGCTGTGCCAGAGCTTGACGCGCGCGGGCGTATTCCGCTGCTGGACGGCCGAGCCTCGGGCGTCGCCGAGCTTGCAAAGACGGCGCTGAAACGCCTGAAATATGCGCGCCCCGATGTTGGCAAAAACTGTAGCGCAGCGTTGCGCGCCGGGTGGCAGGCGCGGTCAATTTTGATGCAGGCAATGTCAGAACCTGAACGGGTTGGCGAAGGCACGCTCGGAACGTCAGAGTTTCGACGCAAAGGTAGTTTGCTTTGGAAATCCGCGATTAACAGTTGGTGACTTCACACGTCTTCGTGGCGCATCACCAGCCAGATCAGTGACCCACCCGCCAGCATCAGAAGTGGTGCCATTGCCAGATTGACCGAAGCCCAGCCTTGCTGAACATCGCCACCCGAACAATTCATCAAGCCACCGGAGGCGAGAGAGGCTAGGGTCACACAACCAAAGACGATCATGTCGTTCATGCCTTGCACCCGACCGCGTTCCTCTGGTTCATGTGCGGAGGCGAGCATGGCCGTTGCTCCGATGAACCCGAAGTTCCAGCCAATCCCAAGCAGGATAAGCGCAATGAAAAAGTTGGAAAGCTCAACGCCGCTTAATGCAACAATGCCAGCAGCACCAAGAATCGCGAGACCGATTCCAACAATCTTTTCCACGCCGAATCGCGCAATCAGATGACCCGTAAAAAACGACGGTGCAAACATTGCAAGAACATGCCCGGAAACGACGTCAGCGGCGACGCCTTTCTCGTAGCCACAGCCAACCACCGCGAGCGGTGTTGATGTCATGACAAGGTTCATAAGTGCATAGGTAACCATGGCACAGATGATTGAAACCGCGACGCGCGGCGTTTTCAAAAGCTCAAACCGGCTGCGGCCCTTGGGGGCATCGATTGCAGGTTTTTCTGGTGTCGGTATATCGAGAAAAAGGAACAGGAATGAACCAACAACATTCAGCGCAATAACTGCAAAATAAGTACCGATGAAAACAACTGGTAGTGCTTCGCTTGTAACCTTGACCAGTTGCGGTCCGATCACTGCGGACGCCAGCCCACCCGCCATAACATATGAAATCGCTTTCGGTCTGAACTCATCGGAGGCTGTATCGGCCGCAGCGAAGCGGTAGAAACCCTGCGCAGACATGTATGTGCCCGTAAACAATGACCCAACAAGAAACAGCCCGAAAGATTGATGATATAAAGCGAATGCGCTGATCGAGGCCCCAATCGCGCCCCCCATACTTCCGATGAAAAAACCGACACGCCGCCCAAATCTTTGCATTATCGCTGAAAGCGGCTGTGCGTTAAGCATCGAGCCAATCACGATCAGGGAAATTGGTAACGTTGCGAAACAGATATTTGATGCAAGCGATTGCCCTGCAAGACCACCAATGATGAAAAGCATCGGCATTTGCGCGCCAAGAATCGCCTGGGCAAGCACCAGAACAACCACGTTTCGTTTGGCTCTGAAGGGGTTGTACTGATTGGTATCAGGAGAGTCGGCATATATAGTCATTCGCAACCGGTATACCGATTTTACCTAAAGGAAAAGCCCTAAGATACAACTCAGGGACGATCCAGTAAATGCTAGCGACGATCGATCATATGTGCGAAAGAACCGGACACGTTTGGTGCCATCAGGCCAATTTTTTCAAGGTCATTACCTTCGGCATCTCTGGCGTGAAAAAGGGGTGTTCCTTCAGCCTTTAGCGTTGTGGCGTAGTGAAACTCATGCGCTGTGAACCGGCCCACAAACGGACCAGTCTTGGCTGTAAGTGTACGGTAACCAAGATGGAGTTTTCGCTTCTCAAAACTGGTTTCAAGGCGCAACAACCCAAGCATTTCATGGCGATGTCCGGCCGCGTCGATTAAGCTATCTCCAAGCGTCATGTAACCTCCGCATTCGCCATAGACATGGGTACCGGAATGGGCGGAATTCTGCACTCCAGACTTAAACGTTGACGCTGAAGCAAGCTGACCCGCATAAAGCTCCGGATACCCCCCTGGCAGAAAGATAATATCCGTTCTTGAAGGCGCTTCATCGGCAAGCGGCGAGAAGAAACTTATCTCGGCGCCTGCCACCTTCCAGTCATCCAGCAAATGAGGATACGCAAATGCAAAAGCTGCATCACGCGCAATGGCAATACGTTGTGCTGGTGGAGGGAACCGGTTTTTAGTAACGGCGTTCGCGACGGGTGCAGCAAGCGCAATCAACGCTTCCATATCCACGGTTGTGGCGACTGTATCTGCTGCACGGCTTAAATATTCGGACAGGTCTTCCCGTTCTTGCGCCTGCACCAACCCCAGATGGCGTGACGGATGGGAAAGACCGTTTTGTCGATGAATCGCCCCCAAGACCGGCAGACCAAGCGGGACAAGGGCGTTGCGTAACATTGTCTCGTGCCGCGCACTGCCGACATTGTTCAGTATAACAGCGGCAACTTTCACATCCGGGTCATGTGACACAAACCCACTAACGAGCGGCGCTATGGATTGCGCAGTCTTGGCGGCATCCACTATCAGCACAACAGGCAAGTTCAGTTGGCGGGCAAGATCGGCTGTTGCACCTTTTCCATCTGGTGGGGCGCCATCAAACAACCCCATCGCGCCTTCGATCAGTAGCAGCCCGTCACCGGCTGCCAATGCTTTCACCCGTTCTGGGGACATGGCCCAAGCATCGAGGTTTAGGCAGGGCGCACCACAGGCTGCCTCGTGGAATCGGGGGTCGATGTAATCCGGGCCGGACTTAGCACCGCGAACCAGGATTCCATTGCGCGACAGCGCGTGAAGCAGGCCAAGCGTTACGGTTGTTTTTCCAGCACCCGACGACGGGGCAGATAAGATCACCCCAGTGCTATTGCTCATGATGCTTCTGCCGGGCGACCACGCCCTAATGGGTCTGTATTGCGGGGCGCGTTCCCTGCAAGCTGCGATTGCCAGTCAAGCGCCTGTCGCATCAGAACCGAGCGGCCAACGCAGATGATAGCCGGCGGGGTCAGGCCCGCGTTATCTATATCGACAACAATCGTTCCAAGGGTTGTTTCAAGGACTTGTTGTGTTTCTGTTGTTGCATCCGTCACAACAGCCACGGGTTCCGAGGCAGGCCGTCCCGCGGCCCGTAGTTCGCCGGCAATCCGCTCGATATGTTTCATACCCATGTAGATCACAATGACTTGTGAGCCGCGTGCGATTGATCCCCAATCAAGCGACGATGGCGTTTCACCTGACTGATCATGGCCGGTCACAAACGTGACTGACTGGTTCACATCGCGATGGGTCACAGGCACACCGGCGTAAGCCAGACCACCAATACCCGCAGAAATACCAGGAATAATGCGAAACGGCACACCGTGCTGCACAAGTGTTTGTGCCTCTTCACCGCCACGTCCGAAAACAAACGGATCACCGCCCTTGAGGCGCAAGACTTTTTTCCCCGCTTTTGCCATGTCAACCAGCCGAAGCGAGATATCACGTTGCTTGGCCGAAGGTTTTCCACCGCGTTTGCCTGCGTAAATTTTCTCAGCTTGAGGATGTGCCCAATCAAGGATCGCCTCTTGCACAAGGGCGTCATAGACAATCACATCTGCCTGCTTCAGTGCGTTCAGTGCATGCAGCGTAAGCAACCCCGGGTCACCGGGGCCAGCACCACAAAGCCACACCCAACCGGGCTCTAACTCTGGCCAATTGCCCGGTGGAAGCAGGGCATTCTGTGCAGATGAATCACTCATGCGCCCCTTATGCAGCAGACTTGCAGTGGGCGCAAAGTCATCAGCGACACAGATTGATGGATTGGCGGCATCAAAAAGCCGCCCTATAGTCCGGCGAATGAGCCGTAAACCCACATCAGAGCTGCGCCGGGGCTGGACAACCGGAGCCTGCGCAACCGCCGCGACCAAAGCGGCATTGATACGGCTTTGGGGGGGTGAGTTTCCAGAAACAGTCGGTTTAACACTACCAAGAGGCGAAACGCCGGAGTTTAAGGTTACCTATACTGCAGAAGGAAACGGTTGGGCGGAAGCGGGTATCATCAAAGATGCGGGTGATGATCCGGATGTGACACACGGCTGCCACGTACGAGCGCGCGTCAGGAAAATCGAATCTGGTGTGAAATTCGTGGCCGGAGAAGGGGTAGGAACTGTCACCAAGCCGGGTTTGCCAATAGGGGTTGGAGAACCAGCAATCAACCCGGTGCCACGCCAGATGATGAAAGGTATCGTCATGGAAGTCGCCGCTCAATATGAGGCGGGCGGGGGTATCGAGATTACTGTCTCTATCCCCGGCGGCGCAGAAATCGCCCAAAAAACCTGGAACCCGCGCCTTGGAATTGCGGGTGGCCTTTCCATTTTAGGTACCACGGGTGTCGTGCGGCCCTTCAGTTGTTCTGCATGGATCGCCTCAATTCATCGCGGTATTGATGTTGCCTGTGCGACGGGGCTGACCCATGTGGCTGGCTGTACGGGCGCGACCAGTGAACGCGTCGTTCAGGATCTCTACGGCCTCAGTGACCATGCCATGCTGGATATGGGGGACTTTGCAGGTGGTTTGCTTAAATACCTTCGCAAACACCCGGTGTCCCATATTACAATTGGTGGTGGCATCGGGAAATTGACCAAACTCGCGCAAGGTGCGGTTGACCTGCATTCCGGAAGGTCGCAAGTTGATTTCAATGCGTTGAATGAAATGGCGTCGAATATCGGGTTACCCGACATAAGTCGTGTTAATTCTGTTTTGGAAGCGTATGAAATTGCAGGGGAACCTCTGGCCAAACTCGTTGCAGGCCACGCCCTCGTGAGAGTGGAAGAAATGCTCGTAGACGCGCCGATAACGGCAGATATTGTTTTGATTGATCGTGCGGGAAAAATCCTTGCCCGGGCTGGTAAAGATCAAAAGGAAAGTGGATGAAAGTTCTGTTGCTGGCGGGGAGCGGTGAGGCAAGGAAACTGGCCGAGCTTTTAGCGAACGAGCCGAGTACTGAGGCGATCGCCTCGCTTTCCGGTGCAACGCGCGAGCCAGGAAAACTGCCGCTGCAAACACGGGTCGGCGGGTTTGCAGGCGCGGAAGGTTTCAGAAAATGGGTGGTTGAACATGGGATCACCGCTGTAATTGATGCAACACACCCGTTTGCGCACCGTATCAGCAAGCGAACAGCTGAAATTTGTGCGTCACTTAACATTCCATATTTACAGGTTCTCCGCCCAGAATGGCGACCCGGCGCCGGAGATAACTGGATATTCATCGATCATGAAGAAGACGCCAGTGCGTATATCCCAGATGCCAAGACAGTGTTCCTTGCGACCGGACGTCAAACGCTTGACAGATTTTCAGGGCTCGTTGGGCGTAGGTTAATTTGTCGCCAGATTGACCCTCCGGACCGACCGTTTCCATTTGAGGGTGGCGATTTTTTGGTTGGACGGCCCCCGTTCTCAGTTTCCGATGAATTAAACCTGTTTCGCGAATTGAAAGTAGACTGGCTTATCGTGAAAAATGCTGGCGGCGACCGGAGCCGCACAAAACTGGATGCAGCGCGCGAACTTGGTATTCCTGTTTTGATGATCAACCGCCCGCCGCAACCCGATGGCACAACCGTGCGCACCCCTGAAGAGGCGCTAAGCTGGTTGCGGGCGCTGTCATGATAGGCCGGATTATCAAGGGCGATACCTGTGTTGCCGAAGGGGCTGCGTATCTTGCCGGAAACGAGCCGCGCTTTGCTGCTGCACTGTCAGAAACCGGGCCGTTGCCCCTGCGCTTGCGCAAAGATGGTTTCGCGGCACTGTTAGACGCGATTGTCAGTCAACAAATCTCTGTCGCGGCTGCGAATGCAATCTGGCAGCGTATGAAAGACGCGAAACTGACCGGTCCGCGCAAGATTCGGGTGGCCAGTGAAGACGAACTGCGCGCCTGTGGCCTGTCTTCGCAAAAAATCAGATATGCCAAAGCCTTGAGCGAGGCTGGTATCAACTACGTTGCACTGCGAGAGACACCAACAGACGGGGTGATAAAAACCTTGCTCGCCGTTCCCGGCATCGGGCCCTGGACCGCAGAAATATATGCAATGTTTTCACTTGGGCGCGCAGACGTTTTCGCACCCGGTGATCTGGCATTGCAGGAATCAGCGCGCCTGATTTTTGAATTGGAATCACGTCCGACTGAGAAACAATTTCGCCAAATGGCAGAGGCCTGGGCGCCATGGAGGAGCGTTGCAGCCCGGCTGCTCTGGTCCTATTACCGTATCGCAAAAGCGCGGGAAGGAATTCGATGACACGAGAACTGCAAAGTGGGCGGCGGGCATCCGCCTCGGGGACGACGAAGAATGTCGTTGTCTTTTTACATGGGTATGGCGCGGACGGCGCTGATTTGCTTGGGCTTGCTGATCCGCTTGCACAGCATATGCCGGATACGGTTTTCCTTGCCCCAAACGCTCCGGAAAATTGCATCGGTAACCCTATGGGATTTCAATGGTTCCCTATCCCCTGGATTGACGGATCGTCACAGGAAGCTGCTCTTGAGGGGCTTGAGCGCGCCGCGGATGATCTCAACGTCTATTTGGATACAGTCCTTGAAAAAGAGAGTGTAACACCCTCTAATTTAATGATTATAGGATTTTCACAGGGAACGATGATGGCGCTACATGTGCTTCCTCGCAGAGCGGAGGAAGTTTCTGGGATTATTGGTTTTTCTGGCAGATTGATGGCCCCAGAAAGGTTGGCCGCAGAGGTGGTTACGCGCCCGCCGGTCTTGTTAATACATGGAGATCAGGATGACGTGGTGCCACCCCAGTCCATGAACGAAGCCGGGGAAGCACTGGGCGAAGCAGGGTTTGATGTATACGCGCATATTATGAAAGGTACGGGTCACGGTATTGCCCCGGACGGACTGGGAGTTGCGCTTACTTTCATGAAGCAAAGGCTGGGTAGCTAACCCTGTCGTTCAGGTTGCTTTGATCCGTCATATTGTCGTTAAACTTTTTTAGTACGTCTTTGAACAAGCATCGCATATTGTGGGGGTTGTCAGGCGGGAAAGGCTATATATAGTCGTTTCCAAATCGGGGCAGCATGTTCTGCTCCAAACGGCCAGATCAGGTGATCGGGTCGAGAGCGAATGGAACATGTAATGGACGGCGACTTTAGAACGGAATTTACCAGAGAACCGCAAAAGCTACGGAAATATCCGGCCTTGGTTTTGAACGCTGATTACCGCCCTCTATCTTACTATCCATTGTCACTCTGGCCCTGGCAAGAAGCAGTGAAAGCCGCATTTCTTGATCGGGTTGATATTGTTGCGGAGTATGAAAAGAAGGTTCACAGCCCCAGTATCGAAATTCGAATTCCATCAGTGGTTGTTCTTAAGGAATATGTGAAACCGCAAAAACGTGTGGCTTTCACCCGGTTCAATCTTTTTCTGCGCGATGGGTTTAGCTGTCAGTATTGTGGCGCACGCGGTGAATTGACCTTTGACCATGTCGTTCCAAGATCTGCAGGGGGTGTCACAAGCTGGCAAAACGTTGTTGCTGCCTGTTCACCCTGTAATTTGCGCAAAGGATCTAAATCGCTGACGCAAGCGCGCATGCATTTGCGAAGCGCGCCACGCCCACCCGGTGCGGAAGAGTTGCGCAACAGAGGCCGTAAATTCCCACCAAACTTTCTGCATGAAAGCTGGGTCGATTTTCTTTACTGGGATGCAGAACTTGACGCTTAAAGATTAAGCTGAACAACTTGCGCCACCCAAGACGCAAAATTTAGCGCAATGCGGATGGTTGAGATACACGTCAGATTCAGCCTCTTTCAAAGTCGAACCGAGTTCGAATTCGCGAGAGTAGGGAAGCAATGTGCAGGCCAGAACAGCAGGCCGCTGCGCGCCTTTGCGTTTCACAACCATACGCGAAGATGAACACATCACCTGAGCGGGTGATTTGTCCAGAATTGTCCAGCAGGCACTGGTGATTTCAGGAACTTCGACGGCTTCATCCATTTCTGGAAATAAAACAGTCATCCCAGGGTTTTGAGAATCTATCTCAAACCCATGCTCTGAATAGAAAGCCTGATATCCTGCGCGTGCTTCGCTGTCCGTTTCGTTCCAAAGCATCCGGCCTGCCACGGCCATCCGTGCACCGATGCTTTTAAGCCAGCTCATACCTTCAATTGTTTTTGCGTAGCTGCCTGGACCGCGCATTTGATCGTGGTTTTTTTTAGACCAGTGATCAAGTGAAACACGGAATGTGATCTTGTCGCCAAATTCAGAAACCAGTTTTTCGATACCAGAGCGGACAGTTTTTCGCATCATCGGGCGCATCGCATTTGTGAGGACCAGAACCTCATACCCCGCTTCCAGTGCGGCTCGCGTCATCGTGTTCATTTCCGGGTTCATGTAAGGTTCGCCACCCGTGAACCCGATTTCGCGAATGGGCCAATTTCTGGTTCTGATCTGCCCGAGATAGTCTGAAACTTCATCGGTCGTTATATAAACAAGCGCGTCATTGGTTGGCGAAGAGGCAATATAGCAGTTCACGCATTCAATATTACAAAGCGTTCCCGTGTTAAACCAAAGCGTTTCGGGATTATTGAGTGCGACAGACGCACGGTTTTCACCTTTTGCGGTGGTTTTTTTATCGGCAAACTTGCCAAAATTCGCCTCAAATTCCACGTTATCTTTCATAAGCCTGCCAAATCTTTGTTCGTCTTCTTCGTGCTAACGATAGATAGGTGTCCTGAAAAGTCACGGAATGGCAGCTGACGTAGTTGTGATGACTACACCCCATGCTAGAATTGTTGTTAATGTACATCTAACAAGCGACAACTTAGCGCTAATTTGAGAGATAGGAGACATCATGGTCTCACGCGTCATCCCGGTTGATACATTCGACCTTGTTATATTCGGCGGTACGGGTGATCTTGCACGTCGCAAGATCCTGCCGGGGCTCTATGTTCGCTTTCTTGCGGGTCAAATCCCAGAGGGCGCGCGTATTGTTGGCGCAGCACGCAGCGAGTTTGATGATGATGGCTACAGGTCATTCGTGTCAGAATCGATTGCGGAGTTTGTAGCCAAGAGCAAGCAGGATAAAACCGCAATTTCCGAATTTCTTAAGTGTATTCACTATGTGCCAATTGACGCATTGGGCAAAGGCGGGTGGCCAGATCTGGCGAAACTAATGCGCCTGGACACCATACGCGCGTTTTATTTATCTGTGGGTCCAAGGTTGTTCGGCCCCCTTGCAGAGCGGCTTCATGCCCATGGTATTGCAAATGATAAGAGCCGGATCGTTGTGGAAAAGCCTTTTGGCCGCGATCTTAAAAGCGCTTGTGCACTGAATGCTGTTTTAGCAGAATCTTTTGAGGAACATCAGATATACCGGATCGACCATTATCTGGGCAAGGAAACCGTACAAAACCTTATGGCTGTACGGTTCGGAAACATACTTTTCGAGCCATTGTGGAACTCGCAATACGTAGATCATATCCAGATCACTGTGGCTGAAACAGTGGGCGTTGGTGGACGTGGAGGCTACTACGACAAATCGGGTGCAATGCGGGATATGGTTCAAAACCATATGATGCAGCTTTTGTGCCTGATCGCGATGGAACCCCCAAGCACCTTTGAACCAGACGCCGTACGGGATGAAAAGCTGAAGGTCATTCGTGCGCTTGACCCGGTAGAGTCGCATGAAATCGTCCGAGGTCAATATCTGGAAGGGGAAAACGGCGCTTCTTATCAAATCGAAGCTGAAAATCCCGACAGTCATGCAGAAAGCTTTATCGCGCTCAGGACCCATATTTCAAACTGGCGGTGGAACGGTACACCTATTTATCTGCGCACCGGCAAAAGGTTGCGAGCACGGGTCAGTGAAATTGCTGTTGTTTTCAAGGATCCGCCGCATTCCATTTTTGGCCCGCAGGAGGGGCGGCGCGGAAACGTTCTTGTCATTCGCTTGCAACCCGACGAGGGCATGAACCTACGCGTCACAATCAAGGAACCTGGCCCGGGCGGGATGCGCCTCATCGAAGTCCCTCTGGACATGAGCTTTGCAGAAGCTCTTGGCAATGATGGCGACGATATTCCTGATGCCTATGAACGCCTGATCATGGATGTTATCCGGGGCAATCAGACACTTTTCATGCGGGGTGACGAAGTAGAAGCAGCCTGGGCCTGGACCGACCCGATAATTGCGGCTTGGGAAGACCGGCATGACAAACCGAAACCTTACGATCCCGGTAGTTCGGGACCGGAAGACTCGCTAATGTTATTGCACAGAGACGGACGCCGCTGGCGGGAGATTAGATAATGGAATTTGTAGAGTATCCAGATCGCGACATGATGATGATTGATCTGGCAAATATTTTGGTCACAGAGTTAACAGCAGCGCTAAAGCACGAGGACCGTGTTAGTTTTGCGGTGCCTGGAGGCACAACGCCTGGACCGCTGTTTGATAGTCTGTGTGCTGCTGATTTCGACTGGTCACGTATTGACGTAATCCTGACCGATGAACGTTGGGTTCCCGAAACGTCTGAACGTTCAAATACACGTCTCTTGCGCGAACGGCTATTGGTTGATCGTGCTGCAAAAGCGCGACTTATCCCACTTTATGCAGAAGCGCCCACACCTGAGGAAAAGCTCCCAGACCTTTCGATTGCGGTTGGTCCATTGCTGCCAATCAACGTGCTGTTGCTGGGTATGGGGGCCGATATGCATACTGCGTCTCTTTTTCCTGGAGCTGAAGGGCTTGAGAAAGCATTTGAGACTCATGCGCCATTGTTAATGACGATGCGTCCGAAAGGAGCGACCGAAGCGCGCGTCACTTTGACGGCGCCGGTACTGGCCGGCGCGATGGCAAAACACATCATTATACTTGGCGTGGAAAAGCGAAAAGCAATCGAAAAGGCATCTAAGCTGGACGACCCGCTTGAATCTCCTATCTCTGCGGTTTTACCCGGCTCAACTGTTCACTGGGCAGAATGATTATGAGTTTTGAAGATTTAGTCGAAAAACACTCAGCCATTAAAGCCCGCAGCATTTTGTCTCTGCATGACGACAATCCTAGGCGGGCACAGGATTTTTCTGTGTCCTGCGATGAGATGCTTTTTGATTATTCGAAAACCAATATCGACGCTGACGCCCGGACGTTACTGATTGAACTTGCGTCTTCTTCCGGGGTCGAGACGAAGCGTAGCGCGATGTTTTCAGGTGCCAAGATCAATGAAACCGAAGGTCGCGCTGTTCTGCATACGGCATTACGCAACCTAGAAGGCGCCCCCGTATTGGTTGATGGGCAGGATGTAATGCCGGAAGTGCGCGGCACGCTTGAACGCATGTCAGATTTTGCAAATGCCATTCGGAGCGGAAAGTTCAAAGGGCAGGGCGGCAGGATCACCGACGTGGTGAATATCGGGATCGGCGGTTCAGACCTTGGCCCCGCGATGGCCACGCTCGCCCTTGCACCGTTTCACGACGGGCCAAAGGTACATTTCGTATCAAACGTTGACGGCGCACATATCGCAGATACGCTCAAGGGCATTGATCCGACAACGACGCTTGTCATTGTCGCGTCGAAAACTTTTACGACCATAGAAACAATGACAAATGCGAATACAGCGCGTGACTGGATGGCTAACAAGGTTGCGAACCCCGCCGACCAGTTCGCAGCGCTGTCATCTTCGGAAGAAAGAACAACGGCTTACGGAATATCGCCTGAAAATGTCTTTGGCTTTGAAGATTGGGTTGGCGGACGATACTCACTATGGGGGCCAATCGGACTGTCCCTTATGATTGCAATCGGACCAGAGGATTTTGTTGATTTCCTGAGGGGCGGGCAGGCGATGGACCAACATTTCCAAACCGCTCCATTGTCTGAGAACATGCCTGTTATGCTCGCGCTGGTCGGGCTTTGGCACAATCAGGTCTGTGGCTATGCGACCCGTGCCGTGCTGCCCTATGATCAAAGATTGTCGCGCTTGCCCGCGTATCTTCAACAATTGGAAATGGAAAGCAACGGAAAGCGCGTCGCGATGGATGGCAGTGCGCTTGAGTGCCATTCGGGTCCAATTGTCTGGGGAGAGCCGGGTACGAACGGACAACATGCTTTTTATCAGCTGATACATCAGGGCACTCGTGTTGTACCTTGTGAATTTCTGGTTGCGGCTAAGGGGCATGAGGAACATTTAGAACACCAGCACAGGTTGTTACTGTCAAATTGCCTCGCGCAATCAGAGGCGTTGATGCGTGGCCGCAGCATTGAAGAAGCGCGTGTCCTGATGGCTGAAAAAGGCCTGAGCGGAGCAGAGCTAGAGCGGCAGGCCCGCCACAGGGTTTTTCCCGGCAATCGCCCGTCGACAACATTGATCTACCCAAGCCTGACGCCTTTTGTTCTGGGGCAGATCATTGCGCTTTATGAACACCGCGTTTTTGTTGAAGGCGCGATTTTAGGCATCAACTCTTACGACCAATGGGGCGTTGAACTTGGCAAAGAGCTTGCAGTCGCGCTTGAACCGATCGTGAGCGGAGCAGAATCCGCTGACAAGAAAGACGGGTCAACACAGATGCTTGTCTCATACATTCGGGCGAATGGTTAGCCTGCGTCTGCTTTAGCACCATCCCGCTCGATAAGGGCCTTCTTTTGCGCCTCCGTTAACGGGTGACGTCCGTCGCCCTCGCGGTTCAGCAGAACCATCACTGCATCGCCCGTTGCCGCGAGCCCGTTTGAAAACAACGCGTATTCCATGATGAAACTCGTATTGCGAAAGCTGGTTGTCCTCCCGGCAACGATATAGTCATCGCCCAAGTGCATCTCTTTGTGAAACCGGGCGGAGAGGGAGTGTACGACCAGACGAGGGGACATTGGCCCGAAGTCTGAAATGCCATAATCCATCACGTAACTCAGGCGAAAACTTTCGAACCAACGCAGATAGACGGTGTTGTTAACGTGGTTAAGCGCATCAAGCTCGAAAAACTGAACTTTGTTTGCCAGCGCATAGCGCCATTCTGGCGGAATCCCATGCGCAGCGAGCGTTTCTGGTGACAGCGGGGTGTGGTAGGGTAAAGTCATAAGATGCGGTTATCTGAAAATGCTACCAGGGTTCAAGCAGCAGAATGCCTAAGTGTGTGTATTTTGAAAACTTCGCGGAATCGCTGGCCAATGCCGTCAGAGAAAAGAACACGGCGGATGTAGGGTTTAAACGCCACGCCCGCCCATCAGTTTGAGAACCTGTAACGCGTCCTGCTCCCGCCCGTCAGGCACAAACAGATGGTCGTGGAAAAAACCTGATACCGGGTTCACGCCCATATCGTGTTTTGCAAGCTCGGTGGCAATTCGCGCTATAAAACCAACCGCTTCCAGCGAGGAATGGACATTAAGCGTAATCATTCGACAGGGAAACTCGTAAGCTAGACCACAGGCTTCAGCCTCACTCTTAAGAATGATAAGGGTTGTTCCCTCATCCTCCCGAAAGATCATGCGAGGGGAGATGTCTCCAGGCACCGCGTCATCAGAAACGGTCACGAAAACAAATAGCCCATCCTCCAGCTTTGCCGAAAGGGTCCTTAGCAGCGCATCAAAGTTCTGTTCACCGCTCACCTGATTGATCCTAGTCCAGTTCGGTCCAGGGCCAGGGCTTGACGTTGCTTGCCGCAGTCTGGAAACGCGCCGCTTTGGCGATCCATATACCCAGATCGGTGCCGAAATCGGCCAGCCGTTCATTTGGCTGTTTCTTGTTGGCCAACATAATCACAAACTGCACCAATGTCGCCGCACCCAGAACTGTCTGGGCAAGGGAAATCATGATTGCGATCAGCAACATGTAGATCAGGCGTTGAAGCATATTGTCCTCATGCTTGGGTTCGAACTGCTCGCCATGCAGGCGGCCCATTAGTTTTGAATCGTCTGGCTCTGACATCTTGGTCCCCGTTTCTGTGGTCACGTTTAGCTTAGCATATACCGCTGCGGGATCGCACGGAAGGACTTGGTTTGACCGTCACTTTCGCATCTAGGAAACAGCTTAGTTCGAATTCAAACCGGAAGAGCTTTATGCAAAAACTGGTGTTTCACACTTTACCAAAGAGAGCGCTGGAGCGGGTGAAGGGAATCGAACCCTCGTCGTCAGCTTGGGAAGCTGCTGCTCTACCATTGAGCTACACCCGCAGTCGGGCAGAGGGGTAATATCCCGTCTGCCAATCGTCAAGCGGATATAGTATGGCGTTCAGCCGCGGCGTCTGCGTCTTCGGCGACTGCCATCTTCGGCATCATCACCACCACTTCCCTGATTGAAATTAAGATCAGGCAGCGAAACGATGCTGTTCAGGATAGGGAAAGGTTCAACCGAATTCGGGATGTTTGAAGCGTTGACAAAATGTTCCTGAAAACGCGGCTCAATCGCCGTTTCGATCTTGTGGATTTCCTTGACGATTGACTCAATCTCGTTTCTTGCATCGGTGTTGAGCAGCGCAATACGCGCGCCCGTTCCGGCGGCATTTCCGGCAGAGGTGACTTTATCAAGCGGACAATCCGGGATCATACCCAGCACCATCGCGTGCTTTGGGCTGATGTGGGCACCAAATGCCCCTGCCAAAACAACACGGTCAACCTTGTCGACGCCAAATTTGTCCATCAACAGACGGGCACCAGAGTAAAGCGCTGCTTTGGCCATCTGGATTTCACGGATATCACGGTTTGTGACGGTGATTTTCGGACCACCATCGGCGGACCCGTCCCAGACGAGATAAGAATAAGTCCGACCGTCCAGAAAACAGCGGTCCGTACCTGTCTGTGCCGGAGAGCCGATAAGCCCTGGTCCGTCAACAATTCCGGCAAGGCGCATTTCAGCGACCATTTCGATGATACCAGAGCCGCAAATGCCGGTGATACCGGTTGTTGCAATTGCATCAGGGAACCCGTCTTCGTTCGACCAGATGTCAGAGCCAATGACGCGAAAACGCGGCTCTTTCGTGATTGGGTCAATCTCGACACGTTCTATCGCGCCGGGTGCTGCGCGCTGGCCGCTCGAAATCTGTGCGCCTTCAAAGGCAGGGCCGGTTGGTGAGGAACAGGCCAACACTTTTTCTTTGTTGCCGAGCAGGATTTCGGCATTGGTACCGACATCAACAACCAAAACAAGGTCTTCGGATGTATTCGGGGATTCCGATAGCGCAACCGCCGCCGCATCCGCGCCGACATGTCCCGCGATACAAGGCAGCAGATAAACCCGTGCCGCAGGATGGATGTTCAGGCCCAGATCATCTGCACGCAAGCGCATTGCATTTGAAGTGGCAAGCGCGAATGGCGCCTGTCCAAGCTCAAAGGGGTTAATGCCCAGGAACAGGTGATGCATGACCGGATTGCAGACAAACACCGCATCAACAATCAGGTCTTTATCAATTTCGGCCTCAGACGCGATTTGCACAAACAGGGCGTTCATGCCTTCGCGCACTGCGCGGGTCATTTCCTTGTCGCCACCTTCGTTCATCATCGAATAGCTGACGCGGCTCATCAAATCTTCACCGAACCGGATTTGCGGGTTCATAATACCGGATGAGGCCACGACCTCACCACTTTGCAGATCGCAAAGATGCGCGGCGATGGTGGTGGACCCAAGGTCTACGGCCAACCCGTAAACCGTGCCATCGTAGTAGCCCGGCCAGATATGCATTATGCGTGGCGGATTTTCCGCATCGCCAAGATGAACGGCGACCGTGACTTTCCATTCGCCCTTGCGCAGGATCGGTTGCATCGTCTGCAAAATGTGAAGATCAACACGAACGCCGTGCAGGTCCCATTGTTCAGCAAGTGCTGTGATCAACCGTTCCAGATCACCCGAGGGTTCGTGCATGTCGGGTTCCTGCACCTCGACATAAAACAGTTTGGTGGACGGGTTCATCGTAATATCACGTGCTTCAACCCGTTTGCGCACGACTTGCTTGTGAACCTGACTTTCGGGCGGCACGTCGATGACGACATCACCCTGAACTGTCGCCTGACAGCCAAGTCGGCGGCCTTCGATCAAACCACGCTTGTCTTTGTAGCGTTGCTCAACAGAGTTCCATTCGGATAATGCATTGTTGGCAACCGTGACCCCGTGTTTCGAAAACTCGCCATAAGACGGGGTAATCTGGCATTTGCTGCAAATGCCACGTCCGCCACAGACGCTGTCAAGATCAACGCCAAGCTGGCGGGCAGCTGTCAGAATAGGTGTTCCAACAGGAAAATTTCCCCGCTGTCCAGAGGGGGTAAAGATCACAAGGGGGTCAGTTGTCATCAATTTATACTTTTACGCGCGTTTCGATTGACCTGACGATAAACTGTTGACGCAAAAGCGAAAGGCCACGCGCGGCAGTTTCTGGTAAATCAACGGCAATAAGCGGCAGTTTAAACCACTTTCCTGTGTCATTCCGGTTATTGGGTTTGTTAGTTGGTGTTTGACGTCCATGCACACCGATCAAAATCAGCATACTTGAGAAGCGCATCCTGACCGCCCGCAGAAACAAGACGTGTGCACCCCTCGAGATGGTCCGGCGCTTCAAACACGGTCACCATCCCGTCACCAGCGCCTTCAGAACACAACGTTTCTCCAGGTGCCAATGTTCCAGTTACGCGGTTCTCCCCGTTTGACTCGGCCGCAAAAAGACGGGTTTCATCAGAACCGTTGACGACACAAACGCTGGTTTCGCCTTCCGCAGCGCTTGCTTCGTCCATCGGGGTTGAAAACGTCGCAAGATAAGCAACCACGTTTCTCCGGTCTTCCTCGTCCCGCAATTTGAAGGACATTTTAGCGCGCGCGCGTGGGTCATCCAGAACAGCGCGCAGATATTTGGTGGGGTTTTCGAGATAGTCAAAAACAGTCTCTTCGCTCCAGACAAGCCCAGCTTCGTTCGCAGCAGTCATGCTGCGCGAGTACCCGTAACCTTCGTAAGAACCGGCAGCACGCCCTATAACGCCCGTTAGAACAGGACCAACGGCATTCTGAGCATCTTCACCAATTTTGTGACATGACGCACATCTGCGAAATAGGTCTTCACCTGCCTCGGCATCCTGAGCAAGGGTAGGGGTGGTAAAGAGTGTGGCGCTGAGTGCGATGCAGGTTACGAGGACACGCATTGAATTCTCCTGTGATTATTTCGGACAGTCTTGATGGGAATAAGAGGCTTGTCCAATCATCTTCAGTCCCAAGTGTTCACCAGATGGTGATCAAAAGTTGAGTTCATGTGTAGATCATCTCGCCTAGTCTCTTTTGTGTAAGCCAACTTTGCTCGGCTGAACACTGAAAGGGACGAACATGAAAAAATTCTTAGCAATCGGGGCAACGTCACTCACACTTGCCTTCGGTGGTACCGCTGCAATCGCGCAGGATGCGCCGTTTGGCACAGACGCAGACATAAACTACGCCGCCCAACTCTGGGACGCGATGGTTGCACAAAACCTAGCTGGCGAAGGAATGATCAGATCATTTCCCTATGACGGCATCGCGCCGCACGGAATGATGCTGGAAACCTTCTATACCGAAACGACAGTTGACGGTCACACAGGGACATTGATTGTAAAACGCAATTTTGGCCCTGAAGGGGTTGAAGCTGACCAGGTTCTTGCAGAGCCTGAAAAACACCTTGGCGCCGTTACGGTCATGTTCCGTCGCGAAGAAGGATATGATGCTGACAATCAGGATTGGTTCTGGGTGAAATATCTGCCTGATGGATCGCTTGATAAAAACCCTGCCGGAATGCAACTGGCGGGTCGCGTTGCAAAAGGAGCCGACAAAGGCTGTATCGCGTGTCACTCTGGTGCAGACGGAGATGACTACATCTTTACCACAAATGCCAGCATGGGCATGAACTAGAACAATCCCCTCGAAGGTGTGCTCGACAGGCAACCTGTTAAGAGTCTCAAAAACAAAACGCCCGGTATGATTGCCGGGCGTTTTAGCTGTTTGATTAAGCGCAAAAATCAGCCTTTGCGGCGGCGGCCACCTGTGCGACGACCGCGTGCGCCTGCTTCAACTTCACCAGCTGCAAGAACAGGTTTGTTGAATCTGATCCACTCAGCACCGTGCGGGTCATTGTTTGTCAGGAAGTTCGCGGCACGAATGGCTTCCATTTCCTTGCTTGCGCGCGGCAGTGTTGATCCAAGCCCAGTCAGTTGCGCAAGAACCTCGGGATCGAGATCTTCTGGAAGAATGAAACCTGCAGCTTCGAGTTCCGCACGCTTTTCTGCGAGTTTTATCGGGCCGATCGGCAAGGCGACCGGGTTCATGATTGCTGATGTCATGCCTGCTGTGATTGCCATTGGCAGAAATGCATTGTTGATACCGTGACGGTTGGGCAAACCAAAAGAGATATTTGATGCGCCGCAAGTGGTGTTCACACCCAGTTCCTCACGCAGGCGCCGTACTAGCGCGAAAACCTGAAGACCCGCAGTTCCCATCGCACCAATCGGCATTACCAACGGATCAACAACAATGTCATGTGCCGGAATCCCGTGATCAGCAGCGCGTTCAACGATCCGCTTTGCAACAGCAAATCGAACGTCGGGATCTTCGGAAATACCTGTATCGTCGTTAGAGATTGCAACAACAGGAACGTTGTATTTCTTCACCAGCGGCAGGATCGCTTCAAGCCGGTCTTCTTCGCCGGTGACCGAGTTTAGCAACGGGCGCCCCTCGGCAATGGCAAGACCTGCTTCAAGTGCACCTGGCACCGAGCTGTCAATACATAAAGGTACGTCGACAAGACCTTGAACAAGCTCGACAATCTTTGTCATCAGAGGTGGTTCTGTCTCGTTCGGATTAGGGTTTGAGTTGTAGACCACACCTGCATTGATATCGAGCATCGTGGCGCCTGCCGCCACCTGTGCCAACGCGTCTTTCTCGACGGTTGAAAAATCACCCGCTTCCAACTCAGCAGCCAGTTTTTTACGCCCTGTCGGGTTGATCCGCTCTCCGATCACGCAGAACGGTTGATCAAAGCCAATGATGGCGGTTTTTGTTTTGCTCTCGACGACAGTACGGGTCATCGTATCTCCCCTTAGGATTTGTTCGGTTTTAAACCGCTTAAGATTGGCTTGCCGGAACTGCGGATGAACCGCCGTTCTCAATTGCCCAGGTTGCGTTGGTCTTGATCCCGCCTAATGGGAAAAAATGAACTTTCGTGATGTTAAAATCCGGGTTTGCCGCTTTGTGAGTGGCCAGATCGGAAATGAACTGGTCAGGCGTGAACGGCAGCAGAAGCTTTGTGACATCTTTCGCGCGCCTTTGCAGAACTTTAAGCGAAGCGCCAACGCCGCAGGCAATCGAGAATTTAATCAGGGTCTGAAGCTTTGCAGGGCCGGCAACACCGATGTGAATCGGAATATCAATTCCTTCAGCCTTGAGCGCGTCAGCCCATTTAATGACAGGTGCCGCCTCAAAGCAGAACTGCGTTGCAAGCGCCATTTCAGCGTCAGTTGTATTGTTGAATGTCTGCTTCCAGCGCAGCGCATCCATTACATTCTTGTCCGACCCATCCGGGTCAATGTCTTTATTGCCTTCAGGATGGCCTGCAACATGCAGGCGCTTGAAACCAGCCTTGTCAAAGAGGCCTGTTTCCAAAAGCTGCATGGAACTGTGGAAATCACCATGCGGTTTTTCAACGCCACCGGCCAACAGAAGGGCCTGATCAATGCCAGCTTCGCCCTGATACCGGGCAATCCAGTCTGCCAGTGTTGCCTTGTCCTTGATAATGCGCGCAGGGAAATGCGGCATCACCGGGTATCCCTCGTTGTTCAGGCGTTTTGCCGTCGCGACCATTTCGTCGACCGGTGTGCCTTCAATATGGGCGATATATACACGGGTTCCTTTAGGCAGCAGATCGCGAAAATCCTCTACCTTCTCGGCCGTACGCGGCATCACTTCGATTGAATACCCTTCAAGGAAGGCCTCAACCTCAGGCGTAACCTGCTTAGGCGCGCTATCATCCACTTTTTTTCTAAACTGCAAGAGAGCCATAACAGCCTCCATCAAGGGTTTCGGGGTCAGGCCCATCCGTCGTTAGCAATCAGTTGCTTGATACGGTCCTGGTCGTATTCGTTGTCGAGCCGGGCGGCTTCGGCGGCGGCGACTGCTTCTTGCTCGCCTTCCACACTATAAGGATCAGCTTTGCGCCATTCAGCAAGATATGCGTCCGCGTCCTTGGCGTTCACTTTCATCGCTGCCCGGTCAATCGCCTGCTCAAAGCGCTCAGGGAGTTGAGCCTTTGCACCACGCCGGCCTTTGCCAACGATGACCTGCGCAGGGATGTCACGCCAATATACAATGGTTACGTCAGGCATTTCTGATTCCTTGTTATCACGTTTCGCTTTTACGCGGATCACTGCAGGTTTCCGTGTCGATTTTCGACATACCACGACGATAGAGCGACGCTGAGGTCTTACAAAAGACATAGGCCAGCGACCAACGGCTGACCAGTATGTGAAACTGGAAAAATTCTCATTATTTTCATGAAATTCGCAATCAGGCCTTTGTGCTGCTTGCGCGGACGATGCCGCGGGTCTAGGCTTGGGTTAACTCGAAATGGAGGGCGATATGCCGCCCAAGCGTCCCGATGGTGCGGGCGCATTCCCGTTAGCGGTCGATAGTCCCGCGCCGAAACGACCTGATCCGGCAGAGCTTTATGCCGCGCTGGATTTGGGAACGAATAGTTGCAGAATGCTGGTTGCCCAACCAAAGGGAAACCAGTTTCATGTTGTGGACAGCTTTTCAAAATCTGTGCAACTTGGAGCAGGGCTCGAGGCGACAGGTCGATTGTCCCGCTCGTCAATCAATCGGACAGTTCAGGCACTTCGGATATGTAAACGCAAACTCACGCAACACAACGTTCGGCGGATGCGGCTGGTCACAACGGAGGCCTGCCGACGGGCGGAAAACTCAGATGAATTTATCCGCCTTGTGAAGCGCGAAACCGGCCTGCAGATCGAAGTCATCGAACCTGAGGAAGAGGCACGTCTGGCGGTCATCAGTTGCGCACCACTTGTCAGTACTAAGACAGATCAGCTTTTGGTGGTTGATATCGGCGGCGGCTCAACCGAACTGGTCTGGATCGATATATCAAAAGTTCCGAAAATCGAACGCCCCCGTGCGATCATGCGGCTGCATACAGGGTTCCAATCTGACAGTTCGCCCTTTCCAAAGGCAAATGTGATTGACTGGATATCTGTCCCTTTGGGCGTAGCTACGTTGCGCGAGCAATTTGACGATGTACAGGACGACGCTGCACGTTTTGCACTTATGAGTTGGTTTTTTGAGGAAAACCTTCAGAAGTTTTCGCCATACGACGCAAGCCATGTGCGCGAAGGTTTCCAGATTATCGGTACAAGCGGCACCGTTACAACTGTCGCTGCATCGCATTTGGGCCTTCGCAGATATGACAGAAACAAAGTTGACGGGTTGCGTATGACGTCGGATCAAATAGATAAGGTGATCCGCGGATATCTGAACCTTGGGCCAGATGGCCGCATCAGCGACCCCCGTATCGGCAAAGACCGCGCAACACTTATCATGTCGGGTGCGGCTATTTTGCAGGCTCTGATGAGGTTATGGCCAACCGACAGGTTGTCCGTTGCTGACCGCGGTCTCAGAGAAGGGCTACTTTATGCTCAGATGAGCGCCGATGGCGTGCTAGAAGATGGATTATACTGAAGATGGCTAAGAACATCAGTGGGCGCGGGCAACGAGAGCTGCGCGTGAAAGTGAAAACCGCCCGGGGCCGAAAGCTATCATCTACGCGGTGGTTGGAGCGGCAGCTTAACGATCCGTACATCAAGCGAGCGCAGACCGATGGCTACCGTGGTCGGGCCGCCTATAAGATTATGGAACTGGACGATAAATTCAGATTTCTTGTGCCAGGTGCACGTGTTGTGGACCTGGGATGCGCGCCCGGAGGGTGGTGCCAGATAGCAGTGAAACGCGTGAATGCGCTAGGCGAGCGAAAAGACAAAGCGGTTGGTAATGTTTTGGGTGTTGATCTGCAGGAAGTTGAGCCAATTGCAGGGGCTGAATTACATGTTTTGGATTTTCTGGAAGACGATGCTGACCAAAAAGTGAAAGACTGGCTTGGCGGACCAGCAGATGTCGTTATGTCGGATATGGCTGCTGCGTCTTCCGGGCATAAGCAAACAGACCACATGCGTATCATGGCGCTTTGCGAGGCTGCCGCCTATTTTGCCTTTGACGTGCTGAACGAAGGTGGCACTTTTGTCGCTAAAGTATTGGCTGGCGGGGCCGAAGGGAGTCTGCAAAAGCTTTTGAAGGAAAAGTTCACCAAAGTGGTGAACGTAAAGCCGCCTGCAAGCAGATCGGACAGTTCGGAAAAATTTGTCGTCGCAACCGGATTTCGCGGGTAATCCGCCAGAGTTACCTGCCGTTTTTCAATTCGCGGCTTACGGTTTCTCTCTGCAGCATCGCTCTGGCAAGCCCGCCAGCGCGTTCGCGAACCGGGGGGCTCTCTGTTTCCAGGGGAACGCCCATGTCTTCTTCAGCCTCGGAAACTTCGGAAATTATCTGAACAAGCCTGTGCTTGAATGCATCAAGACCTGCGATATTGGATTCTTTGTACAACGCGCGTGCATTATCCAGAACCTGCTGAAAAAAACGCTCCTGCAATTCAAAATTGACGGGTGCGGGGTACGCTGTTTCAAGTGTGTGAACGATTTCAGCATTCATTGAACGGCCACTATCCTGGGCTGCAGATTTAATGCGAGCCTTGAGGTCCGGCGGAATACGCAGGCCGTAAGGCGGTGTACGTGGTGGAACATTGGAATCGTTTTTCATGACAACCATTGGAAGCCATTTTTAAGAATCTCGCAAGCCTAGACCACAAAAATACGATATATTGCAGGTACTTGTAACACAATGTGCACATCTTGCGTGCACAAAAAAGACGATCCGCGACGACTGTTTCCAAAGTACACTCAATGGGGACTAAGAACAGCAAATCTAAATTTTCGGGAGGATCATTTTTTGTTTAAGCGAAGTAGATGAGCGCACCTCGTAAAAGGAGCGCTCGAAATTTTTGCAGAACAGATCGTTCTTAAAACTGATAGGACGCTCTAATGTTGAATGAATCAACCTCGAAATCGACACCCAGAATATCAACTTCATCACGCAGGTATTCGGCGCCAACAACGACATTGTCAGTCACTTTATAACTTGCACCAATTCCGTATGAATACCCGTCTTCACTGACTAAGTCAGTGTCTAGGTCAACGTAACCCAACACACCATAAAATAGCGCCGGACCTATGTCATACCCAGCCCTTGCCTTTACGCGCAATGTATCAACGTCAAGAGTACCGCCACCGAATGAATATTCAGACGTGCTATAGTCTATTTCCCCACCAAGAACAAAGTTACCCAGGTCATGATTGTATCCTGCGTGAATACCGTAAGAGACGTCATCGTCACTTGCGCTGAGTACGGACAAGTCAGACCACCCAACTTGCGCACCAATGTAAAAGCCCGTCCAGTCTTCTGCTTGCGCAAGAGTAGGGGCCGAAATTACTGCGGCAATAATTGCCGCCTTAGATAAATTAGTCATACTGATTTCCCGTGATTTTGGCATTAGTAGGTTTTTTTGCCGTGCCAGTTCGAAATAAAACTTTTTCTAGAACCACAATCTAAAAGGGAAATTTTTAAACTTTAAGTTAATCAAATAAACGTGTTATAAATTTTTAGTGAATTACTTTTTATTTTTAAAACAACCTTAGGCCGATCTTATGGATATGATCAGTTGCAGAAGTTTAGTTTTGCATAGATAAGTAAAAAGTTGAGATGGGAACCTCAAGTTAAATAATCTAACGTTTATGGCATCTAACAACATTGGCTGGCAGAGCTGCGCATTCAGTCGTCGGGTTTCACCGGGCAAAAGCAACCTAAATGTGAAACACCTGAAATGCTGAAATTGGAGGTCATGATAATGGCGGAGAGACAGGGATTCGAACCCTGGGTTCCCGTTAAGGAACAACGGTTTTCGAGACCGCCCCATTCGACCACTCTGGCACCTCTCCGCGGGGGTCTTGCGGCGGTTTAATCAGATGGGCAGGCGGGTGCAACCTTTTTTCAGGTTTTTGGTTGTGGGGACATTCAAAGCAATTGTGATCGGCGGAAATCTGGCAAGTTACGGCAAACCACTTGGCATCGGAGCAGGATGCCCCTACCACTGGTTCTGCCAATTCCTTATGTCTCCGAGGTTTTTATGTTGAAATCACTGGCCACGACGCTTTTTCTGATTTTTCTGCCCGCGGCTTTAACCGCCCAGAGCGCGAATGAGCTGAGAGCGCTACGCGACGCGCTCGGGATCTCAGAAATCCTCGAGGTGATGCGCGAGGAGGGCCTTGAGAACGGGCAAAGCCTGCGCGATGACATGTTTCCGGGGAAGGGCGGACAGGAATGGAATGCGACCCTGAGCGACATTTTTGATGTCGTTCAGATGTCAGATTCGTTTGATGCACGATTTGCAGTTGAAATGTCCGAGACAAACCTTTCGCCACTGATCGAATTTTTCACGTCAGAGCGCGGAAAGCGCATTATCGCACTGGAAATTTCCGGGCGGCGCGCGTTGTTGGACGATGCTGTTGAAGAGGCAAGCCATGACTATTTACGCACGGCTGAAGAAGAAAACGACCCACGTTTGGCCCAGATCAAACGATTTTCCCAGATCAACGCCCTTGTTGATACGAATGTGGAAGGTTCTCTGAATTCAAATTATTCGTTTTACCAGGGCTTACAGGATGGCGGAGCCTTTGAGCGCAGAATGAGCGAACAACAAATGCTTGCCGACGTTTGGGGACAGGAACCCCAAATCCGGTCTGAGACAGAACAATGGGTCTATTCCTTTTTGCTGCTCGCCTACCAACCGCTCAGTGACGAAGATATTGAAGCATACATCGAATTATCCGAAACATCGGAAGGACGAATCCTTAACAACGCATTGTTTGCGGCTTTTGATACCATGTACGCTGAAATCTCGCACGCTCTTGGGCTCGCGTCAGCACGCTATTTGTCGGGAGAAGACATCTAAAACCAATGGGACTTCGCTCTTGACTTCAAGTGCATATCCACAGATAAGCCCGCATCTGGACAAGCAGGACGCTTGCCAGATCAGGAAATCACGCCCGAAGGGGCGCGCTGTTCGAGGCGCCGGCAACGGCACAAACACCCGATACGGGGGCCACAGAACGCGGTAAAACGAAGGAAAAGCAAATGTTTGCGGTCCTAAAGACCGGCGGCAAGCAGTATAAAGTTCAATCAGGCGACGTGCTTCGTGTTGAGAAACTTGCTGCTGACGCTGGAGAGAAAATCCAGTTTAACGAGATTCTTATGGTTGGTGCCACAGTTGGCGCGCCATTCGTAGAAGGTGCTGCTGTGCAGGCCGATGTGATCGATCAGATCAAAGGCGAAAAAGTTATTCACTTTGTAAAACGTCGCCGGAAGCATGGTTCCAAGCGCACCAAGGGTCACCGTCAGCAACTTTCATTGCTGCGGATCACAGACATTCTTGAAAAAGGTGGCGACAAGTCCGGTGTAAGAGCCGCGATTGGAGCAGGTTCTGTTTCTTCCGTTGCTGTAGCAGCCGCTGCTCCTAAAGCTGCTGCCAAGAAAGCAGCCCCAAAGAAAGCTGCTGCAAAGGCTGAAGCGCCTAAAAAAGCCGCGAAAGCAGAAGCACCAGCAACAGCTGATGATCTGAAAAAACTTTCTGGCGTTGGCCCGGCACTTGAGAAGAAACTTCTTGAAGCTGGTGTTACAACATTCGCACAGATCGCTTCCTGGTCAGATGCAGATGTCGCAGAAATGGACGAAAAATTGTCATTCAAAGGCCGTATCGAGCGTGAGGGCTGGATCGAACAGGCCAAAGAACTGACTAAAGGCTAAGGAGAGACAAGATGGCACATAAAAAAGCAGGCGGTTCATCCAGAAACGGTCGCGACTCTGCTGGTCGCCGCCTTGGCGTCAAAAAATTCGGCGGTGAGTTCGTTATTTCCGGAAACATCATCGTGCGTCAGCGCGGCAACAAATGGTGGCCTGGTGAAAACGTAGGCCAGGGCAAGGACCACACGCTTTTTGCAACTGCAGAAGGTAACGTGACTTTCCACAAAGGCCTGAAAGGCCGCACCTTTATTTCTGTTCTTCCGATGGCGGAGGCTGCAGAGTAAGTCGAACCTCTCTAAGGTAAATTTTATGGGGATCGGCATACCGCCGGTCCCCTTTTTGATTTGGAAAGGCCTTTTTATGGCCGTCGCAACAGGCAGTTTTTTACTGTTCGCCGCAAGTCAGGTGGGAACACCGGGGCCAGCCAATATGGCCCTGCTGGCAACAGGTGCGCGCTATGGTTTGCGTCAGGCCCTTCCGTTTGTGGCCGGGGTTGCGCTTGGCAAACAGCTTATCATCTGGCCGATCGGTTTTGGGTTAATGCAACTCGCTGAAAGCGCGCCGTGGATTTTTGAAGCGCTTAAGTGGATATCAGCGGCCTATATTTTCTGGCTCGCCTGGCGTGTGGCGAATATGAGCCTGCATGCAGATCACAATATCGGTGCCGCTCCGGGTTTCTTTGCTGGTCTGGCGGTTCATCCACTTAACCCAAAAGCCTGGGCCATGATCACCGGTGGCTTCACAAGTTTTGTGAGCCCGGGGACTTCGACCTTGCAGGCGACGGCAACGATCGCCATCTGTTTGTTTGTATGTCAGGTCATTTTGCACCCGATCTGGACGTATGGAGGGGAAAAGATCGCCAGCGCGGTTAAGGGCCACGCAGCAGAAAGATACTTATTAAGGACTTTAGCGGCATTAACGGTCGCAAGTGTCCTTTTTGTGCTTTTCGGAGGAGGGACGGCGTGAGACTAGAAACAATTTTGAACCAACCGGTTATCGTGACAGAGCGGTTTACGTTGCGCCCTGTCCGGCGCTCGGACCTTGGATTGCTGAGTTTGCATGCGGCTGACAAACGTGTGGCAGAGGCGACGACCTCTATTCCGCATCCGTTACCGCCCGGTGCGACAGAGGCCTTTATTACACGCTCTATGTCAGCAGACCGGACCGAAGATGTCTGGATCATGGATGGTTCTAGAGCCAACCATGCTGAAGTCCTTGGCGTCATTTCGCTCGACCGAATGGATCGCGGCCAATCAGCAATCGGGTATTGGGTGGTGCCTGCTTTCTGGAATACGGGGCTCGCGTCGGAAGCCGTGCGTGCACTGCTTGAGGCGAACCCGCAAGATTGCAACGGGATTTTTGCGCAGGTTTTTCAGGATAACCCTGCTTCCGCACGGGTTCTAACGAACGCTGGCTTTGAATACCTTGGTGACGCCGAGGCGCATTCTGTCGCGCGCGACGCAAATATTGCAACCTGGACGTATCTTAAAAAACTTGCATAACCGATGGAAAACAAGCGTACATTGATATTTGGAACACCTCGTCTTGAGGTGCGTGCCTTTGCGCCGGAAGATTGGACTCGGCTTTCTGAAATCGGTGGTAATCCCGAAGTCGCACGGATGATGTTATCGCTCAACGCACCATGGCCTGAAGCAGATGTTAAAATCTGGATGGCACAGAACACTTACCAAGGCACGCTTGGATATCTTGCTGGTATTTATCTGCCGGACGAAACCCTGATTGGCTTTGTTCGAATAGGAGGTACCCCGATAACATGTGGTTTTGCCGTTGACCCGGATTATCAGGGTCTTGGCTACGCAACCGAGGCCGTACATGGACTGCTTGCGCACGCCTTTGACACGCTTGAAGCCAAAGTTATCGAAGCAGATCATTTTGCGGACAATCTCGTATCGGGTAGGGTTTTGCACAAGCAGGGCTTTGAAAAGATTGGTGAGGGAGCCGCGAAGTCCACCGCAAGACTTGAGCCCGCACCAAATGTGCTCTATCGCCTGACCCAACAGCAAATTAAGGCCGCATAACATGAAATTTCTTGATCTCGCTAAGGTCTATATCCGCTCTGGCAGCGGCGGCGGCGGCTGTGTCAGCTTTCGACGTGAAAAATATATCGAATACGGCGGCCCGAACGGTGGCGATGGCGGACGCGGTGGTGATGTGATTGCCGAAGTTGTCGAAGGGTTGAACACCTTGATCGATTTTCGCTATCAGCAGCATTTCTTCGCGAAAAACGGGCAGGCCGGAATGGGAAGCCAACGTACGGGCGCCGACGGTGATGACATCATCCTGCGTGTACCGATTGGCACTGAAATCCTAGATGAAGATCAGGAAACAGTCATCGCTGATCTGACCGAGTACGGCCAGCGGGTCTTGCTGGCCAAAGGTGGCAACGGTGGATTCGGGAACCTGCATTTCAAAAGCGCGACAAATCAGGCACCGCGCCGCGCAAACCCCGGGCAGGAGTGTGTGGATCGCACGCTGTGGCTGCGCCTGAAACTTATTGCTGATGCCGGATTGCTTGGTCTTCCGAACGCCGGAAAATCCACCTTTCTTGCGGCTTGTTCCAACGCGCGTCCGAAAATTGCTGATTACCCGTTCACCACATTGCACCCGAATTTGGGTGTAGTCGGAATCGACAATGCGGAAATCGTGATTGCCGATATTCCCGGTCTGATCGCGGGGGCCCATGAAGGCAAGGGGATTGGGGACCGCTTTCTTGGCCACGTCGAGCGATGCTCGGTTCTGTTGCACCTGATCGACGGCACCTCCGAAAATGTTGTTGAGGACTACCAAACGATCATCAACGAACTTGAAGCTTATGGTGGCCATCTGGCTGACAAACCTCGCGTGACTGCCTTGAACAAGATTGATACCTTGGACGATGAAGAACGGGCTAAAAAGAAAGCGGCACTTGAAGCTGCAAGTGGTGGTTCCGTCATGCTGATGTCAGGCGTCAGCCAGGAAGGTTTGAAAGAAGTGTTGCGCGCAGTTCGCGCAGAGATTGTCCAGGACAAAGTTGCCGAAAAACAAGCTACGGAGGAGCCCGAAACGTGGCAACCGTAAGCACCGCAAAGAGGCTGGTTATCAAGATCGGCTCAGCACTGCTTGTGGATCGCGAAACGGGCATGCTGAAGACGGACTGGCTTGTTGCCCTAGCCAAGGATGTTGCCGCTGCAAAAGCGCGTGGCACCGATGTCATTCTGGTATCCTCGGGTTCAATCGCACTTGGGCGCGGGGTTCTGAAGCTCAAAAAAGGTGCGCTAGCGTTAGAGCAATCGCAAGCTGCGGCCGCCGTTGGGCAAATTCGTCTGGCACGGGCCTATGAAGAGGCGCTTCAACCACATGGGATAACAACGGCACAGGTTTTGGTTACGCTTGAAGACAGCACAAATCGGCGTCGGTATCTGAATTCACGCGCGACGTTTGAGCAGCTTTTGTCGCTGGGTGTCGTCCCAATCGTGAATGAAAACGACACTGTTGCAACCGATGAAATCCGCTATGGCGACAATGACCGGCTCGCCGCGCAGGTTGCCGTAACGGTGGGTGCGGATCAGCTGGTGCTTTTGTCAGATGTTGATGGGCTTTACACCGCCAATCCAGCGACGGACCCTGATGCAACACGGTTTGACGTTGTTGAACACATTACACCCGAGATTGAGGTAATGGCGGGTGATGCGGTGTCTGAAACCTCCAAAGGCGGCATGAAGACAAAACTTTTGGCGGCCAAGACAGCCGTTGGTGCAGGCTGCGCTTTGGTGATTGCCGAAGGGTTTGGGTTGCGCCCCATTCAAGCATTGATTGATGGTGCACCCTGCACGTGGTTCCTTGCGGAAACGGACCCACAAGCGGCGCGCAAACGCTGGATCGCGGCGATGAAGCCAAAAGGGGAAGTGACGGTTGATGCAGGTGCCGCTTCGGCGTTGTCACGCGGCAAATCCCTTCTGCCAGCCGGTGTGACCGGTGTTCGAGGCGATTTCGGCCGGGGCGATCCGGTTGCTATTCTTGGTCAGGGCGGCGAGACACTTGGCAAAGGATTAAGCCGTTACACTGGTGCCGAGGCGCAGGCGATCAGCGGCAGGCAATCTGCTGACATTGAAGCGATTTTGGGCTATTCAGGACGGGCGGCGCTGATCCATAGGGACGATATGGTGTTATGAAAGATCTTGAAAACATACCCGAGATGATGACCGAGATCGGCGCGCGTGCCAAAGCTGCTGCAACTGAGCTTGGTTTTTGCCCAGCCAACCAACGCCAGTTGGCGCTGGAAAAAGCAGCTGACGCTGTTTGGGACCGGCGCGCCGAGATTATTGAAGCCAACCACGAAGATATGGCCTATGGCCGCGAAAAGGGTTTGTCCGCAGCAATGCTTGATCGGTTGATGCTGGATGAAAGTCGCATCAAGGGAATGGTCGAAGGGCTTCGCGCGGTTGCAGCGCAGGCTGACCCGTTGGGAGAAGTAATTGCCGAGTGGGACCAACCCAGCGGATTGCACATCAAGCGAATCAGGACGCCTTTGGGTGTTATCGGCGTGATCTATGAAAGCCGACCCAATGTAACCGCTGATGCTGGCGCGTTATGCCTGAAGGCAGGCAACGCCGTGATTTTGCGCGGCGGATCTGAAAGTTTCCATTCTTCGGGTATTATCCATTCCTGCTTGCAGGACGGTTTACAGGCGGCAGGTTTAACAAAAGACGCCATTCAGCGTGTTCCAACACGCGACAGAGCGGCCGTTAGCGAAATGCTACGCATGACGGATTACATTGATGTCATTGTCCCAAGGGGCGGCAAGGGTCTTGTCGGGCTGGTGCAGCGTGAAGCGCGTGTTCCGGTGTTCGCACATCTGGAGGGTATCGTTCACATCTACATCGATGCGAAAGCAGATCCAGAAAAAACCAAACGCGTTGTTCTGAATGCCAAAACACGACGAACGGGCATTTGCGGCGCGGCAGAATGCCTTTTGATACATCGCGACGTTGCAAATTCAATCGGTGCCGATGTCATTCGCAGCCTGATCGCAGAAGGCGTTGAGGTGCACGCGGACGAGGCCTTGCAGAAAATTGAAGGAGCCATTCCCGCGGTTGAAAGCGACTGGGGTCATGAATTTCTGGATATGATCATAGCTGCAAAAGTTGTTGACGATGTAGACGGCGCAATCGCACACATCCGGCGCTACAGCTCTTCTCACACGGATTGCATCATGACCGACGATGACGATGTTGCTGCGCGCTTCTTTGAGCGCCTCGACAGTGCCATTCTGATGCGAAACGTCTCGACCCAGTTCGCTGATGGCGGAGAGTTTGGTATGGGCGCGGAAATCGGCATTGCCACAGGCAAGATGCATGCACGTGGGCCGGTTGGGGCAGCGCAGTTGACCAGCTTTAAGTACCTTGTTTCAGGTGATGGGATCGCACGTCCCTAAACTATTACGTCAATACACTGATCACAGATTTTTAAAGTCAGCGTGCGTCCGAGTTCCAAAACCACCCGTGGCACGATCGCGAACTGCACATCTGCCGGTCGTATATCGCCATTTCCCGGCGTGGCAGACAGGATTTCCCATAAATCGGGGTTTACCCTGAGCTTTTCGGCGCATCCGCTGACTTTCCAGCGTTTATCGTCTTGCGAAATGGTAATCGTTCCCCTAAAGGGCATAGCCGTCTCAAAGCACTGGACAAGCAACAGGATGAGTTTGGCAATAGTTCGCGGCAGGGTTTCACTTGCAGAGCAGTATATCCGAACGCGGCTGGTTTTTTGATAATCCTGAAGGATTGACAGGAATTCATTTCGCGCGATGTGCTGGTCTTGCACGCTGGCCCCGTAAGCAACACGGAAAAACCTTATGCGCGCCGACGCGCTTGCAACGCTTTCCGAGATGAGCGCGACTTCTTCCGAAGGTTTGCCCGCCAATGACAGCAGTTCCACCCCATTGCCGATTGCGCCCAAAGGGCTGATAAGATCATGACAGATGCGAGAGCCTATGAGCGCGGCCAGATCATGTGTGGTGTCAGTCATTATAAGGTCCAGTCAAGGAAGTGCGGTAAGTATGAATGCAATTCTAGAGCCAGGAATGTTTGTGCAGCATCCGAACCATCCGGAATGGGGTATTGGACAGGTACAATCCAACATTGATGGTAAAATTACCGTTAACTTTGAAGAAACCGGAAAAGTTGTCATCGCAAGCGCAAGGATTGATCTTGTCGTGGTATACGACCCTTAGAAAAAGGTCTTCGGCTTGGCTGTTGCAAATATAGCCCTTGCAGCCTAGAACCTGTCAAACCCCGGGCGACAGGACCAATACCCTTCGATGACCGCCGCTGATCCCAAATTTGAAATTCGTCTGGCGCACCACGAATCTGATTTTCTGGCAGCACAACGTTTGCGATATAACGTGTTTGTAACAGAACTGGGTGGTGATGGTGATCTGGTCGATCACGAGGCCCGGTTGGAACGCGATATTTTTGACCCCTACTATGATCATCTGGTTTTGATTGATCATTCGCGCAACGCTGACGACCTGGACCATGTGGTAGGGGTCTATCGTCTGATGAGATCAGATCAGGCAGATAAGATTGGCAATTTCTACTGCGAAAGTGAATATGACCTGTCGCCGCTAAAGGCAAAGGGGCGCAAGTTACTGGAACTTGGCCGGTCGTGTCTTCACGCTGACTATCGGGGCGGAATGGCGATGTTTCATCTGTGGAACGCTCTTGCGACTTATGTTCTCGAACATGATGTCGAGATATTGTTTGGCGTTGCGAGTTTTCATGGAATAAATGTTGACGCTATCAAAGAACCGCTGTCTTTTCTGTACCATACGCATCTGGCCCCACCAGACCTGCGCGTGCGTGTACTGAAAAAACACTATCAAAACATGAACCTGCTACCGCTGGATCAGATTGATCGCCGCGAGGCCATGGTCGCCACGCCAGCATTGATAAAAGCCTACCTTCGACTTGGCGGTCTTGTGGGTGACGGCGCCTTTGTCGACATCAAATTCAACACCACAGACGTATTTATGCTGATGGACACAAACCGTATGAACGAAAACCAAAGGCGTCGCATTGTGGAAGGTCGCAAAGCATGACCCTTGGTTGGGATCCTGACATTATCCCGGACCCGAAACCCATTCCTTTCACAGGGTGGATCAGGGTTTTTCTGCGTGGTGTTCTGTTGTTCACAGTAACCTTCGGCTCCCTGATAATCTTGCTGCTTTTGCGGTTGATAGAGCGCCCTCTTTACGGGGACCGCCGCCCGATCACACCCCATATCACGCAATTCGTCTGCCGGTCCGCGTTCATCATCATGGGTATACGTCATACGGTCCACGGCAAGCTGATGGAGGGGCAGGGGGCCGTTGTCTCAAACCATGTATCCTGGCTCGATATCTTTGCGCTGAACGCACGCAAACGGATTTATTTCGTTTCAAAGTCCGAGGTGGCGAGCTGGCCCGGCATAGGCTGGCTGGCGCGTGCAACGGGCACGCTTTTCATCAAGCGCGATGCGCGCGAGGCGGCAAGCCAAAAAGAACTGTTTGAGGCGCGTCTTCAGGTTGGCCACAAACTTTTGTTTTTTCCAGAAGGAACCTCAACAGACGGAAGCCTTGTGCTGGCGTTCAAATCCACGCTTTTTGCCGCGTTTTTTGCAGACGGGCTGCGGGAAACCCTACAGGTGCAGCCCGTAACCCTGCGCTATACCGCTCCAGAGGGGGTCGAGTCGTGGTTTTATGGCTGGTGGGGAAAGATGGAATTTGCCTCGCACCTTGCTCAAACACTGGCCTCACCGGTACAGGGGCAGGTCGAAGTCATCTATCATGACCCGGTGAGTGTCGCTGATTTCGCGGACCGGAAGGCGTTAGCGAAGCATTGCGAATTGGCGGTTCGGTCGGGGTTATAGCCGGTATGCGAACATTCGAGGTTTGCGAACTTCTTTCCAGTCACTTTTAAAAATCAACCGACACCCACCACGCGACATCGGGACAACCCGAGTCGGCGCGTTACCTTGGTTGCGCGAAGCGCTGCGACAAGGCTATCGCTGAGAAAAAACGCCTCTGAAATCTTTGATTCAACCCAAAGATCCACACCTTCCAGCGCTGCCTCATTCACGGATATATCGTCGTGTTTGACATCTAGCGGAAGACGCCAGATATCCTCAGTTGGATATGGTTTTCTTGCATTTGGAGAGTGCTCTGGCTCAAAGGTGTCTTTTGTTTCCCCGAAATTCAGACAAAAAATATTCACCCTCGACCGGCGTAACCCGGTCAAACTGAAACAGCTTTGTCGGGTACAACGACGTCTGTCCCAGGTTGAACTGGCGAAGCACATCCGCAAACGCCGGAGAAACCGTCCAGAACCCACCTGCGCTAAAAATATCTGGCTGTTTCTTGTGCATTTGATCGGGGTATTTGCCATATATTTCCTGTGGAAAACGATCAGCGGAAAGCGGCACGCCTTTTTTGTTCTGGCGCAATGTATCGACAGTTCTCTCTGCATTTTCCAGATAAACATCATGTATAAACGACTTTGTCATACCAGCGGCCATCATTGCGTGGCTGACCCAGACAATATCTTTACTTTTTGTCATTGAACGCGTCCTCCACTCAGATTTCTTTTGCTTTATAGGGCCGGAACCTCTTGATTTTCTGCGCTTTAAGCGCTTCGAAAAATGCGTCTGACATCATGAAGCTTGCCGGGTACCGCTTTTCGCGCCACAAATTGGCACCAGAAAGCGCAAACTTTCTGACGGTCGCATTTTTACGAAAATGGTGAATGTGCATCTTCTCAGACACATGCCCGTGAAACGGCGCGACACTCGACACATCATCTACAATGCTGTCCTGCATACGCGTGACGTTCATCGCGAAATATTCACCCTCTGGTTGGGTGCTGCTTTTAAACCGGACGTCGATTGGAAAAAATTGGTGGAGGCCGGGGTCGAACTGCTCGAGAATTTCACGAACTTTGGAGGTAACAAGCGCAAGAGAACCTGTTGTTAAAAAACAATCGGGCATTGATTTTCTTTTTTTGTGAAGCACAACTTCACGAGGAACTTCATCAGAAGTTAAGGTTCGTTTTCCGTAGCGGTAAACACCAGATAAAACCGAGCGTGTATGCAGATCCGGGACGAGTTTAAAAAATTCAGGGAAATCCCCCCCCTGAACGAACGGGGCCTCCGAGGGTATATGAAGAACATAGGTCATAAGGGTAATCTCCCGGTTTCCGTACAATTGATGAAACCTGTAAAGAAATACAACCCTAAGATTAATTCAGTGCTAAATGAAACTCGAAAACGAGATTTTCATTTTAGCATGACATTTTTGCGGTCCTAACAATCAGTTTTTTTGCCAAACGCACAGACCGCTTTCCTGATCACCCCATCGCAGCAGCAAGTTCGCCCAATGCCTGAACCGGATCATCCGTTCTCCAGATCTCTTCACCAATTGCGAAAAAGTCGGTGTAGGGCGCCAGCCGGGCCACATTTTCCACGTCGAGCGCGCCTTCGGCTACAACGGGAACTTCGACAATCTCGGACCACCATTCAAACAATTCGGTATCTGCAACTGTGCCGTCGCCCAGCGGTGTCACCCCCACAGGGCCAAAGCTGACGTAATCTGCACCAGCCTCGCCAGCATTCATACCATCGTGACGCTGTGCACCACAAAAAGCTCCGACAATTGCATCAGCCCCAAGGTCTTTGCGTACCTTGCGGACTGAGCGCGCACCGTCTGTCAGATGCACACCGTCAAGGCCAAGTCGCTCAACCAGCAACACGTGGCTCTCGATCACCAGCGCAATGTCGCGCGCATGGCAAAGCTCGCGCAGCAGATCGGCTGCTTTTGCAATCCGGTCTTCGTCCTTAGTTGCCATCGACAGGCGCAGGCAGGAAATGTCATGGGCATCCATCACCCGGGAAAGCGTTTCCGGAAAACTCAGAAGCTCAAACTCAGGTGGGGTGATCAGGTAAAGTTGCGGATGCTCAGTCTCGGCCATTTTCGGGCTCCTTGGATGGTATTGCCGCCCCTATAGCGCGGAAAATACCGCTTGGCTACGTCCTAGGTGGTCTGCTGGCGAAATCGGGCAATAGACGCATCCGTTAAGCGCGGCTGCATCGGTTCGCATAACTGTTAGGTTATAGGACACTGCTCCGACCTTGTAATGCAGGCGTGTGGCGCGTATCACGCCGCGATCAACTGGCAAAAGATTTTACGATGCAAGACACCAACCAAGACTGGCAAGGCCCACAGCCCGCCATGATCCTGATCCGCCCACAGATGGGTGAAAACATCGGCGGCGCGGCGCGTGCAATGTGGAATTTCGGGCTTGAACGTATGCGCATTGTGGCCCCGCGCGATGGCTGGCCGAACCCCAAAGCAGACGCAATGGCCAGCGGGGCAGGCCGTTTGCTTGACGAGGCCGGGCTTTTTGACACAACCGAAGCTGCCCTTGCCGATTGTAACTTCGTCTTTGCCACGACAGCGCGCCACCGCGGCCTGACAAAACCCATCATGACACCGGAGCGCGCCATGGAACATGCACGTGGTTTGATCGAGGCGGGGCAAAAGGTTGGCATCATGTTTGGTCCCGAACGTGCGGGTCTGGAAAACGAAGATGTCGCGCGTGCGAATGTCATTATTACCGTGCCGGTTAACCCGAAGTTTGCGTCGTTAAACCTTGCACAATCTGTTCTGCTGACAGCCTACGAATGGCGGCGCCAGACGACAGAGGCTGTGCCTGAGGTCATGGAAATGGCGAAAACCGAATTTGCAGAGGCGATCGAGGTTGAAAAGCTGGGCGATCACTTTGAGCAACGACTGGACGAAGCCGGGTTTTTCTATCCGGACGATAAAGCAGAGAACATGAAGCTCAACCTGCGCAACCTCTGGTCACGAATGCCAATGACCCGCGCTGATGTGCAAACCTTTCACGGAATGTTGCGTCAAATCATACGGTGGAAAGATAAGGGCTAGGTTTCGCCGAATTGCTGGCGAATTGGGCATTCCAACCCTTGCCCCCGGCTCGTGTGAACCCTAGGTTTGGCGCACGTCAGACGGGGGCAGCGATGAGCCAGAAACGCAGTATCTTTGAAGAAGTATCCGAGGACGCAACAGCCGCGAAATCCGCCGCACCACAACCCGGGCTTATTGACCGGGCGCATAAGGGTGCGCGAGGTGCGATCCGGGGCTGGCTAATGCTGATCTTCGTACTGGTCGCCTTGATGATCGCCGTTGGCGGTTTGACGCGACTGACGGACTCTGGCCTTTCAATCACCGAGTGGAAGCCGATTACAGGTGCTATCCCCCCGCTTAGTGAAGATAATTGGTCAGCAGAATTCGCAAAATATCAGGACAGCCCGGAATTTCAGATACAAAACAGTGCGATGAACCTGTCAGAGTTCAAGACGATATTCTGGTGGGAATGGGGCCATCGGCAGCTTGGCCGCGTGATCGGGCTGGTTTGGGCCGTAGGTTTCCTTTTCTTCTGGGCAACCAAGCGTATTCCAACCGGCTGGACTGGCCGTTTGTTTGGACTGGGTGTCCTTGGTGGCATTCAGGGCGCTATCGGCTGGTGGATGGTATCCTCGGGGCTAACCGGGCGTATGGTTGATGTTGCCTCTTACAGGCTTGCCACGCATCTCGGGCTCGCCTTTGTGATTTTGGGGCTGGCAAGTTGGTACATCTTATCGTTGGGACGCAGCGAGGCGCAGTTGATGCAAGCCCGCCGCAGTCGCGAAGATAAACTCGCCTCTATGTCGACAGGGCTGATGCATTTCGCGTTCCTGCAAATCCTGCTTGGCGCTTTGGTTGCGGGCATTGACGCAGGGCGCGGGTACATCGACTGGCCGCTGATGGCCGGCCAAGTTATCCCTGACGGAATGTTTGCGCTTTCACCCTGGTGGAGCAATTTCTTTGAGAACTCGGCACTTGTGCAATTTGTTCACAGGCTGGCAGGTTACCTGCTGTTGATATTCGGCTTTGTTGTTTGGCGCAAAAGCCGTTCAAGCGGCAATGTCGCAACCCATGGTGCGTTCAACCTTGTGCTCGCCATGCTTTGTTTGCAGGCGATCTTAGGGGTCGCGACCGTTATGCAAGCCGCAGAATGGCACATTGCGATCACCCATCAGGTTGGTGCTATTGTTCTTTGGGTATTCATTCTGAAATCTCGCTTTCAAACCATGTATCCACAAACCCAGAGCATTCGGGGAAACTAGTATGACAGCCTATCAAGAGTTGTTGGCGCATCAGCGAGAGACAGAGGCGCTCGCCCAGATTTCCGGCCGTCTGGGATGGGATCAGGAAACCATGATGCCACGCGGTGCTGCCTCGCAGCGTAGCGAGGAAATGGCAGCACTTGAGGGTGTGCTACACGCGCGCCGAACAGATGTGCGGATCGGTGACTGGTTGTCAGCGCTTGAGGGCGCAGAGCTTGGTAAAGTTGAAACCGCGAATTTGCGTCATATTCGCCGAGACTTTACCCGTACCTCTAAAGTACCTGCGAAATTAGCGGCGGAACTCGCGCGTGTAACCAGCCTTTCACAAGGCGTTTGGGCCGAAGCGCGCAAAGCCGAAGATTTCGACGCCTTTGCAGGAACACTAGAAAAAGTATTAGGCCTGAAACGCGAAGAAGCAGATGCGATTTCAGACGGTGGGTCGCGTTATGACGCATTGCTGCAAGATTATGAACCGGGCGCAACCGGGGCGGAACTTGCTGCTATGTTCAGCGCGCTTAGGCCGCGGCTGGTCGCGCTACGCGAATGTGTTATAGGTGCAAGCCATCATCCGGTACCACTCATCGGTGAATTTGAAGAGCGGCTTCAAATGAAACTTACCCGCGTTCTGGCCCGGGCCTTTGGGTATGATTTCAGCCGGGGGCGGCTTGATAAGGCTGTCCATCCGTTCTCATCCGGTTCGGGCTCTGACGCCCGGATTACAACCCGCACGTCGCTGACAGACCCGTTCAACTGTTTTTATTCCACAATCCATGAAGTCGGCCACGCCTGCTATGAGCTTGGAATCGATGACGCCTATGCGCTCACGCCGTTGGGGCAGGGCGTATCGATGGGTGTGCACGAGAGCCAAAGCCGCATCTATGAAAACCAGATCGGTCGCAGCCGAGCGTTCACCGGATGGCTTTTTGAGCAAATGCGCCAAAGCTTTGGTGATTTCGGAATACCGGATTCCGACGCGTTTTATAGCACAGTGAACCGCGTTGGACAGGGAAGTATCCGTACTGAAGCGGACGAATTGCAATATAACTTACATGTCTTGTTGCGGTTCGATCTGGAACAATCGCTGGTGTCGGGCGACCTTGCTGTAGCTGATTTGCCCGACGCCTGGAACCAACGTTTTAAGGCTGATTTCGGCTTTGCTGTCGACAAGCCGTCAAACGGATGTTTGCAGGATGTACACTGGTCTGTTGGTTTGTTTGGATACTTTCCGACATACACCCTCGGGAATGTATATGCAGGGTGTCTGAACAAAGCGATGCGCGATGCGGTGCCTAATGTTGATACTGCGCTTTCACAAGGAGATACCTCCGCCGCAACCGGTTGGCTGCAAGAAAACCTGCAACGTCACGGCGGGCTTTACGAGCCGAAGGACGTGATCGAACAGGCTTGCGGGTTTGCCCCAAGCGAAGCCCCGTTGCTCGACTATCTGGAAAACAAGTTTTCGGAAATTTACCGACTGTAGACCTGATGTTCTGTCAGTTTTACTGATCCCAGTCTGGTTCCCGTTTTTCCAAGAATGCACTGATGCCTTCTGCGGTATCAGGCACAAGCATGTTTTCAACCATTACGCTGCCTGTGTAAGCGTAAGCCTGATCAAGCGGCATCTGAATCTGTTCATAGAAAGCCGATTTGCCAACTTTAACGGCGGACCCAAGCTTTGAGGCAACAAGCGCTGCAAGCGACTTTGTCTCTTTCTGTAAATCCCCGGGGGCTACTGAACGATTTATAAGGCCGAGTTCTTCGGCGCGCGCCGCGTCGATGAATTGCCCGGTCGTCAGCATTTCAAACGCTTGTTTGCGCGGTATATTCCGGCTAAGCGCGACCATGGGCGTTGAACAAAACAAGCCGATGTTCACACCGTTCACGCCAAATTTGGTTCCTTCAGCGGCGACAGCCAGATCGCATGACGCAACAAGCTGACACCCGGCTGCGGTTGCAATGCCATGAACTTCAGCAATGACCGGCTGTGGAAGACGGGGCAGGGTCATCATCAGGTGCGCGCATCTGTTGAAAAGGTCTTTGAAATAGGCGCGTCCACCATCATCCGCTTTGCGCCCCGCGGTCATTTCTTTCAAATCATGCCCCGCACAAAACGCCTTGCCAACGCCCGACAGGATGATCACCCGGATTGAACTGTCGTCCATCAGTTGGTCAAACTCAGCCTGAAGTGCGGCAAGCATTGCATCAGACAGTGCGTTCAGGTTTGAGGGGTTATTTAGCGTCAGTCGTGCAACAGCGCCCATATCGTTGCGTACCACCAGCTTGTCCATCTTGCCCTCCGTCCGGTTTCAGCCAAACTGTAAGGCGACACAAAGCTGGGGGAAAGCATGACTTTAGAAATGTCGCATGATGAGCTGCAAATATTTTTGACAGAGGCTTTCCCGCAAGTTTCCGACGATTTTAAGATCGAAGAGGTGGCACCAGAAGAAATTTCGGTGCGCATGTTCGTCGGAGACCACAATCTGCGCCCCGGCGGCACGGTATCGGGGCCGTCTATGTTCGCGCTTGCGGATGTTTCCGTTTACCTCGCAATCCTCGCGATGATTGGGCCAAAGGCGCTTGCCGTGACAACCAACTGCTCGATCGATTTCATGCGCAAACCAGCAGCAGACACTGATTTAATTGGGCAGGCAAAAATATTGAAACTAGGACGCGCTTTGGCGGTTGGGGACGTGTTGATCTTTTCTGAAGGGGAACCGAAGCCGGTTGCACACGCAACACTGACTTATTCGATACCGCCAGAAAAATAGTGAAATTTCCTTAGAATGCGCGAAGAACACAAAAAAGGGCCGGGAAAAACCCGGCCCAGGAAGAGGTTCTGTAAGGGTGGGGATGTATCACCCCTTCCAGAACGGACGAGCAGCCTCCGTATCGGCCGTCTCGCGTGTCAGTCCACAGTCTTCCAACTGGGAAACAGTTAATGATTTCAACGTTTTTCGGGTATGACGGCGATCTTCCCACTGGGCGACCTTAGCAGCAAGCACCACAATCACCTGGCTAAACGGTGGAAGTTCGCGGTGGCTGTTAAGCCGGCTCAACGCTGAATTGGTTTGCAAATTTGTCATTGCCATGGGGTGCTCCTTTATTGTATTGATACAATAATCAGAATTAATCAGTAATGTAGTGGTACAAAGCTATTCAAGAAGCGTCCAATGAAAGATTGTAATGGATACAATATGGTTTCCTGATTTGTCACAATGTGAAGGGTCAAAATATAAGGCTCTTGTTGACGCCATCCGTGACGCAATAGCGAACGACCAGCTTAAAGAAGGTGATAAATTACCTCCTGTCAGAGAATTGGGATGGAAACTTAAAGTAACACCAGGCACGGTTGCCCGGGCTTATACGTGCCTAACTACTGATGGATTCCTGAAGGCGGAGGTCGGACGCGGTACATTTGTTGCCGCTCTGGGTTCACAAAAAATTGTACCAATACAACCGTTCACCCCAGAAGAATGGCCAGATGAAATCAATCTGCTGAGCCCGTTGCTGCCCGATGTGGGGCAAAGCGAAGCGATTCGAGATGCCTATTTGAAGATGGCAGAGATGCTGCCCGACGAAACCATGATACGCTACCCGTCCACGCAAAGAGAGCGACCTGCCAGACAAGCGGTCATGAACTGGATCGCCCGACTTCCGCTTGGGATGTTTGATGTTGACGACATTGTCCTGACGTACGGTGGGCAAAGTGCGATCCTTTCGATTTTCCAGACCGTATTGAAAGGGGCAACACCGATTGTTTTTGCGGAAGATCTGACCTATTCGGGTTTCAGGCATGCGGCACAGCTGGTCCGCGCAGATGTGGTTAGCATAGCTTGCGATTCAGAAGGCCTGCTGCCTGACGCGCTCGAGAAGGCGTGTCAGCAACACGCTGGCCAAATTCTCTGTACCTCGCCGGAAATGCATAACCCGACAGCGCAACGAACAAATCTGACAAGGCGAAAAGAAATTGCCGAGATTGCCCGGAATTATGATCTGCAGATCATGGAAGATAACTGCTATTCAATGAGCGATACCGACTTGCCAAGCTATCGGGCTTTGCTGCCAAAATTGACCTGGTATGTATCTTCGCTGTCAAAGGTTTTCTCACCCTCATTGCGTATCGGATATGTCGTTGCGCCAACCGGGCGGGCCGGAGACCTGCGCCGCACAACGCAATACAGCCATTTCGGCATAGCCAAACCAGTCGCTGATCTTGCAACGCTACTGCTTAACTCTGGTAAAGTTGATGAGATTAAAACCAAGATGCTCGGGGTTTTACGTGCTCGCATCAAGGTTGCTGTAAACATCCTAGGTGGGTTCGACCTCAAATGGCACGAAGACGCACCTTTCCTTTGGCTTAGCTTACCACGCGGTTGGCGCGCGGCGAGTTTTTGCCGCGCTGCCGAAAAAGAGGGGCTTTTGGTCAGATCCGCCGACGATTTCGCGCTTATTGATGGGCGGGCACCGCATGCTATTCGGATATCGGTAAACGCACATATATCGCTTGCGTGTTACGATGACGCGATGGTGCGTTTAAGACGTATTTTACTGAATCCGCCTGATCAGATTGAAATATAAATGGGGTATTATTATACCTTATTTTTAAGTAATTGTTTTATATAAATAAATGCCGCATGAAGTCGCTTGACTGTGCACTCAAACTCTATAGAAACCGACCATCAATTCATGGTCAGGCCAGTTTGCTTGCACCTTCACCAAAGCCTAGGGTTTTACACATGAAAACGTTCACCGCTACCCCGGCGGATATCGACAAGAAATGGATCCTGATCGACGCTGAAGGCGTTGTTCTTGGCCGTCTTGCTTCGATCATCGCCATGCGCCTGCGCGGCAAGCACAAGCCGTCGTTTACTCCTCACATGGATATGGGCGACAACGTCATCGTCATCAACGCTGACAAGATTCAGCTGACCGGCAAAAAACGTGACGACAAAATCTACTATCGCCACACCGGCCACCCCGGCGGCATTAAACAGAATACTGCACGCGATATCCTTGAGGGCAAATTCCCCGAGCGCGTTGTAGAGAAAGCCGTTCAGCGCATGTTGCCCGGCAACAAGCTGAGCCGCCAATTGATGACCAACCTGCGTGTTTACGCAGGTGCTGAGCACAAGCAAGAAGCCCAGTCACCCGAAGTGTTGGACGTTAAATCCATGAACTCCAAGAATACACGGAGCTGATCATGTCAGAAGATATCAAAACGCTCGACGATCTGAACACCGTTGTTGAAGGCACAGTCGCCGAAGTAGAAGCAGCGCCTGTTCACGAACAGGTCCGCGACGACCTTGGCCGCTCTTATGCAACCGGTAAACGTAAAGATGCGGTTGCCCGTGTCTGGATCAAACCAGGTTCTGGTAAGGTCACTGTAAACGGCAAAGAGATGGCTGTTTATTTTGCACGCCCGGTGCTGCAGATGATCCTGCGTCAGCCTTTCACCGTTGCTGGTGTTGAAGGCGAATTCGACGTGATGGCAACTGTTAAAGGTGGGGGACTCTCTGGTCAGGCCGGTGCGGTTAAGCACGGTATTTCCAAAGCGCTGCAACTTTATGAACCATCGTTGCGGGGTGCTCTGAAAGCTGCTGGCTTCCTGACACGCGACAGCCGCGTTGTGGAACGTAAGAAATTTGGTAAAGCCAAAGCGCGTAAGAGCTTCCAGTTCTCCAAACGCTAAACTTTGCGACATTACAGAAGGGCCGTCCATTTGGGCGGCCCTTTTGCTTTGTTTTATTCATCCGGGGCGATCAACCCCAGCCCACGCAAGTAAATACCGATACCAGTCTCTAACAGTTCTTCTGGCGGGAAAGGCGAGATTGTACCGGGGGAACCACGTGCAAAAAGCTCTACCACGCCATGGCTCATCGCCCAGATATGCGCGCTGAACATAGAAGCGGGTGGTCGTTTGTCTGCCGGAATATGTTTTGAAAGCTCTTCTGCGGCGCGCTCCAACACGCCCATTGCGCGTTTCGCTACAAACGCGAGCTCTGGCGAACGGTTTATAGAGATGCCGCTCTCAAACATCGCCACATAATGCCCGGGATACCGACGCGCAAAGGCAAGATATGCGCGACCGGTTGATTCAAACGAGGCTAACGCCGATGGTTGGCCTTTCTCGTAGGCATATTCCATGAGTTCCGCAAATATCTCATACCCTTGGCGTGACGCTTCTGCGATAAGATCTTCACGGCCATCAAAGTGTCGGTAAACAGCTGCCGGGGTGACGCCAGCTTGCTTCGCCGCTTCGGACAGCGTGAAACCGGTTGGTCCTTTTGTCTCAATCAATTTCAGCGCCGCTTCAACCAAAGCTTCGCGCAGATTGCCGTGATGATAGCCGCGTTTAGACATCCCAGATTTCGGGGCCACCGCAAATATTGCTGTCCGGCCTGCAGGCGACGGATACATCTTTGCCAGCGTATTCGATCTGGCACAGCACCGCGCGAATTGCCGCAATCCGGGCACGCCGTTTATCGTCAGAGCGCACAACAGTCCAAGGCGCAGCCTCAGTATGGCTTTGTTCAAGCGTTTCGCGAATGGCGTCTGAATAGGTGTCCCAACGTTTAAGCCCTTCGACATCAATCCAGCTTAGCTTCCATTGCTTCAGCGGGTCTTTTTCGCGCTTCAGAAACCGGCGAAGCTGTTCAGCACGGCCAACATTAAGCCAGAGTTTGATGAAGTGAATCCCTTCGTCTGCCAGCATGTCTTCAAATTCTGGCAACTGGGTGAAGAAATGTTTGCGTTGTTCGGTTGTACAGAACTCAAAAACATGTTCCACAACACCGCGATTATACCAGGACCTGTCAAACAATGCGATTTCACCGCCTGCAGGTAAATGCTGAATGTAGCGCTGGAAATACCACTGGCTGGCTTCCCGGTCCGACGGCTTGGAAAGCGCGACTACCCGGGCGACGCGCGGGTTCAGGTTCTCACGGAACCGTTTTATCGTGCCGCCTTTACCTGCTGCGTCACGCCCTTCGAAAACAACGGAAACACGGGCACCGCTTTCCTTGACCCATGACTGCAGTTTGACCAGTTCTACCTGCAATGCTGCTATGGTGTCTTCGTATTCTGATGTCGGCATGCTTTTTTCGTAGGGATAGCTAGCAGACAGAATATCCCGCTTTCTAGCATCCTCGATGGCACTGCGCACAGGCTCCGGAGCTTCTGATTCAAAATACCTACTGATCGCCCCGTCAAAAGGAAGCTGCATCGCCCTGTTCTCCGTCATTCTTATCCTGAATATGGCGGTGTGAGCCCATCAGTGCAATGAAAGGCTGTGTCAGGACGTGCCGATCAGGTCCATATCATAGTGCGTCGTTTGATAAATTTCGTTTATCCAGTTGCCATAAAGCAAATGCGCGTGGCTCCGCCATCTATTCTGCGGGGTGAGGGCAGGGTTGTCATCTGGATAATAATTGATCGGAACGTTGATTTCAGTCCCAGACTCGATATCCCGATCATATTCCTGTTTCAGCGTCCCACTGTCATATTCAAAGTGATTGAAGATGTAGATTGCCCTGTGCTCCGGGTCTTCAACCAGACAGGGACCAGACTCTTCGCTCCCCAATAGCGTTGTTAGCCCGTGAGCGTCGTCAATTTCAGATTGCCGCATCTCTGTCCAACGACTGACAGGAATGACGCAGTCGTCCGAAAATCCGCGTAGATATGGTGAAGAGGGCGCAAGATTCTGGTGCCGAAAACACCCAAACGCCTTATGTGGCAGCATATGCTTTTGCACACCGTGGAAGTGGTTGATCATTGCCATTCCACCCCAGCAAACCCCGAATGTGGAATGCACGTTCGTTTGGGTCCAATCCATGACTTCGACCAGTTCATCCCAATAGGTCACGTCCTCAAACGGAAGATGTTCTATCGGTGCGCCGGTAATAACCAGGCCATCAAATTTCTTTTCCTTCATTTCCTGGAAGGAATGATAAAAGGCTTCCATATGCTCAGAGGCCGTATTTTTGGTCTGGTGTTCAGACATCCTGATCAGAGTAAGTTCGATCTGAAGGGGTGTTGCACCGATCAGCCGGGCAAACTGTGTTTCTGTCTGAATTTTCATGGGCATCAGATTGAGAAGCCCGATCTGAAGCGGGCGAATATCCTGACGCGCTGCCTGCCGGTCAGACATGACCATCACGCCCTCATTCGACAAAACGTCAAAAGCGGGCAAGTCTGATGGTATTTTTATTGGCATATTTGGCTCCTGTGCGTCGACGTCAGATAGTGCGAAAATCAGTGGCTCTCAAGGGTGCGGGTGATGAGTGCATTGAAATCTTCGGCTGTCGTGACTGCTGCAATCTCTTCTGCGGTCACGGTGATACCCCAGTTTTCCGCCAAACTTTGATAACGGGGTTGGCGATTTGCAAGTGCCCGCTTGTAGGCCCAACGCACGAATGAGTCCGGATAGACTTTGGACTCGGGGATTTTGTTTTCACCCAGGTATTCCTTCCAGAGAGCGCGCAGCGTATCTGGCTGATAATACATAGGTTTTGGTGCCTTGTTGAACCTTTGGATCAACTGGTCCGTATGCGCGTCTGAGCCTTTGATCCAGACCAGAAGCAGGTTCTCTGACAACTCTGTAAGTACTGGATCGTTTGGGTCTTCCGGGTTTACAACTTCGCAGATTGAGCCACCACTATCACAGACAAAATTCTGATAGCCGTAAAGGTCTTTGGCTCGCTCAATGAAATGAGCTGTGTCCAGCAACGCACTGATTTCGCCTGATTTATGCTGCTCTTGGCGGCGTAAATATTCATTGAAAGCGAGGCCGCCCTTGGACGTGTCACCGGGTTTGCCCAGATACGTCGAGAGTGGGGCGAGATTATTGAACGTAATATTGGAGGCAATGTAAATTGAATCGGACCGCAAAAGATCTGCCAGAAACGGCATCTTCATGGCCTCACGTTTATAATTATCGACGATGTGTTCCCCCATATAGCGAGTGCCGATGCGATAATCGATCGAGTAGTGAAACCAGTCACCTGAACCGCGCAAAATATTGGAAACATGGGTTTTGCCAAGGCCTGACATTCCAAAAAGCAGAACGCGTTTTCTGCTTGCTTGTTGCCAGTCATTTGCCGATGCGTAAAGCATACGCTGCCTCCTTGTGCCGTAGGCAAGTGGTATCCAGAGGTGCGCGAAGGGTCAATTGCTTATCACGTCACAAAAAACCCCGCCGTCTAGGCGGGGTTTCGATATCACTGTATTTTGACAGATTTAGAAGGTCACACCAACCTTTACACCAACACCAATCGCGTCGTTATCGGCGAAGTTTGAACCAATTGTCGTTGTCGTCGTATCGCCGATATCAATGTAGCGAACACCACCTGTAATCTCGACATTATCGACCTTGTAAGTCGCGGCAAGCCCAATGCTCTTGTAACCGTCTACTGGCTGCAGGTTTCCTTGGCTCAACCCGCTGTTCGCTTCGTATCCAAGAACAACAGCACCCGACCAACGTTCACTAAACCGTCGACCAAGACCCAAAGTATAAGAAGTCGTGTTGGATTTGCCGTCGGCTATCGGGCCACCCGCAATCGCAAAAAAGTCTAACGGATTTATCTGGAAAGCAGTCCATTCAACCCAGCGAACTGACCCGAAAACCAGCGTGTCTTTTGCAACCCCAGACTGGAATTCCAAGTTTACCGACTGTGGAATGGTTACGTCGAATGGTGTTCCACCGTTATCAGAAAACGTGTGCGTTATTTCAGAATTGTAGGTTAGTGCGACACGCAACGCGATGTCCGGCCGTTCGTAAGCAGCACCAACAACATAGCCATATTGAACATCCGAACTTACACTCAAGGAATAGTTCAAAGCTGCAACGAGTCCAGATCCAATAAGGTTCAGATCACCACTCAGAGATTGGACGCGCACCCCACCGTAAACACTGTAATTGCTCGGAAACTTGTAGCGAACCAGTCCTGTCACAGCTGTTGAATCAACAACCGCAGTCGAACCTGAGAAAGGGTAAGGGTCGGCTCCTGTTCCGGGATAAGCGACGTTAGCACCCACTGGCTGATCCAGAATAATTGCCACATCCAGATTCTCGCCTATGTCTTGTTTGTAGCCGAAAGAGTAATTTTGGTAGTTCGGGGCCATATCGCCGCTGGAAGCCGCTGCAAAAGGTGGATTGGAAGTACCACTTACGCTTGGGCTAACTGTCGAAAAACTAAGTTCAGCGCGTGTACCCTCTTCAAAGAGAATACCAACCGATTGTGTCGATCGTTCCATCCCCCCAGCCAGCGCTGTGCTGGAAGATATGGCGAGGGCAGCCGCCGCAGTCAAAACTTGTTTCATAGTATGGTGTTCCTGTTGGTTTTCATTTTGCTTATTTCTTAGGCGTTGACGTTATGCCCTATTAAAACAACAGGTCAAATCCTTACGCCGCGTCACAAATTTGTTATTTGGACGCACGCTATCAATACAACTTATGGTTTAGCTTGATTACGAAAAATTACGGACGGCCTTCTGCCCTTATATTCAAGTAGTTAGCCGTCAGAATGATGAGCGCACCAAAAAGTGCGATATATTCAAGCGGCTCATCGTAAAAAAGCACACCGATGATCACGATTACGGGAAGTCGCGCGAAATCAAATGGAATCACCACGACAGCGGGTGCGACGGAAAGTGCTTTTGTCATACAGAAATGCGCAAGAAGTCCCGCACATCCGATCAGGAACAGCCATGGCGTTGCATCTGCTGTTGGTAACTTGATGTCTCCATCAAAGCCTGCGCAAACAATACCAAAGATTGCCTGCATCAAGGTCAGGTAAAACAGGATTGATGTAATCCTTTCCGTTCCTGTTAAAACCTTTGTGCAGATTGTCGTTCCGGCAAACGCGATAGCGGCAAGTGCTGCTGCAAGGATGCCGATGCTCAATCCACCGGTGTCAGGCCGGGCAACGAGCATTACGCCTATGAAACCCAAAGCGGCCGCAAATGCACGAACCGGGGTAAGTCGCTCGCCCAAAAAAAACGGGGCAAGCAGGATCACCCAAAGAGGTGACGTGAATTCAAGCGCAAAGAGTTGCCCCAGTGGAATAATCGGCAATGCGTAGAACCACAGGTTTTGCCCGGTGAAATGGAAGAGGTTTCTAAGAAACTGTAAGGAAAGACGATTGCGGGTTATCTGGTTCAATGTTCCCGCATATCCTGCGACCGCAACAACTATAATGATACCGAGAATTGACCGGTACATCATGATCTCAAAAGTGTCGAAGTCTTGCCGTACCGCGCGCCCGGCAACTGCCATTGATGTGAATGAAACGATTGCCCCGCTCATATAAAAGGCTGCGAGCAAAATGGGAGGCATTTTCATTCAAGAACCTTGTCATGCTCGAATGTTGCAGTCTCCCAGTTCAGCGACAAAGACCAGTTATCGCCTATACAGCTCAGCGCTGGGAGTTCGCCAGCGCTGACAGGTGCTGCTGCGATACAGAGAACAGCAAGACGCGTAATCATTCCCATTCGATTGTCCCCGGAGGCTTGGAGGTAATGTCATAGGTCACGCGGTTAATACCCTGCACCTCATTGATAATGCGGGTCGCGGTTTCACCAAGAAATTCATGGCTGAAGGGGTAATAATCGGCTGTCATGCCATCCACAGAAGTGACAGCGCGCAAAGCGCAGGCAAAATCATACGTTCTGCCGTCACCCATGACGCCGACCGTGCGTACCGGCAGGATCGCAACAAAGGCTTGCCAAATCTCGTCGTAAAGTCCGTGCTTTCTGATCTGGTCGATAAAGACCGCGTCAGCCTTACGCAGAATTTCCAGTTTCTCGCGGGTAATTTCACCCGGGCATCTGATAGCCAGTCCTGGGCCGGGAAAAGGATGACGACCTATGAAGCTGTCTGGCAAGCCAAGTTCAAGTCCCAATGCGCGAACTTCGTCTTTGAACAACTCACGCAGCGGTTCTACCAGTTTCAGACCCATCTTTTCAGGCAAGCCGCCAACATTGTGGTGGCTTTTAATGGTAACTGACGGGCCTCCCGAGAAGCTGACCGACTCGATCACATCCGGATAGAGCGTTCCCTGGGCCAGAAACTTTGCGCCGCCCACTTCAGCGGCGTGTTTCTGGAACACATCGATGAACAGCCTGCCGATGATTTTGCGTTTGGTTTCCGGATCAAACTGACCGTCCAGCTCGCCTAGAAACAAGTCCTGCTCATCCGCGTGGATGAGCGGCATATTGTAATGGTCACGGAACATGGTCACGACTTCTTCGGCTTCGCCCTGACGCAGCAATCCGTGGTCAACAAAAACACAGGTCAGTTGATCACCAATCGCTTCATGAATCAAAACAGCCGCGACAGAGGAGTCAACTCCTCCGGACAACCCACAGATCACCTTTTTATCGCCGACCTGCTCGCGAATTTTTCGAATGGCCTCGTCCTTATAGGCACCCATTGTCCAGTCACCGGTGAAACCAGCCATGCGAACAAAATTTTCGTAGAGCTTGCTGCCGTTTGGCGTGTGGTGCACTTCCGGATGAAACTGAACCGCGTAGAAATTACGCGCTGTGTCTGCGGTAATTGCGTAAGGTGCATTTGGCGATGTTCCAAACACCTTAAAACCCGGTGCGATTTCAGAAACGTGGTCGCCGTGGCTCATCCAGACCTGCTCGCGACCGCTATCGAACCAGCCCTTTAACAATAGCAAATCTGACTCCTCGGGCGTGACGAATGCGCGGCCAAATTCGGCAGTGCCATGGCCGCGTTCCACCTTGCCGCCCAGCATTTGCATCATCACTTGTTGGCCATAGCAAATTCCAAGAATAGGAATGCCCAGATCAAACACCGATGTCGGCGGACGCGGAGAGCTTGCATCAATGACGCTGGCGGGCCCTCCCGAAAAGATCACTGCCTTGGGCGAAAATTCCGCCAAGAATTCTTCTGTAACTTTTTGGAACGGGTGAATTTCGCAATATACATTGAGTTCACGCAGGCGACGCGCAATCAACTGCGTAACCTGGCTGCCAAAGTCGATTATAAGAAGTCGGTCATGTGATGTATTGGTCATGTCCGGGGAATATTGATCATCGGAGAAATGTGCAAGAGCGCTGTGATTTTAGGTCACCGCTTATTTTTAAATTAGGAGGATTCAAACGTATACGAACCGCGGGAATGTCGCTTTCGCCTGCCAATAGCCGGATTCTTCGCTAAGTTGCCAATGCGTTTTCGATATCTTGGTAGAGAAACTGGTGCCACACACCAAATAATTCGGAGATCAGCAAAATGACAGAAGCACAATCCACGCGACGTGCAAGAGGTGGCGGCGCCGCGCGGCGCGCAGAACGCAGTGCAGTCAGTGTAGAAACGGCGAAATATATCGAACGCAACATTCCCAATCTGGAATTTCTAAACGAAGAAGCGTTGCAGATTATCGAGGAAAATGCCGAAACCGTTCTGGAAGAAATTGGCGTAAATTTTGTTGAATGCCCCGAGGCGCTGGAAATCTGGCGTGAAGCCGGTGCCGAAATTGATGGCGAACGCGTACGCATTCCGCGCGGTCTCTGCCGTGAGCTGATCAAAACCGCACCGTCCCACTACACACAACACGCGCGCAACCCAGCGCGCAATGTCGTTATTGGTGGTAAAAGTCTGGTCCTGGCACCGGTCTATGGCCCGCCATTTGTTCGGGATGCCGAGGGCGGCCGTCGATACGCAACGATTGATGATTTCAAGAAATTCGTGAAACTTGGCTATATGTCAAAATGGCTGCACCACTCTGGCGGTACGGTCTGCGAGCCGACCGACGTGCCGGTGAACAAACGCCACCTTGATATGTTGCACGCCCATATGACGCTTTCTGACAAGCCTTACATGGGATCTGTTACAGAGCCGTCCCGTGCTCAGGACTCGATCGAGATGAGCGAAATTTTGTTCGGCAAGGAATTTGTTGCCGATAATGCGGTCATGACCTCACTGATCAACATCAACTCACCGCTGACCTTTGACCCGATCATGGTCGGTGCGCTGGACGTGTACGCGCGGGCCGGGCAGGGCTGTATCATTTCGCCCTTTATCGTTGGTGGTGCGATGGCGCCTGTTTCGGTGATGGGGACTCTGACGCAGGTTCTGGCAGAAGTTCTGGCAGGCATCGCCTACAGCCAGTTGCTGCGCAAAGGTGCGCCGGTAATTTTCGGCTGCTTCGTAACATCGATTGACATGAACTCTGGTGCGCCAACATTTGGTACACCCGAAGCTTCACAAATCCTTTATGGGGCAGGGCAGTTGGCACGCCGCCTTAACCTTCCCTTCAGATCGGGTGGTGGTTTGTGTGGCTCAAAGCTTCCGGACGCTCAGGCCGCTTATGAAACTGCCCACACACATAATGCAGCCCTGCTTGGTGGCGTAAACTTCATGCTACACGCCTGCGGCTGGCTTGAAGGCGGTCTTGTGTCCTCGTTCGAAAAATTTGTTATGGATGCCGATCAGCTTGGTGTTCTTCATCACATCGCAAAGGGCGTGGATATTTCCGAAAACGGACAGGGAATGGATGCGATCCGCGAAGTTGGCCCAGGCGGACACTACCTTGGGTGTGCCCACACTCAAGCCAACTTCAAAGACGCCTTCTGGCGGTCAAACCTGCTGGACTACAGACCCTTTGAAACATGGGACGAAGATGGCGCCAAGGATACGCAGGCGCTTGCATCCGAACGGGTTGCCAGATTGCTGGCAGACTATCAGCAACCGGTGCTGGACCCTGCAATTTCTGAGGCACTGGATGCCTACGTCGCGACCAAAAAGGAATCTATGCCAGACGCGTTTTATTAATTTGCCTGCCGTTTGCCGAGCACCAAACTTGCTTCGGAAACCAGGGCAATCATAATATCGACATGACGGGTGATGCTGTAGTCGGCATCGCCCGTTTTTCTTTTTTCTTCCAGAATGTCCTCTTCTGAAAGGAGATTGCTGATTGCCGTTTCAGGCATTGGCAGGTTACGGCTTTTCAGGACTCGCCGCAGGTCACGCTCGCGCCGGTAGTCGGCTGATCCCAGTCGCGCTGCACGCATCAGCAACCCCGGGCGGCGGAGGGATTTTAAAATTTTCATCAGATCGCTCATCAGGTTTCTCCATCAAGTTCTGACGACAGGGTGACTCAGTTTTCTGGTGTGTTGCGCCTTTGGCGGATGCTCCGTTCGATGGTTTCAGTATTGTTTAGCTTTTAGAAACAATGCTTCTGAAATCTGGAAAATTTAACGTTGAGGCAAACAATTCAAATTTAGATTGTTGGTGTTCAATCCGCAGCCAAGAAAGGGACAGAAGTGGCGATGATGTTTGCAGACGGTTCAGGGTCCGGCGCGAAGGCACCATTGCCAAATTGGGTACCACAATCGGCGCAACGTTATCTTATGCACACCGAAAAGGGGCTTTCCATGCGCGCCGTTGCGCGAACAGCGGGATGCCATGCATCAACTGTTATGCGCCAGGTCAGGCAGCTTGAAAACCGGCGGGATGATCCGCTGATTGATGATGCCTTGCGCCGCCTTAGCCGGGAACATTTCCAGATCGCACCAGAGACGCAGAAAAAGGAAACGTCCAAAATGAATGCCGCTGTCAGACATACCAAAGGCTCGTCCGCAGAACCAAATATTGATCGCGAAGCGCGCCGTATCTTACGCAGGCTTGGGGAAACTGGTGCAGTTCTCGCGGTAGCACACGAACTTGATATGGCCGTCGTGGTCAGGAATTTGCCGAACGGGAAAAATACAAGAACGGCTGTCGTACAGCGCGAAATCGCAGAAGCGATGGCCCTGAAAGATTGGATCAAGTGCACGAAATCCGGAAAAATCGCACAATATGAAATAACCTCATCCGGGCGAGCAGCGTTAAAACGGTTGCTGAGCGCCAGCGATGCAACGCAACCTGGTTTCAACGATGCACAGGCTGTCTTCGCAGATCAGCACCGGATCTGGGATAAAAAGCAGGTTGCAGAGCGCGAGGACGGGACCAGTCGTCGATATCGCTATAACGCTGCGGAATCACCATTGGCCGGACTTGCACGACGAAAGAACAAAAACGGAGAGCCCTTTTTATCAGATGACCTTGTTGCCGCAGGCGAACGACTGCGAGAGGACTTTGAACTCGCTCATATGGGGCCTCGCGTTGCACAGAACTGGGAAAAGTTCCTGACCGCTGGAGTTCGGGGTGGTTTCAGAAATGACAACAATATCGCCGAAGGACCCTCGGCCGCACGAGAACGGGTATCCTTGGCACTAAAAGACCTTGGGCCGGGTCTTGGCGATGTTGTCCTGCGATGCTGTTGTTATCTTGAAGGAATGGAAGTCGCGGAAAAACGCTTGGGGTGGTCGGCCAGATCGGGGAAAATCGTCCTTCGTATCGCGCTGCAACGTCTGAAACGACACTATGATGAAACGCATGGGAAATACGGCCCGTTGATTGGTTGAAGCCAGTACATTGAAAAGCGACGCAGGGTTCTTACGGCGCTTTTCATTCCGCGTGGATCGTTTTTAGTCCAAGTGAGTACTAAGTGAAGGCGATGTTGCGGGAAAAACCAGTCTCTTGGCGACCTTCTCTGGCGCTCCCCGAAGAATTCCTTATATTGGCGACGAATAAGGGGACTATTTCATGCGCAACCTTAAAATCCCATCCGAACGACACCCGGAAAAGGCCCATAAGGCTGACAACGCTCCGCTTAAGAAACCAAGCTGGATTCGCGTCAGGGCACCCGGTGGGGCGGGGTATGCGGAAACCCATAAGATCATGCGTGATAATAAGCTGGTGACAGTTTGCGAAGAGGCCGGCTGCCCCAACGTTGGTGAATGCTGGAGCCAGGGCCACGCCACCATGATGATCATGGGCGAGGTTTGTACACGGGCCTGTACCTTCTGCAACATTGCAACAGGCAAACCACCCGAAGCTCTGGATGTTTTTGAGCCGGGCCGCGTTGCTGATGCTGTCAAGAAACTGGGACTGAACCATGTTGTGATCACCTCGGTCGACCGCGATGATGTTGAAGATGGCGGTGCCGAGCATTTCGCACGGACAATCCGCGCGGTGCGTCGTCAGTCCCCGAACACGACGATCGAGATTCTGACTCCCGATTTCATTCGGTGCGACCCGAGCGTACTAGAACTCGTCGTTGCGGCGAAGCCCGATGTTTTCAACCACAATCTTGAAACTGTTCCGGGGCTTTACCCCGAGGTTCGCCCCGGCGCCCGGTATTTCCATAGTTTGCGGCTCCTTCAGCGTGTGAAAGAGCTTGATCCATCAATGTTCACCAAATCCGGCATCATGGTTGGCCTTGGCGAAGACCGGCAAGCAGTGATTCAGGTGATGGAAGACATGCGCGCCGCTGACATTGATTTTCTGACGATCGGCCAGTACCTGCAACCTACTGTGAAACACCACCGTGTAGATCGCTTCGTCACACCGGATGAGTTCAAATCCTATGAAAAAGCGGCTTATGGCAAGGGTTTTTTAATGGTTTCTGCGACTCCGCTGACACGGTCAAGTTATCATGCAGGTGATGATTTTGCCCGGCTGCGCGAAGCCCGGCACAAGAAACTGAACGGTTAAGGGCGATATTTCGAAGGGTACTGCGGAAGCAACCCATCGGACCAACCGAACAGCAGTTCTGACCCCCAAATCAGCAAGCATATTACGATTATCGACAGAACCAGAATGACGCGCTTTTCACTTGGCGGTTTGCGCGCCCATTTTGCCATTCTAAGAAGATGTCGTGGGTTCACGAAAGTTTTCCTGTTTATTGGTCACAAAGCATAGGCGCGGCGGTCTGCAGCCCATTACTGTCAGAGCGATTCTTAACACGATTCCCTGTTTTCAGGAGTTAACACCTGAATCAGGTCAGGCCTGCTCTGCTTCCGTGAAGCGAACTTTGCCGATATGAGGTAAATTTCTGTTACGTTGCGCAAAATCAATTCCATAGCCAACAACAAATTCATCCGGAATTTCAAACCCGGTCCAGTCTGCTTTTACATCCACCTCGCGACGCGACGGTTTATCAAGCAGCGCAATGGTTTTCAGGCGATGAGGTTCTCTTGATTGCAAAAGGCCAATAACGTGCTTCAGGGTGAAGCCGGTATCAACGATATCTTCGACCAAAAGAACATCTCGCCCACCAATTTCGCCGCGCAAGTCCTTGAGAATGCGGACTTCACGGGAACTTTCTGTTCCGTCCCCATAAGACGAAGCCTCAAGAAAATCGACTTCGACAGGCAGGTCCAGTTCCCGAACGAGGTCAGCAATGAAAACGAAAGACCCACGCAGCAGTCCAACCACCACCAGCTTATCGGTACCCTGAAATTCTTCTTTGATTTCGCGGGCCAGCTCTTCTATTCGGGCCGCGATCGACTTGGCTGAGATCATTGTATCGATGACATATGGCCGCGTTGGCATGGTGTTCCCCTTGATTTTCCCGCCTCAGTCTACGAAATGACGGCGCTAAGTCACAAGAGAATTGGTTCAAAATGCCGACACATGGTGAAAAAAGGGTTCTGCCGTATCAGGCACAACAGATGTTTGATCTGGTTGCAGATGTTTCAAGCTACCCAAAGTTTTTACCCTGGTGCGCTGCGTCGCGCATTCGGTCGCGCAAGGAAGAGGACGTGACAGAAATACTGACCGCCGATCTGGTCATTTCCTTTAAGGTGTTTCGGGAACGATTTGGCAGCAGGGTCACTTTGAACCAGCCGGATATGCGCATTGATACCGAGTATCTGGATGGGCCGTTCAAATACCTCAGATCCTATTGGAAATTTTGCGATTTGCCCAAGGGCGGATGCGAAGTTGAATTCTTTGTCGATTTTGAATTCAAAAACCTGATTTTGCAAAAGCTGATCGGTGTCGTTTTCAATGAAGCGATGAACCGGATTGTTTGCGCTTTTGAGCAGCGCGCAGAGCAACTTTATAAATGAAGTAGATCCTTGCATTGGCAAAAACTCGATTTAGGGGAGCTTAAGGTCGGAACTCATTAATCCGGAATCTTGGCCGTGTCCGGTTTGAACCCAAGGCAGTCATCCAGATACTCTAGCAATTCGAGGTTTTGGCTCTGCCTCGGGGCATTTCTTGGTGGCGGATGCAGGTCTAGTAGCTGGGACGAACCGGATGGTATGTAGCGGCCAGTTACTCCAACACCTTGAAGGCAAACATCCGTGAGATCATCGCGCCGCCATGAAAAAGCGTTTCGTAGCGATTGTCGTCCAGTGCAGCCACTGTGAAGCAATTCACGCGTTCTCCGGTCGATTCACCCCACTTGGTCAATTCATAGCAAAGTACGTTGTCGGTGATTTCCCAGGTCCCTGTATCAAAGCAATCGCCATCTGTGCTGCCGACTCTCAAACAAACTGATCCGCTATCATTCCAATTCCAGAGTCCATATTCCGCATGTTCAGCCTGCCATATGCCTCCAAGCGCCAGTTTTTTTAGCGCTTCACCATCAAGTTCCTGCGCCAGTGCGGGGTGCATGACACCAGATACGACCGTTACGAACAGCACCAAAACTACGGACCAACAAATCTTTCCAACCGCAAAGAACGCCATTCTCTTGTTTCCTTCCTTTAGCCTATTGTTTCTCGCCGCCTGTTTCCCAGAGTGTTAGTGGCGGCAAATCACACAATCTCAAGACTGTCGCTGAACGTATGATGTTGGAGTGTAGTCCAATACTAAGCCAGAGTCAGCTTCGTCCCGCACACCGGACCATCGATCTATTTTGGTTTATCGTGTCTCAACCCTACGACATAATATCGTAAGCCCGTTCGCCGTGCACCTCGAGGTCGAGCCCATTCACCTCTGTCTCATGATCCACCCGAATAGGTGTAATCAGACCGACCAGTTTGATCAGAACCACCGTAACAACCACTGTGAACGCACCGACAACTGCCAAACCACCCAGTTGCGCCGCCCAGCTGCCTGCGCCAAACACCGCAATCATGATCGTCCCGAATATTCCCCCGATACCGTGGACTGCGAAAACATCTAGTGTATCGTCGATCATCAGTTTGTTGCGGATCACTGTAACCGCTTCCTGACACAGAATGCCCGCAATGCCGCCGATCACCAGAGCTTCAACCGGGCCTATAAATCCGGATGCAGGGGTGATCGAGGCTAGCCCGGCTATCGTTCCCGTCACAATGCCAACCAGTGAGGCTTTGCCGTATTTGATCTTTTCCCACAGCGCCCAGGTTAACGAGGCTGTTGCAGCCGAAATATGCGTCACGGTCAGCGCCATTGCAGCGCCACCATCGGCGGCAAGTTGTGAGCCACCGTTAAAGCCGAACCAGCCAACCCAAAGCATCGCGGCCCCGATCATCACAAAGCCCGGGTTGTGTGGCGGGGTTGTCCGGTGACGGCGCGGCCCCAGGAACACCGCAACAAGGAGTGCGGCAATGCCTGCTGTTTCATGGACGACAATACCGCCAGCAAAATCCTTCACTCCGACTTCGCCAAAGATGCCACCGTCTGACAGCATGCCACCACCCCAGATCCAATGCACAACCGGCGCATAGCACAGAAGCATCCAGAGACCTGAAAACAGCAGAACAAATCCAAACCCGATGCGTTCAACATAGGCTCCAACGATGAGCGCTGGAGTGATGATGGCAAAGGTCATCTGAAAGACAAAGAACAGGACCTCGGGCAGGGTGCCCGTCAGGCTGTCTGCAGTGACACCCGCCAGAAACATCTTTCCAAGACCGCCCCAATAGGGTGAACCGGAGTCTCCAAAGGCGATGGAGTAGCCTGCAACCAGCCAGAGAATGCTCATCAAACAGGCGATGGCATAACATTGCATGAAAACGCTCAGCACATTTCGCGCGCGAACCAAACCGCCATAAAACAGCGCAAGCCCCGGCAAAGTCATAAAAAGAACCAGTGCTGTGGCCACGATAATCCAGGCGGTGTCCGCTCCGTTCATTTTAGTCTCCGTTCCCAATTTGGTTTTGAGTAGCGGTCAGACAGGGTTCACGGTGCAAAGAAAAGCATCACTGCTCTGAAACGCGCATAAAATGAAGGCAGTTTTGAAAGTGATCAAATTTTAGGCGGCCTGAAAGGACAATGCATATAGAATGAGCAATGTCAGGATGCTGCTTTGAGGAAAATATTAAGTGCATGTGCGACGGCGGCTAAGCGTACATTTTTGCGCCCCAAGGCACCGAATTCCACAGTTTCAGCAAAGGTTTCAGCACTGGATTTTGCCAAACCGAAGCAAACTCGCCCTTCTGGTTTGAAATCGCTTCCGCCGGGGCCCGCAATCCCGGTCACCGACACGGCAATATCGGCGGCGGAATTTTGTAGCGCACCTTCTGCCATTTCAAACGCAACCTGTTCGGAAACGGCACCAAAGGCTTCAAGGGTTTCCGTCCGGACACCAAGCATTTCAACTTTCGCTTCATTCGTATACGTCACAAACCCGCGGTCAAAAATATCGGAGGACCCGGCAACTTCAGTGATCGCGCCGGAAAGCAAACCGCCCGTGCAGCTTTCCGCTGTCGAAACCTTCAGATTAGCCGCACGGCATTTAGCCAAGAGTGTTTCAGCGTCGTTCATAATCCCAGCACCCCATGTGTTAAGCCTGCAGCCAGCGTAACCACCAGTGCCGCCAATACACCGGCGATTATATCATCCAGCATCACACCCAAAGCCGTGCTTTTCCGATCAGCCCAGCCCACCGGGCCGGGCTTCCAGATGTCAAACAGTCGGAAGGCCAAGAATGCCGTTATGATACCGGGGTAAAGCGCCAGCATGTCGCCACCCGCGTGAACCGCACCGAACGAAACGGGCAATAGTGCAATCCATTGGCCCGCTACTTCATCAATCACGATTTCCGATGGATCATGGTCTTCTTTACCGCGTGTCGCATTTGCAGTTGCCCACCAGCCAATGAAAAAAACCAGCAGTGTCGCGATCACCAGGGCCGGAAAGCCGCCCAGCAGATGAATGAGATATGCGACAGGAAGGGCAGCAGCAGATCCCCAGGTTCCCGGGGCAGGGCGTAACAAACCTACGCCAAAGAAAGTTGCAATAACCCGGCTCATCTGCGCACCAACGTCACGCTCGCCATGGATGCGATACCCTCTTTTCGCCCGGTAAACCCAAGGCGTTCCGAGGTGGTCGCTTTCACGCTTATCCGGCCGACTTCGAGCCCCATGATACGCGCCATGGTTTCGCGCATCGCAACGGTATGCGGTCCAATTTTTGGATACTCACAAATCATTGTGCAGTCCGTATTCGATATTTCGAAACCGTGTTCTTTCGCCCGATCAACAGCATGGCGTAAAAAGATATCACTGGCAGCCCCTTTCCATTGCGGATCAGAAGGCGGGAAGTGCTGGCCAATATCGCCTTCAGCCAAAGCACCGTAAATTGCGTCTGTCACTGCGTGCATTCCAACATCAGCGTCTGAGTGGCCTTGCAGACCTCGTTCGTGCGGAACTGAAACTCCGCAAAGCACAACATGGTCACCGGGGCCAAAGCGATGCACGTCAAACCCGTTACCAACCCGTATATCCATCTTCGTTCCCAGTATTTTTTCCGCCCGCTTAAAATCATCAGAATGGGTGAGTTTCAGGTTTTCCTCGTCACCTTCAACAAGCGCAACATCAAGCCCATAGGCAAGGGCAACCTCAACGTCATCTGCAGCGCCGCCTTTATGTTCAGAATGGGCCGCACGAATTGCAGAGAGCTGAAAACCCTGTGGCGTCTGCGCGCGATACAACCCATCGCGTGGTTCCGTCTTTGTAATACGTTCAGCGTCTGCCCGCCATAAAGCATCGGTCACGGCCAGTGCAGGTGCAGCCCCGTCTGATGTTTCGAGCGCATCCAATACTCTGTTAATAATACCTTCGGAAACCAAGGGACGGGCACCATCGTGAATAAGCACCTTATCGCAGGTGGCCGAGACGGCTTCCAAACCCGCCTGAACCGAGGCATCACGTGTTTCCCCGCCGTTTACCAACCTTACCAGAGGGCGCGAAGGCAGCGTAACAGTTGCATCCAGATGCGTCATATCCTCTGGATTGATCACCAGAATAATTTCACTGATAGCAGGTGATGCGACAAAGGCATTGATCGTGCGGCTCAGCACGGTTTGCCCTGCAAGAAGCTGATATTGCTTTGGAATATCCCCGCCTGCACGTGATCCGCGCCCTGCTGCTACAATGATGGCCGCTGTCGACATGTACTCTCCGCTTTTCTGCTTCTTGTCTAAGGTTTTCGGAAAGAGGTGACAATGGCGGCATTTCACTGCATATATGCTCAATTTTTAGGCATATATGAAATGAGCGCTCTAAAAATCAGCAGATTTATTGCCCACTTATCGGTAACTGGATAAAACCCCGCTGTGCACAAGGATTAAGCAATTGCCACTTCAAATGGCCAAACTCGATTTTGCCCCCCCTGTATTCCTCGCGCCTCTGGCTGGAATTACTGATCTTCCGTTCCGCAATCTTGTTTCAGGTTTCGGCGCGGGATTGGTGGTGAGTGAAATGGTTGCGAGCCATGAAATCATGCAGGCAAAACCCGGCGCCCGCGAGAAAGCCGAACTCGGTTTTGGTGTCGAAAACACCGCTGTGCAAATTGCAGGGCGTGAAGCGCGCTGGATGACCGAAGCTGCAAAGCTAATAGAAGGAAACGGTGCGCGGCTAATAGACATAAACATGGGATGCCCGGCAAAGAAAGTCGTTAACGGCTACTCTGGCTCTGCCTTAATGCGCGACCTCGACCACGCCCTGCATTTGATCGACGCTGTCGTTGCAGCCGTGAACATCCCGGTGACACTTAAAACCCGTCTTGGCTGGGATGAGACGCTTATCAATGCACCCGAACTGGCCCGACGGGCAGAAGCGGCAGGCATTCAGATGATAACAATACATGGCCGTACCCGCTGCCAGTTCTTCAAAGGGCGCGCCGATTGGGCAGCAATTCGTACTGTGAAAGACTCAGTGAAGATTCCTGTGGTCGCAAACGGCGATATCGATTCACCTGAAACAGCCGCTGAAGCCCTTCGGTTGTCAGGTGCTGACGGTGTCATGATCGGGCGTGGTGCTCAGGGCGCGCCATGGCGGCTGGCAGAAGTCGCAGCGGCGTTGTTTGGAGCACCGGCACCAAAGGTTCCAACCGGTTCAGATTTCGCCGAGATGGTATGCAACCACTATGACGCAATGATCAGTTTCTATGGTGAAAAGCTCGGAAACCGCGTCGCGCGCAAGCATTTGGGTTGGTACATGGATGGGGTGAATGTGGAATCAGGCATCCGAAAAGCTGTTTTAACCGAGAAAGACCCCGCAAAAGTGCTCCGGTTGCTTCCGGATGCGCTTTTAGCCACACAACGGGAAATGGTTGCATGAGCGGTATTGGTGGCGCTTTATGGTCGTCTTTACCTGTGCCTGCTTTGTTGCTGGACGAAAACAACACAATATCGGAAAGCAACACCGCGGCAGAAAACTTTCTGAACTTGTCTCAGCGTGCTCTTCTAGGAGGGCCCGTCTGGGACAAGCTAAGGGTCGATGCCCCGCTGGAAGAAGCGCTAGCGCGCGTGCGGCGTGATCAATCCCCCCTCTTTATCAATGACGTGGATGTCGGAAGCGGAGCACGGATACCGGTGCAGTGCCAGATTCAGATTGCACCCCTCATTGATCGTCCGACACAGATATTAGTGCTGATCTCACCTCACGAAATCGCTGGCCGTCTGGGGCGTAAACATTCGGTAACGACGGCTGCCAAATCCGCAATTGGCATGGCCGAAATGCTGGCACATGAAATTAAAAATCCGCTTGCTGGTATCACAGGCGCCGCTCAGCTTTTATCGATGAACCTGTCGAACGAAGATCAGGAACTCACAGATCTGATCGTCGGAGAAAGCCGACGTATTGTGAAGCTGCTTGAACAGGTTGAACAGTTTGGCAATCTGCTGCCACCGGACCGGAAACCTGTAAATATACACGATGTGCTCGACAGGGCGCGCCGCTCAGCTTTGGTCGGGTTTGCGCCTTGCATGACCATAATTGAAGACTACGATCCGTCCCTGCCACAAACATTGTGCGACTCGGATCAGCTGTTGCAGGTTTTCTTGAATCTTCTGAAAAATGCAACGCAGGCCGCAGGAAGTGCGGGCGGTACGATACGCATCCGGACGTATTATGACCAGGCGCTTCGGCTTCGGCGCAAAGACGGGAACAGTATGCAATTGCCACTTCAGGTGGAAATAATTGATGATGGACCCGGACTACCGCCCGAAATTGCCGCTGAAATTTTTGAACCCTTCGTGTCAGGGCGTGAAAACGGCACGGGGCTGGGCCTTGCTCTGGTCAGCAAAATAATTGCTGATCATGATGGCTGGATAGCAGTCGAAAGCGCACCAGGGCGCACCTCTTTTCGTGTCTCACTCCCCATCGCACCCCCTAAAACCGAGGAAAGCTAATGGACGGAACAGTTCTGATCGCCGATGACGACCGTACAATTCGCACGGTTCTGACGCAGGCCTTAACCCGCGCCGGATGCAGGGTGCATGCAACCTCTGCCCTAACGACATTGATGCGTTGGGTGACAGAAGGGATAGGCGATCTGGTAATCTCAGATGTCGTTATGCCAGATGGGAACGGGCTAGAAATGTTGCCCCGAATATCAGAATTGCGCCCGGGCTTGCCTGTTATCGTCATATCCGCGCAGAACACGATCATGACGGCAATTCAGGCCGCCGAGGCAGAGGCGTATGATTATCTTCCGAAACCCTTTGATCTGCCAGATTTGATGAAGCGCGCAGCACGGGCACTTGACCAGAAACGTTTTGCGCCCTCGACCCGCGTGGATGAAGAGGTCACGCCCGAAGATGACTTGCCTCTCGTTGGAAGAAGCCCGCAAATGCAAGAGCTGTACAGGCTTGTTGCGCGCGTCATGAACACCGACATTCCCGTGTTAATTTCCGGAGAGAGTGGAAGTGGGAAATCACTCATCGCGCGCGCGATCCACGATTTCGGCGATCGGCGTGCTTTGCCATTTGTCGTTGCGGATTTACAGGAGCTGGACAGCAGTGACGGGCCATCAGAAATTCTGGCTGGGGTGCGCGGTGGTTCACTGTTGTTCGAAGAGGTTGGCGATCTAAGCACGAGTGCACAGGCCCGCGTTGTCAGAATGTTGGACAGCCTTCCGAACAATGCGCCGCGTGTCATGGCGACAAGCCAGACAAACCTCGAGCAAAAACTCAAAGACGGAGAATTTCGACAGGATCTTTTCTACAGGCTTGGCGGGGTGACTATTTCTGTCCCGCCGTTGCGCAAGCGTGTCGAAGATATTCCGCTTCTGACAGAGCATTTTTTAACACGTGCAGAACGGGACGGGGCCACGTTGCGTTCCATGTCCGATTCCGCCATGACACTGGTGCGGCGCTACAACTGGCCGGGCAACGTGCGCCAATTGGAAAATACGGTCCGCCGGCTTGCGCTCACCGGGGGCGTGGAAGAGATATCCCTCGACGAAGTCGAGGCCGTCCTTGATACCCAACCCATTTCAGAGCCCGTTATCGGATCAAACGAGAAAGACCTTTTGTCCGCATCCGTGCATCGCCACCTCAGGCGTTACTTCGATCTTCACGGAGGAGCACTGCCTCCGGCAGGCCTTTACCAGCGAATCCTAAAAGAAATCGAACAGCCTCTAATCGAGATCGCACTCGACGCAACGGCCGGAAATCAGGCAAGATGTGCCGATCTTTTGGGAATTAACCGAAATACTTTGCGAAAGAAGATCACAGAGCTGGATATTCGCGTGACACGCCGCAGAAAGTTGATGTAAAACAGCAACAATAGAGTGACCAAAGGGCGTCAGTCCAAATTCAAGGTTACCATATCTGGCGGTCCGTCGCTTTTGCGACACAATAAGATGAGGTCGGCACGTGCCGAACCCGGCGAAACGAACAGCATTCGATCGGATCAGCCGCCTGCGGCGCCAAAAGCGCGTTCAGAATATGGCGACCATTGGTTTGGTCCTTCTCGGCCCTACACTGGCGCTAACAACATTCCTTGTCTTGGGTCCGTTTGACAGCAGCGCGTCTGCCATAAGCCTCAGACTGATACTTCTCGCAGATTTGGTCTATGTGCTTGTGGTCGCGGCACTGGTTTTGCAAAAAGTGGCACGTATGGTCGCGGCACGCAGGGCGCGCTCTGCCGGGTCAAGGTTGCACCTTCGACTAACGGGTGTTTTTGCACTTATTGCGCTTGTCCCAACCGTCCTTGTCGCAATCTTTGCCGGACTAACGCTGAATGTCGGGCTTGAAGGCTGGTTTTCAGATCGCGTCAGGCAGGTTGTCAGCAACTCTCTTTCTGCAGCAGAAGCTTATGAAAACGAACATCGACGCGACCTGATGCGTGACGCCGAAGGTTTAGCGTCATACCTGAACCTCGCACGCCAAGCGTCGTTTTCATTGCCCGACGGGGAGCTTCGCAAGATCCTCACGCAGGGACAGGCGTTGGTGCAACGTGGATTGCGTGAGGCCTATGTCATAGACGGTACAGCGGAAATACGGGCAAGAGGGGAACGTTCGTATCTTTTTGATTTCGAGCGCCCAACTGATGAAGAGATAGAGCGGGCGAATAGTGGCGAAGTCGTCATTATTGAAGACTGGGACAACAATGAGTTTCGTGCTCTTGTAACACTAACAGGTTTTAGCAACCGTATTCTCTACGTGTCCCGTACTGTGGACGGTAACATTCTTAACCTGCTGGACGACACGCAGGAAACTGTGTTGCTGTATCATCAGCTGGAACGGGAACGAGGCCGATTGTTGTTTGAATTTGGCCTGCTTTATCTGGGATTTGCAGTCATCCTTATTCTTGCCGCCATCTGGCTTGGCATGTGGTTTGCTGAAAGGCTGTCGCGACCCGTCGGCAGGCTTGCTGCTGCCGCGCAGCAGGTCGGTTCCGGTGACCTGAATGTCCGCGTAATTGAAGAAGATGGCGATGATGAAATTGCCATGTTGGGCCGTCTTTTCAACCAGATGACGCAACAGTTGAAGGGGCAACGTGACACTTTGCTGGAAAACAACCGCCAGATTGAGCGGCGGCGGCGTCTGTTTGATTCCGTTCTTTCATCCGTAACCGCTGGTGTGATCGGGCTTGACGCAAACGGGCAGGTCGATTTTGTGAACCGGTCCGCAGGCCGGTTGCTTGATCTGCCGGAACACCCCTTGCACCAGAACATTTCACTGTCCGCTCCGGAATTCGGACCGCTTTTTGATCGACTTGCAAACGGTAAACTTGAAAGTGCGCAAGAAGAGATCAAGCTTACGCGGAAAGGTAAACTTGAAGATTTGCTGGTGCGAATGTCTACGCGGCGCAATGCTAAAGGTGAACTTGAAGGCTTTGTTGTTGCCTTTGACGACGTTACGAACCTTGTATCTGCGCAGCGAATGGCCGCCTGGGGCGACGTTGCACGAAGAATTGCACATGAAATCAAGAACCCGCTTACCCCGATCCAGCTCTCCGCTGAAAGGTTGAAGCGTAAATTCAGCCCATTGGTCGGCGACGAAGCCGCAAATCTGGAACAATACACAGACGTCATAGTTCGTCAGACAAATGACCTTCGGCGTATTGTGGATGAATTCTCTAAATTCGCCCGTATGCCAGAACCGGACCGGGGGATTCATGATTTGAACAAACTGCTGCAAGGTGCCGTTTTGTTGCAGGAAAACGCGATGCCCGATGTAAAGATTCTTTCAGAGATTCCAAAGGGAAAATTACGCACGGAAATAGATGCGACGATGATATCTCAGGCGCTTACAAACCTGATAAAGAACGCAGGTGAAGCGACAGAAACACTGCGGGAAAAAGGCGCACCAGATGACTACCAACCTGAAATCAGGGTTGTGATGTCTGTTACGGACCAAAACGTCGAAATCAAGGTATCAGATAACGGAATTGGCTTGCCCGAAGATCGGGCTAAGTTGTTCGAACCCTATGTAACAACGCGCGAAAAAGGAACCGGCCTTGGCCTGCCGATTGTGCGCAAGATAATTGAGGAACATGGCGGCTCGCTCGCCCTGGAAGATGCAGATGTGTTTGAAGGCAATGCGCACAAAGGTGCGTGCGCAATTGTTCACCTGCCAAATATTGTACGTCAGGACACCTCGGGTGACCTGTTTGAAAAGACTGTGTGAGGTACCAAAAATGAGCGACATACTAATCATCGACGATGAACGCGACATCCGAGAATTGGTGTCGGATATTTTAAAGGACGAAGGCTATACCACGCGGCTTGCAGCAAATTCGGACGAATGCATGGCGCAAATCAATGCCGAACCTCCTGCGCTTATGATCCTGGATATTTGGCTTAAAGACAGTCAGATGGATGGGATAGATATTCTCAAGAAAGTAAAGCGCGACAATCCAGAAGTCCCGGTGGTTATCATTTCTGGACACGGTAATATTGAAATTGCGGTCGCTGCGATAAAACAAGGCGCCTATGACTTCATTGAAAAACCTTTCAACATTGATCAGCTGATGGTCGTGATCGTGCGCGCGATGGAGGCATCACGTCTACGGCGTGAAAATACAGAGCTTCGCCGAAAGGATGATCAGGTCGCTGAGATGATAGGCTCCAGTTCAGCGTTCAAGACGCTAAAATCACAACTGGATAAAGTCACAAAATCAAATGGTCGCGTCATGCTAACCGGTCCTGCCGGGGCGGGAAAGGAAGTTGCAGCTAGATATATTCACCAAAACTCCAACAGGGTGTCGAACCCATTTATTACCGTCAGTTCCGCCTCAATCGCGCCGGAACGGATGGAAGAGGTCCTGTTTGGTCGGGAGAATACCGAGCAGGGCATTGAACCCGGTCTTTTGGAACAGGCGAATGGCGGAATTTTGTTCTTTGACGAGGTGGCGGATATGCCGTCGGGAACACAATCAAAAATTCTGCGCGTATTGGTAGACCAGCAGTTCCAGAGGGTTGGTGGCGCGTCAAAAGTTCATGTTGATATTCGCGTTATTTCCAGCACTAACAAAGACTTGGAGCGCGAAATCGAAATCGGGAATTTCAGACAGGAGCTGTTTCACAGATTGAACGTTGTTCCGATCTCTGTTCCTTCGCTTGAGGAACGAAGAGAAGATATTCCGGAACTCGCCCAGTATTTTGTTGAATCCTTCAATAAATCGCAGGGTTTGCCGCTTAGGGAACTGTCTGATGAAGCGCAGGCGCTTCTCCAAACCATGCTTTGGCCCGGAAATGTACGGCAATTAAAAAACGTTGTGGAAAGAGTCCTTATTTTAGGCTCTGACAGCGGCCCGATTGAAGCACGTGAACTCCCACAACAAGATGACGAAAGCGGTGAAGAGGGACGCGTCGTGCTTTCTGGCTCGCTCGCGACCCTACCTCTTCGCGAGGCGCGAGAGCTTTTTGAGCGCGAATATCTGATGACCCAGATAAATCGCTTCGGTGGAAATATTAGCCGCACAGCGAGTTTCGTGGGAATGGAACGTTCTGCACTGCACCGGAAGCTAAAATCACTGAACGTGGTGACATCAAACAAAGCCGGAGCCAGGGTTGCACATGTTGAGGACGATGTTGAAGAAACGCTCTGATTGACCATAGCAGATGAAACTGCCATGCATGGGCTCAATCTCCCGAAGAGGTCGTGAGCGATGAAAGTCATTATCTGTGGGGCGGGACAGGTCGGCTGGCAAATTGCCCGACACCTGTCAGGGGAAAAGAACGACGTCACAGTCGTTGACAACAACCCCGAACTTGTCCGCCGTGCAACCGATACACTAGATGTACAGGGCATCGCTGGCTTTGCCTCGTATCCTGATATTCTTGCTCGCGCAGGGGCTGCTGATGCGGATATGATAATTGCGGCGACCTATTCTGATGAGGTGAATATGGTCACCTGTCAGGTCGCACACTCGGTCTTTGCTATTCCACGAAAAATCGCACGCCTTCGCAGCCAGTCTTACCTTGATGCGATCTACTCTGACCTCTATCGGCGCGACCACATGCCGATCGATGTGGTGATCAGCCCGGAGCGCGAGGTTGCAGCAGCCGCGCTTCAACGGCTGGCAGCACCGACTGCGTTTGACACACAGAGCTTCCTTGAAGGAAAATCACAACTCCTTGGCATCTTGCTGGAAGAAGATTGCCCGGTACTGACAACACCCCTACGCCAGTTAACGGATCTTTTCTCGACGCTGAGCGCCATTGTCGTGGGTGTACGAAGAAAGGGGTCCCTTTTTGCACCCGAACCGGGTGATCAGCTGTTTGCTGGTGATGAAATATACGTTTTCACCCATACGAAAGACATGAATAGAACTCTTGAAGTCTTTGGTAAAAAAACAAAAAAACAAGAACGTGTCGTGATCATCGGCGGTGGGAATGTCGGGCTGGCAGTTGCGCAGGCGCTCGAAAAAAACACCTCGCGCGTTCGGGCCAAGGTAATTGAAAAAAGCCGTGCATGCGCAGAGCGCGCAGCAGACCAACTGGAACGCACGATTGTGTTAAATGGGGATGGTATGAGCACCGTCTTGCTTGCTGAAGCAAATATCGATCGTGCAGATGCTGTGCTTGCCGTGACCGATGACGATAAGACCAATATGCTTGCAGCTGTGCGTGCAAAAGCGGCGGGCTGCCCGATGTCGATCTGCCTGATCAACGATCCGACACTCGTTCCGTTAATGACGCCGCTAAAGATTGATGCCTACATCAACCCGCGTTCTACAACAGTAAGCTCTATCTTGCGGCACATTCGCCATGGCCGCGTCCGAGAAATTTACTCGATCGGAGATGCGGAAGCAGAGGTGATAGAAGCACAGGTTCTATCGACATCGCCAATTTCGGGCCAGACAATCAGGGATATCGACTTTCCCGAAGGTGTCCTTGTTGGGGCCGTGATTAAAAACGGAGAGGTTATCAGACCTGTTGGTGGCACCCGCATTGAAGAGGGTGATGTTATCGCGATATTTGCAATGGCTGCCGATGTTCCAGAGGTAGAGCGCCTGTTGCAGGTATCAATCGATTTCTTCTGAACCATGATTCAGCGCATCCTGTCCCTGCCATTTATTGTGATCCTCATGGGAATAGGGGCGCTCGCTATGCTTGGGCCTGCTGTTTTTGGTTATTTCTCGCGTGATCTACACGATGCTCGCGTATTTCTTTATGGAAGCATCCTGTTTTTTACGCTGACCACATTGATCGGCGTTGCCTCAATGGACAGCCGAAAACACTCTGCGGCGCGTAGCCATCTGTTAGCGATGCTGGGCGCATACGTGCTACTTCCTGTTGTTCTGGCTGTTCCATTCTATGAAGCAGTTGAAAACACAAGTTTTACAAATGCTTACTTTGAAATGGTTTCAAGCCTGACAACAACTGGTGCGACATTGTTTGATGACCCAAACAGGCTTTCGCAGACCGAACATTTGTGGCGCGCTATTGTTGGTTGGATGGGTGGCTTTTTTATTTGGGTAACGGCGATCGCCATTCTGGCACCGATGAATTTGGGCGGTTTTGAAGTCACGGCCACGGGTCGCGTCGGCCATTCAGCCACGGATTTCGTACAAATATCTGACCGGACCGACGCCTCGCGCAGGCTAAGCCGCTCTGCCGCACAATTGTTGCCAATCTATCTGGGGCTGACACTTGCACTTTGGATTTTCCTGATCGTTGCAGGCGACAGCGCTTTTATTGCTTTATGCCATTCTATGTCGACCCTTTCGACAAGCGGGATCTCACCGGTTGGCGGTTTAGCGGGCGGTAACGCAGGTTTGTCTGGCGAATTTCTGGTTTTCATCTTTCTTTTCTTTGCGATTTCGCGTTTGACCTATGCGCCGGAAACGCAGTCAAACTCGCTCAAACTACTTGTCTCTGATCCTGAATTCAGGATGGGTCTTTTTTGTGTTTTGGTGATCCCCGCTTTTTTGTTTTTACGCCACTGGGTCGGGGCCTATGAAATTGATGAGGAAGAAAACATTCTCGGTGCCGTCAGCGCGCTTTGGGGCGGCATTTTCACGGTGTTATCATTTCTAACGACCACAGGCTTTGAATCCAGCGATTGGGATGCAGCACGCGGGTGGTCCGGGCTAAATACGCCTGGCCTGATTTTCGTCGGGTTGTCGATCATTGGCGGCGGGGTGGCAACAACAGCGGGCGGTGTAAAGCTATTGCGCGTATATGCGCTTTACATGCATGGAGCACGCGAACTGGAAAGGCTGGTTCATCCATCCTCTGTTGGCGGATCCGGTCATTCGGCGCGCCACATCAGGCGACAAGGCGCTTATATGGCATGGATATTTTTCATGCTTTTCGCCCTGTCGATAGCTGTTATTACAGCAGCGCTGGCGCTGAATGGATTGTCGTTTGAGAGTTCAATCGTTCTGACTGTTGCCTCTCTTTCGACCACAGGCCCATTGGCCGGAATCGCAGCGGAAACACCGTTAACCTTTGCGGAACTGAACGATATCGGCAAATTGATCACGGGTTCGGCAATGGTTCTGGGGCGCCTTGAAACACTGGCTTTTATAGCGCTTTTAAACCCCGATTTTTGGCGGACTTGACTCCCAATTTCTGAAAGCTATGTAACAGATTGTTTTTTGGGCTGGAATCTCTGGCTGAGGCGTTCCATACTCAATTATTAACTAATATGGCCTGCCGCCGAGGGGCAGAACGACAGAAAAAGGGCGAGAAGACCAATGGCTGCCGATAAACAAAATTTACAAGATGCGTTTTTAAACCACGTTCGTAAGACAAAAGTTCCAGTTACAATTTTCCTGATTAACGGCGTCAAGCTGCAAGGTGTTATCACTTGGTTTGACAATTTTTGCGTCCTGCTGCGCCGCGATGGTCAGTCTCAACTCGTTTACAAACACGCCATTTCAACGATCATGCCATCGACGCCGATTAGCCTTTATGATGGCGAAGAATAAGCGTTGAGCGAGCCGACAGACGAAAAGGCCACTCGCGCCTGGGTTCTGCACCCCGATATCCAATCAGACCGTAATCGCAGGGATGCGTCCTATGCGCTGGAGGAAGCGGTGTCTTTGGCGAGGGCGCTGCCGGGGCTTGAGATTGCCGGAGCAACCAAAGTCCCACTTCCAAAGAAACGGGCGGGGTTCCTGTTTGGATCAGGCAAAATTAAAGAACTCGGATTAATTTTTGAAGAGGCCGAGGTTGAACTCGTTTTGATCAACGGGCCAGTAACCCCTGTTCAGCAACGGAATCTTGAGCGCGACTGGAAAGTAAAAATTCTGGATCGCACCGGGTTAATTCTGGAAATTTTCTCTGATCGCGCGCGCACCCGTGAAGGTGTGCTCCAGGTTGATATGGCAGCCTTATCATATCAGCGGACGCGTCTTGTGCGGGCCTGGACCCACCTTGAGCGTCAGCGTGGCGGGCTTGGCTTTGTCGGCGGGCCTGGAGAAACCCAGATCGAGGCGGACAGACGCGCGATTGACGAACAAATCGGGCGGATCAAAAAGCAGCTTGCTAAGGTTGTTAAAACCCGTGAACTGCACCGCGCGTCCCGCGCAAAGGTGCCATACCCGGTTGTTGCTTTGGTTGGCTATACAAACGCAGGGAAATCTACGCTGTTCAACCGGCTGACGGGGGCAGAGGTTTTTGTAAAAGATATGCTCTTTGCGACGCTTGACCCGACAATGCGGGCAGTCACACTGCCGTCTGGTCGCGATATCATCTTGTCCGACACGGTTGGTTTCATTTCCGACTTACCGACCCAACTGGTCGCGGCCTTTCGCGCCACGCTTGAAGAAGTTCTGGATGCAGACCTGATCTTGCATGTACGTGACATTTCGCATTCAGAGACAGAGGAACAGGCGCAGGATGTGAACGGTATTCTGACAGAGCTTGGTGTCGAAGGCATCCCCGAAATCGAGGTCTGGAACAAGATCGACCTTTTAGAGGGCGATGCACGCACCGCCGTTGAGACACAAGCGGATCGACAAGAAAATTGCTTTGCTGTCTCCGCAATTGGTGGTGAAGGATTGGATGACCTTCTTGATGCGGTCTCTGAAGAACTGACTGACCCGAAAACAGAGACTGAATTTTTGTTGCCATATTCCGAGGGCCGGAAAAGAGCCTGGCTTTTCCAGGAAGGACTTATTCAACGCGAAGATCAAACCGAAGACGGTTTTCTTTTGCGTGTTCTCTGGACAGAACGGCAGGAGCAGAAGTTTAACGCTTTGTAATACTCGTTACCTTTCCGGACGTAACCAAGTGATACCCGCAGCTGCGGCGCGGGCGAGATCAGGATCAAGCGACATCGGAATATATTCCCCGCGGCGCCACAGTTCACCGAGGTCATCATAATGGCGGGAAAGCGGATGCCCCGACTGTCCGGTTGAGATCACAAAGACAGAACTGTCCGGATCGGCAAAATCATAGACCCCCCGAAAACCCGCACCGTGTACATTCAGAAACGGGTTGCGCCCCGAACCTGAGGTGCGGCCACGCATCAAGGTGTTGTCGCCGCCACTTGTAGACTGTCGGATGTTGACGAACCAGGACAAGAGCGGCACCTGACCAAGAACCTCGTGATCTTGCGTGGCTTGGTGCAGATCCCCCCAACGCAGGTATTCCAGCGTGCCGCCGTGATTTTCTTCAATCCAGAGAAGCGCATCATCAAGCGATTGCCTTGCTGCGTCTGCGCAGGTTTCGATCGGGGCCGACTGGATGACATCGCACCACTTTGATGCACCGTCCACATCACGATAGACCCGCTCAATAAAGAGCGGTTCCACGTGGTTATATTCCTGAGCCAAAGGTCCAAGTTCATCCCGGATCAACCTGTCTTGCAACGCACGCATCCATGCGGCGTAGATCAGTGGTTCGGGAAGATGTTCATTCATTTCTCCGTTCCACTCGGCAAGTAGAGTAAGCGCACGCTGGCGCACGCGTTCGGTTGTACCATCTGCGGCAGCTTCACCAGTAAACCATAGGTCAGCTGCAACAAGTGGCAACAATGCCCGGGCAGAGAAGCTTACGGTATCAAGCTGTGCTTCGATGAAACTGTCCCGGGTGTGCACCTCACGGTTTTGCATCAGATGCTGCCAACGTTGCACGCGCTGTGTATCTCCCCAGACGTAACTGATGTGGAAAGGGAAGGGGCGATCGATCAGTTTATTATTCGTGTTTCCAAGCAACCCGCCTTCGGGTGCTACGAATTCCGGGTTTACCCGATAGCCCGCTCGGCCCTGCCAGCGATTTACCGCCCGCCAACCCGGGCTTGGCAAACGACCCTTGCTTTGATGCCGTGCTGCGCGAGACGGAACTGCGCCAATCGTTTTCAGAGCGATCGTATCACCATCGACAAGCGTCAGGTTGAGCGAAGGGGCTATGAACCTTTCGCCTGCTGCTATCCCGTCGGAAACTGTCTTAGCCCGCATCAGGGAGATTGCAGAGCTCATCGTGGTGTCATTGGGCGACAAGACCGTCCAGGAGATGGAAGCAACATGCCCCGGTGGTGTAATCGATCCCAGATCATAATGACTTGGAGGTAGGACCGGGCCATTTTCTGTCCAGCGCAATGTCAAAGGAATGTCCGGCCCATCTTTGACCCGGATGACCGATTGACTGGTTTGAAACACCTTGAACCCATGTGGTGTCTCGTATTCTTCCGGATTTTTTGGGTTAAGCTTTTCAACAAAGACATCCAGATCATCCAGATAGGACGCGGTCACACCCCATCCAAGATAGTCGCTGCGCCCCGTAAGGACAGACGGTATGCCCGGTATAGTTCCGCCAATCACACCACCGTCAGAAAGTTCCAGACGTGCGAGGTACCAGATGGCTGGCGCGGTAAAGCCAAGATGCGGATCATTTGCCAAAAGGGTAGAACCGGCCGCTGAACGTTCAGGTGCTGCAGCCCAGGCATTGGAGGCTCCGGCGAACGCGCGGCGTTTGAACGGCGAAAGCCAGTTTTCAGCAATGCGTAAAGATTCGTTCGATGGGACCGCTGTCGGGAATAGCGCTGCATAGTCCGGCAAAGCGGCAACCCCGGTTCCGGGCGCATCCGGCAGGATATCGCGAAGTCTATCTTCTGACAGGACCAGCGACAGACGGGCCCTCAGAACTTCTTCTTCCAGATGTGGCGACAGTTGCAGCGCCATTAGTTTTACAAGCGCCAGAGAATCCGCTGGTTGCCACGGTGCGATTTCCTTGGAGAACAAAAAGAATTCCGGCGCACCACGACCAAGTGCATCGTTGTTTATCCGCGCGAGCCATGCATTCACACCGGCAGAGTAAGCCTCGAGTGCTTTGCGTGTAGGCGCATCCTGAACCAGAACAGACTGCTGCGCGAGATTGTAAAGATCCAGTCGTCTAAGCAGTTCATCCACCGGAACAGTGCGTTCGCCAAATAGTTCCGACAGGCGCCCCTGTGCGGTACGGCGCATTAAAATCATCTGCCAAAGCCGGTCTTGTGCGTGAACAAAGCCAAGTCCGAAAAAGGCATCCGCATCATTTTCAGCAAAGATATGCGGTACCGATGCGTTGTTTCGCACGATCTCGACCGGTGCCGAAACGTCGCGAGTTGTATAGTTCATGTTGTAGTCTGGCAGTGATCGGCTCGCCAGATAGTAAATGACTGCAACACTAAGACCAGCGAACAGCAAAACCGTACCCAGCAGCCTCATCAACCAGCGAAACAGTCGTGACATCAGGTATCCATGCGTTGGCGCAAGTCTGGCTTCATTTCACTAAAACAAAGAGGGAGTGAAGGCAATCGCAAGCAAGTAAACAAGGATAATATGTCCTTCTGCAAAAAGCTTTACTTCTTTCGAATTTGGGCACAACTGCCTTGGCGACAGTTACAGCGAAAGCCGTCGCCAAGCGCAAAAAAGACATCGGGCTTACGGAATGATACGTGTATATTTTGTGCCTTCAAGTGTAGCCCCAACAAGTAGGCCTGCCTGCCCGAAGATCACGGCAATCACCGGATCAAGAACGGTTGTAGTCTCAACACCCAGGTTGCCCCCCTGATCTATGGCGGCATATTCCATATCTGCACCGGCGGCCCAACCGCTCGAGCGGCGAAAGGTCTCCAACGCTTCATTTGTCATGAAAAACAAAACATGTGAAAACTGCTGTGCGCCGATCTGGAGGCCGATCGAAGCAGACGTGGCAGAATAGTAATCAACCGTCACATCGTTGATCTGAAGCGCGCCACGCCCGTAACTACCGCCAACACCAAAGCCAGCCTCAGTCATCAGAGGCATCACCAGCATGCCGGTGGATTTATCCCTGAGATCGCGTGTGCCAGGGTAGGTTGCATACATATGGTTGAGTGTACCCGCGACCCGCGCATCGATCGACTCGGCACCATTGCTGCCAATACCATTTCCACATGCAGCGGTTGTTGCCGCTACGGCGCCTGCACTGACGATAAAGCTACGACGTGAATAACTGCTCATTTTTTGATGCCTTTGATAATGCCTGACGATGTGCCGGCCTTATTCTGGCCGATCCTGCACGTGACTATACGGCATAGATAGTGGTCTGTCACCAGATGTTGTGGAATTAGGCGAGAAATTGCACTAATACTTAGCCTTGAAGAATACGCGCGGCTTCCGGGGCGAAATAGGTCAACACACCGTTACAACCTGCTCGTTTAAAAGCCAAAAGACTTTCAAGCATAACCTTTTCACCATCAAGCCAGCCATTTTGGGCCGCGGCTTTGATCATCGCGTACTCACCTGAGACCTGATAGGCGAACGTGGGCACGCCAAATGTGTCTTTAACGCGCCTGCAAATATCAAGGTAAGGCATACCGGGTTTGACCATCACCATGTCGGCCCCCTCCATCAGATCACGTTCGACCAGACGAAGCGCTTCGTCGCTGCTGCCGGGATCCATCTGGTAGGTTTTTTTGTCACCTTTTAACGCGCTGCTGGCGCCCACCGCATCCCGAAACGGGCCAAAGAAGGCGCTGGCATATTTGGCGGTGTAGGACAGAATCGAAACGTTTTTGTGCCCCTCGGCCTCAAGCGCATTGCGTATCGCACCAATCCGCCCGTCCATCATATCGGACGGACCCAGTATATCCGCGCCGGCCTCTGCCTGCGCCAGAGCCATTTTCACAAGCGCTTCGACCGTTTCGTCGTTCACAATTTCGCCATCGACCACAAACCCGTCATGTCCGTTGGCATTGTACGGATCAAGCGCGATATCAGTCATGACCGCGATTTCGGGAACCGAATTCTTGATCTCGCGAATTGCACGGTTCGACAAATTATCCGGGTTCCACGCGTCTTCGCAGCTTTCGGTTCGTTGCGCGGCTTCGGTGTAAGGGAAGATGCAAATCGCTGGTATGCCAAGCGCAGCCGCTTCTTTTGCAGCTTTTGAAACCTGATCGACAGAGAGTCGTTCCACACCTGGCATGGAACTGACTGCGTCACGCTCGCCCTTACCATCACGCACAAAAACCGGCCAGATCAGATCATCGACCGTCAAAGTGTTTTCCCGGGTCAAAGCGCGCAGCGCTTCAGATTTGCGTGAACGGCGCAGTCGTGCGGCTGGAAACGGTGCAATTGTTGGTCGCATGGGGTTGCTTTCTTTCATTTTCTTCTGCGTCGCACGGATTGGCATGCATCTCAAGGGTGGCATCCGGACAAAAGCGCAGATAATGTCCGCCGAAACACGCTATGAGGGATTGCGAGTGAACTGGTATCTGAGTGTCTTTGAACTGATTGATATGCGGTCTTTCTCGAATCTCTGGTTCTGGATTTCGCTTGCTGTTGTCTGGTCGTCTGCCAGCCATTGGATTCTGGGAGTTCCATATGACATGGTCCTGCGTGCGAAACGCAATGGTGATCAGGCAATGGTTGATCTCGAAGATATGGTGCGCATCAACTCAAGACGGCTGCTTTATATTGCACGGGTGTCGGGTTTGTGGATTCTTGGGATCGGGTTTTTTATTCTGTCGAGTCTTGCAATTCTCGGTTTTTATTACTGGATCGAATTCGCACAGGCGGTGTTTCTGCTGGCGTTCCCGATGTCTGGTGTCGGGTTGCTGAGCTTGTCCACCGCACGCCTGATTGCAGATGTTAAACCGACGGGCGAGGAGCTTTGCCAAAGGCTTCACCGCCATAGGATATGGACGCAGGTTATTGGTATGGTGTCCGTTTTCGTCACGTCGCTTTGGGGTATGTACCAAAATGTTTCGGTCGGTGTTTTAGGCTGAGACTGAAACAAGCAGCACCAAAAATAGGGTCACTGAATGTCTGCCAATCACATAACCGCTGGCGGAGCCCCCGAAGGGTTTGACGCACAGATCATCGCCTCGGAGCTGGCGAAAACCGGCGGGCCGATTCTTCATATTGCACGGGATGATAAGCGGGTCGCCGCAATGCAGGCGGCGCTTGCGTTCTTTGCGCCCGATGCCGTAGTTATCCATTTTCCCGGGTGGGATTGTCTTCCGTTTGACCGGATGTCACCAAATCCTGATGTGTCGGCCACGCGTATGGCAACACTGGCGGGGCTTGCCCACGGCATGCCAAGGCAGTTCATTCTGCTAACCACCTTAAACGCAGCAACGCAAAAGGTTCCGGCGCGCAGCATTTTGAAAGAAGCCGCTTTTTCAGCACAGGTCGGCCAACAGATAGACGAGTCTGCCTTACGCAACTTTCTGACGCGTATGGGGTTTAGCCAAACCCCAACGGTGATGGAACCCGGCGACTACGCAATTCGGGGGGGAATCATCGATATCTATCCTCCGGGCGAAAGTGGGCCGGTACGTTTGGATCTGTTCGGCGATGTATTGGATGGTGCACGACGATTTGACCCCGCAACGCAGCGCACAACTGAAAAGCTAAGCGTGATCGAGCTGGCCCCGGTGTCCGAAGTGATACTGGATGATGCATCGATCACCCGGTTCCGACAGAACTATCGCATCGAATTTGGCGCTGCGGGAACGGATGATCCGCTTTATGAAGCGATCAGCGCCGGGCGCAAACATCATGGTGTAGAGCATTGGTTGCCGTTTTTTCACGAACGACTAGAAACCCTTTTTGACTACCTGCCGGACGCCAGCGTATTTCTGGACGATCAGGTAACGCCAACACGCCTTGCGCGGTGGGACTCGATTGCAGATCAATACGAAACCCGTCATCTGGCGCTGAGTGAAAAAGGCAGGATGGATACGGTCTATAAACCGGTTCCGCCCGAATTGCTTTATCTGGACGACACCGCCTGGAACGCGGCGATTGATGGGCATCGTGTTATCGAAATGCACCCGCTACCACGCGCGACCGGGCCCGGCGTCATCGATGCAGGAGGGCGGATCGGTCGAAATTTTTCGCCAGAACGTCAACTTGAAAATGTAAGCCTTTTTAGCGCCTTAAAAGGTCATATTAATGCTATCAGACACAACAGCCAGGTAATTCTCGCAAGCTATTCAGAGGGCGCACGGGAGCGCCTGCAGGGCTTGATGGCTGACGAGGGCCTGACCAGCACCAATCTTATCAAAGATTACCGCGATGTCCCTGACGGAACAGGCGGTGTGCACCTTGCGGTCTGGGCGCTTGAGCATGGCTTTGTCGCGAAAGGGCTGACCGTCATCTCTGAGCAGGACGTGCTGGGTGACAGGCTGATCCGAGCGCCAAAACGTAAAAGACGCGCGGAAAACTTCCTGACAGAAACACAAAGCCTCAGCCCGGGCGATTTGATCGTCCATGTCGATCACGGCGTTGGGCGCTACAAGGGCTTGGAAACCATAACAGCGATGAGCGCGCCGCATGAATGCATCGCGCTTGAATACGCAGGCGGCGACCGTTTGTTTCTACCTGTTGAAAACATTGAACTTCTTTCAAAGTTTGGCCACGAAGAGGGGTTGTTAGACCGCCTTGGTGGTGGCGCATGGCAGGCCAAGAAAGCCAAACTTAAAGAGCGTATTCGTGAAATAGCTGACAAGCTGATCCGGCTTGCTGCGGAACGCGCCTTGCGCCGTGCGCCGATCATGGAACCACCCCATGGTATGTGGGAGGCGTTTTCAGCCCGTTTCCCCTATCAGGAAACCGAAGACCAACTGCGCGCGATCGAGGATGTTCTGCACGACATGGGTTCGGGTCAGCCGATGGACCGGCTCATTTGCGGTGACGTAGGCTTTGGAAAGACTGAGGTCGCAATGCGGGCCGCGTTTATCGCAGCACTTTCCGGCGTCCAGGTTGCCGTCATCACCCCAACAACACTTTTGACTCGCCAACATTACAAGAGCTTTTCTGACCGCTTCCGGGGTTTTCCGGTAGAGGTGCGGCAGTTATCGCGATTTGTGTCAGCAAAAGAGGCCGCCGCCACAAAAAGCGGGCTGGCTGATGGAACGATCGATATTGTTATCGGAACCCATGCACTGCTTGCCAAGACCATTCGCATCAAGAACCTTGGTTTGCTGGTCATAGACGAAGAACAGCACTTTGGCGTGACCCATAAGGAACGCCTGAAGGAAATGCGCAGTGACGTTCATGTTCTGACGCTTACGGCAACCCCGATCCCGCGAACCTTGCAAATGTCGCTGTCCGGGGTGCGTGACCTTTCCATCATTGGCACGCCCCCTGTCGACCGTCTGGCAATCCGCACTTACGTCAGCGAATTTGATACGATCACGCTCAGAGAAGCCCTGTTGCGGGAACATTATCGCGGCGGGCAAAGCTTCTTTGTTGTACCGCGCATCAAGGACCTGCCAGAGATAGAGGCGTTTCTGGCAGACCAGGTGCCTGAAGTCAGCGTTGTTGTCGCCCATGGGCAAATGGCAGCAGGTGAGCTCGATGACAGGATGAACGCCTTTTACGACGGCAAGTATGATGTTTTGCTGGCAACGACGATTATAGAAAGCGGGTTGGATATACCAACAGCCAACACGATGGTTATTCACCGGGCGGATATGTTTGGCCTTGCACAGCTTTACCAGATACGGGGCAGGGTGGGGCGTTCCAAGACCCGGGCTTATGCTTACCTCACCACCAAGCCTCGCAGCCCGTTGACACCAAACGCTGAAAAACGCCTGCGTGTGCTTGGCAGCCTTGATGCACTGGGCGCCGGGTTCACGCTGGCCTCGCAAGACCTTGATATCCGGGGGGCGGGCAACCTGCTGGGTGAAGAACAATCGGGTCAGATGCGCGACGTTGGATATGAACTTTACCAATCCATGCTGGAAGAGGCGATTTCCAAGATCAGATCGGGCCAACTGGAAGGTGTGGTCGATGGTGACGGCCAATGGGCGCCTCAGATCAACCTGGGTGTACCCGTGCTGATCCCGGAAAAATTTGTTCCTGACCTTGATGTGCGTCTCGGGCTTTACCGACGTCTTTCTGGCCTAACGACAAAGGTGGAACTGGAAGGCTTCGCCGCCGAACTTATTGATCGTTTTGGCAAGCTGCCGAAAGAGGTGAACACCCTGCTGCTGGTTGTGCGGATCAAAGCGATGTGCAAACGCGCAGGTATTGCCAAGCTTGACGGTGGTCCAAAAGGCGCAACCATCCAGTTCCACAACGATAAATTCGCCTCACCCGAAGGATTGGTAGATTTCATCCATGCCCAGAACGGGCTGGCGAAAGTACGCGACAACAAGATTATCGTGCGGCGTGACTGGAAAAGTGAAGCCGACAAAATTAAAGGCGCCTTTGCGATTGCCCGCGATCTGGCAGAAAAAGTCGTCGCGAAAGAAAAGGCCGCAAAGGCGCGCTGAGTTTTTAGACCGCGCCGGTGTATTCACCGCGGGCAGGGTAGCCGTTGGCAACTGCGAAATCGATTGCGCCAAGCAGTTCTTTAAAATGAGGCCGCACAAATGGCATGGTCTGGACGGACATATAATAAAGCGACTGATCCTTGTTCACCATGAACAGGCCGGGTTCAGAGAAAAGCGCAGGCTCCTCAATACCAATCGAGGTTTTGCCGCGAGAGGTCGAGATATAAAGCCCCCATTCACGCGCCTTTTCGAGCGACAGGTCATAGCCAAAGCGAAGGTTTTTTGTCTTCATTTTGTCCGCCATGTCTTGCGCGCGCTCCACACCATCTGAGCTGATCGCAACCGTCTTCACACCGCGCTCTTCAAACTCTGGTGTCAGGCGCTCAAGTTCGGCAAGATAACCTGTGCAGATCGGGCAATGCAGTCCGCGGTAAAAGCAAACGACAGTTCCAAGATCTGCACCGTCGGTCGCAAGATCAAACTGGCCACCCCCAAGAAGAGGTACCGTAAGTTCAGGGGTTTTTTCGCGGGGTACAAGCATTTTCTTATCCTTCTACGCTGTGTCTCGATGAATTCATTCCTTGTCTATAGACCACTAATGGTCGTAAAAGTGACGTAATATACGATAATACGTCCTGACAAGGGTAGCTCAGATGTCTCTTGATCGGCTCGCTTCGCTCGTTAAATTCTTGCAGATCAAAACTGTTTCGGCGCCTCCTTTGCGGGACGCAGGTTTTTTTGTTCTGAAGAATAAAGATGGATATGTTCTTGCGACATCCAGCCATGGCGTACGGTCAGACACGATTCTTGCTGTACGGTTCTCAAACACAGGCGCGCTCGATTCCCTGCTGACGGCTGTTGGCTGCCATAGCCATCCGGTCGCGCCCGAAGATGCAATTTATCCCATTCTGGAACTTTGCGAGGCGGAACTGCAAAGGCCCAGATGTGGGGCTGAAACCTTGATGGCAGGCTATGCGGAGGTGCTTCTGATTCACTTCCTACGCAGCGCTATAGAATTTGGTCGTGCCGAGGTTGGCGTATTGGCCGGTTTGTCTGATCCACGTCTTTCGCGGGCATTGGTCGCTATCCATGATCAGCCGGGACGAAACTGGAACACCGATGATCTGGCAGCGGTGGCTGGTATGTCGCGGTCTGTGTTTATGGCACGTTTCCGTGCGGTGATGGGTGATCCCCCTATGGGATACCTCAGGCAATGGCGTCTGGCGCGGGCGCGTGACGAGATTATTGCCGGAGCACGGGTGAACGAGGTCGCGTTGCGTTACGGCTATGGTTCGGCCGATGCCTTCGCACGCGCATTTCGAAAAGCTGAGGGAGTATCCCCCTCTGATTTGCGCAGACAGGCCGCCTAGATATGGTTGTGTTTTACACGTTCCAGGTTTTTCATCCGGCGCATGAGCAGGCTTGCAAGAACGGAACAAGCGAACGTGCCAATTGCCAGCGGCAATGGCGTTCCATCGAAAGCCAATCCTATTGGCGCAGCAATCACCACGGCCAGCACAGTTGATACAGCCCCGATAATTGATGCCGCCATTCCGGCGATATGACCCATGGGTTCCATCGCCAAAGCATTCAGGTTGCCGATTGTCAGACCAACCATAAAGAAAATCGATGTCGTCCAGATAAAGAAGGCCGGAAAGTAAGCCCATACCGGCCAGAGGTCGAACCCCGTCACCAGCGCCATCGTTCCGGAAAACGCAACCTGACCAAGAAGCGCGATGCCGATAAGGTAGCGCATTCCCAGACGCACCACCAAGACTGCATTCACAATGCTTGCGGATGAGGCAATCACAGCGGTTAGACCAAACCACAGAGGGAAGTAAGTGCTTTCACCAAAGGTAACATCATAGATCTGCTGTGTGGACGAAATGACCGCCATTAAAATGCCAAATGTCAAGGTTTGCACCATCGTTGACAGAACAAACATCTTGCTGGCTGACACTTCCTTTAGTGCGTTTTTAAAGTTGAAAATGCGAAGCGGAATGCGTGCAGTGCGTGGCAATGTTTCTGTCTGCCTGAACGCCAGCCAAAGCCCGGTGGCCGTCGCAAAGATAACGAAGGCAGCATAGATTCCGCGCCAGCCGAAATAATGAATGATCACAGCGCCTAGCGACGGGGCAATCGCCGGAACGAGCGAAAAGACAAGCATGGTAAACGACATGATTTTTGCCATCTGGCGGCCTGCATAAAGGTCCCGGATAATTGCCAGTGCAACAACTCTTGGCCCGGCAGCACCAAGCCCTTGCAGGGCGCGTGCGGCCAACATTGTCTCCAGGCTTTCGGTTTGCCAGGCAAACCAGGCCGCGAAAATGTAAAGCGCCGAGCCGCTTAGAAGCACACGTTTACGACCAAAGGCGTCAGAAATCGGTCCGGTGAAAAACGTCCCGATTCCCATTCCGAAAACGAAGCTCGTCACAACAAGCTGCGCGCGGTTCAGTTCTGTTGGTGACAACTCTTTGCCGATTTCGGGCAGCGCCGGCAACATCGCATCAATCGAAAACGCGATGGTCGCAAACAACATCGCCATCAAGGCGACGAATTCTACAATGGGCAGGCGCTGCGGCATAGATCTCAGTCTTTTATCTGCTCAAGAATCTCTTCAACAACTTCACCCCAGAGTTCAGGAGGTTGTGCGCCGCTCAAAACGTGCTGATTGGCCACGATGAAGCAGGGAACCCCGCTTACACCACGTGCGCGCGCGTGTTCGTCGCGTGCGCGGATGTCGTCGCTGTCCGCATCTCCGGACAACAAATGCCGCACCATGGCAGGGTCCATTCCAGCCTTTTCGGCTACATCGACCAAAACATCAGTGTCGCCAATGTCACGCCCCTCTTTGAAATATGCGCGGAACAGAGCGGATACGACGGGTGTCTGACGCCCCTCAAGCCCTGCCCAATGAATGAGTCGATGTGCGTCAAGCGTATTTGGCGTACGTGTCATCGCAGCAAAATCAATATCAAGCCCGGCTTCTTCCGCCGTTTTGGCGATGGGTCCGTAAACACGAAGCGCGCCTTCCTGGCCACCAAACTTTGCTTCCAGATACTCCCGCCGATCCATGCCTTCGGCGGGCATATCCGGATTCAGTTGGAAGGGATGCCATTCAATATTGAATGGGTGCTCAGGATGCGCTTCAAGTGCGCGATCCAGGTAGGATTTTCCGATATAGCACCATGGGCAGATCGGGTCGGATAGGATATCAAGCTTGACCATGGAGGTCCTCATATTCTTGTCTTAATGCGCGCCTTAGCAGCTTGCCGTTTGCGCCTTTTGGCAAAGTTTCCACCCGTACAAATAGCCGTGGTGTCTTGTAGCGGGCCAGCCGGGTCGCGGCAAAGCGGTTCAGGTCGTCGTCCGTCAGGGGTTTATCTGCGGTATAAAAAGCCGCAATCACTGTAGTGTCTGCTTTTACGCGAACTTCTGCAACTGCGGATTCATGCACATCCGGGTGAGCATTAAGCGCAGATTCAACTTCGATCGGGGAAACCCGGAAACCGCCAGCATTCATCATATCATCCGCGCGGCCCAGATAGGTGATTGCACCATCCTTTGCCATAGACACAGTGTCGCCGGTAACAAACCACTCGCCTATAAATCGCGATTTGGTTTCATCTTCGGCGTTCCAATACCCAAGCATCAAACCGGGATCTCGATTTGAAACTGCCAGTGTTCCTAGTGTATCTGAGGGCACCAATGCACCCGTTTCATCCAAAACCGCAATGCGGCGGCCCTGCTGCGGATAGCCGAAACTGCGTTTTGAAGGTGGATGGTCCGGGCAACCCGATACAAAGGTTGAACATTCCGACATGCCGTATGCTTCAAAAATTTCGGTGCCCGTGGCTGTGCGCCATCGTTCCTTGGTGCTGATGGGTAGCTTTTCACCGGCTGAGAACCCATGACGCAGCTGAGGTGCGTCAATCGTTTCGTTTGTTTTCAACAACTGCCGATAAACCCCGGGGGCCGCTGCAAATAAACTTGCCTTATGGGCCCGTATTAATTGGGGAAACGTGGTTGAGTCCGTCCCGGGACATGGGATCAGCGCTGTTGCCCCTTTTGTCCAGGGGTCCATCAAACCGGTGCCAAGCGTGTAAGTCCAGTTAAACGCTCCAGCATGCAACAACCGGTCGTCCTGCCGTAAACTATACCATCCATCCCACATCATGCGACGCGCCCATATAGCGCGGTGTGCGTGGCAAACCGCGCGTGGCTTTCCCGATGTGCCAGACGTGTAGATGACGTAGCCTAGACGTTCGGGGTCGCCCAGTATGAAATCAGCCATGGGTAACGACTGCATCGCAACCATAACCTCTTCAGTTACCACCCTGCAGGGTGGATCTGACGGGTAGGGGACCCCGGAGGCCGCAATAATTAGCTTTGGTTCAATCTCGTGAATGATCTTGCCGACCTCATACTCGGTAAGCTGCGCGGCTGTCGGCACCGGTATCAAATCAACTGCAATACATGCGAGAAAGGCGATTGGGAATTCCACAGTATTGCCCAACCGCATCAAAACGCGGTCTCCGGGCTTCAGGCCAAGCTCTTGCAACCCTGTTGCAGTTGCGCGAACTACCTTTTCCAGTTCTGAATATGTCCAGACCTCTGAACGATCCGGAAACAGAATTTCAAGCGCTGGTTTTTCTGGCAGCGTTGCCGCCGAACCCAATACATAAGCCGCCATGTTGAACGGGTCAGGGCAGGGGGCTGGCGGGCCTTGGTCAAACAAAGAAAACATGAATAGTCTGCTACGCCCGCATCGGAAAAGTTGCAAGCCAACTGCGCTTGGTTCTATACGTCAGCCCATGGAAAGAAAAAGTCAGCCAAGTATCATAAGAATCGCACGCGAGAACGGAGAAGAAACGCGCGCAGAACCGCTTAACCTTGGCGTTCGCGTCCGCGAGTTACGCAAAGCAAAAAACTGGACGCTTGAACAGGCAGCAAAACACGCCGGGCTGGCGCGTTCAACGCTTTCTAAAATCGAAAATGGCCAGATGTCACCCACATATGAGGCGTTGAAAAAACTGGCCGAGGGGTTGCAGATATCAGTGCCGCAACTGTTCACCCCACCCTTGCGCGAGCAAGTTAACGGGCGCATGGATATTACAAAATCCGGTGAGGGAAACAGCCATGCAACAACTACATATGAGCACGAACTTCTCGCGGTATCGCTGGTAAAAAAACAAATGCTTCCCTACCGCGCCAGAGTGCGCGCGCGAAGCCCGGAAGAATTTGACGGCTGGGTGCGGCACGACGGTGAAGAGTTTCTGTACGTTCTGACTGGCGGGGTGCGTCTTTACACCGAGTTTTACGAACCCGTTGATATGCGCCGCGGTGACAGCGCCTATTACGACGCATCAATGGGACACAATGTGATTTCAACAAGCCCGGAAGACGCTATGATCCTTTGGGTAACATCACTAAACTAGTTCTTCGGAAAAAGAATAGGCAGTACAATTGCCGCAACACCCACGCCAACGATCTGCGTCAATATGAACATGCTGATATGCGCAGGATTGATCCCGGCAAAAGTATCGGAAAACCCACGCGCAATCGTGACGGCGGGGTTCGCAAAACTGGTTGAGGACGTGAACCAGTAAGCCCCTGTGATGTACAGGCCCACAAGCGGTGGCACGGCGTCTGGGCGATGCTTGATACCACCAAAGATAACCAGCAACAGACCAAAGGTCGCGATTATTTCGCTTGCCCATTGGTTAACGCCGGTTCGGTCAGTATTTGATAGCTGCAATATCGGCAGGTCAAACATCAGATGGCAGGCCCAAACCCCGATAATGCCACCCGCGATCTGCACAACAACATATGGCAGCACGTCTGACACGTCGTGTTCCCTGCGAATTGCAAAGGCCAAGGTCACTGCCGGGTTAAAATGCGCACCGGATACCGGGCCTAAGGTTGTGATGATTGCGTAAAGGATACAGCCAGTGGCAATTGCATTCGCAAGCAGTGCCAGCGCGATATTATCACCAGCAAGCGACTCTGCCATAATCCCGGAACCGACGACGCCAATCAGAAGAAATGCTGTACCAATAAACTCCGCCAGCAGTTTACGTATCATGTCAGTTTTCCGATGCGATCAAGCGTTTCTTTTAGCTCGTTAACATCAAGCCGGTCCAAGGGCAAAGACAACAACGCAGCCGCGCGTTTTGCCAAAATATCATAAGCCTCCTGAAACGCCCTTTCCCAGTCTCGTTCTGCAGCTGCTGCAGGATCTTCGACACCCCAATGGGTGCGCACCGGGGCACCGGGCCAGATCGGGCAGGTCTCACCGGCAGCGGAACCGCAAACGGTGATCACAATATCCATTTCTGGCGCGTCAGGTTCCGCGAACTCATCCCAGCTTTTGGATCTGGCGTCGCGCGTATTGTGCCCTAACTTTGACAACAGCCGTAGCGATTGTGGGTGAACCGATCCGGACGGGCGCGAACCGGCAGAATACGCCCGCAAACCGGGTATATTGCTGTGGTTAATAATGGACTCCAGCAGGATAGACCGTGCCGAGTTTCCGGTGCATAGGACAAGTATATTCATAGGCTGCGCGATAGACAATTTTTGTAACACTTTCACGACAAAACGACACCAAGGCCATTTTGTCGTCGGTCGGTCGCTTCGTTAGCTCGAAGACTTACACAGGCTCAGAATGCGTCGCCAACCTTTCGTGCGCCGGCTGAAACATCGCGGCCAAAACCTTCGACGGTTGCACAAGCTGACAGCCCCAAAAGAGCGGTGATTAGCAAAACTCTGATCATTTTCATTCCTTCCACCACCAGACGTCGGGCAAAAACCCAACCCAGTCGCCATACATCGGTAAAGTCTCCGGATACTGCAGCTGACGCACATGAGCAATACGTGAAATATTCCACTGGTATATCGGAATGACATATCGGCCCGTTGTGAGAACCCGATCAAGGGCGCGGGTCGCTGCGACAAACTCATCTCTGTTTTCTGATTGCAGGATGGCATCAATCATCGCTTCAGCAGCCGGAGACTCCATTCCCATCCAATTGCGCGACCCTGGCTCTGTTGCTCCCTCTGAACTCCAATAGAGCCTCTGTTCATTGCCCGGACTAAGCGACAAGCCGCGCCGGTAATACGTCATGTCAAAATCATATGTGGTTGTGCGTTCCTGATACTGCGCGCTGTCAATCACGGTGACGGTTGGGGTAACGCCAAGCCGTTGCAGGGATTGGGTGTAAATATTGATGATCGACTGGTTCTCAGCACTGCCTTGTTTTAGCAGAATTTCAAATGTGAATGGCTGTCCCTGGGCATTCTTCATCACACCTTCCTGTACTGTCCAGCCAGCCTGCTCCATCAAACGCAGCGCAGCGCGCAGGTTTTTGCGGTTGCGTTCTGTTCCATCAGAGACCGGCAGCGAATAGCCCTCAAGCGCGCCCGGCAACAGTTCGTCCCTGAAAGGCGCCAGAAGTTCAGCCACGCGACCTTCTGCTGGCCCGTCTCGCATTCCCAAAACAGAGTTTGAAAAGTATGACGTGATCCTTGGCTGCTGACCGTTTGTCTTGGTTGCGTTTATGAACTCGAAGTTAAAAACGTGAATCATCGCATCTCGCACCCGCCAGTCCTTGAACTGGTCTTGCCGTGTGTTCATCACGAAACCGGTAATGCCGGAAGGGCGTTGATGCGGGACAATTGATTTCACGATATCGCCAGACTGAACCTCGGGAAAATCATACTGTGTTTCCCAGTCGGAGACGTTGAATTCCCTTTTGAGAGATAGCTCACCGCCTTTGAAGGCCTGTAAAAGCAGGCTGGCATCTGTGTAAAAATCAATACGGATTTCATCAATATTATTTGTTCCGCGCCGAAAGGGCAGGTCACGCCCCCAATAGTCAGGGCTGCGTCTGAGTTTTACAAAACGCCCGGCTTCAAATTCCTCAACAACGTAGGGTGCAGTTCCAATTGGAATATTCTCAAGTCCGGATTGCGTAAAATCTAGCCCGTCCCATTGTGACTTTTTCAGGATCGGGCGAAGCCCCATCAGCAGGGCAAGTTCACGATCTTCAACATTGAACGTGAACCTTACAGTACGCTCACCAACCACCTCTGTGCTGGCGACTTTAGCCCATGCCCCGTGATAGCGCGGATGCCCAACCGTGCCGAGTGTTTCGTATGACCATATGACGTCATCCAGCGTGACAGGGTTGCCATCTGAGAATCGTGCCTCTTTGCGCAGCGTGAATTCCACCCATTCCCGATTCGGTCCTGTCTCTACCGATTCGGCCAAAAGACCGTACAGCGTGAAGGGTTCATCCCAGCTTCTGCCCATCAAACTTTCATAAGTCAGGAACTGTAGCTGCCAGGGAACAGTGCCTTTCAGGATGAAAGGATTGAGCGAATCAAAGCCACCAGATTCGCCAACAACGATGCGCCCCCCCTTTGGTGCATCGGGGTTCGCATAGGGCAGAGACACAAAATCAGGTGGTAAAGCCGGTTCGCCATACATAGCTATGCCATGACGCGGTTCAGCCAGTCCGATTCCTGCGCTGCAGAACATGACAATTGCAGTCCCAAGGCATCGACACGCACGGAAATTAATTGATCTCATTTTGGCAACAATCCTCGGGTTCCCTTGTTTGACTAGCGCTGACGCTACCAATGCTTTGCTGTCAATTCAAACTTTTAGCTTGGCCAGTGGCGGTAGATTGCGTATAAGAGAGTCACTGCTCGATAGGTTTCTTGCCTGTATGAAACCTGCCTCAATAACTTAACGCCAGCTTCGTGCTGGCGTTTTTTTTGTCTCTGATGACCACTAGCTGTAGATTTTGCAGGTGCAGCAATTATAGTCTCGCCGAGTATCAGAAAGAAGGGTCGTCATGTCACTATCAGGAAAAACAGCGGTTATCACCGGATCCAACTCCGGCATTGGTTTGGGCGTTGCTGTGGAATTGGCCAAAGCCGGGGCGGATATTGTTCTGAACTCGTTCACGGATCGGGATGAAGATCATGCACTGGCTGAAAGCATCGCCAGAACGCATGGAATCAATGCACGCTACATCAAGGCAGATATGTCCCAAGCGGACGACTGCCGCAGCCTGATAAAGCAGGCTGGCAAGTGCGACATCCTGGTTAACAATGCGGGCATTCAGCATGTCTGTCCGATTGATGAATTTCCCATCGACAAATGGGATGCGATCATTGCAATCAATATGAATTCTGCGTTCCACACCACTGCTGTTGCGCTACCCATGATGCGAAATGCTGGCTGGGGCAGGGTGGTCAACATCGCCTCGGCGCATGGTCTGACGGCGTCTCCCTTTAAAGCAGCCTATGTCGCAGCCAAACACGGGGTGGTTGGGATGACAAAAACGGTTGCTCTGGAAACCGCTGAACAGCCGATAACAGCAAATGCGATCTGCCCCGGCTATGTTTTGACACCGCTCGTTGAGGCGCAAATTCCCGATACAATGCGGGAATATGACATGAGCCGGGAAGACGTGATCAAGAACGTTATGCTGACACGCCAACCGTCCAAAGAATTTGCAACGGTTGAGCAGATCGGCGGAACCGTTGTCTTCCTCTGTTCTGACGCGGCGGCGCAGATAACCGGAACTACCATCAGCGTGGATGGTGGCTGGACAGCGTTGTAAGAGACCTGCATTCCGAATGCGTTGCGGCGGCGGCTAAACCGATCTGACGGACGTTGCCGCCAACGCCTTTGGTATTACGACTCTGCAGTGGCAGCTGTTTTTTCTTTCTTGGTTGCCATTGGGCGGGTTGGATCTTTTCCATTCGGGTAGACCAATCCAGCGGAGATCACCAGTTTTGCGGCATCCTCCACGGTCATATCCAGTTCAATGATGTCGGATTTGGGAACGAAAAGTAAAAAGCCTGATGTCGGGTTCGGGGTCGTTGGTAGAAAGACCGAGCTGAGATGATCATCAACTGGAATCTTCTTATCTACTTCGCCCTTTGCATCTGTAGAAATAAATGCGATCGCCCAAATCCCCTTGCGTGGATATTCAACAAGACAGGCTTTTTCGAAACTTGATTCCGCCTGGGAAAAAACCGTTTCGGCGATCTGTTTCAGACCATTGTAGACAGAGCGGACAACCGGCATCCGGTCAACCAGGCTTTCACCCCAGTTGATCAACGAACGTCCCATAAGGCCTTTGGCCATCCAACCGACAATCACGGTGAAGATCAAAAATATGATCACCCCAAGGCCACGCAGATTGATGCCAATATATTGTTCGGGGCGAAGATCGGATGGCACCAACGGCAACACCCAACTGTCCATCCAGCCTGTGACAGTCCACATCAACCAAATCGTCAGACCGATTGGCGCGATAACAACGAGTCCCGTCAGAAAGCTTGCCCGAAAACCCGACAACAAACGGCGAGGGCGGCGTTCCGGGATATGTGGCTCGTCTTGGTTCATTCAAAGTGTCCTGTTATCAACGCAGGGAATTTAGGTCTTTCTGCGCTTTCGTACAATAAGCACAAGTCCTTCGACGCCGTTTTTAATCATTTAAAGCAAAAGCGCGGGCAACTTTGCTCGCAAATCGTGCATTGTTCAAGACCAGTGCAATGTTTGCGCTAAGCGACTGACCATTGGTGAGCTCAAATATTCTGTCGAGCAGGAAGGGTGTAACAGCTTTCGCAGTGACACCCTGTTGCTCGGCCTCTTTCAATGCCTGATTGATGAGTGGTTCCAATAGGTCCTTCGATATCTCGGCCGCTTGCGGGATCGGGTTTGCAATCAACTGCCCTCCGGGAAGGCCCATTGCTCTTCGCATTTTATGCGCTGCCGCAATCTCAGAAGGGCTGTCCATCCGTAGCGGTGCCGGAAGCCCGGAACTGCGTGACCAGAAGGCCGGAAATTCTTCTTGCCCGACACAGATCACCGGCACGCCAAGCGTTTCCAGAACTTCAAGTGTTTTTGGTAAATCAAGGATGGCCTTCGCACCTGCGGCCACGACAGTGACTGGAGTTTCCGCAAGTTCGCGCAGGTCCGCCGAAATATCAAAACTGTCTTCTGCGCCCCTGTGCACTCCGCCGATCCCGCCAGTTGCAAAAACATGGATGCCAGCAAGATGCGCGCTGATCATCGTTGCGGCAACAGTCGTCGCCCCAGTGCCACCTGTTGCAATGCAGGCTGCGATATCCGCACGAGACAGTTTGGCGACATCTCTCGCCTGACCCAGGGCTTGCAGTTCAGCGTCGCTTAACCCGATGTGGAGCTTTCCTTTGATCACAGCGATGGTTGCTGGCGCCGCGCCATTCTCGCGAACGCAGGCTTCAACTTTTCGCGCGGTTTCGACATTTTGCGAGTAAGGCATGCCATGCGTAATAATCGTACTCTCGAGCGCGACAATCGGGTCACCATTGACGCGTGCTTTACTAACTTCGGGTGCATAGACAAGGGGGAGCGTCATAAGGGTGTTTCTCCGGACACATAGTGAGCTGCAGCAGTAAGTGCGCTCTCAAGGGCTGTCGTGCCCGTTTCACCACGGTGCTCCGCCGCGATATGGGCTGCCATAAAGGTGTCTCCGGCGCCGGTCACACGACTGACCATGACTTCCGGTGGCTGTGCCGTCAAAAGTGTTTCCTTGTCTCCCAGTGCAGCCATATTGCCACCATCACTCACCATCGCGCGAAATGCGCCGCGTTTCACCAGTGCCAATGCGGCCTCAGCTGTACTTCCAAAGTCGCGCTGGCACAGGTATCCTGCTTCTTCAAGATTGACGTAAAATGTTGCACGAGGATGCTTCAGCAACGGGTTCAATCGCTCTGCCTTGCCGGGGGACGCTGGTGCGACCCGCAGGTCTGCAGCAGCAAACAGCGGATTTTGGGAAATGTCCTCAAGCAATGTTTCGGTCAGATTGCCATCAAGCGCGACAAGCCCCGGATATGGGGCCTGAACGTTGCCGAGTGTTCCATCCGCGAGTGGACGCAGGATTTTGTCGCCTGCAGCTTCCAGCGAATGAGCGTCCGCGATCGCCGCGATCAGACCATTCGCACCTTCGACCGCCATGTAGATATCTGTGGGCAAATCATCAGAAAGATAGATATGGTCAGTGATCATGCCGATTCGTGTTGCGGTAGCCAGCAGTTCCTGACCTTCTTCGTCTTTTCCGATTGCCGTAAGCAATGCGGGCACCAGATCGAATCGGGTCAGCGTCATTGCGATATTCATCGCAACACCACCGGGAATCCGCGCGATACGACCCGGAACGTCCGACCCAAGACGCATCGGACTTGCAGAGCGGCCAATCACATCCCAAAGAACGGAGCCGATACAAAGGATTTCCGGTATTTTTGTCATTCAGGGTTTCAACGGGTAGCGATCCGGCTCTTCAAAGGCATCCATAACGAGCGTTCCGGCCTTTATTTCGGCACCGTGCACCGCACCGGATGGGATATTGTAACTGTCACCCGGCGCATATGTTTTGGCTTCACCGTCAATGGTCAGTTTTACAGATCCTTCGATCACAGTTCCCCATTGCCCAAGATGTGAATGCGGCGGAAGAACAAAATCTTTGTGAAAACGGAAGAAAACGACGAGGCCCGCATCCGAGCGAATAGCTTTTGTACTGACTATATCCTCCGGAAAGGGAATCTCCAGGCTCGGGAATTTCTGGATGAATTCAGGTAGTTGCATTTAGGGACCTCCGTAATTTTGGCCGGAGCCTAGCATATGGGTTGGCGAGCGCATCTGTTTTCTAACCCTTTCAGCCTTGCAATCACTGAAACTTTGGTTTAAAGCGCGGCTACTTAAATCCGCAGGTGGGGTTTGGGCCTAATGGGGAGAAATCCCAAAAGGTCCGCCGGTTGGGCAAATGCCCTTTTACCCCCACCGTGGCGCAAACCGGAAAAGGAAATGGAATGGCGCTTCCCGATTTCACGATGCGTCAGCTTTTGGAAGCTGGCGTACACTTTGGCCACCAGACACAACGCTGGAATCCTCGTATGGGCGAATTCATCTATGGTGCCCGTAATGGTATTCATATTCTCGATCTGACACAGACTGTTCCAATGCTGGACGCTGCTCTGAATGCTGTCCGCGAAACTGTCGCAAAAGGCGGCCGTGTTCTTTTTGTAGGCACCAAGCGTCAGGCACAGAACCCTATCGCTGAAGCCGCAGAGAAATGCGCGCAATACTACATGAACCACCGCTGGCTGGGTGGTACGCTCACCAACTGGAAAACGGTTTCCAACTCTATCAGCCGCCTGAAAGCGATTGACGAGAAAATGGAAAGCGGTGCGGAAGGCATGACCAAGAAAGAACGTCTTGGCATGGAGCGCGAGCAAACAAAACTGCAAGCGTCACTTGGCGGTATCCGCGAAATGGGCGGTGTACCTGACCTTTTGTTTGTTATCGACGTTAACAAAGAAGATCTGGCAATCGCCGAAGCCAATAAACTGGGTATCCCGGTTGTTGCTATTGTCGACTCCAACTGCTCGCCTTCAGGGATTGACTACATCATTCCCGGCAACGACGACGCTGCCCGCGCTATTTCGCTTTACTGCGATCTGGTCGCGCGTGCAGCGCTTGACGGAATGAGCGCTCAGCTTGGCGCCGCTGGCGTTGATTTGGGTGAAATGGAAGCTGCGCTTGACGAACCTGTGGTTGCCGAAGAAGCACCAGCAGAAGAAAAACCGGCTGAAGCAGCTGCAGAAGAGACGCCGGCTGAAGCACCAGCAGAAAAAGCCGCAGTCGAAAGCTGATCAAACAAGAACTAATTTTGGTTGCGGGCTATAAATGGCCCGCAACCAGCTTCTTACAAAAATTAGGAGAGCCGATATGGCAATCACCGCAGCACAGGTGAAAGAACTGCGCGACTCGACCGGCGCAGGCATGATGGACGCTAAAAAAGCGTTAACCGAAACAGAGGGCGATATGGAAGCCGCAGTTGACTGGCTGCGCACCAAAGGCCTTGCGAAAGCCGCAAAAAAATCCGGGCGGATCGCTGCCGAGGGTCTTGTTGCTGTCGCAGTCAATGGGGGCAGGGGTGTCGCTGTTGAAGTAAACTCTGAAACCGACTTCGTTGCGAAAAATGCGGAATTTCAGGATATGGTTAAATCCATTTCACAGGCCGCTCTGGGCGCAAGCGATGTAGATGCTCTTAGAACAACCGACCTCGGTGGAAAATCTGTTGAAGCAACGATCACAGACAAGATCGCAACCATTGGCGAAAACATGTCGCTGCGTCGCATGTCTGCAATCGAAGGTGACAGTGTTGTGTCCTATATCCACAACCAGGCAGCCGATGGCATGGGTAAAATTGCTGTGCTGGTTGCATTGAAGGGCGTTGACAATGGCATTGGCCGGCAGATTGCTATGCATGTTGCCGCAGCAAACCCGGCGTCACTTTCCGAGGCTGATATTGACCCGGCACTGGTTGAGCGCGAGAAATCTGTTTTGACCGAGCAGGCACGTGAATCTGGCAAACCCGATGCAGTTATCGAAAAGATGATTGTAGGCCGGATGAAGAAATTCTTCTCTGAAGTGACACTTCTTGGTCAGGCGTTTGTCGTGAACCCTGATCTGACAGTTGGCGACGCCGCGAAAGAAGCTGGTGTTGAGATTCTCTCGTTCGTCCGCATGGAACTGGGTGAAGGCATCGAGAAAAAAGAAGAAGACTTTGCTGCAGAAGTTGCCAAAGCGGTACAAGGCTAAGACATCTTTAAATACGAAAAACAAACGGTGCGGTCTTTTCAGGCCGCACCGTTTTTACTTTCCGCCAATACTGGGGATAACGGCGGTTGCTCATAAAGTTGCCGACCAAGTTTGACTAAAATTGCCCACCTTGGCCGACGTTCCGGTTTCCCGGTCAGATCAGGCCAATCTGCAATATTCAAAACAGCCTTCACCGAAGTTCCCAGGCTAATTGCCACCACTCACGGAACAAACCTCATTTTGCAGGTTTACGTTAGGTAAAGAAAGTATGGTATTCCATACCCTTAGGTTGACCTCAACGTTAATTAAACGTCGAACCTGAAAATCTGATTTTGAAAGGATGCTTTCAAAACGGCTTGCGCGGTTGTTTCGACATCAAGCGCCAAACGCGCAAGCCGAAGATGTTTTTCTACCGTTGCTGGCGTCAGCTCCAGGATGCAGGCAATATCCTGTGTCGTTTTCCCGTCACCAACCCATTCAAGCACTTGGCGCTGCCTCTTTGTCAGGTCGGGCCGCTGGCCGGAGTAAGGAAAGGTGATAATCTTAAGATGCGCAACATTGTTTATCAGAATTATTTCATTTCCGTGCCGCTTCCAAATCTCATCAGTTTCTATTTGAGACAGGCCAGCCCGCGCGGTCAACGCGATAGCCCCCTTGGTTCGCTGAGAAACGCTCTTGAAGCTTATTGAGTAGCCCGCGACAACGCCCATTGATCTGTTGAATTCACAAACTTTCAACTCTGTTGGCGACAGCTCTCCATTTTTTTGTTTTTCCTCGATCCAGCTCCAGCTGCACGCCCCTTCATTTTCGATCGACCAACGCACCATTGGGGCGCAGGCGTACATATTCTCTCCAAGGAAAGGGTCAATATAATCAGAGCTATGATTGGTTAGAATTAGAAAATCCTTGGGGTCGCCAAAGGACTCGGACGTGCAATAGCGGGTAAACCCATAAAGCAAACGGTCAAACCCGTATTCAGCCATTTTTTTTGTGTGGAGTCCCCAGACCTCTTCAACAGAATCCGATTCTGTCAGTTCTTCCAGGTATTCCTCAACAGCTGTCATTATGCTTTTTCACCCAGATAGGTCACCATGCCCTCAATCGCCAGCAAATATCCTGCGGGGCCCAGGCCGCAGATCTGGCCAATCGCAACCGGAGCGATGTAAGATTTGTGTCTGAAAGATTCCCGTGCGTGAATATTTGAAAGATGAAGTTCCAGAACGGGCACATCCGCAGACGAGATCGCATCCATCAGCGCAACCGATGTGTGTGTGTAAGCACCTGCATTCAGAATTATACCATCAAACTTGCCGCGCGCGCCGTGGATCGCCTCGACAAGAACGCCTTCATGATTGCTTTGCTCAAACTGCAAATCAATACCAAGCGCATTCGCTTTATCCTGACACTGTATTTCAATCTCTGCCAAGGTGGTTGCACCGTAAACCTCGGGCTGACGCGTACCAAGCAAGTTAAGGTTAGGGCCATTTAATATAAGAAGAGATGTCATCAGCTAATCCTTATTGTTCACGGTCTTCCTAACCATTCCAATTGTGATCTGTCGAGATCAGCCGCAAGGATAGGTGGGTCAAACGGTAATTTTGATACAATCTGGCGCATCTGAACATATTGACTTTCTTACATTTACCTTTTAGTTACTGCGGCTTGTCATCTTTAATTAATGTCTAGCTCTTTAGGCAGCATCTTAATTACATAATACCTATTATACGTTTATCGCATTAGGGGTTCCCCATTAGCCTATGGGATATGAAATTAATTTCTTTCACGTTTCCGTGATAACCAAATCAAATTTCGATCACGCAAAACTTTTAAGGAACTTCAGGCAGCGCTTCGCTGTTTCACTCGGCTCTCCAAAACAAACGTGACGGTAGAGGAAAAGTTCCATCAGATCGTCGAAAACGGTTTATGTATTGGTTGGGGCCTTTGCCAATCGGTTGCATCGCCAGAAAAACCCGCGTTTCAAAAGCCAAAAAATGGTGAATTGCGACCCCGCTTTGTTGCCTCTTAGACCGTTGATGGTGTCGAACGCATTTATGCCACCTGCCCCGGCACACGTGTAGAAGTCTTGCCAGTCGACGAGATTAACAAAGCAGCGCACTGGGGGCCGCACCACCGTTTGGTACTGAGTTGGGCCGCAGAGCCTCGGGTGCGTCATGAGGAATCAACAGGCGGCGTTTTGACCGCTCTTGGCCAATACCTGCTCCGCTCTGAACGTGTTAAATTCATCCTGCATGTAAAAGCCTTTGAACCGGGTGGTATTGGTGACGGCGCCGACATTGCCGCCGCAGACAGATGGCCCAACGCGAGTTCGGACAGAGAAGCATCACTGACAGACCCCGGAACGAATTCGCTTATCGTGCGAACGTTAACAGGAATGGGGATTTTGGATGCCGCTCACCAAAAAGCAATTTGTCAAAGCCAGATATGACGGCTTACAGGATGCCGGTGTGCTGACACCAAAAACCGTCAATCTACGCATTGAAGAACTAAGCGACGCAAATGGCCCCGGAAAAAATTCTGAATAAAGACAAGGGACATTTGAACGCGCGTTAACCGGAAAGCAGAAAGAGCCACGGAGTTGAAACTTGAAACTGTAAATTGCATTGCGGCGCATCCCCACTAATATGCAGCCATGAACGAACCTAGCTCCTCTCGCCGCCCACGCCCCGAACGCATCACCGGTCCACGGCATCTGTTTGCAGCCGCAAGGTTTTCGATAGCCGGTCTTCGGCGGCTTTGGGCAGAAACGGCTTTTCGTCATCAATTGCTGGCATTCTGTGCTGTGATCGGTGTATTGACGCTTTTGGAAGCGTCGATGGGTGACTATGTGACCGCTTTCATTCTTTTTATGGTCTTGGTTGCGGTAGAAGCACTCAACACCGCCATAGAATGCATCGTTGATCATATCTCGCCCGACTGGGCAGAGTTTGCCCGCGATGCAAAAGACCTCGGGTCGCTGGCCGTGTTGTGTATAATGCTGTGTTACGGGGCTTTTCTGGTCAGCGTGGCGTACACCTATCTTCTGGCCGTTCACTAACACTAACAGGGGTTAAGCCTGAATGAACATGTTAAAGATTGTTGCCGTCCCGATGCACAAGGAAGGCCGCAAATTTGTAGCAGTCTTTGCAATTATCACCCTGCTGCTTGCATTGATTTGGGAGCCACTTTTCTGGATTGGTGCCGGTCTGACCGTATGGTGCTATTATTTCTTCCGTGATCCAGAGCGTTCGGTCCCGCAGCAAGACGGACTGATCCTCTCGCCTGCGGATGGTGTGGTATCGCTGATCTCTACCCTGCCCGCCCCGCCCGAGCTTGGCCTTGGAGATGAACTACGCGTGCGCGTTTCAGTTTTCATGAATGTGTTCAATTGCCATGTTAATCGCGCGCCTTTTGACGGCAAGGTGACCAAGATTGTCTATCACAAGGGAAAGTTCGTGAACGCGTCGCTGGACAAAGCAAGCGAGCATAATGAGCGTAACGGTCTGGCCCTTGAAACCACAAATGGTGCGAGCGTCGGAGTCGTGCAGATCGCGGGGTTGGTGGCACGTCGTATTGTCTGTTTTGTTCAGGAAGGCGAACAACTGCGCGCTGGCGAAAGATTTGGCCTGATCCGGTTTGGCAGCCGCCTCGATGTGTATTTGCCACCAGAAATTCAGCCCTTGGTCAGCGTTGGCCAAACTGCTGTCGCCGGTGAAACGATACTAGCTGATCTGGGTCATACCGGTTCGGCTATGACAGGGCGGCTGATATGAGCGCTTCAGGGCCCAAAAACAAACGCACCCCATTTCGCAAGTTCATCCCAAATCTGGTGACAATTTTTGCGATGTGTGCGGGCCTGACTGCAATTCGGGTTGGTTTGGATGGGCATTATAAGACTGCGCTTTACCTTATTGTTCTGGCGATGTTTTTAGATGCTGCAGATGGAAAAATCGCTCGCTATCTGAAAAGCGAAAGTCAGTTTGGCGCGGAGCTTGATACGCTCGCAGATTTTCTGAATTTTGGAGTTGTGCCAGCAATCCTGCTTTATCGCGTATTTTTCGCAGGGACCGAATACGCCAGTATCGGGTGGCTCGCCGTTCTCTTATTATGTGTTTGCTGCGCGTTGCGCCTTGCACGCTTTAACGTTGCACTTGATGATAACGCCGCTTCGGTCGCAAAAGACAAATACTTCGTCGGGGTTCCCGCCCCTGCCCTTGCCTGTCTTGCGCTGATGCCCTTGTTTCTTTTGTTCCAGGGTTGGTCGACGATCGGAGAGCACGCCTATCTGCTGGTCGGATACACGATCTTCACAGGTTACCTTGCAATCAGCACATTGCCGACCTTTTCGCTCAAACATCTTGCGATCAATGTAAACTGGCAAGTTCCGGTGATGATCTTTGCTGTCATCCTGATCGTCAGCCTCACAGTCTACCCATGGCGCACGCTTGCGATTGCGAACATGCTGTATCTGTTTTCGCTTCCGGTTTCGTTCTGGATGAACAGAAACAGCACAAAACGTTGACAAAAATTCGCCTTTGGTCGCGAACACGACATTTTCGTCTCAAAACGGCATTCTTCTGAGTTTGCGTTTTGCAGATACTAAGGGAAATTGATCTGACCAAATTTGGCGAGGCAAGGCATGGTAACTTCTTTTTCTGACTTCGCAACGGGGCTTTCATATAGTGACCTGCCTGACGAACTGCTTCATATCTTACGGCGAAGTTTCACTGACACGATTGGTGTCGCCGCTGTCGGGTCCACAACTCAGCTTTCAAAGATATCGCGAAAGGGCGCGCTCGCGATGTTCGGCGTTGGAACTGCGGGTGCATCCGGGATGTTGATGGACGGTCGACGGGTTAGCCCTGCTGGTGCAGCCATGGCTGGCGCATTCACAATCGACAGTATTGACGCCCATGATGGTGTAACCCCCTGCAAGGGCCATGCAGGTTCCGCCTTGTTCCCCGCCCTGCTCGCTATGGCGGATTCAGAGGCATCACAGGGCCGTGCACTTGATGGCCGTCGGTTCGCTGAAATTCTGGCTGTCGGTTATGAAGTCAGCTACCGCGCGGGGCGCACGCAGCACGCGACCTGCGCCGACTACCATACCTCCGGTGCCTGGACCGCTGTTGGTGTCGCCACCGCAGGGGCCAGAATGCTGGGGTGCACGACAGAACAGATACGACACGCCGCCGGAATTGGCGAATATCACGGGCCAAGAAGCCAAATGATGCGCTGCATCGATTTCCCAACGAATGTTCGGGACGGCGTTGGCTGGGGTGCGCCCTCTGGCGTGACGGCAGCCTATCTTGCACGCGAAGGTTTCACCGGTGCTCCGGCATTAACCTGCGAAAGCAACGAAGCAGAAGAATTCTGGCACGATCTTGGGGATGCATGGCGCACCGTTGAAGATACACATTACAAGGCGTACCCTTGTTGCCGATGGGCGCATCCGTCTCTGGATGCAGTCGCTGATCTGATGTCGGAAAATACGCTGAACCACACAGAGATCGAGGCCGTCGAAATACGTACCTTTCATTATGCAACACGCCTTGCAGGTCATGCGCCACAAACGCTCGACGATTTTTCCTACGCAATCGCCTTCCCGGTTGCCGCCATGATTGTGCGCGGTCAGGTGGGCGTAGAGGAACTGACCGAGCAATCGCTGCGCGACCCGGATATTTTGCGAATTAGCCGTGCAACGCAACTTATTGAAGATGATCAATACACAAAGATCAGCACAGACAAACGCTGGGCGGATGTGACCCTGGTTCTAAAGGATGGTCGGCGGTTTCGATCCCCGCCCCGGTCACCGCGTGGGGACCCGGATTCTCCACTGACAGACGCAGAAATTTCGGAAAAGTTTCACATGCTTTCTGATCCGGTTATTGGCCGGGATCGCGCACTCGAGATCGAGAGCCTGTCGTCCAAGTTTGACACGCTTGGCACAAGTGAATTCGCGCGCTTGATCTCTCTTTGCACGGCGTCCACCTGAACGTCTTCAGCGAAAGGCCGGCACTTAACCTAAAGAGTATCCCGCACCGCGAACGGTTCGCAACGGATCGGTGCCACCATGCTTTGACAGGGCTTTGCGCAATCGTCCGATATGAACGTCGACTGTGCGCGTGTCGACATAGATATCGCGTCCCCAGACCCGGTCTAACAACTGCTCGCGTGACCAGACACGCCCGGGCTTTTCCATGAATGTGGCCAACAGGCGAAACTCTGTCGGCCCCAGTTTCAACGCTTTCCCGTCCCGAAACACCTTATGGCTTTCCGAGTCCAGCACGATGTCATCAAATTCAATCCGTTCGCCAACTGCGGCCGCACGTGTCCGACGAAGCTGCCCACGCACACGCGCCATAAGCTCCACCAGCGAATACGGCTTGATCACATAGTCGTCGGCACCAGTTTCAAGCCCGCGCACCCGGTCCACTTCTTCCGAACGGGCAGAAAGCATAATGATCGGCACACCACGGGTTTCCGGGCGCGTTTTGAGGCGCCGGCAAATTTCAATGCCGCTTACATTCGGCAACATCCAGTCGAGCAAAATGACATCCGGGGTATCTTCCGCAACCAACAACAGGGCCTCTTCCCCGTTTTCGGCTTTTGTTACGCGAAACCCTTCTGACTCGAGATTATAGGCCAGCACCTCGCGCTGAGCGGGTTCATCTTCGACTACCATCACAAGAGGTTTATCGACAGACATCATTCTTTCCCTTGAACCGGTGGTTCAATATAAACGCTCGACACCTTTTTGCGTGCCTCTTCTGCCATTTCACCCGTCACCAGATAAATTACCTGTTCTGCAACCGACGTAATATGATCGCCCATGCGTTCGATATTTTTCGCGATGAAATGCAAATGCATACAGGCGGTAATATTGCGCGGGTCTTCCATCATGAATGTCAGGAACTCGCGAAACAGTGCATTATACATCTGGTCTACATCGTGATCTCGCGCGCGCACGTCATGGGCCATATCAACATCATGCTGAATATATGCGTCGAGCGCATCCTTCAGCATCAGTTCCACCTCACGCGCCATTCGCTTGATCGCACCAGATGCGCCTTCGATGGCAGGTATCCGAACCAAGACTTCCGTCCGTTTTGCGAGGTTTTTCGCATAGTCACCAACGCGCTCCAGATTGCCCGAGATTTTCATCACTGAAAGCACGGTACGCAAATCAGACCCCATTGGGGAGCGCAGGGCAATCAGCCGCGCAGCTTCCTCGTTTACCTTTTCTTCAAGCAGGTCGATTTGTTTGTCTTTCGCGCGCACGTCTTCCGCAAGCTCAAGGTCCCGGGTCGCAAGCGCCTTAGCACTATCAACAATCGCAACTTCTACCAGGCCGCCCATCTTCATGATCATGGCTTGAATAGCTTCCAGATCACGATCAAAAGCTGAGGCTATGTGTTGGTCTTGCATGATATGCTCCATCAGCCGATCCGTCCCGTAATATAGCTTTCCGTACGATGATCGACGGGGTTGGTAAATATGTGTCCGGTTTCACCAAACTCGACGAGATTCCCGAGATGAAAAAATGCAGTCTTCTGACTAACACGCGCTGCTTGCTGCATGGAGTGCGTTACGATCACAACAGAATACTGCGTGCGCAGTTCATCAATCAATTCCTCAACCTGCGCCGTTGCAATCGGGTCAAGCGCTGAACAGGGCTCATCCATCAGCAAAACCTCGGGTTCTGTTGCGATGGCACGAGCGATACACAACCGCTGCTGTTGCCCACCAGAAAGCCCTGTACCAGGTGCTTGCAACCGGTCCTTGACTTCATCCCAGATTGCACCGCGTCTCAGCGATTTCTCGACAATGTCATCAAGCTCGGCTTTTGATGCCGCCAAACCATGAATGCGCGGGCCGTAAGCAATGTTATCAAAGATTGATTTCGGAAATGGGTTTGGTTTCTGAAAAACCATGCCGACTTTCGCACGCAACTGCACCGGATCTACTTTTTGATTGTAAATATCTTCACCATCAAGACGAATATCACCTTCAACACGACAGATATCAATCGTGTCATTCATCCGGTTCAGGCACCGCAGAAACGTTGACTTGCCGCAGCCCGATGGCCCGATAAACGCCGTCACGGTTTTTGACTGGATATCAACGTCAACGTCCTTAATGGCATGGGTGTCGCCATAATAAACCTGCACTCCTCTGGCTGAAAATTTAATTTCATCGGTGTCCACGGCTCTCTCCATAAATCGCATATCATTCATAGCAGGTACCCTTACCAGCGGCGTTCAAATCGACGGCGCAGCAAAACAGCAACCGCATTCATCAGTATCAGGAAAATCAGCAGCACAATGATCGCACCCGAGGCGCGTTCAACAAATGCTGGGTCGGCGCGTTGCGTCCAGTTATAGACCTGCACCGGTAATGCCGACGCCGGATCAAAAAAACCCTCAGGCGGCCCCGCCGGATACTCGCGCACAAATGCCACCATGCCGATCAGCAAAAGTGGTGCAGTTTCGCCAAGCGCCTGCGCCAGTCCGATAATCGTACCTGTCAGAATACCGGGTGCGGCAAGCGGCAGAACGTGGTGAAACACGGTTTGCATCTTGCTCGCCCCAACACCAAGTGCGGCATCTCGGATGCTGGGTGGAACGGATTTCAATGACGCGCGGGTCGAGATTATAATCGTCGGCAGTGTCATAAGCGTCAGAACCAAGCCACCAACGATGGGCGCTGATTGTGGCAGGCCGGCAAAGTTGATGAAAATCGCAAGGCCAAGAATACCATACACAATCGACGGCACCGCAGCCAGATTCGAGATATTGACTTCGATAATGTCTGTCAGACGGCTTTGTTTGGAAAACTCCTCCAGATAGATCGACGCCGCTACCCCGACAGGAAGCGCAAGGAACAACACAACGACCATCATGTAAAGCGACCCCAGGAAAGCGACGCCAAGGCCTGCTGCTTCAGGTCGCTGTCCGGATGCATCGGGTGCGGTTAAAAAAGCCCAGTTAAAACGTTTCTCCAAGGAACCAGTCTCGATAAGCGCATCAACGATATCAAGCTGTTCGGGACTGACCTTATTGTCCAGCGCGGCACTTTCATGATCTACGCGCCCTTTCATGTACCCGTCTATTCGCCCACCTGCGAGAAACTCGAACGTCACTGTGGTATCCAGTGAGTCAGGGTTCGCGAGAACAAAATTTCTGAGTTGGGCAGCGGCTTCCTTTGAAACGATTGCACCAATCTCTTTTTTCTTCAGGTCCGTCGCAAAACCAATTTCATCAAGGCGGCTTATCAATGCATTCGTGATCAGCGGCGCGTAACCGAAAGTGGAAACAGCTTTCATCTCTTCGATATCGCGATTTCCGTTTTTGTCGAGCTTTTCTGCAGGCAACAGGACATCAAGCGTCACGTAAGTCTGCATAAACGCGCTGCGACCATTGCTAAAGATCGAGGTCAGCAGCACCAACAAAGCCAATATACCGATTGAAATCGCAATCAATCCGTAGACCTTAAACCGCTTTTCAGTGGCGTTCCTGCGTTTCGTAAGCGGGCTCAAGGTATAAAGCGAGGTTCGCGGAGCGCTGTGTCGTGTTGCATCGCTCATTCGTATTGCTCCCGATATTTCCGCACGATGACAAGCGCGATGATGTTCAGCCCCAGTGTGATACAAAACAGTGTCAGGCCCAAAGCAAAGGCAACCAGTGTCTCAGGTGCTGCGAAATCGGTGTCCCCCGTAAGCTGACTCACAATTTTCACGGTGATGGTCGTCATCGCCTCAAACGGATTAACCAGTGCACCAAGGCCAGAATGCATTTGCGCCGCTGCGGCCCCTGCCCCAAGCACCACAATCATTGTTTCGCCAATCGCCCGCGATGCCGCAAGCAGGATCGCGCCAACAATCCCCGGAAGCGCCGCCGGAACAACAACCTGGCGGATCGTTTCAGAATGGGTTGCACCAAGACCTAAAGAGCCATCGCGCATCGCCTGTGGCACTGCGTTAATGATATCGTCCGACAATGAGCTCACAAATGGGATCAACATAACCCCCATAACCAAACCAGCGGTCATAACGGAAGATCCGCTTTCACCTAGTCCCAAAGGCTGGGCAAAATGATCGCGCAGCATCGGCCCAACGGTTATGAGAGCAAACAAACCGTAAACGATGGTCGGAATGCCCGCGAGAATTTCGATCATCAGTTTCGCCACGGCGCGCATTTTTGGCCCCGCGTATTCTGATAAGTAAATCGCCGCAAACAGACCGATTGGAACGGCAACCAGCAAAGCAACCATGCTGATGAAAAGCGTGCCCCATAACAAAGGTAACAATCCCAGCTCAGAGTCTCCGCGAAAGTCAGGCGACCAGACCGTACCAAAGAAAAAGTCGGCGGCAGGGAATTGGCTAAAGAAACTGCGGGTTTCAAAGAGCATTGAAAAAACAATACCCAGTGTTGTCAGGATCGCGATTAAGGCAGCGCCGATAAGCAGGGCTAAAATCACACGCTCAACCACGTTTCGCGCGCGAAAATCTTTGTGGGTTCGCGAGTAGCTGTAAAAAGCCCCAACAAGCGCAAGGGCAAGAACGATCATCATCATCCAGAGTGAGCCAGTTTTGCGCATGATGCGATATTCCTGCGCGGCAGCAAGAACTTCGGGGCCAACCTTGGCCCCAAGGGCAATACCAAGATCGCCCAGTTGTTTGCGCACATCTGTAGACTCTGCGCGCATTTCTTCAGACTCTTCCAGCGTCAGAAGACCGTTGGACACCGCCATATCAAGTCCGTCTGCAACCCGGTGCACATCGCTCATCACAAGATCGCGCGTGCTGCCTTCAGCAATGGCGTTATCCGGTATGAGCTTAACGACCAGAGATTCAAGAAGTATCGGTTGAACCAGCAGCCAAACTGCCAATACCGCAAGTGATGGCACAAGAGAACTTAGTGCAACATTTGCTCCGTAGTAGGACGGAAGCGAATGCAGATCACGTATCTTTCCACCACTTGAGGCAAGCGCACGCGCCTTACCAGCGAAGTAACCGACCGCCGCGAAGGCGAGTATGAGGGTCAGAATCCAGATCAGGGACATCAGGTCAGCCAGTCTTATCAAGAAGGGTGAAGGCGGCCCTTAGAAGGCCGCCTTCCGTTTGACTACATATTGTTTTCGTTTGAAACAGCAGCTTGAGTTGCTTCAAGTTCCGGATCAGCAACCAGACCGTACTCAGCCAATGGGCCATCCGGGCCTGCGATTTCTTCAGAAACGAAGAACTCTGCATATTCTTTCAGGCCGGGGATCACACCGATATGTGCCGCTTTTACGTAGAAGAAGAGCGGACGTGACACAGGGTATTCACCGGTCGAAATTGTCTCGGTCGAAGGCACAACACCCGACATGGTCGCAACCTGCAGCAGGTTGGTGTTGTTTTCGTAGAATGCGAGGCCAAAGACGCCGATACCGTCTTTGTTGCTTTCAATCCGCGCAAGGGTTTCCGTGTAGTCACCGTCGATGTCTACGGTACGGCCATCTGTACGAAGGTTGATGCACTGTTTTTGTGCAGCTTTTTTGTCGCCGCCGTTTGCCTCAAAAAAGACGTCATAATCCCCAACAGCTTCGCAACCAGCGAGGATCATCTTATCTTCAAACACTTCACGGGTACCGTGCTTGGTGCCCGGGATGAACGCCTGAATTTCTTGCGCTGGCAGATCAGGGTTTACCTCGTTCCACATCGTCACTGTGTTGGCCACGACTTCACCGTCAACGACTATTGTATCAGACAGTGCACGATACCAGTCTTCTGGTGTAAATTCGAAAGCATTGCCATTGATGTCAGACGCGAAAACGATACCGTCATAACCGATACGAACTTCGATGATATCGGTCACACCGTTTTCAGCGCATTTTGCAACTTCAGCATCTTTGATGCGGCGCGAGGCGTTTGCAACGTCGATCGTACCTTCACCAACTCCTTCACAGAATTTTTTCAGACCGGCGGAAGACCCGCCTGATTCAACAACGGGTGTCGGGAAATCAAAATTTTCACCAAAGGCCTCTGCAACAATTGCTGCATATGGAAGAACAGTGGATGACCCGGCAATCTGCACCTGGTCACGCGCCGCAGCGGCGGTGGCAGAAACAGCCGCGATCACGATGGTCGATGCAGTCAGTTTGAGACAAGACATTAGAGAGCTCCTAGTTAGCTTTTCGGTTTCCAATCCGGGTAACCGACAGCGCCCTCCTAAGCGCAGTGCACAATGCTTTTGTGACAGTTGCGTAACAGTTTTATGACAGAACAAGACTTTTCGTGGAAAAGTCAGAAACTTCGGCTGTCTAGGCTTTTCGTATGGGCAAAACGACCGAGAATTTGCTGCCCTCGCCTGTGGCGCTAGAGATTCTAAGACGTCCGCGATGCCGGTTGATAATGTGCTTCACAATCGCAAGCCCAAGCCCCGTCCCACCCATTTCACGCGACCGGTGGCTATCAACGCGATAAAACCGCTCGGTCAAGCGTGGTAAATACTGCGGGTCGATGCCCGCGCCATGGTCGATGACTTCAACGCGCACGCCCGGACCACGCAAACTGTTTTCATTTGTACTGATTGATAAGTTCACTTCGACTGTTTTATTGCGACCGCCGTACTTGATCGCGTTTTCGATCAGGTTCGTAAAAACCTGCAAGAGCTGATCAGAATCTCCCGGTGCTTTCATTGAGGATTCATCAACCTTTACGACTATCTGGACATTCTCGGCCAACGCCAATGCAGACAAGGATTGTACCGCTGATCTGACAAGGACTTCTACATCGACCATGTCGTTCGGGCGAATACGTTCCTCACTCTCCACGCGCGACAAGGAAAGCAAGTCCCCGACCAACCGGTTCATCCGGGTCGCTTCGGTCTCCATGATTTCAAGAAAACGGGTCCGCGCGGCTGCATCATCTTTCGCAGCACCACTCAACGTTTCAATGAACCCTAAAAGGGCTGTCAGAGGCGTACGCAGTTCATGGCTCACATTCGCGACAAAATCACGCCGCATCTGCCCTGCTTCTTCCCTCAGTGTTACGTCATTAAAACTGATGATCGCCCCTGTACCAGGGGTTTCCAGCGTGACAGGGGCACAGGTCACCAGATACGTCGTTTCACGGCCTGCTTCGTTACTGATATAGCGCGTTTCACCCGGCGCAGCGTCACGCAGCACCGCCTCAACACAATCCAAAAGAATGGGTTGTCTCAAGACCGAAATATAATGCCGCCCGGTAAGGCCATAGCCAAGCAGTTTTTCAGCTTCCGGGTTCAAGATTTGAACGTGCTCATCCGCAGCGACCAGGACCAATGGAATTGGAACACCAGTCAAAACAGTTTGCATTGCTTCGTTTTTTATCATTTTTCCGCGCCTTACCCAAAATTGACGCTACGTCCTGTCGTCTTTTTGCGACGATTTACCGCTACATCTTGATTTACGACCCTTCGTATCCGACCTATATTGCCGCTAGATGCTTGTAAAACTATTCCGATGAGGGGATCTCATTCCACAGTCAGTGGAAGAGCGGAAAAGAATGACGACGACAGGGCAAACGCATACTCCATCAAACAACCAAAACACCGGATTGATTTTGGTCGTTGGCGATGTTCAGGACTGGCTTAGCAACGGCAGAGAGCTTCCCAAGGTTGAACTGATTGAATTTGTCAAATTCAACGAAATCACCGCTGATTTGTTGCAGCGGTTGAACCCTTGTGTTGTGCTTGCCCCCTCATCGCGAGGCGCTTTGACGCGCTGGATCTTGCGAAGGTCCTTTGCGAATTCAGCTTCAAAGGGAAGTTTCGTGTTCTTTGCCCAGCATTGCCAACACCAAAGATGATTCTGAAAGAGTTCAAAACCCTCGCGCCCAAGCTTGATTTTGAGCTTCTGCAAATCGATGATAATCCAACAGTCAAGACCGAGTAGCGTTAGCCGCCTCAATCGCTTCGGTGAATTCTTCTTTTAACAGATCAATGTCTTCGACACCGACAGACACACGGAAAAACCCTTGTGAAATGCCCAGGGCAAGCCGTTGGTCTTCTGACAACGCCCTGTGGGAAGACGATGCTGAATGGCTTAGCGTTGTTCCGATGTCGCCAAGAGTTGGCGCAAAAGCGATGTTCTTCGCAGCTCGGGCCAATGTGTTTGCAGCGTCACGCCCGCCATTGATTTCAAAGCTGACCATGTTACCCCCCCGACCAGACAACAAAGCAACGGCACGGTTGTGGTCCGGGTGGTCAGAACGCATCGGATAAACAACACGCTTTACACCCATTAGCCCGGCCAGATGGTCTGCAAGACGCGCTGCGCTCTCTGCCGCCCGATCATAGCGCAATTCGAACGAGTAAAGCCCGCGTTCAGCAAGCCAGCAGTCAAACGGGCTGCCGGTCATGCCCCAAGTGATTGCCGTAGTCGCAATTCTTTCCTGCAAGTTTTCGTCGCGTGCGACGACATAGCCAAGCATCGCGTCGGAATGACCAGCAAGCAGTTTCGTGACAGAGTGGATGACAACATCGGCACCATGCTCAAACGGGCTATACCCACGCGGCGTTGTAAACGTATTGTCGATCATTAGGATCAGGCCATGCGCCTTTGCCAGCCGAACGATCCCTTCCATATCCGCAACCCGCAGCGTTGGGTTTGAAACAACCTCTACCAGAATTGCTTTTGTTTCCGCGCGAATAGCGGCCTCGAAGGCTGCGGTATCCGTCGGGTCGGCCAAAGTGAATCCGATGCCAAATCTTGGCAGATCCTCGTTCATCATACGTAGGGAGCGGCCATAAAGCTGATCCCCCGCAATGATGTGGTCGCCGGTGTTCAAAAGCCCCAGAACCGCTGCGGTTACGGCGGCCATGCCAGACGATGTAATGATGCCGCCGCTCACACCTTCCATACCATCAATCTTTTGAGCAAGAACGCTGGCGTTCGGATGGCCTTCGCGCGAATATGCATAGCCGGACGTCCGCCCCTCATATTGATCGTCAAGCGCATCCGGGCAGTCAGACGCATAGACGACTGACGGCTGAATGGGTGTGCCAACAGGACGGCTTGTGCTTTCTGGCCAGGGTGTGCGGCGCACGAGGGAGGGTGACTTTGACTCTGACATTAGGGGGTTCCTTTCGGACGGGATTTGTTCAGGCGTTGCTTAGCCCGTCACGGTAACGGCGCATGTTTTGCTGATAGCCTTGGGCAGAAGCCAGCAGGCCCGCGATTGCCTCTTCATCCAAAGCACGAACAACCCTGCCGGGCGCACCCATCACAAGTGAGCCATCCGGGATTTCCTTACCTTCCGTGATCAACGCCCCTGCCCCAATCAGGCAATTTCGGCCGACCCGCGCGCCATTCAAGACCATCGCGCCCATACCGATCAGGCTTTGTTCGCCTATTGTGCAGCCATGCAGCATTGCCTTATGGCCAATCGTGCAGTTCTTACCAATTGTCAGCGGATATCCGATATCCGTGTGCAGCACTGAATTTTCCTGAATATTGCTGCCTTCACCGACATGGATCAGTTCGTTGTCACCGCGCAAAGTGGACCCGAACCAGACGGATGCCCCTGCGTCCAGCCGGACATGTCCAATCAGGTTTGCATCCGGGGCAACCCAGCTATCATCATCCAGTTCCGGCGATATGCCATCCAGTGAATAGAGCATTATGTCCGCTCCTCAAATTCTGTGTTCAGGCCGCGCACCAGTTCAACCAACCCGGGTTGGCGGCTGCGCCTCTGACGTTCTGCTGAAACGATCGAGATCATTTGCAGCTCCGCCTTATCCACATCAGTATTGACCAGAACGTAGTCATACTCGGCCCAGTGGCTGATCTCGTCACGGCTTTTGCGCATACGTCCGGCGATCACCTCGTCGCTGTCCTGCGCGCGCGAGCGGAGCCTGCTTTCAAGTTCGGCTATCGAAGGTGGCAAAACAAAGATCGACACGACGTCATCTGCCAAAGTTGAATTTCTGATTTGCTGCCCACCTTGCCAATCAATATCAAACAGCACATCGCGGCCCGCTTTGATTGCGTCTTCGACAGGGGCCTTCGGAGACCCGTAAAAATGGTCAAACACCTGCGCATGCTCCAGCATTTCGCCTTCTTCAACCATTTTCTGGAACTCATCATGTGTTTTGAAATAATATTCTCGCCCGTCTTCTTCACCGGGTCGCGGTGCGCGAGTAGTTGCTGAAACTGAAAACTTGAGGCTCGGATCCCACGCCATCAATCTTTTTGCCAGTGTCGATTTACCAGCCCCGGACGGGGATGAAAGAATAATCAGGATACCACGTCTGTTGGGTTTTGACTCGCTCATGCCTACTCCACATTCTGAACTTGTTCGCGCATCTGATCGATGGTCGCTTTCAGGTCAAGGCCCAGAGAGGTCAGATCAACCGACTGCGATTTTGAGCACAGCGTGTTTGCTTCGCGCATAAATTCCTGCATCAGAAAATCGAGCTTACGCCCAATGCTTCCCTTGGTTTTAAGCAGTTCGTTTGCAGCGTCGACATGGGCCATCAGGCGGTCAATTTCTTCGGTCACGTCCGCCTTTACCGCGAGCAGCGCTAGTTCCTGCGCCAGGCGGCTTTCGTCAACGCCCTGCATGTTTTCAAGCACCAGCGCAAGATTAGCACGCAGTTGTTCAGCAACCTTTGGTTTGCGATCTTCCGCGACGACCTTGGCGCGCTTTGTCAATTCTCCGATATGGTCAATTTGCCCGGAAATCACAGATTGAAGTGCTGCACCTTCTGAGGCACGCATCTTGCTGAAATCTGCAACCAGTGGCTCAAAATCAGCTAGCAGAGCCGCCATTAGCGCGCCGCTGTCGTCTTCGGCACTACTCATTTCCAAAACACCGCGCTGGGCCATGACATCACTGGCCCGTGTCGGCACAAGCGAAATATCTGCTTCAGCGGCGGCGATTTCAACCTCGGCAATTTGTGCAAGGACACGGCGCATCTGGTCTTGATTAAGGCTTTGTGTTTCAGCGCTATCTTCGCGCAGGACGCGAAGCGTCAGGTTCACGCTACCGCGTGCGATACGCTTGCTCAAAATACCACGCAGTGCCTGTTCAAGACCGGATATCCAGTCCGGAACGCGCAACCTCAGATCCAGTCCTTTTGCATTCACGCTGCGCAATTCCCAGGTCCAGCTGTAGGTCTCGTTTTGTCCTCGTCCCGTGGCAAAGCCCGTCATAGAGTTAACCATTTAACAACTTTATCCCCCAAACCCTGCGCAACCTATGCGATGTTAACTTACGAGTAACCATTGTGGACATAGGGTTAACAGAGCCATCCCCTATGAACAACAAACCCCGATAACAGGGGTGTAAATCGATAGAGAGTGCGGCACCATGAAAAACCTTTCAGAAGGGCAAAATATTATTCCGTTTTCCGATTATGTTCAGGAGGTGAAACACCCTGCGCTGCAACAGGTCGATGCCTATTGGGAAGCCTTACGAAAAAACCGGCTTGCGCCTTTCCGCGCGGATGTTGACCCACGTGGAATTGAAAAGGCGCTGGAATACGCATTTATTCTGGAACGCGTTGCGCCGGGGCACGCACGTTTCCGCATCGCAGGTATGCACCTTGTAACGTTAATGGGAATGGAAGTGCGCGGAATGCCACTCGCTACATTGTTTGTGCCGAAGGCGAGAAAACCTTTATCTGACACCTTGGAACAGGTTTTTACGGAACCTGAAAAAGCCACGCTCTCGCTTTCTGCCGAACGAGGGATCGGCAAACCACCGATTGATGGGCAGCTAATGCTTTTACCCATGAAAAGCGATCTTGGAGAAATTTCACGCGTGTTAGGGTGTTTGGTCAGCGAAGGCACAACGGGGCGCACGCCACGCCGTTTTCATATCGGGAAGATCAGCAGAAGGCGAATAATTTCTGACGAGAAACGAAACCCCGCAACGAACCCAAATGCCCTAGCTTTTACCGAAACACAAATGCCCTACAAACAAAAAGGGCCAGACGCTATGCACCCGGCCCTTAGATTGGTCAAATCAGATACCTGATAAAGCCGCCAAGTGTATTGCTGCGGCTCTGATCAGAAATCTTAAACGACTGCTGCTTGCTGTTCTTTACGGTTTTCCGAAAGCTCTTCTGCAACCAGAAACGCCAATTCAAGCGACTGACTCGCGTTCAGACGCGGATCGCATGCTGTGTGATAGCGATCAGACAAATCCTCGTCTGTCACAGCGCGTACACCACCGGTGCATTCTGTTACGTCCTGACCTGTCATCTCAAAATGTACACCACCGGGGATCGTGCCTTCTGCTTTGTGAAGGGCAAAAAACTCGCGCACTTCGCGCAGCACAGAATCAAATGGTCGGGTTTTGTACCCGGACGATGATTTGATCGTATTGCCATGCATCGGGTCGCAGGTCCAAACAACCTTGGCCCCTTCTTCCTGAACTGCCTTTATGAGTCGCGGCAAGTGGTCTCCGACAGAACCGGCACCAAAACGAGCGATCAGTGTCAAACGACCCGCTTCATTTTCCGGGTTCAGTTTTTCCATTAGCACCTTGAGGTCTTCCGCCGTTGTTGTCGGGCCGCATTTCATACCTATTGGATTTTGCACACCGCGTGCAAATTCGACATGCGCACCGTCAGGCTGGCGAGTCCTGTCACCAATCCAGATCATATGTCCTGATCCAGCGACCGGCAGACCGGTCGTAGAATCAATCCGGCAAAGTGCTTCTTCATATTCAAGCAGCAGCGCCTCGTGGCTCGTGTAAAAGTCTACAGTCTGAAGCGTATGCGAATTATTGCTGTCCACGCCCGCCGCTGTCATGAAATCGAGCGTGTCGGAAATGCGGTTTGCCATATCACGGTATTTTTCCGACTCGTCGCGGTCTGTAAACCCAAGCGTCCAGGCATGGACCTGATGCACATCCGCATAGCCACCCTGGCTGAAAGCGCGCACAAGATTGAGCGTTGCGGCGGATTGCATGTAAGCCTGCAGCATTTTCTGCGGGTCAGGCATGCGGGCACCTGAGGTGAAATCCAACTCGTTGATGATATCACCGCGGTAACTTGGTAATTCGACGCCATTCTTTACTTCGGTTGGTGCAGAGCGCGGTTTTGCGAACTGACCGGCCATACGGCCCACTTTGACCACAGGAACCTTCGCGCCATAGGTCAGCACCATCGCCATTTGCAGCATGACTTTGAAGGTGTCGCGAATTGTATCAGCCGAAAACTGCGAAAAGCTTTCAGCACAATCCCCGCCTTGCAGCAAAAAGGCTTCTCCACGGGAAACGGCCCCAAGCGATTGTTTCAGCTTTCTTGCTTCGCCGGCAAAGACAAGAGGCGGATATTTCGCAAGCTGCGCTTCCACTGCTTTTAGTGCGGCATCATCCGTATAATCGGGCATCTGAACTCTGGGCTTTGTGCGCCAGTCAGACTTGTTCCAAACCCGTGTCATTGTCATAGCTCCAGCTTTGAGAATAGAGAGATTTGTATATATCTGTTAATTCGGCACATTGCCAACAGCAGAAATTCTCCAAATTCGTTGTTTCTGCGTGTATATAGTCAAAATATGATCTGAATTGCCCTTGAACGGTCGATAGAAACCTGTATTCGGGGAATTCGAATTATCGGAAGGTTGGCTTAAATGCCGCACTCAAGACAACTTGTTGATGTAGAGTTTAACGCAGCAAAACCACGGCGTTTTGTATTCGTCCTTCTGAATGATTTTTCAATGTTGAGTTTTGCTTCAGCAATGGATTCATTGCGCATTGCAAATCGCATGTCAGGCAAGCCGCTTTATGAGTGGAAACTTCTGACAGAGGGTGGCGAAAGCGTAAAATGCTCTGCTGGGACAGAGCTGAAAGTCGACGGCGACTTTGAGGAAATTTTGCGGGATGACACGATACTCGTTTGCGGTGGTGTCGGTATTCAGGCAACGACCAGTAAGAAACTCATCAACTGGCTGCGTCGCGAAGCACGCCGGGGCGCAATAATCGCTGGGCTTTGTACTGCCAGCTATTCGCTAGCCAAGGCCGGATTGCTGGAAGGAAAGAAAGCAACAATCCATTGGGAGAACCAAGATAGTTTTGTCGAGGAGTTCGGCGATATAGAACTTACGAAATCGATCTTTGTAATGGATGGAAATAGGTATACGACCGCTGGCGGCACGTCGTCGATTGACCTGATGCTCAAAGTGATTGCAAATGATCACGGTGAAGACCTTGCAAATGCGGTCGCCGATCAGATGATCTACTCATCCATCAGAACAGATCAGGATACACAGCGGCTCTCTGTTCCGTCACGCATCGGCGTGCGCCACCCGAAATTGTCGGCTGTTATTCAGATGATGGAACAGTATATCGAGGAACCTATTTCACCGTCAGTGCTCGCGAAAAAAGTTGGCATGTCCACACGCCAGCTTGAACGACTTTTTCGCCGCTACCTGAATCGCTCTCCTAAGCGATACTATATGGAGCTTCGTCTTCAAAAAGCGCGCAACCTGCTGATGCAAACCGACATGAGTGTTATCAATATCGCGCTTGCCTGCGGGTTCGCTTCGCCCTCGCATTTTTCAAAATGCTATCGCGCACATTATAGCACAACACCATACCGCGAACGCGGTGCCCAATCTGTTCGATTGTCGATCTGACACCCTGATTGGTTTTCCTTGAAGCCTGTGTTCAGGCTGCAAAAGAGGCAATGTATAAAAATGTTAAACGATCCATGATCGTTAACGATTTAGTAACCTTTTGCGTGGATTTGTCTGGAACGAATAATCTGGTCCAACGATAAATGCACCCAGGAAAATGCCTCTTCCTATTTGAAAAATGCGCGCGTAGTCTTTTGTGCAGTTGGATTCCAATCCATCACTCACAGGGAGAATAAAATGAAAAAACTGCTTATGGCGACTGCCGCCACTGCCATTATGGCGGCTAATGCTGCATCCGCGGACGAAATTAAACTCGGCCTTCTGCTCGGCTACACCGGTCCTATTGAATCACTGACGGGCCACATGGCGAGTGCTGCGGATCTGGCCATCGCTGAAATAAACGAATCTGGTGGTATTCTTGGTGGTTCTACATTGGCTGGCGTTCGCGCCGACACCGGTTGTATCGACAACGGCCTCGCAACCTCTAACGCTGAACGCCTGATTGCCGCTGAGGGTATCAAAGGTCTGGTTGGTGGTGACTGTTCGGGTGTTACCGGAGCAGTTCTGCAGAACGTTGCCATTCCGAATGGGATGGTGATGATTTCACCTTCCGCAACATCCCCTGCCCTTTCTACTGTTGAGGATCAGGGTCTGTTCTTCCGCACGGCGCCATCGGATGCACGCGAAGGTCAGGTGATGACCGAGATTCTTATGGACCGCGGCGTCAAATCGGTCGCACTGACCTATACAAACAATGACTATGGCAAGGGTCTGGCAGACGCGTTCGCAGAATCTTTTGTGGCTGAGGGTGGCGAAATCACTATCAACGCAGCGCATGAAGATGGGAAAGCGGACTATTCGGCTGAGGTCGGCGCGCTCGCGTCAGCGGGTGGCGATATTCTTGTTGTTGCAGGCTATCTTGATCAGGGCGGACTTGGTATAATCAACGCGTCGCTTGATTCAGGTGCGTTTGATCAATTCGTCCTGCCGGGCGGTATGATTGGTGACTCGCTTCCGGTGAATGTTGGACCAGCGCTTAACGGGTCTTACGGACAGATAGCAGGTTCCGGCGGCCGCGGCGCGGAAACCATGGCTGAGTTCGGGGCGGCAAACGGCTTTGAAGGCACATCGCCATACGCACCCGAAAGCTATGACGCAGTTGCCCTGTTTGCTTTCGCAATGGAAGCCGCAGGTTCAGCAGAACCAGGCGACTACGTTGGCAAAATCCTGGAAGTTGCGAACGCCCCGGGCGAAGAAATCTACCCGGGTGAGCTTGCCAAAGGTCTCGAAATTCTGCGCAATGGCGGTGATATCGACTATGTCGGTGGATCAGCTGTTGAACTGATCGGACCAGGCGAAAGCGCTGGAACTTACCGTGAAATCGAAGTTCAGGATGGTAAAAACGTCACCGTACGTTTCCGTTAATCTGACAAAGCGATAACTCAGGCAGCCCGGGTTTTTCCCGGGCTGTTCTTGCAAAAATACGGCGAAAAAAACAGCCGTAAATGAGGGGGATTTTGGGAATGATCGTCGTAGACGACCTCGTCAAGGCATTTGGCGGTTTCCATGCGGTGGACGGGGCATCCCTTGCCATAGAAGAAGGTTCGATAACGGGTCTAATCGGCCCGAATGGCGCAGGTAAAACAACGCTTTTCAATGTGATAGCCGGTATTTTTAAACCCACATCCGGGCGCGTTTTCATGAAAAACGAGGACATTACCGGCCTGCCTCCACACGAACTTTTCCACAAAGGTCTGCTGCGCACTTTTCAGATCGCGCATGAGTTTGGCTCCATGACGGTGCGCGAGAACCTGATGATGGTACCCGGCGCACAATCCGGCGAAACACTTTGGAATGCGTGGTTCCACCGCGCACGCGTTGCAGAAGAAGAATCCGCGCTGTTGAAGAAAGCTGATGAAGTTCTTGAATTCCTTACGATCGATCATCTGAAGGACGAAAAAGCCGGCAACCTGTCCGGCGGTCAAAAGAAACTGCTCGAACTTGGCCGCACGATGATGGTTGACGCGAGAATCGTGTTTCTGGACGAGGTCGGCGCCGGGGTGAACCGCACCCTGCTGAACACAATTGGTGATGCGATCATCCGATTGAACAAAGAGCGTGGGTATACCTTCGTCGTAATCGAACATGACATGGATTTTATCGCACGTCTGTGTGATCCGGTGATCTGCATGGCCGAAGGCAAAGTGCTGGCCACAGGCACGATCGACGAAATCAAATCAAATGATGCAGTGATCGAAGCCTATTTGGGCACAGGCCTTAAGAACAAAGTCAAAGCAGAGGTCGGCGTATGAGCAACCCCTTCCTGATTGGTGAAAACATGACCGGTGGATATGGGCGTGGCGCTGATATTCTGCACGATTGCACGATCTCTGTTGCTAAAGGCGAGATTGCCGTAATCGTGGGGCCCAATGGTGCTGGCAAATCTACCGCTATGAAGGCAGTCTTTGGCATGCTGAACCTGCACAAAGGCAGCGTAAGACTGGACGGTGAAGACATTACCAAGCTCGCCCCTCAGGCCCGTGTTGCCAAGGGTATGGGGTTCGTGCCGCAGACCCAAAACATCTTCACCTCAATGACGGTCGAGGAAAACCTCGAGATGGGCGCATTCATTCGTACCGACGATTTTTCAAACACCTTGTCGCAGGTTTATGATCTGTTTCCGATATTAAAGGAAAAGCGCTATCAGGCGGCAGGCGAGCTTTCAGGTGGGCAACGCCAGCAGGTCGCCGTGGGCCGCGCGCTGATGACAAAGCCAAAACTTCTGATGCTGGATGAACCTACTGCCGGGGTCAGCCCGATTGTGATGGATGAGCTGTTTGACCGGATTATCGAGGTTGCACGGAGCGGAATTTCGATACTGATGGTTGAACAGAACGCCCGGCAAGCTCTTGAGATCGCAGATAAAGGATATGTCCTTGTCCAAGGCCGTAACCGTTTCACCGACTCCGGAAAGGCCCTGCTGGCCGACCCAGAAGTCCGCAAATCGTTTTTGGGGGGCTGACCGATGGAATTCCTAAACGCCTTCGTGGCATTCTCAAACTTTGTCATCGTTCCCGCTATTGCCTACGGCAGCCAGCTTGCGCTTGGCGCGCTTGGGGTCACGCTGATTTATGGCATCCTCAGGTTTTCGAACTTTGCGCACGGCGACACGATGGCCTTTGGCGCGATGGTTACCATACTTGTGACATGGTGGTTCCAGTCGATGGGTATTAACCTTGGGCCGATGCCAACTGCCCTGCTCGCCCTGCCCTTTGGCATTGCTGGGGCTGCATTGCTGGTGCTGGCGACGGACCGTATGGTGTACCGTTTCTACCGCGCACAAAAGGCGGCCCCGGTGATCCTTGTGATCGTTTCCATGGGCGTCATGTTCGTGATGAACGGGCTTGTCCGGTTCATCATCGGCCCCGATGGTCAGCAGTTTGCAGACGGCGAACGGTTCATCATTTCAGCACGTAATTTTAAGACAATGACCGGGCTTAGCGAGGGGCTCGCGTTCCGGACCAGTCAGGCAATCACGATTGTCACAGCTGTAATCGTGGTGGCGCTGTTGTTCTGGTTTCTGAACAAAACCCGCACCGGAAAATCCATGCGCGCCTTTTCTGACAACGAAGACCTTGCATTGCTGTCGGGCATCAACCCGGAACGCGTTGTGGCCTATACGTGGATCATCGTTGCAGCGCTCGCCACCATTGCAGGTGTGCTTTATGGCCTTGATAAAGGGTTTAAGCCCTTCACATATTTTCAGCTTTTGCTGCCAATCTTTGCCTCTGCGATTGTGGGTGGACTTGGCAATCCGCTGGGTGCAATTGCCGGGGGATTTGTGATCGCCTTTTCCGAGGTCACGGTTACCTACGCCTACAAGAAGGTTCTGATTTATCTGCTTCCGGAAAGTCTGGAGCCAAGCACGCTCGTCCAGCTTTTGTCGACCGATTACAAATTCGCAGTTTCCTTTGCGATCCTGATCATCGTCCTTTTGTTTAAGCCGACAGGTCTCTTCAAGGGGAATACAGCATGAGTATCAGCATGAGAAATATCACTCTTTTCTTGATCGTTGGCGCCTTAATTTTCGGATCTGGCTTTGTGCAGGGGTGGAACACGGCGCTCCTGATCCTAAACATGGGGCTGATTTCGGCCATCATGGCGCTTGGCGTGAACCTGCAATGGGGTTTCGCGGGGCTATTTAACATTGGTGTTATGGGCTTTGTTGCGCTTGGTGGTCTCGCCGCTGTGCTTGTCTCAATGCCCCCCACAACCGAGGCGTGGGCTGTGGGCGGTCTGCGTATGGGGATTGCACTGCTTACCGGTGTCGCGACTATTGTTGGGGCCGGGAATCTCTATCGGCGTATGGCGCCCGGAAACAAAAGAACCCTCGCGATGATTGTCTTCCTGATTGGTGGCTTTCTGCTGTTCAGGTTCCTGTTTGACCCAGCTGTTTTGGCAATCGAAAAGGTAAACCCTGCCGGAACCGGGTATCTGGGTGGGCTTGGCCTGCCAGTTTTACTGGCCTGGCCCGTTGGCGGGTTGTTTGCGGCAGGGGCTGCATGGGTCATCGGTAAAACCGCGCTTGGTCTTCGGTCGGACTATCTGGCGATCGCGACACTCGGCATTGCGGAAATCATCATCGCCATCATGAAAAACGAAGACTGGCTGACACGCGGTGTTAAAAACGTTGTCGGCATTCCGCGCCCTGTGCCTTACGAGGTGGACTTGCAAGCCTCAGAAGCCTTCCTTAACCGCGCGGCCAGCTTTGGGTTCCATGATCCGGTCATGGCCTCTACGCTTTATGTAAAGCTCGCGTATGCTGGCTTGTTCGCTGTCGTTCTGGTGATCCTGCTATGGCTTGCGGAAAAAGCGCTGAATTCGCCCTGGGGTCGGATGATGCGCGCCATCCGCGATAATGAAATTGCTGCCGAAGCGATGGGCAAAGACGTAACCGCGCGACATCTGCAAATATTTATCCTTGGGTCCGCGATCTGCGGCATCGCCGGCGCGATGATGACAACTATGGACAGTCAGCTTACGCTTGGCACCTATCAACCACTGCGTTTTACCTTCCTTATCTGGGTGATGGTGATTGTTGGCGGTTCGGGCAATAACTGGGGGGCCGTCCTCGGTGGCTTTCTGATCTGGTTCCTTTGGGTCGAGGTAGAGCCAATGGGCGCCAAATTGATGGAACTGATAACGGCACCGCTGAATGACGGCTATTGGCTAAAGGATCATCTGCAAAATTCAGTGGCCCATATGCGTCTGCTGACCATGGGGTTGATCCTGATCCTTGTTCTCAGATTCAGCCCCAAGGGCCTGATTCCGGAAAAATAGCGCGCGCTAAAGAGCAAACGCAAACACCTTTACAGATGGGCTTTGACGGAATATCTGAACACATGTTCAATTCTTCGGAGACCTGCCATGCTGATCACTGATACCAAAGCGATTGTTACCGGGGGCGCCTCGGGCCTTGGCAAGGCGACGGCACGCGCATTTCGCGACTCGGGTGCTCAGGTGACAATCTTTGACCGGGATGCGGAACGCGCCGCAACCGTTGCAGCCGAGATTGGCGCAGGATTTGCCATTGTGGATGTGACTGACGAGGCATCTGTTACGGCAGGTGTTGCACAGGCCAGCGCTGAAATGGGGCGCATCAACGCCTGTGTGAACTGCGCAGGAATTGCCACGGGCGAGAAAACCTTTGGCCGCAACGGCCCACATGCGCTTGATAGTTTCCAGCGCACGATCTCGATCAATCTGATTGGCAGCTTCAACGTATTGCGGCTTGCTGCAAACGAGATGGCAAAGAATGAACCAAATGAAGATGGCGAACGCGGTGTTATTATCAACACAGCCTCTATCGCGGCCTTTGACGGACAAAAAGGCCAGGCGGCTTATGCGGCCTCCAAGGCTGGTATAGCGGGGCTGTCCCTGCCCGTTGCCCGCGATTTGGCCTCGATCGGAGTGCGCATCATGGCGATCGCGCCGGGTATTTTCCTGACGCCAATGCTGGAATCTCTTGGCGAAGAAATTATCAGCGGGCTTTCTGCCGACGTGACCTTTCCAAAGCGTTTGGGCAAACCTTGCGAATATGCGCGCCTTGCGCAGTTCATCGTCGAGAACCCCTATCTGAACGGTGAAGTCATTCGCATCGATGGTGCTCTCAGAATGCAGTAAAAGACGCTAGGCCTGCTCAGCGGCTTTTTCTTCCAGCGCAAGCCATTCGTCTTCTGCTGCAGCAAGCGCAGCCTGACGTTCTACAAGCGCTTCTGTGGCCTTGTTGAACTTCGCAGGTGAAGTGCTGAAAAGCTCTGGCGTTGAAAGATAATCTTCCAGCTTCGCAATCTCAGCCTCAAGCCGCGCAATCTCCTCCGGCAAGGCATCCAGCCGGTGTTGTTCTGTAAAGGAAAGCCTTGTTGGCTGTTGTTTGCTTTTCTTGGATGCCTTCAGCTCTGCTGGTTTTGGCTTTGTGTGGGTCAGGCTTTCCTTGACCACTCTTTGATTTTGGTAGTCAGACCAACCGCCTGCATAGACCGTGGCCTTACCATCGCCTTCCATTGCTACTGTCGTGGCTGCGACTCTGTCCAGGAAATCCCGGTCGTGACTGACCAGCAGCACCGTTCCGTCATAGTCCGCCAAAATATCCTGTAATAGGTCAAGCGTTTCCACATCCAGATCGTTGGTAGGTTCATCGAGCACCAGCAGGTTCGAAGGCCTCGCCATAATTTTTGCAAGTAAAAGTCGCGCTTTTTCGCCGCCGGAGAGCGATTTCACTTTGGCACGGGCCTGTCTTTCATCAAACAGAAAATCCTTCAGGTACCCAACCACATGCCGTGGGGTTCCGCGCACCATAATCTGATCAGCTTTGCCTGAAACACGCATTTCAGGGTCGCCGGTCAGGCTGTCCCATAGTGTCATTTCCGGACTGAGCTTTGAGCGATTCTGATCAAAAACTGCAACCTCAAGATTGGTGCCAAGCGCAACGCTTCCGGTGTCCGGTTCAATCTCTCCGATCAGAATCTTCAGCAATGTTGTTTTGCCCACGCCATTTGGCCCAACCAAAGCAACACGATCACCCCGTTCGATTCTGAGAGAGAAGTTTGACAGGATGTTTCGCCCATCAAAGATCTTGGAGATATCTTGGGCATCAACTACGCGTTTGCCGGATTTTTGACCAGAATCAAGCTCCATCGCCGCGGCGCCCTGCCGCATTACATGTTCGGAACGCCCTGCTTTCATTTCCTTGAAAGCCCGCAGCCGCCCCTGATTTCGCGTGCGGCGCGCGCTAATGCCTTCTGCGGCCCAGCGTGCTTCTGCCTTGAGTTTTCGATCAAGCTTGTGGCGGGCTTCATCTTCCTCTTGCCAGGTTTTGTCGCGCCACGCTTCAAATGCGGCAAACCCTTTTTCCTGTCTGCGTGTTTTTCCCCTGTCGATCCAGAGTGTTGCACGCGTCAGTTCATTCAAAAAAGCACGGTCATGGCTGATCAAGACAAAGGCAGTTCGTGTTTCTTTGAGTTGAGATTCAAGCCATTGGATCGCCTCGATATCCAGATGGTTGGTTGGCTCATCAAGCAGCATGAGATCGGGCGATTCTGCCAGGAGTTTCGCAAGTGCGGCGCGCCTGCGCTCCCCCCCGGATGCGATGCCAACAGGCGTTGTCGGATCAAATTTGAGCCCTTCCGCCGCCATTTCAACGCGGTAAGTCTGATCTGGCTCCAGCCCGCTTGATGCAAATTCCCCGAGCGTCCTAAATGCGGACAAATCAGGATGTTGTTCCATATAACTTACCTGAATTCCGGGTGTCACAGCCCTTGAACCCATATCAGGCTCAACCAATCCGGCCATAACCTTCATCAAGGTAGATTTACCTGATCCGTTGCGCCCGACCAGCGCAACGCGGTCGCCCGGCTGAACGATTAGATTGAGGTCTTTGAAGATAGGGTCTCCGCCAAAAGTCAGGGAGATATCCGAAAGCTGAAGAAGAGGTGCGCGTGCCATGGCAGCGGGCTACTCTGAGAGTTCGTGCAGGTCAACCACTGCAAGCGGTCTTATTCACATCCTGACCCGCAACGGCGCGTAAAAGGCGTTTTCGCGCAGGCGATATCGCCTGTATTTCGAGGCCGGTAAAGACGTGCAGCGTGTTCATATCACGATCAACGACGGCGTGATCACTAACCCATCCCCCCATAGCAAGGTAACTGCGCAACAATGGTGGCATCCCCAACAAGGCGCGATTGGCATCAGGCTTGCGCCTTAATCTTTTTGCAAACTGGAAAACATTTGGCGCCTTTACCTTTGGGCGCCAGCATTTCGGGGCGAGGTGGCGTTCCCTTAATAGGGCAAAAGCATCGTTATAATTTTCGGCCGCAGTTCCTTTGAACGATGAACAGCCGAACAGCATTTCCACCCCTTCATCATCGACGAAGCGCGTCAAAACCGCCCAGGCGACCCGCAAAATATCTGGATCACTAATATCAGGATGGATGCAAAACCGACCCAGCTCTGTCATTGGGCGCGTAAAAACCCGCAGCGCTGACAATTCGTAAAATTGCGCAGAATAGCTTTTGTCAATCTCACTGCCGTCTTTCAGCGGAAGCAACCGAAAACAACAAACCAGTTTTCCTGTTGCGGTTTCTTCGATCAGAACATGCCGGCACCGATCATCGAACTTGTCTTGCTCTAGCCCACCGACCCGCATCGGCGCACCGGTTCCTTCAATAAAGGCCAGATGCCGCAGGCTCTGCGCATCCCTGACATCCTGCGCTGAAACAGCCAGACGTGCGGTAAAGCGGGCCTTGTCGATTGTCGCCATCACTTGCTCCGAAGCCTTCCTTAAAGCTCATAGATGTGCACGACAGTTGCCGGCGCAAGATGCTAGTTGAAATCCATCGCAAATCAAAGGGCCCGTCTTTTAGTTTTCGCCAATGACCTGTCCGGCATCAAAGTTACCGATATTGCTCAGGATCTGGCCGATAAACGTGACGCCACGAATGTTGCTTTCCGTTACACGGCGCGACAAGGTCACGACCTGCCCGTCTTCGAGGGCAAATCGTTCTATGTTCTCGACAACGCCGTCTCCATCAAAGCTGATTGCGACCAGCTGCCGCTCTATTTCCTGAGGCGCTTTGTACAAATGGTGCCGCCAACGGCTTTGTGCGTAATACCATCCGCCATCCGCCAGAACACCGGTCGACGTTGGACGCCCGACTGAACTGGCGACAGTTTCGCGCGTGTCGACCCCGACAAGGATCAGGTCAAGCTCACCATCAGTCGGAATATAACCGTGGTTTCGATAGGTTGCAGCACAGGCACCTAGTGCCAAAAGAACCAACCCGATCATTACACTTTTCATCAGGGTACTGATGTTTGACATTTAAGAGCCCCTTGCCACGCCAGTCTTCGCCTCGTATCCCGCTTACAGAAGGAATGGCCTTGGTTCAAGAAAGGATGCACAATCTCTATGAATGAACTTTCAGATACTCAGCCGGTTGAACATCTTTTGCGCGTGGCTGATCTTCCGACACGCAAGCCCACTCATTTTGATCTTCGGCCCAATGGGCCGGAGCTTAAATCTCTGGCAAAAGCACTTGGAATTACCGAAGTTCGAAAGCTGCGCCTTTTGGGGCGGCTAAGTCCGCAGGGAAAATCTGACTGGCGACTGGAAGCGATGCTTGGAGCAACGGTTGTTCAACCTTGTATTCTTACTCTCGCGCCTGTCGTAACGCGAATTGACGAACCTGTAACACGGGTCTTCATGTCAACGCTTCCGGATTTTGAGGCGGAAAGTATTGAAGAGACCCCGGAAGATGATTCCATTGAGCAACTTGGCAACCACATAGATATTGGCTTGGTTATGCAGGAGGCACTGACCCTCGCGCTACCGTTATATCCCAAAGTGGCTGACGCAAAACTTGAAGAATCGGCATTTACAGAACCTGGCAAACAAGCAATGAGCGATGAAGAAGCCCGGCCATTTGCAGGGCTTGCGGCATTGCGTGACAAACTGCAAAAAGACAGTTAAGACAGATGCAGGTAACGAAGCTTTGAATTAGGTCAAGAAAAGTCTTGCGCAGGCTGGGAAACGCAGTATGTTCCCGGCCTCTTTATACGGTAGGTTTGGCAGTGATGCGCACGTGCGTAGAAACACCTGATCGCCAGGAAACATCGGGGTTTTACCCCAAATGACTGAGGTAGTGACATGGCTGTCCCAAAGAGTAAAATTACGCGGTCGCGCCGCAACAACCGCCGTTCGCACGACGCATTGGTTGCTGGCAACCCAGCGGAATGCCCAAACTGTGGCGAACTGAAACGTCCACACCACGTATGTGGTGCTTGCGGTCACTATGCTGACCGTGAAGTTGTCGCACTGGCAGACGAAGTTGACCTGGACGAAGAAGACGCGGCTTAAGCCCGTCTTCTGGCAGACCGGGCATGGTGACGGAAACTTCCAATCAAACTAGCTCGGGTGCCTCAGGCACCGTTTCGCAGCTCACAGTTATTTCTGTTGACGCTATGGGCGGAGATCATGGACCGGCGGCAGTTGTCGCCGGTATTGCGCTTTCTGCTGAGAAAAATCCAGAAATCGGCTTTATCATACACGGCGATAAGACACAGCTGGAACAGCTGATCAGCAAGCGCCACGGACTTGCTGATGTCTGTGAGGTTCGCCATTCTGACAGCGTTGTCACGATGGATGACAAACCCAGCAACGTTGTCCGCAACGGCAAAGACAGTTCCATGTGGTCAACGATCGAAGCTGTCCGAAATGGCGAAGCGACCGTTGCAGTTTCCTGTGGCAACACCGGTGCGCTCATGGCGTTGTCGATGATCAGGTTGCGCAAACTCCCCGGCATAAACAGACCTGCAATCGCCTGTCTTTGGCCGTCTCGCAACCCTGGCGGCTTTAACATCATGCTGGACGTCGGAGCGGATATTCGCGCCGATCAGGAAGACCTGCTTCAATATGCGCTTATGGGCGCGTCTTATGCCCGTAACGGTATGGATATCAAGCGACCCCGAATCGGTTTGCTGAACGTCGGGACAGAAGAACACAAAGGTCGTGCAGAACTGAAAGTTGCAAACGACCTGATCAGCGAAGCGTCAAAAGGCGCAAATTTTGAGTATGTCGGTTTCGTTGAAGGCGGCGACATTCCCTCAAACCGGGTTGATGTGATTGTGACAGACGGCTTTACCGGAAACATCGCCCTTAAGACCGGCGAAGGGACGGCCACCTTGATCCGCGAATTTCTGAATGCTGCGTTCAGGCACAGCCCCCTGTCACGTCTCGGCGCTCTTTTCGCGCTGACGTCTTTGCGCCGCCTGACAGAACGCATAGATCCGCGCCGCGTGAATGGCGGTGTATTTCTCGGTCTGAACGGCACTGTGATCAAATCGCACGGTGCAGCGGATGAAACCGGCGTTTCAGCAGCGATAAAGCTTGCATTCACGCTCGCGCAGTCCGAATTTTCAGAGAAAATCGCGGCGCGGGTTGCATCCGTGTTGGTTGAAAGACAAGATAACCCTTCAATTGGGGACAATAACGGTAGGACCGAATGACAATACGCGCCGTCGTAAAGGGCGTTGGGCATTATTTGCCTGAACGAGTAGTCCCGAACAGCGAATTTGAAAAAACAATCGACACAAGCGACGAATGGATTCGGTCCCGTTCGGGCATTGAACGGCGGCATTTTGCTGCTGAAGGGCAAACAACTTCAGACTTGGCAACACGGGCCGCCAAGGCAGCTCTGGAAGACGCGGGCCTAGTGCCCGATGATATCGACGCGTTGGTTCTTGCGACATCTACCGCAGATTTCACCTTTCCTTCCACTGCGACGATGGTTCAGGCCTCTCTGGGAATGACCCGGGGGTACGCTTTTGATGTCCAGGCGGTCTGTGCAGGCTTTGTCTACGCATTGTCCAATGCCAATGCGCTGATCGTATCAGGCCAGGCGCAGCGGGTTTTGGTTATCGGCGCAGAAACCTTCAGCCGTCTGATGGATTGGTCTGATCGCACGACCAGCGTTCTGTTTGGTGATGGTGCGGGGGCGTTGGTTTTAGTGGCTGAGAATGGCAAGGGCACTCCGGATGATCGCGGCATTCTGTCGTCAGATTTACATTCTGACGGTCAGTACAAAGACTTGCTTTATGTGGACGGTGGAACGTCAACAGGCACAACCGGCCATTTGCGGATGCAGGGCAAAGAAGTGTTCCGCCACGCAGTGGAAAAGCTGGCTGCAACCGCTCACGCAGCGCTTGAAAAAGCCGGCTTAAGCAGTGGTGACGTTGACTGGATCGTACCCCACCAAGCCAACCTGCGGATCATCAAAGGCACGGCCCAACGCATGCAGGTTCCGATGGACCGTGTGGTTGTAACTGTTCAGGATCATGGCAATACCTCCGCCGCATCGATTCCCTTGGCTTTGTCGGTCGGCAAAGAGCGCGGGCAGATAAAACAGGGTGATTTGGTGGTCACAGAGGCAATTGGCGGCGGTTTGGCGTGGGGATCGGTGGTAATCCGCTGGTAAATGCTGTTTTAAGGGCATCCCACAAGCCATTGATATTGACTCGGAAATTTACCTCCCTCTATGCTGGCCGAAACCAAAGGGGGGCGTAATGAGCGACAAAACACTTACACGTATGGATCTGAGCGAAGCCGTTTTTCGTGAGGTTGGTCTTTCCCGTAATGACTCTGCACAGCTCGTCGAAAGTGTGTTGTCCCATATGTCGGACGCTTTGGTTGCAGGTCAGTCTGTAAAGATTTCGTCATTTGGAACATTCAGCATCCGTGACAAAGCGGCCAGAATAGGACGCAATCCCAAAACTGGCCAGGAAGTTCCGATTCATCCGCGCCGCGTGATGACTTTTCGCCCTTCACATTTGATGAAGGACAGGGTCGCCTCCGGGAACAAGCGCTAGGTAGGATTCCCAGGCATGGCAAAATCGCCTGACGCCTTTCGAACAATACGTGAAGTCGCTGATTGGTTAGATACGCCTGCGCATGTTCTTCGTTTTTGGGAGAGCCGGTTTTCACAGGTCAAACCTGTTAAGCGTGCTGGCGGACGGCGTTATTACCGACCAAACGATATGTTACTGCTAGGCGGTATCAAGCGGTTATTGCATGAAGATGGGATGACGATCAAAGGTGTGCAGAAACTGCTGCAAGCCGAAGGCGTGAAATCAGTCGCCGCCAAGTCTCAACCTTTGGACGATTTGACCCAAATCTCAAAATCCTCAAGCTCTGACAATAATGTCATCGATATGCCGGTGACAAAAGCCACGCCGGCCGAAACAACAGAGCCTGTCGTGAAACCGGCAACGAAAGCGGAAACCAAACAAGACCCATCCGATGCCTCTGAAGAGACTGCGTCAGAACACGTCGTTGATATTGAGCCGGAAACAAAAGTCGCCACAGAACAGCCCGCAGCTAAAGAGGCGGCCCCTGTTGCAAAGGCACCAAAGGCCAGAAACGTTACTGTCCCGGAGGACCCGCCAGATGCAGGCCCCCTACCCGAAGAAAAGCCTGTCCTTGTTTTGTTGCGCGCAGCGAATCCAGAGCGTCTGAAGCAAAATCGGGTCCGTCTGACGGAAATCCACGACAAGCTGCTGGCTATTCGCGAAAAAATGGCGAAGGCGGCGCGTGGCTGACCTCAAAAATATGCGTATTCCACCTTGTCCCCGTCAACAAAAACAGTATGAATGCGCGCATGTCGGGCTATGGCGCAGTCTGGTAGCGCGTCCGTCTGGGGGACGGAAGGCCGCAGGTTCAAGTCCTGCTAGCCCGACCATACTTAAAACCGTCCGTGCCAATCTGGCGCCGGGCGGTTTTGTTTAAAAAGCCGGATTGCCAAGGCCCAAAGGAACTTTCAAAGCATGACAAAACCTGGCGTACTTCCAAATCAGGCGCTTCAACAAATGATCGAAGAGGGCATAATTTCTGCAAGCCCCGACATCCTGGCTGAACAAATCCAGCCTGCGTCGCTTGATTTGCGTCTTGGGAACACTGCTTACCGTGTGCGTGCCTCTTTTCTTGCGGGTTCAGGTGCTACCGTTGCGAACCGGCTAGGTGAATTTGAAATGCATCAGATTGACCTCACCTCTGGTGCTGTATTGGAAAAGGGTGCCGTGTACGTTGTGCCCTTGATGGAAAAGCTGAATCTGCCCGACAACATTCAGGCGGTTGCGAATGCCAAAAGCTCGACAGGGCGGCTTGACCTTCTGACAAGAACCATAACGGACGGTGGGGTCGAGTTTGACCGGATCACACCGGGTTACACTGGCCCACTTTACGCAGAGATATGCCCCAGATCGTTTTCTGTACTGGTACGGCCCGGAATGCGTCTGAACCAGATCAGGTTTCGTAGCGGGCAAGCTGTGCTAAGTGACGAGGAACTTCGTGCCCGTCAGGCCGATGTTGGCCTGGTTTCAGGCGACGCCCACATCGATCAGGGATTAGGGTTTTCGGTTGACCTCAGGCCGGAGAATGGCGATCTGGTCGGATTTCGTGCCAAACCGCATACCGGGTTGATCGACCTTGACCTTATCGGGCACTACGATCCAGCTGAATATTGGGAGCCGATCCACACGAGCGAGGGGCGCATCATCCTAGACCCCGGCGCGTTTTACATACTCGTAAGCCGCGAAGCGGTTCATATCCCCCCCGATTGCGCCGCGGAAATGGCGCCTTACCTCGCAATGGTTGGTGAGTTCCGCGTTCACTACGCAGGTTTCTTTGACCCGGGCTTTGGGCATGATGCAGCAGGCGGTAGCGGGTCACGCGGGGTACTTGAAGTGCGCTGTCACGAAGCGCCGTTTGTGCTGGAACACGGGCAGGTGGTTGGCAGATTGGTTTACGAACAGATGTCTGATGTTCCGACCCAATTGTATGGCGCGGGAATCGCGTCCAACTATCAGGGTCAGGGACTAAAATTATCTAAACATTTCAAGACTTTGTAGTATTTTTTTAAAGCCTTGTGATCCGTCTGGTGATTCGCGCTGCTTGTTTGGCGCGCTTGGCCGTTTCGCGGGCCTGTTTTGCTTGCTGTTGTTCTTCCGGCGTCATATCCGCAGGCACCTTGCCACGGTTGGCGGCCAAATCAATTCCCTTATTAATCCCTTTATTGATCAGTTTTCTCATGACCAATCTGGTGATCATGTTAATGATCTGGTTGATGTTCATATCGCACCTCTGCTTTAATCCTCAAACAATTCGCTTTGGCCTTCTTCGGCTTCTTCTTCATCGTCCGTTTCACCGGACAAACCCAGCATAAGTCCTGGTGGTGGTCTGTTTTCCAGTAACCCGGCGGCGCGAAGCTCTTTTATGCCGGGTAAGTCGCGCGCATTTTCCAGACCAAAGTGATCCAGGAATTCCTGCGTCACAACAAAAGTGACAGGCCGGCCCGGCGTCATGCGGCGCCGTCCGAACCGGATCCATTCCAGTTCAAGCAATTGATCAACTGTACCACGGCTGACGGAAACGCCACGAATTTCTTCAATCTCTGCCCGTGTGACAGGCTGGTGATAGGCAATAATCGCAAGCGTTTCTATCGCTGCACGGGACAGCTTGCGCGTCTCAACCGTTTCTTTCTGCATCAGAAACCCAAGATCGGGCGCGGTGCGGATCGCCCAGGCATCCCCGACTTTTGATATTGCAACACCCCGGCCATTATAGCGTTTACGCAGGTAAACCAACGCTTCGGCGGCGTCGCTGCCATGCGGCATCCGCGCTTCAAGTTCTTTCACCGTAACGGGGTCAGCACTCGCGAAAAGGATCGCCTCAACCATGCGTTCCTGCTCAGCCATTGGTGGCGCTTCGAAAAGGCTTTCGTTCTCAATTTCGTCGGTATCAGCCATTTTCGCCGGCCTTCTTACGTATCTGAATGGGCTCAAACATCGCGCCCTGTCTCATTTCAATCTTACCAGCTTTCGCTAATTCAAGCGAAGCGGCAAAGGTGGATGCCGTTGCACTACGGCGTCGGGCCGGATCACTTTCCCATCCTTCCGGCAGGTAGCTCACAAGCTCTGTCCAGTCCACGGAATAGCCGATCAGGCCGCGCATGCGTTCAAGCGCCTGTTTCATAGTGAAGACAGCGTCGCGATCCATCTGGTATGGGCGAAACTCATCCTTCGTGCGAATTCTTGCATAGGCCTGCATCAGATCCAGCAAGGTCGCTTTATATGTCGTGCGGCGCACGCGTGAAACATCTTCTGGCAAACCACGGCGAAAGAAGTCGCGCCCCAACTGGTCCCGCGCCATAAGCCGTGCGGCGGAATCGCGCATAGCCTGCAGACGTTCAAGCTGGAACGCCAAATGCGCGGCCAGTTCTTCACCCGACGGCCCCTCTTCGTTCGGATCGGGCGGCAGTAGCAACCGCGATTTCAAAAACGCGAGCCACGCCGCCATAACAAGGTAATCTGCCGCCAGTTCGATCCTAAGGCTTTTGGCGCGTTCGATAAAAGCAAGGTACTGACGCGAAAGATCAAGAACAGATATCTTACGCAGATCAACCTTTTGAGTGCGCGACAGGGTCAGAAGCAGATCAAGTGGTCCTTCGTATCCGTCGACGTCAATGATAAGGGCTTCGGCGGCCAACCGTTCCTCGACGCTTTCTTTTACGTCAGCCTCTACCATGTCAAATCCGTCTTCAGCCATTTATCCGCTCGCCTAACAGCGATTCAAGCTCTGCTTCTGCGGCTGTAATGTCAAACGGTTTAGGCGTTTTGCGCGCCAGAATCGCCGCGTCGGCCCGTTTCTGCGCACTCTGGGCCAGATGACCTGCTGTATCAGCAATCTGTTCCATTTCAGCCCTCTCACCATTGCAGTGCAAAATCAGGTCACATCCAGCGCGCAGAGAGGCCTGCGTGCGGCTTTTAACATCCCCTGACAATGCCTGCATCGAGATGTCATCTGTCATCAGCAAGCCATCAAAACCAATGTCATCTCGGATTCTATTGATCATCACCTTGGATGTCGTTGCGGGGTCCTTGTCCAACGCATCATAGACGACATGGGCACTCATCCCGAGCGGTAAGTCAGATAGCTGCCGGAATGTTGAAAAGTCTGTTTCCTCAAGCTCAGACAAGCCAGCTCCAACGCGAGGCAAATCGACGTGGCTATCCAGGGTCGCACGCCCGTGTCCCGGAATATGTTTCACAACAGGTAACACGCCGCCATCAAGACTAGCGTTCGCAACATGGCGGGACACCCGAACAACGGTTTCTGCATCACTGCCATAACAGCGGTTGTGCAGGACCGGGTGAGTATCCGGAAATGCGATATCGGCACATGGCACGCAGTTTACATCAACCCCAACATCACGAAGCTCTGCCGCAATTACCCTGTACCGCAAATACATGCTGCGCTCTGCCTGATCAGGGTAAGATGCAACCTGATCGAGCGGTGCTTGCCATTGCCGCCAGTGCGGTTGGGTTAACCGGGCCACACGGCCACCTTCTTGGTCGATCAGAATTGGGGCATCACGCCCCACTGATGAACGCAGATCATTGGTGAGTTTTCTTAGCTGAACCGGCGATTCAACATTTCGAGCAAAGAGAATAAAACCCCAAGGGTCAGATTCATTGAAAAACGCGATTTCTTTTGATTGCAACACTGTTCCGCTGCAGCCAAAAATATAGGCGCCCTGCCCCATCCTTAGCGAACAACCACTGGAATACAGGCTGCGTCTTTTGCCAGCAAAACTGCGCAGAACCGGCGCGCATCATTGATATCAGCAAACCCCAAGGCACGCAGACGGTAAAACTTTCGCCCACCACTGGTTGCTTCCTGAACGACGCGCGATTTGTCTTCGAAATATTCATCGAAATCTGTAGCCAGTTGCATCCAAACAGTTACGGCCTGCTCGGCACTGTCAAAAGCGCCAAGTTGGACGAGCCGCGTGCCGGGCGCAATTTCGAGGGGCGCATCTTCGTTAGCAGAGGCAACTGCGGCTGTCACTGCCGCCTCGGCGGAGGCAACCGCCTGATGGATCACCGCATCTTCGGGACGTGCAATGGGCCGAAGCGAACGCGACACACCCGGAACCGATGCATCGACAACATCTTTGCGGGCTGGCGTTTGTTGTGCGGCTTCTGTCTCTGTCGCTGTCGCGGCGATCTGCTCGGCCAGTTCCTGAACCGCAGCGTTTGTTTCGTCAGAAACATCGGTCATAGCGACCAGAACGGGGATATCTTCAGCGGGTTCTGTCACGTCAGCTCTGACCGGCGAAGCGGCATCAGCACGCGCAACCGGCCGATCCGCCGCAATCAGTTCAATTGGGCTTGGCGCAAGGATCAGTCGATCAGCCGTTGGGGCCGCCTGTCCTTCTGACTGAACAGAGTTGACGGATAGGCCCTGATGAGAGGCTTGCCGCCCCCCAGGATCTTCAGGCTGAACCCGCATCGGCCCTTCCAAAGCGCGCACGACAGGAACGCCAGTTACGTCACGTACCGCCAAACGATACCCCCATACCGCGAGCCCCACAATCAGGGCCACGGATAGGAGCGCGCCTGTCCAATTTGCCAAAAATGTCATTTCATTGCCGACATCGGAGTCTTCCGTACGCCGATATGCGTTGTATTCAACGTCTGCCATTGTTGCCTCACTGCCCTTTCCGCCACGCGGATCGGTCTGTCTTGCTGCCTCATGAGAGCGTCGATTGCACTTGTTTTCAGCGCATTTCCTCGACTGGCTCTACACCTAAGATACCAAGACCTGCAGAAATAACAACGGCAACACTGCGTATTAAGGCGATTTTTGCCTGTGACGTTTCTGTTTTACCCTCTTGCAGGAACCGCAATTCCGGCAATTCATTGCCTTTGTTCCAAAGCGCATGAAAATCAGACGCTAATTCATAAAGGTAAAACGCAACACGGTGAGGTTCATTCGTACGTGCAGCGATCTCTATCAAACGGGGCCATTCGGCCAATTTTTTAGCCACTTCCAGTTCTGAGTCATGAGACAACTGGCTCAGGTCCGCAGATGCAAGGGTTGCATCATCAACCGCAATTCCCGCCTCTCGCGCTTTGCGCAAAACGGAATTCACCCGCGCATGGGCATATTGCACATAAAACACAGGATTATCTTTAGACTGCTCGAGCACATGGGCGAAATCAAAATCAAGTGGTGCATCGTTTTTGCGTGTCAGCATCACAAAGCGGGTCACGCCAGGGCCGACCTGATCCACGACATCGCGCAGGGTCACAAAGGTCCCTGCCCGTTTCGACATCTTGAACGGCTCGCCGTCCTTATAAAGTTTCACCAGTTGCGTCAGCTTGATATCAAGCGTGACCTTGCCCCCAGACAGTGCGGACACCGCCGCTTTCATCCGCTTGACGTAACCGCCGTGGTCAGCGCCAAAGACGTCGATCAGCGCATCATACCCGCGCTGCACCTTGTCATAGTGATAGGCTATATCCGGTGCGAAATAGGTCCAGCTTCCGTCAGATTTTTTGACAGGCCGATCAACATCATCCCCGTGTTCCGTTGATTTGAAAAGCGTCTGCTGACGCGGTTCCCAGTCTTCCAGGGTTTTGCCCTTTGGCGGCTCAAGAACGCCTTCGTAAAGTAGCCCTTTGCTTTCCAGATCAGCCAATGCAGCTTCGATCAAGCCGGTGCCATACAATGATTTTTCGCTAAAAAAGCGATCCATCTCAACGCCAAGCGACTTTAGATCGTCGCGGATCAAGCCCATCATTGCTTCGGTGGCAAATTCCCGCACGTCAGCCAGCCAGACGTCTTCACCCTTTCCGACGTATGCATCACCGACCTTTTCCTTCAGTTCGGCACCAACCGGAATGAGGTAATCGCCTGGGTAAGTTCCGTCTTCAAAGGCAACGTCCTGACCATGCGCTTCGAGATACCGAAGATAGACAGACCGGGCGAGCACATCGACCTGCGCGCCACCATCGTTGATGTAATATTCACGCGTTACGTCATAGCCAGCGAAATCAAGCAGGCTCGCCAGAGCATCACCAAAAACCGCACCCCGCGTGTGACCAACATGAAGCGGGCCTGTGGGGTTGGCGGAAACATATTCAACATTCACCCGTCTGCCCTGCCCCACATTCGAGCGGCCAAATTTGTCACCTTCGACAAGCGCTGCATGAACGACAGATTGCCAAATCGTCGGGGCCAGTCGAAGGTTGAGGAAACCCGGCCCAGCCACTTCTGCCAGAACAACACGCGGATCCTGCGACAGTTTTTCCGCCAGGTTTTGCGCGATATCACGTGGCTTGAGCCCCGCAGGCTTCGCCAGAACCATCGCCGCATTGGTCGCCATATCGCCATGGGCTGCATCGCGCGGTGGCTCTACAGCAACATTCGAAAAACCCAGCCCCTCAGGCAGCGCGCCCTCGGCGGTCAGGGTTGCAAGGCTGTCCAGAACCAATGTTCTGATTTCGGCGAATAGGTTCATGTCGGTTTCCTCAAGGTATTGGCGCGGGTTTACCACGCCGCCCCCAAAGGTCAACGCTCACAAAGTGACTTGTTGGTCTTCCAGCAATCTATCCGTTTAAAAAAGCGCAATGATCGCCGATTGACCCGCCTTTTACCGGTCGGGCAATTCTGCCCCGCCTATCATGCGCGCGTGTTCCTGGATCGCGAAGCGATCGGTCATTCCGGCAATATAATCCGCAACAATCCGGGCAAGCGCCGTTTCTCCATCGGCCTCTGCAACATCTTTGCGCCACTGCTTTGGCAGCAGATCAGTCTGCTCCATGAAAAGCGGAAACAGTTCCATCACGACGCGCGTTACAACCTTGCGCATCTCGATCACCTCTGGCGCGCGGTACATCCGGTGAAACAAAAACTCACGGATCACTTTCAGCTTTTGAAAAACATCGTCAGAGAACTGAACCATCGGGCGGCCCGCATGTCGAATGTCGATCACCGTTTCAGGTGAAAGATCGCCCAGTCGCGCGCGACTTACGTTGATCACATCCTCTACCAAAAGACCAAAGAAACGGCGTAAGGCCTCGTGTCGGCGACGGTAGTAGTTCAGGCCGGGATATTTATCATCGACCCTTTTGAAACACCCGTCCAACAGCGGCATCTCTGCAAGCTCGTCGGTCGAAAACAATTCTGCACGCAAACCATCATGTAGATCATGGTTGTTATAGGCGACATCGTCCGCCAAAGCCGCAACTTGAGCTTCGGCGCTTGCGTAGGTATGCAGTTCCAGATCATGCACAGTATTGTAGTCGGCCAAAGCGTAGGGCAGATCACCCACAACAGGGCCATTATGTTTGGCGATGCCTTCAAGCGTTTCCCACGTCAGATTCAGACCGTCCCACTCGGCATAATGTCGTTCTAGCGATGTTACGATGCGGATCGCTTGTGCATTGTGATCAAACCCACCGTAGGGTTTCATCAGCACATGCATCGCCTCTTCACCCGTATGGCCAAACGGTGTATGGCCCAGATCATGCGCCAGTGCGATCGCCTCGGTCAGTTCCGGATTTAACCCCAAAGCACCCGCAATCGTGCGTGCCACCTGGGCGACCTCGATCGAATGGGTCAGGCGCGTGCGGTAGTAATCGCCCTCATGTTCGATAAAAACCTGCGTTTTATGCTTTAGCCGGCGAAACGCCGACGCATGAATAATACGGTCCCGGTCACGTTGAAAACATGACCTAAATGCGCTCTCTTCTTCTGCGTACAGCCGTCCCCGGGCTGAAGCAGGGTCCGAGGCATATGCGTTTCGCATGGTTCTGCCTGTTGTCGCCTGTTGTTCGCATCCTTATATTGCTTTTGAACGAATATGAAAACGCGCATAAGGCGATAAAATGGAACTTACACTGCCCCCAAAGGTCACACCCCGCGCATTTCAGCGTTTAGCAGAAATCAATGCGTCCTCAAAAGAGGTAAAGGCGCTGCGCGTAGCGGTCGAAGGCGGTGGTTGTTCCGGCTTTCAGTACGAAATCACACTGGACGCACCAGCAAAAGATGACCTGATCCTTGAAGAGAATGGGCAAAAAGTCGTGGTTGATGCAATTTCACTGCCGTTTCTGAGCAATGCAGTCATCGATTTCACCGAAGAACTGATCGGAGCGCGGTTCATCATTGAAAACCCCAACGCGACCAGCAGCTGTGGCTGTGGGACAAGTTTTTCAATGTAATCGCCTGTTCTGCGTTATCAGGTTCTCGGCCGCTTGCGCCGGCGACGCTAATTTGTCGAACATTTTGTTTTTGCCGCCGTCTGACAGATATTTTCTCTACCATGATCAAATCATCATAAGACTTGTACCCGCCCCTTTCCCCCAGCTACTAAAGTGGAAATCGCTGTGAGGACATCCGGATGAAAATCGCCACATTTAACATCAACGGGATCAAGGCACGGATCAACGCACTTTCAGATTGGCTGGATGAAGCACAACCTGATGTTGCCCTGTTGCAGGAAATTAAATCAATCGATGAAAATTTCCCTCGCGAGATGTTTGAAGACAAAGGTTACAATGTTCAAACGCATGGTCAGAAAAGCTTCAATGGCGTGGCGATCCTTTCCAAGCTCCCTTTGGAGGATGTGACGCGCGGTCTGCCGGGCGATGATGACGACGAACAAGCCCGCTGGATTGAAGCAACAGTTGTCGGGGAGCAGGCGGTGCGCATCTGCGGGTTGTACCTCCCGAATGGCAACCCCGTACCGGGCCCGAAGTATGATTATAAACTGGCCTGGATGGAAAGACTCTACAAACGCGCGCAAGAGTTACTGAGAAGCGAAGAACCGGCCTTAATGGCAGGGGATTACAATATAATTCCGCAAGCAGAAGACGCGAAAAAACCGGAAGATTGGGTTGATGACGCCCTGTTTCGCATCGAAAGCCGGACCGCGTGGCGCAAGATCGTCAACCTTGGCTTCACCGAGGCATTTCGCGCGCGCAATCAACTGCCCGAGCAATATAGTTTCTGGGACTATCAGGCTGGGGCCTGGAACCGGAACAACGGCATTCGTATTGATCACTTCCTTATGACGCCGCAATGCGCTGATTTATTGCGAGATTGTCAGATCGATTCTGCGATACGAGGACGTGAAAAACCCTCTGACCACGTGCCGGTCTGGGTCGATATCGCGGCCTGACACCAAAGTTAACTGGATTTTGTCACGTCGTAGCCATAGAGCCAGTCAAATTTTTTCAACGCCATATCTGGCGCGATATGGTTTGTCAGCCGTAAAGCCGTGTGCGCGGCGAAACGCAATGGTTTCAGACGCAGGTGGTAGTTACGGGCATTCTTACTTGCTGCATTTATTACACGGGTCGCGCGTGCATGACGGCGGTTTTGATACGCTGCAAGCCCTGTCTCGACCTCGGTCGTTTTCTGCAAACTATCTGCGAGCGTCCAGGCATCTTCCAGCGCCATTGATGCCCCCTGGGCCATGAACGGCAAAGTAGGATGCGCAGCATCACCCAGAATCGCGGTGTGATTCTTGAACCATTTTGGCGCGACCCGATGCCTGAACAGTCCCCAAAGGTGCAATGTTTCGACGCGCTCCAGCAACGCCTGAACTTCCGGGCAGAATTCCGCAAACGCAGCGCGCAGATTTGCTGGCTCATCGGGATGATTCCAGCCTTCTGCCGCCCAGTCTCTGCGCTCTTCCACGGCGACTATATTTATCATCGATCCCCCACGCAAAGGATAGCAAACCAAATGACGACCCGGGCCCATGTAAACTGTTGCGACCGCTGGCTCGTTTCCTAATGCGGGCACAACGGCACGCCACGCGACCTGGCGCGTGAAAAATGGTTTGGAGACGCCATTCAGGGCGATACGCGTCGGTGAATTGACACCATCCGCCCCAATCAAAATATCCGATTTCGTGGTTGCGCCCTGCGCTGTCTGCAACCACGCACGCCCCTTTTCAGTGAAGGAAACCTCTGTAACGCATTGCAGCAGTCGGATTTTAACACCAGCATCGCGCGCAGACTCTGCCAGCATTTCAACCAGATCGGCACGGTGCAGAAAATAATAGTTTTGCGGCGTATCCTGTCGTGTCAGATCAAGTTCAAAGACAAGCTTGCCTGCACGAAAATCACGTAGCTGCACCCCTTTGGCCCGAAAACCTTTCTTTCGAATCGCGTCTCCCAAGCCAAGCGATTGAAGCACGACAGCGCCATTTGGGCTGATTTGAAGGCCTGCGCCGACTTCACTTATTTTGTCAGCCTGCTCAAGAATGGTAACGTCAGCGCCAGCGCGTGCAAGGGCCGTCGCTGCTGCCAGCCCACCAATGCCAGCGCCCAGAACTTTTATTTTTTGATCCGCAAGCGTCAAATCCAGCCTCTCAAACGAAAGACGCCAGAGCTATTCAGCCCCGGCGCCCCCCTAAATTTTTGTTCACGGCGATCAATCGTCGCGATGAACTTTTTCTTGCCTCTCGTGGCGTTCTTGCGCTTCGAGGCTCATCGTCGCGATCGGGCGCGCATCAAGACGTTTCAACGAAATTGGTTCGCCTGTTTCTTCGCAATACCCATATTCGCCTTCATCGATACGGCGAAGTGCTGAGTCAATTTTTGCAACCAGCTTACGCTGACGGTCACGCGTGCGCAGCTCCAATGCACGATCTGTCTCTTCCGAGGCACGATCTGCGACATCTGGGATGTTGCGTGAACCATCTTGCAAGCCTTCGATGGTATCTTTGCTATCGGCCATAAGTTCGTTTTTCCAGTTGGTCAGCTTGCGTCGGAAATACGCCAACTGACGTTCGTTCATAAACGATTCATCTTCTGCTGGGCGATAGTCGTCTGGTAGGAAAACTTCGGCTTTCATACCTGCTCCCTTAACTTTGCCTGTGACTGGCTCTGAATGTGAGTCTGACATCCGGCTCCCTCTTTATGACCCGTCGTCTAATCCAATCTAAAAGGATTGTCACTAGGTGATTACACAGAGTTGAAGCGGCTGTCTTGTGTGGTAATGTCACGTTTAAATCCATAACCGGGCACTGAAGAACATTATGAATTTTACCGATAAATTTAACGGAACCGACTCTTACGTCGCAACCGAAGACCTCACCGTGGCTGTAAACGCCGCTGTAACATTGGAACGGCCGCTTTTGGTGAAAGGTGAACCGGGAACAGGAAAAACCGAACTGGCCCGGCAGGTCAGTGCGGCTTTGGGTCTGCCAATGATTGAGTGGCACATCAAATCGACCACCAAAGCGCAACAAGGCCTGTACGAATATGACGCAGTCAGCCGTTTGCGTGACAGTCAACTGGGTGAAGAGTGTGTACACAACGTCAAAAACTACATCCGCAAAGGCAAGCTTTGGCAGGCTTTTCACGCGGATGGCAAATCAGTCCTGCTGATCGACGAAATAGACAAGGCCGACATCGAGTTTCCAAATGATTTGCTACAGGAACTCGACCGGATGGAATTTTACGTATACGAAACCGGCGAGATGATCTCTGCAAAGCATCGCCCAATCGTGATCATTACATCAAACAACGAAAAAGAATTGCCAGACGCCTTTTTGCGTCGCTGTTTTTTCCACTATATTCGTTTCCCGGATATGGACACGATGAAAGAAATCGTCGAGGTCCATTTTCCAGGCCTCAAAGAACAGCTTTTAACCACAGCTTTGACGCAATTTTATGAAATCCGTGAAACATCGGGGCTAAAGAAAAAGCCCTCTACCTCAGAAGTACTGGATTGGTTGAAACTGTTGCTTGCCGAAGACCTGACCCCCGAAGATCTGAGACGGGATGGCGCGAATGCGCTTCCGAAACTGCACGGCGCGCTTTTGAAAAACGAACAGGATGTACATCTTTTTGAGCGGCTCGCGTTTATGGCCCGAGGGCAGAGATGACGCTTTTCATTCGTCCCCTTAACGCATCAGACGAAGCCGGCAAAACGAGGCGCGCCTTCTATTTGCTGGCCCACGCGAGATTTCGATACAGTTGCGCGGCAGTTGTACGACCGCATTGGCGTCAAAACGCCGTTTATAGAATATGCAAGGCCTTAACACTTTGACATTCCGCATTTTAACATTTGCATTCCTTGCCCTTGCGGCCTGCTCTCCTCTACCCCGCAGCGAGGTACCGGAACGGCGCGCGCCAGCCGATCTAGTATTGCCACCTATGAAGGTATTTTCAAATCAACGCAGCCTCCCCACAAGGCAATCCAACAGCTCACTTGCCAGAGACTTTCTGGAACTCTCATTTCAGATGGAAAGCGGACGGCCCGTTCCCGTTATGACCCGTTTCCAGGGTCCAATAACACTGCGTGTCACCGGTGATGCACCTGCAAATCTCGCACCGGACTTGCGCCGTCTTATCAGCCGGCTTCGTACCGAAGCAGGTCTGGATATTTCTCAGGTTCCACGCAACCGGGATGCGAACATCACGATTCAGGCGATTCCACAAAGACAACTGCAAGGGCTCGTTCCGCAGGCGGCTTGTTTTGTTGTTCCCAGAGTTTCCAACTGGGCGGAGTTTCGAGCAAACCGTCGCGGCAACGTAACAGACTGGACCACTCTGACCCATAGAGACAAAGTCGCAATTTTTGTTCCAAGCAACGTTAGCCCACAAGAACTGCGCGACTGTTTGCATGAAGAGATCGCACAGGCGCTCGGCCCGCTTAACGATATGTATCGGCTGCCTAATTCCGTTTTCAATGATGATAACTTTCATACGGTCCTGACGGGTTTTGACATGCTAATGCTGCGTATTTACTACGCACCAGAGCTACAAAACGGCATGTCCCGCGATCAGGTTGCACAGAAACTACCCGCTATTTTGTCACGCCTGAACCCGGCAGGGCGCGCAGGTAACTTTACACCCCAATCTCCAACACCACGCGCCTGGATCAACGCGCTTGAAACCGCGCTTGGACCAGTCGCTGGCAGTACGCGGCGGCGAAGTTCGGCGCGACAGGCCATCGATATCGCCCGTGCGCAGGGATGGACGGATAACCGCCTTGCATTCAGTTTGTTTGCCTATGGACGTCTTGTTGCACGGACAAACCCAGATGCTGCCCTGCTCGCGTTTCTTGAAGCCGGAACCATCTATCGGGCAAACCCTGAAACACAGCTTCAGGCCGCACATGTCGAAATGCATCTTGCAGTCTACTTGCTTTCATCCGGACGGCCAGATGCCGCCCTCACACTCGCGGACAAAAACCTGCCGGTTGTCTCACAAGCACAGAACGCGGCGCTCCTTTCGACACTTCTGATGATAAAGGCCGAGGCGCTGGAACAGCTTGGTCGCACGCAAGATGCCGCGAGCGTCCGGCTCGACAGTCTGGGTTGGGCGCGTTATGGGTTTGGTTCCGAAGCCGAGGTTCGGGCGCGCCTTGAAAATATCATGTCGCTTGTCCCTCGCAGACAAACGAGCGGAGGCTGAAATGCTGGTCATCGGGGGATTGATTATCGGCGCCATCTTTGGCGTTGTGCTGGCTGGCAGACGCCAGGGAAACAGGCTCGACAAAGTGCAATATGCCGCTGTTTTTGCGCTTATTTTCGCAATCATAGGTCTCTTTGCAACGATTGCAGTGGAACGGATGTTATAGGCAATGTTTCTGCCCTTTTTCGAAACCCTCAGAGAGGCAGGTATACCGGTATCACTGCGAGAATACCTTAGTTTTCTTGAGGGTATGCAGAAAGGCCTTGTGATCTACGATATCGAGGGGTTTTACTATCTTACCCGTACCGCAATGGTCAAAGATGAACGAAACCTCGATAAGTTCGACCGCGCCTTTGCCAAGACCTTTAAAGGATTGGAAAATATAACCTTTCAGGACGTTATGGACAGGGTCGACATCCCCGGCGAATGGCTGAAAAAACTGGCGGAAAAACACCTTAGCCCCGAAGAACGCGCAGAAGTAGAGGCCTCGGGCGGTTTTGATAAACTGATGGAAACGCTCAAAGAACGGCTGAAAGAACAGCAAGGCCGCCACCAGGGCGGAAGTAAATGGATCGGCACGGCGGGAACGTCGCCATTTGGGGCTCATGGCTACAATCCGGAAGGGGTGCGCATCGGCCAAAATGAAAGCCGGCACCAACGCGCTGTAAAGGTCTGGGACAAGCGGGAGTTCAAGAACTTAGACGACAAGATTGAACTGGGAACCCGCAATATCAAGGTTGCGCTGAAACGATTGCGCCGCTGGGCGCGTGATGGTGCGGCGGAAGAGCTTGATCTTGATGGTACCATCCGCGCCACTGCCGAACATGGGTATCTTGACGTACAGACCCGGCCGGAACGCCGTAATGCCGTAAAGGTACTTTTGTTCCTTGATGTTGGTGGCTCGATGGACCCTTACATCCGCACTGTTGAAGAACTGTTTTCTGCTGCAAGAGCAGAGTTTAAGCATCTGGAATATTACTATTTTCACAATTGCCTTTACGAAGGTGTGTGGCGTGATAACGCGCGCCGCTGGGGTGCCCAGGTCTCTACCGCAGAAATTCTGCGAACCTACGGATCGGACTACAAATGCATATTTGTCGGTGACGCCTCCATGTCTCCCTACGAGATCGCCTACGCAGGCGGGGCGAATGAACATTGGAATCAGGAAGCCGGGCAAGTCTGGCTGGGCCGCGCCCGCACCCAGTGGCCGTCTAACCTGTGGATCAACCCCTTGCCTGAACCCCATTGGCGCTACACGCATTCAGTCAAAATGATACAGGAAATCTTCGATAACCAGATGGTCCCAATGACGCTGGAAGGTATCGAACGGGGCATGCGTGCGCTCAGTCGCTAGGAAACATCACCTCTTGCGCTTGCCCACTGACCTTCCCTGCCCCATATCTTTATCATGTTGAAATTCACCCCAATCCTGCTCGCCATTCTCTATGCACTGGTCATGTACCGTTTCTCGGCCTGGCGTACGGCTCGGGAACTTGACGCACGTTCAACCGAACTGGCCGATCCAAAATTGAAAGCCTTGACCAACAAAATGGCAGAGGCGCTCGAATTGCCGCGAATCAACGTGCATATTTACGAAATTGATCCTGTAAATGGTCTGGCCGCGCCTGACGGGCGTATTTTCATCACACGCGGTTTTTTTGAGAAATACCGAAACGGAGAAGTGACAGGTCCCGAACTGGCAAGCGTCATCGCGCACGAGCTTGGTCATGTAGCTCTGGGCCATTCGCGCAGACGCATGATTGATTTTTCAGGGCAGAATGCATTGCGAACGGCTTTGGCAATGGTCTTGTCCCGATTCATTCCCGGTCTTGGCGTTTGGATCGCAAATGCGCTGACGAGCCTTCTGGCCGCCCGTATATCGCGCAAAGATGAATATGAGGCAGATGCCTACGCTTCGGCCTTACTGACAAAATCCGGCATCGGGACCGCACCTCAAAAAACCCTGTTCAACAAATTGGAAGCGCTTACAAAATCACGCGCAGGTGCAGTTCCCGCCTGGATGATGAGCCATCCAAAAACGGCAGAACGTATAAAGGCAATTGAAAAACTCGAGGCCGACTGGGCCGCTCTTAAATAGACTAAGTGCTTTCTTTTTCCCTAAAATAACCCCGCCGGAGGCTAACAACCTCTCAGCGCAAGTGCTTTGGCCAGCCTTGGCAGACGGGCTTTTTTCAAGAGTTTTCTTAACTCCTGAGGGGCTCCGGCCAGTCTTTCGGCCTCTGCATGCACTTTCTGCGCGACATGCGCTACCTCGTTTGGCGCCTCGCAGTAAAACTGGAAAAGCAAATCGTCAGGATTTGTCCGTCCCAACCCTTCTTCAGACAGGGTATGGCGCGGAAAATCCTTGGCATTCAACGTTAAAATTATGTCTGCAGAACAGGCGATTGCCGCCGCCAGAACATGAATATCATTCGGGTCCGGCAGCCAGAGCCGCGCCAAATCACCTTCATGCGGCTGAACACTTGCATTGGGCCAATTTGCACGTAGCAACGCGATTTCACCGCGCGCCTGCATATCACCGGTTGGCCCGATCTTGCGCGCGGCGCGCGCCCATTCTTCCAGAATGCGCTCAGACCAGAACGGTTTAAAGAACCCCGCAGATGCTGCCCCCATCAACACTTCGCGCATCACCGTTGGGTAAAGCACGCAAGCGTCGCACAGAACTCGCATCAGCCATCCAACCTGAAGAACAGCGCTTTAAGGTATCCGCTCTCTGCGAGCTGCGGCAAAAGCGGATGGTCCGGCCCGGCAGACCCGGTGTGGATAAGCTGGCACCGCCGCCCGCCCCGTCCTATTCCGCGGGCCGAGGCATTGCGGAACCGCGCAAGGTCTACTGCGTGCGAACAGGAACAGAGCGCGAGATAGCCCCCGGGTGCAACCAACGGTGCAGCGAGTTTTGCAATGCGTTCATAGGCACGCAACCCGGCCTCAAGCGCTTTTTTATTGGGTGCAAATGCGGGCGGATCGCAAATCACGACATCAAACTGCGCCTTTTCGGTCTCAAGGCGGGTTAATACATCAAACGCATCGCCCTTGATCGTCGAAAACCGGTCTTGCACACCCATTGCCTCTGCGCCCTGCAATGCAAGCTCAAGGGCCGCAGCGGACCCGTCCACGGCGACTGCACCAGCGGCACCGCCCGCCAAAGCCGCCAGGGAGAATCCACCAACATGGGAAAATACATCCAGCACTTTGGCCCCATTTGTCAGGCGTTGAGCAAAGGCATGGTTTTGACGCTGGTCAAGAAACAAGCCTGTTTTCTGACCGCCCAGTAAATCTGCCATGTAAATGGCGCCGTTCATCTCGACAGGAACAGGACCGTCAAGCTTGCCAGAATGGCATGTCGTTTCCTCGGCCAGCCCTTCAAGCGTACGTGCGCGACCGGTGCCGTTTTTGACAATCGTTGTGACCCCGGTGACCGATGCGAGCGCCGCAGCCAGTTCCTCAAACATCACATCAGCCCAGGCCGCATTTGGCTGAACGACGGCTGCGTCGCCGAACCTGTCGATCACAACGCCTGGCAACCCGTCACTTTCCGCATGGATCAACCGGTAATATGGCGCGTCATACAGACGTTCGCGGTGGCAGAGTGCGCGTGATAGACACGCCTCCATCCATGCCTGATTGACTACGGCTTCTGGATTCTGGTCCAGCATCCGGCAGAATATCTTTGAATTCGGATTGACCGCGACCACACCCATCGGGTTTCGGTTTTCATCCTCGAGAACCGCAATCGCGCCGGGCTGAATATTTTTCGTTCGGCGGTCCGTGACCACCTCGTTTGCATAAACCCAGGGAAACCCGTGACGAATGGCACGGGCTTCGGATTTAGGTTTCATGCGGACAACAGGATAAGGGGAAGACATCATGTCTTCCCCTTAGAGGTTTATTTCAACAGACGAAAGCCTTTAAGAGGCGTTTGTCGGTCGCGGTGCCATGACAAGTTGTTGCTGGATAACATTCGCCAGATGCTGGGTGATACGCACTTTCTGCGTTTGTCCCCGGCGTTCAGCGTTGATCGCTGCAGTGCCACCAAAAGCTTTAAGATCCGCCTTCACCAAACGTGGCCCGTCAATTATTGCACCCGTTTCGGCATGGCGAACAGTTAAAATAAACTTGATAGAATGCGTTCCGCCAACAGTGTAGCGGGCACGTTCTGTCAAAGCGTGAAAGCGTGCGACCTGAACATCGACAACTACTGGTGTTTGGCCATTCAGCTGCGCCGCACCACGTGACATGCCATCCTCAAAAATCGCGGTAATCTGTTCGTAACGATTACCGTTGGGGTCTCCGCGCCAGACGATATCGGCGACAGGGCGATACCCGTTTGCTTCGCTTACCCGCAGGTTCGTGGGTACAACGACCCGAACATCCTGAACCGCATAGGACGGAGCGGTTACCGCGCGCGCCATCGTCGGTTCGCCTAATGGAAGGCCGCGTGTAACAGTATCAACTGCGCTACAAGCCGAAAGGCCAAGTGCGAGTGCAAGAAGAACAATTGCTCTGATAGGTTTCATTATCCCAACCTCGAAACGATTTCTGTTTTGTGTTGAGGCGGAATATCGTTACAAAATAGGGCAAGATTGAGATAATACTGCAGCGATTCAATGATTTTCCCCAATTTGGAAACAATCATTGGTTGCTAAATTCCATTGTAGACAAAATCTCCTACCGTTTGACGAGAAAAGGATCGATTTGCATCATATCAGAAAAGGAAAATGCGCAGATTTCTTTAGAGAGGTTTTTATCCCATGCAATTTTCCAACACCAATGTTCAGACCGTCAACAAAAACAAAATGAAATTGATTCGGAGACGTTCTTCCTTTGGCGATTTTAAGAGCGTGTTCATCGTAACTTAGGGGTTAGTTCAATGTTCCCTGCGAACACCCGTCAGCCTGTTGCAATGCTGTGTGCTTTGGCACCGGTTATTCCGGAAATATCGATTGATGATGTTTCTTCGGCGAAGCCGCTGGCTAGGGCGCTGATAATGGGCGGTTTACCAGTGTTTGAAGTTTCTTCACGCGCATCAGCAGCGCTGGAAATTATCGCCGAAATGGCGGAAGTTCCCGCCACCCGAATAGGCGCCGGACCTTTGGTTCACCCCAGCGACGCCCATGCCGTAAAGGCTGCCGGTGCGAGCTTCGGCGTTTCGGCCATCCCTTCAGCCAGATTGCAGAGCGCATGTGAACTTATAAACCTAGCTTTGTTGCCTACAACAACATGTGAAGAGGATGCCCGGCACCTGAACGTCCGCGGTTTTGCTATTCAGAGGTTTGCACCCGCCATTACCGCTACCAGTGTGAACGAAATGAAAAAGCTTGGCGTCTCAGCCCCTCTGATCAGGTTTATTCCAACAGGCGTCGCATCTCTGGAACTGGCACGCAGACATCTGTCACTCTCAAATACACTTTGCGTGAGCGGGAATTGGGTCGCCCCTCAACAACTGATCATTGGGAAAAACTGGAGTAAGATCACTGAACTTGCCAAGGAATCTGCAATTCTTCCACGTTGAAAAACAACATGACTAGCCGTCGATTTCCCGACCTTTGCGACCCCCGCGTCTGCCTTTCTTGTTCACGGCACCAAGCCCCTCAGACAAGACTTTGGTCATCGGATGATCCGGGTTTTTCGGTTGGTACTGATGCAGAACGATCTTAATCCACGCCTTCGGGTCTTGACCAACAGGTATACCGATTGCCCAATCCAGAAAGATTGAGCGACATTCGCCTTCGGTGATGCCTTCTATAAGATAGCTGTCTTCGAACAAACCACGCGGATCAATTTGCTTCATATTCATCGTCTTGCCTTTCCATGCGGTACATTTGCCAGAGCATGGTCAATTATGCTTGCGGCAATAGTGCCGCGTTCTTCCATATCCGCTCTCAACTGGCTGATTTCGGTCTGTTTTGTTTCACGCAACATAAAAACGCGCCCGCCTTCGCCGATATCATCCATGTCAAGCGGACGGTCAGAAAGTAGTTTTGCGCCAATCTGCACCCGCCACATCAGTTCATAACTTTCACGAAGCGTCATCATGTCAGCCTCGGACACCCAACCAAGCTTACAGGCAGCCTTGAGCTGGCCTTGAATATCAGGTGCGGTATCGCCAGCCATCAGCGCACCCGCCTGCGCAAGCAATTCGATGTCCTGAAGCCGTCCACGTCCAAGCTTTGCCTCCCAAGTTTCGATTGCGGGCTTGGCTTCTGCCAGACGCGCACGCATGTCCAGAACATCGCGGACGACAATGTCTGGCGCGCCTTTCTCCGACAATAGGGACGCCCGAAACGACTCTATTCGTTTTGCCAAACCTTTGTCGCCTGCAACAACCCGCGCGCGGGTCAATGCGAGGTGCTCCCAGGTCCAGGCTTCTTCTTGCTGGTAGGTCGTGAAAGACTGATAGGATGTTGCAACAGGCCCCTGTCGCCCCGAAGGACGCAGACGCATATCAACCTCGTAAAGCCGCCCTTCTGACATCGGTGCTGACAGTGCCGTGACGAGAGCCTGCGTCAACCGTGCGTAATACAACCGTGTCAAAAGCGGTCGGCGCCCGTCAGATGTATCTACGCCATTCGCGTCATATATCACGATCAGATCAAGGTCAGACCCTGAATTGAGCTGACCCGCGCCCAAAGACCCCATACCAAGCACAATCGCGCCATAGCCGGGCGGATCGCCATGTTTTCCAGAAAATTCATCAACGACTACAGGCCAAAGCGCAGCAAGCACCGCTTCTGCCAGTTCTGCGTATTGCTGCCCCGCCTCTCTGCCGCTAATCAGCCCACGCAGGTGGTGAACACCTATCCGGAAATGCCATTCTTTGGCCCAACGACGTGCCGTATCAAGCTTTGCCTCGTAGTCCGAAAGGTCGGCGAGCATTCCAATGAGATCTTGGGAAAGCTGTTCCGGCCCCAGCCATTCGTCAAAAAAGGACCCGCCGATCACAGCGTCCAGAACCTTGGAATTTTGTGAAAGGTGATGCGCCAGTGCCGGTGCCGTCGCACAAATATCAATCAACAGGTCAATGAGTTGAGGGTTGGCTTCGAAGAGTGAAAAGAGTTGTACACCCGCTGGAAGCCCGGCCAGGAACCCATCAAACTGATACAATGCTTCGTCAGGTTTTGCCGCCTTTTGCAGCCTAGACAGGATTTCGGGCTTCAGGCGTCCAAATATCGTGACCGCCCTGTCGGATCGCAGTGCAGGGTAGGATCGCCAGCGTTCCACCACATCCTTCGTTGCTTCGGATAATTCCGGTTCTGCAGAGCTTTCAACGGGCGCAAAGAAACCTTCCGTTAGTTCATGCACCTTCGTAAGACGCTGCATCAGCGCGTCTTTAAAAGCCCCGGTATCGCTTTCGCCCATAAACCGGGCCAGCCGGTCAAATCCCTCGTCCGAATTAGGCAAATCATGGGTCTGCGCATCATTCACCATCTGCAGCCGGTGTTCGACCTCGCGATGTGACCGATAATTCGCAATCAGGACGTCCGTCACGTCTGGGGGAACCCAACCCTTTTCCGCCAATTGCTTTAACCCCGGAACGGTTTCGCGCGAACGCAACTCTGCATCGCGACCACCAGCAATGATCTGTCTCGTCTGGGTGAAAAACTCTATTTCCCGAATGCCGCCACGGCCAAGCTTCATGTTGTGGCCAAAAAGATCAATCGCGCCGCCCAGACCTTTATGGTCCCGAATACGCAAACGCATGTCATGCGCGTCCTGGATCGCCGCGAAATCAAGGTGTTTACGCCAGACGAACGGGCGAAGCCGCTCCAGATAGCGCCACCCTGCCTGAATGTCGCCGGCACAGGGCCTTGCCTTGATGTGGGCGGCACGTTCCCAGGTACGGCCAACACTTTCGTAATATCGCTCTGCCGCGTCCATAGACAGACATACCGGCGTGACAGACGGGTCCGGGCGCAGCCTCAGGTCTGTTCTGAAGACATATCCATCCCCGGTAAGGTCGCTGAGCATTGCTGTCATGCGGCGTGTTACGCGAATAAAACTTGCCCGCGCATCGTGATAGGAATCTGTGTCGAACCGGTTTTCATCAAACAGGCAAATCAGGTCAATATCGGAAGAATAGTTAAGCTCCCCTGCCCCCATCTTCCCCATTGCGAGCGCAACCATACCGCCGGCGGTTTCTATGTCTTCCTCACTCATACCCGGCAATTTGCCACGGCGGATTTCAGCAGCTACCAAGGATTTCATCGCAACATCGACAGACATATCCGCAAAGCGCGTCAGCGCGCCGGTTACCTCTTCCAGCGTCCAGATGCCCCCGAGATCAGCAAGCGCCGTGAAAACAGCAACACGATGTTTTCCCTGCCTCAATGCCGTGGCTAGTTGTTCCAGCGGCAAGTCCTCAAGGCTTCCCAGAATCTCGTTAAAGACCGCGTCAGGTGTGCGCGCGAATGCAGCGCAGAGCCAATCCTTTTCTTTTTGAATGAGGCCTGCAAGATACGGGCTGTTGCCCGCCGCGCCAGCGACAAGGTTTTGGATGTCTGCGCCAGAGTCCGGAAACAACGCCGCTGCTTCCTGACCTCTGTCAGGCTCGTAGGGAATCGAGCAGCGGGTAATGAGTGATGCAAAAGTCATCTGACGAAGATGCGGCGTCAGACGGGCGGGCGTCAACCACACTTAACACAACATTACAGTCGATGTTTTTGGTTTCATGTCTGCTTGCGTCTCCGAAAATGTTCTGAGTAAGAAACCGAAAGGATTCGAAAAAGTTCAGAATAAGTAGCGGCAGGGAGATTACTATGAGCAAGAGCCTGAAACGCGTCAGAAATGCCTTGATCAAAGCGGGTGTGGAAACCGAGATTCTTGAGATGCCCGGCGAAACCCGAACGGCATTGCAAGCTGCAAATGCAGCAAACTGCGCATTAGATCAGATCGCGAAATCAATCATTTTTCGAGGTGAAACAAGTGGAACTGCCGTTTTGTTTCTGACGGCTGGTGGCAATCAGGTTTGTAAGGACAAAGCGTCTGCTATCGCCGGGGAAGCATTGGGCAAAGCGGATGCGTCGCTCATCCGGGCTCAGACCGGTTTCGCGATCGGCGGGGTTGCACCCATCGGTCACCTCTCGCCTATTCGGGCGTTTTTGGATCCAAGGTTGCTTGACTTCGATACCGTCTGGGCCGCCGCTGGCACGCCTCGGCACATATTTCCGATAAATTCGACCAAATTACATGAGATAACCAATGCGTTAGTATCAGAATTTATTTGATTTATCAAAATAATGTAAATTAGTTTAACATTTACTCTTGACTTAAGGAACAGATGTTCCGATCTTGTTAATGTGAAAGGCTTTCACATTCGAACATAACCTTATACGGAGTTTTCAAATGAGCATTGTTGCCTCTTGGCCCAACCAAGCAGAAACTTGGCTCGATGCGCGTGGCAAAGGCGCATGGATAGCAGTCATGGTTCTTGGCTTCATCTTGTTCTGGCCAGTTGGTCTGGCTCTTCTTGCATACATGATCTGGAGTAAACGCATGTTTTCAGGCACCTGCGCCCGGCGCAACCGCACCCACACACGTCACAGTTTCCGCTCTTCCGGCAACGTTGCATTTGACGCTTACAAATCCGAAACGCTTCGTCGTCTTGAAGACGAACAAAGCAACTTTGAAGCTTTCCTTGAACGTCTTCGCGAAGCGAAAGACAAATCTGAATTCGACGATTTCATGGACGAGCGCGCGCAAAAAGCCAAGGAAACGATGGATAAAGACGAACCCATCGAAACCTGATATGTATAATCAAGGCGGTCTCTTTAACGGGGGCCGCTTTATTCTTTGACGAAAGAGACCGCTAAAATGCAAACGACGCATACAGCCTGGGGTTTGCCGGACCCGGACCGCGAAGCAGAATTTTATCAGGACGTGCCGACAAAACGACTGATTGCCTGGGTCATCGACACGATTTTGACAGCGTTGATAACGGCGCTCATAGTTGTTTTAGGGGTCTTCATTCCTCTTTTGATCCTACCCCTTGTCTTTTTGACGGTTAATTTTATTTACCGCACAGTTTCACTTTCGCGCAATTCCGCAACACCGGGAATGCGGCTGGCTGCAATAGAATTCCGGACAAACAATGGTGAGCGTTTTGATCTTTCGATGGCGCTGCTGCACACTGCGGGGTTCCTGTTTTCTGTTTCACTGGTCTTCCCACAGGTGATTTCGGTCATTTTAATGCTCACGGGTGCCCGCGCACAGGGTCTTACGGACCTCGTGCTTGGTTGCGCCGCGATTAACAGGTCTGCGCGTTTCTGACATTCTGGGTTTAACCCTCTAAATCTCAAAGGGCTTGGCGGAAGGCAAACCTGTTGCTAGTCTGCGTTTGTGATTGAAACAAGAGCCGAAAACACAGATGCGTCATAGCCTGCCCATTGCCCCCCAGTTTTATGTGACTGCGCCGCAGCCATGCCCGTATCTTGACGGGCGTATGGAACGCAAATTGTTTACGGCGCTTCAGGGCGACTCGGCAGACAAGCTCAATGACAGTTTGTCAAAGCAAGGGTTCCGCCGGTCGCAAAACGTTTTGTACCGACCTTCCTGTGCCGATTGCTCCGCATGTCTGTCTGCACGTATAAGAGTCGCTGATTTCAAATACACAAAAAGCCAGCGCCGCATCATACGCCGCAATACAGACCTTAACCGCGAGGCAACATCTCCTTGGGCGACAGAGGAACAGTACATGCTGTTCCGGGAGTATCTGGACACACGCCACGCTGACGGGGGCATGGCCGATATGGATATTTTCGAGTTCGCCGCGATGGTCGAAGAAACCCCGATCAGAAGCAGGGTCGTTGAATATTCAAAGCGCGGCGAAGGGAAATCCCAAACTCGCGATTTGCTTGCCGTATGCCTGACAGACGTGCTCGATGATGGCCTGTCTATGGTCTATTCTTTTTACGCCCCTGATAGGGTAAAAGACAGCCTTGGGACTTACGTTATTCTCGATCATATCCAGATCGCACGCGAGGCTGGCCTGCCCTATGTCTACCTTGGGTATTGGGTGCCCGGCAGTTCCAAGATGGGATACAAAGCGAATTTCAGCGCAGTGGAAATTTACCGGAATGGAGTTTGGAGCGATCTGAGAGTTTCCGATACTTACAACGCAGATACGCACCCCCTGTCTGTTGATCCGATTGCCGAACAGGTTGCGAAGATCAAGTTGCCGGACGGTATGCCAACAACGCGTTAGACAAATGAAAAACTAACCTCAAAACATGACGTACAATTGGCGAAATGTCTCGTTTCGCTAAATGAGAAAGGCCGCGCATTCTTTGGCGCGGCCTTTATTTTTCCGTAGGTTAATGCCCAATCAGGTTAGGTACAATCGTAACCACAGCCGGGAACAACCACAGCAATCCAAGCCCAAAGACCTGAATCAACACGAATGGCAAAACGCCCCTGTAGATATGCCCAGTCGTCACTTCTTTCGGCGCAACCCCCCTGAGATAGAAGAGCGCGAAACCAAACGGTGGCGTCAGGAACGATGTTTGCAGGTTAACGGCAATCATTATCGTGACCCATTTTGGGTCCATCGTTCCGCCATAGATGACCGGTCCGACAATGGGGATCACGATGTAAATGATTTCAAGGAAATCAAGCACAAAACCCAATACGAACAGCACCAGCATCACGATCAGGAAAACCTTAAACTCATTGTCAAAGCTCTTGAGGAACTGCTGAATGTAATGTTCGCCGCCAAACGAGATGACAACGAGGTTCAGCAATTGCGACCCTATCAGGATGGTAAAGACCATCGAGGTCACTTTTGCAGTTTCCCGCACAACAGGGCTAAGCACGCCGCCTTTGAACAGAACCCAGCAGGCGTAAAATATCCCAAAGATCGCGAATAGATATGCGGCCTGAGCAGCAAAGAACGCAACCCAATCTTCAAACGGGACCGAGTCTCTGGTTATCCTGAGATCAAAATTCACACCGATCAGGATCAGGATCACAACAGCGAACGCCGCTTGAATGATAAGCTTTCCGGATCCACCCTCGTCCTGCAACTTACGGAACGCTGCCAGAAGAATAGCACCCCCAGCGCCCAAGGCCGCAGCAGGTGTCGGGTTTGTTATACCGCCAAGAATAGACCCCAAAACAGCAACAATCAGAACAAGCGGCGGAAAAACCACTTTGATCAGTTGATTGCGCCCCAGATGGGCAACGGCGTAGCGACACCCATAAAGCGCAATGATCGATGGGATCGCCAGAATAAGCAACGCTGCCCCCGGCGTTGTAAGCGGTCCTATAAAGGCGATATCCGCGAAGATCGCCAGAACCACCCCTCCGAACCCAATCAGCAATGGGCGCGGATCAGCAGAAGGTGCAACACCACGCGCGATAGCCAGAATTAACCCGAGCATGAGGAACATTATTGCAATGCCGGTTCCGACCGGTGCGGCAGATGCGACTTTGTCGATCAGTCCTTGCGTAAGTTCTTCTTCGCTCAGCTGGCGGCTTTCCTGAGCACCTCCAGACGCGTCAATAACGGACTGCTGCTCAGTAGCAATATCCCATTTTTCCTGGCCATGAAGATCAATCATCGCTGATTTACACTGGTCGGATACACTTGTACGCAAAACTGCCGAAGTTGATGCATCCGAATAGCTATCTACGATAACATTTTGCGAGCCGACAACGCCAAGGTAACCGGCCAGAATGGCGCCACCGATCAGGCCAGCTGGTGCAATGAGGAACCAGGTTAAAGCTTCGTTGCGGGTGATGACCTCGCCTTCAATTGATTCAGCAACAACGGGCGGCGCATTATGCGGGCGCATCATTGCATAACCAAAAGCGTACAACGCATAGAGGACCGCTAACAGGATACCGGGCAGAATCGCGGCCTGAAACAACGTACCGACCGAAACAACCGCTGCTTCGCCCAGATAGGTCAGAGCATCAGAACATCCTGCCTCTGCAGCGCGTTGTTCTTGCGCTGCGGAGTAAAGGTCTCCCGCCAACGTGCCGAGCAGAACAATCACAATCGAGGGCGGAATAATTTGCCCCAGTGTTCCGGACGCTGCAATAACGCCAGTTGCAAGTTCCGGTGAGTAGTTGTTGCGCAACATGGTCGGCAAGCTGAGAAGACCCATCGTAACAACGGTTGCACCAACGATACCAGTCGATGCAGCAAGGAACGCACCCACAACAACAACCGAAACTGCCAGCCCACCGGGCAATGGCCCAAAGACCCGAGCCATGGTTGTCAGCAGATCATTTGCGATCTTGGACCGTTCAAGCGTGATCCCCATCAAAACGAACATCAAAACCGCCAACAGCGTTTCAATTGACTGCCCCGCCAGAACCCGTTCGTTCATGCGGTTGACGATGAAGCTGATGTTGCGGTCAAGCGCAACTTCCCAACCGCGTTCAAACAATGGCACTGCAACTGTTGGCAAATCCGGGTATCGGAAATGCGAAATCGTGTCCGGGTGGATACCGGTTGCAACGATATCGTTGAACCCTTGCGATGTCGTATCGATCGCCTGATGCACAAGAATGCCGGCACTGTCGAGCGACGCAATGATCGAGAATGAGATAACAGCCGCACCACCGATGGCAAACGCCACCGGAAAGCCCGACAAGATGCCTCCAAAGAGGCAAAGGAAGACGATGATCAGCCCGACTTCGACGCCATCAAGTCCAAATAGCATAGTTTCTGCCCCTAATATTAGTGTGTGCCTTCAAAGGCTTCTTCGCCTTCACCAAGGCTGTCTTTGTCAAGGTATTTGCCAGCGCTTGCTTCGCCTTCTTTCCACTCAAGGTATGAGCGGTAAAAGAAGCTTACAGCTTGCAGAAAGACCAGCCCGGCATAGCTCACAAGCAATATTTTGAAGAGGAAGTAGCCGTTGAAACCGCTGGGTGAAAAGCCGATGGTTTCGACATTCCAGCGCAACGCTCGCGACTTGAGCATAAGCTTGTCCAGCGTGTCTGACGCTGAAGGGTTTGGCACGACCAGATGCCGCCACATGAAAAACCAGCCATAGAGCCATGTCAGCATGGAAACCGGCATCATGAACAACAGAGACCCGACCATGTCGATAACCCGCTTTGTGCGGAAGCTTACAACGGAATAGACGAGGTCGACCCTGACATGGCCGCCTTGCACGAAGGTGTAGGTGGCACAAAGTGTCACCACCAGCGCGTTGTAAAGTTTCAGCTCTTCAGCCCACCAGCTGATGTCAAAGGTCAGCCCGGTTCCGAAACCAAACGAAATCGTTGCCTGCGTGAATATCCGCTGCATGAAAACAATAATGATCTGCTGAAGAACCATCAACAGACCCGCCCATGCCACAAAGCGGCCTATGGAATTTGCAAAACCTTCTAAAACACGTACGCAGCCCCACATGAAGCTGTTTTTGACAAAGCCAATTGCCGTGATCACGATGAAGGTTGTCAAAATGACGAATAGAAACTCGACCGAGGCGCCGTAATAGATAAAGCGCATGATCGATTCTTTATTTGACCAGTCCAGCCACAGCCCCGGATGTGTCACCGCGTAACCAAGGTTATAGAAAGACATCAATAGGTTCTGCGCGAACCAAACTATGCCATCCAGCATCCCATCCCCCACTTTTCCGATTAGACCCTGCCTTATCTGGCAGATGTTTGATCAGGCCCCGCGTATTCGAAGGGCCTGACCAGAGTTGTACTCGTTTTAACGATTAGCCAATTACTCGGTCGCGCTGTACACGGTATGTACCTTCAGACCGTTTGATCCAGCCGGATGATGCTTTCATCGAAGACTGCATACTGTCGTAAATCTTCTTGTACAGTTCATCGCCCATGTTTTCGTCATGCACTTCTTGTGACGCGGCACCGAAAGCGTCCCAAACTGAATCCGGGAACTCAAGGATTTTCACGCCGGAAGACGACAGACGCTGAAGCGCTTCACCGTTGTTGGACATGAACTGAGCAAGGTTCCACTGGTGTGTTTCCCCAGAAGCAATTTCGATCACTTTCTGATGCGCAGGCGAGAGCGATTCAAAAACTTCACGGTTGGTGGCAAGCGTCAAGGCTGCGCCTGGCTCGTGGAAACCAGCAGTGTAGTAGAACTTGGTGATTTCCTGGAAACCAGCTTTTTCATCAGCCCAAGGGCCGATCCACTCGGTTCCGTCAAGCGCACCAGATGCAAGCGCCTGATACACTTCGCCACCAGGAAGGTTCTGAACAGATGCGCCCAGCTTGCCAAGGGCTTTACCACCCAGACCCGGCATACGGAATTTCAGACCGTTGAAATCTTCTGGTCCGGAAATTTCCTTGCGATACCAACCGCCAGCCTGTGCGCCAGTGTTACCGGCGAGGAATGATTTCAGACCGAAAATCTGGCCAAGTTCGTCGTGAAGTTCGTGGCCACCAGCGTGGTGATACCAGTTGGTGAGCTCTTGAGCTGTCATCCCAAATGGAACGGCAGTAAAGAACGCAAATCCAGGATGCTGACCAACAAAGTAATAATCAGCACCGTGATACATATCAGCCTGACCAGAGGTCACAGCGTCAAATACTTCAAAAGCACCGACGAGTTCGCCAGCAGCTTTCAAATCAATTGTAAGATCGCCATCAGTCATGGCGGTGATGCTGTCAGCAGCGCGCTGAGCTGCATCATGAACACCTGCAAGGCCGCGGCCCCAGGTTGTAACCAAAGTCAGTGTGCGTTTGCCTTGTGCATACGCAGGTGCCGCAAGCGTCGTAGCTGCTGCTGCGGTTCCGCCGAGCGCGGATGTTCTCAAAAATGAGCGACGATCCATATAGTAATCCTCCCATGGAATTAGCGTCTGAACAAACGTGCAGACGGGTCGTTAAAGTAGGCGAACCCTAAACAGGCCGATACAATCAGGAAATACCAAATTATGCGTAGATTGATCATTTTTCTCGGCGAAGATTGTAGGTTTTTCCAATTATCCGGCCCATTTATTGGGAATTGACGGGCACCGGCGCGTCCTACATTTTGGCAATCACTGCGCGAGAATACGAAGGGAATCACCCAATGGGCAGATGGATGTCCGGGTTAAGAAATATCCTGACACTCAATTACGGACAGAAGATTTTTTTTCTGGCCACCATCCCCCTGTTGCTGGCTGCCGTCGCAATATCCGCCATTGTAGCAAATCAGTCGCGGGAAACGGCAGAGCGTGAAATCGCGCTTTTGGAGCGTCAGTTGATTGAAGCAAAAAAGGCCGAGCTTCAAAATTACCTTTCGATCACGAGGACCGCGTTTGTAAACATCTACGGTCGCGCTTTGCCCGACGATGAAGAGGCAAAGCTGCTGGTGACCCAGCTTTTGTCGGCAATGCTTTATGGTCAGGATGGCTATTTCTTTGTCTACGACTATGACGGCAACAATCTTGTCAGCCCTCGCCAGACAGACTTGATCACCAAAAACTGGATCGGCCTCACAGACCCGAACGGAGTTCCGATTGTTGACGAGTTGATCAGGATTGCGAAATCTGGCAGCGGATACCACAGTTACGACTGGACCAAACCATCGACCGGTGAAAGTGCACGAATGGTTGCCTTTGTCATTGGGCTTCAGGATTGGCGATGGGTTGTGGGAACCGGTATTTTTATCGACGAAGTGCTTGATACCGTTGCCGCAGCGCGAGCAGAGGTTGAAGCCCGCATTCAACGCACATTCATCTACATTGGTGGTATTACACTCGCGGCTTTGTTCCTGGTCTTTCTAAGCGGCCAGTTCATTAACATTCGTGAACGCCGGCTTGCCGATGCAAAGCTCAAGGAACTGACACAGCGGATTATTGACACACAGGAAGAGGAACGCGGACGCGTTGCACGCGAACTGCATGATAGCATCAGCCAAATTCTGGTCGGCGTTCGCTACGCGCTTGAACTCGCCCGCAAACGGCTGCTTGCAGGTGACGAGCGTGCGGGCGAACACCTTGAGCGCGGTATCGACCATCTGAATGGCGCGATACAAGAAGTGCGCCGGATCAGCCGGGATTTGCGCCCGGGAATTCTGGATGACCTTGGGCTTGGCCCTGCCCTAAAAGGTCTGATCGCTGAATTTGCCAACCGAACCGGTATCGAAACAGAATTCGAAACAGTTGTTTTCAGCAACCGGCTTGAGGCTGACGCTAAAATTGCTTTGTACAGAATTGCACAGGAAGCTCTGACCAATATTGAACGCCACGCGGACGCGACTGCTGTATCACTAAAGGTTTACGGCCACAGCAGCGGTGCGACGATGCGGATTGCCGACAATGGCCGCGGGATCGAACGGCAAAGCAAAGACAAGCAGGCTGACAGTGGTCTCGGGCTCCGAAACATGCAAGAAAGAATGGAACAACTGAACGGAACCTTGCTGGTGCTTTCCACACGCCAGGGAACGGTGATTGAAGCACGTGTTCCATTGTCGAGAATGTTACCACCGCAAGGCACAGCAAGGGCAACAGCATGACAGGTGCAACGCGCGTCTTGATCGTCGACGATCATCCAATGGTCGCAGAAGGGATTCAGTCCATACTGGAAACCTATTCTGATATAGACGTCATCGGATCGCTGACCAACGGGCAAGAAGCGGTCGATCAGGTGCAAAACCTGAATCCCGATGTTATTTTACTTGACCTTAACATGCCCGTTCTTAATGGCCTCTCAGCCACCGAAATCATTCTGGAACGCCTGCCTCAGACGCGTATTGTCATTTTGTCGATGCATGACAGCAGCGAATACATCTCTTCCGCGCTCTCGCATGGCGCGCTTGGATATATCCTGAAAGACGTGCCAACTGAAGAAATCAAGACAGCGATTGATACCGTCATGCAAGGCAGCCGATATCTTTGTACGGGCGCAACCGAATCCTTGTCTCCAAAAACTCAGGATGGTCGCGAACCTCTTACCAGCAGAGAGCAGACCATTCTGCTTGAACTGGCACAGGGCAAATCCAACAAAGAGGTGGCGGCAAATCTCGATATTTCGGTTCGCACAGTCGAAACGCATCGCAAGAACATCAAACGAAAACTCGGGATCAGCTCAACAGCAGGTCTTACACGCTATGCAATGGAGCATGGAGTTTTGCAAGGGACCGGCGTCGGGCTCTGAGCTTGGTAAAAAATAACCTCAATAGCCTCTCTTTTTTCCAAAATGTCCCCAAATTCACGCCTGAACGCAACAATAGCAAAGAATTCCCTCGCCCTGCGACATAAAATACAGTGCATTCCCTGTTGACGACCTCTGATCCCGCCCCTAATCTCCGCGAACGCTTAAAGGAGTCTTCGGATGCATTGCATTCTAGTCGTCGTGGTAAACAAGATGCGCATGGACCGGTAACCGGACGCCATAATTGGACCCATGCGCCCCCGCCAGAACGGGGGCTTTTTTATGCGAGAACGATGCCCCACCGGGCGAGCGAAACGGAGTGAGTAAGATGGCAGGCCAGATGACCGGCGCAAAAATGTTAGTTCAGGCTTTGAGAGATCAGGGCGTGGACACGATCTTTGGGTATCCCGGTGGTGCAGTGCTACCGATCTATGACGAGATTTTTCTGCAAAATGATATTCGCCACATTCTTGTCCGGCACGAACAGGGCGCTGTGCATGCTGCCGAGGGCTATGCCCGCTCAACCGGAAAACCCGGTGTTGTTCTGGTAACCTCTGGCCCGGGCGCGACAAATGCCGTTACCGGCCTGACAGACGCATTAATGGATTCAATCCCGATTGTTGTTCTTTCGGGTCAGGTGCCTACCTTCATGATCGGCAATGACGCCTTTCAGGAAGCCGACACCGTTGGCATCACCCGCCCCTGCACCAAGCACAACTGGCTGGTGAAAGAGACGGATAAACTGTCAGAGACAATTCATCAGGCCTTTCATGTTGCTACACATGGGCGGCCAGGTCCGGTCCTTGTCGACATCCCAAAGGATGTTCAGTTTGCAAACGGCACCTACACACCTAAGGTAAAAACCGTAACAAAACATTACGCGCCCAAGGTGAAGGGGGATATTGCCGACATTACCGAACTCGCTGCGATGATCGAAAAGGCGCAACGTCCTATCATCTATTCTGGCGGTGGCGTCATAAACTCCGGCCTTGCAGCAAGCCAGTTGTTGCGTGAACTGGTGGATGCGACCGGCTTTCCGATTACATCAACACTGATGGGCCTTGGCGCATACCCGGCGTCAGGCAAAAACTGGCTTGGAATGCTTGGTATGCACGGACTTTACGAAGCAAACCTTGCGATGCATGGTTGCGATCTTATGATCAATATAGGCGCCCGATTTGATGACCGTATCACCGGGCGGCTTGACGATTTCAGCCCAAAATCAAAAAAGGCGCACATCGATATTGATGCCTCCTCGATCAACAAGGTGATCCATGTCGATCTGCCAATTCTTGGCGACGTCGGCCATGTTCTTGAAGATCTTCTGAAAGTCTGGAAGTCGCGTGGCCGCAAGACCAACAAGGAAGCATTAGGCAAATGGTGGGCAAAGATCGAAGATTGGCGTGCCGTTAAGTGCCTTACCTACAAAAACAGCGATAACATCATCAAACCTCAATACGCGCTTGAGCGTCTTGAGGCCCTCACAAAAGACAAAGACCGCTATATCTGTACAGAAGTCGGTCAGCATCAGATGTGGGCCGCGCAGTACTTGGGTTTTGAGGACCCGAACCGCTGGATGACCAGCGGCGGGCTTGGCACGATGGGGTATGGATTACCTGCCTCCGTTGGTGTTCAGGTTGCGCACCCCGATGCTTTGGTTATCAACGTTGCGGGTGAAGCAAGCTGGCTGATGAACATGCAGGAAATGGGAACCGCTATTCAGTACCGCCTGCCGGTAAAGCAGTTTATCCTCAACAACGAGCGCCTTGGCATGGTCCGTCAGTGGCAGGAATTGTTGCATGGTGAACGCTACAGCCATTCCTGGTCCGAAAGCTTGCCGGATTTTGTGAAGCTTGCCGAAGCCTTCGGTGGCAAAGGTATCCGATGTTCGGACCCGGCTGATCTTGATGACGCGATTATGGAAATGCTCGAATATGATGGTCCGGTGATTTTCGACTGCCTTGTTGAGAAACACGAAAATTGTTTCCCGATGATTCCGTCAGGCGCACCTCATAACGAAATGCTGATGGGCGAAGCGGACACACAGGACGCTATCGGTTCTTCCGGCGCAGTTTTGGTTTAAGAAAGGTCATTACATGTCTGCTCTACGAATTAAAAAAGGCGCTTCAAAGCACTCAGCCTACGACCTTCGCGACCCAAATGCCGGAGCTTTGGAGTCCCATACATTGGCATGTATTGTCGACAATGAAGCAGGTGTTCTGGCACGCGTCATCGGGCTTTTCTCGGGGCGCGGTTACAATATCGACAGTCTTACCGTTGCCGAAGTCGACCACGAGGGTCACAAATCACGCATCACCATCGTGACCACAGGAACACCTTCGGTGATTGAACAAATCAAGGCTCAGCTTGGTCGGATCGTGCCCGTGCACGAGGTTCACGATCTCACCGTCGAAGGTGACTCGGTGGAACGTGAACTTGCTCTGATGCGGGTACACGGCACCGGCGATAAAAGGGTCGAGGCGTTGCGCTTGGCAGATATCTTCCGCGCACAGGTTATTGACTCGACACTGGAAAGCTTTGTCTTTGAACTGACAGGCGCCCCTTCCAAGATCGACGCGTTTGCCGACCTGATGCGGCCGCTGGGTCTGGGCCGGATCGCCCGTACCGGAGTCGCTGCACTTTCGCGCGGCGTCTGAACGTTCAAACAGAAAAGCGGCCCGCATCTGCGGGCCGCTTTCAGGCTCAGGGCATCCCGGTCCTGAGGTGGGGATGGAGCTGAGACTCTCAGAACCGAGTGCTGGATGTCAGGCCCTGTCCTTAGCCATCCGTCGCCGGTAGCATCCCTGCTTCTTGCGCAGCGCTCAGCTCATCCGTGTCGACCATCCCGTCAGCGTTAGCATCCAGGGCGAGATAGCTTTCTTCGCTCAGTGTTGGGAAAAAGGCGGTCAGCTCAGGATATGACAGCATTCCGTCACCATCGGCATCCACCTCTGTTGCGGCCATGCCTGCAGTTGCTGTCAGAGTGGCAAGAACAATTGATCCAAGCATCATTTTGGTCGGTTTCATTTTCGGTGTCACCTTAAAACATTTGTTTCAAAGGCGCATTTTTGCGTCCTTCACCTAACAAGACGCTGAAACCGCAGGTTTATTCCCTCCGCTTATCTGGCTTTCTGACGATTTACACTTCGCCGCCGACAGAACCCTGTGGTTTTCGCGGGAAGTTGCCGAAAAAGGCCCCAAACACCTGCTAGGCGAAATTCCCCCAGCTTGCTCCCTGCCCCGTTGTGGTGGCTTTTGGATCAAACGGAGATCGAACAGTCATCATGCCAACAGAAAAAAATCCGACCGGAAAGGAACTTACAGCGCTGATGCCAGCTCTGCACCGCCTTGCCCGGAAGATAGCGCCCAGTAAAGCAATTGCCGATGATCTGATGCAGGAAGCGCTGCTTCGCGTATGGACACGGATTGACGCGGGTGAGCCAATTGACGAATTGCGCCCGTACTTGATGACAACCCTGCGCAACCTTTCGCGTCGCCCCGCCCGCGCACTTAGTCAACTCACGGATGAAAACATGCCCTGTACGATGGCAGAAGCACCGCGCCGGATAGCCACCCGCGATGTTCTGCTTGCTTTGGCACGCTTGCCTGAAAAAGACGCGTCATTGCTTGTTAAAGTCGCTTTCAACGGCGAAGGATATGCCGAGGTGGCCGATGTGATGGGCATCCCTGTTGGTACCATTATGTCCCGCGTCGCCCGGGCGCGTGCGCGTCTGCGTGCTGATCTCGATTTGCCGGCCAGCCACGCGGTTGAAAGCCTTTTAGAGGACGAACCTGCGTGACATATGCCAAAATGAAGGAAAATGTCGCGCTTAAGCAATCATGGTCGCTCTGAGATAGGAATCAAAGCAAAATTGACGCTAGTGTCGAGTTTAAACTTACACCCACCCGAGAGTCTGCCATGACAACGAATCTGCAATCCGTTCGCACCTCAATTGAAAATGCTCAGGGCCTGCCGAACGCGCATTACATTGATCCCGAGGTTTTTGCTGAAGAGCGTAACGCCGTGCTTTTTGCCACTTGGTCAGGGCTTGCGGTTGCTGCGGATGTGCCTGAAGCAGGCGATGCAAAACCAGTCGAATTCCTTGGAATCCCATTGCTTCTGATCCGCGGCAAAGACGACATCGTTCGCGTATTCCAGAATACCTGCCGTCATCGGGGCATGATTCTTGTGGAAGAACCCAAAAAGATTGAAGGTGCGATCCGCTGCCCCTACCACAGCTGGTGTTACAATCACAAAGGCGCGCTGGTTTCCACGCCTCATGTTGGCGGACCAGGCACCAACGTGCATGACGCGATCGACAAATCCACGCTTGGCCTAACGGAAATCCGCAGCCATATCTGGCGTGACGTTGTTTTCATCAATGTTTCAGGCGACGCAGAACCTTTTGAGGTTGTTCATGCTGACCTTCTGAAACGCTGGGCCGAATTTGAGCAATCCCTGTACCATGGTGGCGCGGACAGCAGGTTTGAACTTGCGGTCAAAACCAACTGGAAACTTGCGGTCGAAAACTTCTGCGAAAGCTACCACCTGCCTTGGGTTCACCCGGGCTTAAACAGCTATTCGCGGCTGGAAGACCACTACAACATTGCAGAGTACAATCAGTATTCCGGCCAAGGCACACTGGTTTACCGCCAGCTTAAAGGTGACACTGGTGAAGTCTTCCCTGATTTCGCAGGGCTTTCTGATAAATGGAATGAAGGGGCAGAATACATCACGGTCTACCCAAACGTGTTGCTCGGCGCGCAACGGGACCACGCCTTTGCAATTATTTTGGAACCCCAAAGCACCGAAGCGACGGTAGAGCACATTCATCTCTATTATGCCCAAGCCGAAACAAGCGACGCCATGCGCGCCAAGAACACCGCGCAATGGAAAGAGGTTTTCTACGAAGACGTGTTTGTTGTCCAAGGTATGCAAAAAGGTCGTCACGCGCCAAAGTTTGATGGTGGGCGGTTTTCCCCCGCAATGGATGGTCCAACCCATTGTTTTCACGATTGGGTCGCCGGACGCCTGCTGGCGCATCGTGCCAAGGTACAGGCCGCAGAGTGACAAAACCACTTGACGAAGAACTGCTCGCCGCACATGCGCGCGACGACAAAACCGTTTTGGTTTTGCTCTATCGCGAAGCAGCAGACCTGGCAGAAGAAACAGGAGACATTGATGCCGCCTGTTTTTTCCTTGTTCACGCCTATATCTTTGGCCTTGAAACGGCACACCCGGAAACACCTGAACTGCATGCGCGCCTGAAAGCGCGCGGCCGGGAAAGCTGAACGTTTAGTTCAGTCGACCTTTGAACTTGTAACTTCCAACCTCGCTAAGAATGGGGATTTGAGGGGTAGCAGCGGATGCCCATAAATCTGACACGAGGTTTTCACCGTAATACGTTGATAAAAAAGAAGAAGGGGAAGCCTAAGCTTCCCCAGTTTCGCTAATCAGGCTCATTATATGTACCGCCCGGTATTCTGCCTGCGGCCTGACCCGCGTCAGGGACGAGCGCACCCGTCCCGTGTTCTTTTAACTACACCCGCTTGTTCCGCCGCAGGTGTTGCATTTCATGCAGGTGCCGTTGCGCACCAATGTGTAGTTTCCACAGTCACCACAGGGATCTCCCTCGTAGCCCTGCATTTTCGCTTTCGTTCGTGCATCCATTGTCTGTGTCGTGCTGGTCGATGCAGACAGCGTTGCCGTAGCCGTAGTTTGAACAGAGGTATTCGCGACTTCTGGAACCAGTGTTTGCAGCGCCGAAATCGGATCTTTTGCACTGTAAAACGCGGTTCCCCCGGCGCCCCCGCCTTGCAGAACCACCAACTCTTGCGGAACACGCTTGCGAAGATACCCGGTAGAAGAAATCTGCTTTAGGACTTCCAGCGATTTATTCGCCGCCGTTTCGCTGACGGATGAGATATTGGGCTCTCCCCCATGAGAACCGCTTCCGATGTCATCAAACGAATGCCCCTCTGGTTTCACATGCGCAAGATCTGTCCGGTCCAGATAGCTGACCGCCAGTTCGCGGAAGATATAATCCAGAATGGAGGTCGCGTTTTTGATGCTGTCATTGCCCTGAACCATGCCGGCCGGTTCAAATTTGGTGAAAGTGAAGGCATCAACGAATTCTTCCAGCGGCACACCATATTGCAGACCAACGGACACCGCGATCGCAAAGTTGTTCATCATTGCGCGAAAGCCAGCACCCTCTTTGTGCATATCAATAAAGATTTCGCCAAGATTACCGTCTTCATATTCGCCCGTGCGCAGATAGACCTTATGGCCGCCAACCATGGCTTTCTGGGTGTAGCCTTTGCGTCGTTGAGGCATCTTTTCACGGTGAGATTTCATCACCTCTTTGACGATGATCTTTTCAACAATCTTTTCGGCCAACACAGTCGCCTTTTCGTGCGATGACCCGCTTGCAAGGATTTCCTCTGCTTCTTCGTCGTCTTCGACCAACGCTGCTGCCAGAGGCTGGGAGAGTTTCGAGCCATCACGGTAGAGCGCATTAGCCTTAACACCCAGGCTCCAAGAAAGCTCGTATGCCTCCTGACAGTCCTCGATAGTAGCGTCATTGGGCATATTAATGGTTTTACTGATTGCCCCTGAAATAAACGACTGTGCCGCTGCCATCATGTAGATATGACTATCCACCGACAGGAACCTTTTACCTTTTTTGCCGCAAGGATTTGCGCAGTCGAAGACGTGGTAGTGTTGCGGATCCAGATGAGGCGCCCCTTCGAGCGTCATGGTGCCGCAGACATGGTCATTGGCCGCATCGATATCCGCCCGGGAGAACCCGAGGTGACGCAGCAGGTCGAAAGTCGGATCACTCAGTTTTTCGAGTGGAATACCCAATGGTCCCGTGCAGAATTCTTGTCCCAAAGTCCATTGGTTAAAGACAAACCGAATATCAAAGGCGCTCGCAAGCGCGGCTTCGATTTTTTCAAGCTCTGCAGAACCGAACCCGTGGCCGATCAGTGATGTATGGTTGATTCCCGGTGCGTTGCCGAGCGAAGCATGACCAACAGCATAGCTGATGATCTCTTCGATCTGTGCTGAACCGTAGCCCATCATCTCCAGCGCTGCAGGAACTGACTGGTTGATAATTTTAAAGTAACCACCACCTGCGAGTTTCTTGAATTTCACCAGAGCAAAATCAGGTTCAATCCCGGTTGTGTCACAGTCCATCACCAGACCGATTGTCCCTGTCGGTGCGACGACCGAGGTCTGCGCATTGCGATAGCCGTGTTTTTCACCAAGGCTCAGCGCCTCATCCCAGGCCGATTTTGCGAGGGAAACAAGGCATTCGTCAGGGCAGCTCGTGTGATCAAGAGGGACAGGTTTAACTGCAAGTTCCTCGTAACCGTCGCTGTTGCCATAGGCCGCGTTGCGGTGATTCCGGATAACCCGCAGCATATGGTCTGCGTTGCGCTTGTAACCTGGGAACGGACCAAGCTCACTCGCAATTTCTGCTGAGGTGGCATAGGCAGCGCCCGTCATGATCGCGGTCAGGGCGCCACACAACGCGCGGCCTTCGTCACTATCGTAACCATAGCCCATATTCATCAACAATCCGCCGATATTGGCGTACCCTAGCCCCAAGGTGCGGAAGTCATAGCTTCTCTGAGCGATCTCTTTTGACGGGAATTGCGCCATTGTGACGGAAATTTCCAGCGTCAGCGTCCAAAGCCGCGAGGCGTGCATGTAGTCTTCTGCCTGAAATGCACCGTCTGAATAGAAGGTTAGCAGGTTCATCGAGGCCAGGTTACATGCGGTGTCATCAAGGAACATGTACTCAGAACAAGGGTTTGAGCCGCGAATCTCACCATCTGCGGGGCACGTGTGCCAAGAGTTGACAGTGTCGTGGTATTGAATGCCCGGATCAGCACAGGCCCATGCCGCGTGACCAACCTGTTCCCAGAGATCACGCGCCTTGATGGTTTTCGATATCTTCCCGTCCGTGCGGCGGATCAAATCCCAATTTGCATCATCCTTGACGGCTTGCAAAAACGCATCTGTTACACGGATCGAGTTGTTCGAATTCTGACCCGACACAGAGCTATAGGCCTCTGAGTCCCAATCTGTATCATAGGTCGGGAATTCGATCTTGTCGTAACCCTGACGCGCGTAATCCAGGACCCTTTTCACATAAGTTTCTGGTATCGCGACCTTTTTCGCCGCCTTGATCGCTGATTTCAGGCTTTCGTTTATTTTTGGGTCATAAGCGTCTTCGACTTTTCCATCCCACGCTTTTATGGCCTCAAAAAGCAGGTTCAGCTTTTCTTCATGCATTTTGGAACCAGCGACGATAGAGGCAACTTTCTGCTCTTCAATCACCTTCCAATTGATGAAGTCTTCGATATCCGGATGGTCTGCATCAATGATGACCATCTTTGCAGCGCGCCGCGTTGTGCCACCAGATTTAATCGCCCCGGCAGCGCGATCACCGATTTTCAGGAATCCCATGAGGCCAGACGACTTACCACCGCCTGACAACGACTCACCGTCTGCACGCAACGAGGAAAAGTTTGTTCCGGTACCGGAACCGTACTTAAAGAGCCGCGCCTCACGAACCCACAAATCCATGATACCGCCATCAGAGACAAGATCGTCTTTCACGGACTGAATGAAACAGGCATGTGGTTGTGGGTGTTCATAAGAAGATTTTGAACGGGTCAGCTTGCCTGTTTTAAAATCAACATAGTAATGCCCCTGCCCCGGCCCATCGATTCCGTAGGCCCAGTGCAGACCCGTGTTAAACCACTGAGGGCTGTTGGGTGCGGCGCGCTGTGTCGCCAGCATATAACGCATCTCGTCAAAATAGGCGCGTGCGTCTTGTTCACTTGTAAAGTAACCACCCTTCCAGCCCCAATAAGCCCAGGCACCTGCCAGACGATCAAACACCTGTTTCGCGCTCGTTTCGCCACCGGAACGGTCTTCCAGTGAAAGGTCCTTTAGCGCTGCTTCATCTGCAACCGAACGCCAGAGAAACTCAGGAACGCCCTTTTCTTTCACTTTTTTCAGACGCGCTGGAACGCCCGCTTTACGGAAATATTTTTGCGCAATTACATCTGACGCCACTTGGCTCCAGCTTGCTGGAATTTCAACATCATCCAGACGGAATACTATGGTTCCATCGGGATTTCTGATTTCGGATGTGGTCGTCACGAACTCCAGATCGGAATAGGCATCCGTGGAGTTCGCTGTAAACTTGCGTTCGATTTTCATTTTTGTTCTGCCTCGTCGTTCTTCAAATATTCAACGCAACGTTTGGTTCGTTGACCAATCAATGCATCGCACCCTTCACCAATCGCAGAGTCGAACGGACAGACTTCGCAGCTCGGAAAAATAGATATTCTTCCGAAAACAGCTGTTATTATTCAGATCAGCCTAAGTTGTGCTTTTGTCCCTGTTCGATCGTCCCGGCCACTATATGTTGTGGCGTTTTGATCGGTCTGCACAAGGTGACGTAGAAACACACAACTGGTCAATGCCTAAAATTGATTTATCCACTGGTAATTTTCATTGACCTAAACCGGTCTTTCTGAACCGAGCTCGCATCAACTGATTCATCAACAAATTAACCGCTGTGAATTTTTCTTTATGTCAGCGGGTTTAGCCAGCGACCTTGAAGAATCACACGAAGAAGTCGTCGAAAAATTAGATCAAAAGATCAAAACACGACTGTGTGAACATGATCACAGCATGTCTGACGAAATAATATATTTTTAAAGTGGTCGGGACGGCAAGATTCGAACTTGCGACCTACGGTACCCAAAGCCATAAGATTTCACTGAGTCGTAAAGACAAATTTGTAAACCTACACACTAAACGGGGGGTAACTATCAACAGCTTACGGGTTTTTTGTAAACCGAGTTACAAAACAACCTTCATCCCAAAGCAAAACCATAGGTTGCATCCGAAGCGTTTTTACGTTTTTTGATGGATGCCCAATGACTCACTTTTGGAGATTACTCTTCCTTAAGGCAAAACAAAAGCAACATGGACAATCCTCCTGTCGCCCATGAATCACGTTGCCATAACGAATGGAGTTAACCATCACAATGTCCGCTTACCAGGGCGAACCAGTCATCCGACAAATACGGTCAGATGACCGCAACGAGCCCTTAGTGACCACCTCTCTTCTATGACCAATTGACATGAACCGATGATTTCTCAGAAGCTGTGACTTGAGCACAAAGGGAGATTTTCAATGGAAACTACAGGCAATACCATAGGTATCATCGGTGGTTCAGGAATGCTCGGATCGACGATTTTGAGTGCACTTCTTGGAAGCGAGGCGTTTGAACAATCGAATTTCTGGGTTTCGAACAGAAGTGGCAATGCCTCTAACGTCGAACAAAGTTCAATCATTCACTTCACAAAAGACAATCAGGAGTTGGTGGACGCCTGCGATGTCATCATTCTATGCGTTCCGCCTGCTCGATTTCCTGACATCGACATCCACGCAGCCAACAGGTTGGTAATTTCAGTTGTGGCCGGTGTGACGATTGATGAAATGAAATCCAAGACAGCATCTGTTCGTGTTGTACGGGCCATGAGCAGTCCTGCCGCTTCTTTGTCCATGGCGTATTCACCTTGGATAGCAAGCACAGAAATCGTGTCGGACGACAGAGATATCGTGAGGAAAATCTTTGGGGCGTGCGGGACAACGGATGAGATTTTCGACGAGCAACAGCTCGATCACTTCACCGCAATGACTGGCCCGGTACCCGGTTTTGTCGCCTATTTTGCCCAATGCATGGTGGATCATGCCACAAGCCAAGGTATTGCACCTGATGTCGCGGACCGGGCCATTCGTCAACTTTTCGTTGCTGGCGGAACAATGTTAGCTGCCGACAGAGCCAGCCCTGCCGATCACGTTCGTTGGATGATTGAATATGCTGGGACAACTGCCGCTGGGCTAATTGCAATGGAGCGTTCAACCTTGTCCAAGACAATCAGTGATGGGCTTCTGGCAGCAGCAGACAAGGCAAGATCGATTTAGCAGACTATGGCTATTTGAATTGGTGTTTTGGAATGCACCACAAACCATCGAATAATTTTCGAAGTCCACTTCGTCCGCAGTGCGGGCATTGCCCGGTACTCGGCCAACGTCTGCTACACTAAGAACATTCGTTGGGGTTACCGGCTATTTACAGGTTCAGAGCCAAGGATTCGCTTAGGAATTCGACATGATCACTGACGAGGAAAGGCGTCGCTGCATCACGGGAGAATATGCTGTGAGGAGAGGGAAACTCTACAGAGGTTCCCAGCCATCGATCAAACTCAGCAAAGGGCGCAAACAAGACATCCTCATCAGTCAGATACGAGACAATCGAATCCTATATGAGGCTTCATCCAGACATGACAGATCGCTTTGGAGCCAAGATAGAACGGTTCGAAAAAACCGAAAACTGTAAACCACACCACCTAAGGTAGAGTCGATGATAGCTAAGTTATTGGAATTTATGGTCGGGACGGCAAGATTCGAACTTGCGACCTACGGTACCCAAAACCGTCGCGCTACCAGGCTGCGCTACGCCCCGAACGAGGGTCTCTCTACAATCACTCGAAGATAAAGAAAAGCCCTAAGGTGCATCACAAGGCCAACTAATTTTGTCTCCGGCAAAAAATGGGTGCCTAAGCTCAGATCCGACTGTGATTCCAAACGCCTGCGCCAAACCGGCATTAATTTCCAGAACCGCGACAACGCCTTCGCCACCATCAATTTGTGTCAAATCCTGCGGAATGGCGTCCTCATGAATATAGCTCACGCGTCCCGTTGCATCGAGAAACAGCATATCTAACGGAATCAGAGTGTTTTTCATCCAAAAGGTTGCCCGGTGCGGAGAGTCGTACAAAAACAACATTCCCGCGCCCGATGCCATCTGCGAGCGATGCATCAGCCCTTGCGCCCGTTCGGCGGGATCATCCGCGACTTCCACCGTGAATCGCGCTTTTCCCCAGTCGCCTCGCAAATCGACCTGAGTGTCCGAACAGTCAGCGATTGCTGCGGTAGCGTAAACCGAAGACGCAAGGAAGCAAAGGAAAGCACGCCTCATTCGTTTTCACGCAAAGCATTCTCCCATGAGACAACATGAGTCGCCATCCGGCCACGACTGCCATCTGTCACCCGCAGACCGACAGCCTCGCCCGGCATTAAATCTGCAAGACCGGAGCGTCGCAGAATCTCAATGTGGATAAAAACATCTTCCGGTCGGCCAAAAACATTGGCAAATCCAAAACCCTTGGTTTTATCGAACCATTTGACGCGCGCCGGTTCGAGTGGTGCAGACATATTGTCAGCCTGCAACAACGCATCTTGCTCTGAAAACGCAGTCTCATAACCCGATTCAGGCGGTAGAATATCTGTAATCTCTACGGCCTGAATGCCCCGCTCCGTTTCTTGCACAACAACAATAATGCTTGCCATATCTGCAACAGAGCTTTGTCCAAAATTGCGCAGGACATTTGCATGGAGCAAAATATCAGGGCCACCTTCATCGGCGACAACAAACCCGAACCCTTTTGTCGGATCAAACCACTTTATCGTACCCTGAACGGTGCGTCCTTCTGGATTTTCTTCAGTCATACCCGTTACGCTCTTCGTATTCTAAAAACACCCACCGCGATCCAAGTTGTGGCCACACAAATCTGTAGTTGCAAGGTGCAAAACGTAGATTTTACACCATTGTGATTCACGAAGCGCGAAATTCAGGGGTTCAGACGCGCTATTTTCCACTCAGAATTCCCGTCTGGGCGGGTCCATTTGAAACGATCATGCAACCTGAACGGTCCATCGGCCCAGAATTCAATTTCAACCGGCAAAATTCTGAAACCGCCCCAAAATGGCGGGCGCTCTGGGTTTATGCCGTGCTTCGCGGTCATTTTTGCAACTTCCCCAACCAGTTCTGTTCGGGAACTCAGTGGCCGTGATTGTTTAGATGCCCAAGCCCCAAGTCGGCTTTTGAGTGAGCGTGAGGCGTAATATTCATCCGCCTTGGGGCCTTCTTCCTTCTCAACCAACCCGCGCACCCGAATTTGGCGTCGCAGTGATTTCCAGTGTATCACAAAGGCCGCTTTGCCCGAATGTTTGATTTCAGAACTCTTCTGGCTTTCATAATTCGTATAGAAAACAAAGGCATCTGTTTCGATGTCCTTGAGCAACACCATACGCGCGTTTGGCAAACCATTCTGGTCCGCGGTTGCCAGTGCAATTGCGTTTGCATCATTTGGCTCTTGCTTTTCAGCCTCCTCCAGCCAGCTTCGCGCTATTTCAAAAGGGTCGTCCCCAGCAAAAATTCCCGTTCTATCGGTCATAAGCGGCCTCTTTAATCTAGTTTCAGTTTCTCACCTCACCTTGTCAGAACCTCTCTTCGGAGTCGGACTGAGGCTTGAAGCGCCAAACGCAATCGCCTACACGTCTTCCCTTATAGTTTATTGCGTGGCAAGGGACCGGAAATGGCAAAAAAAATAATGGAAGGCAAACGTGGCCTAATTATGGGCGTGGCGAACGATAAATCAATCGCCTGGGGTATTGCCAAGGCCTGTGCGGAACATGGTGCGGAACTTGGTTTGACTTACATGGGCGATGCCTTCAAGAAACGGGTCGAACCTTTGGGTGCCGAACTTGGCGTTACACAACTCATTGACTGTGACGTTTCGGACCCCGACTCAATCGATGCGGCCTTCGCGCAGATTGAACGCGAGTGGGGCAAGCTGGATTTTCTTGTACACGCTATCGGTTTTTCTGACAAAAACGAATTGCGCGGCCGCTATGTTGATACAAGCCCGGAAAACTTCAGAATGACGATGGATGTGTCAGTCTATTCCTTCACGGCAGTTGCCCAACGCGCCGAAAAACTGATGACTGACGGGGGCTCCATGCTAACGCTGACCTACTACGGCGCAGAGCAGGTCATGCCACATTACAATGTCATGGGTGTTGCAAAAGCCGCGCTGGAAGCCTCGGTCAAATATCTGGCTGAAGATCTGGGTAAGGACAATATCCGCGTCAATGCAATCTCTGCCGGGCCAATCAAAACCCTGGCCGCAAGCGGTATTGGTGATTTCCGTTACATCATGAAATGGAACGAACTGAACTCTCCTCTGCGCCGGAATGTAACACAGGACGAAGTTGGCAAATCAGCCGTTTATCTACTGTCTGATCTTGGGTCGGGGGTGACTGGCGAAAACCTGCACGTCGACGCCGGGTATCACATTGTTGGCATGAAAGCTGTCGACGCGCCCGATATTGATGCTGTTTCCGGCCGCAAATAAGGAAGACAGAGATGACCGAACGTTTGCCCCACGAAAAAGGCTTTCATATCAGCTGGGATCAAATTCACCGGGATGCGCGCGCGCTTGCCTGGCGGCTTGATGGGCAAGGCCCTTTTGACGGAGCCTGGAAAGCGATTGTCGCAATCACCCGCGGTGGTATGGCCCCTGCAATGATCATCGCGCGTGAACTCGATGTTCGGACCGTCGATACGATTTCAGTTAAATCTTATGACCACCAGACACAGGCAGATGCGAAAGTTTTGAAATCTCCTGATCTGGAACTGGTGGGGGATGGCGAAGGTATTCTGATCATCGATGATCTGGTTGATACCGGAAAAACACTGAAAGTTGTGCGCGACCTGCTGCCAAAAGCGCATTTCGCAACAGTTTACGCAAAGCCCAAAGGCCGACCAATGGTGGATTCATTCATCACCGAGGTTAGCCAGGACACATGGATTTTCTTCCCGTGGGATATGGCTTTGCAATATGTAGAACCTTACCGCGGAGCATAGTTGCTCTAAGACTTTATGCAGTTACCTTCTACCCGAACTGGCCTGCGTAATACGGTGGACTCTTTAAGGAGTATTAAATGATGTCGCTCCCCCTCAATCCACGTTTTGCCGCAACTTTCCCCCCGCCCGTGATGGAAGCACGCCGTTGGCTAGAGGCGGCAACCTTCAGCAAAGATCGTCCCCTCATCAATGTGAGCCAGGCCGCCCCAGTGGATGCGCCACCACCCGCGTTGTGCAAGGTGATTGCGGAAGCCGCGCTCACCCAACCCGAAAGCCATCTCTATGGCCCGGTTCTTGGATTGCCGGAACTGAGAGCGGAGGTTGCTAACCAATGGTCGGTTGCCTATGGCGGAGACATTCGTGCCGACGAAGTTGCAATTACATCAGGGTGCAATCAGGCCTTTGCAGCAACAATTACCACTCTGGCCGGCGAAGGGGACGAGGTGATTCTTCCGACCCCTTGGTATTTTAATCACAAAATGTGGCTCGATATGCAGGGGGTAAAAACGGTGCCGCTGCCCACAGGTGAAACCCTGTTGCCTGAGCCGGATCAGGCGGCCAAACTTGTTACGCCGCGGACCCGCGCAATTGTGCTTGTCACACCGAACAATCCGGGCGGCGTTGAATACCCCGCGGCATTAGTGCGTGCCTATGCAAACCTTTGCCGCAGGAACAACATCGCACTGATCGTCGACGAAACCTACCGCGATTTTGATTCCCGGACCGGCGCGCCGCATGATCTGTTCACTGACCCGGACTGGCAGGATACGCTGATACAACTTTATTCATTCTCTAAGGCCTATCGACTCACCGGCCACAGGGTTGGCGCGATGGTCGCTGCGCCTTCACGCCTGGCCGAGGCGGAAAAATTTCTCGATACCGTTACCATCTGCCCAAACCAGCTTGGCCAGATTGCGGCCCTTTGGGGGATGCGCAATCTTGGAGACTGGCTCGCGGGTGAGCGGCTCGAGATTCTTGACAGGCGCACGGCGATCACGGAGGGGTTTTCTGTTTTGACGGGCTGGCGTTTGTTAGGATGTGGCGCATATTTCGCCTATGTTGAGCATCCTTTTGAAATGAATTCAGATGTTGTGGCGCGAAAATTGGTAGAAGACGCCGCTGTTTTGCTGCTGCCCGGCACGATGTTTACGCCCGAAAATAATCCTGCGGGAAAGCGCCAATTGCGTATCGCATTTGCCAATATAGACCGTGCCGGAATAGGTGCTCTTTTCGACAGGCTGAAATCGGTCGCACTCTGAGCCTTGCCCCCCTGCGTTGAACCGCCTAAACAACCTCAATCGATTTTGCAGGAGTGACTTATGACGGGCGGTAAAACAGGCAGTGTTTCCAAACTATTTGTCTGGATCATCCTTCTTCTTCTGATTGTTGGGCTAGGTGGCTTTGGCGTCAGTAACTTCGGCGGCTCTGTGCGCAGTATCGGGGCTGTTGGAGACAAAGAAATCAGCGTTGATGACTATGCGCGGGCACTCCAGCAGGAATTGCGCGCCTTTCAAGCACAAACAGGCCAGACCCTGCCGCTTCAACAAGCCCGGGTTTTTGGCCTTGATCAGAACGTCATTCAGCGGCTCATTGCAACTGCCGCCCTTGATAACGAAACAGCACGGATCGGTTTATCAGTCGGAGATGAGCAAGTACGCCGCCAGTTACTTGATATTGCCGCGTTTCAAGGGATCGACGGGCAGTTTGACCGCGACGCGTATAGATTTGCCTTACAACAGTCGAATCTGAACGAGCGGGAATACGAAACCAGAATAAGAGAAGAAACCGCGCGTACCTTATTGCAAGGCGCCGTGATTGGCGGGGTCGAACCGTCAGAGACCTTTGCGAACAGCATTTTGAATTACGTTGCTGAAAGACGGACCTTTACGTGGATCAGACTGGACGAGTCGTCTTTGGTTTCGCCTTTACAAGAACCGTCAGAAGAAGATCTTACCACCTACTATCAGGCGAACACTGCCGATTTTACCGAGCCCGAGAAAAAGCGCATCAGTTATGTCTGGATTGCGCCTGATATGATTTTGGACACAATCGAAATTGATGATGAAGCATTGCGCGCGCTTTACGACTCGCGGATCGAGGAATTTGTCATTCCAGAACGCCGCCTGATAGAACGCCTTGTTTTTGCAAACCAATCTGACGCGGATGCAGCAGACCAACGCTTGAATTCCGGCGAAATCAGTTTCGACGATTTGGTCGCAGAACGCGGCCTTTCCTTGACGGATATTGACCTTGGGGACGTTACAAAAAGCGAACTCGGCGCAGCAGGAGAAACCCTTTTTGAACTGACGGAACCGGGTGTTACGAATCCCCTGTCATCATCGTTGGGGCCAGCGATTTTCCGCATGAACGGAATTCTTCCGGCGCAAGAAACGACCTTTGAAGAAGCCCGCAGATCATTGGTCGACGAATTTGCGCTTGATCGTGCCAGACGGATCATTGCTGATGGCGCCACCAACATCGACGATCTGTTGGCAGGCGGTGCCTCGCTCGAGGAAATTGCGGAAGAAACCGAAATGCGCTTGGAAAAAATCGACTGGTGGGATGGTTTGGGTGAACGGATCGCCTCCTACAACAGCTTTCGCGATGCAGCCAGAGACGTGAACGACGGGGATTTCCCAGAACTCCTCGAACTGGAAGATGGCGGATATTTCGCACTGCGTCTGGATGACCTTATCGACCCAACGCTAAGCCCTATTGATGAAGTGCGTGACAAGGTTGTCAGCGGTTGGGAAAACCAACAGACAGAAGCGCGCTTGCTCGAGCTTGCAGAACAGTTGAGCGGCCAGATTGCAGAAGGTGTTCTTCCTGAAAGCCTTGGCCTGAGCGGGACCCTTGCCAGCGACCTCACACGCGATGGTTTCATTGAAGGTGCGCCCGACAGCTTTGTGACCGATGTCTTCGGTATGGCAAAAGGTGATGTAACGATTATCGAGGGTTTTGGCGCGGTTTACATCGTGCGGCTTGATTCGATCGACCCGCCAGATCAGACATCACCCGATACCGAGTCGCTGCAGGCAAACCTTGATCAGCAAATTGTGCAATCCGTTTCACAGGACATCTTCGAGGCTTACGCGCGTGCCTTGCAAAACTCTGCTGGTCTAAGCCTTAACCAAACGGCAATCACCGCCGTGAACGCACAGTTTCCGTAGAGGACTGATTGTGACGCTGACACCCTCTTTTTCGGACTTCGAAACCGGATATAACGAAGGCCACAATCAGGTGGTCTACACACGGCTTGCGGCAGATCTCGATACTCCTGTGTCTTTGATGCTGAAACTCGCTGGTGCGCGCAAAGACAGCTTTATGCTTGAAAGCGTGACAGGTGGCGAAATTCGCGGGCGTTACTCGATCGTTGGCTTGAAACCGGACCTGATCTGGGAATGTCGCGGAACATCTGCACGCATAAACCGCGAAGCGCGCTTTGAGACAGATAATTTTCAGGAAATACCCGAAGAACCGCTTGCAAGCCTTCGGTCGCTGATTGCCGAAAGCCGCATTGATATGCCTGATGATCTGCCCTCTTCGGCGGCGGGGCTGTTTGGCTACCTTGGTTACGACATGATCCGGCTTGTCGAACATCTGCCCAACGTCAATCCTGATCCGCTTGGCCTGCCCGATGCTATGATGCTGCGTCCGTCTGTTGTGGCGGTGCTGGATGGTGTTAAGGGCGAGGTCACCGTGGTGTCACCCGCCTGGGTCGCGTCTGGCATGAGCGCGCGCGCAGCCTATGCACAAGCCGCTGAACGCGTGATGGACGCCGTGCGCGACCTTGAACGCACGGCATCTGGTGAAACTCGCAATCTGGGGGGCGAAGCAGAACTTGGCCCCCTCACTTCGAATTTCACCCACGATGGGTATTTGGCAGCCGTCGACAAGGCCAAGGAATACATCCGTGCGGGGGATATTTTTCAGGTTGTGCCAGCACAGCGCTGGACCCAGGACTTTCCACTGCCGCCTTTTGCGCTTTACCGCAGTCTGCGCCGCACCAACCCGTCGCCCTTTATGTTCTATTTCAATTTTGGCGGCTTTCAGGTCGTCGGGGCCAGCCCCGAAATTCTCGTCCGGGTTTTTGGGCGTGAGGTTACGATCCGCCCCATAGCAGGAACACGCCCGCGCGGGGCCACGCCAGCGCAAGATAAAGCGCTCGAGGCCGACTTGCTTTCAGATCAGAAAGAGTTGGCAGAACATCTGATGCTGCTGGATCTTGGGCGTAATGACGTGGGCCGCGTTGCCAAGGTTGGTACGGTACGCCCCACCGAAGAATTCATCGTTGAACATTACAGCCACGTCATGCACATCGTTTCCAACGTTGTGGGTGAACTGGCCGATGACCAGGATGCGCTTTCCGCGTTTTTCGCCGGGATGCCAGCAGGCACAGTTTCAGGCGCCCCTAAAGTGCGCGCAATGGAAATTATTGACGAGCTGGAACCTGAAAAGCGTGGTGTCTATGGTGGTGGCTGCGGTTACTTCGCCGCCAATGGTGACATGGATATGTGTATCGCATTGCGAACAGCGGTGGTGAAAGACGAAAAGCTTTATATTCAGGCAGGTGGCGGCGTTGTCTACGACAGCGACCCGGAGGCCGAGTATCAGGAAACCGTCAACAAATCCAAAGCCATACGTAAGGCCGCTGAAGACGCAGGCCGCTTTACCCGCACCACAAACAACTGATTAGCGCATTGTTCTGGCGCGATTAACTGTCCAAGCAACACCTCATAGCCGCATCATTCACGCCATTCCGCGCCAGTCTAAGATTGTGACTTCAGGATAGCCGAGATGGGTGCGATTGCCATGTTGGCAGCCTTGTCTTCCAAGCCCCAGGACAGCAACCCGGAAATGCTGTCACTGTAAAGATGTCCAACCATAATAACCGAACCTTCCTGCTGAGCGCGGAACGCTGCCCTGTCCATGTAGCGCCGGATGACCGGGCCGCTTTCGCGGTTACTGTCAAATTCCCGAAAGGCAAGTGCCACCGGAACTTCGTTTCGCGCTGCGACCTGTTCGATCGCATTCAAACCCTTGCTGAGGGCAACAAGACCATGGCCGCTTTCGGCAAGTATCTGCGCAACCTGCTGTGCCCGGTTTCGGTCAGACCCGATCTGTCCCGCGTCAAACACCGCAACCGCGTCAGGCAGGGCTGAGAGCGCACTTTGTAGGACAATTTCCACATCGCTGTTGGTCGCACCCTCGGGCAACCGAAGATACAACATCACCTCGAAACCAGCCTCTCTGTAGCGTGCAGAACGTGCGCCCGCATCGGGCAGCGCGCCATCCACAGCGAAACTAACGGGAAACGGCAAACGCGCGGCCAGATCCGCGTCGATGCCTTCGTTCCCGTCGTCTATCAATATGATAGAGAATAGCGGTTTATTGTCCGGGTTCTCAAAAGGAATTGAGTTTGCCTCCAAAGCGCTTTTCGGCAATTCTTCCGTTGCTTCGCTGGCTGTTTCATCTGTGTTGTCCGCATCTTCTCCGATACGAGGCAGTCTGTTTGTTGTCACGTTTGGCGCCAGATCGCTGATCTCGGGGACTGGCATACGGATAACGGGAGGATCAACAACAGTTGGTGCCTCGCTCACCTCTGGGGTTTGAGGCTCAGCAATTTCAGGTGCCGGCTCCTCACTGATCTCAGGCTGTACGACGGCGATGTCTTCGCCTTCTTGCAAATCCGTAGGTTGGCTTGCAGCTTCTTCCGAAACGGAAGGTTCCTCGATCTGTGGAATCACAGCCTCTTGAACTTCAGGGGCTGGTACGGTTTCCTGATCTATTTCCTCTTCAACTTGCGTCACAGATGGCGGTTCAGAAGATTCGTTCGAAACATTCGGAACCGCAGTTTCTGCCGGTGTCACCGGAACCGCAGAAACCGTCGGCTGATTTGCAACATTATCCTGTTCAACACTTACGCCGGTTTCAGACGCTCCTTCTTCAGGCACCGTAAGGCTGGCCTGAGGACTGCTCACTTCACTCGGAGCGGCGACAGACTCCTGCTCCAGGCTTGGCGCGCTTCGATCTTCTTCTACCAATGGAGGCGACAGGCTTGGCCCGGTAGCAATATCTTCCACATGTTCGGTTTGCGGAACCACTGGTTCCGTCTCGGGTTTTGCCTGATCAAATTCGGACCCTGCGGGCACTTCCACCTCGCGCGCCTGCGGCGCGCCGGCCACGCCGGGTGGTAAATCTGCCAACTGAGAAACGATCACCATCAAAAAGCAACCGATTGCGGTTCCCCACAAAATACCTGAAATAAATCCGCGTCCCACAGCATTCTCCGTCTGTTTCTGCTCAATTCACATACCGCTCAGGTCTTGACCCTATTGCAGCACTCTGAACATGTATACCTCGACTGAAGCGGGTGTTCACCCCTAATTGATGAAAGCCGGACAATGCTGCTCCTAATCGACAACTATGACAGCTTTACTTACAACCTTGTTCACTATCTAGGCGAACTTGGTGCCGAAGTTGTTGTACGCCGAAATGATGCTCTTGATGTTCAAGAGGCGATGGCCATGCGCGCTGATGCGATTCTCTTGTCACCCGGGCCTTGCGATCCCGCGCAGGCAGGCATTTGCCTTGCCCTGACCGAGGCGGCAGCAGAAACCAAAATCCCATTACTTGGTGTTTGTCTTGGCCATCAGACGATTGGCGAAGCCTTCGGTGGCAAAGTTGTGCGCTGCCACGAAATCGTGCATGGGAAGATGGGCACGATGCACCACGCTGGAACAGGCGTATTTGCAGGGCTACCCTCGCCGTTTGAAGCGACACGATACCATTCCCTTGTCGTTGAACGTGAAAGCCTGCCAGAGTGCCTCGAGGTGAACGCATGGCTTGAAGATGGGACGATCATGGGACTCAGGCACAAGTCGCTACCAATCCACGGTGTCCAGTTTCACCCGGAATCAATTGCTTCAGAACATGGCCATAAGTTGCTGCAAAACTTTCTAAACACGGTAAAGGTGGCCGCATGAGCGACGCATTAAAACCTCTTATCGGCGCTGCCGCTGACCGGGCTTTGACGCGCGCCGAAGCAGAGATCGCCTTTCAGATTTTATTTGAAGGTGAAGCAACGCCCAGCCAGATTGGCGGGTTGCTAATGGCGATGCGTACGCGGGGCGAAACGGTTGAGGAATTTGCCGCTGCCGCCGCCGTAATGCGCTCTAAATGCCTTGCTGTGAATGCGCCCGAAGGTGCGATGGACATTGTCGGTACCGGTGGGGATGGCAAAGGCACGCTGAATATTTCCACTGCGACAGCGTTTGTTGTGGCTGGTGCTGGTGTCTGTGTTGCAAAGCACGGCAACCGCAACCTGAGCTCCAAATCAGGGGCTGCTGATGCGCTTGGTCAGCTTGGCATCAATGTCATGGTTGGCCCGCCAGTTGTAGAGCGCGCCCTGAAGGAGGTCGGCATCGGATTTATGATGGCCCCGATGCACCACCCGGCAATGGCGCATGTTATGCCGACCCGCACAGAACTTGGCACGCGCACAATTTTCAACATTCTTGGCCCGCTGACCAACCCTGCCGGGGTGAAACGCCAGTTAACCGGGGCCTTTTCGCGCGATCTGATTCGGCCAATGGCCGAAACATTGTTAGCACTCGGATCTGAAAAGGCATGGCTCGTGCATGGCGCTGACGGAACAGACGAACTGTCAATCGCAGGCACAAGCTGGGTCGCCGCGCTTGAGGATGGCGCGGTATTTGACCGTGAATTACACCCCGAAGAAGCAGGGTTACCTCTTCATCCGTTTGAAGCAATCCTTGGCGGCACGCCCGAAGAAAACGGGCGGGCGTTTAACGCGCTGCTTGATGGTGCGCCTTCCGCGTATCGCGACGCCGTTTTGCTTAACGCCGCCGCAGCACTTGTTGTAGCCGGAGTGGCGCATGATCTCCCAGAAGGGGTCGATATGGCCCGGGCTTCTATCGATTCAGGCGCGGCCAAATCCAAGGTTATTGGCCTTGCGCACATTACATCGGAGCCCCAATGACAGGAACCGTTCTTGATAAGATCAAAGCTTACAAGCTTGAAGAAGTCGCCGCGCGCAAGGCCGAGCGTCCATTTGCCGAGGTCGAGGCAGCCGCACGCGAAGCTTCGCCAACGCGCGGATTTGCGCAGTCGTTGGTACGGGCAACGCACACTGGTTATGGTTTAATCGCCGAAATTAAGAAAGCGAGCCCGTCCAAGGGCCTGATCCGCGCGGATTTTGACCCGCCTACGCTTGCAAAAGCCTATGAGGCGGGCGGCGCGACCTGTTTGAGTGTTCTGACCGACGCACCGTCCTTTCAGGGGGCTGACGCCTTTCTTACGGCCGCGCGAAATGCGACCTCCCTGCCCGCTTTGCGCAAAGATTTCATGTATGACCCGTATCAGGTCGCAGAGGCGCGCGCGCTCCACGCGGACTGTATATTGATCATCATGGCCAGCGTAAGTGACGCCCAGGCCACCGAACTTGAAGATGCAGCCATAGGCTGGGATATGGACGTTCTCGTCGAAGTTCATAACGAGGAAGAACTTGACCGCGCTGCCACGCTTAAATCTTCGCTGTTGGGTATTAACAATCGAGACCTCAAAACATTTGAAACATCGCTCGACACAACACGGCGCCTGTCGCGTCTCGCGCCAGCCGAAAAGGTTCTTGTGTCTGAGAGCGGCCTGAATTCGCCCGCTGATCTTGCAGATATGGCGCGGTACGGGGCGCGCGTGTTTTTGATTGGCGAGAGCCTGATGCGGCAGGAAGATGTGGCTACGGCGACTCGTGCGCTGCTCGCGAACCCGTTAATGCCCGGGGGGATGTAGATGAGTGGATTGACCCATTTTGATGGCAAGGGTGACGCCCATATGGTCGACGTGTCTGAAAAGGCCGTCACAACGCGCGTTGCTATTGCGGCTGGTTACGTTAAGATGTCACGTGAAACCCTTGAAACTATTATAGAAGGTCGAGCGAAAAAAGGCGATGTTCTTGGAGTCGCACGACTTGCCGGTATCATGGGGGCGAAAAAAACCTCTGAACTGATCCCGCTCTGTCACCCTTTGCCCATAACGAAAGTTGCGGTTGAGCTTTCACCAGACAGTGATTTGCCAGGTATAATGATCGAGGCAACCGTAAAAACAACCGGCCAGACCGGCGTTGAAATGGAAGCCCTTACAGCGGTTACGACAGCCGCGCTGACCCTTTATGACATGGTAAAAGCCGTTGATAAGTCCATGGTCATTTCCGATGTCCGCCTGATCCTGAAAGAAGGCGGAAAATCAGGGCGTTACGAGGCAAAATAATGATTACTGTCGCTGAGGCGCTTGAACGGGTCTTATCTCTTTTTGAACCGCTTGAACCTGAAATCGTACCATTGGCAGCAACCTGTGGACGCGTTCTTGCCCAGCCGGTAACCGCAAACCGTAGTCAGCCGCCATTCGCAGCCTCGGCAATGGATGGTTACGCCCTTATGGGTGTTGAGGCAGAACCAGACGCAATGTTCAAAGTGATCGGGGAATCTGCGGCCGGACACGGATTTGACGGGGTCGTTAAAGCGGGTCAGGCAGTGCGTATTTTTACCGGCGCTCCGCTTCCAACCGGTGCGACGCGCGTCATCATTCAGGAAGATGTCAATCGAAGCGGTGATGTCATCACCTTGAAACACGAACTGGATCAGAAAGATTATATTCGCCCTGCCGGTGCTGATTTCAGCAAAGGTGATACAATCAAGGCGCCCCGTCTCATTTCGCCCAGCGATGTTGCCCTGTTTGCATCGATGAACCTTCCTGCTGTTCCTGTGGCACGGCGACCTGTCGTAGCGCTGATTGCGACAGGTGATGAACTGGTCATGCCAGGCGATGTTCCAAATCAGGATCAGATCATCGCATCGAACAGTTTCGGGTTGAAAGCGTTGTTCGAACAGCACGGTGCTGAGGTTCGTATGCTTCCGATTGCAAGCGATACAGAAGGTTCGCTCCGCACAGCATTTGAATTGACCAAAGGTGCTGATCTTATCGTCACAATCGGTGGAGCCTCGGTCGGTGACCACGATCTTGTTGGGAAAGTTGCAACCGATCTTGGAATGGAACGCGCATTTTACAAGGTGGCCATGCGCCCCGGAAAACCCCTGATGGCGGGTAAACTTTCTCGCACCCCAATGGTTGGCTTGCCGGGAAACCCGGTTTCGTCAATGGTTTGTGGTCATATCTTCATCTTACCAGCTTTGCGCAAACTACAGGGGCTTCCGGAACAACCCGCAGCATTGTTAAAAGCAGAGCTCGCCGCGCCTTTGGGCCAAAACGGCCCTCGGGAACATTATATGCGTGCCAAGGTAAGTGACGGAGAAATCACCGCTTTTGCGCGTCAGGACAGTTCCCTGCTAACAGTTCTGGCAGACGCCAATGCGCTTTTGGTACGTGAACCCCATGATCCGGCAAAAGAAGTTGGAGCAATGGTCAGCTACCTGCTGCTCTAGCGTATTTCCATTAGAAATGTTGACACAAAAAGGGAACATGGGTAGAACATGTCCTGAACACCCATGAGGAACATGGGGTATTCGGGCGAGAGGATTATTGAGATGCTTACCAAGAAGCAATTGGAATTGCTCAGTTTTATCAACAAGCGGGTACAGCGCGATGGCGTTCCACCTTCTTTTGACGAAATGAAAGAGGCGCTGGACCTCCGATCAAAGTCAGGTATTCACCGTTTGATCACCGCGCTGGAAGAGCGTGGCTTTATCCGGCGACTTGCCCACCGTGCCCGTGCAATAGAAATCGTGAAACTGCCCGAAACTCTTGGCGGAACAGGGTTTCAACCTCGGGTGATCGAAGGTGACAAACCTGAAGCGACACCCGCTTTGGCGATGCAAATTGAAAAAACACATGCCCTTGAGCTGCCCGTTTTAGGGCGTATTGCTGCAGGTGTCCCGATCGAAGCGATAAGCGAAGCGTCCCGCAGTGTTGCGGTCCCGGGCCAGATGCTAACAAGCAAAGACCCGCATTACGCGCTTGAAGTCAAAGGCGACTCGATGATCGACGCCGGGATCAACGATGGTGATGTTGTCGTTATTCGGGAAACGAACACCGCTGATAATGGGGATATCATTGTCGCGTTGATCGAAGGATATGAGGCGACTCTCAAAAGGTTCCGTCGCAAAGGTAATATGATCGCGCTTGAAGCGGCGAACCCAGCCTATGAAACGCGTGTGCTGCCGCAGAACCAGGTTAAAGTTCAGGGACGGCTCGTCGGATTGATCCGCACCTACTAGGCACATCAACGCCGGGTCCAAAGCCTGTTTCCAGCGCGTTCTGCTGCCGTGACGCGCCTTACGCCAGTCGGCTCTACATAAATCGCAATGCTGCCGTTCTGAGCAAAGTAACCCGCATCCAGAAATTCGCAATCTCCGCCCGGCTTTTCCTGGGCAATCATGGTTATTACCCATCGACCGCCAGAGCATGCGCTTTCAATATGCGGTGTTGCCGCTTTACCAGGGAGATGAAGAAACGCCACACCGCCAAGCGTAAAGCGTGTCCCATTCTCAGAAAATTCAAAACCTCTACGCGCATATGCCGCGTCCTGATCTGCGGCGTCGCCATCATTCTCAAGCCAGCTTAGCGTAGTAAAACCGTCGCCTCGCGGCTTGTTCAGTGCGCGCCCCTGATCGGTCATCAGCCCAATCAAGCCACCCGTCTCTGATATTAACAACTGAGGTCGTTCAGTTTCTGCCCAAAGGAAAAAGCCAGCGGCAAGGCCCAAAATTCCGAGCAAGCGCGGCTTTCCAGCCCACAGAACCAGAAACAATGCACCAAGTACAATGAGCGGCAGAACGATAGGGTCCGGCGTTACGATTTGAATGGCCGCGCCTTCCAGATTTGCCACCCAATCCGCGACAGCAAGAATCCACTTTATCCCAAGCCGCATGACGACAAGGCCAACCCAACTAAGCCCAAATGGCGTTAGCAGCAACGCAACAACCGCAGACGGGATCACAACACTACCCATCATCGGAACCGTAAGCAGATTGGCGAGCAGCCCATACTGCGCAATTTGGTTGAAATGCGCGGCCGCAATTGGCGCGGTTGCAACGCCAGCAACGGCCGAGGACACAAGCAACGCCAGAACAGGACGCAACGCTTTTGGAATCTTCCAAGTCTGCCAGTTCTGTAGTGTTCCAAAAACAGCGACCAGCGCGGTTGTCGCGGCAAATGACATTTGGAAACCCGGGCCAATCAGGCTTTGGGGATACAGAACCAGCACGATCATCGCTGCAACGGCCACAGCCCGCAACGTCAGCGCACGCCTGTCAAAACAAACGGCAGTCAACATAACCGCGACCATAATGTAGGCGCGCACCGTTGCAATACTTCCGCCCGAAAGCAAAAGATACCCTGTCGCAACGCAAAGTGCCGCGACCGCCGAGATTTTCTTGACCAGCAGCCGCAGCGCTAAGAATGGTAACGGTGCCAACCCATACCGTAGGAACGCAAATACAAAAGCCGTAAGCAAACCCATGTGAAGCCTCGATATCGCGAGCAGATGTGCAAGGTTCGAGCGGCGCAGGTTCTCCATCGTTTCGGTGCTGATAGCACTTCGGTCCCCGGTCATGATCGCAGCCGCGAACGCGCCCGCCTCACCTGGAACCGCGTTCTGGATGGCGTGCGAATAGTCTTGCCGAAGCTTTCTGATCTTCAGTGCGGCATTCCCGGGCGTCGGCGGGCTAAGAACCAGAACTGGGCTGCGCGTGTATCCCACCGCACCAAGGCGCTCGAACCACGCCTTGCGTCGAAAGTCAAAACCACCCGGCTCTGCCGGACCCTGTGGTGGCGAAAGATGCCCCGTCAAAATGACTGTTGCGCCAATTTCGCCAAGAAAGATGCTGTTTCTGTCATGGAGCGATACACGCACCCGGTGCGGGGTATGCGTTACGTTTTCCAGAACAACATGATCGAGTGTTATCCGTAACTTATTGCTTTGTGATCGGTCGATGTTAACGACCCGGCCCTCAATCGGTCCGTAATACCGAAATCCAAGTTTTGGTGCGTCTGCTCTGTGGGCGTGAACCCCCGCCACAACCACACCGGCAAGTATCAACGCAAGGCTGAGGATTACGGGGGACATTTCTTCGTTTGACAGGCGCGCCAGGCCCAGCAAAAACAGGACCCCGAGGGTGAGCAAAAGAAAGGCGATACCCTGTGGCTCTTCTGACAAACCAAAGTAAGTACCAATTCCAACACCCAGACAAACCGGGGTCCAGGGAAACAAATACCCCCTTTGCGTCGCCAACAGATGAAAGGGGTTGAGAACGCGGCGCACCCTTGTCCTAAGCCTCCGGTCTCACTAAAACAGCCTGAACGCTAATCTCCTTTTGGTTTCCAGAAAGTTAACGCCCAATGTCAGAGCGCCCAGTCGTTACCCGTTTTGCCCCGTCGCCCACTGGATCTTTGCATATCGGTGGTGCGCGAACGGCGTTGTTTAACTGGCTATATGCGCGTGGTCGCGGCGGAAAGTTTCTGCTTCGCATAGAAGATACTGATCGGGCACGCTCTACCCCAGAAGCAACCGCAGCAATCTTACATGGGCTGGAATGGCTTGGGCTGGATTATGACGGTGAAGCCGTTAGCCAATTTGAATGCGCAGACCGCCACGCCGAAGTTGCACATGCGATGCTTGCCTCCGGCCATGCTTACAAGTGTTTTTCTACCCAGGAAGAAATCGCTGCCTTTCGTGAACAGGCAAAAGCAGCAGGGACATCAACGCTGTTTCAAAGCCCGTGGCGGGACGCAGATCCATCAACGCACCCGGATGCGCCATTTGTCATTCGCGTCAAAGCGCCCCGCGAAGGGGAAACCGTGATCGATGATCGGGTGCAGGGCCGTGTCACTTTTCGAAACAGCACACTCGACGACATGATTTGTTTACGTTCAGATGGCACACCGACCTACATGCTGGCAGTTGTTGTTGATGATCACGACATGGGAGTGACCCATATCATACGCGGGGATGATCACCTGGCTAACGCTGCGCGTCAGACGATGGTCTACAATGCGATGGGGTGGGATGTGCCTGTCTGGGCGCATATCCCGCTTATTCACGGTGCCGATGGCAAGAAACTCTCAAAACGCCACGGCGCACTAGGTGTCGGAGAGTATCAGGCGATGGGGTATTCTGCCGCTGGCATGCGCAACTATCTGGCGCGCCTTGGCTGGAGCCATGGGGATGACGAGTTTTTCACAGACGAACAGGCAATATCCTGGTTCAATCTGGAGGGAATTGGCAAATCCCCTGCCCGCTTTGATTTCAAAAAACTTGAAAATCTTTCAGGTCAGCACATCGCAAAAACAGAAAATGCTGCACTGCTGCATGAAATCGCCTCTTATTTGGACGCAAAAGAAGAGCAACCGCTCACAGCGGATCAAATGACTGCGCTCAGTCGTGCATTATACTGTGTAAAGGAAAGGGCCAAAACCTTTGGCGAACTCATTGATAAAGCTCATTTTGTTTTAGGATCACGTCCGTTTATCCCCGATGAAAAAGCACAGAAATCGCTTGATAATGTATCCCATAGTATACTGTTTGAATTGACGCCGCAGCTGCAAAATGCTACATGGTCCCGAGACGACTTGGAAGCCGCAGTGACGCATACCGCTGAGCAGCATGACCTTACACTTGGAAAGCTAGCAGCCCCTCTTCGGGCGGTACTAACCGGAAGGGCTGTGTCGCCGAGCGTTTTCGATATTATGCTCGTGATAGGGCGCGAAGAAACCCTTGCGCGGTTGCAAGACGCGATAAGCGCAAAAGCGCACTAAATGATAAACAAAGAGCCCACCCGATCCGCGGTCTGGGCGATATGAGAGGGAATTACATGGCCGAAAATAAGAAAACCGCAACGCTGAGTTTCGGCGACAAGACATTAGAATTACCGATCTATTCCCCCACTGCCGGACCAGATGTAATCGACATTCGCAAGCTCTATGCGCAGGGCAATGTTTTCACCTATGATCCTGGCTTCACCTCGACCGCGTCTTGCGATTCAACAATTACCTTCATCGATGGTGACAAAGGTGAACTGCTGCACCGCGGATATCCTATCGATCAGCTTGCAGAAAAATCGCATTACCTAGAGGTCTGTTATCTGCTGCTCTACGGCGAACTGCCAACCGCCGACGAGCTTGAAGATTTTGAGGCACGCGTCACCAACCACACGATGGTGCACGAACAGATGCACAATTTTTTCCGTGGGTTCCGGCGCGATGCGCATCCAATGGCGACAATGGTCGGGGTCGTTGGCGCGATGTCTGCCTTTTACCATGACTCAACCGATATCAACGACGAGTATCAACGCGAAGTTGCCTCAGTCCGGATGATCGCAAAACTGCCGACAATTGCGGCGATGGCTTTTAAATACTCGATTGGACAACCCTTTGTTTATCCGCGCAACGACCTGGACTATGCGTCAAACTTCCTGCGGATGTGTTTTTCCGTTCCGGCGGAAGACTATGAAGTAGATCCGATCCTGGCGCGCGCAATGGACCGGATTTTCACACTGCACGCCGACCACGAGCAAAACGCATCGACCTCTACAGTGCGTCTGGCCGGGTCTTCGGGCGCGAACCCATTTGCCTGTATTGCTGCTGGTATCGCATGTCTCTGGGGGCCAGCGCACGGTGGCGCAAACCAGGCATGTCTTGAAATGTTAAGGAATATTGGCACAGTTGACCGCATTCCGGAATTTATCGCGCGGGCAAAAGACAAGAATGATCCGTTCCGCCTAATGGGCTTTGGTCACCGGGTTTACAAAAACTTTGACCCGCGCGCCAAAGTGCTAAAACAATCCGCTGACGAAGTTTTGGAGCTTCTAGGTGTTGAAAACAACGAGACGCTGAAAGTCGCGAAGGAACTGGAAAAGATTGCATTGGAAGACAGCTATTTCGCCGAGAAAAAGCTCTACCCCAACGTTGATTTCTATTCTGGCATTATTCTGGATGCGATGGGTTTCCCCACTTCGATGTTCACGCCAATTTTCGCTTTGTCGCGCACCGTTGGCTGGATTTCGCAGTGGAAAGAAATGCTTGGCGATCCACAACTGAAGATCGGCCGGCCACGCCAGCTTTATCTTGGCGACACAAAGCGTAATTATGTGGATGTCGAAGAACGTTGATAGAACAAAGGCCGCCTTTCTGGCGGCCTTTTCATTTCTGTTTCTATAAGTTTACAGATGACTCTGCGTTCCTTGCTATGCACCGAACCCGCTCCTAGGGGTGAAAAACGATCATGATAGCAATAGCGATTGGGGCCAACCCGATGGCAGCGAGATAGGTTCCGACAACCGGAAGCCGCATTTTTCGGGCAAACTGAACGGCGCCAGGATCTGGTATTTCCTCAAAACGCTTGAACAGAAGATACTTGTTTAACGGCCAGGCGCGAACCAAATCACCATTCCCCATCACTGTCGGGCATCCTGCATGGTGCCAAAGCTTTGGATGGTTTTTCCTTGAGCGCGTTATAAATATCCACGATGTCAGGCTTTCGAGAACCACACAGAAAAAGAGTAGGCCTGCGAATGTCCAGAAAATCATTTTAAAACCCGTTTTCTTCCTGGCTCATTCTTTCAGTGACCGACCGATTTTCAACGCCCTTCGTAGCGTGCTGGCCGTTTTTCCAGAAATGCGAGAACACCTTCCTTGAAATCCCGGGTCTCACCGCATTCCCCTTGCAAATGCGCCTCAAGAGCCAGTTGTTCATCAAGGTTGTTGTCAAATGACCCGCGGATTGCCTTTTTAGCGTTTGAGTAGGCCACAGTTGGCCCCGCCGCGAGCTTTGCAGCGCGCCCATACCAATGATCTGCAAACTCTTCGTCTGACACCGCTTCCCAGATCATGCCCCAGTCACTGGCCTGACGTGCTGTAACCGGCTCTGCAAATAGTGCGGCACCCATTGCCTTGGCGGAACCCATCTGACGCGGCAACCAATATGTGCCACCAGCATCCGGGATAAGCCCGATCCGTGCAAAGGCCTGTAGGAATACAGCGCTTTCCGTTGCGATGACCACATCACAGGCCAAGGCAAGATTGGCCCCTGCCCCTGCCGCCGCACCGTTTACGGCGGCGATCGTGGGAATCGCGCAGTCAAAGATCGCCTTTAGCATCGGTACATATTCGTCCCTCAAGGTCCGTTCCAAATCGATATTGGCCGCGCTTCCACCATCGCCAAGATCCTGGCCGGAACAAAAGGCGCGTCCCTTGCCGGTCATCACAAGCACCCGCGCATTTTTTTCCGCCTCTTTCACCGCATGGGTAATTTCCGCACGCATTTGCGTGTTCAGCGCATTCATGACGTCGGGTCGATTGAGAGTCAGCACAGCCAGATCATCACGCACTGTCAGACGAATGGTTTGGTAATTCATCAGCAATCTCCCATATCTGATTGGATTTATATCCAGACGTACGGCCCTAGAAACAGTTACCTGACGTCACTCTTCCAGTATTTCCCGTAACCGGGCTTCATCTGCTTCTGACAGGGGGGCTTGCACCACTGTTTGACGCCTACGACGCAGATACAGGCCGCCTACGCCAAGCGACAAAAGAAGCATCACAGGGCCTGCAATCCATAGAATAATATTTGCACCGTCACTTTTGGGGCGCATCAGGACAACATCACCATAACGCGCCAAAAAGAAATCAAGAACCTCTGTATCTGTGTTGCCGCCTGAAACAAGCTCCCGCACCATCAAGCGTGCGTCCCGCGCCCAATCGGCGTTAGAAGAGGCGATGCTTTCAGACTGGCACTGTACGCAACGGATTTCATGATCAAGCGCTTGTGCACGTTCTTCCAAAACCGGATCAGCAAGCATCTCGTCTGGCTCCACAGCCCAGATCGGGCTCGCCAATAAGACCAATACAAGAATGATCCGTTTCATATACCTACTCCGCCGCGACGGGTACCGCTGATTTGCGTGCCCCCGCAGCCACACGGTAGCGCCTGTCACTCAGGCTGAGAAAGCCACCAAGCGCCATGATAATTGCGCCAGCCCAGATCCAGTTTGCGAATGGCTTAATATAGGTTCGCACCGCATAGCCTCCGCCGTCCTGCACATCCCCAATCACCAGATAGATATCGCGCAGCACACCGTTGTCGATTGCAGCTTCTGTTGTTGGCATCGCCGCCACAGGATAAACTCGCTTTTCGGGGAATAGTGTTGAGACATGCTTACCATTCCGAGTCACCGTCATTTCAGCCTGGGTGCTGAAATAATTCGGTCCCTGAACCTGCTCCACCTTTTCTAGTGTGATCTCATATTTCCCAACGGTGAAACCCTCGCCAATATTCGCAACGCGAATGTCTTCGATATCCCAGGCTGTCAACGCCGCAATTCCAAAGATCGTGACTCCCATCCCGGCATGCGCCACCGCTTTTCCCCAATCCGCACGCGGCAGTCTCGACATCCGTGCAAAACGCGCCCCAATCGCACCACGCCCGCTGCGCAGCCATAAATCCACGCAAGCACCAGAGACCAACCAGACACCCAGGAAAATCCCAACCGGTGCCAGCATCGACCTTTCAGTCTGCATAACCCAGACCAAAGCACCAATAGCAAAAGACAGGGCCAGAATGCCCCATAGTTTTTGCATTGCGCGACCAATCAAGGCCCTCTTCCATGGCAAGATCGCACCAATCGGCATAACTACGGCAAGTGCTACTATAAACGGTGTAAAAGCCAGATTGAAAAAGGGTGGGCCAACAGAAAGCGGGCGGTCAAACAAAAGCTCTGCCACCAAGGGCCAGATCGTTCCTACAAACACCACAAAGGCCGCAACGGCCAGCAGGATGTTGTTTAGCAGCAACGCACTTTCCCGGCTAACGACGGAGAAGACACCCTTCGCTTCCATGACACCCGCGCGCGCCGCGTAAAGGGTAAGCGCGCCCCCCATGAAAACACCCAGAATGATCAGAATAAAGACACCACGTTCCGGGTCATTCGCGAAAGCATGGACAGAGGTTAGAACGCCCGAACGTACGATGAATGTACCAATCAATGAAAAACCGAAGGCAAGGATCGCCAACAAAATCGTCCAGCTTTTTAAGCTTTCACGCTTTTCCACTACGATCGCCGAATGCAACAGCGCCGCCGCGATCAGCCATGGCATGAAGCTCGCGTTTTCAACCGGGTCCCAGAACCAGAAACCGCCCCAACCCAGTTCATAATATGCCCACCAACTGCCTAGCGCTATGCCGATGGTCAGAAAAACCCAGGCTGCAAGTGTCCAGGGACGCACCCAACGCGCCCAAGCGGCGTCAACACGGCCCTCGATAAGTGCCGCGACGGCAAAGCTAAAGGACATCGATAGCCCAACATAGCCGAGATACAGAAACGGTGGATGAAAGGCCAAACCAGGGTCTTGCAGCAGCGGGTTCAGATCCTGACCATTCATCGGTGGAACCGCAAGACGCATAAACGGGTTTGAGGTAAACAAGATGAACGCGAGGAACGCGACCCCAATTGATGATTGCACCGCCAAAACCCGTGCTCGCAAACTTGGCGGAAGATTCCCTCCAAACCAAGCAGCACAAGCCCCGAATAGCGTCAGGATAAGCACCCAAAGAAGCATTGACCCTTCGTGGTTCCCCCAAACGCCCGAAATTTTGTAAAGCAGCGGTTTTGCTGTGTGGGAATTTGAGACCACCAACAACAATGAAAAATCCGAACTGACAAAAGCGTAGGTCAATGCAGCGAAGGAATATGCAATCAGCAAGAATTGAACCGTCGCAGCCGGTTCCGCCAGCGCCATCCAGCCTGACCATCCCTTTTGCGCCCCGATCATTGGAACAATCGTTTGCACGATAGCAACGGCGAAGGCGAGTATCAGTGCGAAATGGCCAAGTTCAATAAACATGAGGCGATCATAGGCGGCTTTGACAGGCGGGCCAACCGAATTGCGCAACACCAAATGGCGCGAAATGTCACAACTTTGTCAGGCGGCGCCATTCTTCGAGGGCGGGATTATTTGACGCGACAATAGCCCCTAATTCGAAACTTTGCTCTGAATCGGTTTTGGCGACACCGTTGGTTTGCGTTGCAAGCGTCTGCAATGCGCGGTTGTTTTCGACAACCTGCGGCACGCGGGCCAGAGATTGTGCTATCGAACGCTGAAACTCCTGCCCGACAAACTGATGCCGTGCACCGAAATAGAACGACACAATCGCGCCCAAAAGCCACCATAGCGGTTCTGGCACCAGGCTTAGGCCCTGCATTCGGGAAGCAAACCAAACAGGGTCTGTCATCGACAGGGTGAAGAGGAGCAGTATTCCAAAGGCCATAGCCGGACGTGGCATCCGGTTCACGCCGTCCATAACCCTGTCAAACCGCCCCTTTTCACGATCCGAGAATTCTTTCGCAAGTTGGTCTAATGCGCGCTCTTGCGCTTCGGCATCTCTTTTAGCACCGGCCTCTGCATTTTCGCGAAACACCTCAGCCGTTTCACGAACAACGTTTCGGCCTCCCCCAAAAACCAGCTCTAACAGATTTCCAATCAGTCCCATGCTGCTGTCCTTTCCTGATGTTTCTGTGCCGAAAGGTGGTATTTTGCGGAAATGAATTCTTCGGCCCTGACGATCCATCCCCCTTTTCCACCGTCCCTTCGACGCGCGTATTTGCGGCTTTTCGGGCGCACGTCAGCAAGGCTGTAATAGTAATTTCGCCTGGCGATCCCGTAGGCCTCATTAAGGAAGTTTTGTGCGGACTGTTGCGCTGCATTTGCGGCGCGTGACGTTTCTGAGCCAATAATCCCATCAACCTGTACAGAATGCCCCATTTCGACGAGCAAACGTTGAAGGATTTTAACCGCATTTGCGCCTGCGTTCACATGCATATCAAACACGCTGGCCTGAATTTGCGCAGGTAGGTTATCAATCCCGGGGCGTTTGAAGTAGTGTTCCAGAAAAATATCAACCGCCTGACGGCGACTTAACTGCGCAACGTCAACACTTGTGACCTGCCCATCTCCAGTCAGATCAATGCCAAGTCTGCGCATCGTGTGAAGGGTTACGCCAAATTTGGTCGCGCCACCTGGGTCATCCCGGTCATTCACATAGCCGCCTTCACGGGCGACGATGCTTTCTGCAATTTCTTTGGCGGTTCGCATAGTGCCTCCGTTGCTAAATTCGCATCAGAGGATGTTCAACCTGGGTTAACGAACGCCTTTTTCACAGTTCGCTGCGTTAGACTCCGTTTACTCCGGTTCCTGGTAAACGCCCTGCTCCTTCAGTGCATCAACAACTTCTTTTGGCATATAGGTTTCGTCGTGTTTCGCTAATATTTCAGTGGCTTCAAAGACACCATTCATGTATGTGCCGGTGCCAATCATACCCTGACCTTCCGAGAAAAGATCAGGCAACACACCCTTGTAAACCACGTCAACCGTTGCACCACCGTCGGTCACACGGAACCGGATGACTTCGCCCTGTCCGCGTTCAATCGAACCTTCTTCGACCAAGCCACCTAGGCGAAACACTTCGCTCTCAACCGGAGGCGTTTCGACCACCTGCGAAGGTGATCGGAAAAAATTTATTCCATCTCGCATTGCGTAACCGATCAGGGCAGTCGACAACGCCAGCGCCACGACCGCGACCAAAATAACCTGAATTCTGCGTGTTTTTTTAAGTGATTTCATATCTTTATGGGAAAACCGGGGCCAGCATTAACCCGGCGGTTTCATCCTCTCCAAGCATAAGGTTTGCGTTTTGAAGCGCCTGACCAGATGACCCTTTGGTCAGGTTGTCCAGTGCAGCTATGACAATCGTCCGCCCCGCAATACGGTCACCAACAACGCCGACGTGGCAGAAATTTGAACCCCGTACATGGCGTGTCGACGGATGTTCGCCGAATGGCAGCATTACGATAAAGGGCTCATTCTTATAAGCGTCTGCGAGCGTCTTGTGGATGACCTTCGGATCGCCTTTTACATAGACCGTCGCGACAATTCCCCGATTTGCAGGCAATAGATGTGGCGTAAACTGGACTTTGACAGGCCGTCCGGCCACTGCCGAAAACTCCTGATCAAATTCTGCCAGATGCCGATGCGCCCCACCCACTGCATAAGCATGCGCGCCTTCAGACAACTCGGCATGCAATAGGTTTTCCTTCAGTGACCTTCCCGCACCACTGACACCGGTCTTCAGATCAATAATAATCTCGTCGAGATCTATTATCCCGGCCGCAATCAATGGCCGCAGTGCAAACTGCCCGGTTGCCGCATTGCACCCGGTTCCGGCCACAAGGCGTGCCGCTGAAATGTCATCACGGTAAAACTCGGTCAGCCCGTAAACCGCTTCGCCCTGCAATTCAGGTGCGGAATGGGGTTTACCATACCATTTTTCGTATTCCGCCAGATCGCGCAGCCGAAAATCAGCGGACAGGTCAACAACCTTAATTTTACTTGGCAATTTTTTTATGACGGCCTGGCTCGTTGCATGCGGCAAAGCGCAAAACACGAGATCGACATGCGTAAAATCAATCTCGTCAATTTTGACAAGTTTAGGTAATGACAAGTGCCGTAGATGGGGAAAAACATCTCCCATTTGCATGCCCGCCTTACGATCAGCAGATAGCGCAGTAATTTCCATGCTGGGATGGGTTGCGATTAACCGGATCAGTTCTGCACCGGTGTAACCAGAAGCGCCAAGAATAGCGATTTTATGAGTCATGTCGGACTTTCGTGCGTTTTGTACAAAATGCATTTCTAAATTGCGCATTCTGTAGAGAATTAGGGATAAAAAGGCGGGTCCGCAATCACGCGGGTTGAAACGCGATTTTTCGTCGCAGGAATTGCGTGGCTTTGTTAGAAACACGCGCCGCATCCCCTGTGGTCAGAAAGGCGGACTCCTGCCCTTCCCCAAGCATCTTTGGGTGCCGTGTCAGATAATCTGCAAGGCTTTCCGCGACCAGATTTGCCTGGCTATAAACAGCGACATCCGGCCCCAATGCCTCTTGAAACGCGGCGTCCATAAGCGGGTAATGAGTGCAGCCCAAAATTGCGGCCTCGGGGTTTGGCATTCTGCGTTTCAGCGCCTCTACGTGGCTTCTGACCAGCGCTTCCGCCAAAATTTCATCACCTTCTTCAATGGCATCGACCAGCCCACCGCAGGGCTGTGCTTCGACATCAACACCAATCGCACGAAACGCAAGTTCACGCTGAAACGCACGGCTTGAAACGGTTGCTGGTGTTGCAAACAATGCGACGTGCTTCACCGCGACCTCACGTGGGGGCGAATTGTCACCCCACTGCCGCTCCGTCAGCGCTTCAATTAACGGGACGAAAACGCCCAGTACACGTTTATCTGTGGGGATCCAGCTTTCCTGCATCCGCCGCAACGCCGCCGCAGAGGCCGTATTGCAGGCCAAAACCACAAGGTCACACCCGGCATCCCACAGCCGTTGGACCCCGGCACAGGTCAATTCATAAACATCGTCGGCATCCCGCACCCCATAAGGTGCATGGGCATTATCTCCATAGTAAACAAACGGAACATCTGGCAGCCGTTTTGTCACAGCTTCCATCACGGTCAACCCGCCCAGACCAGAATCAAATATGCCGACCGCCATTTCAGCCTCGTGTTTGCGTCTTTCGGAGTTCAAACTTAATCACTCTGGGTCTGAGCCCGATTTAAGATAGCTCATACGTCGCTTTGCACAGGAAATCCACTGTGCCTTTTCTTCAATTGCATCTGAGGACGTTGGCAAATCAGATTGATCTACTCTGCTGCTTGTTCCATCGGGGCCCCACCTGCCCTGAACATTGCCAAAAGCTCTTCACGTCTTTTCGCAGCCTTCGCTTCATTTGCTACTTTGACCGGCCCAAAACCACGGATATCCAATGGTAGGCGCGCGCGCGCGATGGCAACTTCCAGAGTCTCTGAAGTCACTTTTTCCAGAATTTCTTTTATATCCGCCTCGTACTGGCGGATCAGGGCGCGTTCCATTTTTCTTTCTGCAGCATAACCGAAAGGGTCAAAAGGAGTTCCTCGAAGCCGCTTAAGGCGTGCCAAAACGCCGAAGACCCGCACCATCCAGCCCCCGAATTCGCGTTTTTTTGGCCGCCCGTTCGCACCCTTACCGCCAAATATTGGCGGTGCGAGATGGAACTGCGGTTTGAAATCGCCTTCAAATTCAGTCTTTGCTTTGGCTTCAGTTTCCAGCAGCAGACGCGCGACTTCGTATTCGTCCTTGTAGGCCAGTAATTTGTAATATCCTTCAGCCAAAGCTTCTTTCAGTGCTGGTTCGGACGCTCTTTCAACAAACTTGCGATACCGCCTTGCCAGCTGGGCAGACTGATACGCTATCAAATGATCCGCGCGAAAATTTATCTTTTCGTCCAGTGTTTTTGGAAGTTCAACAATATCGCTTTTGCCCAAGCTTGCCACCTCGTCAGGGGCGTGAGCGGCCCAGCGACCCAGTTCAAAGGCACGTTTATTGCCCTCAACCGCAGTGCCGTTCAACTCGATTGCGTCGAGTATTGCTTCATAGCTAAGTGGCACCAAGCCACGCTGCCACGCGGCACCAAGCATCATCATGTTTGAAAAGATCGAATCCCCCAGCAGGCGTTTTGCAATTTCAGACGCATCAAAGAGGTGCAGGTTTCCCTGCAGGCGCGCCTCCAGTGCAAGTTGCAACTGATCTGTCGGCAAGCGGAATTCTGTGTCTTTCGTGAAATCCCCCGTCATGATTTCGTGGCTGTTGACGACAGCGCCTGTGCGGCCGGTTTTCATCAAACCAAGTGTTTTTGCCCCGGCTGTGGTAACCAGATCGCCGCCAATGACCGCGTCTGCCTCACCGGTCGCAACCCGGATCGCGCTGATGTCTGCCGGGGTGTTGGCAAGCCTGCAATGGATGTGGACTGCCCCGCCTTTTTGCGCCAGACCGGCCATTTCCATCATCCCGGCACCCTTTCCGTCGATATGTGCCGCCATCGCCATGATTGCGCCGATCGTTACAACGCCCGTGCCGCCGACGCCTGTGATCACCACGTTATGTGTTTGCTCAATCTCGGGCAATTTTGGTAACGGCAGACTCGGAATCTCGAATTCTGCTGCTGCCTGTTTGCGCGGTTTGGCTCCCTCAAGCGTCACGAAAGACGGGCAAAACCCGTTTACGCAGGAAAAATCCTTGTTGCAGGACGATTGATCAATCGCCCGCTTACGGCCGAGTTCGGTTTCGACCGGAACAATTGACACGCAGTTTGATTGCACTCCGCAGTCCCCACAGCCTTCGCATACATCTGTGTTGATAAAGACGCGCTTATCCGGATCTGGAAACAGCCCACGTTTTCTGCGGCGGCGTTTTTCAGCAGCACAGGTTTGCACATAAAGGATGACGGATACACCTTTGACTTCGCGTAGCTTTTTCTGAACCTGCATCAACTCTTCGCGCGGGTGAATGCGTATGCCTTTTGGGAATGCCGCAAAATCAACATCCTCTTTCTCGTCATAGACCAATGCGATGTCTTTCGCACCCATTGCCATGACTTCGCGGGCAATTCTTTGCGCAGTCAGCCCACCTTCGTTGGTCTGGCCACCGGTCATTGCAACCGCGTCATTGAACAGGATTTTGTATGTAATGTTCGTGCCTGACGCCAAAGCTGCCCGGATCGCCATAATGCCTGAGTGATTGTAGGTACCGTCGCCCAAATTCTGAAACACATGTTCGCGTTTTGAAAATGGCGCTTCACCAACCCAATTCGCACCCTCGCCCCCCATCTGCGTGAAACCCACGGTGTCACGGTCCATCCATTGCACCATGTAGTGGCAGCCGATACCCGCATATGCACGGCTTCCGTCTGGCAGTTTGGTCGAAGAGTTGTGCGGACAACCTGAACAAAAATACGGCAAGCGCGAGGCGATTTCCTTGGCATTGTCGGCCTTTTTTGCATCGCTCAGCATTTCAAGACCGGCCTTAATTCGATCTGTCCCCCGGCCTTCCTCGACCAGTATTTTTCCGAGGTTTCCAGCGATCATGATCGGATCAAGCGCGAAACGCGTTGGGAACAGTTCCTCTCCCTCTTTGTGCCAGCCATAGACGCGCCGCCCTTGCCGGTCATCAAAGATCGCCTCTTTAACCTGCACTTCAATCAGTTTACGTTTTTCCTCTACCACAACAATCAGGTCGAGCCCCTCGGCCCAATCATGAAAACCGTCCATGTCCAGCGGCCAGACCTGCCCGACCTTGTATGTCGTAATACCCAGTCTTTCGGCCTCATTGGCATCCAGGCCCAGCAGATCAAGCGCATGAACCAGATCAAGCCAGTTTTTACCTGCTGCGACAAAACCTATTTTTGCGCCGGACTTACCCCAGACACGGTGATTTATTTTATTCGCTTTAGCAAAGGCTTCTGCAGCGAACCTCTTGTAATCAATCATCCGGGTTTCCTGGGCAACCGGTGTGTCAGCCAGCCGAATATTCAAACCACCATCGGGTGTTGAAAATTCTGGTATCACAAAATTCATTCTGTTTGGATTTCCATCAATGACGGCGGTCGCCTCGACAGTGTCTTTCATTGTCTTGAGTCCAACCCAAACACCTGCAAACCGGCTAAGCGCCCAGCCATAAAGCCCGTAGTCCAGGATTTCCTGCACTCCCGCAGGGGATACGATTGGCATATAGGCATCAACCATCGCCCAGTCAGACTGGTGCAATGTGGTTGAGCTTTCGCCGGTATGGTCGTCACCCATTGCCATCAGCACACCGCCGTTTGGTGATGTACCGGCCATATTCGCGTGACGCATCACATCGCCGGAACGGTCGACCCCCGGCCCTTTGCCGTACCAAAGCCCAAAAACGCCGTCATATTTGCCTTCGCCACGCAATTCGGCCTGCTGGCTTCCCCAGAGCGCAGTGGCTGCGAGGTCTTCGTTAAGGCCCGGCTCAAACCGAACGTCAGCCGCATCAAGAACCTTTTTGGCCTTGCTCATCTGCTGATCAACTGCTCCTAAAGGGGAGCCACGATATCCGGTGACATAACCAGCAGTCTTTAACCCTGCGGCCGCATCCCGTGCTTTTTGAGTCAAAACCAGACGAACCAATGCCTGTGTCCCATTTAGCAACACGGGCGATTTATTCAGATCAAAGCGGTCCTTAAGACTTACATTTTGGCGACCCATCGCGCACCTCCATCGGATATATTCTAACACGGATAATAGGTCATAATTAGTGACCTACAAAGCGAATTTTGTTTCGATTTTGGTGTTTTGGCGCTAAAAGTCGCAGTTTGAAACTCTGGCCAACATTTTGGCCGATTTTGTATATGGTTCGGAAAGTATGGATTGGGATAAGCTAAGAATATTTCACGCGGTAGCAGACGCAGGCAGCCTAACCCATGCTGGTGAGGCTCTTCATCTGTCTCAATCTGCGGTTAGCCGGCAGATTCGTGCTCTGGAAGAAAGCCTGAACGCTACTCTTTTCCATCGCCACGCCCGTGGGCTGATTCTTACCGAGCAAGGTGAACTCCTGTTTGATGCGACCAATGCCATGAACAAACGGCTTGACGCAGCGGCCGCGCGCATTCGCGACAGCGAAGAAGAAGTGTTTGGCGAGTTGCGTGTCACGACCACCACCGGATTTGGCTTGCTCTGGCTCGCGCCGCGCCTGCCCCATCTTTACAGAAAGTACCCCGAACTCAAAATCGACCTTATGCTTGAGGAAAAGGTGCTCGATCTGCCGATGCGTGAAGCAGACGTTGCGATCCGGATGAAAGAACCAAGTCAGGCTGACCTCGTTCGCAAACGTCTGATGACGGTAAAAATGAAACTCTATGCCTCCAAAGAATATCTGGAGAAAACTGGCGTTCCTGAAAAACTAGAGGATCTGCACGCGCACCGACTGCTTTGTCAAAGCACGACAAGCGCTCAGGTTTCCGCTGGCTCAAGCTTTGTTCAGCGTCTTTTGACTTATGATATTCCATCGCTCTTAACTGTGAATAACTACTTCGGCGTTCTTCAAGGGGTATTGCATCATCTTGGTATCGGCGTTTTGCCGGACTATGTGATTGAAGATTTTCCAGCACTTATTCCAGTACTGCCCGAAATCGAATCAAACGAGATTCCAGTCTATCTGGCCTACCCGGAAGAACTGCGCCAATCACAGCGCATTGCTGCGTTTCGTGACTTTGTTCAGGATGAAATTATCACCTATCGCAAGAACCAACGAAAAATCGCTGAAAACGCCGCTATGCAATAGGCGCATAGCGGCATTGCTGCTGTGCGGCATTTTTTCCCTTGAAAGAAACACACTCCGCCCATAAATCAAGCATCGAAGTCGGTGATTGAGCATTCTCTCATCACTTCAACCTCCCTGTTGGACTTCGGCCGAGCTTTTAGCTCGGCCTTTTTTTTCGCCCTTACAAAACCCCTGTGCTTCTTTGGCTCTTTCCCCGTCAGGCGCATTCCCTTATGAGATGCGCCATCCAATGCCGTTAGGGGACAACCTTTTCATGCAAGAGCCAGCCATCACCAAAGACCTGATCGCCGCACATGGTCTGAAACCGGATGAATACGAGCGGCTTCTAAAAACAATCGGACGAGAACCAAGTTTTACAGAACTTGGTATTTTCTCTGCCATGTGGAACGAGCACTGTTCCTACAAGTCATCAAAGAAATGGCTGCGCACCCTGCCTACGACTGGCCCACAAGTTATTTGCGGTCCTGGCGAAAATGCCGGAATTGTTGATATTGGTGACGGGCAATGCGTGGTGTTCAAAATGGAAAGCCACAACCACCCTTCATATATTGAGCCCTACCAGGGGGCTGCTACCGGAGTTGGCGGCATTCTGCGTGATGTCTTTACCATGGGCGCAAGACCAATCGCGGCAATGAATTCCCTTTCATTCGGAGAATTATCGCATCCGAAAACACGGCAACTGGTGAATGGTGTTGTTGCGGGCATCGGTGGATACGGTAACTGTTTTGGCGTTCCCACGGTTGGGGGTGAAGTGCGTTTTGATGCCGCTTACAATGGCAACTGTCTGGTCAACGCCTTTGCTGCAGGCCTCGCTGATACGGATAAGATTTTTTACTCTGCTGCGTCCGGCGTTGGAATGCCGGTTGTTTATCTTGGAGCTAAAACCGGGCGTGATGGCGTTGGTGGCGCCACAATGGCCTCTGCCGAATTTGATGACACGATTGAGGAAAAGCGCCCAACCGTTCAGGTGGGAGACCCGTTCACCGAAAAACGCCTGATGGAAGCAACACTGGAACTTATGGCGACGGGAGCCGTGATTTCCATTCAGGACATGGGCGCAGCTGGTCTTACGTGTTCCGCCGTGGAAATGGGTGACAAAGGCAATCTTGGCGTTCGGCTTGATCTGGAAAAAGTACCAACGCGCGAGCCAAACATGACCGCCTATGAGATGATGTTGTCAGAATCTCAGGAACGGATGCTGATGGTTCTGAAGCCAGAACTTGAGGCCGAAGCAAAAGCCGTGTTCGACAAATGGGACCTTGATTTTGCGATTGTCGGCGAAACTATCGCCGAAGACCGGTTTGTCGTGATGCTGAACAACGAAGTCAAAGCAGACCTGCCGCTTAAGGCCCTGTCCGGAACAGCGCCCGAATATGACCGCCCATGGGTCGAAACGCCGCGCGCAGCCCCGCTGGACGATGTGCCCGAGATTGACCCGATTGACGGGCTTCGCGCGCTGCTCGCTTCGCCAAACTATGCCGCGAAAAACTGGGTGTTTGAACAGTATGACACAATGGTCATGGCCGACACGATAAAATTGCCGGGGCTTGGCGCAGGTGTAATCCGTGTTCACGGAACCCGCAAAGCGTTGGCTTTCACCTCTGACGTGACGCCACGCTATGTTATGGCCAATCCGACGGAAGGCGGCAAACAAGCCGTGGCCGAAGCCTACCGTAACCTGACAGCGGTTGGCGCAAAGCCTTTGGCGACGACGGACAACATGAACTTTGGTAATCCGGAAAAACCGGAAATCATGGGCCAGTTCGTGGGCGCGATTAAAGGTATTGGTGAAGCAGTCAGCGCACTTGATATGCCGATCGTATCCGGAAACGTCAGCCTCTACAACGAAACGGATGGAACTGGCATCTTGCCGACACCAACGATCGGTGCCGTGGGCCTGATTGATGATATTGATCACATCATCGCAGGCGAAGCGCGGGAAGGTCACGTTGCGCTGCTTGTTGGCAAAACCAAAGGCCACCTTGGACAATCCGCACTGCTTGCCGAGGTCTTCCACCGCAAAGACGGAGACGCACCGCACGTTGATCTGGATGCCGAGAAACGTAACGGTGATTTCATCCGCGACAATCGCCATTACATCAAAGCTTGCACTGACCTTTCCGATGGCGGCCTGATTGTTGCAGCCTTTGAAATAGCCGAGACGGCAGGCGTTGGTGTTTCTCTGGATGCTGCTGATACGGCAAAGTTGTTTGGTGAAGATCAGGCGCGCTATCTGGTTGCCTGCAACTTTGATCAGGCCGAAGCATTGATCACCGAAGCAGGAAAAACAGGCGTACACGTAGAGGCCGTTGGCCGGTTTGGTGGCCACAATGTCTCTATTGACGGCACCTCTGCGCCGCTTTCAGAATTGTCAGGAATTTATCGGTCTGCTTTCGCAAGCGCAGTCGCCTGACCTTGCAAGGGCGCGATTGCATCTCTACATCTTGAGGCAGAACACAAAGGACACGACACATGGCCATGCAAGCTCAGGAAATCGAAGACCTGATACGCGTTAGCTTTCCAGACGCCAAGATCACAATCACTGATCTTGCCGGCGACGGGAATCACTATGCCGCCGAGGTTATCGACGAAAGCTTCCGTGGCCAAAACCGCGTGCAGCAGCAACGCGCTGTCTATGCAGCGCTGAAGGGTAAAATGGATGGGGCGAATGGCGAGTTGCATGCACTTGCGCTGACGACGAAAGCGCCAGAGTGAGTACCTTTTGGATCATATTCCTTGGACTTGGAGCAGCCGTAGTTGCGACGTTTATCTACGCACTCACACGACCTAAATCAGGATTGGCGCGGCGCGGAACAAAGTCCGGTCAAGGTGATATTATCGCAGAAGGCGGGGGTTCTGCTACCTTCGAAGGTGGACAACAACACATCACACATGTGACCCGCGATCCGCAAAAATACGCAGAGGCGTTTGCTCCTAAGACACCAAGGACTAAGAAATGAGTTGGGGTTGGTTCTTTATTGTTCTGATCCTGATGGTTGCAGCGGCAGCGCTCTACGAAATCTGGGCAAAACGGGGAATCTACCGCCCCCTGTCCCGCCACCACGTAGACACACCGCCTGCTAGCAAACGACTTGGAACAGGATCTGTTGATCTGAGCATTGCAGAACCTATCTCGAAAGATGATGACACGCACAAAAACCCAAAAAACCGCCGTAATCGCAATTAGGGCGCGACTTACACACCAAACACCCCGACGACATCGGAGAAGAACATGACAGACACAAACACGCAAATCAAAGAAACCGTTACAGATAACGAAGTTGTCCTTTTCATGAAGGGCACAAAATCAATGCCGCAATGCGGGTTCTCAAGCCGCGTTGCGGGCGTTCTGAATTTCATGGGTGTTGAGTTTGCCGATGTGAATGTTCTGGCAGACGAAGCGCTCCGCCAGGGTATCAAGGATTATTCTGACTGGCCGACCGTTCCGCAGCTCTATGTTAAGGGCGAATTCGTCGGCGGTTGCGACATCGTGACAGAAATGACCCTGTCGGGCGAATTGGACGCGCTTTTCGCTAAAGAAGGTATCACCTTCAACAAGGAAGCGGCAGAAAAGATCCGCGAAGCCAACGCCTGATTGCGCAAAAATCTGAAAAGAACAAAGCCCGCCTTCCCGGCGGGCTTTTCTATTGGATCATTCCCGCTTTGTCGCAGGCAACGCGTTCAGAGCAATCAACGGAAGATCAGCCAACTCTTTCCTCTGCCTGTTCAGCAAGCGCTTCTGCACGCGCAGCAATTTCTGCGAGCGTATCCACTACGTTGGGCGGAATAACCGCAACCTCTACTCGTTCGGGTTCTGGTTCAGGTCTATTGCGCAGTTCCTCAAGCAAGATATCCTGGGTTTCCAGTTTTTCTTTCAGGCTTCTGAGCTGTTCTTCAACACCTGCTGTTTTGTCAGCGAGCATAAGCCCCGCCATCAATAGCATACGGGATTCTGGCAACCGGCCAATCTGATCGGTCAAAACCGATGCTTCAGTATCCAAAAGCTTGGCTGCCGATTGAAGGAAATGCTCTTCGCCTTCCTGACAGGCCACCTCAAAATTACGACCCCCAATGGAAACATTTACATCTGGCATTACGCGTCCTCCCCGACAAAGGGTTTCAACTCGTTCAGAACTGCATCCATTTCTGCGCGGTCGCTGCTTTGTGTCGCGCGCAGCGCCTCAAGCTCGGCCATCATAGCTTTGTTGATGAGATGCGAATCCCCGACACCTTCCTGATTTGCGTCACGAAGCTTTTGGTTTGACTCACGCATCTGGGCGTTTGCCTGCTTCATTTGCTGCAAACCGGTGGTTTGGGCGGCGAGCTCTTCTGTTAACTGACTGTTGCTCGTCTCAAGCTCTGCAATCTTGGCTTCCAGCTTTTCATGTACTGTACGCAACCGTTCCTGCAATTGGGCATTCGCTGTTTTTTCAGCCTCAAGCTCTTCACTCAGACGTGCCACTTCTTCGGTGTCATCTGTCGTGCCAGGCTCTGACTGGTCAATCGCCTCAACGCTTTGTCCGATCCTGTCCAGCGCCGCAGTGATACGGCGTTCGAGATCTGCTATGTCGCTCATACTGCCAATCCCCTTTTTATTCTTTGTGCCGTTTGTACGAAACGGATGCAACCGGGATGGCTCCCGAATCGCACATGCGGCCTGTCTGATTAGATTTTAGCCAAGGAAGTTGTGAATTTCGCCCCTAAATCACCCTTAGCCGTAGTTGCCTAGCTTGAACTTCGTGGGAACACTGCTAAGAAACGAGCGCAATCTCGCTCTAGCCAAAGGATAGCGCACCGTGGATATCTCCGCCCTTCGCGACAAACACCCTTCTCATTGGATGAAAGCTGCCGCAATCCGCGCGCTGACATTGGACGCCATTGCCGCCGCCAACTCGGGCCATTCAGGAATGCCGATGGGCATGGCCGACGTGGCCACTGTTCTGTTTGAAAAGCATCTGAAGTTCGACGCATCCGCGCCAAACTGGCCCGACCGTGACAGGTTCATCCTGTCAGCAGGGCATGGTTCGATGCTGCTCTATTCGCTGCTGCATCTGACCGGCTATTCCGACATGACGCTGGAAGAAATCAAAAACTTCCGCCAATGGGGCGCACGCACTGCTGGCCACCCGGAATACGGCCACGCATCAGGTATTGAGACCACAACTGGCCCGTTAGGCCAAGGCATAACCAACGCCGTTGGATTCGCTATGGCAGAAGAAATCCAGCGCGCGCGTTTCGGCAAGAAAATCGTAGACCACCATACTTATGTCATCGTTGGCGACGGTTGTCTGATGGAAGGTGTGAGCCAGGAAGCGATCGGCCTAGCTGGACGACACGAACTTTCTAAGCTGATTGTGCTTTGGGACAATAACAACATCACCATCGACGGCACCGTGGACATCGCGGACCGTACAAATCAGCTGAAACGCTTCGCCGCGTCTGGCTGGTCTATCCATGAGTGTGACGGCCATGATCCTGATGCGATTGACCGCGCCCTGACCGACGCAAAGAAAACTGGCAAACCTGCCCTGGTTGCCTGCAAGACCCATATCGCACTTGGGTCCGCCGCACAGGACACATCAAAAGGGCACGGCGCACTGACCGACCCAAAAGTTGTCGCTGACGCTAAAGCCGCCTATGGCTGGACCGCTGGTACATTTGAAGTCCCCGCAGATATCAAATCTCAGTGGGAAACCATCGGCAGCCGCGGCGGTGCAGCACGCGCTGAATGGGAGGCGCGTTTCGCCTCTGTTTCGCAAAATAAGCAAAATGAATTCAACCGCGCCTACGCGCTGGATGTGCCGAACAAACTGTCAGCGGCGATCAAAGCGCTCAAAAAGAAGATTTCTGAAGAACAGCCAAAGGTCGCTACGCGGAAATCTAGTGAACTGGCCCTGGGCGTGATCAACCCAATCATGGGCGAAACTGTTGGCGGATCGGCCGACCTGACCGGGTCCAACAACACGAAAACCGCCGATCTTGGGGTTTTCCTTCCTGAAAATCGTGCAGGTCGTTATCTGCACTGGGGAATCCGTGAACATGGGATGGCCTCGGCAATGAACGGGATGGTGCTGCACGGTGGTATCCGCGCCTACGGCGGCACCTTCATGTGCTTTACAGACTACGCCCGCCCGGCAATGCGTCTGGCTGCGCTGATGAAAATTCCAACCGTTTTTGTTATGACCCACGATTCTATCGGTCTTGGCGAAGACGGACCAACCCACCAGCCGGTTGAACATCTGGCAATTTCACGCGCGACACCGAACACCTATGTATTCCGCCCTGCTGACACCATAGAAACAGCAGAAGCATGGGAAGTCGCAATCAGCACAAAAACAACGCCGTCTGTCCTTGCTCTGTCTCGCCAGAACCTGCCAACCGTTCGGACAGAGCATAAAACCAAGAACCTGACCTCTCAGGGCGCTTATGTTCTTGCTGATGCCGAGGGTAAGCGTCAGGCGATCATCATGGCGACCGGCTCTGAGGTGGAAATCGCGTTGAACGCGCGTGACCTGCTACAAGCCGAAGGTATTGGCACCCGCGTCGTCTCTATGCCCTGCATGGAGCTGTTTGAGGCGCAGGAAGAACGCTATCGCAAACGCGTGCTTCCCGGTGGTCCCGTACGTGTTGCTGTCGAAGCGGGTGTCCAAATGGGCTGGGACAAGTGGCTGACAGGAGAACGCGGTAAAAACAACAAAGCCGGATTCGTAGGTATGGACAGTTTCGGCGCTTCCGCCCCTGCAGAGGTGCTGTACGAAAAATTCGGCATCACAGCAGAAGCCGTGGCCGAAAAAGTTAAGTCACTTCTCTGACGTTAATCAGTTCAATCGACAGTACGGCACGCGCCAAAATCGCGTGCCGTACTTGTTTCTAGCGAAGTGAGTCGTTCCGGGGCTGGCGCACTGTTATTTCAGAAACATTCCTTTTTCTCGTCGCGTTTTGGTTCCATTCCATCCGAAGCGGTATCGCTAACAGGAGACCCATCCGCATAGGTTTGCGCTAACAGTCTGTTACACAACGGATTTTCCCTTGGCGCGCCTCTTTCGCGCGTCTATATCAGACGCAACTTCTGGCCCGCGCACCAATGTTTTGCGCGACTGAATAAGGAGAGCGTGCTTTGACTGTCACCGTAGGTATCAATGGATTTGGCCGGATTGGCCGTTCAACCCTGGCTCATATTGCCGAAAGCGCGCGCAACGATGTTCAGGTTGTCAAAGTGAATGCCACCGGCCCGCTTGAAACTGCGGCGCACCTGATGCGCTACGACTCTGTACATGGGCGCTTTCCAAACGAGATTAAAACCGACGAAGGCATGCTTGATGTTGGGCGTGGCCCAATCAAGATGTTTTCCACCTATGATCTGAACGAGCTTGACTGGACGGGTGTCGATGTTGTGCTGGAATGCACAGGCAACTTTAACGATGGTAAAAAATCGGCCGCACATATCGAGCGCGGCGCCAAGAAAGTCCTGATCTCGGCCCCTGCTAAAAATGTCGATAAAACCGTTGTCTTTGGCGTAAACCACCGTGATCTGCTTGCCGAACACACCATAGTTTCAAATGGATCCTGCACAACGAACTGTCTCGCACCATTGGCTAAGGTACTGCATGAAGCGATCGGTATCGAACGCGGTATCATGACCACAATCCACAGCTATACCGGTGATCAACCCACGCTGGACCGACGCCACAAAGACCTTTATCGCGCACGCGCTGCTGCGATGGCAATAATTCCGACATCAACTGGTGCAGCCGCTGCACTTGGCGAGGTCCTGCCAGCCCTGAAAGGTAAGCTTGACGGGACAGCAATGCGGGTGCCGACACCGAATGTATCCGCCGTTGATCTGACCTTTGAGGCAAGCAAAGACGTCACCGTTGACGATGTGAACGAAGTCATGCGTGAAGCTGCGGAGGGTCATATGCGATCTGTCCTGTCATATGATCCGGAACCCAAGGTCTCTATTGACTTCAACCACACTCCCCATTCCTGTATCTTCGCACCGGAACAAACCAAAGTGATCGGTGGGCGCACCGTTCGTGTTTTGGCTTGGTACGATAATGAATGGGGCTTTTCTGTCCGCATGGCAGACGTAGCAGCGGCAATGGGGCGCCTCTAAAAAGAGGAGACGGGGGCAATATCTGTCTCCAAAAATGCCTATGACTAATTCTATAGCCTTGGTTTTGGGTTTCCTGATAATCGCGCTTTTTGTCGTTGATTACTTTTTCCTCCATTGGGGCATCCCGCTTTTTGTCGGCAAAAAATTCGCTGAACTTTCTGAATTTGTAGCATTCTGGCGATAAGCCGCTCATTTTGCGGTTGACCTTCTGAATTAAATACACATGTTAGCGATAACATTTTCAGGTAGCGCACGGAACTGCGATGCCAACAAGAAAAGGGATCGCGTCATGTCAGTTAAAGTAGCAATCAATGGTTTTGGGCGAATTGGCCGGAACATTCTTCGCGCAATTGTTGAATCCGGCCGTACTGACATCGAAGTTGTCGCAATCAATGACCTTGGACCGGTCGAAACCAATGCACATCTTTTACAGTACGACTCGGTCCACGGCCGTTTCCCAGTCAAAGTTAAAACAACAGACGGCTCCATTGACGTTGGATATGGCCCAATCAAAGTCACAGCGTTGCGAAACCCGGCAGACTTGCCTTGGGGGCATATTGATATCGTTCTGGAATGCACAGGCCTATTTAGCGACAAAGACGATGCGGTGGTCCATCTCAAGAATGGCGCAAGCCGGGTGCTGGTATCCACCACATCAAAGGGTTCCGATAAAACAATCGTTTATGGCGTGAATCACAACACCCTGAACGGCGATGACGAGATCGTATCAAACGCGTCCTGCACCACGAACTGCCTTGCTCCAGTCGCGAAAGTTCTTCACGAAGCCTTTGGTATCAAACGCGGGTTCATGACAACGGTGCACAGCTATACCGGTGACCAACCCGTTCTGGATACGATGCACCGCGATCTTTATCGTGCGCGCGCGGCCGGGCTTTCAATGATACCAACGACCACGGGGGCTGCACGCGCGGTCGGGTTGGTCCTGCCCGAACTCGACGGAAAACTTGATGGCGTCGCAATCCGTGTGCCGACACCAAATGTGTCCGCAGTAGACTTTACCTTTGATGCGGGACGAGACGTGACACCCGATCAAATCAATGAAGCGATGCGCAATGCCGCTGCAGGGCCGCTCAAGGGTGTGTTGGATATTACCGATCACAAGCTTGTATCAATGGATTTTAACCATAACGCGCACTCATCTATTTTTGCGACAGATCAAACCCGGGTTTTGGACGGCAATATGGTGCGCGTTCTCGCGTGGTACGACAATGAATGGGGCTTTTCCAACCGTATGGCAGACACTGCTGTTGAGATGGGAAAATATCTCTAACCTGAAAAGCATCCTACAAAATGGAACGATATTTCCACTTTTCCTTTTCAAAACAGTATTCTGTTAGCCATTGTTAAACTTTGACTTCAATGCCAGATTCACCTCGGGCGGAACGAATTTCGAAACATCACCATCAAGACGGGCAATCTCTTTGACCAGTTTCGATGCAATCGCCTGATGGCGCGCTTCTGCCATTAGAAAAACTGTTTCTACGGTGTTATCCAGTGCACGGTTCATGCCCACCATCTGGTATTCATATTCAAAATCAGCGACAGCGCGCAGGCCACGAATGATGATTTGCGCACCAACGTCATGAGCGCAATCAATCAGAAGGTTTTCAAAAGGGTGCGCAACAATCTCAATTCCCGTTGTCTTCATCAACTCGGCGCATTCCGCTTCAATCATCACCACACGCTCTTCAAGCGTAAACAAAGGCCCTTTATCACGATTAATGGCAATACCAATCACCAGGCGGTCAACCAAAGCCGCCGCGCGCCGAATGATATCCAGATGGCCAAGTGTGACCGGATCAAACGTTCCAGGATAAAGACCGATACGCATAGTGGCGCCCCTTTATTGCTCGCCGCACGCAACAATATTGCGAACAGGATTGCAAGAGCATTCGGCAACGCAGCAAAAACGTTGTAAATCAGTGACCCATAATCATGCCCTGAAGCGCTTCCTTCTCCATTGCAAGTTCTGCTAATTGCGCTTTGACCACATCGCCGATCGAAATTACTCCGATCATTTTGCCGCCTTCCAAAACAGGCATATGGCGGAACCGGCCTTCGGTCATCATCTGCAAAATCGCATCCACCTTGTCACCGGGTGCGCAAGTTACGATATCGCGGGTCATCAAGTCGTCCACCTTGTCAGACATGCAGCTCGGCCCTCTTTTGCCCAACTCTCGCACTATATCTCGCTCTGAAAGAATGCCTTCGGCTTTGTTGCCATCTTTGGACACCACGACCGTCCCGATCTTTCGCTCTGACAGAATGGTTGCAGCATCGGACACTTTTGAACCCGGTTCGATAGAAACTACGTCCTGTCCGGTTTTGGATTTGAGTATCTGATGAACAAGCATTCGTAACCTCCTGATGCAAAAATTCTTACCTCAGCGTCGCCGCGCATTTGTGATCTGTCAAGTAAGCGCTTCTAATCGCGTCACTTCGCGCCGAATCCCCTGCCCTAAAAGGTCTGCAAAACGGTTTAATCGCTCTACCCGGCGGTCATCAGCGTGGCGCACAAGGTAAAAAGATCGCGTTAAACTTATCTGGTCTGTCAATATTTTCCGTATTCCCGTGGTCGAGGGAATCGCAAAATCATGCACAATCGCCACCCCTGCGCCTTGCCGAACGAAGTTGAACTGGACCGAGAATGAGTTTGAGGTGAGCGTCGCAGTGTTCGTCTTCAACTCGCCCAGATAATCCAGTTCCTTGTCAAAAATCATATCCGAAATATACCCGATGACACGGTGATTTTTCAGGTCAGCCACAGCGTTGATTGGTGGGTGCGTCCCAAGATAGCTTTCCGAGGCAGCAAGATGTAAGCGATAGTCTGAGACTTTCTGAACAAGCAGCCGACCGGCTGTTGGAGGTGACACCGTAACGGCCATATCCGCTTCGCGTTTTGACAGGTTAAACACCCTTGGCAACGCAACGATCTGCACCTCAAGCCCCGGATTATCATCACAAATTTCAGCACACACCTGGGGCAACAGGTAGTTCGCGCTGCCGTCAGGCGCCCCGATGCGGATGCTACCGGTCAATTGCCCCGCCTGCCCGCGTAAATCCTCGACCGCCATTGTCAGGCTTTGCTCGGCGCGCGCAGCGTGGTGTTGCAGCCGCTCCCCATCTTCGGTCAACCGATAGCCTTGCGGCGACTTCGCAAAAAGGGTTGCGCCAAGATCTTCTTCCAATCTTGCAACACGCCGACCAACAGTTGCAGGATCGACTTTAAGGGCGGCTCCTGCACGCGAAAGGCTTTCTGTTCGCGCCACCGCCAGAAAAATTCGCATGTCATCCCAGTGTAGTTTCACCGCCATACCAACAAATTTGCAAAACGCTTTTGTAAAACTACCTCTTTTCCTTACAAAATTGCAAGCCTATCCTCAACTGAAATTTAAAAAGGAGGAGGGCTCCATGGAACTTTCGCATTGGATTAATGGTAAACACGTTAAAGGCACGTCAGGACGTTTTGCTGATGTTTTCAACCCGGCCACTGGCGAAGTACAGGCAAAGGTGCCGCTTGCATCCAAAGCTGAACTTGATGCCGCCGTCGCTGATGCAGCCAAAGCACAAGTCGGCTGGGCCGCCCAGAACCCGCAAAAACGCGCACGCGTCATGATGGCACTGGTACAACTCATCAATCGCGACATGGACAAGCTTGCCGAGGCACTAAGCCGCGAACACGGGAAAACCTTTGTCGACGCCAAGGGTGACGTTCAGCGTGGCCTCGAAGTAATTGAATACTGCATTGGTGCGCCTCAAATGCTGAAAGGCGAATTCACTGACAGTGCTGGTCCTGGCATCGATATGTATTCGATGAAACAGGCATTGGGTGTTGTCGCCGGTATAACGCCCTTCAACTTTCCTGCAATGATCCCTCTCTGGAAAATGGGCCCTGCCCTGTCCTGCGGCAACTCAATGATCCTGAAACCATCAGAGCGTGACCCTTCAGTTCCGCTTATGCTGGCAGAACTCTGTAAAGAAGCTGGACTGCCAGATGGTGTGCTGCAGGTTGTGAATGGTGACAAAGAAGTTGTTGACGCGATTCTTGACAACGAAACCATCCAGGCTGTCGGTTTTGTGGGCTCAACCCCAATCGCGCAGTACATCTATTCGCGCAGCACGGCGAACGGCAAGCGTTGCCAGTGTTTCGGTGGCGCGAAAAACCACATGATCATCATGCCGGACGCTGACCTTGATCAGGCGGCGGATGCACTGTTGGGTGCTGGTTATGGGGCCGCAGGCGAACGCTGCATGGCCATTTCAGTGGCGGTCCCGGTTGGTGATGAAACGGCTGACAAGCTGATCGCAAAACTGGTTCCACGCGTCGAAGCGCTCAAAGTTGGCCCATATACCGCTGGCGATGATGTGGACTACGGCCCTGTCGTGACGGCTGCCGCCAAAGAAAACATTCTGCGCCTCGTTGAGACCGGTGTTGATCAGGGTGCGACACTTGTCGTCGACGGTCGTAACTTCAACTTGCAAGGCTATGAAGATGGCTTTTTTGTTGGACCGCATCTTTTCGACAACGTGACAACTGACATGGATATCTACCAACAAGAGATTTTTGGACCTGTCCTGTCCACTGTCCGTGCTAAAACTTACGAAGAAGCAATCGGTTACGCCATGGATAACCAATATGGCAATGGTACAGCAATTTTCACCCGCGATGGTGATACGGCACGTGATTTTGCGAACCGGATCAACGTCGGCATGGTCGGCGTTAACGTTCCGATTCCTGTCCCTCTTGCCTATCACACGTTTGGTGGATGGAAAAAATCCGGTTTTGGTGATCTGAACCAACATGGCCCGGATGCGTTCAAGTTTTACACCCGTACGAAAACAGTGACCTCTCGCTGGCCATCGGGCATTAAAGAAGGCGGCGAATTCTCTATTCCCGTTATGGAGTAATCGCAGAAATTGCTTTATACAAATCTATAGCTGCAAAATTCGGCAATTGGTCAAGGCCCGGTACGCACTGCGTGTCGGGCTTTTTCTTCCATTCGCCCTTGCAAGGCTAGATTAAAATTTGCGGATTTATGTGAGCCAATTCTGCGAAACTTAAATCTATATAGTACAAAATTTCTGCAACTTAGCGGGGCATGACAGGCGAAATTCACAGATCTTCGTAACATCTTTTGCCAACTCAATTGTGGCAAAGAAAGGCGGAAAAAACAAAACGGTCATAAAATAACCTCAGGAGGGGTAAAATTAAGACTGTTTCCCCGATTTATATTTTAATGCTAGCGTAGTTCGAAACAATCGCTCTACAACCCAGAGGCGGGTATCGGCAAAGGGAAGAATGAAGAGTTCACTGGGATCATTTTTGCGAAAACGGGGGCATCTACTGCTCTATTTTGTTGTTTGTTGTCTGATCCTTTCTTTTGGCTTTGCGCTTGACAGGTTGAATGCCAAAAATGCCGTTGTTGATCTTCGAATTTCTCTTATCGAAAAAGGCGCGACACTGCGCGCTCAGCTTGAGCGTGAGCTTATCGGAAAGATATTGATGTCGCGCGGGCTTGTCGTCGCAGTTATTACGAACCCCGGCATTTCTCAATCACAGTTTTCTGAAATTGCCGAACAACTTAAGCGTAACAATCCGGATATTATTAACATTGCTGCAGCACCGGATATGGTCGTCAAACTTGTATATCCCTATGCCGAGAATTCTGCGGTAATCGGGTTTGACTACCGTAGTTCCGAAGCACAATTAACCAGTGTGGAAATGGCCCAGGAAACAGGGATGCCAATTGTCTCAGGTCCGGTCAACCTCATACAGGGTGGAACGGGTTTTATCATACGGACACCGGTATTCATTTCTGATGAGGAAAGTGACTCTGAATCTTTTTGGGGGATTGTTTCCATCGTTGTAGACGATACCCTCTTTTACAAAAACGCCGGCTTGCTTGACGGTATCGCAACAGCAAACATTGCCTTGCGGGGCCATGATGGTAAAGGCGCACAAGGGGCTGTTATTTTTGGAGATGAAGCTACGTTTTCAACCGACCCGGTCATCCTTCCTGTCGCGCTTCCTTATGGGTCTTGGCAACTTGCTTTGGCACCCAAGGGTGGCTGGCCTCTTCACGCGGACAACTATCTGAAAACCTGGCGCGACGTCATTTTGTTTGGCTCTTTGTTTTTATTTCTGTTGGTCGCTTTGCGGAATTTTTGGGTGCGCAAGGAAGAAGCAGAGCAACAGTTGGTTCAGGCAATTGAATCAATTGATGACGGATTCGCCCTTTATGATGAGCAAGACAGATTTGTAATGTGCAACTCAAAATATCGCCAGATCTATGCAAAAACTGCCGACATGTTCAGACCCGGTGTTCCGTTTGAAGACATTATCCGGGAAGGTGTCAGGCGCGGGCAATATTCTGATGCGATTGGAAATGAAACAGAGTGGATACGAAAAAGGTTAGAAGATCACAGGGCCGCCAGCTCGGTCGTCGTTCAACAACTTGAAAACGAGCGTTGGCTGAAAATTTCAGAACGTAAAACACCTAACGGAAGTACCGTTGGGTTCCGGGTTGATATTTCGGAACTCATGCTCGCCAGAAATTCTGCAGAACGAGCGAATAATGAAAAAACGAACTTTATTAATAATATCAGCCACGAACTGAGAACCCCGTTAACAGTTATACTCGGATATAATTCCTTTTTGGCAAAGCCCGAGTTCCTGCCATCTCACAAAATACTAAGCGCGGCTCTGGAAAATTCGCGATCTAAAAAAGATGATTTGAAACAAGCTATTAAAGGCTTTCTTGATGATGTCGTAAATTACGCTGGCCAAATGAACACCGCTGGCCAGCATCTTCTTGCTCTGATCAATGACATTTTGGATATCTCGAAAATCGAAGAAGGTAAGATGGAACTCAATCGACAACGGATTGATGTTGATACGATCGTTAAATCCGTTGCAGAGCAGTTCAAACATCATTCCGGTGCGAAGAAAATCGAAATTTTCAGAGAGACCCACAATGAATTCGTACTAGCAGATGAAACAAGGCTGCGGCAGACGCTCATTAATCTGGTTGGAAATGCTATCAAATTTACGGACCGAGGGTTTGTAAAAATTTACACAAAGGCCAAGGGTGACTTTGTCCATTTTTACGTTGAAGATACCGGTGTCGGCATAACCGAGAAAGATCAAAAAACTTTGTTCCAACGTTTCAGCCAGATCGACTCTTCAGTCACAAGATCTTTTGGAGGCACGGGCTTGGGGCTTTCGATCTGCAAATTCCTGGTCGAAATACACGGCGGTGAGATCAGTGTAGTAAGTACATATGGCGTGGGCAGCACGTTCAGTTTTTCTATTCCGTCCTGGACCGAGATCGGCGAAAAAGGCGTTGCCGAAGAAGCGTTGCAAGGCTGATTGGTTTGGATTTTTTCTAAAACCTTATTTCTAAAGGTTTTGCCAGCCAACATGATCAAATTAAATAAGACGTTTGCCCAAAGAAAATCACAATTGGGTCAAAAAATAATACGACTTCCCACCTGATAGTACATCAAAGGTTTTGAGCATAACCGAATGCGGGTTTTGAAACATTCGGCTAAACGCGACGATGGGAAAAAAAATGTTACAGAGCATCAGGCGAAATCAGATAGCAATTGGGGTCTTAATGCTCGCTATTGGTGTTGCGTTTGGAATTTATTCGCTAGGCTTTGGGAGCGTTCTTGTCGCAGCAGAAACCTGGAGTTTCTACAGCGGCCAGCTTCCAATAGGAACGGCTGCGCTTCTTGGTTTGTTGCTGGGGTCCTTGGTACTTGCCCTGACCCGCCGGGGAAAAATTGCAAAACTTCAATCGCTGGTAATGGATAAACAGGCTCGGGAAATTTATTTTCAGGATCGCGCACTGAACGCACATGCGATCGTCAGCATCACGGATCCGGATTCAAAAATCCTGAGCGTGAACGACAACTTCCTTAAAACGTTTGAATACGAACGCGATGAAATAATTGGCCAAACGCACGAACTTATCCACCCAAGCCCCTATAGCGGCGCGGTTTCGGTGTTCAACGATATTTTTGAAGCCGTCAAACAAAACAAAGTTTGGAGCGGCGAGCATAAAGCTATCACGAAAACAGGCAAAACGCTGTTCATGCAATGCACTGTTGTACCGCTTCATGACGAAGATGGTAATCACGTTAAAAATGTCTCCATGCGAACGGACGTAACAGAAACACGCCTTGCTGAGGCAGATCGTTATCTGACATCTATGTTGGATAAGCTTCAGGACGAAGTGTACATCTACAACACCGACGATCTTCGGATCTCTTACATGAACGAAACGGCGCTGAACCGGTGTGAGTGGACACTTAAACTCGCGCGCACAAAACGCATTACGCACACAGCGTCTAACTTTGAAGAAGGTTTGTTCCGCAAACATGTCGAGCCCCTTTTCAATGGAGAAAAGGAATCTGTTGTTATCGAAACCTTGCACGACAAGGGGTTTGTGGAAATCAACACACGTCTTTATGTCGGCCCTGACGATGTTCCAGTTTTTGTTTCGGTCCTTCGCGACATCACCGAGCGTAAGGAAGTAGACCGCGCCAGAATGGAATCTGTTTCAGTCGTTAGCCATGAGTTGCGGACGCCACTTACATCAATCAAGGGTGCGTTACGCCTTTTGCAGTCTGGTGCCGCCGGTGTGCTTGAGCCAGGCGCCGCCGCAATTGTCGATGTCGCGGACCGGAACAGCGAACGGTTGCTGAAGGTTGTCAACGACATCCTTGATTTCGAAAAAATTCGCGCCGGTAAAATGGATATCAACAAGCGTCCGGTTAAGCTTTCGGACTTCATTATGGACGCCACCACTATGAACAAAGGTTATGGTGACGAGCATCAGGTTAAATTCGTTGCAACCGGGATTGAGAACGACGCCTTCGTATCTGGTGACTCTGACCGCTTGATGCAGGTGATTTCAAACCTCATGTCGAATGCTGTGAAGTACTCGCCCAAGAATGGAACGGTTGTAGTCAATCTCAAAGACACGGGCCGCAAATGGCGCATCTCTGTCAGTGACAATGGCCCAGGAATTCCAGAGTCGGCACGCGCATCAATGTTTGATAGCTTTGTACAATCAGACCCGGTTGATGGCATCATTCGTAAAGGCACAGGTCTTGGCCTTCCGATCGCGAAAGAAATTGTTGAGCGTCATGCAGGCAAAATCGACTTTGAGAGCACAGTTGGAGAAGGTTCAACATTCTATTTTGAACTGCCAAAAATCGAGAGCCCCGAGTTGGAGAATCCGAAGGATCGTGCTCAGCTTGCCGCAGAGTAACTTTTCGCGCCCGAACCCTCTGGATATGACAACTTAGCTTGCGTTGAGCCTCGCTGGTATTTAGTCTCTAACCAGCAATGTTATAGGAGAGTCTCGTACATGGCCGAGTTGCAAAAAATACTTCATGTCGATGATGATGATGATATTCGGATCATCGCGAAAATGGCTTTGGAGGTCGTAGGCAACTTAAATGTCGAACAATGCAGCTCTGGTATGGATGCACTTGAAATTGCACCACAATACAAGCCCGATCTGTTTCTGCTGGATGTTATGATGCCTGTCATGGGCGGTGAAGAAACCTGGCAAAAACTTCGCAATATTCCTGGTATGGAAAACGTGCCGGCAATATTTATGACCGCAAAAGCTCAGGACGCTGCGACAGGGGCACTGATCGAACTTGGTGCAATTGCTGTCATTACAAAACCGTTTGACCCAATGGAACTTTGCAGCCAGATCAGGTCAGCCTGGGACCGACATCAAAATAGTGGCTGATTACGTTAGAGCCTAAATCTTACTATGCTTCAGGCACGGTTTCCGGAACTCAAAGAAACCAGATGATCCAGCATCTCTTCCACCTGTGAGATCAGCGGACTAATCGTGTTCTCTGAAAGGGTGCCGGCAAGCGCCTTACCAAAATCAGTTTCTATCCTGGAGGTCATCAGACCAAGATCAGCAAAGCCGAGCGTTCGTGCGACGCCACTGATCTTATGAGCATTTGCACTGATTTGTTTCAGCGCATCTTCCGTATCTTCGCCTGTTTCGATCTGCGCAAGAAGATCATCAAAAAGCGCGATACGATCATCGATGTTAAGAAGAAACTTCTCTCGAATATTCGTAATCGCGCGGTCAAGCTGCTGTCGCTTATCGGCCTCGAAACTATCCATTATTCGCACTTCACTGTTAGCCAGCTTTCATAAAGCCTTTTTTAGTTTTGCTAACAGAAACACCTGCAGCTTCCAATTGCAAGGCGCGGCGTTTGTCTTCGGCAGATATCAGTGCGGATTCCATAAGCTGAGTCGCGTTACCAGAAGACCAGAGTGAAGACGTAACCGGCTCCCCCATCGCAATCGTTATCTCGCAAGGCGCCCCGGAGTCATATGCAATTTCCATCTCTTCAATGCTGAGTTGGATTGCTATTTCAAGATCCGGAGAAATAGCCCTGCTTCCCCTATCGGCGACGCAGACGAATTTGCCACTCCCACAGTAAGTCAACAGATAGTTAGACTGCTTCAAACTGTCTGCTATCGCGTCTGCAACATCTGTAAGGGTGTAAAGCATTTCTGTTGGTGAAGACCGTGAAAAAATTGTTTCGATCTCAACAATGGCAAAACCAATCGCGATTGACTGATAGACTTTACCTCGAGAGAGCTGGAGAAGATAATTTTCCATTGCAAGCTTGCCGATCATACCCGGGACATCTTCGATCGTAATCGCGTCCCCAATTGAAAAGCGCAGGGCGTCTTCGACCTTGGCTTTCAACGACTGAACAGCGAAGACATTGTTTGTTGAAACGCGGGTTTCGCGAACGAGGTTTTCTGCCATTCGAACACGTGCGCTCAGCTCTAACGTGTCAAATGGTTTTGTGACGTAGTCGGTTGCGCCTGCCGAGAAGGCTGCATCAACAAAGGACCGATCTGACATCGCAGTGATCATAATGATTGGAGACGTCTTGTAGCTCGCCATTCTTCGGATGCGCTGGCATAATTCGATGCCGTCCATCTCAGGCATTTGAATGTCTAAAAGGAAGTAATCAAAGGGTCGTGTTGCGGCGTCGATTTCTTCAAGTGCTGACAGCCCGGAGGTTGCAACGGTGATATCGCTGTAGCCGACGGACTTCAGAGATTCGGTTAACAGCTCCAGAGCAATTTCGTCATCATCAACTGCAAGAATCTTCATTGGACACTCCGCAAACTCATATATTGTTCATCAAAATAGTGCTACAAGAACCACTTAAATACACTTCGCCTACCCACACCCGAAGGTGCTCAATTTCCCCTGTTCTTTCTCCTTAAGATTGTGCCTTATAATTGGGGCAACAATTAGTCGTTTTTTTTGTAATTATTAGAAAATCGGAAACAAATGTACAATTTGTTGTTTTTTAGCCTACTTTTTCGCGCTTAAGTTGTGTTAGTTTACGTTACGGAAAGCAATATAAACAGTTTAAGTTTTTCTGATCTTTTCTTTTAGCAATTCTGAAATTCTGTTTTCGAGATCACAGTTCTCGAATATTCCATCGGTTGAATGCTGAGAAGAAAATAATCTTCCTCAAAAACTAACAAAACTACAATAGACACCCACCGGAGTGTTTGATTTAGATAACAAATATTGTGAAAACTCGGTTCTGCATAAACCGGTTTGTCAAAATTCGGAAACACACGCAAAAATCAAGTCAGCCTGCTTGGCTGGTTTCATATTCTATTTGCCTTAGTCCTTGCCTGAACAGCGTCTTCCTGTTTTGCTGCCTAAACCACAAGAAAGGCATCGCAATATGAACGTCAAAGACCCGGAATTCACCATTGGCATCGAGGAAGAATATCTTCTTGTCGACGCCGAAACCTTGGATCTGGCTGTCGCACCAGACGGGTTGATGGAAGCGTGCAAATCCGACCTTGAAGGCAAGGTCAGTCCTGAATTCCTTCAATGTCAGATCGAAATCGGAAGCCAAGTCTGCCACACAATCGGTGAAGCGCGCGATGACCTGCGGCATCTGCGATCAACCGTTGCCAAACACGCTGACAAATTTGGGCTAAAACCTATCGCAGCTTCGTGCCACCCGTTTGCCGATTGGAAGGAACAGCACCATACGGACAAAGAACGTTACAATGATCTGCGACGCGACTTAGGCGGCGTTGCGCGACGCATGTTGATTTGCGGAATGCATGTTCATGTCGGAATCGAATCTCAGGAATTGAGAATCGATCTGATGAACCAGCTCAGTTATTTTCTGCCACACTTGTTGGCACTGTCGACGTCATCCCCCTTTTGGCAGGGCGACGATACCGGGCTTAACTCTTACCGGTTGACGGTGTTTGACAACCTGCCCCGCACCGGTTTGCCCCCAAAGGTTAACAGCTGGTCGGAATATGAGCGATCCGTCCAGACTCTGGTCGATATGAAACTGATAGAGGACAGCTCAAAAATCTGGTGGGACCTTCGGCCCTCTGCCCGCTTTCCGACGATTGAATCCAGAATATGTGATGTTTGCCCTCGCCTTGAGGTCACACTCACGCTTGCGGCAATCACCCAATGCGTAACCCGGATGCTATGGCGCCTGTCTTGCCGGAACCAACGATGGCGTCTCTATGATAACTTCCTGCTCGCGGAAAACCGCTGGCGCGCGCAGCGATATGGCGTATCCGAAGGGCTGATCGACTTTGGGCGGCGCGAAGTCATATCCTTTGAAACACTGATCGATGAACTTATCGAACTGGTGCGCGAGGATGCAGAGGTGCTGGATTGCGTTGCCGAAATCGAAGCGGCGCGCCAAATTCTAGCGAACGGAACGAGCGCAGACCAACAACGCGCGGTTCGCGATGCGGCATTACTGGCGGGTGCCTCTGAGAAAGAGGCGCTCGTGCAAGTCGTGCGGCATCTGACAGAGGAATTTCACGCGGATCTTTAACGAAAAACCAACTTAGAGCGAAACCGTTCTAGCTTCGCCAAAAACATGACCTCCGGCAAGCGACGATTTAAAGACTAGTTCGTTTTCTTGTCGTCCACGATGTTTAGTGCTGCCATGCCACTATTCCCAAGCTCAACAGACGCAAAGGGACCTCCGTGGCACATGTTTCCTGCATCGTGAATATCCAACGGTGGCGTTTCTGCAAAAATCTTCGCAGCAAATTGCTCTGCATTGTCCTTTGGCCGGTACCCGAGAAAACTGGCTTTCGCGTTGTCGACCGGCGCTCTGTCGTTGTTTGAAACACCATACACAACTGAAAAGCCTGTCACTGGCGTTGATATTGCACGTTCAACCAAATGGATCAGATCATCATAGGACAGCCAGCTTCCAACAGCACGCGCGTTTGTCACCTGTGCACATGACAGGATGCGTAGGCAAACCGCCTCGACACCTCGTTTATCCCAATAGAGGCTGGCCAGATCTTCAGCGAAACACTTCGCCAGGCCGTAAAACGTATCAGGGCGATGTGGGGCGTCCGTTCCGATAAATTCTGTTTTAGGGTGCATGCCAACGGCATGAATAGAGCTTGCATAAACAATCCGCCGCACCCCGTTTCTGAACGCTGCTTCCCAGATGTTGTAAGCCCCGATTATGTTTGGGCCAAGAATGACCTCGAATGGGGATTCATCGCCAATTGCCCCAAAATGGACCACCATATCCGCACCTTCAAGCAGCGGTAGTATTTCGTCGAGATTTGCCAAATCTGCGCGCACGTAGGTTTCGTCCTCGTAAAGTGTTCCGATGTCATCAACAAGGTCAGTACTAACCAGTTCATCGGCCATCTTTAACAGTGGTTCACGCAAATACGAACCAAGACGGCCAGCGGCACCTGTAAGAACGATCTTTTTCATTCGATGTGCACCTTCTATTTTTTCTTGTTTAACATAAACTTGCCATGCATACTTCATGTGATTCATACATCACGACAATTCACCCTGCACCTGCGCCAGCAGGTCATCAGCGGCGTTTGCCAGTAACGAGGTATCTACTCCACAAGCAACAAATGTGAACCCGTCGTTAAGCAGTTCAGCGGCAAACTTCGGGTCAAGCACCAAGGTACCAACTGGAACGCCCATTTCTATCAACTTTTTTGCTGCCGGTTTGATGATGCCCCATACTTCGGGGTCCATTGGTTTGCCAACCTTGCCAAGGTCAGCCGCGATATCAGCCGGGCCAAAGAATATGCCACTCACACCATCCACGGCAGCAATCTCTTCCGCGCGGCCAACTGCGGCTGCGGTTTCTAGCTGCAGGATCACTGTGGTTTCATCCTCCACCCGATCTACATAATCGGTGACTCGGCCAAATTTGGTTGCGCGGGTTCCCCCGCTTACACCGCGAATTGCACGCGGTGGATAGCGAGTCGAGGCCACGGCTTTTTCAGCTTCCTCGACCGTCTGTATCATGGGAAACAACAACCCCGGGGCGCCGAGATCAAGCAGACGTTTCACCTGAACAGGATCATTCCAGTCTGGTCGGACAATCGCGGTTGTTTTAGTTGCTGCAAAAACCTGCAACTGCCCCAGAACTGAAAAGAAATCATTCGGGGAATGCTCAATGTCAACCAACACCCAGTCATAACCAGAAGACGCGACAACCTCTGCCGCGAAATTGCTGCTAAGGCTTATCCACAGACCGATCTGTTTTTTCTTTTCGCGGATTGCGCGGGTAAAAGGATTTGCCGCCAGTTTCATCAGATCACAGCCTTTTCTTCGAACGGCTTATTTTGCACAATTCTCTCAAAACTAAATGGCGAAAGATTAAGCGAACGATACTCTCCATAGGCAATCAGTTCTGCGGTGCCCCGCCCCATTGCGGGAGATTGCTGAAACCCGTGCCCGGAAAAACCATTCACAAAAATAAAATTCCCGACCTCGGTATGCGGCCCGATTATCGCGTTCTGATCCAGCGTGTTGAAAGAATAATGACCTGCCCAGGAATTGATCAGCTTAATCGCTTCAAACTGCGGAACACGTGTTGCGATGGTGGGCCAGACCTTTTCCTCCCAAATGCTGAAATCCTGAACGAAATCATCATAGTCGACCGCCGGATCGTCGTCCGGTGGACAACCCGCCAGGTAATACGCCCCGTCCGTTCGCATATGTACACCAGACGGATCAATCGTAAGTGGCAGATCACGATCAAGCGGCTGTTCTGCATCAAAGATAAAGGTGTAGCGTTTGCGCGGTTCCACCGGTATTTCGATGCCAGCCATCCGTGATGTCAGAACGGCACGCGGCCCGGATGCGTTTACGACAGTGCCACAAGTCACCGCGTCGCCGGATTTCAGGGTAATACTCTCAACGCGTGTACCAGCCGCGTTTTTGGTCATCGCGACAACTTCGTTTGTCAGGTATTCAGCGCCCTTTTCGCGTGCTGACCGTTTCCACCAATCAAAAAGGGTGTTGCCATCAAAGTAACCCTCATCAATCAGGTTGTGATTGCCGCCAATAATGTCATCCAAATAGTAGAATGGATAATCACATTTGATTTCTTCAACGGTCATAAATTTGGTGCCTGCGCCACATGCGGCCTGCAGTTTTTGGTTTTCCCGAAGGATATTTGCAAAATCTTCGTTGTCCGCGAGGTACATGTATCCGTAGCTCTGCAAAGGGACATCTGGCACACGTGGATCATCCCCCATGAATTCGCGAAAATTTTTCACGAACTCGGCTGCGAACTGTGAGATACGCACGTTTATTTCATTTGAAAATTGCTGCCGCATACAGCTGTTCGTGTGCGATGTTGACGTAAACTCATAGGTCGGGTCTTTTTCAACCACCAGAATGGAACCGTCAAAATCGGGATTGTTGGACAGGAACCACGCGACAGACGACCCAAGCATCGCGCCCCCTACAATCACAACGTCATAGCTGCTCTTTTTTGGGGTTTCCAATTTCGCATTTTGGGCCATCAGACAACTTCCCCCCGTTTCACAGCATCTAATACTGAGTTTATCTCGTCATCGCTCAGGCCGTAGTCGTTCCTGGCAGCTTCAGGCGAAATATACCCTCTGGCAATATCCCTGCGAACCAGCGCGGGTGCACGTTCTTTTGCATTGCCGTACCCCGCCCCACCCGGAAACGCGAGCATGACCCGCCGCCCGTGTGGCACAAACTGCTTGCCTTTACCTTTCATCGGGGTGCCATCGTCCTGCGCTATTGTGGTCGGGCTTCCGTTTTCGCCGCCCTGACGGCCGCGCGCGGGGTGATCTACCCGATCAAACATCGCCTGAAAGTCAAACTCGTGCCCTTCGGCTGCACCAACTTCCATGTACTGCCCCAAACCCCCGCGATACTTGCCTGCGCCACCACTGCCGGGGCGTAGTTCTTTGCGCCATATGATGACGGGGCCTGTGTGTTCTGTCGCCTCGACCGGCATCGTCATGACACCTGAAGGAAAGGCAGTTGCATTAAGCCCATCTGAAGTGGGGCGTGCCCCCGAACCACCTGAATTGAATGTTAAGACTTCTGCCCGGACGGCTGTATCTGGCGCCATCTCGTCAGTCCGCGGGCGAAGCGAAACCTGAAAATTACACAGGGTCCCTGCCCCTTCGGCCGGAACCGTATCTGGCAGAATCTTATCAAGTGCATCGTAGACCGTGTCGGGGATCATATGACCGATCACATGCCGAAGCGCCACGGGTGCCGGATGAAGCGCGTTGACGATAGAATTCTCCGGGGCGGTCACCTCAAACGGTGCAAGCGAAGCCGCATTATTCGGAATTTCCGGCGCGACGGCGCATTTTAACGCGTAGCAGGCGTAGGCCTTGGTATAGACCAAAGGCACGTTAATCCCTTTCTTGTCTAAACCCGACGTTCCGGTGAAATCACAAGTGATTTTGTCCGCAAAGATTTCGAGTTTCACCTTCAGATCAATCGGTTTGCTGTACCCGTCAATAGTCATCTCACCCGTGGCCGACTCGCGCGGTAGCGCTGCAATCCGCTCAATCGTCGCGCGGTGTGAGTTTTCAAGAATAAATGCAACAATACCATTCAGGTCTGCTAAATCAAACTCAGTCATCATCTCGACAAGGCGGCGATGCCCAATCTCGTTACAGGTCGCAAGCGCGTAGATATCTCCGACAAGCTGATCGGGTTCGCGCACGTTGCCCCGAACAATTTTTATCAGTGTCTTGTCAACTTCGCCTTTGTTGGCGAATTTCATGATCGGGATGTAAAGCCCTTCTTCATAAACCGAAGCGGCATCCGCCCCAAAGCCCCGACCACCAATGTCAACGATATGCGCTGTGCAAGCAAAAAAACCAACGAGGCTACCTTTGTAAAAGGAAGGGGTAACTACCGTGATATCGTGCAGGTGGCCCGTACCCTCCCAAGGATCATTGGTGATATAAACGTCGCCTTCAAAGATGTTATCGCGACCAATTCGACGAATGAAATGCCCAACCGCATCTGCCATGGCATTCACGTGACCGGGTGTCCCTGTAACCGCCTGCGCCAGCATCTGACCTTCTGTGTCATAAACACCAGCCGAAAGATCGCCCGCTTCGCGCACAGAAGTGGAAAAGGCCGTGCGAACAAGGGCCTGTGCCTGCTCTTCAACGACTGAAATCAGGCGGTTCCACATGACCTGATTCAAAACTGTTGTTGATCTGTTTGTCATAGTATCCCTCTACGCTTTCGCGACAACATCAACACAACCATCAGGCTGCATGATTGCACGACGGCTGACCGGAAGGATGATCGTTGTCTCATCTTCCGTTATCGCGGACGGGCCTTCTGTCGTTTGCCCAGGTAGCATGTCTTTGCGCAAAACGACCGAAGCGTCGACCGTTTCCCCAAGTGCCGAATCAAACATCCTGCGGCGGCTGTGGCTCTTTGCTTCTGAACCCTCTGCAGCCGCCTTGGTCACTGCGACTTTCATTGGCGGTGTTGTGGCGTTCACAGCCCAAACTGTAATTTCAACGTCCATACCTTCGACAGCACGACCAAACAGCGTCACATAGTCCTGTTCAAACAGATGCTGAAAGGTTTCCGCGTTTGGGTTCATGGCTTGCTCTTCAGTCAGGATGATTGGAATTTCCCAACCCTGACCCGTGTAACGCATGTAGACCTTGAACTCTGAAAGGATATCGGACTCTGCATCACAGGATCGCACAAAGCTTCTGGCCTCGTTCTGTAAATCAGAAAGCAGCAATTTGATCACATCCGGCTGAAAATCCGATAGTTTCATATAGACGCTACGGTTCGCCTCAAAACTGAATGGTGCCCGAAGAAATCCGATCGCTGATCCAACGCCTGCCCCCGGTGGAACAAGCAACCGTTCAACACCCAGCTTTTCGCAAAGCCGGCCTGCGTGAAGCGGTGCTGCCCCGCCAAAGGCGATCATCGTGTAGTTCGCTAAATCTTCACCGTTTTCGACGGCATGCACACGCGCAGCGTTTGCCATGTTTTCATCAACAACCTCCGCGAGGCCAAAGGCCGCTGTTTGGGCATCCATATCCAGTGGTTCGCCAAGAACCTTTTCCAGCGCTGCCGCTGAACTGGCCATGCTAAGCGAAATCGACCCCCCTGCAAAATTATCCGGATCAAGCTTTCCCAAAACAAGGTCTGCGTCCGTTACAGCGGGTTTGTCACCCCCTCGCCCGTAACAGGCTGGCCCGGGCTCTGACCCGGCAGATTCCGGCCCGACACGGATTTGGTGCATCGCGTCAACATGCGCGAGCGAACCGCCGCCTGCCCCAATTTCCACCATATCGATCACAGGGATCGAAATTGGCATACCGGACCCTTTCTTGAAACGGTAGGTCCTTGCCACTTCGAACACCCGGCTGGTTTTAGGGGTTTGGTTTTTGATCAGGCAAATCTTGGCTGTGGTGCCACCCATGTCAAAAGACAGAACCTTGTCCAGACCATATCGCGAGGCAATGTTCGCGGCAAAAACGGCGCCACCTGCGGGGCCGGATTCAACAAGACGCACCGGAAATTCAGCGGCACTTTCAATTGAAATAATTCCGCCGCCCGAATGCATCAGGAAGATTGGGCATCTCACACCCTGTTCCTGAAGACGCCCTTCCAGACGCCCCAGATAACTTTTCATCAAGGGTTTAATAAAAGCGTTGGCAACGACCGTGTTGAAACGCTCATATTCGCGCATCTGCGGGGATACTTCGCAGGACAATGACACCATAGTATTTGGCATTTTCTCAGCCAGAACGTCGCGGACAAGTTTTTCGTGCGTATCATTCAGATAAGAATGGATCAGCCCAACCGCGATGCTTTCAAAGCCCGCTTCGCGGATTTCATCAACCAGCGCTTCAATGTCAGGACGGTTCAGAGGGATCAGAACTTCACCCTTCGCGCTGATGCGTTCCTTCAACGTGTATCGCGCCTGGCGCGGTAGCAACGGCTCCGGCAGGGTCAAATTCAGATCATATTGCTCAAAGCGAGACTCTGTGCGCATCTCGATCACATCACGAAAGCCCTGCGTTGTGATCAGCGCAGTCTTTGCGCCGTGCCGCTCTATGAGGGCGTTTGTCGCAAGCGTCGTTCCGTGGATGATCTGCTTGATCGCTGAGGGATGGATACCCGCTTTATCGCAGACCTGCGTCAACCCATCGATGATCGCATCTTCGGGCGCGGTGTATGTCGTAAGAACCTTGGTTGAAAACTGTTTTTCGCCAACCTCGAGCATGACGTCGGTAAAGGTGCCGCCGATATCAACGCCCATACGTACTGATGGTTTTTTCATTTACAGACTCACCCAGCTTTTCAAGAAGTGTATGCTTCAGGGTAAGACAGCTTTATAAATAAAATCCAATTATTTTGTTGAATTAATAGGATAAGAAAAATCTATCCTACTTTTTTTTGTTCCTATGCTTTTTCTGTTCGAAGTCGTCGATGAATCTTGTCGCGACTTCGTTCGCAATACTCGCTGCTGTTGCAACGTATTTTGGTGATTTCTTGGTATCATAACGCGCAAGGAAACGCAGGCTTTCGGGAACCCATTCATATTCGATCTGACAAAGCTCACCAGAAGCAAGTTCACCCGCGACCATAACTTCCGGCATCGTTGCGATGCCCATTCCGTTCATCGTCATGTGAAGGCACGCCGCAAGGTTGCTGGAGGGTACCAGACGCGCAGAAAGATCATGGCGAGAGGCAAAATGTTCGGTGACTTCCAGAAAGGACTGCGTGTCGCGTGAATGGGTCAGAATCGGATAACTCGCCAGATCATTCATCGTGACACGCGTTTTGGAATTCAAACCTATCGCGGGCGAGGCGACCCAAATCATGGCGTAAGTTCCAAGGTCTTCGCTGCCGCTGGTCATACCTTTGAAAGGACCGTATTGCAGCGCGAGGTCAATCGAGCGTTCAAAAAGTTCTTTTTCCAGATTGACCGAAAGATCCACCGTCAGTTCAACGACAATTTTTGGAAATCGTTCTTTCAGGGTTTTAAGAAATTCGCGCAACCAAGTGTGCACGACCATTTCGGTAACACCTAGCCTTAGCACACCATCAAAAAGTGCTGCATTGTTTGAGGCCTCGATCATATCTTCCGTGGCACGAAGTATGCGCCGCGCGTGTTCCAGCAATTCCTGACCTTTGGTTGTCAGTCGCACAGAGCCTGCGTCGCGTTCCATAAGTTTTACTTTCAGAACGGCTTCCAGTGCTGAAATTCGTGCTGAAATATTTGGCTGCGTTGTGTTCAGTCTTTCGGCGGTTCTGCGAAAGCTTCCGAGATTGGCAACCCAGACAAAGGTCTCAAGCTGTTTAAGGTTAAGCTGCAAAATACCGGTCCTTTGTGTTGCGGGTTCATGTCTCGCGACGAGATGGATAGGTATCCAGATATAGCCCGCTTAAGCACGATTGCGCAGTTCGGTTCGCAACCTTACCCCTTCAGGATCAGGTCTGATGCTTTCTCGGCAATCATGATCGTTGGCGCATTGGTATTGCCCGACGTGATTGTCGGCATGACTGACGCATCGACAATACGCAAGCCCCCGATACCGTGCACCCGCAGATCTGCATCGACGACAGCCTGCGTATCACTTCCCATCTTGGCTGTTCCGACCGGGTGAAAAATGGTTGTCCCTATATCACCGGCTGCGCGCACCAGATCATCGTCATCATAATCCGGTCCGGGGCGCATTTCTTCCGGGTGATATTTTTGAAATGGCGCTTGTGACACGATGTTACGGGTCAGGCGGATCGCCCGTGCGGCGACCAACCTGTCGCCTTCTGTTGACAGGTAGTTTGGCGCGATATGGGGATGCGCAAACGGGTCAGATGACTTCAGACGCACCTGCCCGCGGCTTTCTGGCCTTAGATGGCAAACGCTTGCGGTAAATGCTGGAAAGGGGTCCAAATCCTCGCCAAACTTTGGCAAGGACAGCGGCTGAACGTGATATTCCAGATCCGGGGTTTCCAGCGATGCATCCGATTTTGCAAAGGCCCCAAGCTGACTGGGCGCCATCGACATTGGCCCGCTGCGCCAAAGCGCGTATTCGAGGCCAATCATCGCCTTCCCCCAAAGCGTGCTGGCCTTTTGGTTCAATGTCTTCACGCCACTTACGCGGTAGGCACATCGCAGTTGCAAGTGATCCTGAAGATTACCGCCTACACCCTCCAGATTATGCGCGACAGTGATCCCATGTTCCTTGAGATGCGCGGCTGGGCCAATGCCTGACAACATCATCAACTGCGGCGACCCGATCGCGCCAGCCGACAGGATCACCTCTGCGTTTGCGTTCGCAATGCAAGGCTGATCACCCTGCCTGAACCGGATACCGGTTACTTTTCGATCTGCCACAATCAGGCCTTCAGCTTGCGCATTTGTCAGGACAGTCAGGTTGTCCCGGCCTTTTGCAGGGCGCAAAAACGCCTTTGATGTGCTCCACCGCCAACCGCTGCGTTGATTGACCTTAAAATATCCCACACCTTCGTTGTTGCCACGGTTGAAATCGTCGGTGCGCGGTATGCCCGCGGCCTCGCTCGCATCAGCGAAGGCATCCAGAATTTCCCACGACAACCGCTGTTCTTCAACGCGCCATTCCCCGCCCGCACCGTGCAGCTCATCTGCCCCGGCAAAATGATCTTCGGATTTCCTGAAATACGGCAAGACATCATCCCAACCCCAGCCAGTATTGCCAAGTTGTCGCCATCCGTCATAATCCCGCGCTTGCCCGCGCAAATACAGCATACCGTTGATCGACGAGCAGCCCCCGAGCAGGCGCCCACGCGGATACCCGATGGAGCGGCCGTTCAAACCTTTTTCAGCCGCCGTTGAAAACATCCAGTCTGTTCGCGGATTGCCGATGCAGTAAAGATAGCCCACCGGGATATTAACCCAGATGTAGTTGTCGTTGCCCCCCGCTTCGAGCAACAAAACCTTGTTGCGCTTATTGGCGGAAAGCCTGTTGGCAACAACACATCCGGCGGAACCTGCCCCCACAACGATATAGTCGAATGATCCGAAGTCTTTCATCCCGCCCAGCCTTTACATTTTACTGCACAAAGTTGGCACTGACCAATTTCTGCAACCAGAACGTCACCTCGCCTGAGTTTAAGCAAAGAACTGGAAAACCGGATGCAATTCAAGCTCAGACAACAAAAATAAATGTAAATTTCGAAAGGGTTAGCAAGACAGCGAAGGTTCAGCACGTTTCGCGACCCAATGCGCGACTTATAATGGCATCAGTATCGCACCCCTTCGGCAGCGTTCCGAAAGCGCCGCGATAGCCCGGGGCAAGACGAGACGCGCAAAACGCCTCTGCCACTTTAGTCGGAGCATGTTGGGTCAGCAAAGCGCCCTGCAGCGTCAACGCTATCATTTCCGTTATGGTGCGCATCCGGCTTTCCATCGCGTCCCGGTCATCAAATTCTGCGCGCAAGCGATCAATCGCACTGTCAAGGTTCTGGTCATTGCCACGCGCCTTTTCCAACTCGTCTAAAAGTGCAGGAACCGCATCCGCCTCGCGCGTGATCGCGCGTAAAACATCCAGCGTGACAACATTTCCGGACCCCTCCCAGATGGAATTTAGCGGTGCTTCGCGATAGAGCCGCGGCATGATGCTTTCTTCGACATAACCGGGGCCGCCATGACATTCGAGCGCCTCTGCAACAAGACCGGGGCAGCGTTTGCAGTTCCAGTATTTAGCAACAGCCGTGCCAATTCTGGCCAACGCCCCTTCTGCGGTGTCACTTGCATGGTCCATCGCACGTGCAACACGCAGACCCAGCGCAAGTGCCGCCTCAACCTCTAGCGCCATATCTGCAAGCACGTTTTGCATAAGCGGTTGCTGAATAAGACGCTTTTGAAACGCACTGCGGTGTGTCGTGTGATGCAAAGCCTGCACAAGCGCCTGTCGCATCGTCCCTGCGGATGCCATTGCGCAATAGATACGGTTGCCGGTAACCATCTCTATGATGGTTTGAATGCCACGCCCTTCCTCGCCTAGCATTTCACCGTAAGTGTCCTGAAACTCCATCTCGGTTGAAGCGTTTGACTTGTTGCCAAGTTTGTCTTTCATTCTCTGAATGAACAGGTTGTTGCGCGTACCATCAGGCCGCCAGCGCGGAACAAGAAAGCAAGAGATGCTTGCGCTTTGTGTTTTTGCCAGCACCAGGAAAGCGTCACACATCGGTGCCGAACAAAAAAACTTGTGGCCCGTCAGCAAATACGCCTGACCTATGCCTTCTTCCCCGGCCGGCGCAGCAACGGTTGAATTGGCCCTTACGTCAGAGCCACCCTGTTTTTCCGTCATGAACATCCCGATCATCGCACCCGTTTTCTCGGGTGCCGGTATGTCGCGTGCGTCATAATCCGTCGACAGGATGCGCGGCATCCATTCTGCTTTGATGGATGGGGTGGTGCGCAAGCTTGGTACCGCTGCATAGGTCATTGCCATTGGGCACATGACACCACCTTCGACCTGGCTGAACATATAGGTCAGCGCCGCCTGCCCCAGATGGCCGGCATTCCCCTCGTTATGCCATGCAAAATTATGCATCTGGGTCGAGACCGCAAGCTTCATCAGGTCGTGGTAGGCCGGGTGAAATTCAACCTGATTTATCCGCATCCCGTAGCGGTCGAATGCGCGAAGTTCTGGTCCGAAACGGTTTGCCTGATTGGCTTTTTCAAAGATTTCGTCCGCCCCGCACAACGACCCGACACGGGCCATGTGTTTCTCATGGGAACCACCGCCCTGAACGTCAAACCAGTCACGCAACGCAGTGTCATCCACCCAGAGACCCTGATCCCTCATATGTGGTGGCATATTCGTTACGTCATGTGTCGGCAGGCGTGAAATTGGATCGCGGGGTTTCATGATGGGTCCTCCCGCCAAAAGCTTAGCGGCTGCCCTGCCCTGTGATCAAATCAAATTCCACGCCTCATTTAAAAGTGTTCTGCACGCGTAAAACGCGCCAGAGCTTCTGACAGGTTTTTAACTTGCTGCGCTGCACATTCATATCCGAAAGACAGGCTGCAAAATTCGCGGAACCAAACCTTTGAAACGAAGCGGCGCATCGGTCGCCGCAAGGCAAATGCACGGCGCGCCCGCATCAGCAATTGGTGTGTGCTCGAGGTCCTGATTAGCAACTTCCAGATCACCGACCCCGTAACGGCCGGTTTCGTCACTGAAACTTCCTTGCAGGACCAAAGTAAGTTCAAGTCCATTGTGGCTGTGATCAGGCACAGCCTGGCCCGGCGGAATAAACAGAAGCCTTACACTGCCATCCTGTCCCGCACTCAGAATGCTCTGGCGCACCCCCATTCCAACGCGGCGCCATCGCGGTGCTGCACCTTTCAGTGCTTCCATTACTGGGCCCGGATAAACACCGGACCTTTCATAGACCGGTTTCTGCTTGAAAGGCGCATCCAACTGATCAAGTATCCTGACTTTCAGATCATCTGACACCGGTTCGTCAGGCAGGCTTTCCAGAATTGCTCCGCCTGCCGCATTATGCGCCTCAAGCCCTGCCCGGCACTCTGTACACAGCGAGATATGCGCAGCGACAACCAATGCAAATGGATGCACGAGCGACCCTGTCGCATAGGCTTGCAAAAGCGATTCAGGGATATGATGATTGATATCAGCCATAACTATCGTATCCCCCTTAACTCGTGTCGTAATTTTTCAAGGCCAAGCCGAATTCGGGACTTGATGGTCCCCAGTGGCAATCCGGTCAGCTCGCGAATATCTTGATGGGACAGTTCGCCCAGGTAAGCTTGTTCAATCATAGCGCGTTGCTCTGGTTTGAGGCGTGATATCGCCTTTTTAAGGTGTTCGGCTTCCTGTTCTACAGCGAGGATTTGACCTGCGTCGGGTTCATCTTCAACTTCGTAGTGCAGCTCTTCGGGAACCGGTTTGTTTTCTTTTCGCATGACGTCAATCTGGCGATTGCGAGCGATCTGGTAGATCCAGGCAGATACCTGTGCACGCTGCGGATCAAACTGATCGGCCTTGCGCCAGACGGTCAACATGACGTCCTGTACGATATCTTCGACCTGTCCCCCTTTGGCACCTGACCTGATTGCAAACCCTTTCAGCCTTGGAGCAAAAAAATCGAACAAAGCAGCAAAAGCTGCCCTGTCCCGATTGTCACGAACAGCCAGCATCAATGTCGTCTGTTCGGAAAACTGGACAGTCGACTGATTAGACACGTTTGCTTTGTCCTTATAAAGGCGAATACCCGCTTTATCCTCTAATATTTGAGGCCTGTATGCAGGTGGAGAAGGGTCATGTGTTAACGTCAGCATACACACATTACGGCCACCGCGAAAAGATGGATCAATTTTTGATCTGTTTTATTTTTTGCGCCGTAATAGTCTTGAAACACCCGACGGAGATAAAATGTCCCTTGACGCAACACCACCACAACCTCAGCGCATCGCCATTATTGGCGGGGGTATCTCCGGCCTTGCCGCCGCTTATCTGTTAGCACCACATCATGCCGTCACAGTTTTTGAAGCAGCGCCGCAATTTGGCGGTCATGCCCGAACCGTGATTGCAGGCAAAAACAATGACCAGCCTGTTGATACAGGGTTTATCGTTTTCAACTACGCGAACTACCCGCATCTCACCCGTATGTTTAACGAACTGGACGTACCCGTTGCCAAAAGTAGCATGAGCTTTGGCGCCTCAATCGACAATGGGCGAATTGAATACGGGCTTCAGAATACGCGCGCACTGCTCAGCCAACGCAGAAACATGCTGCGCCCACCTTTCATGCGCATGGTTCGGGACATCGTGCGGTTCAACAACCATGCCGAAGCCATGGCAACGGACGATAGTGCAACAATCGGAGAGTTGATGGATGAGCTGCGCTTGGGCCAGTGGTTTCAAAAATTCTACCTGATGCCCCTCTGCGGCGCTATCTGGTCGACCTCCCCGGACCAGATAAGAAGCTTTCCGGCGCGCGCACTGGTTCAGTTTTTTCGCAATCACGCGCTTTTGTCGACTTCCGGGCAGCATCAATGGTGGACCGTTGACGGTGGCAGCATCGAATACGTGCGTCGGTTAGAGCGGCACTTACGCTCCAGAAGTGTCGTTTTGCGCAAAAACACACCTGTGAAAGCTGTTTCACGCAATGGAATTCAAAGCCATATCATTTGTGCAAATGCGCCGATCCAAAACTTTGACCACGTCATTTTTGCGTGTCACTCAGATCAGGCACTGCGACTGCTGGAACGCCCGACAATAACGGAGCAATCAGCACTCTCTGCAGTCAGGTTTCAGAACAACCAGATGATCTTGCACTGCGACACAGCGCAGATGCCGCAAAGAAAGGCCGTCTGGTCAAGCTGGGTTTACAAAGCCGACACAACCCGGCCCGAACCCGCAATTGGTGTAACTTACTGGATGAACCGGCTTCAGAATATTCCCGAGGCTGACCCGCTGTTTGTTTCGCTGAACCCGTCGCGCGACGTACCCGAGCAGTTGATTTATGATCAAAAAACCTTTCGCCATCCGGTTTTTGACAGTTCGGCGCTGGCTGCGCAGCAGGTGCTGCGAAACATTCAGGGTGCAAACAACACATGGTTTGCGGGCGCGTACACCCGGCACGGATTTCATGAAGATGGTTTTGCAAGCGCGGTGCGCATCGCGCGATCTATAGAACGGCAGTTTGCATGAACATGTCACCCGAACATATCCCCGGATTCACAACCCATACGCGGTTGGGACAAATCAAAAATGCCTTTCGCTATGGGGTTGATTTTGTGTTGATCGCCCCTGAATCGCGATGCGGGCCCGTGCTTTTCTCTCGGAACAAATTCAATCTGGCATCTGTTCATGACAGCGCGCATGGCGGGACGCCTAACAATGGGCGTGGTGCTGTCTGGGCCCGGGATGTTCTTGCCAAAGCTGGTTTTGAATTCAAAAACGGGCACGATTTGCTTTTACTGACCCAGCCGCGCTTTCTAGGATATATATTTAACCCGGTCAGTTTCTGGCTTGTGATGGAGGGGAATGATCTTCTGGCGGCAATCGCGGAAGTGAATAACACCTTCGGGGATCGCCACAGCTACCTATGCCACCTTCCTGATTTTGCACCCATTTTAAAGACTGACAAACTGCACGCAGAAAAAGTTTTCCACGTCTCACCGTTTCAGGAAATTGCCGGTGACTACACCTTTACATTCGACATTCAACCGGACCGGATCGCGATCCGGATTATTCATCGAAACGGGCCAGAAGGCGTAACGGCAACCCTGACAGGACCGCGTACACCTTTAACGAACCTATCAATACTGCGCTCAAACCTGCGGCGCCCCTTTGGAGCGATACGCACAATTGTGCTAATTTACCTGCAGGCCATACGGCTGAAGCTTAAGGCGGCGCCTTACCGAACCCGTCCCGCACCACCAAAAGAGGAGGTTTCCTAATGCTGTTTTTGACCAAACGCGTGAAACACGATTTTCTCGAAACTTGCGCACAGATATCCACGGGCAGCCTGCGACTGCACACCCCGGAAGGTGAAATCTATGACTTTGGAGCCGGCGCACCCGATGCCGAAATGCAAATTCACGACTGGTCCGTTGTAACAGCGGCGGCCGCACGTGGGGATATCGGCCTTGGTGAAACCTATGTTGCCGGTCTTTGGGACACCCCGAGCATCGAAGACATGATCAAGGTCGCGTTGCTTAACCTCGACCAGTTCCAGAACTACGCCTACGCAGGATTCTGGAACAATCTGAAATTCCGCATGGTCAATCATCTGCTGCGCGCAAATTCAACCAAAGGCGCCTCCCGCAATATTCGTGCGCATTATGATGTTGGAAACGAATTTTATCAGCTATGGCTCGACCCTAGTATGACCTATTCTTCAGCTTTGTTCAGCCCGGATGACACTGATCTGTATCGCGCGCAAAACCGAAAATATGACCGAATTCTTGGGCAATTGGGACAGGGCGAAAAAACCCTTGAGATAGGATGTGGCTGGGGTGGTTTTGCAGAGCGGGCAGCCGAAACCGGGCGTGAAGTAACAGGCCTTACAATATCGCCAAGTCAAAAAGGCTATGCAGATGCACGCCTTGATGGGCGTGCTGAAATTCGCCTTCAGGACTATCGCGATTGCAAAGGTACATTCGACAACATTGTGTCGATCGAAATGATCGAGGCGGTTGGCCAGTCTTATTGGCCAACTTACTTCAAAACCCTTAAAGATCGCCTTTCTGAACAGGGCAAAGCCGTCGTACAGGCTATCACGGTATCTGACACTTATTTCGACATTTACGCGAAAAGCTCTGATTATATCCGGCACTACACCTTCCCCGGAGGTATGCTGCTGTCAAATGCAGTGATTTCTGAACAGGCGAATCGCGCGGGACTTCGGGTGCGAGAAAGTTTTTCCTTCGGGGCCGACTATGCCCAAACATGCCGGGCGTGGACAGAACGTCTGGAGGCACAGTCCGCACGGATCATGAAGCTCGGACATGACGAGAGGTTCATCCGGAACTGGCGCTATTATTTGGGGGTCTGCGCTGCGTCCTTCGCCGTAGACCAAACAAACGTTGTTCAAGTGGAGTTGGTACATGCTTAAAGCGAGTCTTCTAACCGTATTAATTCTGATCGCCGTGCAACTCGAACATACACATCGCACCGCAAACATCCCCGGCAACTTTGCCATTCAGAGCACAGGATAATCACAATGGCATTGGAGCTGATTTCAGCGGCTTTTGCCGCAGTCGTACTTGTCTATGTGATAAGCAAGAAGCTGGGCTTCTCTGCGCAATCACCGCAAGATTACAATGCAACGTCACCCGCATTTGACCTGCGGAAACATCTTTCAGGACCAATCCTGTGCGAAGGCATCATCTATGGCCCTATGGGGCGCGTCAATTCGCGTTTCGTCGCCGACATGAACGGCGTGTGGGATCGGGCAACAGGAACTTTGACAGAGTCATTTCACTATTCCAGCGGCAACACACAACTTCGCAAGTGGAATCTGACAATAGGAAACGACGGATCGTTTAGGGCAACCGCTGACGATGTTATCGGAACAGCAGACGGCATACAAAGCGGCGCAACCGTTCGCATGCGATACCGCATTCGGCTTCCCGAAGACGCTGGCGGCCACGTGCTGAATGTAACGGATTGGATGTATCTCATGGAAAACGGCAGCATCCTGAACAAGTCGGAAATGCGGAAATTTGGTGTAAAAGTTGCTGAACTTGTCGCTACTATGCGCCCGGCGAATGCCTTGAATGTTTGACGGAAAAAAATACTGGATCATCGGCGCGAGCGAAGGTCTGGGGCGTGCTCTGGCCAGCGAAATGTCGAACTCAGGGGCGTCTGTCATCTTGTCTGCCCGAAATGAAGAGCGGCTTATTGAGCTTGCAAAAGAACTTCCGAACGCTTCAGTCTGCGCCCTTGACGTCACGGACGAGGCTTCCATTAAATCGGCGGCAGAGCAAATAGGCCAGTTTGACGGCGTTGTGTACTGTGCCGGGTTTTATGAACCAGTCAAAGCAACGGATTGGAACAGCGCCGCTGCGGTCACAATGGCTGATGTTAATTTTACAGGTGCTTTGCGGGTTCTAGGGCAAGCTGTTCCAAAACTCTTGGAACAGGATCAGGGCCATATCATTCTTATCGGCTCTCTTGCCGGATTCAGGGGGCTTCCCGGCGCAATTGGTTACGGCGCCAGCAAAGCCGCACTTATGCATCTGGCCGAAAACCTTCGGGCAGATCTTAAACACACTAAGATAAGCGTTCAATGCATGAACCCCGGCTTTATAAAAACCCGCCTTACCGAGAAAAATGATTTTAAAATGCCGTCCATCATGACCCCGGAAACGGCCGCACGACAGGTTGCGAATGCAATAACGAATGGCCGGTTTTCAACGAGCTTCCCAGCACCATTCGCGTGGCTTTTTCGCATAGGGCGGTTCCTGCCCCTCTCCGTTTTCCAAAGACTTTTCTAATCTGCCTTAGGTAATAACACTTTCAAATCGCAACGAAAAAGAAACTCGGGCATTTTTCTCAAAGTTGTGCGTTGGTTGGGGCATAGGTGCGGCTGGTTTGTTCAAGGTTTCTTGATAGGCATTGCCAGACAGAACAGAAATAGCCGTGCCACGGGTGCAGAATTTGCTCTTTCAGGCCGAAGGGAGCGGAATTCACATTTACTGTGCATACCCTGCCGTTCATGCCGGCAGTTTGCGACAATTCCCGTATGTGACAAGGCGGCAATCTAGCCGCCTTGTCACTTAATTTTAGTGTGTAAACTTCTTGATTTCGCCAGATGCAAGCCGCGCTACATATGACAGAAGCTCTTGCTTGACGAGCTTCATCAGGAAGTAAAGCGCTGTGATGTTTACGACTGCCATCGCAAATATCGCAGCATCCGAGAAATCGATCACAGGACCAAGATTGGCGGCCGCGCCGATAACGATGAAGACACAGAAAATGACCTTGAACACCAACTCGGATGTTTGACCTTCACCAAACAGATAAGTCCAGCTTTTCAACCCATAGTAGGACCATGAAATCATCGTGGAAAAGGCAAACAACACCACAGCCACAGCCAGAACATAGGGGAACCAGCTAAACGCCGATGCGAAGGCCGCAGATGTCAGCGCGACACCCGTATTCCCGTCGACCGTTGCGATATGCGCACCGTCAAGTACGTAAAGCCCAGTAGCCGGATCCGAGATAAGTTGACCCGATATGGTGATGACAAGCGCTGTCATCGTGCAGATTACGACCGTGTCAATAAATGGTTCGAGCAAAGAGACAAAACCTTCAGTTATAGGCTCTTTCGTTCTTACCGCAGAGTGCGCGATTGCTGCCGACCCAACGCCTGCTTCGTTTGAAAATGCAGCACGTTTAAAACCCTGGATCAAAGCACCGACCATACCACCAGCGACGCCCAAACCAGAGAATGCACCACTGAAGATCTGACCAAAGGCCCAGCCGATCTGATCGTAGTTCATCAAAATGATAACTAGCGATGCACCAACGTAGAGGATACCCATGAAAGGAACGACTTTTTCAGTAACCCGCGCAATGGATTTAACACCGCCGACGATGACAATGAACACGACAGCAGCAAAGATCACGCCCGTAATCCAACCTGGATACGCACCAGTGATACCTGAAATCTGAGCATGTGCCTGATTGGCCTGAAACATATTGCCGCCACCAAGGGCGCCAAGGATACAAAAGATCGAAAACAGGATCGCGAGTATCTTACCTCCAGGCAGCCCAAGTTCAGAAAAACCCTTGGAAATGTAATACATTGGCCCGCCTGAAACGGTGCCATCTGGGTATTCGTTTCGATATTTCACACCAAGCGTACATTCGGTGAACTTCGAAGCCATTCCCATCAAACCGGCAAGGATCATCCAGAATGTAGCACCCGGTCCACCAATGCCGACTGCAACAGCAACACCTGCGATATTTCCTAAGCCAACAGTGCCCGAAAGCGCGGTCGCCAGCGCCTGAAAGTGGCTGACTTCGCCCGCATCGTTCGGGTCGGAATAGTCGCCTTTGACGAGCGATATCGCGTGCTTGAAGAACTTAAGCTGCACGAATGAAAAATAAATCGTGAAGACCGTAGCTGCTATAACCAGCCACATAACAATCCATGGAAAACTCGTGCCTGGAAACGGTGCGAAAATCAGGTTCACAAATGGCCCGGTAAAGGCAGCAAATGCTTCGTTCACTTTTTCATCCAGGGTCATTGCCTCTTGCGCGACTGCTGGGCTTACGAGTGCACTTGCCGTCCCGAGGGACAGCATAACTTTTTGATAAAATTTCATTATTCTGTCCTCTTAACCTACGACCGTAACGGGTACATTTGCGTGCATTACAAGATTTGCAGTTGAGCTACCAAAAAAGCGCTTTATAAGCCCGCTTTCGGTAGATCGACCAACAACAATCTGCTCGGCGTTTTCTTCCTCAGACAGATCATTCAAAGTATCAGCAACGTGACCGTGTCTCACAATGCCCTTAGCGCTGAACCCTGCCTTCTTCAGTGAAGCAAGCGCAGGATTGATTACGCGATCCATCGCAGTTGAAATTTCTTCCTCACGCCGCTTGTGCCGTTCCGCATTCTCTTCGGGTGTTTGGAAAGAGTAAGGTGACCATTCAATCACATAAACAACCACAAGCTCACAGCTTCCGATCACTTTTGCAAGTTTTGTGGCATAGGCCAAGGCGCGCTCGCCGGACCCATGCCCATCCAAACCAATCATTATTTTAGACGTCATTTTGCGTTTCTCCTGTCAGATGTCCCCGTATCGATTCTCTCTCGGGAAAGACACGTCCTCCATTATTTTCGAAGGCCGAAACCAGAATCGGGAATACTATATCGTTGTCCTTGTCTTCCAACCTCGATCATAGTCTTTTTGACTGGTAATAGTGCCTAAATTCAGCAATTATTCGGTGTAATTCCCTTTAAGTAGGCTAAAAATAGGAAAAAAGACTGGTGACTAGGGCTTTAGACGGTATCGACAAACGAATCTTAGACGAGCTTCAAAAGAACGGCAGACTGTCGATTGTTGAGCTTGCAAGCAGGGTAAACCTAACAAAAACACCCTGTTCAGAGCGTGTCAGACGTCTAGAGAATTCCGGGGTCATAAAAGGTTATTGTGCAATACTTGACCCGGCCAAAGTCGGCATTAATCACGTCACGATTGTTCATATCACCCTGGCGCAAACCAGCGACAATTCACTTGATGAATTCAATGAAGCCGTGAAAGAGATTCCGGAGGTGCAGAGTTGCCTGATGATCGCCGGACAATTTGATTACGTTCTAAAGGTGCGGACAAGGGATATCACTCATTTCCGAGAAATCTTGGGAGAACATATCGGGAAGCTCCCCGGAGTGATGCAGACACACTCATTTGCAGTCATGGAAACTGTAAAAGAAAGTGACGAAATCCAAATGATGACGGATTCGTAGCCATTTTGAAGACCCATAAAAAGAGCTGGATCGTTCTCTGAGGCGTAATAGAATTCAGCCAAAAAGTGCGTAAGCTATGCCTAAGACAACGGCGCCACCAACAACGCCATGCGCCATCGAAGCTGGAATAGATACATTCAAAAGAGGGATGGTGTATTCGTTGCCTTTCTTGCTTCGACCTCTTTCTGCGACCTCTTCGTTTCTGGCAGCGTCTTCCGTAGCCTTTTTTGCGTATGCGTCTATGTCTGCTTACATCTTAACCATTTCAGCTTCGCTTATACTAGACGATCCGGCCCTCGGAGTTCCCAAGCCCGGTTTAGAATTCATGGGACGTGCATTGCCCAAAAACCGGAAACGCGTGTCATTGCGTCCCATTTCGGGGTGAATGCGCCACCATTCCTCGGGCCGCATGTCGGCTGACACGAAAATTCGAAATCCGCGTTCACTGTCTTCAACTGCTTCAATCCACACAAGAATAGGGTCAACCGGCATCAACGGATGGGTTAGCAGCGGCACCGCATCGTCAGGCGCCTCGACATGGTCCATCAACATTTCCGTTTCCAGTGCGGATTGGAGCGCCCGATGCCACACACGATGCCGCCACGCGGAACCAGGCTCGGCCGGTCCGGCAATCCCAACGTCATCCAGTGCCCAGTCCACCCAATGTATGGGCTGCCCACCAGGTCCTGACATGATGCCCGAAATCAAAACTCTGGGCCGGTCAACAAGAACACAGCTGCCATCTGCGGCCACTGGTCGGGTGCGGATCAATTCTTCTGCAGCAAGTGCGACAAGGCTGGCTTGCACCCAGTGGTTCCAAACCGCAATTTCGGGATCCGGAATACCTGCATCAGCCAAACGCATCGCCTCTGGGAGGTCCGCCAAAACACCCAGCATACGCACCGAGGCCAGCTTGGTAGAAAGTCCGCCATTGCCGAGCACGACCTGGCGCAGGCTTTCCAAGGATGCCGGAAATCTTATGCCCGCTGCTGGAGCAACAAGATCTTCGACGCGCACCTGTTCGCCACCAGCGGATCGAAGCTGTTCAGGTACTACATCAAAGATTACCCTATCCTCAGTCTGCTCAGGTTCGCCCGGCGCGGTCGAGCTAATCCGCAAGCGCAGAGCCGTCACTATTTCTTCCTGCTCCGCAGCGAAAAAATTTGTCGTGGTTGCGGCGACACCCGGTGCCACAAAAGTCTTGCTGCGAGTCGCTGTTTGATTCACCAGTAAAGTTGCCACCATTCCAGATTGCTGACCCTGCAAGCCGCCAAGAGCTTCGGTTACAATGCCGCCCACTCCTTCTGTTTGGGGGCAAAAAATCAGCGTGATGGGCGTTTCAACAAGATCTGGCACTTCGAATTTTTTACTTAGGATTTGTTCGCGTTGAAATTGGCCGTCGCGAAGCCGTTCGATTTCGAGCGTCAAGGTAACTTCGTGCGATGGCTCGGCAGACACCAGTTCGACCCCCGTTCCAGCCGGGGTGGCGCAAAAGGCCACATTTGGAAGGACCGGGTCAAGATCAACCCAATCTGCACCAAGTCGCATTTGAACCCACACATGCTACGGCTGTTCGGAATTCACGCCGCCCGGTGCCATTTCGTGAAGCGTACCCTCGGGGATGACTACACTTAAGGCACCAAAATTGGTTTGGGCCCGTTGCGCAACCCGCGCCATCGAATTTCCGGGCAATCCCACCAGACGCCAGATTTCAGGCGCGCTATCTCCTGCCCCGCCGCAAGCCCCCTGTTCGATTTTGGCGGCCATTTCTGCGGGCATGGGTGCAGAAACCAGCCCGCTATCATACCCAATCAAGGACAAAAGAGCTGACAGACCGACCGCCTTGTCATGATCATTCCCGGCGCCCGCCTCAAGCACCGCGTCCGTATCGCGCGAGCGGCCGCGGTAGGAAACGGTTCTTATCTGGTTGCGGAAAAAAGCGAACGCCCCCTCTGGGTCAAGCATCAGTGACAAGGCAAGGTTTTCAATATTTGGACGCCGGTCCTTCAGAGTGTTGATTTGCGTTGAGAACTGACCCGGTATTTTCACCGAGATTTGACCCACCCTTGATTATGTATCAGCGTTTATTTCGCGGTCAATGTCGGTGTTTCCTTTCGTGTTTTCTTTGCGGCCTCAGAG